>NZ_CP010429.1:2923333-4385000 GCF_000974425.1 Spirosoma radiotolerans
CCAGAAATCATAGTGGCTGATGGAATTGGCCAAGGAGGTGTTCCACAGAAAATCGGGGTGGATTAGAAGCATCCACCCTGATTGTTTGAGTTGTACCGCGTCCGGATCCAGGGAAAGACTCAACACCTGGTTAGGGGCCACGAAGGATAAAATACCCTCATCATAATCAAACGTTTGCTGACCGTATTTGACCTTGATTTGCTGGACATTAGCGACGTGTTTGAGGCCTATGGCATAGAAATCGTAGCACCAGGAAGCCGGTTCACTCAGCCTTGAGCGCTCAACTGACTCCAGCCTGAAAACGCTGATCAGCGGATGACCAGGTTTGGGCAGTTGGCGAAATTGGAGCAACTCGCTGATGGTCTTAAAGCGTTTCATCGACTCAGTCTTCATGTGTTATGTCCGGCACGAGCTCACCCCGTACGTTTTTGATTTTTCGCTGCCCTTATTCATGAGTTGTGTAAGCCTGTCCAGGGAGGAAGCATACGGTTCATCCATTCATCAACTTTATACCACTGGCACAGTACCCCCATCAATCAAATAGTTAGCGCCGGTCAAGTAGGACGCTGCTGGTGAAACCAGATAATGAACCAGCGAAGCGACTTCCTCCGGTTCCGCCATTCGACCCATTGGAATGCCGCCAGCTTGCGTGGCCATTCGTTGAAAGGCTTCCTCAGCACTTAGTCCGGAAGTGGCCGCAAAATTCTGGATGAGTTGCTGCATCAGTGGCGTATTGGTTGCCCCTGGCGATACGGTCAGCACGCGTACGCCTTTGGGAGCAAGTTCATTCGACAGGGCTTTGCTATAAGCATTTAGTCCCGCTTTTGAGACGGCATACGCCAAATTGTGATACCATACGGGCTTTACACCAGCCACCGACGAAACGTGAATAATCACCCCGCTTTTTTTCTGGATCATGTTGGGTAACAGCGCTCGATCCAGCCGAATGGCAGTCAGCAAGTTAAATTGCAACTCGCTCTCCCAGTGTTGGTCCGTTAGGCTACTAAATCCACCACCGGGCGCAGTCACTCCGCCAACATTGTTGATAAGCATATCCAGGCCCCCAAATGTTTCGTTGATGGTTTGGGCCAGCTTGTCTACCTGTTGAGGCTGGGTGATATCGGCTTCAATAAAATGATTGGCCAAATTGGTCTCCCCGGGGTGATGCCGGGCTGTAATAAGAACCTGGGCACCTGCTTGCCTTAACTTATCCGCAATGGCTTTGCCAATGCCTTTGGTACCGCCCGTTACTAAAGCCGTTTTACCGGCCAGATCCTGGTCCTGATATTGGTTGCTTTCCATCTGATTCATAAGCCTGAATGAATTGATTCAAACGTTGTGCTCAATCCTGTTTATGACTGAGTGTTTGTTTGTGCAAAGGTGGGCCTGGCTATCGAAACGGATTTAGCCGAATTTCGGATTAGTTTAGTCAAAACTCACCCAGGCATCTTCAGGTGTCGATGGTACGCAATGGATCAGAAGAATTCAAGCGGCTAGTTTGTCGTTACAACGGATTGTAAGCTCTTATAGGCGTAAAGTTGTTCTGTCATCTCAGAAAAGGCTTCTTACAAGCGTTACCAAATTCTCAGCAACGAACAGAATGACGAAGTGAATAACACAATAGGCCATCCTCACGTCATCAGTCGTGTGATGAATATCCTTAGTGAGCCCGGAAATTCCATTTCGAATTATCGCTGTTAAAGTCAAATTCTGCCAAGGTCGGTGTGCTGTCTCCGGAAGATACCAGCACTAACTTCTTTGCCGAGTTCGGTATGATCTTGGGCATTATTCGGTAGGTGCCATCCGTCAATTGATCGATTCGCCATAATTGTTCGGGGGTGCCGGTGAATGCCGGTACGGTGAGTACTTCTGCATCGGGAGTGGCCGCTAATGCCCGATCGGTTCCGGCAAGTACAATTTTATAATAGGGTCCACCTAAATAGCCGGTCGTATCAGCCGCATCTGTAATCGTCCATTTTTGGTGGGGACGGGACATGTAGTCACCTATTCTCAACTTAATAGGACCGGTTGGCCAGTTTTTCACTACATCGTCTAATTGTTGAGCCTGAACGGGTTTTATAGGGTCATTGTTGGGCTGACCAAACCCCCGTGGCCCAACGGCCATTCTAGTAAAATCAACGGCCAACTCTAGTCCATATCCTCTTCGTACGGATTCGATTTCATACGTACCTTCTTTAAACTTTTCACCTCCAACAGGCCAGCCATTTTTCCAAACCACCGGCAGGATGCCCAATACGCTTCGCCCACCCTGCTCTAAATCGGCTTCATAATGGATAGACATTTTTTCAACGCCATTCTCTAATATGATGTGTCCAAAATGCCCGGGGCCTATTAATCCTCCCCGGGTAGCCACCACCAGCTTACCACCCCCTTCCAACATGCTTCTGCCTACATTATCCAGGTAAGGACCGGTTATCTTTTTAGATCGACCCACCACCACATTGTAGGTAGAGTTGGCCCCATCGCAACAACTGCCATGCGTGGCAAGTAAGTAGTACCAACCGTCGCGGTAGACTAACGTGCTGGCTTCACAAACTATAGCTACATCCACGGGTTTGTTGCCGGCCTTGAGTTTTCCTGTTTTAGGATCTAATTCAATCAGGCGCGTGTAGCCAAAATAGGTGCCATAGGTTAGCCAAAGGCGTCCGGTAGTAGGATCTAACAGGACACCAGGGTCTATGGCGTCATTCTCTTCATAGCCATCCGAGGTAGCCACCACAACCGGTTCAGAATACTTAAAATCGGGAGATTTTGGATCTAATGTCTTGTTCCACATGGTAAGAATAGCTCCTTTGTGGTTGCCTGCACCACCGGTTGCTCCATAAACGACCAGGTAACGATCCCCAATTTTGAGAACATCAGGAGCCGCTCCACCACCCGGTCTCACCCCACCACCATGCCATGTCCAGCCATCTTCGGATATTAATCCGCCACCGCCTGTGCCGAAGGTGTAATACTTGCCGTCACATTCGGCGATCGTTGAGGGATCATGGATAAATGGTCTTCCGATCTGGGCTAGTACGGTCTGTGTTATCAATAAAACTAGTAAACTTGTCAGGCCAGTTACGTTCAGTGGATTCATGGACTAATTTATTTTAATCAGCTTAAACAGACTACTACCTATTACTCGTAACGAATACTGAGATTTTTTACGGGCGATCCGTTTTCATCTAAAAAACGAACACAGAAGTTAGCCATGCCCGGTCCGTTTATGACGGCCCCTCGGATAATGTTTCTTCCCTTCTTAAGCGTTAAACGTGCCGATGTACAATTATCGGCAATCATATCTCTGTCACCGGACAGCATCAAGGCTTCTTGACCATTCAACCACCACATGCTTCCGGAATTACATCCGGCAGCCATCCTGACGTTTTTGATTTCTTCAGGACAATCGATGACCGTGACGAGCCAGACCAGTATTCCAAATTTTGGCTTATTAATGGCGTAGGTAAAGTGGTATAAATTGAGGTTGAAGGCCTTGCTGTCCAAGGCATACCACTTCAGCTCCTGGTTTCCCACGTTTACCGTTTGGCCATTTTTGGGAACTGTGTTGTAATCGCTGGAAAAATTATTGGCCGAAAAGGTTGTTCTGAGGTAGTTATCAGTGAAAATGTTATTCCTGACAATATCTTTCTTTACAGGTTCCAGCACAAGCCAACGTTGAATAAAGCCCTTGGTATCCGGTGCTTTTTTTGCTGCAGAAGCCATTATAAAGTGTTTGGATAGGGTATGTGTCGTATCGCCTTTTATAGGTATAGGAGGGAGGGGTGGTCTTTGTGCCGGACCCGGTCCCTGGGCAAAGGCGGTAAGGCCACTTATTTGTGAGGCTGATAAAATGGCAAAAGCTATAACCGGCAACAAGGGTTTGCATTTTCTGTTCATAGCAGATTTCCTGAGTAAGGAAGCGTGTTTCTACATGAAGCGTAGTTTAGACAAACCTACTCAAAGAAGCAATAATGGCTTACCTATGTGGCCTGATTATATTACGCTTAACCCAGCAGGTATAACATATGTAGGAATCTCGAATAGAGCTCCAAAGTGAGACGAAATATTCAAATCGCTTCCTACCTGGATATTACCCCTGAGTTCCTGAGCGAAATACGGAAGGACATCGCTTCATGATGTCGCGACCGGAACGCCAAGTGTTGGCCCAGCGGTCTGATCTTAAACTAGTTTAAGCCAATTTCTTACGATAGTTTATTGGAGTGCCCCAGCATTCCAACGGACCTTTGCAGGGTCAGTAATTAAAAAAGCCATGTCAAATACTTCAAATTTAAAAGTCGCTGTGATCGGCTTAGGCACTATTGGCCAAGTCGTGGCCACCAATCTAACCAAGGGCAATCGGTCAGTTATTCTGGCCGACCGTGTGTTATCAAAAGCAAAAAGTCTCGCTGAAAAACTAGGAAGCTTGGCACAGTCTAAGACAATCGAAGCCGCCCTTGAAGATGCCGACATTGTTGTTTTGACCATTTGGTTTTCAGCCATCAAAGAGCTTTTAAATCAATATACTTCTCAGTTAGAGGGCAAAATTATTATCGATCCGTCCAACCCGATTACGCTGGACGAAAAGGGTGGTTTTGTTAAAGTCATTGACGAATCCGAATCCGCTGGTCAAATTAATGCCTCGTTTCTACCGAAAGGCGCTAAGCTGGCGAAAGCGTTCGGCACCCTGGGTGCGGCTTCACTGGCTAAGGCGTCGGGACAGAGCCCCGATCAAGCTGTTCTGTTCTATGCGACCGACGATCAGAGCATCAATGCGGCTGTTGAAGAACTGATTGTCGATGCTGGTTTTGAACCCCTGCGTGTCGGTGCGCTTGATCAATCCATTCGCTTAGAAGTGTTCGGCGAGCTACATGAATTTGGCGCATTAGGCAAAACGGTCACGTTAGCCGAGGCAAAAGGAAAAATTTAATCTGAGCAAACTTCAACTCAGACCATGAAAATCAACCCGTTTCTATTGGCTCTTTGCCTTCTGCTGAATGGCCTTTCGTAGAACGGTGCTAATACCAACTGCCAGTCGGTGAAGTCTTTGGTCTTAGGGACATTATAAAAGCATACCAATGGACAGAAGGTAAGTAAAGTACTAGTAAATTGGTCGTTTTTCCCTACCAAATACGGCGACCAAGTTTAGACTGGTAACCAATCCGTCCATCTATGTAAGCCGGGATTGTATCGCTTAAAGCGTAGTCGTGTTCAGCTACAAAGGTCAGTTTATAAGTGAACACTTATTTTTACCGCATATTGACCGGATACCGCAAAGTGTTTAAACTTATCTAAAGTAGACTAAGCATTTTCATCAGATGCGGGTGTTGTATAAGTGCTGTGACGGTTGCAAAAGTCTAAGCCCCTTGGCCAGAAAATAGCAAAAAAACTCGTTTTGTTAATCCGCTTTTGGGCTTTTGCAACAGCCACCGATGTTATGTTAACCTGGGAGAAAAATTAGACAAAACTCTGTTTTGTTTAACAAGTGAGATTGCGTTTTTTACCGAATAAAACCTGGCTGTCAGATTTACAATCCGTTTTCATGGCCGAAACGTGTTCAGCATAATGGACACTACGCCTTCGTCAAAAAATACTATTAAACTTTTGCTTAATTTAGGACAGTACAAAGGGGAGACTCCTGCAATAACACAACTTTAAATGCTAATTCATTTGATCATGAAAACGCTTGACCGAATGTACACGATGTGTTGATCAGAGCTGTAGCTTGACTCTTGCTTCTGATAACTGAAATCGTTCACGAAAAGGTTGCCTCTTATGAACGTTCACTACAAAAAGTACGAAATTCTGAAATAGGGAAGGTGTAACGTATCCTTGCTGCTGTTTCGTGATAAAATACAATTTTGAACCAAATTTACATTGGCTATTGGCCCTTGATAAGTACTACCGTTCACCAGTTGAGGGACCCTTGTTGGTTAAGTAAACTAAAAACAAAATGCCTTTGGGGAGTCTAATAAGTAATTGACTACTGGCGCTCGTTTCTGGCCCCTACGATTGGGGGCACAGCAATATTAGCGCACCGTCAGTTCCCAGCTGAACGTCAGGGGATACCCCTCAGGGGTCAACCCCTGAACGCCGAGTCGCAACCGAGTCGGCGTATCATTGAGTGGACATACACACCGCCCCAAACTGTCCGGATTAAGGACGAAACCCGTAAAGTGAACGTCGATGTCATGTTGCCGGCAGCCAATTAATAACATGAGCAGGTTATCGCCACCGGCAGACCCAATTTCACCACGTGCAGACGCTTTCGGTGCTCCAGCAGTGCGATTGAACTACCTATTTATAAAGTTGCCTGACAGGTACATCGTTCAATTTTACTTTTTGTATAATCGACATCAGTTATCCGTATGCCGCTAACTAAAAGCACTGTCTTACAATGCGTTCCTCCTTGAGACGGCCAGGAGATTCGCCTGTCTTCACCTGGGTCGATTAATGTGAAATTATAACCACTTATAGGTGGATATGCTTGGCCTGATATGTTTTTTTTGAACAACCACCTAACACAGTACGTTACTTCAAGCTATTTTAGCACACGATAAGGTAAGTGTCTGACAGTTCTTGACCTACCTTTTACTTAGCAGCTTCCTGTAATGAACGGTGATCAAAAACCACTTGAGTCGATTCAGAATTTATCCGAACAACTTGATGTCCAGTTTGCTTTACAGGCCACCGGGCTTGGTATCTGGGAATTTGACCCCTCCACTAAGCAAGTACTATGGGACGACCGATGCCGACAGCTATTTGGGCTGGCCACCGACAATAAGCTACCCTACGAACAGGCCATCCAATATGTCCATCCACTAGATGTAGACCTCGTCAGTCAGGCTGTCCAGCAAGTATTAACAGGCCAGTCAAACGGAACCTACGATCAAACTTACCGCACCATCGGGGCCGATGATGGCCAGCTGCGATGGGTACGCTTCTATGGCAAGGCTTATTTTACCCCGGCCGGTGAGCTGTACCGCTTTGCGGGGGTGGCCCAGGAGGTCACCCAGCAGGTAATGAGCCAGCAACAGGAAGTGGCCACCCGCCAGCAGGCTCAACGCCAGCAGCGGATCTACGAAGCCATTGCCAGCAGCACCCCGGATCTGATGTATGTGTTTGATCTTTCCTACCGATTTACCTATGCCAATCAGGCGCTGCTGACTATGTGGGGCAAAAGCTGGGAGGACGCCATCGGCAAAAGCTTGTTGGAGAATGGCTATGAGCCCTGGCATGCTCAAATGCACGAGCGGGAAATCGATCAGGTGGTGGCCACTAAACAACCGATCCGGGGCGAAGTGTCGTTTCCTCACGCTACCTTAGGTACACGAATTTATGACTATGTGTTTGCCCCTGTTTTTAACGACAAGGGGGAGGTGGAGGCAATAGCCGGTACAACTCGTGACATCACCGAGATGAAGCAGGCCGAAGAGACGGTACGGGAGTCGGAGACTAACAACCGCCTGCTGTTTGAGGCCATGCAGGAGGGCTACACCGTTTGTGAGGCCATTCGCGATGGCAGCCAAACGTTGATCAATTACCGCTTCCAGCAGGTCAACCCGGCCTTTAGTCAGCTCACGGGACTGGATGCCGCGCAAACTCTGGGCCGAACGGCCTGGGAGGTGTTGCCCGGCCTCGATCCTAAGTGGTATGCCTTCTATCAGCAGGTCCTGGATACCCGCCAGCCGATGCGGGCCGAGGAGTATATTCCCCTGCTCAATGAGTGGTACGAGCTGACCGCATTCTGGTTTGCGGGTGACCAATTTGCCGTGCTGTTTGATCGAATCACCGAGCGTAAACGGCAAGAGCTGAACCTGGCCTTTTTAGCCCAGGTCAGTCAGGAGCTGGTCGGACTAACGGACATTGACGAGACGATCACCTCGCTGGGAGCCAAGATTGGCCAGCATTTCGGCTTGTCGCGGTGTCTGTTTGTTGAGATTGATGAGGCCCAGCAGGTCTGCTGGGTCAGCTACGGCTGGGGACGGGAAGGTGCTGTGGCCATTCCGGGCAAACACCGGATTGCCGACTTCATCAGTCCCCAGTTTCAGCAGGCCTCGCGGGCGGGGGAAACGGTCGTGATTGACGACGTATTTGCTGACCCCCGTACGGATGGTGAGCAGTATGCCGCCTTTCAGATTGGGGCGATGGTAACCGTGCCGTTGCTGCGGGAGGGCGAATGGTATTTCCTGTTGGGCTTCTATGACACCCAGCCGCGTCATTGGCGGGAAGACGAGCTGGCGCTGATGCGGGAGTTGACCATGCGCATCTGGACGCGCGTGGAGCGGGCCCGGGCCGAAGCCGCCCTGAAGGAAAGTGAACAACGCTTCCGCCTGTTGGCTGATGCCTTGCCGCAGGCCATCTGGGTGACCGATCCGGCGGGGAATACCGAGTTTATGAACAAGTGGTGGGCCGACTACAGCGGCATTGACTATGAACCCAATACAGCCTGGCAAGTGGCGGCCACGAGTGTACATCCCGAGGACGCCCCCCAGCTGACGGCTACCTTCCAGCAGGCCATACAATCAGAGAAAGGCTTTGCCCTTGAGCAGCGTAACCGGTCAGCTTCGGGGGAATACCGCTGGTTTTTAAACGTAGGTGTACCCTACCGCGATCCGAAAACGGGTCAAATCACCAAATGGGTTGGTATGGGTATCGACATTGATGAGCGCAAGCGGGCGCAGCAGGCCCTGGCCGACAGTGAGAACCGATACCGAAGTTTAGCCGCTGACTTAGAACAGCGCGTGGCGGAGCGGACACAGGCGCTACAACAAGTCAATCAAGATCTAACCCGCTCGAATGCCAATTTACAACAATTTGCCTATGCCGCCAGCCATGACTTGCAGGAGCCCTTACGCAAGATACAGTCGTTTAGTGCCCTGTTGGCCGATCAACTGGATGATCAGTTAACCGAGTCAAGCCGTAGTTACTTGCAACGCATCACGGCCGCTGGTTCTCGGATGTCGATGCTCATTAAAGACTTGTTAGCTTATTCACGCATAGCAACCCGTCAGCAGACGTTTGGCCCTGTTTCGTTGAATGCCATTGTGAAGGGGGTGCTCTCTACACTGGATTGGGAGATCCAGCAAGCCCAGGCTCAGATTCAGGTTGATGACTTGCCCGTTGTCAATGGAGATGAATCGCAGTTAGGCCAACTGTTTCAAAACTTATTGACCAACGCCATAAAGTTTGTGGGACCGAAGCAGCTTCCCCTTATTCACATTCAGTATGTTCAGTGCTCGCCGAGTGATTTGCCGGGTGATGTACGGCCGGGAATAAAAGCCCCGTTTTATCATCAGATCAACGTGGTGGATCAGGGGGTAGGCTTTGATGAAAAGTTTCGGGATCGCATCTTTCAAGTTTTTCAGCGATTACATGGCAAGAACGAGTATCCGGGTAGTGGGGTTGGGCTGGCGATTTGCCTGCGGGTAGTGGAAAACCATGGCGGTGGTATCACGGCTATCAGTGAGCCGGGGCATGGGGCTACTTTCTGCGTGTATTTACCCGCTTACGTTTGAAAATTTGGGTATAAACCGAGTTAAGGCCTACGAATTCCTTGACTCAATTAACGCTCCCCTCTGAGCCGTAGGAACGTTCCTGGATCTGCCACTTATCCGGAGGTTTCGAGAAACAATTAAGCTACTAGTTTGCAGCTTGAAGTTTCCTGCCTTGACCAAGTTCAATGAGTTACTATCACATTTAATCTAACCCTTTCCACATACTAAACCGTGCCTGTTATAAATGATAAAAGCCTAACCAATTGACTAGCAATCGATTAGGCTTTTATGTTGTAGCGGGGAGCAGGATCGAACTGCCGACCTTAGGGTTATGAATCCTACGCTCTAACCATCTGAGCTACCCCGCCGTTTCGTTTCACAAAAGTAAGGAAAAATAGACTCGAAGCAAAAAAAGTCGTTGACTTTCGCAAAAAAAATCGTTTACCTTTGCCAAGGCCCCCCCTTGAATCAGGCGAAGATATTATGGAGAAATTTAAGTTTATTGCCGAATACGAACTTCGGGCATCTCCCAAAATGCTGTTCCCTTACATCAGCACAGCATCCGGCTTATCGCAGTGGTTTGCCAGCAAGGTAAATACAATGCCTGAGCAACGATACGATTTTCAATGGGACAACGAAAGCCACATTGCCAGGCAGGTATCCATGCGGCAGAATAAGGGGGTGCGTTTTGAATTTCTGGAAACCGCCGAAAATGGCTCCGACAATAACTATGTTGACTTCCGGGTCGACCAGAGCGAATTGACACAATCAACGTTTCTGCGAATTACTGATTATTCAACAACAACTGACGAAGAGGAACTACAGGATCTCTGGGATGGCTTGATGTATAAACTTAAAGAAATCGTAGGAAGTTAAAATTAGTTAACTGGGAGCGTAAATGAACTATGAAAGGCCCAAAATACGTAATACATTTAGTGTATTGTATATAAACCAGATCGAATCAGCACTCCTGCTCTGTATCTGTACATTCGGGCCCGCCTGCGCGGCATAGTAGAATGAAAAAGATAGATAAGTTAGTACTCGGCTCATTTTGGGGGCCGTTTTTTTTGACACTTGGCGTCGTCATCTTTATCTTCCTGATGAGGCTGCTGATGTTTTACATCGACGAGTTCGTCTCTAAAGACCTCGACATGGCCACCTTCGGCCGTCTGCTTTTTTACTTTGCTTTATTGACCATCCCTACAGCATTGCCGTTAGCCGTGCTTCTGTCATCGTTAATGACGTTTGGGAATCTGGGCGAATTTTTTGAACTGACAGCGCTCAAAAGTGCGGGGATATCACTCACCCGGGCCATGCGCCCTTTACTGGTTGTCGCTACGTTTATCAGCGCGTTCTCATTCTGGTTCAATAATTCGGTAGCACCCTGGGCTAATCTGAAAGGATATAGTTTGCTCTATGATATAAAAACAGCCAAAGCCACACTAAACTTAAAAGAAGGTATTTTCTACAACGATTTGCCGGGCTACAGTATCAAGGTTGACCATAAAGTAAAAGCAGGTAAAAATAGTGCCACCGGCGATCTGCTGAAAGGATTGGTTATTTATAAGCACTCCGCAAGTGGTATCGAGTCGGGTAATCGCGAAATTATCCTGGCCGATTCCGGGCGGATGTACACCGATAAAGATCGGACATACCTCGTGTTTCAGCTTTTCAACGGCAACGATTACCAGGAGTATTCAGACAACAGTGTTAGTTATGCCAGCAACGGATCGGCGGCTCAGGGGGCTCAGTTCATGCGAAACGGGTTTAAGGACTATCGGCTTGTGATTAGTCTGGAGTCGTTTGGCATCAAGCGTACCGACGAAAACCAGTTTGAGTACCACGAGTACATGAAAGATCTCAAGCAGTTGTCAGCGTTGACGGACTCCCTGCGAAGAGATTATACCAACACCAGTCTGACTGTTGCGGGTACCTCCCGCCAGTATTATACCTATCAGTTCAAGGCCGATGCTGTATTGAAACAGAAGCAGGTGAGGGACGGGAAATGGGTGGACTCGCTCCTTCGAAAACAAACCATCGCAACGCAAGATCTAGCCCAAATGGCGCTGAATCAGGCTCAGAATATTTTGTCATACTCCACCTCGAACGTTACGTACCTGAATGAAAAGGAAAAGAACGTATGGCGGTATGAGTTAGAAAGTCATCATAAGTTCACCCAGGCCGTGTCGGTCTTTGTCATGTTTCTGATTGGTGCGTCGATGGGAGCCATTATTAAAAAGGGCGGATTTGGGTTGCCCGTGCTGATTGCCATCGTGTTCTTTATATTTCTATACATATTGACCATTGCGGGCGACAAGTACGCCAAGGACGGTTTGGTATGGGTGCCGATTGGTGCCTGGATGGCTAACCTGGTTCTATTTCCACTTGGGCTACTGCTTATGCAACGCGCCCGGCACGACTCCCGTCTGTTCGATAAAGATGTGTATCTGATTGCCTGGGAGAAGTTGAAAAACCGTACGTTGATTCGTAATAAGGCGTAAGCGCGGTTCCTTGTTCGAACGGATCGCTCCGGCCGACGGCTCATTAACTTACGATGGTTACGTATCGACTTACCACTTTTTTTCCTTATCTTTGCACCCGAATTCATTATTTTCAATTTAATTAGCTGTCTGAAGATGTATCTAACGACCGAAAAAAAACAGGAGATCTTCTCCACCTCGGGTTATGCCAAAAGCGCCACTGACACCGGGTCGGCCGAATCCCAGATCGCGCTTTTTACCTATCGGATCAGTCATTTGACTGCTCACCTGAAAGTTCATAAGCACGATTACGGCACTCAACTGGGTTTGTTAAAATTGGTTGGTAAGCGCCGGCGTTTGCTGAACTATCTCCTCAAAAAGGACATTACGCGGTACCGGGCTATCCTGGTCGCACTGGGACTCCGAAAGTAATTTGGGCCTCCCCACAAAAAGGGAATCTGCTAAACAGTAGATTCCCTCATTTTTGTTGTTTCTATTCGTAAACATTGCACCCAAGTAAGCGTAAAAAGGTTAGTTGGGCAGGCTGCCGAGCGGTTTAAAGCTGTAAGAGGACGTATTCAAAATCTGTTGTATGTTTGAAATCACCACGCAATCCGTTGCGCTGCCCGACGGGCGGGAAATTACCATCGAAACCGGCAAACTGGCCCGTCAGGCCGACGGAGCGGTGGTTGTACGGTTGGGCGACACAATGCTGTTAGCCACCGTTGTATCCAGTAAAGAAGCCAAAGAAGGCGTTGACTTTCTTCCCTTATCCGTTGATTATCAAGAAAAATTTGCGTCGGCTGGCCGGATTCCGGGTAGCTTCCAACGGCGTGAAGGTCGCCTGGGTGATCACGAAATTCTGATTAGTCGTTTAGTTGACCGCGCCCTGCGGCCAATATTTCCCGATAATTACCATGCCGATACGCAGGTAATGATCACCCTGATTTCGGCAGATCCTGAAGTTCAGCCTGATGCACTGGCTGCACTGGCTGCCTCGTCGGCACTGGCCGTATCCAACATCCCCTTTAACGGACCGATCTCTGAAGTACGCGTCGCGAAAATCGACGGTCAGTACAAGATTAACCCGAAAACCTCCGAGCTGGAACGGGCTACCATCGACCTGATCGTAGCGGCTACAGACAAAGATATTTGTATGGTGGAAGGCGAAATGGACGAATGTTCAGAAGCCGAAGTCGTGGAAGCCCTAAAGGTTGCGCACGAAGCTATCAAGGTACAATGCCAGGCCCAGAAGGAACTGGAAGCTAAAGTTGGCAAAACAGAAAAGCGGGAATACAATCACGAAACGCACGACGAAGACCTTCGTGCTGCTGTTCGTGCCGCTACCTACGATAAAATTTATGCCGTTGCCCAACAGCAGAACCCTAGCAAAAAAGGCCGTTCGGATGGTTTCAGAGCCGTTCGTGACGAATATTTAGCGTCGTTTCCAGAAGGAGCCGAGGTGAATGTAGGCTTGATCAAAACCTATTTACATGATTTGGAATGGGAAGCGTCCCGTCGTTTAGTGCTTGACGAGCGCACCCGTCTGGATGGCCGGAAACTGGACCAGATTCGTCAGATCTCAGCCGAAACCGGTTACCTGCCTGGTCCCCACGGCTCAGCGCTCTTTACCCGGGGCGAAACCCAGTCACTGACGACTGTAACGCTCGGTACGAAAACGGATGAACAGATTGTCGACCAGACAATGTACCAGGGATACAGCAAATTCCTCTTGCATTATAACTTCCCCGGTTTTTCAACGGGCGAAGTAAAACCGAATCGGGGTGCTGGCCGCCGTGAAATCGGGCATGGTAACCTGGCCCACCGGTCGTTGAAAAAGGTATTACCACCGGCTGAAGAAAATCCATATACAATTCGCATTGTTTCTGATATTCTCGAGTCGAATGGTTCGTCGTCGATGGCCACCGTCTGTGCCGGAACAATGGCCCTGATGGATGCCGGTATCAAAATCAAAGCGCCTGTAGCGGGTATTGCCATGGGATTGATTTCGGACGGCGATAAGTATGCGGTTCTGTCCGACATTCTTGGAGACGAAGATCACCTCGGTGATATGGACTTCAAGGTCACGGGTACTGAAAAAGGAATCGTGGCTTGTCAGATGGACCTGAAAGTTGATGGATTATCCTACGAAGTGCTGGCGCAGGCACTGGAGCAGGCTCGTGTAGGCCGGCTGCATATCCTGGGTGAAATGAAAAAAGGCATTGCCGATGTTCGTTCGGATTTGAAACCACATGCACCCCGTGCGATGGTCATCAAAATCGACACTAACCAGATCGGAGCCGTTATTGGACCCGGTGGTAAAGTTGTTCAGGACATCCAGAAAGATTCAGGTGCTGTCGTTAACATCGACGAACATGACAATGCCGGTTGGGTTAGCATCTTTGCCACCAGCAAAGAAAGCATGGACAAAGCCGTGTCTCGTGTGAAAGGAATCGTGGCCGTACCGGAAGTTGGCGAAACCTACGTTGGTAAAGTGAAAACGATTCAACCCTTCGGTGCCTTCGTTGAATTCATGCCAGGCAAAGATGGTCTTTTGCACATTTCCGAGATTAAGTGGGAGCGTCTGGAGACCATGGACGGGGTCTTACAAGTAGGGGAGGAAGTAACAGTGAAGTTGATCGACGTTGATAAAAAGACAGGAAAGTACCGTTTATCGCGTAAAGTTTTGCTGCCAAAGCCAGAGAACAAAAATGCGTAAGTCATTGTTACTTTTTTGTGTAATGCAACGTCAAACGATAGCGTTATATAGTCACTCCACCGGGGACAACGGATTATGAGACAGCTAAAAATTTCAAAACAGATAACCAACCGCGAGAGCCAGTCGTTAGACAAGTACTTGCAGGAGATTGGTAAAGTGGACTTGCTTACCCCTGACGAGGAGGTAACGTTGGCCCAGAAAATACGGGAAGGTGACCAGTTGTCGCTGGAGCGATTAACGAAAGCAAACCTACGCTTTGTGGTGTCGGTTGCTAAGCAATATCAAAATCAGGGCCTTTCTTTAGGTGACCTGATCAACGAAGGAAACCTGGGTCTGATTAAAGCTGCCCAACGGTTTGATGAAACGCGTGGATTTAAATTTATTTCGTACGCCGTTTGGTGGATTCGTCAGTCTATTCTTCAGGCCTTGGCCGAACAGTCCCGGATCGTGCGGCTGCCCCTTAACCGGGTTGGTTCGCTGAACAAGATCTCAAAGACATTCTCTGACCTTGAGCAGAAATTTGAACGGGAACCATCGCCGGAAGAACTGGCGGCTGTCCTCGAAATTTCTGCCGCTGAAGTTGTTGATACCCTGAAAATTTCGGGTCGTCACGTGTCGATGGATGCTCCGTTCGTACAGGGCGAAGAAAATAGTTTACTCGATGTACTGGAAAATGACGGTGAAGACAAACCTGACTCCGGGTTGATCAATGATTCGTTGCGCAAAGAAGTGCAACGGGCACTGTCAACCTTAACGCAACGGGAAGCAGATGTTATCACACTCTACTTTGGTCTGAATGGCGAACATGCCATGACGCTTGAAGAGATCGGCGAGAAATTTAACCTGACCCGCGAGCGGGTTCGGCAAATAAAAGAAAAAGCCATTCGTCGCCTGCGCCACACCTCACGGTCGAAAGCGCTAAAGACGTACTTGGGTTGAGATTCCTGTTTGTATGTGTGCAGAACGGTTCCTTCGAAAGTGGGAGCCGTTTTTGTTTTAAGGTTTTTGATTCTAAAATTAAATAACATTCGTGAAGCTATCTGGTAATACATTACGTGAAGCCACCAGCAAAAACGGACAGCCTATCGAGGCTGTCCGTTTTATTAGTTAAGATGGAAATTCTTAATTCTTATAAAGCCAGGCAGTTGACCCAGCCAATTCGCTGACGGCGGCCATACTTGTTACGGCTTCGTCACGGTCGGCTGAACCAGCAGCGGCAACTTTGTACCGAAGCACTTTCTGGCCACGTTCAGGCATGATGACAAACGCATCGGCATACCCCGCTTTCCGTAATTGCCGTTTCAGGCGAAGTGCATTTCGCTTGCTCAGAAAAACACCAGCAATAACCGTATAATAAGGCGTTGTACGAACCGCCTTAACTGCAACAGCGGAAGCTTTAGTGGCTAATTCAGGTTTGGCTGCTTCTGAAGCTGGCTTAACAGCAGGCGTGGGTTCAAGTTTTACTTTACTTACGTCAGGTGTTGTTGCTGCTGGTTCAGTTGGTACTGGATTAGAAGCTGCTGGTGTTCCAGCCGGTGTAGCTACCGGTTGTTCGTCAACGGCAGCGGGGGCTGGAACAGATACCGAAACAGGTTTTGGTACATCGCTATCCACTTTCTTGCGCTCGAAATAGGAGGCAGAGGTGCGGAAGAGATTAGCCGGGTCGAGGCTACTTTGAAAAGGTTGCCCCGGATTGATAACCGAAAAATAACTGAATACTCCGAGTGAGCCAATTAGGAGCGCGGCTGCTGCCACCCGCCAGTAAGGACGTGCCGGGCGATAGGGCGTCAGAGTCGTGTCTTCATCCCGAACCAATACTGGACCGAGTGCTGTGACGGGTACAGCATCCAGAATCGTCTCAAGTTTTGGTTGATGATCAACAAATTGAGCTGACAACGCACTCATGCCATAGGCTTCGCCAAAAAAATTGTGTCGAAGGCTAGGGTCGAACTGTAATCGGCCTTCTTCGTTATGCGTAAACGTTCCGATACCGTCAATTTCGAACCGACCGGCTGCGCTGACCTGCTGCCGTAAGTCGTTGACGAATTGGCTAATGTACTTCTGAGCACCGTCGCGCGTGACTGGCTCATGAAGCATGATGTAATTGGCCAGGATGCCATCGTCGAAACGAAGCGCTTCGTTGAACGCAACTCGTTTGCGGGGGGGCAGATACAAGCCGCTGGTTTCTGTAAAGGCTGCTGGCTGGTAGTGTGTGAGGAAAGCTCCCAATTCGGGAACAACCACACAGTCGTACTGATACAGCAACTTTTTGAGATAGTCTTTAACAGCAGCCATAATGTGCGTCGGTGGAGCGTTTAGAACGAATAACTGATTCCTCCAAGAAAGTTAAGCCCTTGTGTTTGATAATACAAATACCGCTGGTAATTCTGACTAAAGATATTATTTAACGAGACAAAGGCAGAGATCTGCTTGCCCAGGAAATAGTCAATTTTTAGATTGGCGTCGTAGATCGGTTTGAGGGTATACACCACGCCAGAGGTGAAGTTCTTGTTCTTGATACCCTGATAAAAATACAAATCCGCCGTGACGAATAACTTTTTATTTAACGTATACGAGTTACTCCAGGCTGCCGCTACCTGAGGACGGCCCCAGGCTTGTTCGAGTCGGTCGAGACTATAGTTGAAGTAATCCGCCTTTAGCGATGAACGAAATTTGTCTTTCCGGGCATAGGCCAACTGACCTGAAATCGTCAGCACATTGGAGATACCACCATCGTAAAGGACGAAGAATTTTGTCGTATCCGTCGTGCTATTATTGAAGGTCGAGAAGTTCCGGTAGCGGGCATAGGATACTTTACCCTCATAGGAAAACCCACCGCCAATCGTTCCTTTCGAGCCACCATAAATATCCCATGACTTAACAGTGTTAACCAATAGCACTTGTGGGCCAAGCCACTTATTCTCAGCTAATAACGAGCGAAGCGTGTTTCGGTTAATATCGCCATCGACGCCCGCGAAGATGTGGATATTCGTCAGTGGAGCTACGTCAATATCCACCACTGGAAAGGCGCGTGTGTCGTTGATTCCCTGTCGCTGATCGGTTTGGTTGACGGCATTGATTCCCGCCGTAATGGTAAACAGGGGTGAGGTATACTTGAATGTAGGCTTTACCCGAAACAGATTCCGGTTGTCGACGATAGACCCGTCGGAGCGTTGCGTTACGTAGGCATCGGCGGCTACCAGCGCGAATACATTGTCTGTAATGCCGATCGACGCATTTAAATTGGTTCCCCAATCCGTTTCAGTAGCGTTGAACCGGTCGCTCAGGGAAGTAATTCCCGTACGAAGGGAGTAGTCGATTGCGTTTTCTGACTTGGCATTTTCAATACCGAGTTTGAAATTTACCGTATTCAGTCGCTGCTTGATCAAATCCGGATTGAAGGAGGGCTGGGCAGCATACTCGCGGCTGTAACCGTAGAAATTATACGTATTTCGATCAAAGCCAAGATCCGCCTGTACCTTAAACGCGTCGGCCAGATACTTACCCGTAACCCGTATCCGGGTGTCGCTCTGGGCTGAGTTCTTACCATCAACGGGACCAATGGCCGACGATAAATGCCGAATCGACCCTTCCAGTGCCAGGTTCGACAGGTTATTGATGCCAAAGAAACCTTCTCCCAGGAATGAACTGTAGTTCCCGGCCCCAAGCTTCACGTAGTTGTTATACGCCGGGGTGTCGTCGGGTTGCGTAGTGGACGGCGCCAGAACGCCGGGCGTAATTTTGGGGTCGCCGATGGTTAACTTTCGATCCTCGAATTCGTAAGTCAGTTTTCGTTGTTCAGCCGATTGCTTGACTGACGGGATCTTGTTGAAAATCCGGTTGGCAGGGGGCAATTCTATTTTCCGACTTTTTTCAACCGTTATTTCCTGATTATCCACTTCGCCTTCTTTTACGGGGCGCGTTGGCTTCGTCTGCTGGGCAATAAGCACCGTAGACCAGGAAAGCAGGGTAAGGGTAAGTAGGGGACGTACGATCATAGTGAATGTACGATGAATGATGAATAATGAATGTTAAATGATGAATGAGTACAAACGAAGCCAACTCACACATTACTTATCATTCATCTTTCATCATTCATCATTATTTTGACTCCAGCGCTGTCAGCTTTTCTTTGGCTTCGGCAACGATGGTTTGGTCGGATGAGTTTTCGATGATTGAGTTGAGAACCGCTTTGGCCTGGGCAGGTTCATCCAGGGCGACGTTATTGTCGGAGACCAGGATAAAGGCTTTGCCTTTCCAGTATTCAAAATCGCTGAACTGCTCGTTGAACTTCAGCAAGGTGGCTACCGACTCTTTGTATTTTTTCTGCCGGTAAAGAATTTCGCCCAGAAAATATTGCGCTTCGGCTCCACTAACATCTTTGGCCAAGGCAATGGTTTTCTCAAAGTCAGCCTGTGCTGTTTTGTAGTCGTTTTTAGCCAGCGCTACTTTGCCCAACATCAACTGCGCCCGGTTCTGCGCACCCGCCACCACATTTCCACCGGCCACAACCTCACGGGCGATAGCGGCTGCTGAATCGAGTTTTGGGTAAACAAAATAGGTATCCATCAGGCCTAACTGAGCCGTAACCTGCTCAGCCTTGCTGTTGGCCCGGCTTTGGATGATCTGGTAGTTGCGAATGGCACGCGGATAATTTTTCTGTTTCGCTTCCAGATCAGCCGCCCGGCTGGCGGCCCGAATCAGAAAATCAGATTTATTGTCGGCAATCACCAGGTTATAATAGCGAAGGGCATTTGCAACATCATTGGTTTGGCGATACGATTCGGCCAGATAATACCGGGCTTCATTGGTGCCGGGGCTGGCGGGATATTCCTGCATAAACGCCAGAAACGACTGAATGGCCTGCTCGTATTTACCGGTCGAATAGATGTTTTTGGCGTTATCAAACTGAACCCGTTCGACATCTGTACTTCCCGGATTCCCTTTTTTATACTGGCCCAGAACCTGGGAAAACTCTTCTGGCCGACCAGCATCGTTCAACGTATTCTGAATACCTAGCAAAGCACTTTGCGCCTGATCGGAGTCACCGTAATTATCCAGAATCCGTTTGTAGTCCGCTACGGCCGGATCATACTGTTGCAGGTTACCGTAGGCAATGGCCCGCTTCAAGAGGGCTGCCGGAACGAGCGAACTGTTGGGTTTATCCTGAATCAGCTTGGTAAATTCCTGAATGGCCACTTGGTAGGCCCCTTTTTCGAAATCGACATTTGCTTTCTGGAACAACGACTCATCGACAAAGCGCGAATTCGGATACTGCCGTTGCACCTGATCGAATTGGGCCTTTGCTTCCGCGTCGCGGCCGACGTAGCTTAGAATGACCGCTTTTTGGTAAGAAGCATAATCTTTATCCGGAGCATTCTGTGCAATGGCCTGATCGTAAGCACGTAGTGCATTTTCGTACTGCTTCGTGGCAAAATAGCTGTCGGCAAGGCGGATGGTAGCATCCTGTACCTGAACGCCACCATCGGCACTTGCGCCCTTACTCACAAAATCCCGGAAATAGGGCAGCGCGCGGGCGTAATCCTTTTTATTGTAATACGCGTAGCCCAGGCCATACAAGCTCTTGGTGGAGTAATCGCCAGCGCCCGATTTTATACTGGCATAAAGAGGAATTGCCGTATCATACTGCTTCCCGGCGGAGTAGGCTTCGGCTTTCCAGAACTGAGCGGCCTGCTGTAGCTCGTTGTCGACGGGAAACTTCAACGACTTATCCAGATTGGCAACGGCTTGTTGGTAGCGTTCGGCATTGAAATCGTTAACGCCCTGATTGAAGGTTAGCCGCTGGTAGGTTGCGTTAATTTTAGGCGTCCGGCGTTTCAAACCTTCAATGTAGGCAATCGCTGCCGGGTAGTTGTTGGACGCATAGTACGCTTCGCCGACCAACTCGTTGGCTTCATTCTCGAACTTGCTGTCGGGGTATTGCTTCAGAAAAGCAGTCAGTTCCTTTACGGCATCGGCGCCATTATTCTGATCGAGTTGCAGCTTGGCGTGGTTGAATCGGGCTTCCTCCTGAATCTCCCGATTGAACGATAGCCGTCCCGCCTGATCGAAAGCATTCAACGCGTAGGTTGGGTTCTGAGTTTGCAGGTAGCTGACCCCAAGCGTGTAGGCCGCATACTGGGCCGTTGTGTCTTTGCCACCCGCCAGCGATTTGAGTTGCGTGATGGCGTCATTGTAGGCACCCGTGCGGAATAAGGACTGGCCGTACCGGAACTTAACTGCGCCCGGTGCTTTGGCACCCGTCGCGTTGATGTACTGTTTGTAATACGGAATTGCTCTGGCGAACTGGTTTTGCTGATAAAAGACTTCCGCTGTAAACAGGGCCACTTCATTCATGCCCGCCCCATTGTTGCGCTTAAGTAACGGTTCGGTATAGGTCAGCAGATCATCGAACCGACGTTGCCGATAAAGCGCCTGGGCAATCCAGTTGGGTACCTGATTCTGATAGATTGGGTTGTTCTCCACCCGTCGGAAGTCGGCCACCGCTTCGTTGTAATTGCGATTGCGGAAATTGATAACCCCGGCATAATAGGAGGCCGCAGGCGCATCGGGCGAGCCCGGATCGAGTTTGACCTCATTGAGCAATGGCAACGCCTTCTTCAAATCCTGCGTATTGTAGTAGGAAAGGGCCAACTGATATTTATAGCCGGTTTGCTGCGTGGCGCTACCACCCTGAGCCACGGCTTTCTCCAGAAAATCGATGGCCTTCGTGTAATCCTGCCGGGTGTAATAGTAAGTGCCTAAATCGCCATAAAGCTGC
Source organism: Spirosoma radiotolerans (assembly GCF_000974425.1). Lineage (NCBI taxonomy): Bacteria > Pseudomonadati > Bacteroidota > Cytophagia > Cytophagales > Cytophagaceae > Spirosoma > Spirosoma radiotolerans. Next base: position 2,944,814 of record NZ_CP010429.1, read on the forward strand.
CCGGCTTTGGGGTGCTGGCTGTGGTTTTTAACGAAGCGGTCCACAAGCAGTTCGGCTCCCGGCTCGTCGATGTACAGGCTGGTGAGCGCAATGTAATATTCGGCCTCGACCAGATTCTGATCGCCGGTGTTCAGTAGTGTTTGGGAGCCATCTCCCCGACGCGGTTCGACGTATTGCCGAAACTCATACCGGGCAGCCGCATAGTTGGCTTTCTCGAAAAGTTCAAGTCCGTTCCGGTAATGGTAATCAGGTTCAGCATAACTCTGGGTTCGCTGGGCCAGTGCCGACAGGCTGACAAACAACCCAAGGGTTAGGCAGATGAGCCACCGGCTGCTGTTGATACGGAGCGAATGGTATTGACCCGATTGGGCGGTTGAATAGGGCATAGAAAAAATGTAAGTTCAGTGTGTCTGGTGTCAGGTTGTTCCGATCCGACGTAGGCGTGTCAAGTTTGCCGAACCTGGAAATCGCTGCGGCAACCCGGCCGAAAGTTTGAACCTGAGACTACCATTTAAGACGATTGCGTCGTAGTTTCGCTGCTAATTGACAAATATCACGTCTATTCTGGACAAAAAACGAAGGTATTCCTGTTTCCGTATGAAAAAAAACGCCCGGCTTCTGTATTTACTTACTGTCTGGACATTTTTTATTCCATTTTCATCAACTGCTAGTCCTAAACTTACCGATGAGGAAACCCCTCCGGCTGTCTCGCCTGGTGTCACGTATGTGCTCTCGATGCCCGAACCACAAACGCACTATTTTGAGGTAGAAATGCAATTGAAAAATGTGGCCGCTGCTACGAATGCGAAGAAAAATGGCTATCTGGACATCAAAATGCCGGTCTGGACACCGGGCTCTTATCTGATTCGCGAATATGCCAAAAATGTAGAGGCCTTCACGGCGTCGGCGGGTGGCAAGCCCGTTGCCAGTGAGAAGATCCGCAAAAATGCCTGGCGAGTGTATACCGCTGACGATAACCTGACCATTCGCTATCGGGTGTACGCCAATGAACTGACCGTCCGGACTAGTTTCGTGGACGCCGACCACGGCTATGTGACGCCCGCCGGTATGTTCATGTACCATGATGCGCTGAAAAACATACCACTCCGTGTGGTTGTACAACCGTATAAAGCCTGGAAAAACGTCGCTACCGGCCTCGAACCGATCAGTGGTCAGAACTATACGTACGAAGCGGCTGACTTTGATCTGCTGGTTGATTCGCCCATCGAGATTGGAAATCATCATACATTCAACTTTACAGCCGCCAATATTCCGCATACGGTGGCTATGTTTGGCGATGTAGACTATAACGAACAGCGCTTAGCGGCTGATTATAAGCGCGTTTGTGAAGCGGCTGCCACGGTAGTAGGGGAACATCCCTGTAAACAGTATACATTTATTGTGCATCACATTCCACCGGGCGGGGGTGGTCTTGAACACCTTAATTCGACAACCCTCGAAACGACTCGCAATGCTTACGCCACTGAAGCCAACTATAAACGGTTTCTGTCGCTGGTAGCCCATGAGTATTTCCACCTTTGGAATGTTAAGCGTATTCGGCCGGTAGCGTTGGGGCCGTTTGATTACGAGAACGAGAACTATACGCACATGCTCTGGCTGTCAGAGGGTTGTACGTCCTTCTACCAGGAGTATATTCTACGCCGGGCGGGATTTCATACGCCGGAAGCTTACCTGGCGCTTGTGGCCAGCAGCATTACGGAGATAGAGAATCAGCCGGGTACACGAGTACAGTCGGCAGCAGAATCGAGCTGGGATGCCTGGATCAAAGGGTACCGGCCTAATGAAAACTCGGCCAACACCACCATATCCTATTACAGCAAAGGGAGTGTACTTGGAAGTCTGCTAAATCTGGCGATTCTGTCGGCCAGCAACGGCGAACGCAATATGGACGATTTGTTACGGCTCCTGTACGCTGAATACTACAAAAAGCAGAAGCGTGGGTTTACGGATGATGAATTTCGGAAGGCGGCCGAACAGGTAGCGGGCCGCAAACTTGATGATTTCTTCAACATCGGTGTCAATACGGCCGACCCCATAAATTATAATGCTTATTTTGAGCCCGTGGGCATGAAGCTGGTCAATGTGGCTGCTAAACTACAGGATGGTTTTCTGGGGGCAGCCACAACGGTAGCTAATGGAAAATCAACCATTTCCAGTGTTCGGCGCGGGTCAGCAGCGTATACGGATGGCCTCAACGTGGGCGATGAAATCATTTCGATTGACGGCGTACGGGTGGGTGATGATCTGCTGCGTCAGGTTAGTGGTCGGCGGGTGGGCGACAAAATCAATGTGCTGGTAAACCGGGCGGGTCTTCTTCGCGAGATACCGGTTACCCTGTCGCAGAATCCCCTGGTGAGTTACCGGCTGGAGCCTGTAGACAACCAAACGGCTACACAAAAGGCGTTATATGCCAAGTGGCTCTATATTAAGTGATTTGAGGTTATTTTATTTTATTAAAAAACGCAAAGCCTGCTAAACAACCGGGCCTGTATCATTTTATAGTTTGCCGCCATATACAAAGAAACTGCTATGATTCAGCCACAGACGGTACCTATTTCATCGGCACGGCCACTTAGCGTAGCCAATCGGGTAGACGCTATTGACATACTGCGGGCCCTGACGATGATCCTAATGATTTTCGTCAATGATCTATGGTCGTTAACGAACATTCCAGCCTGGTTGGAACACGTACCCCGTGGGGTCGATGGAATTGGCTTGGCCGACGTAGTATTTCCGGCCTTTCTATTCATTGTGGGCATGTCGCTCCCGTTTGCCGTCAACGCCCGACGTCAGAAAGGGGATACCGATCGTGTGATTATCGGCCATGTGCTGATGCGTTCGGTGGCGCTGCTGGTCATGGGCGTTTTTCTGGTCAATGGCGAATCCATTGATGAAACCGCCACGGGATTATCCCGGCATGTCTGGAATGTACTGGCTTGTATTTGTTTTATTCGGCTTTGGGGTGTGTACCCAAAAACCGCAGACAAGTGGAATAAATTAATCGCCAAACTCGTCGTTGTTGGCCTGTTGATCACTCTGGCTATGGTATACCGAGGGGAAAACAATAGCCGGTTTGCTCCACACTGGTGGGGAATTCTGGGCCTGATTGGCTGGTCATATCTGGGCGCAGCGCTTGTGACGGTTTTTGCCCGAAACCGGATACTGATTCTACTAACCGCTTGGGTTGGCTTTGCCGTGTTAAGCATGCTGGCTGCTGCACAGGTACTGCCCCAAGCCATCTCCATTATCCCCAATGCGATCAGTGGCGGAACGCTCGTGGGCCTTACGATGGGGGGCGTAGTAATCTCAACCCTGTTTCAACAATACCGGCAGCAAGGGGAGAATAGACGAATGACGCTCATTTTTATCGTGGCATCCGTTGTGCTGATTGCTCTTTCTGTTTATACGCGGACATTCTGGGGATTAAGCAAACTGGCCGCTACCCCCGCCTGGTTGTTTTTGTGCAGTGCATTTACCATTCTGGCGTTTACGGCCATCTACTGGCTGGTGGATGTGAGTGGTAAAGCACAGTGGTTTGAATCGATCCGACCCGCTGGCACCGATACACTCCTGTGTTACCTGATTCCGTATTTCGCCTATGCCTTTACCACCTTACTCAACCTGCATCTGCCCGACGTCCTGCTAACGGGTGGTGTAGGTCTGTTGAAATCCGTGTTGTTTGCCTTATTGTGTGTCTGGATCACAGGTCGTTTGAATAAGGTCGGAGTTCGTCTCAAGCTATAGGCGAGTGCTCAATCAGCACTAAGTAAGTAGCAATCAGGCCGGATAAACTTTAGCCCATGAACGGCCGGATGGCCAAATCATCCGTATGCGCTGGTATACCTATCCCGAGTCTGATCGTTATGGCTTCAATTGACCGAAAAACCTTTCTTCAGGAAATTTCCCTCCTGACAGGAGCCGCCTTTTTTGCGGGTCCGGCCTTTGCCGCTAAACTGACCACCGACAAATCTGCTATCAAGCTGGGTTTCGTTACGTATTTGTGGGGAAAGGACTGGGATTTGCCGACGCTGATCAAGAATTGTGCGGAGACAAACATCGGCGGTGTCGAACTGCGCGTTGAACACGCCCACAATGTGATGCCTGATCTGACGGCTGCCCAACGATTGGCCGTTAAAAAGCGATTCGCCGATAGCCCCGTTAAGCTTGTTGGGCTGGGTACAAACCAGCAATACGATTATGTGGACCAAAGCCAGCTGAAAGCTTCCATCGAGCGGACGAAGGAATTCATTCGGTTAAGCGCCGATGTGGGTGGAACGGGTGTGAAAGTGAAACCCAATGCGCTTCATAAAGAGGTCTCTACCGAAAAAACACTAACCCAGATTGGCGAATCCCTGAATGAGCTGGCTAAATACGGTGCGGATCTGGGCCAGCAGATCCGGCTGGAAGTACACGGGGAAGCCACGCAGGAACTACCGGCGATTAAGCAAATTATGGACGTTGCCACCCATCCCAATGCAACCATCTGCTGGAACTGCAACCCGCAGGACCTGAACGGCAACGGGTTTCAGGCTAATTTCAATTTAGTCAAATCTCGCTTTGGGGCTACCTGCCATGTCCGGGAACTGGACCGGACGGATTACCCGTATCAGGCGCTGCTGACCAACCTGGTCAACATGAATTACAAGGGCTGGGTCCTGCTGGAATGTCATACGAACCCGGCTGATAAACTAGCGTCTATGAAGGCCCAGCGAGCCGTTTTCGATCAGATGATTGGCAAAGCGTAGCCCCGCCCAGATCCTTACCGGCGAGTGGCCAGTAATTCCCGAACGCTTGTCCAGGTTATATCCGGGTATCGGTCGTTATCGAGTGGGTTGTTCTGAACGCTGAACATGCTGTGTATATACTGACTCCGTTGCCAGTTTGGATACACGTCCTGCTCGCCTTCGGGGTGAGCTGTCCGCTCACGCTGATTGTAGGCGGCCAATTCGTCGCGGCTACCCAGCCGAACAACCTCAAACGATTGGTGCATTACGTCTTCAGCAATGGGGGCCAGTTCGTTGGCGCTAATCTGAAAGCTGGCAATACGCAAAATTCGCGGGCTGGACACGTCCAGGGCGACAGCCGCCGTATAAGCCGCTGTGTTGTCCATCGTTGTGAAATCGACCCGCCAGTCGGCACTCTCCCAATAGCCAATCTGCTTCTTTTTGAAATCGAGAAACGGAATACTATAGGTCAGCAACTCGGCGAAGGCACCATTGAGAATGGACGTGGCGGCAATGCCTGCTTTCGTATCGAGATGTTGGTTGAAGGATCGGCGCAGGTCAAAATTTCGGTTATATCCAACGGGTAACTGGGTGTAATCGCTCGAAAAATCGGACGGAATAAAACGGGGCACGCCAGCTGCGAGGGCCGCATCGAGTAAAGTAGACTGCCCATCGATGATGACGTCGCCCAGGCCCTGAAGAGCGGAAACCACGCAGGATACGCCCGTACAGGCCTGCGTCAGCCCCGGCACATCTGACAAATCGGCCCGGACGATCGTTACGCCCCGTTGCTCCAGTTTTGCTACTTTGGCGGCATCCGTACCTGGGCGAACAAGCGCCCGTACATTGGCTCCCCTCTCCAGCAGGGCATTGATAATGCGTCCACCCAGATCACCCGTTGCACCCGCTATCAGAATTGTCATTGTCATATATGGTTACGTCAGTTATGTTGTCACAAAGTCTGACTAGGCCACTTCGTTGAAGTGGCCTAGCGCTACCGGGTAAGCGGTAATCCACCGGAATGGTTTAGAACGCCTGGCGGGGATTTGGGCGATGCGCTGTTTTGGTCGTACAAAACCAGCTTAGTTGCGCTTCGCCTGATACGCTCGTAAGGTTTGTTCCCGGATCAATTCTCTCCGGCCAATCCGTTCGCTGGTCAATCGGCTTTGATCCAAATAGCTTTTTAACCGGCCAACCGTTATGTGCAATTCTTGGGCCGCTTCTGAAATCGTATAGAATAAGGCCCCTTCGATTGATTTAGGCATAACTCATTGAGTTTATGACTTCCGCCCACCTGATATGAGGCAGGTAGTATACTAAGAGCTTGTGGAAAAATTTTGTTCTACAGAATGCCTCATGGCCAAAGTGAGAGGGAACAGCACCGTTGATCGGAATAACCAACAAAGCACACCCAAACGGGTTTACGCCTATAGCAGACCATTCAAAAAGGAGTTATGGCAGTAATTGGAGAATTGATTAAAAAAGCAATTGATGTATACGGCTTTGTAGCCGCAGAGACTGATCCGGCAAAGGCTCAACAAGAGGTACTGAAAAACCTGCTCACAAAAGCCAGGTTAACCGCCTTCGGTAAAAAACACACCTTCAGCGACTTGCTCAACAGTGACGATGTCATTGCTGCTTTTCAGCAGGAAGTTCCTATTCATGATTATGATAAATTGTATACGGACTGGTGGCATTATCTTCTGGAAGGCCATCAGAATGTGACCTGGCCAGGTGGGCAGCGTTATTTTGCCCTCAGCAGCGGTACCACCAGCACGAGTAAATCCATCCCGGTAACGGACGACATGATTGACTCCATTCGAAAATCCGGCATTCAGCAGGTGATGAGCCTGAAAAACTTCGACCTGCCATCCGACTTCTTTGAAAAGCAGATCATGATGCTGGGCAGTAGCGTAAACCTCATTGAAAAAGACGATCATCAGGAAGGCGAAATCAGCGGCATCAGTGCGGCCAATATTCCGGCCTGGTTCAGAGGATATTACAAACCAGGAATCGAGATCGCTTCGATGACCGATTGGGATCAGAAAGTACGGCAGATTGCCAAAGAAGCACCGACCTGGGATATTGGCAGCCTGAGCGGTATTCCGTCCTGGGTCGAAATGATGCTCAAAGAAGTCATTTCCTACAACCGGATTCAGACCATTCACGACATCTGGCCGAACTTACAGGTGTATACCACTGGGGGCGTGGCATTTGAACCCTACCGGAAAAGCCTAGAAGCCTTAATGGCCAGACCCCTGACCTACATTGATACCTACCTGACTTCGGAAGGTTACCTGGCGACTCAAAAACGACCAGATACATCGTCGATGGCGCTGATTGTCGACAATGGCATCTTCTTTGAGTTTGTCCCGTTTCTGGAGGAGAATATGGACGAGGAAGGGCGGGTAAAACAAGACGCTACCGTTCATTCGCTGGAGCAGGCCGAAGAAAATATCGATTATGTTCTCCTGATTTCGACGGTTTCGGGCACCTGGCGCTACATGATTGGTGATACGGTCATGATTACCGATAAGAAACGGGCGGAAATAAAAATTACGGGCCGAACCAAACACTTCCTGAATGTCGTGGGGGAACAACTGTCTGTTCATCAGATGAATAAGGCCATGCAGGCCATGCAGAAACGCTTCGATCTAGAGATTAAAGAGTTTGTGGTGTCGGCTATTCGCAAAAATGGCGAGTACATCAACAAGTGGTATATCGGCTCGAACAAGCTGGTCGATAATCAGGAGATGGCTGCTTCGCTGGATAATGAGTTACGCGAAACGAACAAGAATTATAACGTCGCCCGGACAAAGTCGTTGAAAGGTGTGGAAGCGGAAGTGGTTCCCGTCGACCATTTTTACCGATGGAGCGAAGAACACAAAAAGCTTGGCGGCCAAACCAAGATTCCCCGCGTGATGAAGGAGGAGGATTTCCTGGACTTTGAAAAGTATATCAGCGAGCTGGCTGGATGAAATGAGGAGGTTTTTTTGTCATCCCGACCTATCCGCCGGTGCGGCAGGAGGGATGACAAAAACGGCTATCCATTATTCACGTTGAATAATTACACAGGTGTAACTATAAAATAGTACAAAAACAGTCATGGGTTGACAGTGAGATAGTTATCTCAGTTAACTATTTTATAATCAATTCTGGGAAGTGACCCACATTAGTAGGAAATGGTCCATGAAATAATTTTCACAAAGCCAAACGTCTAATAATGGGCGTTCGTTTGAGACATGAATTTTTGAGTCGTGACGGTTTGTGTACGATTTTTAAAACGCACCCTTACACGTCTTACAAAGCCCTTTTTTGCATTTCCAGCTTTTGTTCTTCTAACGTTCTGACCTGTTCTGTTATCTCTTCGGGCGACACGTAGAGCCGGGCAATCTTATCTTTATAGGCCTGCGGAAGTTCCGCATGATCGAGGATAAACCGCTTTGTGTGAATTAAATACTGGCCTAGTCCGTGCGTAACCGCGTACTGATCGGCAATGCGTTCCACCTTTTTTACGTAGGCCGCCGAAAAAACATAACCCAACCCAAACCCAACCATTTCCAGGTTCGTCCGGCTTTCGTAGTCCATGATATGGCCCAGTTCATGACCAATCCAGCCAATCATAATGGCATCGGGAAGTTGATGAATCGGAATGGCCGTATGGGTCAGCTTGAACAGCGCACTGATATTAATGCGATAGGCCCGCTTGTTCCGGCTGGCGAGCAAACTACTGAACACAGGCTGCGCCTGCATGACCGATGATTTTATCGCTTGCTTGAAGACAAAATGGATAGACGTGTCGGTCAGTTCCGGATAAAACGACAGGGCCGTCAGGACGTTCTTCTCGAGAATCGCCGGTATCGTTTTATTCGTTCGAAACCGGGAGAGTTCAGGCGGGATGTCATTCGTTTGCGAATTGATTCCGGATGTCAGCATAAGCGCGTTAAGAAAATAAATGTAGCCTACCTATTTTCTTAACGCGCCAGCCAGCCATTGGTTTACATCTGGCCGATTATTTGGTTTCCCCGGACAGGGGTACAAACTGAGCCGAGAGGTTGGGCTGTTTCATGTCGGTATCGAACGGAAACATGGGCCGTTTGATGCGCTTGTAAGGCAATCGGGCCAGATCCTGATTGACTCCGCCGGGCGTCAGGGCCATGATCCAGTCGGCCTGCATGGCATACAGTTCGGGTTCCAGATACCCAATTTTCACGACAACGATGTCTGATTTTCTTGGATTAAGGTTCAGCCGGGTAAAATCAATTTCCTTGTGATACGGCTTACGCTTTTGCGTGACAATGACGTGTACGCTTCCAACCTTTACCACCACTTCGACTTCAGCATCTTTGTCGCCGTTAACAATCGACTCCACAGTTCCTTTCAGCTTGACCGGTGGGGCAAATCGAGCATCGACGCGGGCACCCGCCACGCCCTCCACCGATCCGCCAACGCCCGCAGCAATGGCCTTTTTAACCAGTTCCGGGTCTGGAATAGAAGCATAGATCAGGGAAGGGCCATCCTCGCGCTGAAATTCCGGGCGAGCCAGAATCTGGGTAAGCGTCCAGGTGACATCACCGGCGCCACCGGCAGTCGGGTTATCGCCCGTATCACTGATGAAAAACGGGTGTTTTTTGCTGGCCAGCGCATTCGCTAGGCATTGTTCGAGCGTGCCGGTAGGAGCCACAAAGCCAAACTGATTTCTGACAGTCCAGAAGGCAAGGGCTAGTTTTTCGGCAGCCTGCGCTACCTTGGCTTTATCATCGCCCGTCACCATCACAACGGCATGATTACGAGGCTCATCCGCCCAGGCGTAGCCAATCCAGATTGCCGCGTCGATGATGCCATTGCCATGATCGGCTATGGGTTCTACCTGACTATACAGGCTCTTGCCCGGCTCGATTCGCGTACTTGTTTTTTCGCCCGGCAACAGAATCGGCACCGGAATCCAGGCTTTATAGGCCGGTTTACCTTTCCCGTTCTTGATGCGTTCAAGTAAGTTTACAACTGCCCGTTCCTTGGTCTGCATGGCATCTTCGTGAGGAGCCATGCGATAACAGGTAATCAAATCAGCGTTCTGAGCCAACCGCCACGATACATTGCCGTGTAAATCCATGGAGGTGGAAACGAGCGTCTTATAACCAATTACCTGTCTGATCCGGGTAATGAAATCGCCCTCCGGATCGTCCAGGCCGACTACACTCATGGCGCCATGTATATCAAAATACAGCCCATCATAAGGTCCGTATTTCCTGAGTGAATCCAGCGTTTTGTTAACCAGCGACTCATAGGCTTCCCGGGTGACGGCTCCGCCCGGCAGCGATTTGCCCACGATGGCGGGGAGCCAGATGGCCTGTTTCCGAAGAGGGGAAACGGGCATCATGAACGGATAGGCATTAAACACCTCAGGACCATATCGGGCATGAAATGCTTCTTCTTGGGTTAGGGCTGGAGAAAATGTGCTGGATTCTATACCGAGTCCAGCAATGGCTATTCGGGGTAAGGCGGTTGATTTAGTCGGTGTCGTCGATTGTGCCAGGCCATAGCTGACACTGAGCAGACAAGTCGCAAGCCCAAAGAGGATGTGTTTCATGCCCACAAGTTAAAGCATTCCACAGAGTCGGCAAGTCGGTTTGACCGATTCATTTTGGGATGGCTACAGGGCAGAAGGCCTATCCTGATCGTGCCAAAGCCTATGCTCGATCGGGAAGGGCTCCTGCTTAATGATCTGCACCTTCGCAAAGTCGGGATGGGCCGGATGAAGCAGGTAATTAGACGACATGGGCACGACTACCGATGGGACAGCTGCCACCAAGGTAGCTGAATTCGTCAGCCAATCGCGGAGAATCCATTGGGTGCGCTCGTAACGCTCATCATTCCAGTAAGGAGGGAGTTCGTCTGGTGAGAAAGCAGTTATCGCATCATCGGGCACCGACAAGGTAAATAAAACCAGTTTTGGTAGTTTTTCATACGGAACCCGAGGCTGATGGACTAATGATTCAACTAAGGCCAGAGCCGGCGACGATGTGGTATAGAGCAAGGGGTAACCCTTTGGGTTCCAGCGGCCACCAAATAACCGGGCGCCTTCAGTAGCCAGCGGTTCGTGGGTGTATTTAGCTTTTACGGTGCGGTAAACAGTCAGCATAGGCCGGTTGTGTAAGAACTAACCAACGATGCCATGTTCGATGCGGCCCAGCACATCATCGACAAGGCCAAAACCGGTTGTCGTGTCTAATAAAAATAAGGGAGATTGACTGTTTAGCTCCCTGATTGGAGAGCGGAGCCACTCGGCCAGCGTCTCAGCATCGCCGTCGAATACGTCAAGGCCGTGCCGTAACAGATTGGTTAGTAACAACAAGCGCTCCGATGCGTCGCGGGCTAATTTATTATCGGCTTTGAGCCGGTGCAGATTTCGTATCGACATATTCAAAATGCGGGCTACTTCAATATCCGTTAAGCCAGCTAGCCCAGCTACGCGATCCGCTTCCGAACGTGGCATGCCCTGCCGCGATTTGTCTATGACGGTATAAGGCGTGTAAACCGGTGTTTGGGAAGAATGCGTCGGTTGCATAATACAAATAGTGTCTTTTTTCACTTCTACAACGGCAATTTGCCAAAATCTGTTCAAGTGGACAAATCAGTACGAATAAACTAGTAAGAAATAGGTCAATTAGCGAGCGGCTATAGCCTAAAATCGCCCAGAAAGCCCATCTATTGGATTTATTCTATAAATTCGAATGAAGAAATGGAGTACCATGAGAATTCTGATTATTGAAGATGAGGTTAAAACGGTTCAAAGTATTAAACAAGGGCTTGAGGAACACCAGTGGGATGTTGATGTAGCCTATGACGGAACGATGGGGTTTCAACTAGCTACCCGGTCGTCCTACGCCCTGATCATAACCGATATCATTCTGCCCGGTATGAACGGCCTTGAGCTTTGCCAAAAGCTGCGGGAAGCCAACATAACGACGCCAATTTTGATGCTCACAGCCCTGGGTACTACTGAAGATAAAGTGGTCGGTTTGGATGCGGGAGCAGACGATTACCTGATTAAGCCATTTGAATTTCGTGAACTGATGGCGCGGGTCAGGGCCCTGACCCGACGGAACAACAGTGTAGGGCAGTCGGCGAACCTGCTGAAAATTGCTGATCTAGAATTAAATCCAGACACGAAACAAGTGGTGCGGGCGGGGAAAGAAATTTTGCTGACAGCCAAAGAGTTCCAACTGCTCGAATACTTCCTGCGTCATCAGGGGCGGGTGATCTCGAAAGTGGAACTGGCCGAAAAACTATGGGATCTGACCTTTGATACAGGCACCAACGTGATTGAGGTCTATATAAATTTCCTTCGCAAGAAAATAGACAAGGACTTTGATCCCAAATTGCTTCATACGCAGATTGGCATGGGATATGTCGTAAAGTTATTGTCGTAATGATAAACATCCGTACCCGGCTCACCTACCAATTTGTCTTCCTTGTAACCCTGGTTCTGTTGTTCTTCTCGCTCGGGGTTTACTTCTTCAGCAAACTTTATCTTGAAAAACGCTTCTATAAGCGGCTTCAGGACCGGGCTATAACTACGACGACCCTCCTGTTTGATTTACGACAGACCGACAGTACCGTCTTACGGCTGATTGACGCGGCTGATAAAGAACCCCTGCTGAACGAGAACATCTCGGTGTATAATGAAAAAACGAAGCAGGTGCTGTTTTCCACCAACCCCGCCAATGCCCGGTTTCACGAGCAATTTATCCCGCAACTGGATTCAACCGCCCAGGCCTGGTACACCCGCCAAAATGAGTACCAAGTTGTGGCCATCCACCTGGCCGGAGGGAGCGGAGGTAACTGGGTAATTGTGAGCGGGATTGACCAGGCGGGGAAAGAAGCACTGGATGATCTGAAAAAGATCCTGATCGTCATGATTCTGGTGGCTATCCTGCTGCTGGGTATTTCGGGCTGGCTTTTCGCCGGCCGGGCGCTTGCTCCGATGTCCGGCATTATTCAGCAGGTCAATGCCATCTTTCCGGCCAATGTGGGGAAACGGGTAGAGCATCCCAACCGATCAGATGAAATAGGGAGGCTGGTCACAACCTTTAACCAGCTACTCGACCGCATTGAGCAGGCCCTGAACACACAGAAGATGTTCATTGCCAACGTGTCGCATGAATTGAAAAATCCGCTTACCAAGATCAATTCTCAGATTGATGTGGCCCTCATCCAGAAACGGAGCCCGGAGGTCTATGAGCGGACGCTTCGATCGCTACAGGAAGATACCCGCTCATTGACACAGTTGACCAATGCCTTGCTGGAACTGGCTAATACATCGGTTCAGGCAGGTAGCCTGCTGGTTGAACCGGTACGAATGGATGAACTGCTGTGGGAGACGAAAACACAGTTGCAGAAATGGCAGGAAGGCTATCAGATTCAACTCAATTTTGCCGATTTCCCGGACAATGAAGAGGACCTGATGACCGAGGGAAACCGGCCTGCCCTTCAGGTACTGCTCATGAATCTGATGGATAACGCCTGTAAATTCTCCCCGACAAAAATGGCTGTTGTGACCTTCCGATCCAAACAAGGCAGAATAATCATTACTGTTTTTAACGAAGGGACACCCATCCGCCAGGCTGATCTGCCCCATATCTTTCAGCCGTTCTTTCGGAGTGACTCAACCGCTCAATCGAGCAAAGGGCATGGCGTGGGGCTAGCCGTTGTGGCACAGGTCACCCAACTCCATAAAGGTGATATTGCCGTGCGTTCGACGCCCGAAGGCACTACGTTTACGCTGACACTGCCCAGTATCGCGGCAATTTAAGGTAAATTTAAGGTGAGCTTAAGTCGTGCTTAAGTTCGATGTCGTTGCTTTGTCATGAATCATCAAACCGGATAATGGAAGCAGACGTAGCCAATGAAAAGCAGGGTGTGCTGAACATAACCATGGGTGCCCTGCTGGGAGTGCTGGCGTTGCTGGCCTATTTATTCCTTGGGTCTCGCAATGAGACGCTGGAAGTTCAGAAATTACTGACCGCCAAAGTAGAGCAATTTGCCTCCACACAAATCAAGCTTGATTCCATCTCAAACGTGCTGGACGCCAAGATCATCGAGGTGCGTCAGCTTGGCGGTAGCGTCACCGAACTGGAGCGAATCAAACGGCAGCTGATAATCGACAAGAAGCGGCTCAAGTATGATCTGACTTTCTCCATGCAGCAGTACAGCCTGAAAATCAGGGATTACAAAAATTTCCTGGCGCAAAACGAAGCGAATGTCCACGCGCTTAAGGCCGAAAACGGCTCACTGCTTAGCCAGACACGGGCGCTCGAAGAAGAAAAAGAAAGCATCCTGAGCGAAAATACGGGCTTAAAGTATGAACGGGCCGCATTAGCCAAAGCGGTCGTTGATTATTCGCTGAAGAATGCCGACTTAACGAACAAAGTAACGCTTGCTTCAGCCATGAAGGCCATCAACGTAGAGGTGATGGCGGTTGCTGATAACGGAAAAGAGCGCCGGGGCGGCACGTACAAAGCATCGCGCATTGACCGCCTGAAAATAGACTTTGTTTTACTCGCCAATCCGTTAGCATCGGCCACCAGCAAAGATGTTTATGTACGTATACTGGATGCGAACGGGGCTGTTGTTAGCGAAAGCGGCATTGGTGGCGTTATGCTTTTTGACGGCCATGAGCTTGGCTACAGCACGCATCAGACCGTACCGTTTGACGGTGATGACCAACGGGTCGATATTCTTTTCCGCAGGGAGGCTCCCTACAGGCCCGGCACCTATACCGTCGAATTATACACGGAAGGCTCCCGAATCGGCGATGCCCATTTCGTTGTAAAATAGCCTGGGCTGCCCCAGTAGTCCGTGTAATTGATCTCAACGTTCTCGTAATGTTACCATATAAAAAAATCATCCATCAATTGTCCGTTACCTTTCAGCCTCTGCTGGAAACGCTGAATAGCGAAAGACGGGTGTTCGTCGGTAGATACCGGCGTTTTCCGGTGGCTTACACGGCACTCAGCTACCTCTTTGTGTCTATGGCATTCTGCTATTATCCAATTGTCAACCATTGGCTATCGGGTTTCATCATGATGAGCTTACCGCTAGCCATCCTCCTGGGGTTGGCCGCCTGCATTTATCTGTTTTGTCAACAGCAGAAAATGATTGCCACAGCGGGTATTATCTGGGTCTTGTTCTCGTTTGTGGTCGTTAAAAGGCTGGTGGGTATACAAGACGGAGATCGTGATCTAAGCCAGGCACAAACCCTCAATGTGTTGAGTTTCAACAGCGAAACGTTCCCGGTAACGGGTAGAAGTAAGATCGATGCTTCGCTGCTAAAGGCGGATATTGCCTGTTTTCAGGAGTATTCGCCCAACGCTCAGCTAGAGCGTCAGTACACCGATAAGCTTCTGAAGTTGACCTGTTTTGACGAAGACCGGGAAATAGGACTGGCCTTATTTTCCAAATACCCGATTGTGAACCAGTACAGCCGAATCTGGAACCGGGAGAAGGCCCCGAATATCAATGGTTTCCTATGCGCCGACATCGCGTACGGAGCCGATACCATTCGGGTCGTTAATGTGCATTTGTGGTCGATGGGTGTGCGAACCGAACAGGCATTGAAGGCGCTTAAAGCGGGTCATTTGGGCCGCTTTTCCCTCGAATTACTCGACACATTTCAGCGGATGAAAGAGGGGTTCGAGCACCGAAGTGAACAGCTTCAGGAGGTTGAATCCTATGTAGCGGGCAGCCGATATCCGGTCATTATTTGTGGCGACTTCAACGAAACACCCATTAGCTATTCTTACGGAAAACTCAGCCAGAACTTCAGGAATGCCTTTGAGGAGGCCGGACAGGGGCTTGGCTTTACGCTGAACCGACACCCGTATTGCGTGCGAATTGACCAGCAGTTTTTCAGCGCCGACTGGCACATCAAAACCTGCCAGACATTATCGGGCGTTTCCTTCTCCGATCACTTTCCGGTATTGGCCCAGTACGTACTTAAAAAGTCGTTAGTGGTACCCACCGATGTTCTGGCACAGCACCAGCCAACTCGCCCAGCCGCCAATTGACATGCGGACTAATTCGGTAAAAAAGCTGTTTAAACTCTCGTTTTAAAGACCAGGGTCTTTTTAGCATTCCGGCAGTAGGAGGAATGACAAAGGCAGTTGGAAGGAGCTCGATTTTAAACGCTTCAACCATTTCGTCGAAGTGTTTTGCATTCTCTGTAAATATTGTTGAGCTTAAGGCTATTTAAGCAGGTCAACGTATAGAGTATAGAAATGTATGGATGCAGACGTTATTATTGTCGGTGCCGGGTTGGCTGGTTTAGTAGCCGCTGCTGAGTTAGCTGATGCTGGAAGAAAGGTGATCATTGTCGATCAGGAACCCGAACAGAACATGGGCGGCCAGGCTTTCTGGTCATTTGGCGGGCTTTTTTTAGTTGATTCCCCCGAACAACGGCGTTTGCGTATCCGCGATTCCTATGCGCTAGCCCTGGAAGACTGGATGGGCTCGGCTAACTTTGATCGACCCGACGATTTCTGGCCCCGCCAATGGGCCGAAGCGTATGTGGGCTTTGCCGCTGGCGAAAAGCGTGACTGGCTGCGCCAGCAGGGAATAAAATTCTTTCCCGTTGTTGGCTGGGCCGAACGTGGTGGCTACGGAGCCGTTGGCCACGGCAATTCGGTACCCCGTTTTCACGTCACCTGGGGAACGGGCCCCGGCGTTGTCGCCCCCTTTGAACGGCGTGTTCGTGAGGCCGTTCAGAAAGGCTTGATTACACTCCGATTCCGCCATCGCGTAAACGAACTCATCCAGACCAATGGCATCGTTGAGGGCGTACAGGGAGACAGGCTGGAGCCAAGCCAGGTAAAGCGCGGAGAGAAAAGCTCCCGTGTTGTCGTTGGTGATTTTACCCTTCGGGCGCAGGCTGTTATAGTTACATCGGGTGGAATTGGGGGCAATCACGATCTGGTTCGGCAGAACTGGCCCGAGCGGTTGGGCAAGGCCCCTCAGCACATGCTTTCCGGTGTTCCTGATCATGTGGATGGCCGGATGCTGGCCATTACCAGACAGGCCGGGGGCAACCTGATTAATTCGGACCGGATGTGGCACTACACAGAAGGAATTAAAAACTGGAATCCAATTTGGCCCAGGCATGGCATTCGTATTTTGCCAGGGCCATCTTCTTTATGGTTTGACGCACGCGGCAGTCGGTTACCCGTACCGCTATTTCCTGGATTTGACACCTTAGGCACGTTAAAATATATTCGACAAACGGGGTATGATTACACTTGGTTTGTGTTAACGCAAAAAATTATCCGTCACGAGTTTGCCTTGTCGGGTTCGGAGCAGAATCCGGATTTGACCGGAAAAAGCTGGCCACAAACACTAAAGCGCGCCTGGGGAAAAGGCGCTCCCGGCCCGGTCGAGGATTTCAAAGACAAAGGCGAGGATTTTATCGTTCGGGATAATCTGGCCGATCTGGTCAAAGGCATGAATGAACTGACGGGCGAATCGCTGATTGACCTGGCCTCCCTCGAACGTGAAATAACGGCCCGCGACCGTCAAATCGATAATCCCTTTGGCAAGGATATGCAGATCAACGCCATTCGGGCCGCCCGGCACTACCTGGGCGACAAACTGATTCGAACGGCCAAACCGCACAAGCTCCTCGACCCGGCCATGGGACCGCTCATTGCTGTCCGCCTGCACATTATTACGCGGAAGAGCTTAGGGGGTGTGCAAACGAACCTCTCCGGGCAGGTCCTGAATGCCGCGGGTCAACCGATTCCGGGTCTATATGCTGCGGGCGAGGTGGCAGGTTTTGGCGGAGGAGGCATGCATGGCTACCGGGCGCTGGAAGGCACCTTTCTGGGCGGATGCCTCTTCTCCGGCCGAACCGCCGGTCGGGCGGTTGCCGCCAATGTGTAGGGTTCCTTATTAAAAAGAAACGCAGAAAATGCCTTAAAACGGACAGATTAAGCCTTGTCTGCTTCGGCCAACAGTTTCTCGGCCAGTTGCGTCAGGCCTATTGTGGCGGGTTCGGCAATAAAGGTAACGTTGTCTTTCTTGTGCATATCGGGAATATTAGGGTCCACCACATAAACGGGTACACCATCCCGAACGACATAGACCAGTCCGGCGGCTGGGTAAACGTTTAAGGAAGTGCCGACAACAATGAAAATGTCGGCCTGATCGGCAATCTCCAGCGCGATGTCCATCATTGGAACGGCTTCGCCAAACCACACGATATGAGGCCTCAACGGCGATCCTTTTTCGCAACGGTCTTCCGCTTTGATCTCCCAGCCCTCAATGTCGTAAATCAGCGACTCATCAACCGATGAGCGGGATTTGAATAGCTCGCCATGCAGATGAATCACGTTTGAAGAGCCCGCTTTTTCATGCAGGTTATCGACGTTCTGCGTAATGACGGTCACGTCGAATTTGTCTTCCAGCTTGACGAGGGCCAGATGACCCGCATTCGGTTGAACGCTCAGGGCTTGTTTGCGTCGCTGGTTATAGAAATCCTGCACCAGCGCGGGATTTCGTTTCCAGGCTTCGGGCGTGGCCACATCCTCAATACGATGGTTTTCCCACAGGCCGTCCGACGCCCGAAAGGTTGGAATGCCACTCTCCGCACTGATCCCTGCGCCGGAAAGAACGACGATTTTTTTTCGTGTTTTCATAAGAGCTAAGATACGATTTTTTGTGGTGGTGGAGTAACGTGGATCAGAGGTCTACCTTACTCCACCACCACTTCGTCGGTCGCAAGCCAGGTTTTCGCGCCTGCATTGGGATGCCCAGCCGGACAAACTCCCGCGTTTTTGGCCCGAATTCGAACGTAACGAGCGCGTGCGGTTTTGAAGTCGGCTACAACGGGTAAAATAGCCCAGGGACCGTTTAGGTCGTACGTAACGGGTTGAGTGATAGCGTCTTTAAAATCACTCTCATCCTTCGATAGCGCGATTTCGACAGCGGTAGGCGGGAATCCCTTTTCCAGAATAATCTTCAGGAAGTTGAGCGACACTTTCGTTACGCTGGTTATATCGCCCAGGTCCAGTGTCAGGTCCATATCGGAGCCGTAAAAACTTACCCATTCGCGACGGCTGCGCGGTGTGTCGCCCCGAACGCCATCGGTTAGCTTCGCCGATGTAGGGTCGCTGCTCTGGTCAGGAGCAAGGGCATAAGTGTACGGTTTGTTTTTGCCTTTGTGCAGCGTAAACGTCTGGGTAAGCTGACCACCCGTAGGCGCCCCTCCAGTCCGGGTCATAGCGCGGATCGTTGTCGTTTTGGTAAGGGTAATGGGGCCGATGTATTCGGTGCTGCGCTCATTAGGCTCTTTGCCATTGAGCGTGTAGAAAATCTGACTGTCGGTGTCGAGTTTCTTCAGTACCACCTGAATCTGTCCCTGCTCATTGGGCTGGGTGCTGGCTGTTATATCGAACAACCGTTTCGCGTAGTTAACGCCGGTAAGTTTGGGCAGGTGATTCTTAAGTCGTTGGGCGAAATCCTCAAAGTTGTGCGGCCCCGGTTGCATCCAGCCAAGTTCAGCCAGAGCAATGGCCCGCGGAAAGGCCATATATTCTACCGATTCAGGAGTTGGCATGTATTCCGTCCAGATATTTCCCTGTACACCCAGAATGTATTTCTGGTCGGCGGCTGCCAGTTCGTTCGGCATCGGTTCATAAGCGTATACCTGATCGAGTGGGAGGTAGCCGCCAATGGCCAGTGGTTCGGTGGCGGGATTGCCTTGATATTGATCGAGATAACAGGTTGCGCCGGGCGTCATAATAACGGCGTGTTTCTGTTTGGCAGCGGCAATACCGCCCTCGGTTCCCCGCCAGCTCATCACAGCCGCGTTCGGTGCTAGTCCCCCTTCTAAAATCTCATCCCAGCCGATGATCGAACGGCCTTTGCTGTTGAGAAACTTCTCAATGCGTCGAATGAAATAACTTTGCAGCTCATTTTCGTCTTTTAAGTTGTTTTTCTTCATCAACTCCTGACAGAACGCGCTATTTTTCCAGGCTGTTTTCGGGCATTCGTCGCCCCCAATGTGAATGTACTTTCCGGGAAAGAGGGCGATGACTTCGGTCAACACATCCTGAAGGAAGCCAAACGTCTTTTCCGACGGGCAGTACACATCCTCCGAAACGCCCCATTTGGTGTAAACCTGATAGCCTTTGGCGGGATCGCAGCCCAGCTCCGGATAAGCCGCCAGGGCCGCCTGGGCATGCCCCGGCATTTCAATTTCGGGAACGATGGTCACAAATCGGGTTTGGGCGTAACGGACTACATCTTTGATTTCTTCCTGCGTGTAAAACCCACCGACGGGCTTCCCATCAAATTGCTGGGGGTAATTTTGGTAGTACTGACCCACAATCGACTCGGCTCGTTTGCTACCGATCTGGGTGAGTTTCGGGTATTTTTTGATGTCGATCCGCCAGCCCTGATCGTCGGTTAAGTGCCAGTGAAAAGTATTTTGCTTGTGCAGCGCCATCAGATCAATGAACTTCTTGACAAAGGGTACTGGCATAAAATGCCGACCCACATCGAGCATCAGGCCCCGATAGCCAAAGCGGGGTTTGTCGGTAATGGCACAGGCGGGCAGGCTTACCGTGGCTGATTTTCCGGCGGGCAGTAATTGTCGAATGGTCTGGGCGGCATAAAACAGTCCTTTGGATGTGGCGGCTTCGGCCAGTACTTTGCCGGGCGTAACGGTCAGTTTGTAGCCTTCGTCGCCCAGATTCAGCTTCTTATTCAGTGCGAAAAAAATATGCGCTCCTTTGGCCAGCGCCGGACTGGTTGGCGCTACAGCGAGAGACAGGTCGTTGGCGGCTTTGAGCTGATTAACGAACGTCTGTGCCACCGCCCGAACCGTGGCATCCGTTGCCGGAGAAGTGATCACCCGTGTGCTGGCTGAGATGCTGAACTGTCCGTTCTGACCCGAAAACCGGGCCGGAAAAGGAATTAAATTGTATTGATTATCGGATTGGGCAAGTACGGTGCTGGATAGGAAAAGACAAAAAAACAGGTATTTCATGCAGTAAGGCGGCAACGATGCGTTGGTTTAGCTGGCAAAATAACAATGATTTTGGTGAAAGGGGCCAAAAGCAAAAAACCTTCCGGAAGTAGAAGGTTTTTAATTGAATTATCCGGCCATTCTTTAGGGACAGCGAATCTCGCTACAAGCTTGTTCCTATAAGCGTCAGGTAAAGAGGAAATAGACGGCATTTCCACGGTCCGTGGGGACACGGACCGTTCATGTACTAGCCAAAGTTTGCCTACTGGACGTGCGGCCCGTGAGGACACGGACCGTGGAAATAGCGCAAAAACAAAGAAACCCGAAACGGGCTCGCTTCGGGTTTCTCATGTTTACTTTTTCGTAGTTACCTTTTTGGCCGTCGCAGCCGGTTTCTTGGCCGTTGTTGCCGTGGCTTTCGCTTTGGCGGGTGCTTTCGATGCAGCGGCCTTTTTGGCGGGTGCTTTGGCCGCGGCCGGATCATCGCCAGCCAGTTTCAGGCAGTCCTCCAGCGTCAGGGTGGCGGGGTCAACATCTTTAGGGATCTTGACATTTCGCTTACCAACCGCCAGGTACGGCCCATATTGGCCATTGACAACCTTGACGGCCGGATTTTCCGGAAACTCTTTGATGTATTTGTTTGCTTCTACAACCCGCTTCGCCTGGATTAATTCGATGGCTCGCTCCAGCGTCAGACCGGCCAGGGATTCATTTCGGGGCAGCGATATGTATTTATCCTCAAACTTGACATACGGACCAAAGCGACCTTTGCCCGTGCTCACCATCTTGCCTTCAAACTCGCCCAGCGCTTCGCTAACAGCTTCTGCCCGTTTTTGCTGGATGAGCTCAATAGCCCGGTCAGCATTAATCGTATACGGATCGTCGTCACGGGTCAGTGACACATATTTGTCGTCATGCTTCACGTAAGGACCAAACTTGCCGATACCAATGATCATAGGCTTATCTTCGAAGAAGCCTACTTCGCGGGGGAGCGTGAATAGATTCAGCGCGTCGTCGAGCGAAATCGTCTCGATCAACTGCCCATCCCGCAGGTTGGCGTAACGGGGTTTTTCATCGTCGCTGGCTTCGCCAATCTGAACGTAGGCACCGTATTTTCCCAGTCGCGCTGAAACGGGTTTTCCGCTGGCCGGATCGGCTCCTAATACCCGCTCACCCGTTTTGAACGACACCCCCGACGAACCCTGGATTTCTTCGATGTTCTTGTGAAAATCGCCGTAAAAGCCCTGCAACATCGTTTGCCAGTTCATGCGGCCATCCGCAATCTCATCGAAGTCTTTCTCGACTGTGGCTGTAAACTTATAATCGACGATATCAGGAAAGTATTCGAGCAGAAAATCGCTGACAACCACGCCCGTGTTGGTTGGAAAGAGCTTGGCTTTCTCGGACCCATAGGTCTCTTTGCCGCTCGTTTCGCTGATTTGATCCCGTTGAAGCGTATACTCAATGTATTTGCGTTCCAGGCCGGGTTTATCCTGTTTGGTCACGTACCCCCGGTTGATGATCGTAGAAATGGTTGGCGCGTAGGTCGACGGACGGCCAATGCCCATTTCTTCGAGTTTTTTCACCAGCGAAGCTTCGGCATAACGTGGCTGCGGACGGGTAAATTTTTCCGTCGCTTTCATCTGGCCCAGGTTCAGCGTTTGGCCGATGGTGAGCGGAGGAAGCATGCCTTTGGCATCTTCATCGTCCTCGTCATCCTTCGATTCCAGATACACCCGAAGAAATCCATCGAATTTAATCACTTCGCCCTGAGCAATCAGTTCATTGGGGAGATTCCGGCTTTCGGTTTTCGGCGTGTCAACGAATGGGCTGTCGTCTACGTTTGTCTGAACAGTCGTTGTCCGGCCATTTGCAAAGCGAATACCAATCGTTACGGTCGTTCGTTCGAGCTGAGCGTCAGCCATTTGCGAGGCAATGGCGCGTTTCCAGATCAGCTCATACAAACGCTTCTGATCCCGGTCGCCACCGGCATTGCGGTCATTGAAGTTTGTTGGGCGGATGGCTTCGTGGGCTTCCTGCGCCGATTCGTTCTTGGTCTTGAATTGCCGTGTCTGAATGTATTTATCCCCAAACTCCGAACCAATTTCCGCTACTGCTTTCTCGATGGCTTCCTGAGAGAGGTTGGTCGAGTCGGTACGCATGTACGAAATTTTACCGGCTTCGTATAGGTTCTGGGCAATCCGCATGGTACGATCCACCGAATAGCTCAGCTTCCGGGAGGATTCCTGCTGGAGAGTCGATGTTGTAAACGGCGGTGCCGGTGTTTTCTTAGCCGGACGGGTCTCCAGGTTTTTAATGGTGAAGGTAGCCCCAACGCAGGCTTCAAGAAAACCGCGGGCTTCCCCGGCGGTAGCAAAGTTTTTAGCCAGCTCGGCATTCAGAACTTTGTTGCCATCGACAATAAACTGCGCCGTGACCTTAAAGGAGGATTTGGCCGAGTGTTTGTCGATTTCCCGTTCGCGCTCAACAACCAGTCGCAACGCAACGGATTGCACCCGACCCGCCGACAGACCAGTGCTGCCGCCTTTAATTTTGCGCCAAAGGACGGGCGATAATTCATAACCAACCAGCCGATCCAGCACACGCCGGGCCTGCTGGGCATTCACTAAATCGACATCAATGGTGCGGGGCGACTTGATGGCGTTGAGGATTGCGTTCTTCGTGATTTCACGAAACACAATGCGTTTTGTATTGTCGCGCAACCCAAGCGCTTCTTTAAGGTGCCACGAAATGGCTTCGCCTTCGCGGTCATCATCTGTAGCCAGCCATACTTCATCTGCCGACTTGGCCAGTGTCTTTAATTCACTAACAAGTTTCTTTTTATCGGGCGAAATTTCATAAGACGGTCTGAAGCCATTGGTCACATCGACGGCCAGCCCATCTTTGGGCAGATCACGGACGTGACCGAAACTGGACTTCACCGTAAAGTCTTTTCCAAGATAGCCTTCAATGGTTTTCGCCTTCGCCGGCGACTCCACTATGACTAAGTTTTTCGACATAATCGATATTTAGATTGAAACTGTCTCCGCTACCTTTTACCACGAATCGAGCCAAATATAGACGCAAAAGCACTGACTTGTACAAGACAAGCTATCTACGACGAAACAAAAGTGGAGGATTACCGGATTGCCGGAGCGGTTATATATATGTAACAGCACATATTAAGTTACAGTTCGGTGTTTGTCGGTAAAAGTCTTATATATAAGCTAATAAAGCCCATTTTTTGGTGATTTCGCTTTTACTTCTGGTTGGTCAAAGAGGCTTAACCGACCACTTGATTTCCGTTAATATTTTTTTGTTCTTATACCTGATTGATTGCCGCTTACCCATTGAAGGCTGCTCTGATGTTTATTGTTATGGTTTTATCCTAATGGGTTTACCGAAGCCGGATTACCAAAAGAAAACAGCTCTACCCGTTTAGGCAGAGCTGTTTTCTTTTGTACGTCAGGTAAGACGCTCCGCTTAACGGACTTGAACTGTACCGCCGATTTCTCCATTTGGATAGGAGGCTGTACGGATATTAATACGATAGAGACCTCTTGACAGGCTGTCGGCGCGGCTTTGTGTCAACGTAACCGTGCCCGTTATTGGCGAGGCCGTTATTGTTCCTGCTCCTGTGCCCGTGCCAGTTCCACTACCTGGCGTTGTACTTGTGCCACTTCCAGGTGTCGTTGACGTACCGCTTCCTGGGTTGGTGGTTGTTCCACTGCCGGGAGTCGTTGACGTACCGCTGCCGGGTGTTGTCGTGGTCCCGCTGCCGGGTGTTGTTGTGGTCCCGCTTCCGGGTGTTGTTGACGTGCCGCTGCCAGGCGTCGTACTAGTGCCGCTTCCCGGACCAGTCGTTGTTGACGAAAATGAACCCGCCAATAAGATGCTGTTGCTGTAGTTCGAAGAACCCGTAGTCGTTGAGGTCGATGTTGGATCGAGGCTGATTGCGGTTGGCGTGATGCCCGAATACGTTACTGTGTAACTTAACACACTGGACCCCGTTCCAATACTAGTACCCGTTCCCGTACCCGTCCCTGTTGCGATACCAGAGCCCTGGCTCAGCGTACCTGCGAATGTGCCTGTGCCTGTTGAGGTTGTTGCCGAACTCCCTGTGTTGCCAAGCGTGGCTATAAACTGGGTCGGATTTAATGTGGTCGTGGTTGTTGGGTTTTCGTCGTCTTTACAGGCATACCCCAATATGCCCACCACAAGGACTACAGATGCGATGAATGCTTTTCTCATAACGTTGGTTAATTAATTTAACAGACTGTGATTCAATAGAAAAAGTATAGCTAGTATGTGTTGCTCTAACTTTTGCCTATGAAGCTTCGTTTGCGGCTAATCTTAAGTTATGAGGAAATGGCCCGGTCGAAGAAGTAACGAGTAACGGGGCTTTATTTCAGCAGATTTAGGTCCGGCTGAGCATATTTATAGACTTTAAAGTAAAGTGTCGTCTTGGTCTGGTAGACACCGTCAATTGTGGAAATTTGGTTCACAAAATCGACCAGGTGGTTGTTACTGGGGCACATGACATCGACTTCCAGATCATAATCGCCCGATGTGCTGGCCAGAAAACTCACTTCCGGCTTAGCCGAAATCTCCTGCGCCACTTGCTCTTTTAATGTTGCCGGGCGAACATAGACTGCGATGTGCGCATAGGCACGAAAACCAACTTTATCCGGGTCGACCCGCCCCACAATACTGATGATCCCCTCCTCCAGTAAGCGGTTGAAGCGGGTTCGGGCCGTACCCACGGAAACCGTTAGCCGCTCGGCAATTTCGGTGAATGACATCCGCCCATCTTTTTGCAGACACGACAAAATAGCAAAGTCCAAATCATCCAGCGTACTCTGATTCTTTTCCATTCACTTGGTTTTGTCAAGCAAAAATATGGCTATTATTTGACTCCTATCTAAATTATTTTTAGTTTGCACATCTTGGTTCTGCAAAAAATGCAGAAGAAGCTATGGATTCATGAAGTACGCTCCCATTCAGAACTACATCAACGGCCGGTTTGTCGCAGCAACAACCGATCAAACACTGGCGGTTATTTCCCCCATCGATGGTACATCGTTATCATCAGTACCGCTGTCGACCGCTACCGATCTGGATACAGCGGTGGAAGCGGCAAAAGGGGCTTTTCCGATGTGGAGCCGTACAACCATTAAAGAAAGAGTGCAGGTTTTCTTTCGCTACAAAGCCCTGCTGGAAAAGAACCTGAAGGAATTGGCGTTGCTGGTTCAGGAAGAAAATGGCAAAACCTATGACGAGGCCGTTGCCGAAATTGAAAAAGGAGCGGAGCTGGCGGAATTTGCCTGTTCGCTCCCCCAAATCGTTACGGGTGAAATACTGGAAGTGAGTCGGGGAGTCGAATGCCGAACAGAGCATGTTCCGTTGGGCGTCGTTGCCAGCATCGTCCCGTTTAACTTTCCGAGTATGGTGCCCAACTGGACCATTCCAAACGCGATTGCGCTGGGCAACTGCATGATTATCAAGCCATCTGAGAAAGTGCCGTTGAGTGTGGGCAGGCTCGCCGAGCTGTTGCAGGAAGCGGGCCTTCCAGCGGGTGTCTTCAATGTTGTTCACGGCGATAGGGCGGTTGTGGAGGCCATTTGTGATCATCCGGGTATCGTAGCCGTTTCGTTTGTTGGCTCTACTAAAATTGCGAAGGCTGTCTATAAACGAGCAACCGGAAACTACAAGCGCTGTCTGGCGTTGGGCGGGGCAAAAAACCACCTCATTGTATTGCCCGATGCCATTCCGGGTATGACAGCCCAGAACATAACAGCCTCCATGGCGGGCTGTGCCGGTCAACGGTGCATGGCCGCTTCGGCTATGGTGGCCGTGGGGCCGGTGGACCACATCATCGAAAAGCTAATTGACGAAGCCCAGAAGATGGTGCCCGGTAAAAACCTGGGGGCGGTGATCAACCGGGAAGCCAAAGAGCGCATCGAGCGATACATTACCGAAGCCGAAAGCCAAGGCGCGAAAGTGCTGGTTGACGGCCGTAACCCGACCGTCGATGGGAAAGAGCAGGGTACGTATGTCGGGCCAACGGTCATTGATTATGTGACACCCGAGATGGCCATCGCGAAAGAAGAGGTTTTTGGGCCGGTGATCAGCATCATGCGAACGAATACCGTCGATGAAGCGCTGGCGATTGAAAATGCCAATCCATATGGCAATGCAGCCTCCGTTTTCACCCAGAACGGGGGCATGGCGCGCTACGTGATCGACAAAGCCAGTGCCGGCATGGTCGGCGTCAATGTAGGCGTACCCGTTCCGCGCGAACCGTTTTCGTTTGGTGGCTGGAACGACAGCCGGTTCGGCGTGGGCGACATCACCGGCAAAAGCTCCATCGAATTCTGGACGAAGCTCAAAAAAAGTACGACCAAGTGGAACCCCGAATCAGGAATAAACTGGATGAGTTAAACAGGTTTACGGTTTGTGGTTTACAGTTGGCTGGCGCATAAGTCGAGGGAGCGTCAGCCAAGTGTAAACCACAAACCGAATACCACAAACCACAAACTGTAAACCATGCTTGAAACAACGACGCTTTCCGAAAGGCAGGAAGTGCTGCAGGATAGTTTTGATTACACCGTGTTTGCCTGGAGCAAACAAAAGAATATCTCGCCCATTGCCGTGAAATACGCCAAGGGGGTGTACCTGTATGACTACGACGATAAACGCTATATTGATTTTTCGTCGGGACTGATGAACGTCAATATTGGGCATGGTAATCAGCGGATTACAGAGGCTGTTGTCAAGCAAATGCAGGAGGTGAGCTACGTGACGCCTTACTGTGTGACGAAAGTTCGGGGAGAGCTGGGCAAAAAACTGGCCGAAATCTGTCCCGGTGAGTTGAATAAGGCTTTCTTTACCTTATGCGGTGCCACATCGAATGAAGCAGCTATTAAACTGGCTCGTCTATACACAGGACGACATAAAATTCTGAGCCGCTATCAGTCGTATCACGGGGCTACATACGGCACCTTATCAGTGGGTGGTGATCCGCGTAAATTGCCCGACGATTCGCAGCAGGCCCCTAATTTTGTGCATATCGACATCCCGTATCGCTATCGCTGGAACCACGACGAAGCAAGTATGCTGACCGATTCGGTGGCGCAGTTGGAGCGGGTCATCGCCTACGAAGGGCCTGGTAACATTGCCGCTATCATGCTGGAAGGCGAGTCGGGCACATCGGGCTGTTTGCAGTATCCAGTAGGGTATTTAGCCGCGGTTCGGGACATCTGCGACAAGCACGGTATTCTACTGATTATCGACGAAGTAATGAGTGGATTTGGCCGGACGGGCAAATGGTTTGGTTTTGAAAATCACGGCATTGTGCCCGACCTGGTCACGATGGCCAAAGGCATTACCAGTGGCTACATTCCCTTCGGCTGTTTGATGGTGACGGATAAAATCGCGGCCCGTTTCGACGACACGGTCCTGGCAACGGGCATGACCTACGGGGCGCATCCGGTGGGCTGTGCAGCAGCCCTCGAAACTCTGAAAATCTACGAGGAGGAGAACCTGATCGAAAACACCGTTGAGATGGGGAAATACATGGATGAACAGGCTGCGTTGCTCAAGCAAAAGCATCCGTGTATCGGTGATTTCAGAAATACCGGTCTCCTGGGTTGTTTCGAACTGGTCAAAAACCGGACGACGAAAGAACCGATGGCACCGTTCAACGCGAAGCCGGAGGAAATGGCCGTGATGAGTAAAGTGGCCGCCAAAATCAAGGAATTAGGCATGTACACCTTTGTCCGCTGGAGTTACGTATTCGTAGCTCCACCGCTCTGCGTCACGAAAGAACAGATTGACGAAGGGCTTGCGATCATTAGTGAAGCCCTGTCCATCGCAGACGAGCACGTGAGTTGAGCAGTTAACAAGTTTGTGGTTTGTCGTAAGAGGCACACCCTGAACGACAAATAAGTAATCTCAAATACGATTGACAAGCATGCGCGCCACAAGACGCTACTTTATTAAGACACTCACGGCCGGGTCGGCATCGGTTCTGCTACCGGCTATGGCCTTTGCGTCGTCGGGAGGAGAGAGTCGTCCAGCCGATCCGGTCAAACGGATTATTCTGGATACAGATACCGCTACCGATGATGCGCTGGCCGTTCTGCTGGCCGTTACCTCGCCCAAACTAAAGGTAGAGGCTCTAACCATTACCTGCGGCAATGTGGGCTTTGAGCAGCAGACGAAAAACGCCTTATACACGCTTCAGGTAGCTGGAAAAAAAGGTCAGATTCCGGTTTATCAGGGATCGGCGCGGCCATTAGTACGTGAGGTACATGGGAGTGCCACGTATGTGCACGGCAGCGACGGGATGAGCGATTCATTTTTTCCTGATCCGCAGCAAAAACCCGAGAAGGAACACGCTGTCGATGCCATCATCCGGCTGGTCGGAATGTACCCAAATGAGGTGACCATTGTGGCCATCGGGCCGCTCACCAACATAGCTCTGGCATTGCTTCGGGAGCCATCCATCGCCAAAAAGATCAAAGGACTCTACTTCATGGGCGGGTTCTATAAATTTTACGGAAATATCAACCCCGGCGCAACCTACAATGCCTGGGTTGATCCCGAAGCGGCCCGCGTCGTTTTTCAATCCGGTATTCCCATCACGACGGTCGGATTCGATGTGAGTGTGAAGAGTTCGGTGTTTACGGATGAAGATTACGTCCGCGTGGAAAAACTAGGAACCCACTACGCTGACTTTTTCATGAAAATTAATCGCATCCGGCGGAAATATTGCAAAGAGCATCAGAAAATGAACGGGTCCAATCATCCCGATGCCATCACAATAGCCGCTGTCATTGATCCGACGATTGTGACCCAATCCGTTTCGCGCTTTGTGGATGTGGAAACGCGTGGCGAGTTAACGCTGGGCGCTTTGGCGATCGATGAACTGGGTGTTTGGGGTAAATCTCCCAATGCCACCATCTGCGTAGAAGCGGATGAGTTAAAGTTTAAAAAAATGGTATTCGATACGTTGAAAATGAGTTAATTGGGTTTCGTTTTGGATTACTAAGGCTGATGTATAGCTGTGCTTGCTTTGTCGTAAAACGAACGGGTGCAGCCATGAACCATCACTTCGGCGATCCCAGAATACCGCATACGCTAAACCCTGAACCGTGATTAAATGGAGCAACTGACTGAACAAGAAAGCCTTGTCGAATCGTCTGCATTATACAGCGACGACCTGGCACCCATTCCCTCGTCCAGGCGGACGTGGAATACCTGGAATTATGCCGCCCTCTGGATCAGCATGAGCTTGTGTATTCCGACGTATATGATGGCCAGTTCGCTCATTCAGGGTGGTATGAACTGGTGGCAGGCTATTTTCACCATCTTTCTGGGAAACACAATCGTATTGATTCCCATGGTGTTGAACGGCCATGCTGGTGCCAAATACGGAATTCCTTTTCCGGTCCTGGTGCGGTCCAGCTTTGGTACCCGTGGCGCCAATATCCCCGCGTTGTTACGCGCCATTGTTGCCTGTGGCTGGTTTGGTATCCAGACCTGGATTGGCGGGTTTTCCATATACCAGATGCTTCGGTTGTGGATTCCATCGCTGGAGAGATTGCCGGACGTTTTTCCGGCTTCGTTCGGGTTGCAAACGGGTCCGGCGATCTGTTTCTTACTGTTCTGGTTAGTGAATATGTATGTCGTGTATCTGGGTGTCGATAGCATTCGAAAACTGCTGGTTTTCAAGGCTTTCTTTCTTCCAGTGGCCGCGCTGGCCTTGCTTTGGTGGGCCATCTCGGCCGGAAATGGCCTTGGACCGATTCTAGAGCAACCGGCTAAATTCACGACATCCGCTGCGTTTTTCGCCTTTTTCTTTCCGGCCCTAACGGGGATGGTTGGTTTCTGGGCAACCTTATCCCTGAACATTCCTGACTTTACGCGCTATGCCATCAGCCAGCGGGCTCAGGTAAAAGGGCAGGTCATTGGCCTGCCGCCCGCCATGACGCTTTTCTCCTTTATTGGTGTCGTGGTCACCTCGGCAACGACCATTATCTACGGCACAACCATCTGGGACCCAATCGTTCTGGCCGGAAAATTCGACAGCAAACTACTCGTTAGCGTGGCGATGATTGCCGTGGCCATTTCAACGTTGGCGACCAATATTGCGGCTAACATTGTGAGCCCGGCCAATGATTTTGCGAACCTGGCTCCCTCAAAAATCGACTTCCGGAAAGGCGGCTACATTACCGGAGTTATTGGTATTCTGATAGTTCCCTGGAAATTGATTGCCGACCCAACAGGCTTTATTTTCACTTGGCTGGTTGGCTATTCGAGCCTGCTTGGGCCCGTCGGTGGCATCATGATCGCCGATTATTATTTCGTTCGGAAGCAGCAACTGAGTGTCCCTGATCTATACAATACCAGTGGCATGTACCGCTTTAAAAATGGCTTCAATCAGGCCGCCATCATTGCCTTGCTGTTGGGTATACTCCCTAATATTCCAGGGTTTCTAACCACGATTAAAGTCATTTCTTCGGATAGTATTCCGGCCTGGATTTCAGACCTGTATAGCTACGCCTGGTTCGTTGGCTTTTTCGTCAGTGGCGGTATTTATTTGGCGTTGATGCGAAGAGACAGATTGCCTGTTTCTGACCAGCAAAAGCCAGAAAGGCTGACATTTTTATAGAAAAAGGAATCATTATAAATGTTGTTTGTGGAGTTGGTTACTTATAACCGACTAGTGAGGTTTTGAGAAACTTTATTAGTCACATTTAAGAATCTGACTTCACTCAAGAATGAAAGAAACGGTTGTTATGTCAATTAAAATCAAAAACGGTCGCATCATAACGGCGACTGACGATTATATCGCCGATATTTTCGTGGATGGTGAAACCATAAAAGCCATCGGGAAAGATCTGCCTATTGACGCTGATAGCACGATTGATGCGTCGGGTAAACTGGTTTTTCCGGGTGGTATTGATCCGCACGTTCACCTGGATATGCCGTTCATGGGTACGTTTTCGAGCGATACGCACGAAACGGGCACCCGAGCGGCCCTGTTTGGTGGCACAACGACCGTCATTGATTTCGTCCTGCAAAAGCAGGGGCACTCATTGAAAGAAGCCCTCGCCGAATGGAAGTCCAGGGCCACGGGAACGGCCGCCGGTGACTACAGTTTCCACATGGCCGTCACGGACTTTAATGACAATACGAAAGCGGAAATTCAGGAAATGGTTGAGAACGAGGGGATTACTTCGTTCAAAACATTCATGGCGTACAAAGGGGCGTTGATGATCGACGACAGCCAGATGATTGGTCTGATGCAGGAAGTGAAAAAGCAGGGCGGGTTGGTTACGGTGCATGCCACCAACGGTGATGTGATCGATTTCCTGGTTGCCAAACACAAACGCGAAGGCAAGTTGTCTCCGCTCTACCACTACCTCTCGCAACCTGAGGTGACTGAAGCGGAGGCCAGCGGGCGGTTTTCTGACATGGCCGATTACACAGATTGCCCCGGCTATATTGTCCATATGACCTGCGAAGGGGCGCTAAACGCGGTTCGGAATGCCACCCGTCGGAATCAGAAAGTTTTCGTAGAAACCTGCATTCAATACCTGCTTCTCGATGCGTCGCTTTATGAAGCGGGAGGCTCCCTGGATTTTGAGGGAGCCAAGTGGGTCATGAGTCCGCCGTTGCGGCAGAAAAAAGATCAACAAACCCTCTGGGCGGGTATCAACCAGGGACTTGTCCAAGTTGTGGCCACCGACCATTGTCCGTTTATGTGGGCGCAAAAACTGATGGGGAAAGATGATTTTTCGAAGATTCCGAATGGACATCCGGCTATCGAAAATCGTATGGAATTACTATTTAGCGAAGGGGTTGGAAAGGGCAAAATTACGTTAAATAAATACGTGGAAGTAGCCTGCACAAATGCGGCAAAAATCTTCGGGATGTTTCCCCGAAAAGGCACCCTTGCCGTGGGCAGCGATGCCGACATTGTCATTTTTGATCCTAATGAAAAACATACCCTTTCGGCCAAAACGCACCATATGAATGTCGATTATTCGGGTTACGAAGGGTGGGAGGTAACGGGGAAAGTGAAAACCGTTTTGCTGCGGGGAAACGTAGTGATTGATGCAAATAAATGCCTGGTCGAAAAAGGAAATGGTCAATTCATAAAGCGAAATAAAGTCAGCGGAAAAATTTAGATTGATAGATGCCAGCTGGTTTGTCGTTTACGGTTTGTAGTTGTGCCTCTGTGGTCTTTGCCGACACGGACCACGGACAAAAACAGGGCTCAGATGTGTTCATGCGCCAGCCAACCGTAAACCACAAACCATAAACCACAAACTGTAAAAAATCATGCCTCGACTTATTAAATCCGGATTGATACAAATGAGTTTGCCGATGACCGAAGGGGAAGGCACCATAGAAGAAATAAAAGAAGCGATGATCCGGAAGCACATTCCGCTCATCGAAGAAGCCGGTGAAAAAGGCGTACAGATTCTGTGTCTGCAGGAAATTTTCAGTACGCCCTATTTCTGTCCGGGGCAGGACAATGCCTGGTATGCGTCGGCGGAAAGTGTTCCCGGACCAACCACCGACCGAATGGCGGAATACGCCAAAAAATACAACATGGTCATGATTGTGCCGGTCTATGAAAAAGAGCAGGCCGGTGTCTTGTACAACACCGCTGCTGTAATCGACGCCGACGGGACGTATCTGGGCAAATACCGCAAGAATCACATACCGCATACGTCGGGCTTCTGGGAAAAATTCTTTTTCAAACCCGGTAACCTCGGCTACCCGGTCTTTCAGACCCGATACGCCAAAATCGGTGTTTACATCTGCTATGACCGTCATTTCCCCGATGGAGCCCGTTGCCTGGGGTTGAACGGCGCCGAAATCGTGTATAACCCGTCGGCAACGGTGGCTGGTTTGTCACAGTATCTATGGAAACTTGAGCAGCCCGCCCACGCGGCTGCTAATGGCTACTTTATGGGTTGTATCAACCGCGTTGGGGAAGAGAAACCCTGGAATCTGGGTCGGTTCTACGGTTCATCGTACTTCGTTGATCCGCGCGGACAAATTTTTGCGACGGCTTCGGACGATAAGGATGAATTACTCATCGCCGATTTTGATCTCGACATGATCGAACAGGTTCGGAATGTCTGGCAGTTCTTCCGCGACAGAAGACCCGAAACGTATGACAAATTGGTTGAACTGTGATCAGTGAAGAGTTAATAGTGATGAGTGAACGATAAAAATACGGTGGCTATGTTTGGAAAAGAAAGTATTATCCAGGTTAAGTCTTTTGAGTTTTCTGTTCGTATAATTCGCATGTATCAATGGCTCTGTAAAGAACATAACATCTATTCTTTAGCAGACCAAATCCTGCGAAGTGGAATTAGTATCGGATCTAATGTTGAAGAAGCCACCGGTGGACTAACTAAGCGGGAATTCACCGCTAAAATTGGAATTGCTTACAAAGAGGCTCGGGAAACTAGATACTGGTTGAGATTATTAGGCGCAACGGAATACTTTGATAAAGAAACCTTTGATTCAATGCTTTTCGATTGTGAAGAATTAGTTAAAATTTTAGGGTCGATTCAAAAAACGTCACTAGGAAATCTTTTAAAAGAAAAGCTTGAGTTAAAAGCGAAGAATATAGATGAAGCTTAAAAAGTGTAAACCGACTTTTATTGTTCACTATACACTCTTCATTCTTAACTAAAAGGCTATGGCTATCCTCAATAACCGATTAACGGCTGAGCAGTACGAGCAAAACTTCAGCGATATTCACCCGCCCTTCGACTCGCGGGATGCGGCCCTGGTAGAAGCCAATCGCTGTTTGTTTTGTTATGATGCTCCCTGCACGAAAAGTTGCCCGACGAGCATCAATATTCCCCGATTTATCAAGCAGATCACCACCGACAACATCAAGGGGTCGGCTTATACGATTCTCGATGCCAACATTATGGGGGCGGGCTGTTCAAAAGTTTGCCCGGTTGAAAAATTGTGCGAAGGGTCCTGCGTCTATAATTTTCTAGACGAACCGCCCATCCCAATTGCCAAACTGCAACGGTATTCGACCGAAAAGGCCATCGAACACAAATGGCCTCTTTTTCAGCGGAAACCGTCAACCGGCCGTAAAGTGGCGGTTGTAGGAGCGGGGCCGGCCGGATTGAGTTGTGCCCATGCGCTGAGTCGAGAGGGTGTCGATGTGACCATCTACGAGAAGGAAAACCAGGGCGGTGGGCTCATGACCTATGGGATTGCCGCCTATAAAGTGACCCCCGAATGCTGTAAAGATGAGGTCAGTTTTATCACCTCCCTAGGTGGTATTGACATCAAATACAAGCAGGCGCTTGGCCAAGATGTCTCCCTCGCCGAACTTCAAAACAACTACGACGCGGTGTATCTTGGCGTGGGCGTTGGGCTGGCTCGTCAACTCAACATTCCCGGTGAAGAACTGGCGGGTGTCGAGGATGCCATTCAATTTATTTACGATATCCGCGAAAAGGGCTATCCGTCCGTACCGGTTGGCGATAAAGTTGCCGTGATTGGTCTGGGCATGACGGCCATTGATGCCGCAACGCAGGCCAAACGATTAGGCGCTAAAGACGTGACGATCGTTTACCGCCGGACACAAGCCGAAATGCCCAGCACCGAAGTCGAACTGAATCTGGCTAAACTGGACGGGTGCAACCTGATTTGGCTGGCATCACCCAAAGAAATAAAAGGAGAGAACGGTCGGGTTTCGCAACTGATTTGCCACGTCATGGAACTGAGCGTACCCGATACCAGCGGCCGCCGGGCACCGGTAGAGACAGGGGAAACCATCACCCTGAACGTCGATATGGTCATCAAAGCGGCCGGGCAGGTTCCTTACGAGGAACTGGTCAGCACTCATCAACTGGCGAACTGGAACGGCAAAGTCGCCATCGACAGCCGTTGCGCCACGAACATCCCCGGCGTTTTTGCGGGGGGCGACTGTGTGAATGGGGGCAAAGAAGTCGTTGACGCCGTTCAGGCGGGTAAGGACGGCGCGAAGGCGATTTTAGAATTTATAATGAGCGAAATCGGACCGCCGATGCGGAGTGAATGAGCGAAAGAGCGAATTGCTGGCGCATATCCCTCTCACTCATTCACTTATTGTGCGTGGTGTTGGGTTCTTAAACCCGACACAGTGAGGTTTCTCAAAACCTCAATTAATGACAAAAGAAGGTTTTAAGAAACCTAACTGGTCAGGTTTAAGAACCTGACCTCACAAAAATTACCAAAGAACGAAAGCATGGATGAGTGTGCGTCCTTCTTTTCGCTCTTTCACTCATTGGCTCCGCATCGGCGGTCCGATTTTACTCATTCACAAATGGCAGATCTAAGCGCTAACTTCCTCGGTATCAAATCACCCAACCCATTCTGGCTGGCGAGTGCCCCACCAACGGATAAACAGTATAATGTATTACGGGCGTTCGAAGCCGGTTGGGGGGGCGTCGTCTGGAAAACGCTGGGTAGCCAGGTAAAGAACGTATCGTCCCGGTATTCGGCCATTGATTATGGTGGTACGAAAATGATGGGCTTCAACAACATTGAACTCATTTCGGACCGTCCGTTGGCCATTAACCTTCGCGAAATTGCCGAATGTGTTCGCCTGTTTCCCGACCGGGCCATGATTGTATCGCTGATGGCCGATAACTCGCGCGCGAAATGGCACGAACTCATTGCGCAGGTAGAAGATACGGGCGCTCACGGTCTTGAGCTCAACTTTGGCTGTCCGCACGGCATGACCGAACGCGGCATGGGGGCGGCCGTTGGTCAGGACCCGGAGATTGCCAAAATGGTGGTCGAATGGGTAATGGAAAAAGCAACGATCCCGGTGATCACCAAACTGACGCCCAATGTTCATTCGGTTGTGCCCACGGGCCGGGCCACCGTTGAGGGGGGAACGCATGCGCTCTCCCTGATCAACACAATTCAGTCGGTAACGGGTGTCGATCTGGATACGTTGGTACCCAACCCGTATGTGGCGGGCAAGTCGGTGTATGGTGGCTATTGCGGCCCTGCCGTGAAGCCCATTGCCCTAAAAATGCTGACCACCATCGCCCAGGACCCTATTACGTCCCGCGTGCCGATTTCGGGCATTGGGGGCGTCAGCACCTGGAAAGATGCCGTTGAGTTTCTACTCCTGGGTGCTTCAAACGTGCAGGTTTGTACGGCCGTCATGAAACACGGGTTTCGGATCGTGGAAGACATGTGCGATGGCATGAATAACTGGATGGACGAAAAAGGCTTTAAAACCCTCGACGATTTCATCGGTAAATCGGTGCCGACTATCACGCATTGGGAAGACCTGGACATCAATTACCACATCGTCGCGAAGATAAATCAGGACAAGTGTATTCACTGCGGCTTGTGCTATATCGCCTGCGAAGACACCTCGCATCAGGCGATTAATCTGTCATACGGTAACCCCTACAACACCTATTCGATTAAAGAAGATGAATGTGTCGGTTGTAATTTGTGTAAACTGGTCTGTCCGGTTGATAGTTGCATTACGATGGTGGAGCAGCGAAAAGGAGATGAATATGTCAACTGGAAAGAGTTTCAGCGCCGTGGCCTACCGCTAAATGACCACTAGTAAGAGTACACAGGAGGCTAAAATCACCAATTCCTGGAAAATTAGCGCTTGACACCCTTCATTCTAAATAATAAAGAAGTTAGCCAAAGCAGTGTATGAGTTCGTCAGGATTAGCGTCAATCTAGTCGAAGTTAACACTGTTAACATACTGTATAAGAACTAGATAGCCTTTGTTCCTGTCAGAGGGTATCGATGGTGAAAAGCTTGACAGGGATTTCCTCACCCATTGGTCCGGCCATTTAAAGTCAGACGCCCGAGGCAATTCCAGTCAGTATTGCTGCCGGGATTATCCGGGTGAAAAACAGCCCTAACCTGGAGCAATTCGCAACTATTTTTAGTTTTTACCCCCGCATCAAAAAAATTTTGATGCGGGGGTAATTTGTTTATAATCAATCGGTTATGGGTTAGTTTTTTGCTTGTACGTCGATTAGTTTACCTCTGTTTTTAAGACCAATTACTGATTTTCTAAAAAAACTTTGCGCTTGGTTAAAGTAAAAAGGAGCCCTTCGCCGTCATCCTTATCAAAGGCTCAAACAAAGAAAGGAAAGCACTGAAAAAACGAAATACGTTCGAACGTTAACGTAAGTCCCGGTCCACTAATCAATAGACGGAGCTTTTATAAACCATTTAAATTTTAGCAACATGAACATCATTTGGAGAGTAGCTGGCTTAGCGCTGGCAGCCGGGTTGATCCTATTTCTGGTATCGCTCATTGTCAAAGTACTTCTGGTTGCGCTGGGCGTAGCCGTAGTCGTTCGGGTGGTAGGCCCTCGTTTAATGGGCAGTCGGGCATTTGGCCGATTCGAGCGTACTGGCTGGCAATCATCACAGATTATTTCCATCGATAATCCGACGTATCGGTCGCCTATGAGCAGCCAGAGTTTTGAACGGATTATCCCAATCAATTAAGACAAACCAAGTAAAATCACAACAACACAATCGGTAAACACAAGACTAAAACACACAGCATCATGTATAACAAAGAAGCATATCAGGCAGGTAATACCCAATCAGGCTATAAAGGTGGTTGCGGGTCAATGGGTCGTGGTCGGTTTGGTGGTCCCTGGGGCCGGGGAAAATTCGGCAGTTTCTGGGGCGGGCCATCGTTTGGCCGTCATGGGGGCGGCTCGCACCAGCCACCCGCCAATATTGAAGAGAACGAGACAAGCTATATAATCTCTCTATTTGCGGCTGGTCTGGTCAAAGAGAACGTAAAACTGTCCGTAAAAGACGATGTACTGACG
This sequence comes from Spirosoma radiotolerans, assembly GCF_000974425.1. Lineage (NCBI taxonomy): Bacteria > Pseudomonadati > Bacteroidota > Cytophagia > Cytophagales > Cytophagaceae > Spirosoma > Spirosoma radiotolerans. Next base: position 2,983,454 of record NZ_CP010429.1, read on the forward strand.
ATTTCCTACCAGGGTACCGATTCTGCCGAAAATCCCGGACAAGCAACGTCAGGTAACTATACCTACCAGGAATACAGCGACCGTTCGTTCGACCGCTCGTTCCGGCTCAATGGCAAAGTCCTCACCGAAAGCATCTCGGCTAGCTACGACGTTGGTATTCTGAATGTAGTTTTGCCTAAAAACCCGGAAACCAATAAGCCCGCGCAAACGATCACTGTAGGGTAAACGAGTAACTTCTTACCCGCAAAGGCTGGTCATGATGACTAGCTGACGGGTGCTACTAGTCAAAAACTCCCGACAGCAGCCCAATCAGGCCCACTGATTAAGCTACTGTCGGGAGTTTTTTTGATCGTAAGTAGCGCTGACTGCTTATCAGTGACTGGGCAATCAGCGCTACTCACAGACCACTACCTTACTCGCAAACGGTCTTATAAACGAAAAACCATTCGTGAGGTTGCTATCCTAGCGATCAACACTCTATGTTTATAACGACTGAACCAACAGTAGCCATTTGTTTATGTCTGGTTACGATGTTTTTTTGGGGTTCCTGGGCAAACGCGCAGAAGTTTGTTACCAAGTCAGCCCCGCTCTACGTCTTTTACCGGGATTATGTCTATGGTATTCTGCTTAGTGCGCTTTTGGTAGCGTTCACGTTGGGTAGTTTTGGTGGCCATGAACGGTCTGTGGTGGCGGATATTCAGCAGGCTGAGTGGCGCGCCATACTGATCGCCGTAGCGGGTGGGATCGTGTTTAACATCGGTAACATGTTGCTAACGGTCGGGATCAGCATGGCCGGCATCTCGATTGCCATGCCCGTCGGAACCGGCTTATCGCTGGCTATCGGGCTGGTGGTCAATTACCTGGCTGACCCAAAAGGGAGTGTGGCCTTGCTGGCCATTGGTGGCGGTTGTGTGCTGGTGGCCATGGTCTTTAGCGCACTGGCTTATCAAAGCAAGCAAACGGAGGATAACAAAGAGCAGTCGTCTGGTAATAACAAAGGCATCTGGATTGCGCTGGCGGGTGGCCTGGTCGCGGGGTTTTTCTTCCGGCTCACGTCCGAAGCCCTGATTACGGATTTGACGAAACCGGAAACGGGATTGTTGACGCCCTACAGTGGGATATTGTTTTTCGCAATTGGCCTGAATCTCAGCAATCCGCTGGTTGAGTCCCTGGTTCGGCGCTTTATTCTGACCAATGAAGAGGACCAAAAAACCTACAAGCAAACTCCTCTGCGGGAACACCTGGTTGGGCTGGGCGGTGGGCTAATTTGGGGATTGGGCATGGCAACCTTGCTGGTCGGGTCCAAGCAAGCCGGTGATGCGGTGTCCTATGGGCTTAGCCAGGGAGCCACCATTGTGTCGGTACTTTGGGGCTTGTTTGCCTGGCACGAGTTTAAGGACGCACCGAAAAAAGCAAATCGATACCTCTGGTTCATGGGTATTGCCTACCTGACGGGGTTAGTCTTAATCGTTCTGGCCCGATCCTGAGAGGCAACCGGGACAGCCCATGTTGTCGGTTAGTATCAATTTGACATCTTTTTCTATTCTCGCCGGATTAATCTGGCTGACTGTTTTGCGCCGGATGGCCGCTGCCGTTTTAGCCCGGTGAGAATAAAAAACGGGAGGTTTCTTAAAACCTTGTTTATAGGTTTTAAGAAACCTCCCATGTCAGATGTAAGCATCTGACAGCACACCGCAGTAAACGAAACAGACTATTGTTTTCTTACCTCGCCCCGAATCTCACCACCTGGATAGGTCTTTGTATGTAGGTTGGCGTAATATTGGCCAGCCTTAATCCGGTAAACCTGAAGCGGGCTTAGCGCCGATGTGCTACCGATGATTGGAGACGTTAAACTTGGGAAAGGAATGTCAACGGGGCCGGTTCCATCCGTCTTCGTTGAATCAATTCGGTGTAAGTGACCACCGGTCAGTGCTTCATTGAAGCCAGCGTACGTGACTGTGTAGCTAAGTACGCGGGTTGTCTCATCCAGATTACCCACAAACGTGCCTGTCGCCGTAGATGTCGTGGAGGTTGGCTTCTCGCCCAATCCGGTTAAGGTAGCCCCGAACCGGGTCGTTGTGGAGGAGATGGTCGGGTTTTCGTCGTTACCGCAGGATGAAATAGCAAGGCTAAGGCCTAGCAGGGCAGCAACGGAGAGGAGGATGTTTTTTTTGTTCATACGGAATGGAGGCTGTGCGTCAATACATTTGCGCCAGTGATGAGGTTGGATAATCGATTAACGTGATTTTAATCGCCAAGATAAGTTTATTCTCCATTTAGTGCTACCCGGCGACATGGAAGCACCCTTATTTAGGTTGTTTCTACCTTAGTTTAGCCCTGTTTATAATCCATTCGTGGGAATATTTCCAAAACGAGTCAGAATCTTCTAATTTTGACCCCATAACCGGAATCCATTTTCAAGATTCCTTGGTTGTTTCTAAGAGAGTATACCGTTCAGTAATCCGTTTTTTTATTCCTACTTGCTATGGCTTTTGATTTAGACATGATTCAGCGCGTTTACGCTAACCTCGGCAAACGCGTCGAAGCCGCCCGGCAGGCGGTCGGCAAACCGCTGACCTTGTCGGAGAAAATTTTGTATAGTCACCTCTTCAACGGTGAAACCACCCAGGCATTCGAGCGGGGTAAAGCGTATGTCGATTTTGCGCCCGACCGCGTAGCCATGCAGGATGCAACCGCTCAAATGGCGCTGCTGCAGTTTATGCAGGCTGGCCGGCCCAAAGTAGCTGTCCCGTCTACCGTTCACTGCGACCACCTGATTCAGGCCGAAGTAGGGGCCGAGAAGGATTTGGATATTGCCAAAAACAAGAACAAAGAAGTATATGATTTCCTGGCGTCCGTTTCGGATAAATACGGCATCGGTTTCTGGAAACCAGGCGGAGGAATTATTCACCAGGTCGTTCTGGAAAACTACGCCTTTCCGGGGGGTATGATGATCGGTACGGATTCGCACACGCCCATGGCGGGCGGACTGGGTATGATCGCGATCGGGGTTGGCGGTGCCGATGCCTGCGACGTGATGGCGGGTTTGGCCTGGGAGTTGAAAATGCCGAAACTGATCGGGGTTAAACTAACCGGTAAACTAAGTGGCTGGTCGTCGGCAAAAGACGTTATCCTGCGCGTAGCGGGTATCCTGACCGTAAAAGGCGGAACTGGCTGCATTGTCGAGTACTTCGGCGAAGGAGCCGAAACCCTGTCGGCGGCTGGTAAAGGAACCATCTGCAACATGGGTGCCGAAATTGGTGCCACGACCTCGATCTTCGGTTATGATGATAAAATGGGGGACTACCTCCGGGCAACTAACCGGGGCGACATCGCCGATGCTGCGCAGGCCGTTAAAGCCGATCTGCGTGCCGATGAAGAAGTATACGCCGATCCCGCTTCGTACTACGATCAACTGATCGAGATCAACCTGTCGGAGTTGGAACCCCACATCAACGGGCCATTCACCCCCGATCTGGCGTGGCCGCTGTCTAACTTCGCCAAAGCGGTAAAAGAAAACAACTGGCCCGCCAAACTGGAAGTAGGCCTGATCGGTTCCTGCACCAACTCCAGCTACGAAGACATGACCCGGTCGGCGTCGGTAGCGGCTCAGGCAACGGCCAAGCACTTGAAAACCAAAGCCGAATTCACGGTTACGCCCGGTTCGGAACTGGTTCGGTTCACGGCTGAGCGCGATGGTCTGCTGGACACGTTTGAAGAAATCGGCGGGGTGGTGCTGGCCAATGCCTGTGGTCCCTGTATTGGGCAGTGGGCACGTCACATGGACGATCCGACCCGCAAAAACTCGATCATCACCTCGTTTAACCGGAACTTCGCCAAGCGGAATGACGGCAACGCCAGCACGCACGCCTTTGTGGCCTCGCCCGAAATCGTGACGGCTTTCGCCATTGCTGGTGACCTGACGTTCAACCCCATGACCGACACGCTGACCAATGAAAACGGTGAGCAGGTGAAACTGGATGAACCACAGGGCATTGAGCAGCCGGTGAAAGGCTATGCCGTTGATGACGCTGGCTATCAGGCCCCTGCCGAAGATGGTTCGGGGGTACAGGTGCTGGTGAGCCCCACCTCAGACCGGTTGCAGTTGCTGGCTCCCTTTGCGCCCTGGGAAGGAACCGACCTGAAAGGGTTGAAACTACTGATCAAAGCGAAAGGCAAGTGTACAACCGACCATATTTCGATGGCGGGTCCGTGGTTGAAATACCGGGGTCACCTGGACAATATCTCCAACAACATGCTGATCGGCGCTGTGAACTTCTACAACGAGAAGACCAACAGCGTAAAAAACCAGCTAACCGGTGAATACGGCGAAGTACCGGCTGTTCAGCGGGCTTACAAAGCCGCTGGTATCGGGTCGATTGTAGTAGGTGACGAAAACTATGGCGAAGGCTCGTCCCGCGAACATGCGGCCATGGAGCCTCGTTTCCTGGGTGTTCGGGCCATTCTGGTTCGGTCATTTGCCCGGATTCACGAAACCAACCTGAAAAAGCAGGGCATGCTGGCCTTAACGTTTGCCAATCCTGCCGACTACGACAAGATTCAGGAAGATGACGTTATCGACATCGATGGTCTGACCGAATTCGCACCGGGTCGCCCGCTCGAAATCGTGCTGCACCACGCCGACGGGACAACGGATGAATTCCCCGTCAATCATACCTACAATGAAGGTCAGATCGAATGGTTCAAAGCGGGTGCCGCCCTGAACATCATTCGGATGAAGCAGAACGCGTAGGTAAGTTGACGCCACAAAAAACAGCCCGGCCAATAATGGTCGGGCTGTTTTATTGATGGGCACGAGGCTGGAACCTCGTGCCCATCAATAAAACCGTTCATAAACTCGTTCTTTAATGAGCTTACTTAGTGAGTCGAACGTGTCGTGGTCCGAAATGGCGGGTATGGACATCAGATGCATCGGTATAGATGGATTTCCGGCCTGATACGGAGGCTGGGCATAGCTGAAGGGGTTCACGGAAAAACCCTGCCGCTCATAAAATTGAATCCGTCGACGGCTGTTTGTGTCTTGGGGTAGCTCGACCTCGAGAAGAACATAGGGGCTTTTGCTTTCCAGAAGCAATAACTGACTGAGGGCCTGTTGGCCATATTGCTTCCCCCGTTGAGCGGGATCAATAGCAAAATGTTCGACAAAGAGCATATCGGGCCAGTGCCAGTAGAGAATAAATCCAATAAGTTGGCCCTGGACGACCAATCCGCGGAGGTGCATAGCAGCGCAGGGGAGGAGTTGGCAAAGGGCCTGAAAGCTACGTCGTTCATCTGCCGGGAACGAGGTTTCGTACCAGGTTCGTATCGGTGTCAGGTAGGGATGGTCGGCCAAAATTGGCAATAAAGTCATACGATGTTAAAAAGATTTTAATCTAAATTTAATCTATCTCTGATTCTGTTAGCTTAATCCAAGTTTTATAACGATCTGATCTTACAGGGGTTGAGTTTTCGACTTCGCTGATTTACATTTGGTAGCGAATCGATATGAACAAACGCCAATATAACTTTCTGCTATACCGAATCCTATGCTTTCTGATGGCCTTTCATGTCATTAACATAAGCCTGGATACACCTGACCGGTTGGCGTCAACGGGGCGGGCTACGGCTTATCATAAAGATTTGTCGGTCAATAAGATAGAAAGCATAGGCGAATTTATTCTGGAAACCTGCCTGGAAATCACCAATGCCATTCCGGAACACGATGATCCGGACGACGATTCGGAATTTGCTGAACTGGAGAAGGACTACGTCTTTGTCCATCTATTCATCTTCACCCCGCTCATGCCGTCGATTCACTATCTAACGACAGACAGTTTGCCGTTCCCAACGGTTTTCCTTCCCGCACCTGTCTCGGAAATAATTGCCCCGCCCCCTCAAGTCTACGCGTAAACCAGCCCTTTGGCCGGTTTGTCATCGACTTCTTTTATTGGCCTCCGTGCTCGACCGAACGCCATCGTTTGGTAGAACGCTTGTTGCCTTACTCCTGGTATCCAATGGTTCAGGCTCGGGTATTTCAGTCATTTGTGCCTGGTATTGGCGCTTACTAAGGAGTTTCTAAGGTTTACTTAAGTCAATCTTAAGTTGATAGGGCGTTGTTTGCTTTGTCCCTTGATGCGGCTGGATGTTGCGTTGACGGACACACGGAATTATCTAGAAAACACTCACTTTATAGGCAATCGCTACCCCTGTTTAGTCAAGGATAGCGCCAGGGAATGCGGTAAGGGAACGATAAATTCCCATTGTGTTGCCCATATGGATTTATACCCAGGATTTATGAAAAACAAGCTAAGTCTGATTATCCTGATCGCCAGCCTGCTGATGACAGGCTGTGCAACAAAGAACAAGGAATCGGAAACCGAGCAGTCCGAAACGCTCACCCTGCCCGTGGTGCAATTGACGCGGCAAAACACGACGCTTAAACGGGATTACGTAAGTCGTCTGGAAGCTACTCAAAACGTTGAAATACGGGCTAGGGTGTCTGGCTATTTAGAGAAGATATATGTGGATGAAGGCCAGATGGTTCATAAGGGGCAACTGCTCTTCAAATTGAACGAAGCTGAATACCAGGCCGAGTTTGACCGGGCCAACGCCAACCTCAAAAGCGCCGTCGCCAATGCCCGAACGGCCGAAGTCGAGATGGGGCGGGTGCAGTTGCTCGTGGAGAAAAAAATTGTATCGCCCTCGGAGCTGGAGCTGGCAAAGGCAAAACTGGAAGCCGCTAAAGCCGCTATCGATGAAGAAAAATCGACACGGGCTACGGCCGCGCTTCGCCTGTCGCATGCGGGTATCAAAGCGCCGTTTGATGGAACGATCAACCGGATTCCGTTCAAAATGGGCAGCCTGATCGAAGAGGGAGCCCTGCTGACGACTGTATCGGATGTTCGGGAAGTATATGCCTACTTCGATGTGTCGGAGAAAGAATACCTGAATTACCTCAAAAAGAACCCCACCCGCGACGGCCGGAATGGTCAGGAAGTCGAGATGGTGCTGGCCGATGAGACGCCCTACGCTTATAAGGGACGGATTGAAACCATGGAAAGTATCTTCGAAGAAGGGGCCGGGACCATTGCTTTCCGGGCGCGTTTCCCCAACCCGAATAAGCTGCTTCGGCACGGGTCGTCCGGTAAGATTCGTCTGGCCAATGCCGTCAGTGATGCCATTCTGGTACCGCAAAAGGCGGTTTTTGAAGTGCAGGACAAGAACTACGTGTATGTAGTCGATGCGGCCAACAAGGTTAAGACAAGAAGTTTTGTGCCACAGGGGCGGGTCGACAGTAATTACATTGTGCTGTCGGGTCTGAAAGCCGGTGAGCGGGTCGTTTATGAGGGTATTCAGAACATTCGTGATGGGGCTCGGATCATTCCTCGCTCCATTTCTACTGATAGCGTATCCGCACAGAACGCAGTTGCCAAACAATAACGGTTTGTGGTTTACGGGTTTGTGGTTTATGGTTGCTGGCGCGAAGCTATACATGCGTCGGCCAACCACAAACCCAAAACCGTAAACCACAAACCGACCCACGTAAACCGACTTCTCATGTTCAATTTATTTATCAAGCGACCGTTGCTTTCGGCGGTCATATCGGTTGCCATTACCCTGCTCGGAGTGCTGGCCCTGACGGGCTTACCCATTACGCAGTTTCCCGATATTGTGCCGCCTTCTGTGACGGTAACGGCCAAGTACACCGGTGCGAATGCCGAAGTAGCGACCAAGGCGGTGGCCATGCCACTGGAGCGGGCCATCAACGGGGTTCCGGGCATGGTGTACATGAACTCGGTTTCGGGCAACGATGGCAGTACCATCATTCAGGTTTTCTTCAACGTCGGTACCGATCCCGATTTAGCGGCCATGGGCGTGCAGAACCGGGTAACAACCGTGCTTGATGAGTTGCCCGAAGAAGTAATCAAGGCGGGTGTATCGACTGAAAAAGAGGTGAACAGTATGTTGCTGTACCTCAACATATTCAGTGATGACCCAACCGTCGATGAGAAGTTCATCTACAACTTCGCCGACATCAACGTGCTGGCTGAACTCAAACGAATCGATGGCGTGGGATTTGTCGACATCATGGGGTCGCGGGAGTACTCGATGCGGGTATGGCTCAAACCCGACCGGATGACCGCCTACGATATATCGCCGGATGAGGTGATTGCTGCCATTCGTAAGCAGAACGTCGAAGCCGCTCCTGGTAAAGCCGGCGAAAGTGCCGACCGGGCTCCGCAGATGCTCCAGTACGTACTTCGGTATAGCGGTAAGTTTTTTGAACCCAAGCAATACGAAAACCTGGTGCTGCGGGCTGAAGCCGATGGCTCGATTCTGCGCCTGAAAGATGTGGCCGAGGTTGAATTTGGCTCGCTCGATTACGACGTGCTGTCGAAGACCGATGGGCGCCCGTCGGCATCCATCATGCTCAAGCAGCGCCCCGGTTCCAACGCCCGCGACGTGATCAACAATGTGAAGACGCGGATGGCAGAGTTGAAGCAGTCGAACTTTCCGCCGGGCATGACCTACAACTTCGCGTATGATGTATCCCGCTTTCTGGATGCCTCCATTCACGAAGTAATCCGTACCCTGATCGAAGCGTTCGTGCTGGTATTTCTGGTCGTGTTTCTGTTTTTGCAGGATTGGCGCTCAACCCTCATTTGTGCCCTGGCCGTACCGGTGGCGCTGGTGGGTGCGTTTGCGTTCATGAGTATGATTGGGTTTTCTATCAACCTGCTCACCCTGTTTGCGTTGGTTCTGGCCATTGGGATTGTGGTCGATAATGCCATTGTCGTGGTAGAAGCCGTTCACGCCAAGATGGCTGAAGCCGCAGCTGCACACAGCCATCTGTCACCACGGGCCGCCACGTTTGCGGCCATGAAGGAAATCAGTGGCGCCCTGGTCGCCATTACGCTGGTGATGTCGGCGGTGTTTATTCCCGTGGCGTTTATGTCGGGACCCGTGGGTATCTTCTATCGGCAGTTCTCGCTCACCCTGGCCGTCGCCATCGTTATTTCCGGGGTGAACGCCGTCACCCTGACCCCCGCTTTATGCGCGTTACTGCTTCGGTCGACGCACGATACGGCGCCCACGGGTCTGTTGGGGCGTTTCTTCGCCAGCTTCAACCGGGGCTTCGATAAACTGACGGGGCGTTATCAGCAAGTACTCCGGCGGGTAGCCAGTCGAGGAGCGGTAACGATTGCTATGTTTCTGTTATTTGTCGGGGGGACCTGGGGAATTAGTTCGGTTCTGCCCAGCGGATTCATTCCAACTGAAGATCAGGGCATGATCTACGTCAACGTGACGACCCCGGTAGGCGCAACCGTCAAGCGGACGGAAGATGTGCTGGACAAAGTGCAGCAGGTAGCCTCGAAGATGGACGCCGTCGAAAACGTATCGACGCTGGCCGGTTTTAGTTTGATGACCGACGGCGTGGGCGCGTCGTACGGCATGGGCATGATCAACCTCAAAGACTGGGATGCCCGGACGCAAACGCTAGACGAGGTGATCGAGGCTCTGCAGGAGAAAACGAAGACGATTCAGGATGCCAGTATCCAGTTTTTCCCGCCACCGACCGTGCCCGGTTTTGGGAATTCCAGTGGTTTTGAACTGCGAATGCTGGACCGGACGGGTTCCGGCGACTTGCAAAAGACCAAAAAAGTAGCCGATGCATTCATTGCCGCGCTGAAAAAACGGCCTGAAATCGCGGATGCCTTCACCAGTTTCGACCCCAGTTTTCCGCAGTATCTGTTACAGGTCGATCAGGATAAGGCGGCTCAGAAAGGTGTCTCGATTGACAACGCCATGGGAACCCTGCAGACCCTGATGGGCAGCTATTATGCGTCCAACTTCATTCGGTTTGGGCAAATGTACAAAGTGATGGTGCAGGCCTCGCCCGAATACCGGGCCAAACCCGAGGATGTGCTGAGCCTCCGGGTCAAGAATGACGCGGGCGAAATGGTGCCTTTCTCCAATTTTATCAGCTTGAAACGGGTGTACGGGCCCGAGCAGATTACCCGCTATAATATGTACATGTCGGCGCTCATCAACGGCGATCCGGCACCGGGGTATAGTAGTGGTGATGCATTGAGTGCCGTGCAGGAGGTAGCCGATAAAGTGCTGCCCAGAGGCTACTCGTTTGCCTGGTCGGGGATGTCGCGGGAAGAAGTGTTGTCGGGCGATCAGGCGATCTATATTTTCCTGATCTGTCTGGTATTCGTCTACCTGCTGCTGGTCGCGCAATATGAGAGCTTGTTTTTACCGCTGTCCGTACTCCTCTCGTTACCGGCTGGAATTTTTGGCTCGTTTTTGTGCCTGCAACTGGCCGGGCTGCAAAATAATATCTACGCTCAGGTTTCGCTGGTTATGCTCATTGGTTTATTGGGCAAGAACGCTATCCTGATCGTGGAGTTTGCCAATCAGCGCCAGCAGGAAGGGCTGCCTATTGTAAAGGCGGCCATCGAGGGGGCCGTAACGCGGCTGCGTCCCATTCTGATGACGTCGCTGGCCTTCATTGCCGGACTCATTCCGCTTTGCGTGGCCTCCGGGGCCGGTGCGCTGGGCAACCGCTCCATCGGGACAGCGGCTGCCGGCGGCATGTTCATCGGAACCGTGTTCGGGCTGGTGCTCGTGCCCGGCTTATATATCCTGTTTGCAAAGTTGGCCCAGCGATTTGCCCCCAAAAATCCGCCGGTCGACGACGAACCTCAACCACACATCTCATCTGCAAAAACCAATGGTGCCCTACTTGAACAAGCGTAAGCATATCTATCGATTCGGCTTCCTGCTTTTTCTGCTTAGTCTAAGCAGTTGCCAGATTTTACATACCCCTCAGAAAACCCAGGCGGTTCAATTGCCCATATCGTTTTCGGGGAGTACCGATTCGACGACAATTGGGAGCCTTTCCCGGCAAACGCTCTTTACTGATCAAAACCTGGTCCGGTTGATTGATACAGCCCTGGCGCAAAACCCCGACCTGCGGATGGCGATGCAGCGGATCGAGGTGGCGCAGGCTACCTACCAGATCAGCCGGGGCGCCCTGCTGCCCAGCGTGAATGCGGTGGCAGCCGCCGGAGTTGATCGATACGGGAAGTACACGATGAACGGCGTGGGCAATTACGATACCAACTTGTCCGAAAATATTGCCGGACAAAGCCGGATTCCCAATCCCACACCCGATTATTTTTTGGGCCTGCGCAGTTCGTGGGAACTGGATATCTGGGGGAAACTCCGGAATCGTCGCCGGGCTGCCTACACCCGTTTACTCGCTTCGCAGGAGGGTCGTAATCTGATTGTTACGGCACTCACGGGCGAGGTTGCGCGGCTTTATTACACGCTCCTTGCGCTCGATGCTGAACTGGAAATCATTCGGGAGAACGAAGCCCTGCAACGGCGCGCCGTCGAACTGGTCAATGTGCAGAAAGCGGCCGGCCGGGTCACGGAGCTGGCGGTGCAGCAGTTCACCGCGCAACTGCTCAATACCCGCAGTCTGGAAGGGCGGGTTCGGCAGGAAATTGCCGAAGCGGAGAACCAGTTAAATGCCTTGTTAGGGCGGTATCCGCAGCCGATTGTCCGTGGACAATCGATTGAAGACCAGAAGATTCCGGCGCTGGTCATGGCTGGTTTACCGGCTCAGCTGGTGCGCCGTCGGCCCGACATCCGGCAGGCTGAGCGTGAACTGGAAGCGGCTAATATCGATATTGCCGTTGCCCAGGCCGAGTTTTTACCCTCGCTGACCCTGACGCCTTACGTGGGCCTGAACGCGTTCCGCCTTTCGTCTCTCCTGAATCCAGTCTCTATAGCGGCTGGTGTGGTAGGTGGACTGGCTGCACCAATTTTCAATCGGCGGTTGCTGAAAGGAAACTATGCCGTATCGGTTGCCCGCAGCCGGGAGGCCTATTTTGCGTATCAGAAAACCGTTCTGACGGGCGTCAGCGAAGTGGTTAGCAACCTGAAAGGCCTTGACAACTACCAGAATGTGGCTGATCTTCAGCGCCAGGAGGTGGCTGTGCTTCGGCAGGCAGCCACCACGTCCAATGAACTGTTTGTCGTTGGCTATGCCACGTACCTGGAAGTAATTACGGCCCAGCGGAGTGTACTGGATGCTGAACTGGCTCTGATCGAGACAAAACGGGCGCAGTTCCTGTCCTTGGTTGGGTTATATCGGGCGCTGGGTGGCGGCTGGCAGTAACTGCGTTTTGGCCTTTGCCAGCGGTGAATAGCTAATTCATTTAGCTGGCAAAGGCCGAAAACTAACTCGGCTAGCCGGGTCAAGTAGGCAAATAAACGCTGAATGTGGCGCCCTGTCCGGGCTTGCTGGTGCCAGTAATGGCCCCGCCATGATTCACAACGACCTTCTCACAGATGGCCAGCCCAATGCCCGTACCGACAAACTCACTCCGGCCGTGTAGCCGTTGAAACACCTGAAAGATGCGATCCAAATATTTCTCGTCGAAGCCAATGCCATTATCCACAACCTGAATGCGTTGATACGTCAGAGCCGTTCGGATGGGTTTGACCCCCGTCGGCAACTGGTCTGCCCCAATCAGGTCGGCCTGCACCCGAATCACGGGAGGGACCCCCGGCTGCCGAAACTTGAGGGAGTTACTCAACAGGTTGCTGAACAACTGGCCTAATTGCAGGGCATCGCCAATCACCGTGGGCAACGGCTCCACGAACACCTGCGCGCTGGTTTCTTCAATGACTAAGTCCAGATCGGATAGTACAGTCTGCACAATCTGGTTCAGAGAAACGGGTTCACCCGTTTCTCGCTGGGTCGAAATGCGCGAAAAATTCAACAAATCCCGGATCAGCACCGACATTCGGCTGGCCGCTGACTGCATCCGCTCCAGGTACCCCAGTTCGTTGCCTAACCGATCTCCGTAGGCCGTCTTTAACAGATCCCCGAATTGCTGAATTTTGCGCAGTGGCTCCTGCAAATCGTGGGAGGCTACATAGGCAAACCGTTGCAGGTTTTCATTAGAACGAACCAGCAACTGATTCGATTCGGTCAGTTCCTCATTGGTGGCAGTCAGTTCTTCGCTACTGGCCAGTAGCTCTTCGTTGGTAGCTTCCAGTTCTTCTGTGCGTTCCTGTACCTGACGCTCCAGTTCCTGCTGCAGGCGCCGTTGCTCGGTAACATCCTGCGCCGTTCCGCTTAACTTATACGTTTCACCCTGATCGTTGACGAACGCCCGCCCCTGAATATGAAGCACCCGTTCCCGGCCCGTTTCGTCGGGATTTAGCGTGTATTCAATGTCATAAATGCCGTCGGAACCGGGTGCGATGGCGTGGGCAATGGCTGCCTGAACGCGTGGGCGATCTTCCGCCCGCACAGGCTGGTAGGCCCGTTCGGGGGTGATGATCTCGTCTTTGCCGATGCCAAACCACCCACGCAGTCGCTCCGAATAGTCGAGAATGCGTGTTTTCAGGTCAATTTGCCAGGTTCCCAGCTCGGCCAGTTCGATGGCATCCCGCAGGGTCGCGCCGGTTTCTTCGACCTGCTGTTTTGCCAGGGCCAGGTCGGTTATGTCCGCAGCCGTATTCATGACTCCATACACCTTGCCACTGGCGTCATAAAGCGGAGTAAAGCTGTAATTGAAAAAATACGGCGTCAATTGGCCATTGACAACCAGATCGACCCGCTGATTTTTGGCATGAAACGGAATGCCCGTCATATAGACACCATCCAACTGGTCAAAGATTTCCTGATTCTCCAGTTCCGGGAGTATATCGGCATACCGCTGGCCAATGACATCATTTCCCTTTCCCCAAATGTCCAGAATCGACTGATTCGCCAATTGAATACGCATCTCCCGGCCCGTATAAGCCGCAATGGGGAAAGGGGCACTTTCGACCAGACTACGGATTTGGGCTTCGCTTTCTTCGACCTTCTTGCGCGCATTCACCTGTTCGGTAATATCATTGGCCACGACAATGATACCGGTGATGGTGCCATCCGCTTCGCGAAGGGCCTGGTACACAAAGTTGAAATAAACCGTTTCCAACTTCCCGTTTCGAACGAGGGGAGCGTGTAGTTCGTTGGCAAAGAACGGCTCTCCGGTGGTCAGCACCTGCGCCAGTATTTCTTCGAAGCCCTGCCCACTCGCTTCTGGCAGGGCAGTAAACAGGGGTTTGTTCAGCACCTCATCGGCCCGTCGTCCCCATAACTCAAGGTGCGCGTCATTCGCCAGTTCAATAATGTGTTCGGGCCCCCGGAAGATGGCCGTGGCTATAGGCGCCACGTCAATTAAATTCCGGAACCGGGCTTCACTTTCGCGCAGTGCTGCTTCGGCCCGGCGCTGCTCAGTAAGGTTCGTATGTACACCAACCCATTCTTTAACCGAATGGTGTGCATCGAATAAGGGCATGGCCCGGATGGAAAAAATGCCCCAGGTGCCGTCTTTGAGCCGTAACCGGTGTTCGAAGATAAAGGGCTTCTGCTCCCGGACAGCGATTGCCCAGGCATCGATAGTTGGCTGAACGTCATCGGGATGAACGACCTTCGACCAGCCAAAGCCCTGATACTCTTCATAGGTTTGTCCCGTGAGGGCAGTCCAGCCGGGTTGCTCACCCTCCATTTCGCCTACCGCATTGTTGGTCCATAAGACGCCCTGCACGGCGGCAACGGCCGACTGAAACCGCTGTTCACTTTCTTTCAACGACTGTTCGGCTTTTTTCTGCCCGGTCACGTCCTGGCAGAGTACCATAACGCCGGTGATGTTGCCATCCTGCTCCCGATACGGTTGATAAATGAGATTGAGAAAGCCTTCTTTCTCGGCTCCATTGACATAAACCGTGTACGGTTGACCGTAGAGGTAAAGCGGTTCTCCGCTGGTGCGGACCCTGTCGATGATAGGTCGAAAAACCGCTTCCGTTTCGGGGATGACGGTGAACAAGGGTTTTCCGGTAAGCTCATGACGCTTGCGGTCAATCAATTGAGCGTAGGCATCGTTTACCTCGTCCACCACCATATTTTCACCACTCAGGATGATGATTCCGACGGATGCTTCCTGCACCAGGTTCTGAAAACGCCGTTCCGATGTTTGCAGCTTGTGCAACGTCCGGACGCGTTCCGTCGTCTCGGTGCAGGTGACCAATACTCCGCCAATTTGGCCATCATCGCCATAAGCGGGGCTGTAGCTGAACGTCCAGTAAACGTCGTCAAGCTGACCATTGCGGTATATAGGCAACAACTGATCCTCAAACCAGGCGGGCTCGCCGGTCGTCATGACCTGCTCAATCAGCGGCCCAATAAATGCCCAGATCTCGGGCCATACGGCCTGAGCGCATTTGCCCAGAGCAGGGTGCTTGCCGCTGATGCCGAGGCTGGGTCGGTAAGCGTCATTGTAGAAACAAATCAACTCCTTTCCCCAAAACAGAAACATGGGAAAGGCCGAATGCAGCACGATGCCCAGCGTTGTTCGTAAACTCAACGGCCAGGTGTCCGGTGAACCAAGGGGCGTTGTTTGCCAGTCAAAGGTGCGGGTTAGGTGCCCCATTTCGCCACCACCAGCCAGGAAAGGGTAATGATTACCGGAAGTTTCTGTTTTCAAAGTAAAAGGTCGTAACGAGCTCAGATGGAGCGAATAACGTTGTTCGGCGTTTGCAAATTTAACTTTTAGGAAATAGTAACGTTCCCATTTATCTAATCCATATAATTAATGATTTTGTTATCCCGTTCTTCTTTCTACTCACAATGAGCGCCTTGTGTAAGAGGTCAGGTTGTTTCAAGGTGAATTATTAACTGTGTTAGGTTGTCGGAAGAAGGTGATCTGCGTACGTGTTGGGGCATAAGGTATAGTTGGCGCTTGTTAGCCCTGCACTCGTTCCTTCAACTAGCTCGTTTAAATAATACACTCGTCTGATGGTAAAGTGTTTACATAAACTCGACAGTAGTACGGATTTCTTTTTCCGCCAAACATACGCCATAAAGAACAACCTATGCCGCATTTGAATAGAATTTTGGCTGCTTTTCTCGACGGCACGATCGATTGATGCTCTGAAGACGAACTCAGCTCTGTCATGCTGGAGTAGGACCGTGCGGGCAGGTAATCTGTTAGACAATGGGGTTCATTCGGTCGAATACTGCACGTAGTTCATCTGGGGAGGCTTTAGTCATGGCCTCGCTAAACCCAAAAGTTAGTTCTATCTTTCCTTGTTTCAACTGCTCAAAAATGGCGTCGATAAAGGCGCTCACGGGCGGGGCTTGATCGTGCAGTCCCTTTCCGCCCAGATCTGTATTGAGCGCAGGCGGAATTAGTTCGATCACCTCGATGCCTCTCGGCTTCACCAACGCACGTAGGGAGAGGGTAAACGAGTGAAAGAACGCTTTCGTAGCCGAATAGACGGGTACTTTGGTAAGCGGAACAAAGGCTAACCCCGACGTTACATTGATAATGGCCGTCAGGGAGGGCAGCTTAATAAATAGCGAGGCCAGATGAAGTGGTGCTTCGATGTTGACCTGAATTTCCTCTTTAGCCCGCTCAAAAAAGTCATCATCTGCAACAGACATCCATTGTTGAATACCCGCGTTATTTACCAGCACCGTCAAGTCGCTGTGTTCTTCCTGAATCCATTGGTAAAGCGCCTGTCGTTCGGCAGCTTTGGATAAATCACATACTCGGGTGATAACGGACGGAAATCTGGTGGCCACTTCGTTGAGGGCAGCGGCTCTACGTCCACAAATAATAACCGTATTATTTTCCTGGATAAACCGTTCGGTAAGTCCCAGACCGATACCTGATGCACCGCCGGTAATTAGAATTTTGTTGTTTGCGCTATTCATGCTTTTTGAGTTGTATCCTGAATTATTTCCTTGTTCAATGAGTGTAAAAATAAAGAAAATATGGCCCTGCTTCAGCCTATTGGCCGATACGAACCGGGAAATCTAAAAAAGGGCAGTTTGATTAGCCGATTCGTAGTGGGAAAGGGGATCGTGGATGCTGGTGCAACAATGTGGTAATTGTCGAAGTGATCTGGCGGGGAGTACTGGCTATTCCCATTGGTCAGATTCCGGCCGGTGGCGAAATGAAGACTACGTTCGCTCAGTTTTTTGACTACGCTGACGGAAAGATCATTCGGCAGCGAAACTATGACTGTTTTGACACGTTTGACTAGTCAATTGGCGAATGGAAGGGGGCTGTAAAACTCATCGAAAAGCGTCGATTGGCATGTGAATAAAATTTGGAACGTAATCCAGGAAAAGTCGCGTCTTCGTTGTTTGCACAACTACCCTAAAAGTGTGGCACCCCATATAGATTGTAAATGTTTCTGGTCCAGTCGCGTTCTACTTCTTCTACCTTATCCACCACCGGAGTTACTACATTCTCGCCGACAAAATTACCAACCTCATGCCCGATTGTACCGCCAATTACACCAAACAATAATCCACCGACGAAGCCACCTACTACACAAACGGCGTCCAGGGGGCCGGTAGGGGCACAGAATACGGCACCAGCAGCGGCTCCCCCTAAAGCTGACCCCAATATGCCACCCGTCCAGCTTCCGGCTTCTTCGCTAATAACAGTAGGCAGTTGGCCCGTTCCAATGGCCCCTCTGATTCGTTCTTCGGTATGGTAGATCCCATAAACGAGCATGACCCGGCCACCGCCCCGAATCAGGAACATACTGGCTGATGCTCCCGGTGTTACCTGGATTCGCAGCCGACTAAGTCCTTCCGCTAGCGGTCCTTCGCTCATGGCATCAGTCATTAGTCGTCCACGGCCTGCATAATGCGGATCAACCATCCCATTTGGCCCCCGACCAGTCATCACATCTACTCCGCTGGTCGTGGTGGGCCGGGTGCCAATAGCGGCTTCAATCTCGGCCGTTGGTACGGTTATGCAGTTGTTGGTACATAAAGGAGCCTGACCTCTAGAGACAAGTTCGCTACGTAAACCGGCTTCCGTCGGTCGGACGGGGCCCAGGATGGGGTCTGGCGTAGAGCGCGGAGGACTGTATGTATACTCTCCGCCATACTGAGTAGCCTGTAGTTGGGCGGCAAATGCATCGGCCTGGGAACAGGATCGATTAGCAAACACATAATACTGATCGCCGGGCATCAGCGGAAACCAGGCATCATTTGCAAAGCTGCCCGGCACACCTTCATGTAATCTCACCGTAAACCGTCGTCCTATAATCGGAAGCATCTCACCCAGGTAATACCCCAGATTTCCCCGATACCCTCGTATCGTGGGCGAGAAGGCACCTTGGGGATTTGCGAAAATAGAGGTGTGGCCCTGGGTCCAAAGAACGCCCGTTGTATCTCTCGGAATAAATGACCAGGGTGTTGGCGAATAATAACTGGCCCCTGCTCCGGCAGGCCCGACGACTGAAGGCAGTGACCGGTTGAGTAAATTTGACAGAGGAACCATGACTCCCTCCTGAATCGTATCCACCGGATTGCCTGTCAGGTCGTAAAATTCCTGGGGCGTCAATTGCCTGGCGTTAAACTGAATATTCCCGAAACCGGCGGCTGATCTTGACGTGTTGGTACAGATAACCGGAACCCGTCTCTGGTTTTGAAAGAAAGTATTCGGGGTAGGTTGGCCGGGCGCTACGGAATAGCCAAAATCAAATTGAGTACCCTGTGGCACGATTCCCAGGTCAAATTCGACCCGGTTCAGCCCCAAGCTAACAGCTGCATCGTAGGTGCCATCAGTTACCTGACAATGATCGAGTGCGTAATCCGTGCTGGTACCGTCGTGGCTAAACCGGATCTGACTGTCGGCGCAGTTGACTTCTACCTGATCCACGGTTCGCTGAATAAGCCGGTTAAGGCTTCCGTTTTGCTGCACCGTATGGGTGAGTTCGTGGGCCAATAACGCTTTGCCCGTCGATGTGTCAGGCGAGAATTTCCCGGCGTTAAAAAAGATGTCGCTGCCCACAGTAAACGCCTGGGCATTCAGGCGCGTGGATAGGCCCGCAGCTTCGGCATCCGAATGAATCCGCACATTGGAGAAGTTTGCTCCGAAGCGGCTTTCCATAAACGTTTTTGTGGGCGTCGGTAAAGGGCTGCCCCCGCCTTGCCGGGTCTGAATCTGACGGCTAACGGATTCGCTGACCGTAGTACCGCCTGCATCGGTTTTTCGCTGGATGAACGACGCCGTCGGTTTGCGCTGGAGTTGTTCCTCTTCCTGACAATGGGCGCACTTACGCTGGATGAACGAGGGTTCGGCCATGCGCATGACGCGGTCGGCCATCGCGTCGGCTTCGGCTTCCAGGGGGTCATCGACGGCCCCGACGGTGAGTTTGCGCTGGATGGGTAGGCGTTGGAAGCCCGTCAAATAGGGTTTCTGGCTGACGGAGTCAAGCGACACGATCTCTCGCTCTGCTGCCGCTGGAGCCGGTTGAGGTTGGGGCGATATAAGACTGTGTTCCGGCATTTTACTTTTAAGCTGCGTAATACGGATTATCAACCGTTTTTGTGATCGAGTCCGTTAGTGCCAGGCATCGCGCAACGGGGAAACGTCAGACTGCCGGATTAGTGGGTTGTTGTTGAGCCACTCAATTACGTTATTCCGTTGCGTTTCGGAAACGCTGCCTCGGCGGGCATCTAGCGTAACAAATCCATCCCATTGATTATGGCCACCACCCCCGCCAAATACAAGCTTATTGGCTTCGATCGCGTCGCGGATAAAGGCATCCAGTAAGCTATTGCGCTCATTAGTGGATAAGTCGGGATTGAACTGAAAGGATAGCGCAAAACCAAACTCCGTAAATTCACCACGATGAAATTTTTTTCTAAACCGCTTACCAGATCGCATTTTTCAGTACAATTCAAGAACCTGATTTTAGAAATAGACTAGGAAAGGCAATTGTCATTCAACGCTTTAATAATACTCCGACATGTGCCATTTTCTTTTATACTCCTGGGGATGGTCGTGATTTGCTGGTCATTTTTATAGACGATGGTATGGCTGCCGCCTTCTTTCGTACTACAGCCCCCTTTATTAGCGGCATTAATCAGTGTATTTCGCTTACAGTCAGACGGATAGCTGAGTTTGCCCTTCAGCGCCGTAACGTCAGCCGATTCTGATTCTGAGGGCGTGACGGGCCGTGCTGCGGGCGCAGGCCGGCTTTGCCAGTTCACCAAGCCAATCAAACCGGAAGCGGTTGAGTAATTGTGATTGCGGGAAATCCAGGGGGCTAGCCCAAACATCGCCGTTTCTATCTCGGCATCGGCCTCTACCCGGGCACCCATAAATACATCCACCTCGTCAACGCTGTTCGGTACGTCATACAGTGGCTGAACCGAGTCACTATAAGGTACGAGCGTGCCTTCATTTACTTTTTTTAGCGGTATCGTCACCTTCGCAGTACCATCGCCGACGGGGTGCTCGACTTCGATCAGGCCAAGGTCGCCAACGGTTGCTGCGGAGATACCGCCATTTTTTATTTCAAACAAATTTTTTCCGGGTGGAGTAGGGTTGGCCGCTGTTCGTTCAACGGCCCGTCCCCATACGACAGAAGCGGCTCTGGCATAATAAAGGTCTTCGGCTTTGGCATTACCGGCATATTGACCAAATAACTTCAGTTGAAGAAAATCAGCGTCTTTGCCGTCATTCTTAAAGACAAAATGCTGGGTACGCCATTGCGAGGATTGGGCTTTACCGCCAACTTGTTGGTGAACAAAACCAGTTTCCTGCCAGGTACTAGCTTTGCTAAGGAGACCGCCCACAGAAGGACTGTTGTAACTCATGGGTAAAACGGAGCCATTTTCCTCGGTCATGTTGATTTCTGTCATGGCATTGGCCTCTACCTTATCCAGACTCCATTTTCTTTGGATAACGAGTGTCGGTTTCGTATTGATTATCCCCGCGTTTTCGCCACCCCGATTGGACTGCCCCTGCTGCACCGTATGAGTCAATTCATGAGCTAGTAAGTGCCTGCCCTCCGCCGAGTCTGGGGCGTATTTTCCCTGATTAAAATAGATGTCGCTGCCCACGGTGAATGCCTGAGCATTTAACTCCCGCGAGAGCTGTACGGCATACTCGCCCGTATGAATGTTAACGCCCGAAAAATCCACGCCGAAGCGAGTTTCCATGAAGCTGCGAGTGTTTTCGGCCAAGGGGGTGCCTCCCCCTTTCGTAGCCTGAATCTGGTTGGTTACCGCCAGGCTGGTCGTTCCTGCGCCCGCATCGGTTTTTCGCTGGATAAAGGAAACCAGCGGTTTGCGCTGGAGTTGTTCCTCTTCCTGACAATGGGCGCACTTACGCTGGATGAACGAGGGTTCGGCCATGCGCATGACACGGTCGGCCATCGAGTCGGCTTCGGCTTCCAGGGGGTCATCGACGGCCCCGACGGTGAGTTTGCGCTGGAGGGGCAGACGCTGGACGCTGATTGGCTGCACAGGCTGATTGAATGTCTCTGTGGGCACAGCTACGGCTGGCTTACTCGCTGCAGCTGGCGTAAGTTGAGACGGGGTCGATAGGGGAGCGTGTTCAGTCATTCGATTCGTGCCGTTAAGTCTATTTTGTAGATGATGAATCCGTTAACATGCCTAATCGCTGAGCCATTCCCAAAGGGCTTGTGCCCCACCCATAACGGCTCCACCAACTAGGCCACCCAAGCCGGCTCCATACGCAGCACCGGCAACTCCGCCCGCTGCCCCACCGCCAACGGTCCCTACACCCGGCGCAACCAGTGTACCACCGACTCCGCCACCAAGTGCGCCCAGGATCGCTCCGCCTACCATACCAATGCCTGCGCCAACGGCCGTGGCGGTCGCAATACGTCTGGTTGCGGCTGAACTTCTCGCTGGAGCATTTTCGGGCACGGGCACGGTTGTCGGTTGATTTCTACACCGGACCGTATGGCCTATGCAATTCGCTAGTGCGTTTTGCAACTCCGCTATCTCCACCGCATGCCTTCCATTCGGATAGTCAGGCGTCGGATTTGCGATATCCCATTGCTGGTGCCTTAAAATAGTGTGTCGTAAGTAATTGATTTTTAGGGAAAGCTGCGAACAGGTATCAGTACTTGTACATCTTAGATCGGTTCCTTCGGGAGGATGGTAAGGTCCTCCCGGCTCGTGTTGCCTTTGGACTATTCTATGGATGGGTGATTGGCTGCTCTGCTGCACCGTGTGCGTCAGCTCATGGGCCAGTAAGTGCCTACCGTCCATTGAATCGGGGGCATACTTGCCGGAATTAAAATAGATGTCGCTGCCCACGGTAAATGCCTGGGCATTTAACTCACGGGACAGTTGTACGGCATACTCGCCCGTATGAATGTTAACGCCCGAAAAATCCGTGCCGAAGCGAGTCTCCATGAAGGTTCGGGTTGTTGCGGGCAACGGATTACCCCCGCCCTGAGTTGCCTGAATCTGGCTGGTGGTAGCCTGAGTGGCCTGACTGCCGCCCGCTTCGGTTTTTCGCTGGATGAACGAGGCCATCGGTTTGCGCTGAAACTGTTCCTTTTCCTGACAGTGGGCGCATTTGCGCTGCACGAAAGGCTGCTCCGGCATCCGCATAATTTGGCCGGCTACGGCGTTAGCCTGTTGCTCGTAGGCATCGTTGGCTGCGCCAACAGTGAGCGTCGGTTCAGCGGTTTCGGTGGTGTGTGTCATAAACTTTTCCCTTCCTTTCGATACTCTTTTCGAATGCCCTGTACGATGTCTTCCAGCAAAATAACCGTTCGTCCGTCTGATGGCTCGGCTTCCGTGGCGACTCCGGCTTCGGTGGCTGGGTCAGTTGCGTTTGGGGGGCCGGCTTCGGTGGCTCGTTTGGTACGGTTCAGCGCCATGAGCGACGCATACTGAACGACGTTCACAATCGAACCTCCGGCCAGATCGTACTGCCGGGCGCACTGGTCAAGGTCAACGCTTTTCTCCAGGACGGCTTTGGGGCTGATCGCATTTTGCCATAATTTCAGTCGTTCTTTGGGTTGTGGCTTTGGGAAATAAATGACCGACTGCAAGCGCCGACTAAAGGCTTCATCGACGTTCTGGCGCATGTTCGACGCCAGGATGACCAGGCCCGCGTAATCCTCCAGCCGTTGAAGCAGGTAGGCAATCTCCTGGTTGGCATATTTATCGTGCGAATCGGAGATGTTCGTGCGTTTGCCAAAGAGCGCGTCGGCCTCGTCGAAAAACAAGATCCAGTTTTTATTCTCGGCTTTGCGAAACACTTTTTCCAGGTTTTTCTCGGTTTCACCAATATACTTCGAGACCACCATCGACAGGTCAATTCGGTACACTTGAAGGCCAAATGTCTTGCCCAGGAGTGCGGCCGTCAGGGTTTTGCCCGTACCAGGCGGCCCATAGAACAGGGCTTTATAGCCAGGCTTGGTGCGCTTGCCCATATCCCAGGTTTCGTAGAGCGTGCGCCCGTGTTCAAGCCAGATTCTGATTTCTTCGATTTGGCGGGCCGTGTTCTCGTCCATGACCAGATCACTCCAGGTCATGCGGGTATACAGCCGTTTTGCCGGAAACTCCAGGCTAAAGGGTGGGGTACGCAGTTGACCGGTCGTAAAAAAGTCGACGTACTCTTCGCTTACCCCAAGCTGACTGCTGTAATAAGGTTCGTTTCCGTTGGACGAATCGATGTATAAAACGTTGTGTTCCAGGAGAATATGAGTAGGCTCGAACAGCCGATAGGCATCAAACCGTTTGCCCAGATCATTGCCCGCCAGAATAAACAGAGCCGTCTCAACCGTTGGCAGAAAGCCGCCGTGTTTCACTCCCTTTACCCCGCCAAATTCGGCATAACCGCGCCCTAACGCTTTGTTGGGCATGAAAAAGATGTCTAACAAGTGCGGCTGTATGTGTGGAATAAGAGCCAGCATTAACAGCGTACGTTCCTGCGCGGAGAGTTTGTAGAACCCGACAAACTCCGCATACACCGAGCGTTCCGTCGATACGTTGGGTGGGCTATCGAGTGGATCGGGTTCCGAATCGGGGGCGGGTGCTTCCAGGAGTTTAAGCCGGGGAGTGGCTCCCCGCAGGGACCACCAGTGTTTTTCTTGCTGCTCCCTTTCGGGGGGGGGCGCTTCCTGGGGGAAATAATTGGCTAGACGAAAATTAACGACACGCGCAAACCAACTGATTTCGCGGGACAGCGTATCGGCGTTGAGCAGTAATTGCTGCTCCGAAGGTTGAGTGGAGGTTGGTTCGGCTACCATTGTGTGTATAAAAGGCTGGGCATCCAGGGGAGTTTGATCAGGGAGAAACTCCACGGAATGCTGTCAAGCAATACGTCGATTGTTTGTCGTTCAACCTGCAACTCCCAGGCTGAGTTGGTAAAGGTGAGCACCCCATCGCGTTGCAGAAACCCCTCGCGTAAGCCGTTCACCGACGTACTTTTTAGGGCTTGCCAATGCGAAATAACGTCGGTCAGCAGGGCGTACGCTTCGCGGTAGCCGGCTTCGGTCAGGTCGATCTTTCGGGGAACGGGTACCTTGAGCGGAATGCCGCACAGCAATTTGCCAAGGGTAAGCAGGTATTCGGAAGCATGGGTTTCTCCCGTAGCCAGATAATGCAAACTATGCAGCGCCTTCTCCCGAGACAGGTCATCAATAAATTCGCCGTTTTCAATCCAGCCCACTTCTCTGAAAAACGGGGATAAAAACGGGGACAGAAGGATTATTCCTGCGTTTTTAACGAAATACTTAGGTCTGTCGCCAACGGCCGAATCCGTCGCCGACTGAAGAAAGGGAGCCTCCGTCGGTTCGAAAGCTACTTGAGAAACGGCGTTGTCTTTCGAAACAGCCTTGTAGTCAGTTAATTGGGTTTTCGATAATTGATGGACCGTTGGCCGTTGCAAGGGGCGGTTAAGTACCTGTTCAATGATAGCCCCGGTCTGACTAACCAACGTTGGTTGATGCGTAACGTAGGGCATTAGCCGTAGATAAACCTCCGCCGGAAGTGGCTCTTGCTTCAGTAAGCTGGCTTCAATTGGTTCGGCATGAACCCAGGTTTGCAGTTCAGGAAAACATCGGCCTATTAAATCCGCTGCAACTTCGGTCGTGAATTGGTAGATCAACCGTTGGACAACCTGCGGAGCGCGGATAATACGAAGTAGTTCGGAACGAAGCGTTTCGGGCTGTTGGTGAATCAGTTCGTTAAGAATAGTGTCCAATTTCGTTGTTTCGGCAATGGCCCACCAAGGTAACTGACCCGTCAGAAGGAAATGAATCAGCGTATCGAGATCCGTTTTCTGCCGAGAAACCGCACCGGTTGTCGCCGTAGATAAGGCTAGCTGCTTCACGAAAGCGGCTTCGAAATGGTGCTCAAACGCAGTCGCAAACAGGTTTTCATCGGGAAAGTCGGTAACGAAAACGGGTAGTTGAACCACCAGTTT
The DNA here is from genome assembly GCF_000974425.1 of Spirosoma radiotolerans. NCBI lineage: Bacteria > Pseudomonadati > Bacteroidota > Cytophagia > Cytophagales > Cytophagaceae > Spirosoma > Spirosoma radiotolerans. The sequence continues at coordinate 3,008,758 of NZ_CP010429.1, forward strand.
ATCCAGCCGCAACCACTGATCTTCGGAGATGTAGCGCGAGCAGATCCGGTCTATTGCCGACACCAGCAGAGGTTGCAGGGTCCGCCCAACTTCAGCCCCAACCCGCATGGCCTGCTCGTCGGAGGGGCAGGTCATCTCGAACTGTAGGCTGTTGACAAGGTGCGTTTGCATAATTCCGAAATTATGGGGCGCAGGTCAAAATACTGGGTATGATTCGATAAGATCATCCCGTTATCATACCCGGTACATTGATCTGCTTTCTTTGCATAAACGTCCACTAACCCTCGTGTCCGCAGTCGTCCTGGCAATGTCCACAGGTTTGGAGCGTATCCAGCGCTGTGACCAATGGATTCACGTTTTCGTAGGCCGGTACTTCATTCGTCGCCATCTCGGTCAGCCAGGCAAGGTAGGTTTGTTCAAACGTCCGCATCTGTTCGATGCCTACCCATTTCACCCGCATCTGCACATGGGCCGGTGCCTGGGTCTGTATGGTTTTTTCCACCAGGTTCCGATACGTCCGATCTTTAAACCGGCTGGGCCAGCAGGGCAGTATCACCGTTGTGCGAAACGAGTACGGGTCTTCATTATGATCGCAGGGATTGGACGCGCAATACCAGTCTAACTGAAACGAGAAAAAGCGAATCAGGGCCCCGATGGCCTCCTCTACGTCGAAGGAAACTTTTGGGCCGCCGGGCATTCTGCGATTAAAACTATACCCGCTTTGCCCCAGCACGTCGTTGGGATTGTCCGTATGCAGGATGAAGCCATATTTCAGGGCAGACCCCTGTTCACCGTTGTTTACAATCTGATAATTTGCCCGCTCAGAACCATATTCCCGCAGAGCCGCCAGCCGGTCGCTGAGTTGCTCATATCGCTTGAATTTCAACGGCATATACGTTGTCGCTGGGCCGTAGATAACGCGCTGATACAATAGGCTGATCGATTCGGTTGTTTTTTTCGCCCGCGTGAGCACTTCGAGTTTCCAGGGCATTTTGTCGTAACACTGGTCAGCAGGCAGGCGACTTACGCTGATACGGTGGGTGGGAGCTTCCCCTTCGTCAAGGCCAATGCCCAAGTCGCATTCATCCAGGCAGATGGCAGGCAAGGCTACCGGTATATCGTTCCTCCCCGATTCATCAAGAACTTCGTCTAAGCGGGGGCGCAGGAGGATGTGCTCCACCAAGTGCAGCCCCTCCCGTGCATTGACGGCGCTGACCCAGGCCATTATTTTTTTGATAGTGGCTTCACGGATCTCCCGTTTAGGGTAATACCCACTGGTGGCAATAACCGTGTCGCCGTTGGCGGCCATGAGTTCAAACCAGAACTGCCCAACGTCACCCTGGTTTTTGCGCGCCCGGTAGTTTACATCGTCGTGAAGCCGGTAATACGACCGTTTTCCGGCCTGCTCAATAAGCAGGTGCATAAGGTCTTCCGTACAGCAACCTACGGCTACCTCTACGCTTGTTAACCAAACCTCAGATGGTGAATCAGGGTTTTGCACCTGAATCACCTGGACGGGACTGCCTTTTGGGTTCGTTTTTGGCTTTTCGCCCGATTTACTTTTTTCCAAAACAGCCTGTGTCAGGATATTCGTCGGGACTAAACTTCGGGTGGCCAGGTCAGGCATACCCAGCAACCGCCTGATTCGCCGTTCGGTGCCGGATATATTTTCGATCATGCGTGGTTTGTCGCCATCCTTGCTGTAGACGTCCCACCTCTCATCGATTGAATAATCGAACCCACGCGCCCGGTCTCCACTGATTTTTACGTAATCCTGCAGTAGCTTACTTTTGTCGTTTAGCAGCCGATGGTCTACGTTTTGGGGCGAAACTAAGCGGGTCTGGGCTTCATACTCGTCTATGTCTTCCGAAAAACGCGCCATCAGGTGATTCAAAAACCGGTTTCTTCGTTCTGAAAACTGGTTTGGTTTCTCGACTAAATCTTCCAGAATCTCCTGGAAGATCGCCTGTACGGACTGCCCGTTTTGGCTATCCCGCGCCCCAGGCTGAGTACCTTTCTGGGGCGGTTCTGGGTGTTCGATCAGTAGCCGGTCAAGGTCTGTTATTTCCGATAAAACGCGGGTAAAATAGGTTCGTTCAATTCGGTCATCGAATGAAAACAAGTCCCGCAGGTGATCCAGCTGAACGAGGTAATCGGCCAGTAGTTGCTCAAAAACCAGTAGATAGCCGCGCAACTGGAGTGTCTGTGCCTGGCGCGTGGGACTTTCGATGGCCCCGGCCTCATCATACTCTTTCACGGTATAACAGGCCGGTAGCGAATACTGAACAGGGTAGTAGTCGGCCAGTTCCATGTTCTCACCTACCGGAACCGGCAAATCGACGGCCTGTTTCTGGAGTTTATAGGCTTTTTCCTGCGCTTTAAGATCGGCAAAGAGTTTGTTGACCCGCGCCGGCCGGCGGTCGGTGGAGCTTCCGGTCTGATACGTGATAAGCTCTCGCTGCTTGCAAAAAACTGCCTGGCAACCAGTCGTAATCAGCCGGGCCACTTTGCGTTCCTGCCGCAGTCGATCGACCCACTGCCCGAAATAAGGACCCGTGATGAGCTCGCCCTGCGCATTCATCAAGTAAAATCTCGATATGGCTTTCACTCCCGGCAAATCCATTACCTGATTGATAACATCTGATACGTGCAAATTCCGGAACAGGTCAGTTTTGTCGAGCTCGTTGCTGTCAATGAATCCATGACGTAAGGCGGGCCCGTCAAAAATTTCGTCGATGGTCCAGCCCTTTTCCAGCATTTGGTCAATGGTGTGGTGCCAGACGGCGGGCGTAAAGTATTGGAAGAGCGTATAGTAAATTTGGGCCAGGACCTGGTCAGGGTCGGCCTGCTCATCCAGATCAACAGCGAGTTGTACGGTGAAATCGTCGTATTCCACCTCATTGACGGCGATAAAATCTTCGCACAGATTGCGGTTACGATTGAGTCGATCCACTACTTTACGGCGTACTTCCTCCTGGGTCTGCGTGCGTTGTATGTCTTCTTCATACTCGATCAGAACGGTGTATAACCCGTTTAACTCCAGGATCTTCGTGCCATATGTAGTCGTATTGTGCCGGTTAATTTTTTCCCGGTAGGCTATTTTTTTCGCCTGCAGCTCTACCTTCTCCTCTTTTTGCCTGACCAGTTCCTCCTTTTCCTGCTCCAGTATCTGACGATTAGGATGGCCCTCCGGCAAATCATTTATCTGACTGGTTAAGGCGTCGATTTCTTTTTCGAGTTGCGTACGATCATCCGCATACTGATTTATCTGCTTATCCAGCAGTGATAAATAGGCCTTTTTACTGGTTTCTGCTTCCTTTTGCTGATCGTCTTTATCACCACTCAGCGTCAGGTTACCATAGCAGGGTGAATCTGTCGTATCGCATCCGCAGGCGTGGGAATTGGGCCGGATAGCGTTGTAATTAAGAAAGAGCGGTACTTCGTAATCTTTGCTCGGCTCAAGCCAGGCATTACGAACGCCGTCAATGTCGATAAGCAATTTTCTGTAATCATTGATGGTCTGGGGGCGGCAATGCAGTATCTGGCGGGCCGTATAAAAAATATGGTCCCAGGTATTCGTGCTCGGATTGGCGGGCGTCAGCAAATCCTTCATGTCCCAGTCGGTGCGGTAGGCCAGATCAGTTATAGCATAGCAAACCGCTTCGAGCATGGTAATGCCCGGATCGTGGGTGTTGTAGTCGGTCCAGAGGGAGCTGCCCAGTTTTTCGATGTGTTCAACCCCCAGTTTCCGTAACGCAACGTAGTCTTCGGCGGGAAGCAGCGGGTGATCTTTGACAAGACGAATGGATTCTGACATGGCCGTTTAGGGGTTCTTCCGCTTTTCGCAGGGCGTTTGCTCGGGTTCTTCTTCGTATAACAAAATCAAATGCTGGGGCACGGAGACCACTAGCGACCGTGAGGTAGAGGGCGCAATGGTTACCTGCCAGGGGTTATCGCCTTCCAGGAGTTGCTCCAGATCGTCGCAGTTTGTTATCCCCTTCAACACATCAGCCGATAAGGTTTCAGGGGCGCCCTGGGGTACCTTCGTCGTGTCGGGCGGACAACACTGTTCCTGGCAGACCCCCATTTTGAAATCGGTGATGAAGTCCACGTACAGGCGTTCTTCAATAAAGTTAATGACCGCCGAAGCGTAGATTTTCTGGTCGAACGATACGTCGGCGGTTTCCTCAAAGGCCCAGGGCGTGAGGTAGCGTACCAGTTCATCGTTGAGCTTTTTCAGGTGAAACCCTTTATCGACGCCCTCGTAAAATTTAACCCTGAAGGTGACGATGACCTCCTCGTAGCGAGGGTTACGGGCATGAATGGTAACGAAGGGCGATGTCCGTTTTTTTAGGAATTCCTCCATCCTGCGCAAAAGCCGGTAGCTTGTTTTCGGCTGAAGCGGATTGACGGCATTCCGGTTTTTAAAGTCAGAAATGGGTATAATCAGCACATGCCCCGGTGCAACCTGTGGCCCGCAGCAAATGGGCGCTGGGTTGCCTGCTGGTGGGGTCGTGAGTGGAGTCGGTTCCCGACACAAACAGGTTGGGTCTGTATGGGTAATACATTTGACTTTGTAAGTATGTGGGAAAGCCTCCAGGATAAGGTGTTCGTAATCCCAGGTGTTGATGGCGCGGGCTTTGTGCCGCAGCCGCTCACTGACCCGGGCATAGAAAAAGCCACCTGCTTCCTGCGGTTTGCCATCGAAGGAGGCAAAAGGCTGTTCGATTCGTTTTATTTCGGCCTGGTTCGTCAGCAGTTTAGAAATGCTGGTTGCCGGGAGAGGCTGTAGGTAATGAGCCGGGGCATTCTGCTGATCGGTGAAAACGGCTTCGGTGGCCTGTGCCCGTACGTCGATCAGTTTAGGAACGCGGTCGGCGTGTTCGGTGACGCTGGCACAGAGCCATGATAAACCATCCGTCAACAGGGTATTCGTACTGACGAGGTCTTTGGGAATATCAAATTTGATGATGCCCGTCGTTTGCAGCCCATACGTGCCGTCGGACAGGATTCGTTCGGACGGTAGGGGCCGCATTTCGTCGTCGACGACATACGACCAGTGGATTTCGGGCGGATCTTCCGTATAGTCTTCGTCTTCGGCGGTCCCTTCGGCAATCTGGAAGAGTAACGAAAGCGTTTGCAGGGGCTTCAATCCGGTCAGGCCAATGTATAAAAATCCTTCTTCCTGTTGAATAGGGTCAATGTTGCCGGCAGGGGGAGGATTACTTTCTGTTGCATAGGTGTACTGATTCAGGCGATAGGCTTTCTTTACCTGATCGGCTATAAAAACGGGCAGGGCATCCGCCACGTTGATTGCTCTCTTGTTCGCATTGGCAAGAAGGGGAACTGGCTGCGGGGGCAAATCAAGTTTAGCCAGTTCCTGAAGCAGTGATTTGGTTGCATTCGGGTAAACAAACTGCGGAAAAAGCGCTACCAGCTGTTTATTAACCGTCGCGTCGGCAATGCCGAACGGGTAGATGTGCAAAAATTGATCGATCCCTTTCTGTAAGCCGGTCAACTTAGAATCGTAGCAAACCGCGATGGATTTCATGCGTAATCGTTGCGCCACCTGCTGTTGTAGGACAAAGAAATTCGGGTCTCTTTCCTCCGAAAATCCCAGGCCATTAATCGTCCAGCGGACAAAGCCTTTCAGCGTGTCGTTATTGGCCAGGGTGACCGGTAAAACAGGTGTGCGTTTGGCCTCCTTCAGGAAAGGCTCAAGCTCTTTCCAAGTCCGATTGTATAGGTATTTAAATACCTGTTTCTCGTTGCCTGGACCAGCTGGAATAAGTTCTGAACGACCATTTGCCCATTCCACCTGCAATACAACCGCGCTGGGTGGCTTATTGAATACTTCGTCGCTTCCTATATAAAGTGACGGAAAATTAACAGGATACGCTGTGAAAGGATCAAACGAATTGCTCGCATCGATCAGGCCCGCATCGTTCTGGAGAACCAGCTTTTTTAACCCATCCAAATCGGATAAGGGGTTGAGCCGACCAGCTATGTCCTGATTAGTTACGGCGGTCGATCCTACTTTAGTGCGAATTATGACATCGTCTAACGACAGTTTTTGGGCAAATGCAAGTTCGGACGTGTCGATTTCCCTGACCAGGCATGTCAGTACGGGCTGCACGACGCTCTTCCGCAAACCACCATGTTTCTCGCTGTCATACGGCACAATAGCGGGTGCCGAAAGGGGCAGGTAGATATGGAGTGTATCCGCATTAAAAAAATACAGTCCGGTTTTCAACACCTCTTCATCCTGCCTGATGGGATCGGGCAGCGTAAACAAACCGTTCTTGAGTTGCTCTTCTATGTTTAGTATTTCAGCCTGATCGGTCAATTGATGGGCCACCCGAATCCATTCTTTATCACCTGTTAACCAGATTTCGAGCGTCTCCGGGTGCTTGCTAAGTTCAGTTAACCCCTTGATGGTCAATTCCAGTTTGCGATTGCCGCCTTGCAGCAGAAGTTGTGGAGAGGCAATGCCAAAGCCGATGGCCTTCTGATCGATCCTGACTTCGGCATCAGCCCGGACGATGTCGCAGGGATTTCTGAGCGCCCCCAAGTCGATGTCCCCTTTGCCGAAGGCGTCCCATTTTCCATACTCATCATCGAAGGCCTCGCCCTGGCCGTCTTTCGATTTTGCATTGGGCCGAGCATACAATCGGTTGATCGTCTTCGTCGCGGGATTTTTAACTAATCGTATGGTTTTTAATTCCTTAACCTGAGCCTGGTTGGCAACAAAGTCATCGCTTAGGTGGTAAATCAGGTCTTTCCCCAGCGCATCGCGTCCGGCCAGCAGGGGGGTGCCTTTTGGTAAAAAATAATCAGACACGTCCTGCGCCAGTTCAAATACGACATGCACATGGTCGGGGCGGGCGGGCTGTTCGTGTAACCGAAGCACATCGCGGTAATAAAACGCCAGGTGTTTCTGAGTGAGCGTGTTCAGTTGATCCTGTGCCAGCCTGAACAATTCGAGAAAGGCAATAAACAGCGCCATATGGGGCTGATGGGCCGGGTACTGCTCCAGCGCAAACTGCATGTACTTGTCCGAACCCTCGACCAGCCGCCGTAACGCATTGTAGAACGCCTGAAACACATCGTCCACAAATAAGGCGGCATTCCGCAGTTGATCGGCCAGGTCATCGCCTTCATAAATGGACGATGTGGCGGGGATATCGTCGTCCAGTCCCCAGAGTTTCGGGTTCTCGAAATGGCTGTAATCCAGGTTTAGTCCTTTATTGGCATTGATGGCGCGGAATGACTCCTCGTAGGCCATGATCTGCCCGATCTGCGCCCGCAACACGGAGTTGATGAGGAGCGTAAGATCGTTATGAAGGGGCTTTCCCGGAATGGCCACCGAATACCAGCGGTCAAGCCGACGGGCCATGCCCAAAATCGGATCGAACAGAGCGCGGAATCTATCGCGGGTAGGTGTTGCTTCCACGTCACGGCGAATGTCGTCGTAGTCTTTTCGAATCTGGACCAGGTCGGTTACCGCCACCGAAGCGGCCACCACCGCGCAGTCGCGTCGGAAAAACTCCCGCCAGCTTTCCTGATCGTCTCCCTGCTGATCGTCGGGTATCGGCCAGAAGCGGATTTGAGCCGCATACCGTTTGGCATAAACCAGCAAATCTTCCAGGCTACGCGCATCGATGGGGGCGTAGGTGGGGTCGAGCGCTTTAAGATAACGTTGGCGCTGCCCCGAACCGTCGCGGGGAATGTCGTGCTGGCAGTGGCAATCAGTTGTCGTTTTCATCGCTCAAGATCAGTGGCTTCGTACACGTAAAAGGGAAATACGTAGTTATAGCGCGTGTTGGTCGTGATGACAGTATAGTTGATAGCAATATCGAGCCGCCCTTCCGTTGCGTCAAACGTCGTCGTTAGATCTTCCTGTCGCACAATGATGCGTGGCTCATGGTACACGATGGCCTCGTAGACGAGTTTCTGAACGAGCGCCTGCGCGCTGGGTGTCATCGTTTCGAATACATAGGGGCGAAGGTCGGCTCCGTAGCGGGGCAGCATAACTCGTTCGCCCGTTACCGTATGGAGCAGAATTTGCAGACTGCTGGTAATGTCGGCCTCACCAACCAGCATATCGACCCGGTAGCCGGTGCTGCGGAAGGTTGGCGGGAAGCTCCATCCCCGCCCCAGAAAATCGTTGTTGTCCGTCATCGTTTTAGTACCTAAGCTTAGCCGGGAATTACTTATCCAACCTGAACGGAGGCCAGTCCGCCTGTAATCAGCCCCCCATGCGCGGTGGCATCGCCCTGTCGGGCAACGGGCCGGTTGCCAATAAATACGCCCGAAGACCCCGCCTGAATAACATCGGGTGGCCCGGCACAGGTGCATTGACTCCCGACCACCGCCACCCGTAGTCCGCCCGCAAAAACGGTCAGTAACGTAGGTGGCATTATGGGCGGGATCACTGTCGGCAAAATGGGTCCGCCGGTGTGGGGCGTAGCGGCCGGGGCCGGATTGGTCAATGGACACGTATGCGCATCGGTGACCCGAGCAATGGCTTTCATGGTTAGCCGGGTGGGTTAAGGTCTATTCTCGTTCCTTTGATGGTGATGTTCTTCCCAGCACCGGCCTGTATGGTGATGCCCGATGCGTCCAGTTTGATCGAATTGCCGAAATTATCGTTCAATTCGCAGGCTCCTCCATCGTTCAACGTAAACGTTTTTTCGCCGGATGCCGCCGGAACCCGTAGTTTTAGCTGCTTCTTGCTATCGTCCAGAATAACCTGTAGCCCCTCTTTCGTCAGCAGCCCATATACCTTGGGATCGCTCTCGAAGAGGGAGGCTTTTTGCGAGTCTTTGTTGTGGAAATAACCCAGAATGACCGGATTGCGGGGGTCGTCGTTTAAAAAGCCAAGCACTACTTCATCGCCGGTTTGTGGACGGAACACCACACCGTGATCCGTACCGGCGTTCAGCGTGGCGACCCGCGCCCAAACGCCTTCGCTGGACGAGCTGATGCGCGTCAGGTGTACCTTGATTCGGTACTTCTGTTCGGGGTCCTGCACAGACACAACCTTGCCAATCTGTAGGCCACTCACACCCGGCAGCAGACCGGCGGCTGGTTTATCCATCACATTCTCTTTCTGATAAAACCAGCTATCGGCCCAGCCAAACTGCACGTCGGTTTCCCAGCCGCCCGAATATTGGTGTAGAATTCCCGTGATATAAACGGTTCCGTTAAATCGGTCGCCCACGCCCATCAGCCGTAACAGCTGGCCTGGTTTGAGGGCCGCATTACCCCGGATGCGCACCCGGCCACTCGCCCTGGAAAGCTGGGTTTTCATCGCATAGGCGTTGGCCCAGTCACGTAGTTGGTCGCTGTCTAAATTGCCGGGGTGATGAAGGGTCACATCGGCCCCGATGACGTTGCCCAAGGACTCCGCCGACAGATTCCCGCTTTGGGGTAGGTTAACCTGCCCTTCTACGGTTTCCAGCGACTGCGATACTGAATTCCAGGATTGCCCCTTTACGTCTTTTAACTGCCGATGGGCGTCCATTTCAGCTTCGAATTCAATGATGTTTTCGCCGTAAGTCGCCACAACTGGGGCGCCCCCGCCCATCGTTGAGGGTTTTTTAATGACTAAGGTAGTATCATCCGTCAGGACGAGCATTCCGTTCATCTCCGCCCGTGAAATCAGGAAATCCCAGTCCGTGCAGTCGTACTGTAGCATCTGTTTGTGCACAAGCGTGGTGGGGTCTGCCTGGGGCGTCAATCCGGCGCTCCGGGCAATAGTCTCCCAAATCTGGCTGTCGGTCTTGTCGGGATAGTAAGTATTTTTTCGCGCCCCGGTTAGCTTGATAGCTTTGTTTTTGGCTTCGATCACTAACTGCGACGCCCCTCCTGAACGGGCTTTTACCGCGTGCCTGATAATGATTCCCTCAAACACCGTGGTTACGTCGCCATCGTAGCCCAGTTGAATTTTCAGGGTATTACCTGGTTTAAACAGCGCCTGATTACTCACCAGAAAATCACGACTGGCTGCGTCACCATCCTGCAGGGATACCCTTGCGTGGGCCAGTTTATTAAACGTTTTGTTGACCAGAATGTGGTTGATCCGTCCGATGGTATCGGGCACAATAACGCCGTCTACGAATAGTTTTCGTGTGATCACGCTCGTAGGCGCTGAGGTTCCCGGTGGCAGATTGTCCAGAAGGCTCATTGGTCAGCAATTGGGGGGAAAAAGAGCGTCGTACCGGCGGTTAACCGGCGAAAATTCTTCAGGCGGTTAACCCTGGCTACCTGTAAGTAATAGCGTTGATCCTGGTAAATCTGGTGAACCAGCAACGGCAGACTGTCGCCCTCCTTCACCGCCCGAACGTGGGTCAGGTCGGGGGATGATAGCATACCGACGATCTTGCTGAACACATTGTCGACGACTTCAGTAAAACTGGCGCTGATCTTGGCCCGAATGGGCAGGCCAAATTTGTCGAACATGGTGTAGGTAACGGTTGAGGAATTCAGGATGCAGCGGACGATGAAGGTTCCGTACTGCACAAGCAGGTAGGCTGGTCGGTGAATAATGCCCTTCAGTTCGGTTGTGGCCGCTCTAAACAGGGCAATTTGTACCGGAATCGGAATTTTTACCCCGTTGGTATTGACGCCCGTTCCGTCGATGGTTAGCTCCAGGGTAAACGTTCGGGCTTTAATCCGTACGAAGGCCGGATCGCTGCCGGTTTCGCCGGTTGTGCAGTGCGGGTTATACTCAACGTCTTCTTTAATGGCTACGCTTTCCGGATTGAACATGGCCAGAAACGGCACACCCATCGGGATGCCCTGCGGGCTTACCGGAATAATTTTGAGATTGAAAGGCAGTTTTAGTGTGTCCATCAGCGTTCCTGTTTTTCACGAAGGATTTCCAGCACTTTCTCCACAATCTCCGATACCGAATCCAGCCCGCCACTACCGGGTGGGCAATCGATCTCAGTTACGCCGGTGCTGGGCGTGGCCTGAACGACGGTTCGCACAACGAGTTCGTTAATCTGTACGGGCATACTGGGTTTGGTTAGAGGTTATTGTTGTCGCTCAAAAAACTGGTAAGCCAGTTCAATCGTCTCGACAACCAGTGCGTTGTCGGCCGCTTTAAAATCAGAGGTGTTCCACTTAACGGGGTAGGCCTGCATCACTTTCCAGACAGCCAGTGGATCGCCCGATTCATTCTGAAGCGTAATAAGGATATCGCTCGGTTTGAACGAAAAATCCAGCGCAATAAAATACGTGCTCATGGCATCCTGCAGCCACTGCCGCAACGCACTGTTGGGGAGCATTCCCCGTTTGAGCACCAGGTTTGGGTATTTTGCCCGCTTGGGAAGTTTATAGGTAAATCCATTTTCGCCCCCCTCGTTTAGTTCATCGGTCGTAATCTCGACCGATAGGCCGCTTACTTCCTGAAACCGCTGCTCAGTATCGCCACCGGCACCGGGCACATCCAGAAAGTCCACTTTGAAGGAGAACGCTGCGGGCGGATGGTAACTGGGCATAATCAGGCGGGTCGGAGGGTGATGCCTTCGTGGGCTAGTTCAACCGATTCGATGGCAATGTCGTTGCCCGTTGCTTTCAGGCTGGGTCCTTCGCATTTGACGGGCCATGCCTGCGCAATAGTCCACACAAAAACCGGCTGGCTCTCGTCATTCAACAGCATAATGGTCAGATCCCGACGTTCGACGTTGGGCGTACCATTGTTATTGAACCACATAAAAAAGTCGTTGTCAGCCGTTAGCAGGCCCCGTTTGAGCGTTATGTTGCCCGATTTTCGCAGGCCGGGTCGCTTCAGGGGGAGTGTGGTTGGCCCCATCATACCGTCGCGGTATTCGATGGCCTGTATTTCCTGTGTAAGGCCACTTACCTCAGAGAAGCCAACGTTGGTTCCACCCCAGGACACGCTGAAATGGAAAACGGGAATGTGATATTTTGCCATGTGTGTAACAAATATGGATTAAGATTCCTGCGCTTTTTGCATGATTCGGAGCACGATAAACTCAGCCGGACGAGCTACCGCCAGCTTAATCTCGACAATCATCAGGCCCTCCAGTACGTCGTCGGGCGTCATGGTTTTGTTCAAACCCACCTGCACCTGATAGGCCTGTTCGGGTTTGGCTCCGGCCAGGGCACCATCGCGCCATTTCAGAAATAGGTAGCTTTCGATCATGGCCTGAACCCGTACCCAGGTTGGCGCGGTGTTCGGCTCGAAGACGGCCCAGTTGATGGACTTCTTAATGGATTCTTCTACGACACTTACAAACCGCCGGACGTTGATGTAGCGCCATTCTTTGTCGTTGCCGTCGAGGGTACGGGCGCCAAAAACCTGGGTACCATAGCCTGGCATATTGATAATGGCATTGATGGATTTGCCCGCTACGTCATCGATGTTCAGGGTGTCCTGGTCGATGCGGGAGATGGTGATCACGGCTTTTACCACGTTGGCAAGCCCTACGTTGGCCGGGGCTTTCCAGACTCCTCTGGATTCGTCGACGCGGGCGTAGATGCCGGCGATGGCCGCCGAGGGAGGCAACACCAGATGATGTTGTTCAAACACATCCTTAATGCGATTGTAAAGTACCTCATTGGCGGTTTTTACGGCATCGACCGTAGTCCCCTTAAAGGCGCCGGTATCCGTGGCGGCAGCCCCATCGACCGATACAAAATGATTCGTTATTTTAATCGTCTTAAATTTATTCGTAACGAAATCTGCATTGTCGTTGTAGGTATACGATGTTTCTACATCCGGGTAATACGCAGCCGCGTACCGACGGAATTCTTTATCCAGCGAAATGGCGCGGATCTTATCGACATCCGTTTTGATGTTTGCCGAATTTTTCGGGATAGTCGTACTCGGTACGTCCAGTATCACGAAGCGGTCCTGCAGATCATGGGCCTGCTTCACGGCGGCTTCGGCCACCAGCATAAACTGGCCACCGTTAAGGCTAACGGCTTCGGGCACAACCAGTAGTGTGGGCACGTCTTCGCTGGCTACCACGTCGATGCCGGCTATTAATTCAGCACTCGTGATGGTATTCGTTGCCTTCCCGACCGATACGATATAGCAGGGGCCTCCGCCGTTGGCGAAGTACAATTTCATACACTGATGTAAAATATTTTTACTGATCGTAGCCGCCACTTTATCGACATCGATTACGTATCGTATGGGTTCGGTGCCTTGCTTATATTCGTTGATTTTAATCGAAAAAGCAGCCGGGTCTTCGCTGGGCGATTTACCATAATATTGCTCAAATTCGCTGAATCCGTTGATTCTGAAAGCGACGTTGGTTAGGTCCTCTCCCAGCGTATCTTTCGCTTTTTCGGTATAGCCGATAAACGCCGGTATAGCCGTTTCTACTTCGGCGACGGAGGGAGGAAAAACGGGAATTTCTTCCACATAGACTCCCGGTGAACGGTATGTTGCCATTGGGTCTGCCTGGTTGTTTAAATAGTTATGGATACAGTTGAATACACGGTCAGGGCCTGGGTTGCCGAATCAATTTCCGAGCTTACTGATTCGGGCGTAGGGTAGGGGAGAATCCGCTCCAGAGCCGTGCCCGAAAGAGGAAGATCGTCCACAACATTAACCCTGTAAGCAAGCGTTACTGTTGGTTTCGGGTCGGGTTTTTCCAGTATATCAGCCACCGCATCGCCCACAAACCGGACGCGGTTTGTGGCGAGGTTCTGTCGAGAGAAACTGGGTAGATTCTGCCCGCTCAACTCGTCTATGGCTACGTCGGATCGACTCAGGTTTATGTCGTATCGCCAGCGACTTTTTCGGTGCTGAAATGGTATTTTAAACACAGGCCGCTCCATGGATAGCGTATGGTCAGCCTCCGTAATACGATAGATAGCTGGCTGCGTAGGGTCCAGCACGAGCTCGACAGCACCGAAAACGGGGTCGTTGGCCAGTGCACCAAGCTGATTCAATAAGGCCGTTCGCTGGTCAGCGGTTTGTAGCTGATCGTCGGGCTTGACAGCCAGTGCTTTGGTAATTGGCAAGTTGCCCCGGTTTACTTCCGCTTCGGCGTGTATGTGCTGATTGGTAAAAAAGAACAACGGCATACGAACGTCGGTGTTGGTGGGCAAATCCGTTAGGGCAGGGAGGGCTGAGTTTTGTAAACGCATAACAAACAGGAGTTTAACGCCATTCGGGAGTTGGGTTGTCCGGTTGCCGGCCTCATTTTTTCGTATATCGGCAAGCACTAGAAAGCCGGTTGCCGTCGGCCGAAAGAGCAACCCATATCGTTTCAGCATCTCAACGGTACCTGGTGCAGGCAACCAGTTGAAATCAGCGGCTTCGCCATTGGTCATACCGGTCTGATTGGCATAATACGTGTTTTCAACGACTAGGCTGAATAGCGTCAGATACGTGCTTTTAAACATGGCTGTCTCCGCTAATTGTGGTAATCGGTACCGCGTTTTGTTTGCTGCGTGTTGAGAAAATAGTTAACAGGCGCATTTTATAGACTACACTAGGCATTTGCTTCGTGCCCAGTGAGGCCCATAGATTATTTTGTTGCTCAAACGTCAGGTTGTGTAAGCGCATGGTCAACCGATCAACCAGTTGCCAGCTTTTGTTGAGTGGGTCAGTCACCCGGGTGTTTAAATTCGGGTAATGAGCCTGGTCGAAAACTGGGTTCTCCTGAAAAAAGCCAATGACATTCGATACGTCGCGCAGAGCCGATAGATAAAAGGGTTTATGGGCCACAAAAAGGACATATAGATTTAAACTAACGGGCGGCTGCAATTCAACGAACTGATTGTTTTCTGCCGGTCGGTGCCGCAGGTATTTTGAGTCGATTTGTTCTTCTTCAATGCCGGCCAGCACAATCGCAATGTGGTTTGTGTCATTAAACCCTGGACTTCCATCCGGGCGAATTAATGACACAACTTCAGAAATATTTCCTGCGCTATAATTGTCAGGATCCCGTTCAGCCAAAAAGGCATCCAATTCTTCCTGGATAAATTCTAATGCAGTCCTGACCATACATTTTCGTTTCCAATAAGGTTTTATAAAGACTGAATAGAATTTTTTAGGCCTATCGGAAAGGATTATCGAAGGATGGAAAAAAAGTAACACCGTTCTTGTTCGGCTTATTTAACGGTTATTGCCCCTATGAGGATATTATTAAAAGGTATATGTAGATCAGTACCAGGGAATTAATTGGAAGTCCAGGCCAACTGGACGCTGGTCATGTGCCGCGGTACAAATCAAACCACGAATGGAATTAACCGGAGCGGTATAACCACGGTTAGTTTATAGGGGGTGGTCAATGCGTCACGCCTGGAAACACGAACGACCAAATTCCTGATCGCTTGCGTGGCTTCCTGAAGCGGTCCAGGTATTTCTCATCGAAGCCAGTTCCGTTATCGGCTACCTCATGGGGTGTTTCTTCTGACAAGAGCATAAATTGTAGCTGCCTGATGCAACCAGAAGCGGTAGTAATTCATCTACTGGTTACTAAGCAGACGCCCTGTTCAGTCAACGTAAAACACCTTCATAATGACCCGTCTCATTTTATACCTTGTTATCGGCTCTTTTTTTAGTTCGTGCGCTTATACCAAAAACTGGCAGGGAACATCCAACGCTCAGGTTGCTCAGGCCGAGTTCAAAGAACTAACCGGTAAACAAGTCTTTGTAATGCATGTGCCCAATAACGATACCTATCTGGCTTACCGATTTAAAGAAACGGATGGTGAATTAAAGGCTTCTATACGGTCAACTTCAGCGTTCATCGTCAACAAGACAATTGACTTCTCGGAGGAAAATGCTGTTCACCTGGTTAATCAGAAGGGAGCGGAGTATAAGGTGACCCTAAAAGGTAAGCACGCGTCGGGTGCGTTTGATGTTAGATTCCTAAAGGCCTAAAAATAAGACCTTTAGTCCACTCAGTTTAACCAAGGCATGGCGAATGTAGGCCATTCTGCCAGAACCATTCTGTGTTTACGGGTGGCTTCGCCGTTGAAACGGTCAGCGTAAGGCCTCTATGGCTGTTTTCATGGCCGCGAACTGCCGTTTCTTTTGGAGGACGGTGGGTGGCGCCACCCGTTCCCGGCAATCGAAAATGCCGCAGCGTTCACAGGCCTGGTTTACGACCCGAAACGAGACTTCACTAGCTGGATTCAGGCTGGCGCCTGGCGTGGCCGGGAGAAAGTTCATTTTACTCTTAAGGGCGTCATTGACCGCAAAACACATCGACACGCTGATGTTTTGGTGACCAACGGCCTGAAACGGATGCGCGACCGAAATAATCAGGTATTGCTGCCCCGAATCGGCATATTCGGAAATCTGGGCCCGGCAAAGGGTGCCGTTAAAGCCTTTATTCTGTTGCAGAAACTGAAGCTCCTGCAAAATCGTCCAGGCAATCCAGCGTCGGCAGAAATGCTCGTCGACAATGCCCCGGGGGCCCTGCTGCCGTGATAAATGCATTTCTTTGGTCAACTGGAATGTGCTTTGGCCGGGTGTGTGATTAAATCGGTAGAAAAACAACTGATCAATGCCAAAGGCACTGGGCAACACATTACTCAACCGGTAGAAGAACTGTTCGGGGGTAGCCCTAAACTCCCCAATGAGCTTCAGGAAGTCGTCATTGCTCCAGGTGGTGCGGGCAAACAGGTCCGTTAATTTCGCAACCAGAGCCGCCCGCCGAATCAGGATGGCCCCGGCAAAATAAGACGCTTTGTAGTTGTTCAGTATCTGCTCAAACGACTCCGCTTCGACCCAGGAATAGCTGTAGGGGCGGTTCTTGAGGGCCATAAACTGAAACCCGACCTCCCGCGACAGAATAAACGAGCGTTGTTCGGCCGTTAAGCCAGCGTTGAGGTGAAGGGTGTGTTGTTCGGGCCGATACACCGATCGCAACGATACCAGTTCCGGTTGGCTGAGGGGATCAAAATACTCAATCCGAGTGGCATACCGCGTTTTGAGCAGGTTGATCAGTAAGGCTTCAGTAACGGGCTGATCAGGCATCGGCGCAAATTCAGCCAGAAAACGATCCGCGTCGGCTTCAATATCCGGGAAATAATTGTCATGCATTTCCTGATACGACCGCAGCATGGTCAGGTATAACCGCTCAACGCTCATGTTATAACTAAGGGCAATGTCCATGAACGTTCGGATCATGGCACTGACTTTAGCGGGCGCTTCGGCCAGTAGTTCGAGCAGATCGGACGGGTCGATGCCGAAAAGTTCGAGCGGGATTTCGGTTAGGAATTTGGAGCGGAGAAGATCTGAAATAGGTTCTAACTTCTTGCTCAGCTTCAGCGAAACCAGGGTATCGTAGTCGACCTGCATGGCGTTGGCCAGCGCCGAAATTTTATCCGCTTTGGGGTATTTACGGCCCTTCTCGATCTCCGTGACGTACGAAATCGACAGCCCTGATTGTTGAGCCAGTTCGCTCACCGACAGCCCTTTATCCAGTCTAAGCTGGCGAAGTTTCAGGCCAAACAACAGGCGGATATGATCAGCTGGTAAATTCAATGAGTCAGGACGGAGTTAGTGAGAAGCATCAACCAAAAGCGGACTGAGGTTCCAGGACCGGGCCGGGTCGTAGTGGAGCTGACCCTGTTCGACAACCAGTGGGCTATCCACATTGTTGTGATAGAGCTGGCCCGTGCCCAGACCTTGCGGCAACAGGTGTTTAAACTGGGCCGTGTACTGTGCAATGGCGTTCAGGCCGATATTTGATTCCAGGGCTGAGGTCAGCCACCAGCCAATATTGAGCCGCCCGGCTAGTTCGATCCACTCATCGCAATGGCGTAACCCACCCAAAAGGGTTGGTTTGAGAATAATATACTGCGGCTGGATTTTTTTCAGCAGGCGGAATTTATGCACATACTCCATCTGGCCGATCAGTTCCTCATCCAGCGCGATGGGCAGGGGCGAGTGGAGGCAAAGATCCGCCATCAGATCCGGCTGCCCGGCCCGGATCGGCTGCTCGATCGAATGCAGATCAAAGGCCGCCAGCCGTTCGAGTTTCGCCATCGCGTCGGCCGGCTGAAACGCCCCGTTGGCATCTACCCGAAGGGTAATCTGATCCGCTGGAAAGCGGCTGCGGATCATGGCCAGCAGCTCACACTCCTGTTCGAAGTCGATCGCGCCAATTTTAAGCTTCAGGGTCGTGTAACCCGCCTGGAGTTTCTCTTCGATCTGCTTGCGCATGAACGACTGGTTACCCATCCAGATGAGTCCATTGATAGGAAGCATTCGCTGACCAGCACTGAAATCAGACGCCCGGATCAGGCGACTACCTCCCGATAAGAAATCGAGCATGGCGGTTTCAAAGCCAAAGATAATGCTGGGGAAAGCCGGGCTGATAAGCTGATTGAGGATGATCGGGATGTTCCAACTAAAGAGCTGAAGGTCCATTTCCGTAAACTCGGCACAATATTGATCGAGTTTTTCCTCAAAGTCGGGTCGGTCATCAAAACTTAGCCCTTTTAGCGGGCCACACTCACCGTAGCCAATGACCGCCGGGTTATCGTCATCACAAATCCGGATTATGTAAGACGTTTTTTCCGTAAGGGTGCCGCGTGACGTACCCGCTTCGAAGCGAAAATGCAACGTGTATTTCAGGTAGTCGGCTTTTAAACTCATTGTACTAAACGGTGAGGACGGGATTTCCCAGTCCTAAAAGTACTAATTTTGACTGCTCAAGCTGGCAATATTACGAAATTATTAATGAAGCGTTTAGTGGGTAAGTGGCTACTCTTGCCATTTAGTGGAGTATATGGGCTCGTCATGGCTATTCGTAATTGGCTATTTAACAGTCACTTATTGGTCTCATTTTGCCCTTCTGTTTACACAATCAGTGTAGGGAATTTGACGGTTGGGGGTACCGGAAAAACACCTATGATTGAATTTTTGATTAAACGGTCTGTTTCCCGGCAACCCAATCGATCGGGAGCGACGGCTACCCTGAGCCGGGGTTATGGTCGCCAAACAACCGGGTTCCGCCTAGCCAATGAGACCGATACCGCGTCGACAATCGGGGATGAACCCCTGCAGCTTTACCGTAAATTTTCGCCTGCCATTCGGGTATATGTCGGCGAGCGCCGGGCGGATGCCATTCAGGCCATTATGGCGCTTGAGCCTGAGACAAAACAGGTTCTGCTGGACGATGCCTACCAGCATCGGGCTGTTCAGCCGCACCTGAATATCCTGCTCATGGACTATAATCGACCCTTTTATGCTGATTACCCCTTTCCGGCGGGCCGTCTGCGCGAAGGGCGAAATGGAGCCCGCCGGGCCGATGCTGTTGTGGTGACCAAATGCCCTACTGATTTATTTGCGACCGAGCAACAGCGTATATCGGCAAAGATTCGCCCGTATACCCGGCCGGACGTACCAATATTTTTCGCTGGTCTGCAGTATGATCTACCCGTATCGTTCGCGACAAGGCAAGCCGTATCCCGTCTCGGTGATGTTTTGTTGGTATCAGGATTGGCCAATGCCAGCCCGCTGGAACAGTACGTCCGGCAAACCTACCGGTTGGTTCGTCATGTTCCATTTTCCGACCACCATGCTTACAGCCGACCTGACTTCGATACCCTGCTGGACCGCCTGCCTCCCCAAACGGCCCTGCTGACCACCGAGAAAGACTGGGTAAAACTCGATGCGTTGCTGACCGATCAGGAGCGAGCCACATTGCCGTTGTACTACCTGCCGGTTGCGGTACGGTTTCTGCCCGGACAGGAAGCCAGGTTCATGGCGTTTTTAGACCAGTCTCGCCTTAAAAATCGTTAACGGCGCGACAGAAACGAATCGGTGTCCGCTGTTTTAACGTACTTTTGACCTGATGAAGCGGAGTTTAGTTGCCCTGGTTATTAGTTTAAGTGTATCGCTCACCGCCTGGGCGCAGCAATTTCCGGGTAGTACGGGTACCGGTAATATACCCGGTGGCTTTGGTGGCCGGCAGGCAATGCCTACCTCGACAACCGGTACGAATGGGATCGATGATTCGACGAAGGTCATTTATGGGCCTAAATCGACCCGCTATGTCCTAGAAGACGATATTTTCAACAACCGCCGGAAACTGTACACCCTCGATACGACGATGGACGAAGTGCATCGGTTTACGTACGTCCAGCGGAGTAAAAATATGTACCAGGATTTAGGCGAACTGGGCACTGCCATGCGGCCGGTTTTTCTGCAGGTCCCTCAGCAACTGGGTGCGCAATCGGGCTATTACGTCTTCTCGCCCTATGCCTACCAGAGCCAGGACGTCAAGTATTTCGATACGAAATCGCCTTTCACCGACATGTACATTGCCCTGGGCGGCAACAATCAGAATATTTTGCGCTTCGACATGGCCCAGAATATTTCGCCCCGCTGGAACGTAGGGTTTGACATACAGCGGTTTACGGCTCAAAAACAATTCGGGACGAGTGGTAACAATGACCCGTATAAATTGCTGGCTCAGAACTGGGGCGTACAGCTTCACACCAACTACCGCTCAAAAAACGATAAATACACGCTGCTGGCTAATTTCATCAACATGAACCACAGCGTCGATGAACAGGGAGGTGTACTGCCGGGGCAGACCGCCAGCGGTGAACCGATTCCGTTTAACTACACCGGCGATGCCCGCCTGCGCAGCGGAACCACCACGACCCAGGGACCACACGGCTGGGAGATTCGGAACAACTGGCACGTGTATCATCAGTATATTCTGGATAAGGGCTTCCAGCTTTACCATAAATTCGATTACCAGACGCAGAAGAATTTCTACCGGGACGATACGCTCCGGTTGAACCTGACGGATGTCAATTTGATAGATTCTAACCAGGTTCGGCGGTTTTATCCCACCGTTTTAGGAGACACCTCGCGGCTGGAGCAACATGCCCGGTTCCGGTTGTTCGAAAATCAGTTCGGTATTAAAGGAATTGCTCAATATAAAGGAGCCTCGTTCAATTACCGGGCTTACCTGCGGATTCGGAATTATGCCCAGTCCATGCTCTACAACACCTCACGCACCAATTATAATCAGTACGGAACAAACCGGATCGAGACCTTTGTAGGGGGCTGGCTGGGGTATTATTTCCCGGATAGTCTGTCGCGATTAACAGCGGAAACCGAGCTGGGCGCCGGAGGAAGTTACCGCGTTCAGGGGCAGGTCGAAAGTAAATTTCTGACGGCGGGCGGCTCCTACCTGAACGTCGAACCCACGCTTTTGCAGGAACGCTTTCAGAGCAAAGTATACATATGGCCGGATGCCGCGCGCGGGCTGACGCCGTTATCCAAGCGCAATTACCTATATGCGTATGGGAAATTAAACGTGCGCATCAAAAACCTGCGTCTGGAACCAAGTCTGGATTATTACCTGGTGAAGAATTATGTCTATTTCGATACCGCCGGGTATGTCCAGCAGGAGAAATCGCCCATCAGTATTGTTCGGCCGGGGCTGGGCTATCACCTGCAAATCGGGAAGTTTCTGATATCCGGCCAGGCGTATTATACCGCCAAGGAAGGCCCCGACGTTATTCGAATGCCGCCGTTTTTTATGAATACCCGCATTCAGTATGAATTTCTGTATGCCAAGGTACTCTATATTCAGACCGGGGTCGATTTACACTACAAGTCGCCTTATTATGCCGATGCCTACATGCCGCTCACTCAGCAGTATCATCTTCAGGATCGGCAGCAGGTAGAAGGGTATGTGCTAGCCGACCTGTACGCTAACCTTCGGATCAACCGGACACGGCTGTTTATCAAACTTACTCATGCAAATCAGGGCCTGATTACGCCCGGTTATTTCGTTGCTCCCGATTACCTGCAAATGCGCCGGGGCTTCGCCTTTGGGGTCGACTGGTATTTATTTGACTGATTTATACGCAAAACAGGTAAGTATATGCACTTTCCTGCTTCTTCTAATGGAGGGGTAGTTTTTAAAAAATTTTGCTTATTACTCAATCGTTGGGTTACTTTCCGGTCTAATCAATTAATCTTTACTTAGTACATGGATCCATTTCAGATTCAAAAAGCACCCGTTCAATATGACGTAGCCATTGTGGGCTCAGGGGCTGGGGGCGGTATGGCGGCCTATACACTGGCAAAAGCCGGTGCCAAAGTTGTTTTGCTGGAAGCCGGTGGCTATTTTGATCCGGCCGACCCCAAATACATTACCCAACTGAAATGGCCCTGGGAATCGCCCCGTCGGGGTGCGGGAACTACCCGCGCGTTTGGTGATTTTGATGCGGCCTGGGGTGGCTGGGACATTGAAGGCGAGCCGTATACAAACGCCAAAGGGTCTGATTTTCAGTGGTTCCGCTCCCGAATGCTGGGTGGCCGTACCAACCACTGGGGGCGTATCTCCCTTCGGTTTGCACCCGATGATTTCCGGCGTAAAAGCATGACCGGTGTGGGAGAGGACTGGCCGATTGGGTATGATGATATCAAACCGTTTTACGACCGGATCGACCGGATGATCGGGGTTTTCGGTTCTGTCGAAAACATGCCGTCGGAGCCAGATGGTATCTTTCTGCCCGCGCCCAAACCGCGGTTACACGAACTCATGATTCGGAAAGGAGCGCGCAGCATTGGTATTCCGGTTATTCCATCGCGTTTGTCCATCCTGACCAAACCCGTCAACAACGAACGGGGTGCCTGTTTTTACTGTAGCCAGTGCGGTCGGGGATGTCAGGCGTATGCCGATTTCTCGTCGTCCTCGGTACTGGTGAAGCCCGCCCTGAAAACGGGGAACGTGACCCTCATCAACGGGGCCATGGTTCGGGAAGTGCTCACCGATCCGGCTACCGGCCTGGCAACGGGGGTTAGCTATGTCGATACCCAAACGTTGCAGGAAGTTACCGTAAAGGCAAAGTCGGTTATTCTGGCGGCCAGTGCGGGCGAAACGGCGCGGCTGCTCCTCAACTCAAAATCGAGCCGTTTTTCGACGGGGCTGGCTAACTCCAGCAACGTGGTCGGTAAATACATCAATGACTCGACGGGTGCCAGCCGGTCGGCCTTTATCCCGGCGCTGATGGATCGCAAACGCTACAATGAAGATGGCGTTGGCGGCATGCACGTGTTTACACCCTGGTGGCTCGACAATAAGAAATTGGATTTCCCCCGGGGTTACCATATCGAATACTGGGGTGGTATGGGTATGCCCGCCTACGGATTTGGCTGGGGTATCGAAGCCATGAACGGGATGATTCCCGGCCGGGATGGTAAAATGAAGCCGGGTGGCGGCTATGGTGCCAGTCTGAAAGATGATTACCGCCGATTCTACGGAGCCTACGTCGGCATGGCGGGACGGGGCGAACCAGTGCCACTCGAAAGTAACTACTGCGAAATAGATCCGAACGTGGTCGACAAATACGGTATTCCGGTGTTGCGGTTCAACTACAAATGGTCGGACTACGAAGTGAAACAGGCCAAGCACATGCAGGAAACCTTCGAGGAGATTATTCATTCGATGGGTGGGATTGCCCTGGGCGATAAACCCAACGCGGCTAACAACTACGGGCTGGCAGCACCGGGGCAGATCATCCACGAGGTCGGCACGGCCCGGATGGGGAACGACCCTAAAACGTCGGTGCTGAATAAATACCAGCAGGCGCACGATGTGAAAAACCTGTTTGTGGTCGATGCGGCTCCTTTCCCGTCGCAGGGCGACAAAAACGTGACCTGGACGATTCTTGCCAGTTCCATGCGCACCAGTGAATACCTGATTGATCAGGTTAAGCAGAAGAATATTTAAGGTTTGTGGTATACCGTTTTCGGTGGGTCGGCTCGGCAAGGATGCGTTAGGACAATGGCTAAGATAAATCGGTTTGAAGAGTTAGACGTTTGGCAATTAGCCCGACAGGTATCAGACGATATTTATTGGCTAACCCAGAAAGGGACATTCTCGAAAGATTTTGAATTAAAGAATCAAATCAATTGGGCAAGTGGTTCCATCATGGATAATATTGCCGAAGGCTTTAGACGAGCAAATCGAGCTGAGTTTATTTTGTTTCTGGGCTATTCGTCCGGTTCTGGCACCGAAGTTAAGTCGCAATTGTACCGAGCTTTAGATCGGCACCATGTAACATTGGATTGTTTTAATGAGCTTTATGCTCGTACTGACCGCATTGGTAACATGTTGTTTTGGTTGATTCAGTCCTTAAAAAAATCACCGGTACGCGGTTTACGGTATAAAGTAGATGAACCTGAAATAGCCTATCTCGTAGAGGACTTTCCTGATCTGGCGCCGTAATGACGGACCACCGTAGCGACGGACCGCCGTAAACCATAAATTAAAAACCTTTCGACATATGAAACGCAGAGATTCCTTAAAAGCCCTCTCGCTCGCTGGTTTTGGCATGGCTGTCAATCCGGTTGAAGCCGCAGTCCCCGCACCACCCGACGTAAAACCGCTGAAAATTCCCGGTGGCCGGCAGAAGTTTGAAGCCGAGCGCGACGCCAAACTGCATGCCGAAAAATTTTTTACGCCCCACGAACTGCAAACCGTAACGGTGCTGTCAGACATTATTCTGCCCGCCGATGAGCGGTCGGGGAGTGCCTCCCAGGCGGGTGTTCCGGCCTTCATCGAATTTATGATGAAGGACCAGCCCAAAAATCAGACCCCCATGCGTGGGGGAATTCGCTGGCTGGACAATACCTGCACCAAGCGGTACGGAAAGGCCTTTGTTCTGTGTACTAAAGCCCAGCAGATCGACATGGTGGAGCAGATTGCCTACCCCGCCAAAGCCAAGCCTGACATGACCCAGGGCGCATCGTTCTTCAGCTTTGTGCGGAATATGGTCGCCACGGGCTTTTATACCAGCCAGATGGGTATTAAAGACCTGGGGTATGTGGGTAACGTGCCTAACCAGTGGGATGGCGTACCGGCCGATGTGCTGAAGCAGTATGGACTTGCTTACGAAGAACGCGAGTTAACGCAAGGCAAATAAAGAACGGAATCGTTTAGTGAAAAAGCCCCGGTTGAACCAACCGGGGCTTTTTCACTAAATACATGACGACCAACTGATTACCAGGAGGTGGCCAATTTTTCCCTTTATTTTTCGCTCATTCCGCCTTTTTTCTCGTACTTTTACATCCCGTAACGACCTAATTAGGTTTTAATCATGGCAGCTACGGGACCCAAATCCGCGAAATATATTTTTGTTACCGGCGGAGTAACTTCATCACTTGGCAAGGGCATTATCGCTTCTTCGTTAGCCAAACTCCTTCAGGCTCGGGGCCTTACGGTAACGATCCAAAAATTCGATCCGTACATCAACATTGATCCCGGCACCCTGAATCCATACGAACATGGTGAGTGCTATGTAACCGACGATGGGGCCGAAACGGACCTTGACCTTGGTCACTACGAACGATTCCTGAACCGGCCCACGTCGCAGGCCAACAACATTACCACGGGTCGTATTTACAACAACGTGATCACCCGCGAACGCCGGGGCGATTTTCTGGGAAAAACCGTTCAGGTTGTCCCCCACATCACGGATGAGATCAAACGGAACATCAGGCTATTGGGCGAAACAGGTGATTACGACATTGTGATCACCGAAATTGGCGGTTGTGTCGGCGATATCGAATCCCTGCCCTTTGTCGAAGCGGTTCGGCAGTTAAAGTTTGAACTGGGTGAGAAAGATACCCTGGTTATTCACCTGACGCTGGTGCCGTATCTACGGTCGGCCGGGGAGCTGAAAACCAAACCCACGCAGCACTCCGTCCGGATGCTGCTCGAAAACGGGGTGCAGCCCGACATCATCGCCTGCCGGACCGAACACCCACTGCCGCAGGATATTCGCCGGAAAATTGCGCAGTTCTGTAACGTTCAGGTGAGTTCCGTCATCGAAGCCCTCGACGCCGAAACCATTTATGATGTTCCGCTGCTTATGCAAAAAGAGCGGCTTGACCAGCGCGCGCTCTACGTACTCGATCTCTACAATGATAAAGATGCGGATCTGGATGCCTGGAAAGCTTTTTTAGGCCGGCTCAAGAATCCGGGTGATACGGTGAAAATTGGGCTGGTGGGTAAGTATGTCGAACTACACGACGCCTACAAATCCATCGCCGAGTCGTTTATCCACGCGGGGGCGGCCAATGAATGCAAAGTACAACTGGAGTGGATTCAGTCGGAAACGCTGGTCGACGAACACCATTGCGCCGACGTACTGAGTGAACTGGACGGTGTGCTCGTGGCACCGGGCTTTGGTGAACGCGGTATTGAGGGTAAGATCAATGCGGTCCGCTTCGTGCGCGAACGGGGCATCCCGTTTCTGGGTATTTGCCTGGGGATGCAGATGGCCGTGATCGAATACGCCCGCAATGTGATGGGGATTCAGGATGCGCACTCGACGGAGATGGAACCGCATACGCCCAACCCCGTCATCAGCATGATGGAAGCCCAGAAAAGTGTTACCGACAAGGGTGGCACCATGCGTCTGGGAGCGTATGCCTGTAAGCTCAAGCGCGATTCGATGGCGCACCATATTTACGGTAAAACGCAGATCAGCGAACGGCACCGCCACCGCTACGAGTTCAACAACGATTACCTGGATGCCTTCGAAAAGGCAGGATTGCGGCCAACGGGCATTAATCCGGACACCGGGCTGGTCGAAATTGTTGAATTAAAAGGGCATCCCTGGTTTGTGGGTGTTCAGTTTCACCCCGAGCTGAAAAGTACCGTCATGAACCCACATCCCCTGTTTGTGCAGTTTGTGAAGGCCGCTCTGACCTTCAGCCAGCAAAAGCGCACAGCCCAAGCTACATCCGGTCTGTCAACCGTCCGTGTAGAAACCGCCGAGGTGGTTGATTAAGCCGGTAGATTGGCGTAATTTCGCATCTTACTATGGTTTACGGTTTTCAGTTTATGGTTGAAGGGAGCGCGCATTCGCTTTCTCAAAACCCGATTAACTGAAAACCGTAAACTGAAAACTGAAAAAATGGATCGTAATCAAATTATTGGCATTGTCCTGATTCTGGCGATGCTGGTTGGCTACCAGTTACTGGTACCAAAACCTGTGCCCGACGCGGCCCGTCAAGGGAAACAGACGGCTACACAAACACAGCCTACCAAACCCACCACCGCATCCTCTGCTACAGCCGTCAACAAGGGTGATTCGGCCGGGCAGCCAATCGACTCGGCTGCTGTTAAAGCACAGTTTGGCGATTTTGCCAACGTGGCGACCGGTCAGGCCCGCGATATTGTTATCGAGAATAAAGACATTAAACTCACCTTCAGCACACAGGGGGGGCGGGTAAAAGAAGTTATTCTGAAAGATTACAAGACCTTCGATCAAAAACCGCTGGTCCTGATTGACGAGAACAGCAGCCAGACAGTACTTAACCTGCCAACCCGCCAGGGGGCCGTCGATCTTCACAAACTGTATTACCAGACAACCACCCAAAGCGGTACGGTGAGCGGACAGCCACAGCAAATCGTGTTTCGGGCAGAAGTCGCGCCGGGACAGTCGGTGGAGCAGGTATACACCGTTCCCGCCGAAGGCTATGTGCTGGATTATGACCTGAAGCTGAACGGGCTGACCAATACCGTTGCCAACGGAAACATTCAGTTCTTCTGGGAAGATAAAATGCGGCAGTACGAAAATGACCTGTCGAATAACCGCAAAGCTGCCACAATTAATTACCTGACGGCTGACGAAAGTTTCGAGAAGCTTACCGAGGGCGAAAGCAGCCAGGAGGTCACCGTCGAAGAGCCGGTGCAATGGTTTACCATCAAGCACAAATATTTTCTGGCGGGTTTTGTGGCTAAAAACACCGCCTTCCCCAAGGCCAGCTTTAAAACTCTGGTCGATCCGGCCGACAGTAGTGTGGTAAAAACGGCGATTGCCGATGTGACGCTGCCCCTTGCCGATGTCAATGCCGGGAAAGGGCAATACAAGTTCTTTTATGGCCCGAATGATTTTCAGTTGCTGGGCAAGGTAGCCCCTGAATTTGATCAAAACGTTTACCTGGGGTACTCCATTCTGAAGCCGATCAACAAATACTTTTTTGTGCCGGTTTTCAATTTCATGGGGCAGTTCATTACCAACTACGGCTTGTTGATCATTGCGCTGGTGGTGTTCGTAAAGCTGATTCTAACACCGTTAACCTACAAGTCATACATCAGTATGGCTAAAATGCGGGTCCTGCAGCCGGAGTTGAATGAGATGAAAGAGCGGGTTGGCGATGATATGGCTAAGCAGCAGTCGGAGCAAATGAAACTGTATCAGGAGGTGGGCGTCAGTCCGCTGAGCGGTTGTGTGCCTGTGCTGGCTACCATGCCGATCCTGTTCGCCCTGTTCATGCTCTTCCCAAACCTGATCGAGTTGCGGCAGAAATCCTTCCTGTGGGCCAATGACCTGTCGACCTATGATGCGTTTATCAAGTTTCCGGCTATCCCGTTCATTGGCAGTCACCTCAGTTTGTTTACGGTGCTGATGACCATGTCGTCGATTGCGTACGCGTATTACAACAACCAGACGACCCCAACCCAGCCGGGTCCGGTGAACATGAAGGCGATGAGTTACGTATTCCCGCTCATGTTCATGTTCGTACTAAACTCGTATCCCGCTGGTCTGACGTTCTACTATTTTGTCTCGAACGTCGTTACGATTGCGCAGCAGTTGCTCATTCGCCGGTTCGTTGACGAAGATAAAATCAAGGCCGTACTGGACGAAAACCGGCGTAAGAACGCAGCGGGCGAAGGCAAGAAACCCGGCGGGTTTCAGGCACTGCTGCAAAAACAACTGGCGGCTGCCGAAGAAGCCCGTAAGCAGGCAGACGAAGCCCAGCGCCGGGCAAAATCAAAAAATAAGTAAAGCAGGTACACGGGTCTGCTGTCGCGATGAAGCGTAAACAATAAATTTACCTATGTTTCATACGGTTGCCGTTGGCCTGTCCTTATTCGCAAAGCAACGCGTCAGCGTTGCTTTTGTGTATTATCCCTACTGATATATGAGTAATACAGTTTATTGGTTTAGACGGGTAGCGATTCTCTGCATTGGGCTGGTAAGCTGGCAGCTCGCCACGGCACAGGTCGCGCCTGACGTACAGAGACGTTATTCGGTCGCCGTAAAACAGGTGCAGGCTGGCGATTACGAGCGGGCTAAATCAGAACTCAATGTCCTGATTCAGCAGCGTGGGGTTTTGGCACCTTATGCCAGTTATTACTATGCGATTGCGGCTTATCGGCAAAAAAACTATAACCAGTCCCGGCTGATGCTCAAACAACTGATGGAGTTGTTTCCTGACTGGCGAAAAATGGACGATGCCAGCTACCTGCTTGCCGCTAACTGTATGGAAATGGGCCAGTATGAAGAGGCACTGACGGCTCTCCAAACGATCAGCGATCCCACGCTGCGGCCGTACAGCACCAAACTGGAACAAAATTTTATTCCCCGGATAACGGACCTTACCCGGCTTAAACAACTGAACAAATCCTTCCCAAATGACCGGGTTATCGGACTGCTCCTGATTGACCTGATCCAGCGGACAGCTACTGACAAAGATGATCTGGAATTGTCGGATCGGTTAACCAACCGCTTTGGGGTTCCCCCGGCGCAGGTCGCAGCACCTGCCACGACCAATCCGCAGGTATCGGGAGCTCGTTCCACCAGGCCCGGTACGCAGCCGGGCAGAAACACGCGACCCAAGGGTTACTACAATGTGGCGGTTATGTTCCCGTTCCGGGTCGATGAGTTCAGCAGCGATAAGCGGTTGCGGTCGAGCCAGTACGTATATGATCTTTACAATGGAATAAAGCTGGCCAAAACTAAATTGCAGGAGGAGGGTATCACCGTCAATCTGTTTGCCTATGACCTGGACAATGATGCCAACAAAGCGCTTGAGTTGGTCAACAGTCCTGCTTTTGCCCAGACCGATCTGATTATTGGCCCCTTGTATGCCGAGCCCAACCGGATTGCCTCTGCCTACGCCAACCAGAACAACATTCTGTTGCTGAATCCAATTGCGACCAGCAGCGAGCTGGTGGCGAATCAGCCCCTGTCTTTTCTGGCCCAGCCATCATTAAACCAGCAGGCCCAGAAAGTTGCCGAGCAGGTTCGGACGCTGAATGGCGCTCGCCGGGCGGCCATCTATTTTGGGTCGAGCCGTAAAGATTCCCTACTGGCTAGTGCCTACCAGGCAGAGTTGACCCAACAAAATGTTAAAATTGTTGATTTTCGGCGTGTGGGCGGTAGTGCCCAGGCAATGGCTGATGCCATGCAACTCACCGGGCCTGCTGCCACGACGCGTCCTGCCAGCGCTACAGCTCAGCAGGCGGGTATACCACTGGGGCATGTCTTTTTCGCCAGCAGCAATGATGACGATGGCCCCCGTATGCTCGATGCCTTAAGTCGCCGGAAAGTGAGTGGCCCCCTGATTGCTACCGCGTCGGCCTTCGACTTCTACAAGAATCCACTGTCAACCTTCACGCGCCGGGAGTTGTATTTGTTGTATCCCGATTTTATAGACCCGACGCGGGAACCGGTCAATTTGTTTCAGGAGGAATACATTGCCAAACGCAATACCATTCCGTCTGTTTTTGCGAGTGAGGGGTATGATATGATGCTCTTCTTTGGGCGGCAACTGGCAAAAAATGCACTTCAGTCGCGTAATCGGAGCAATCTGCGTTCCGATACGGACGATTACCTGTTATCGGGTTTCGATTATACACAAAGTAATGATAATCAAATCGTTCCTATCGTAAAATACGAAGACGGGCGGTTTGTGAAAATTAATGAGTGAACGAATGACTGAGCGAAAGAGTGAAAAAGCCGAGGCCAATTCGCTCTTTCGCTCAGCCATTCGTTCACTCCTTCAGAAGATGACGACAAGCGAACAACTGTTTGAAAAAGCCAAAACACTGATTCCTGGTGGGGTTAACTCACCCGTTCGGGCGTTTCGGGCGGTGGGCGGATCGCCCATCTTTATTAAGTCGGCTAAAGGACCTTATCTGTTCGATGAAGATGGCCGGCAATACATTGAGCTGATCAACTCCTGGGGACCGATGATACTGGGTCATGCCTTTGAGCCGGTTGAAAAAGCCGTTCGGGATGCCATTCAGCACTCGTTTTCCTTCGGAGCACCGACCCGGAAAGAAGTGGAAATGGCGGAGTTAATCACTGCTATGGTGCCGTCGGTCGAGAAAGTCCGGATGGTCAATTCAGGTACCGAAGCCACCATGGCCGCCATTCGGGTGGCGCGTGGGTTTACGGGGCGCGACAAGCTCATCAAGTTTGAGGGCTGCTACCACGGGCATGGCGATTCGTTTCTCATTGCCGCCGGTAGTGGCGCCATGACGATGGGCATTCCGGACAGTCCGGGGGTTACGAAAGCAACCGCTGCCGATACCCTCACCGCGCCCTACAACGACCTGGCCGCCGTTGAAACGTTACTGGACAACAACCACAACCAGGTCGCGGCCATCATTCTGGAGCCGGTGGTGGGTAATATGGGTTGCGTACTGCCCGAACCGGGTTTTCTGCAGGGTATTCGTGACCTCTGCGACAAGCACGGGGTCGTGTTGATTTTCGACGAGGTAATGACGGGTTTCCGGCTGGCCAAAGGGGGCGCTCAGGAACGCTTCGGGATTACCCCCGACCTGACAACCATGGGGAAAATTATTGGTGGCGGGATGCCCGTTGGCGCCTATGGCGGTCGGGCCGACATCATGAACCTGGTCGCACCAGCTGGCCCGGTCTATCAGGCCGGTACCTTATCGGGCAATCCGATTGCCATGTCGGCGGGCTTAGCCATGCTCCATCACCTGAACGAGCATCCGGAGGTGTATACCCGTCTGGAAGAAATTGGGAAAACCCTCACCGACGGTTTCCGCGCGGGCCTGCAAAAGGCGGGCCTGTCGTACACCATCAATCACATCGGATCCATGTTCACGCTGTTCATGACGGAGCGATCGGTGACCAACTTTACCGAAGCCAAGTCCTGCGACATCCCCCAGTTTGGCCGCTATTTTCACGCCATGCTGGAGCGGGGGATATACCTGGCCCCGTCGCAGTTCGAGAGTTTGTTTTTATCCGTTGCCCTGACCGATGATCTGGTTGCTCAGATTATCCAGGCCAATGAAGAAAGCCTTATCTCAATGATGAAGGATAAATGATGAGTGATATCCGATACATCATTTATCCTTCATCCTTCATCCTTCGTTCACCGTGTTCTTCTCGATTATTATTCCCGTCTTCAATCGCCCTGACGAGCTCCGCGAGTTGCTGGCTAGTCTGACAAAACAGACGTACCAGCAATTTGAGGTGCTGGTGATTGAAGACGGTTCGGTTGACAAAGCGGATGGCGTGGTGGCTGAATTCGCCAGTCGGCTCGATATTCGTTATTTCTTCAAAGAAAACTCGGGGCAGGGGTTCACCCGAAATTATGGTTTCGAGCGGGCCAGGGGCGACTATTTTGTCATTTTTGACTCCGATGCGCTCGTGCCCCCGCACTATTTTTCGGTCGTTTCCCAGCGGCTTGCCGGAGACCCAGGATCTGCACAACCAGCGCTCGATGCCTATGGAGGCCCTGATGCGGCTCACCCCGACTTTACCCCCATTCAAAAAGCGATCAGCTATTCCATGACGTCCCCGTTTACAACGGGGGGAATACGGGGTAGTAAGAAAAACCTGGGAGGGACCTATCATCCCCGCAGTTTTAACATGGGCCTCTCCCGAACGGTATGGGAAACCATTGGAGGATATGCCTTGAGCCGCATGGGGGAGGATATCGAATTTGCCATTCGAATCATTGAAAACGGCTTTCGTACGGGCTTGATTCCGGATGCCTTTATCTACCACAAACGCCGGACAAACTTCGGGCAGTTCTATCGTCAGCTGCGTTTCTTCGGCCGGGCCCGGATTAATATATCCCGGTATTATCCGGCTGAACTCAAGCTGGTTCATGCGTTTCCGGCTTTATTCACGCTCTTTGTCTTATCCGTGCCTGTGTGGGTGTTCATCAGCCCTGTCTTGTTTGGGCTGGCGCTGGGAATGCTAATCGTTTTCTCGTTGCTTATCCTGATCGACGCTAGCCGAAAAGAGAAAAGTCTGCGCGTTGGCCTGTTAAGCGTCGTCGCGGCTTTTGTGCAATTGATTGGCTATGGCATGGGCTTTCTGACGGAAGGCTGGAAACGAGTAAGAGAACCCAAAGAATTTCGGGAAACCGGAGCTTCTATCGACTATCCGTCATAATGCCAACGGATGGTCCATAAAAAGTCAGGATTGTTAACGAAATTCGCTGCTGTAACGTTATCCACATGAATCCTTGTGACTCCTATAGGTTATGTCCAAACTTGCTAAACCACCCGGTCAACGATTAGTAAAACGCATGAGTACCCGAACAAAGGGGCTGATCGTGGCTCCATTAGGTCTGCTCTTGTGTAGTATCGGCTTGTGTGTGTTTAGTGAGGCTGCTCAGGCAAAACACATGGATGCCCCCTTTCGGCAATGGTTTTTGTGGGGTGCGTACAGCCTGATCCTGTTCAATGGTGGCCTGTTGCTCTTTGGGCAGGCTGTCCGGTATCGGGCACAGCTTGATTACCGTCGGTTTGTCCGGCGTGAACTCAAAAAACGGGATCGCGAGTGGGCCCGCCTGCGCCCAAAACGAAAAGCCTCACCGGGTAAGGGCGAGGCTAAATAATCGTCAGCAAGTCAACTGGACGTTTTCGATTAAGCTGCTTTCTTCTCAGCAAACGAAGCTTTGATGGCTTCTACGTCTACATTCTTGATGGTTGGCTTCCGCAGCAACTGTTTGATGGCATTGGTCTTGTTATTGGCAATAGCCCGGTTGCGACGAGCTTTCCGCTTAAGTTCTGTTACTCCCATGATTGTATCTTTTTAACGTGTCAGTTCAAAATCAGAGCGCAAAAATACGATTTTTTTGGACAGAACGGTCGATTCGATCCGTTTTTTATCGTATTCATTGCTTCATGCCCCTTCCTAAACACCTTATAGGCACAGGAATAACCGATGAATAGGACAAAATCGATGGTTTTCTGCTTATCCTGTACGCCCGTCCATTAATTTTGCAGTATGCAAAAACCCACATTGCCGAAAGGCACCCGTGATTTTGGCCCGGAGCAGATGAGCAAACGGCTGTTTATATTCAACACCATTCGCGAGACCTTCAACCGCTTTGGTTTTCAACCCCTGGAAACCCCATCGATGGAAAACCTGTCGACGCTGACGGGTAAATACGGGGACGAGGGCGACCAACTCCTATTTAAAATACTTAATTCCGGTGATTTTGCCGCCATCGTCACGGAACTCGATCTGGCCGCGGGTTCGAAAAAGCTAACCGCAAAAATTGCCGAGAAAGGCCTGCGGTATGACCTGACCGTACCGTTTGCCCGCTATGTGGTCATGAACCGGAATGCGCTCACAATGCCCTTCAAACGGTACCAGATGCAACCCGTCTGGCGGGCCGACCGGCCACAGAAGGGCCGTTATCGGGAGTTTTACCAATGTGATGCCGACGTAGTAGGAACGGATTCGCTTGTTTGCGAAGCGGAGATTGTGCTCATGATCCACGAGGTGTTTCGGAATCTGAACATTCCCGATTTTACGGTAAAAATTAACAATCGGAAAATCCTGGCGGGTATTGCTGAGGTCATTGGCGCTCCCGGTCAGGAAGGAACGCTGAGTGTGGCGATTGATAAGCTGGATAAAATAGGGAAAGAAAAGGTATTGAATGAATTAACCGAACGGGGTTTCTCGGCGGAGACAGCAACCAATCTGGAACCGCTTTTCTCTTTCCATACGCTGGGGGTAGGGCAGGTACTTGAGCCGTTGAAAACCTGGCTTTCAGCCTCAGACGTTGCTCAAAAGGGAATCGCTGAACTTGAAGAAACACTCTTGTTGGTCAGTCAGTATGGTTTATCAGACGCTTGTGTTGAGATTGACCCCACTTTGGCGCGGGGACTGTCGTATTATACAGGGGCAATTTTTGAAGTGAAGGCCAATGGCGTATCAATTGGCAGCGTCAGTGGAGGAGGTCGGTACGATAACCTGACGGGTGCCTTTGGCATGCCGGGCCTGTCGGGGGTTGGGATCTCGTTTGGGGTAGATCGTATTTACGATGTGATGGAGGAATTGAACCTGTTTCCGGTTAGTGCTGGCCAGGGGACGAAAGTACTTATTGTTCCGTTCGATGCCGAAGCGCGTTTAGTTGCTTTGCCCTTGCTGCGTCAACTTCGAACGGCTAATCTAGCCGCTGAAATGTATCCTGACTTGGCAAAAGTGAAGAAGATGCTCGATTATGCCAATGCCAAAGCCATTCCGTATGTGGTATTGATCGGCTCAGAAGAGGTGCAAACGGGTCTGGTATCCATTAAGAATATGATTACCGGCGAGCAACAGAAAGCGACATTGGAAGAGTTGTTGCAACGGCTAAGCTGAGCCGTATCTTCGAACCATCAGGTGGTCTGTGTCCGCACAGACCGGGGAAGCGGCTGAGCTGTTTCCTGCTGATGTACATACGAAGTGATCAGGTTGGTTGTATCCGTGGGCCGTGTCCTCGCGGCCCACTTACCTCTCCGGATGATAAAGCCGTTGCTGACTGCACCGGCGGACCGGACCGACAAGGCTGTGTCCTCACGGCCCTCGGAGTTTATTGGAACGTTTGCACAAACCGTTCTAACGCATCAAATCCATTTGGTCGTTTCAGTTGATTGATCGCGGCAACCTGGGCAATGCGTAGGGCTTGCTGGAAATGTGTTTGCAGGTAGGTACCGGTTAACAGCTGAATGGGTAATGGAAAATGTTTTAACAGTTCGACCGGTGCCAGGAGGGGTCTGATCGGTTCGCTCCTTTTGCGTGAGTTTTGCGGGTAAAGCAGCGTGATGCTCCGTAGGGGAACCGGGTTTCTGGGGAAGGTAGCTAGCGGCTGATTAACGAGGTATTTCGTTGCGCCTTCGAAAGAGGGTTCGAGCACTGATTCGTCGAAAGCCAGGCCATCGACCGTATTCTTCCAGATCTTATACTGGCCGAAAGCAGGCACAACAAACGGGTTGTTGTCAATGAGTTGAATCGCGACCAGGTCATCGGTCAGCACCGTGTGCCCTGCTTTTCCAAAGGCCGCTGCGGTGGTCGATTTGCCCGCACCGGGGATGCCTAAATAAACGGCTGCGTCATGGCCAACCTGAACGGCGCTTCCGTGCAGCAGGAAAAGGCCGCGCTGGTACAACACTAAGCCGATGACCTCACTAAGCAGAAAGAGTCGTAGCGTTCCTGCGTCGGCCCCTTCGTTCTGGTACGTGATGGTATTGCCTGCCGCAATCTTGAAGCGGCCAATGCCCGCCCAGTTCAGGAGAATACCCGACGAGGTAAGGCCTAACCGGGCGCGTACCCCACGGCGCTGGATGCGGGTGGGGCGATTGGCGCGTTGGTGGAGGGGTGCCTCCTGAATAAAAACATCCGTTTCGGCGGTCGATTCCTGTAAAACTCCGGTGAAATCCAAGCACGTTTCAAGAGTTAAGCCAAAGGCCAGGTACTTTCCCATCGGTAGGTAATCGCAAGGGTAATTACCTCAAAAGTAGAAAAAATAAGGGCCGCTCCCGCCGACTGATCGCCCTTAGCGTTGATTTATCTTTTTCCTGGACATCGGTTCCTGACTAGTCTTCTTATCCTTTGAGCCCGTTTTTGCCTGGTTTTTTACGGAATTGCCTGATCCATCCGGCGACTTTGTACGGTTGCTGGCACCGGTTGGCGGTACATACATATACGCCCGGGAAGCTCCTTCATCGGCAATGGTCATGCTGGATGCACTGGAAGCGGCCGGCCGTTTGCCTTCCGTCAGGTAACCAGAGCCTGTTGAGGCCGTTGACCCGCCACTGCGGCCACCGGTAGTCGATTGGGCCTGGCC
Organism: Spirosoma radiotolerans; assembly: GCF_000974425.1. Lineage (NCBI taxonomy): Bacteria > Pseudomonadati > Bacteroidota > Cytophagia > Cytophagales > Cytophagaceae > Spirosoma > Spirosoma radiotolerans. The sequence continues at coordinate 3,045,587 of NZ_CP010429.1, forward strand.
CGACAGCGCGAGGCCCAGTGCCAGAAAGAGTGTCGTTGTTGAGATGATCGTTTTCATAAGCTGACTGTTAACGTTTGTTGAGTCGATGAAGTCAAAAATGCCCCTGTTATGCGTTTCGGTCATGACAGGGGCATCCGTCTGTTGTTTACGAATTAATCAATTTTTTTGTCAATGGCGTTGATGCTTTCCATATGCTTTTGCAGCGTAGGCAGGGTTTTTGCCGCAAAGCTTTTCACCGCTGGGTTTGCTTTCTCGTCTTCGGCCGTCTTCTTAAACAAGTCGATATCTTCTTTGTGATCATCGACCATCATGCTTACATATTTCTTATCGAACTCAGCGCCCGATAATTTGGCCATCTCGTTCACGTGCTTTTGCTCGTCTTCACCGAGCGTAGTGGGCAGGGTAATGTTTTGCGTAGCGGCTATGGTTTTGAGTTCTTCATTGGCTTTTGAGTGATCTTTCACCATCATCGCCCCAAATTCTTTTACATCCTTACTCTGGGCTTTTTCCTCCGCCAGTCGACCCAGTTCTACTTCCAGCATGCCTCCATTGGCGGCTTTCACCGCAAACTCATTGGTGTCTTCCGTCTGACCAGTGCCGGCATCTTCTTTCGCGTCATTGGCATTCTCTGCGTGTTCAACGCTGTCATCACTTTCTTTCTTCTTGTCGCTGCAAGCCTGAAAACTCAGGGTGCTGATGGCGAGTAGCAGGAGCAAACTTACTTTTTTCATAACGTGATTGATGTTTAGTGAACCATTAGTAAGAACCATTTTTGACCCATTAGGTTTTGAGCGAATCGAAGAGCTGGAATTTCTGGACAAAATTCTGTGTTTGTTAGACAAATTTCCTATGTTTGTTCCATGATTTTATCCGATCGCATATCACTCGTTTTTCTGGCGCTCAAAGGCGTTCCGGCCACCCGTTTCTTCGAGATCGCCGATCTAACCGGCTATAAACGGGAGCACCTGGCTGAGGTGTTCGATACATCGCTCAAGACATTTCAGCGGTACGAGCGCGAGAAAAAAAGCCTTAATCCCCAGGACAGTGAAAAGGTGCTCAAAATCATGGCGCTTTTCCAGACGGGTGAATCCGTGTTTGGTACGGCGGATTCGTTTCGGCGCTGGATGGATAAACCCGCCTATGGGCTGGGGAATCAGATTCCTTTCGACCTGCTGCATACCTCAGGCGGTATCGACTTGGTGATGGATGAACTCACCCGAATTGAATACGGAGACCTGGCTTAATGCTCGTTTATCGAATCACGAAAGCAATGTATGCCGACCGGCTGGTTGCGTCTGGTGGGGCGGCCCGCTGGAATAGCCGGGGGCAATTTGTCATTTATACCGCTGCCACCCGGGCACTCGCCTGCCTGGAGAACGTTGTTCATCGGGGAAGTGAAGGGTTGTCGAGCACGTTTCGGGTGATGGTTATCGACATACCGGATACCTTGCGAATCGAACCAATAGACCCTCAAACACTGCCCGTAGACTGGGTTGATTATCAGCAATATAAGATCTGTCAGCCGATAGGAGGGGAGTGGCTGAGCAGTTACCGTTCTGCTGTATTGCGGGTACCGTCAGCCATTATTCCGAATGAATGGAATTATCTCTTAAATCCTGCCCATCCTGATTTCTCCAGCATTCGTTTGGTGCAGACAGAGCCCTTTATTTTTGATCCCAGGATTAAAGAGTAGGTTGGTTTATGGGTATCCGTGTACGCAAAACCGGCTCCTGAGTGCGCTCCGGAATAGCCTAACCGGCAACGCGTCAGGGGTCTGTGTTTTAGTTGAAATAGAATTGTATTTCATTTAGATGATGCTGGCGACAGAATACGCCATTTCTTTCCAACAAAAGAGACGTTTCTGTGGCTCCGTTAAGCCCAATAGGCGCGATTTTAAGGGATTATTTCTCTTTTCTCCTGAAAATTTTGTATATTTGTCTATAGAGCGGTTTACGCGCAGTGTGTAAGCCAGAATAGTAATTTTCTGCGAAACTCATTTGTCACATGGCGGACGAAACTCCCGACCTCGAAACTCCCAGTAATATCATTCCCATTAACATTGAAGACGAAATGCGGGGTGCGTACATTGATTACTCGATGTCCGTTATCATCTCGCGTGCGTTGCCCGATGTTCGTGACGGGCTGAAGCCTGTTCACCGCCGGGTCTTGTTCGGTATGGCAGAATTGGGGGTGAACTATAATAAGCCTCACAAAAAATCGGCCCGTATCGTTGGTGAGGTACTGGGTAAATATCACCCGCATGGCGATTCATCGGTCTATGATACCATGGTTCGTATGGCGCAGGATTGGTCGCTGCGGTATCCACTCGTGGATGGACAGGGTAATTTTGGTTCGATCGACGGCGACTCTCCGGCAGCTATGCGCTATACCGAAGCCCGTCTGAAACGCATCGCCGACGAACTACTGACTGATATTTATAAAGAGACGGTTGATTTTCAGGGGAACTTCGATGATTCTCTGCTGGAACCGACTGTCATGCCCGCCAAACTACCGAACTTACTGTTAAACGGTTCGTCGGGTATCGCCGTTGGGATGGCCACGAATATGGCTCCGCATAACCTCACGGAAGTAGTCGATGGTATTCTGGCCTATCTGGAAAACTATGACATTACAGTTGAGGAACTGATGCAGTTTGTCAAGGCGCCGGACTTTCCGACGGGAGCGACGATCTACGGAATGGAAGGGGTTAAGTCAGCTTTCCTGACGGGTCGTGGGCGCGTTGTTATGCGGGCCCATGCGACGATTGAAGAAAATCGGGGCAAGACTCAGATTATCGTCACGGATGTACCCTACATGGTCAACAAGGCCGTCATGCTTGAAAAGACGGCGGAACTCATCAACGACAAGAAGATCGAAGGCATCACCGCTTTCCGGGATGAATCGGACCGCGACGGTCTACGGGTCGTTTACGACCTGCGGAAAGATGCCATCCCAAACGTTGTCCTAAATAACCTCTACAAGCACACCGCGTTACAGTCGTCGTTCAGCATCAACAACGTTGCCCTGGTCAAAGGGCGCCCGATGATGCTGAATCTGAAAGACATGATGAAGTATTACGTCGAGCATCGGTTCGAGGTTATTACCCGTCGTACGCAGTATGAATTGCGCGAGGCTGAAAAACGGGCGCATATCCTGGAGGGTCTGTTAATTGCGCTGGATAACATCGACGCCGTTATTGATCTGATCCGTTCCTCACGCGATCCGGAAATAGCCCGAACCGGCCTCATGGCGCGGTTTAGTCTGAGCGATCTGCAGGCGAAAGCCATCCTGGAAATGCGCTTACAGCGTCTGACGGGTCTGGAGCGGGACAAACTGCAGGCTGAGTACGACGAGCTTATGAAAGAAATCGCTGACCTGAAAGAAATCCTGGCCAGTGAAGAGCGCAAACGGCAAGTAATCCGGGAAGAACTTACCGACATTCGCGCCCGCTACGGCGACGAACGGCGGACGGAGATCAACGCCCTTGGGGACGGAAACATCAGTGACCTGTCGCTGATTGCCGATGAGGACATGGTGATTACCATTTCGCACGAAGGGTATATCAAGCGGACACCGACCACCGAATACCGGTCACAGGGTCGGGGAGGAGTAGGCGCTAAGGCAGCTGCTTCGAAAGAAGAGGACTTCACGGAGCACCTGTTCACGGCAACTATGCACAACACGCTGCTGGCGTTTACCCAAAAAGGACGCTTGTACTGGTTGCCTGTTTATGAACTTCCCGAAGGTTCCCGGCTGTCGAAAGGTCGGCCACTCGCTAATTTTATTAATATCGAGTCGGACGATAAAGTCCGGGCGGTCATTAACGTGACAGACCTGAAGAATGAGGACTATATCAACAATAATTACATTGTGATGTGTACCCGCAACGGGACCATCAAGAAAACCATGCTGGAGGCTTACTCCCGTCCCCGTCAGAACGGCATCATTGCGATCACGATCGATGAGGATGATCAGTTGCTCGGGGTGTGTATGACCAATGGCGATAATGACATTGTCATCGCGTCCAGTGCGGGCAAAGCTGTACGCTTCCATGAAAGTCGGGTTCGGCCAATGGGACGGACAGCCGCAGGTGTACGGGGTATTTCCCTGGATGAAGAAGATGCCACCGATCATGTGGTTGGCATGGTGTGTATCTCGTCGGCTGATGCACAATTGCTGGTTGTATCGCAGAATGGGTATGGAAAACGTTCCGATATCGAGGAGTACCGGATTACCAATCGGGGGGCCAAAGGGGTGGGTACGCTCAAAGTAACCGAGAAAGTAGGGCGCCTGGTTGCCGTGCTGGATGTGGCGGATACGGATGACCTGATGATCATCAACAAGTCGGGTATCGCCATCCGGACTCCAGTGGAGGCTATCAGCGTTATTGGCCGGAATACCCAGGGGGTTCGACTCATCAAGTTAAATGAAGGGGATGAAATATCGTCGGTAACCAAAATCAAACGGGAAGAAGGAGAGGAGCTGATCGCTGCTGAGCCGGAGCCCGCTGTTGTCGACTAGTCAGTCTATAACATAATTTGAGCCGCCTGGGCTGATCAACCAATCAGTCAGGCGGCTCAAACATTTTAAGGCGGGTCATGCTTATACAGTCAGATTCCGTAATTTCGTTTCTTAATAAGAAAACACAACCCCAGTTTACACATGAAACAAGTTTTTGTAATTCTCGCTGCATGTCTCCTGACCACAGGAGTATATGCCCAGGCACAGCAAGGTAATACGGCGGCAGATCTTGCCATGGAAACCTCAAAGAAGGAAAAGGAGAAAAGCGATAAGGACATTACCGATGCCAAAGCGTCCGCTAAAGCCAGTACGTGGATGGATCGGGCCAAGATTTATGAAAATATTGCTTCCAGTGGATTTATGAAAATAGATTCTTCGGCAGCAACGGTTGCGTATGATTCCTTCAAGAAGGTAATTGAATTGGATAAGGACAAAAAGGGTGGTCCGGGTAAATTGGCAAAAGAAGCCGAAGAGGCTTTGAAAGCGCCCGTGATGGCAACGGCTTTTATGCAGCAGGGGGTGGCTAAGTTTCAGTCCAAGAACTACGCTGATGCCATGAAAGCCATGTCGATAGCAGGGGATATTAACCCAAAGGACACCTTAGCGCCATTGTACACGGCTATCGCGGCTCAACAAATCAAAGATAACGCCACGGCGAAGACCCAACTGGAGAAATACATCGCTGGCGGGGGAAAAGATGCGGCTATTTACGGTTCGTTGGCGATGTTGTATCGCGGAGATAACGAGATTGACAAAGCCCTGGCTGCGTTGGACAAAGGCATCGCCCTGGCCCCAACCAACAAGGATCTGGCTAACGAGAAGATCAATATCATGCTCTCGTCGAACCGGATGGATGAAGCCATCACGGGCATGAAAGCGATGGTTGAGAAAGATCCTAACAACGTGCAGAACCTGGTCAACCTATCGATTGTCTACAATAATATTGCTCACAAATCGGATGAGGAAATGCGGAAGCTGGAGGGAGACTCCAAGAAAGGAGGCAATACCGCCAAGCAATTAGCAGATGGTAAAAGCATCATTGATGCGTACAACAGCGAGATCGCCCGATTGACGGCCAGCATCAAAAAGACGCCAAAGCCTGAGTTGAAACGGCAGTTGGCAGATGTTCAGAAACGACTGGCGGAACAAAAAGTGGAAGTTGCCAAATTGGAAGCCGATGCTAAAGCTGCCGCAGCTGGTGCTGCCGGTGCAACAGATAGTGCAAAACGGTTAGCTGAACTCAAACAGGTGCAAAAAGAAAACCTGACCCAAGAGAAGACATACCTGGATAAAGCACTGGCTATTGACCCCAATAACTACGATGCCAATTTCAATACGGCTGTTTTCATTTTTAATGAAGCGGTAGAAATGAAGCGTGGTGTCGATCGGATGGACATGGCCGAGTATAGCAAGAATGGTAAAGAACTGGATGGTAAGGTTTGTGGTAAATTCAAGCAGTCACTACCATATTTTACTAAGGCAAAGTCGATTAAAGATGAGGCTGATGTAAATGAAAACCTGACGAATCTGCAGAATATCCTGAAGCAGTACGAGGAGAAAAAAATCGAGTGTATCGAAAGCAAATAAGGTAATAGGGTTGGTGCTGCAAGGTGCCGACCCTATTTAATAATTACTTTACTTAACATAATATAAATTATATAACAAAATTGACTGGGTAATCCACAGACTTATTCACAACTTATCCACGTGGAACACTAAAGCATTGCTTTACAAGGAGTTAGGTAGTTTTGGGCCTGAAATAGGGCTCTAAACGCTCAAAATCGATGTTTTTAGGTAGAGATGATGCGGTATCGATGCGAATAAATATAGCCTGTGAAGGTTTCAATTCTGGTAAACATACTAATAGAGAATAAAAACAGACTTCACCTTTTACTAGACGTACCAACGTATAGCCTGTCTATTATATAAACTAAAACCACAAACTCAACTGGTTGCTTTATCGGAAGCAGCGTTGAGTAGCTGGGCTGACCGAAATAAGCCAATCAACGTATCTGGTTTTATAAAATGATCCATTCTACCATACTTAAGCTATAGTCCGACACGAATGGGCCTGAACCATTCGGTTGATGAAACGGCAGTGAAGTTACGGCCACCAGTTTTGTAACGGCCTTCAGCGCATACGATACCAAAGCGTTTAGGCTATAGAGGCCGACTTCACAAATTGGCTGGTCAGTTTGCATACAGACGAGCCGATATTAAGACGTTTGATACCAAAGCGTTTAGGCTATAGAGGCCGACTTCACAAATTGGCTGGTCAGTTTGCATACAGACGAGCCGATATTAAGACGTTTTATACATCAGTGCTTACAGTAATCTGTAAAATTGGCTGGTTAGATGGCAGCCAGAAAAATGGGAATACCTCCTATTGTTAAGAAATAAAAATGCCCTTTGGAAAGCTTTGTATTGCCGATCTCTGTGTTGCTATAACTACAAACTATCAGGGGAACGTAGGAAGTCAATACCACTACACTAGCACCTCAGGTAGGTTGATCCAACACCAGTCCCATTCCCAAACGATCTTTACCTGGGGAGTTAGTTACCCATTGGGCAAAAGAACCTTTCCTAATGAGAGGGCATGTACTCTTTAAAGGAGCCGTCTGTATAAAAGATCAGAATGCGCTCTACCTTTTTATCAGCACTAACGACAGGACTAATCGCCGATTCAACTTGACCAGCCAGTGTATCAACGGGCGCCTGGCTCTGAATATGGACCGGGGGTATCTCATTCCGCTGGCTTCGGATGCCGGGCGACGGGTTTGCATAGGAAACAGAGGAGGCTGGTTGTACCGGGCTAAAGCGCTCGGTACGTTCGACCACAGGACGTGACTGATTACGGTTGCCGTAGCCTGACGAAACAGATTGATTTACCTGTTGACTTTCTTCTTCCATGATCCACTCGTAACCAAGCTCCGGAAATCGACGTATAATCTTTTGAATGATATCGAAACTTGGGCGATTGCGTCCCGATAAAATATGCGATATACTGGATCGTTGAACTCCGATTTCATCCGCGAAATATGATGGAGTTAAATTTTTGTCCAATAAGATCTGTTTAATTTTGTCATTTATGTTCATCATACAATTGATAACAGTAGCAGGTGAATTAGTACAAATATAAATTTAATACTGATTGTTTCTTGTAATTTACAAAATAAAATAGCCACATCAGATGATGTGGCTATGTAAACTTCACAAATGTATTTAATTGTGTATAATTACAAATGTGTATTGGGTGTTATCTGTTAAACCGATACACTGTTTTCCCGAAGTGCATCATTGAGTGATGTTTTCAGATCAGTGGATTCTTTTCGTTGCCCGATTATTATTGCGCAAGGTACATGAAATTCTCCCGCGGGAAATTGTTTAGCATAGCTTCCGGGAATCACTACTGAATTAGCAGGAACAAATCCTTTATACTCCACCGGTTTAGCACCCGTTACGTCAATAATTTTTGATGAGCCTGTGATAGTAACACCGGCTCCTAATACGGCTCGCTTTCCAATGTGGGCTCCTTCAACAACAATGCAGCGCGAGCCAATAAAGGCACCATCCTCGACAATGACGGGTGCAGCCTGGGGTGGCTCAAGGACACCACCTATTCCGACGCCCCCACTCAGATGGACATCTTTGCCAATCTGAGCACAACTCCCAACCGTTGCCCAAGTGTCAACCATTGTTCGCTCATCTACATAGGCGCCGATGTTGACATACGACGGCATCAGAATTACCCCCGGTGCTTGGTAAGAACCAAACCGGGCTACAGCTGGTGGGACCGCTCTAACTTTAGCTTCTGCAAAATTAGTTTTCAGTGGGATCTTGTCGTTGAACGTAAAAATGCCTACTTCTTCGGTCTTCATTTGTTGACTAACGAAGTAAAGAAGAATCGCTTTTTTTACCCACTCATGTACAGTCCAGTTGTCGGATCCGGTTATGGGTGGAGAGGCTACTCGGAGTTCTCCCCTATCTAATTGATTTATTACGTCTTTAATTAGTTGGATGGATTCTGGTTCTGAAAGCAGTTCCCGGTTAGTCCAAATTTCGTCAATTCTTTCGTTCATTTACTTAAAGTAATAGTTTATACTTAGGTATATAACTAATTGAATATTAGGGAAGTAATTTTTACGACCAAATATTATATTGTTATATAACGATATTATAAACGGGTGGCATTTCCGTTTTTTCAAAGGTAATACGAAGACATGTATAGTTGAAATATAACAGCTCAAATAATTTGAAACTCCACAAGGGCCAAGGGCATGGCTTTGGATCTTACCACCAGCCGAACGGTTTTATCGACGCATCAGGTTTAGGTTGTTAGGCCTGCTCCTTTTTAATCGCTTATCCCTAGCATGAAATGAGCCATGCTGTTTCTGATCGGTAAGGTTCTGGCCAGATACCAAACACTCGGTAGACGAACCTTGCTCCTCTGTTGTTGTAAACTGGTCACTCAAAATTTTAGTAGTATTGATTAATTCAGTAAAATGGTTCTACTATTTATGAGCAAAAGAAAAATGGGTAATTCTATATGGATAAAGCAAAAACTGAGCCGATGTAAAAAGGATGGAGCTACGTACTGTTAGTAATACGTAGCTCAACGCTATATTCATCTAAATGATCACTCAATTGAGTGATTAGGCTAGTTTCTTGTTCTAAGAGATGTCTAAGATCTTATAAACTATGTAGACCCTATAAGATGCTAAAGGTTAGGTGAGAGGTTATTCCACAACTACGTGGTCAAACCTATATATTAGTCGATTGTAGGAATCCGAATATGACTAATTTATAATAGGCATCTATTAAAGTTATTTGAATGACTGGCTTTAACTAGCTAGTGCTTATTAGTAGTGATCCTGGTGTATTACTATTGATAAATAGAAATAGACAATATATTAATCCGTTGCTCAAGACAGATAATACCAGAAAAATTTAGCTTTTCTTATGATTTATAAAGGGAGTAGTACCTCTCTCCTATTTTTAGTAAAACAATGGTCATAGTTTAGCAAAATCAAACAATATACACACTTTTTTAGTATAAATTTTAGTATATACTAATTTAATTAGCAATAATTGCTAAAATTCCTAATTATTTTTAGCAAAACACTAGTTAAATACTAAATATAAGACTTAAATATGCTAAATACTAATTCCCCTCCCCTATTTGCTAAATATTGTAGCTAATTAGATATATCTGCAAAAGGCTTTTTTATCTGTTATATTTGACACCGAAAACAAACCAATTTTCTCTGTACATGGAAAAAATACGCGTTGCAATTAACGGCTTTGGCCGTATTGGGCGGTTATCGTTCAGAAGACTACTTGAAAAAGAAAACATTGAAGTTGTTGCCATCAATGACCTAACAGATAATGCGACGCTGGCGCATTTATTAAAGTACGATTCCGTTCATGGTAAATTCACAGGCACGGTAACGTCAGACGGCGAAAGCTTAACCGTAAATGGTATACACATTAACGCATATGCGGAACGTGACCCAAAACAATTACCCTGGAGTGACTTAAAAGTAGATGTCGTTCTGGAGTCAACCGGGCGTTTCGTCGATGAGGCTGGTGCTGGTATGCACTTACAAGCGGGTGCTAAAAAAGTAGTTATCTCGGCTCCTGCTAAAGGAAATATTCCTACGGTCGTTTTAGGCGTAAATGATGATACGCTGACAGGTTCGGAAACCATTATTTCAAATGCTTCGTGCACCACAAACTGCCTTGCCCCAATGGCAAAGGTGCTAGATGACGTTTTCGGTATTGAGAAAGGATACATGACAACCATCCACGCCTACACCGCTGATCAAAACTTACAGGATGCTCCTCACTCGGATTTGCGCCGGGCACGGGCAGCCGCTTTATCCATTGTACCAACCTCAACCGGTGCAGCTAAAGCAGTAGGGCTTGTGTTACCCCAATTGAAGGGCAAACTGGATGGGAATGCCATGCGCGTACCAACGCCAGACGGATCACTGACGGATTTGACGGTAGTCCTGAAGCGGGAAGCGTCCATCCAGGAAATTAACGATGCCATCAAACAGGCGTCTGAAACAACATTGAAAGGGATTCTGGAGTACAATACCGACGAAATTGTCTCGATTGATATCGTGGGTAACCCGCATTCCTGCATTTTCGACTCAAAATTGACAGCGGCTAATGGAACGTTGGTAAAAGTAGTTGGCTGGTATGATAATGAATTCGGTTATTCAAGCCGGGTTGCTGACTTAATGGCTAAGCTGTTTTAATAATGTAATTTGTGAAATAGCCATCACCATAACTTGTAAATTCACACTGTTAACAAATGGTGATTGATCAAGTTAAATTACATAAGTAAATAAACGAATGGGTGTGATTATGTTAAATCACACCCATTTTACATTGTAAATAGTTAATTGTAAATCCTTTGTCGAAGAAGATCTGTTCGTACTTCGTCTTAATTCCCAAATGTATATCGTTCAATGGGGAGCTATACAAGTCAGTTGTATATTGTAAATTAGTGACCTGCGCCTGTTTAACCTGCTCAAGACTGTACGCAAACAAATCAGGACTATCTGTCTTTAGGTGCAGCGTGCCTCCAGGCACTAACAAACGTTGATAGGTTGACAAGAATCGTGGGTGGGTTAATCGATGTTTCTCCTGCTTTGGCCGGGGCTGCGGATCAGGAAAGGTGATCCATACTTCATTAACTTCTCCGTCGGTAAAAAACTCCGTCAGGAAATTGATGTCCGTACGCAAAAAGGCGACATTCTGTAACGCCAACGTTTGAGCCGCCCTGGCCCCACGAGCAATCCGGTCTCCTTTGATATCGACCCCTATAAAATTTACTTCTGGAAAGGCCTGTGCTAAGCCAACCGTATACTCTCCTTTTCCACAGGCCAACTCAAGAACGATTGGGTTGTTGTTTTTGAAATAGTCCGTTCGCCAGTTCCCACGAATGGTTTTGTAAAGAGGTTTACCAACTTGAATAACATTTGTACTTTCTGCGTTTTGCAGAAAGCGGTGTGTTTTTCTACGTGTCACGGTGGTTATAAATTAGGTAATTCGGCAATGGTGTAGTTGCTGCCGGTTATCAGAATTAAATCATCAGCAGCCGAATCCTGTAAAGCCGCCGACAAGGCCGCATTCACATCGGTGAAAACGTGCCCCCTCCGACCAATCAAGGCAGCTTCTGCCTGTAAAACGTCAGCGGGTAAGGACCGGGGTGTCTGAGCCTGACAGAAGTAATAGGCGGCCGTTTGAGGCAGTACATCCAGAATATGGCTCCGGTCTTTGTCGGCTACCAGACCGATCACAATACGCAGTTGAGTATACGCCAGGGAGCGGATGGTGTGGAATAACGCTTCCAGACCCGGCCGGTTATGGGCCGTATCAGCGATGACACGGGGATGATCTTGTAGGGTTTGGAACCGCCCTTTGAGTCCCGTTAATGAGGTGACGGCGGCCAGTCCATCCTGCTCAGCAGCAGGCGAAACGGGAAACAGGGGCTGCAGCACCGCAACAGTAGCCAGCACCGCCGGGAGATTTTTCAATTGATAGTCCCCTAACAAATCAAGTGCGAGCGAATAAACCGATCCACTGTCCTGCCAAACCTGAACCTGCCGTAACCCCTCTACAATCCCGTTATCCCGCAGGGTGTACTGTTGATCAGCGAAAGCAATGGGAGCCTGCAGTGATTCGGCTACGCCCCGGAATATGCCTTCTGTCTCCGGGTGCGTCTCGCCAATCAGTACCGGAACCCCGGGTTTGATAATACCGGCTTTTTCTCCGGCGATCAGCGGGAGGGTATCCCCCAGTATGTCGGTATGATCGTACCCAATGTTTGTGATGACGGACGCAACGGGGGTGATGACATTCGTTGAATCAAGTCGTCCGCCCAATCCCACTTCAATCAGCGCAACATCGACCGTTTCCCGAGCAAAGAAAGCAAAGGCCATGGCCACAGTCACTTCAAAGAAAGATGGTTCAATCCGCTCGATCAGTCCCTGGTGTTGCGCTACAAAGCGGGCCACCTCATCCTCTGGAATGGGCTGGCCATTGAGCCGGATGCGTTCGGTAAATGAGCGAAGGTGTGGGGATGTGTATAGACCAACCCGATACCCGGCCGATTGATAAATAGCGGCCAGCATATGGGAAGTGCTCCCCTTCCCATTCGTGCCAGCGACGTGGATGCTGGTAAACTGATGCTGGGGGTTGCCGAGCGCTTCGCACAGCAGAAGGGTATTCCCTAAACCGGGTTTAATCGCTTTGGCACCGATCCGGTGGAAAACCGGGAGCCGACTGTATAAATAGTCGATCGCTTCCGCGTACTGCATTAATCTTTAGACTTAATGATAAAGGTAATCGTACCAGTGGCTGTGGGTGGCGTGGCGCCCCCTTTCGGACGCAGCCGGAGCCGCTGCACCGCTTTGCGGTAGACCTCCGCAACAGATGGGCTAACGGTACTTTGCAATTGTTGAATCCGGGTTATGTCGCCCCCATCATCCACCGTAATCTTAAACACAATCTTGCCGGTCTCGTCAGAGTCGTCATTCACGCTGGGGCGACTCGCCATCGACCAGCCCGACACGTCGAAGGCTACTCCGGATGACGATCCACCGGGGGTTCCGTAAAACTCCTTGGCGTTGATTTTGCCATTGGGATTTCCCTTGTCGCCAACACCACTGGCATCGTCGCCATTGTTATTCCCTCCGGTCCCCGAGGCTTTACCCACGGTGCCATTCGAACCACCCCCACCCGATGATTTCTTGAACAGGGCATCGTTGTTGACGGTCTCCACTTTTTTAGGCGGGGCCGGTGGAGCCGGCCGTTCTACCGGGACGGCTGCTTTGGGCGATTCCGCCCGCTTGGGCTCGGGCCGTTCAGGCGTCGTGACGGGGCTTTCGGCTTTGCTGGCAATCAGTGGCTTCTCCGTAGCCGTTTTGGCTGGTTTAGCCTCCTCCACTTTAGGCGACGGGGTAACCCGGGTCTTTTCGAGCCGGGGTGTCGTGTTTACTTTTGGATTGGGGCGCTTGTCAGCCGCTTTCACATCAACCGGATTGGGCGAATCCGACGCTTTATTATACGTCTGAATCCGACCACTCCCCCGGGCATCGGTGCCGAAGTTAACTTCGACAAACTGAATGGGGGGCGGATTGGGAACCGAATGGGAGAGGTTGACCAGGAACAGCAGGGCCACCAGGAGGACATTGATGAGTAAGGCACCGACAAAGGACTTTACCCGAATTTCATCCTCGTTGTCAAAGGTGATACGGTTCATGCAGGGGATGGTTTTTCGTTAATAACGCTGGAATGAGCGACTTCGTTTAGTAATCCCTACAGACAGCCCGTCTGTAGGCGAACAAAGTAACGTAAAATTTAGGAGAGAAGCGGGTTTACTAGCGGTTTGCTGGCCAGTGGATCGTTCCGGTGTAGGTCAGTCTGATCGACCAGAGAAGCCCTCAGAAGCAGGAAAAGTATACATTTCGTAGCCATAAATGAGAGAACTTCGGCCATAGCCGTATCTTTGGTTAGCCGATTGCTCCGGATGGTATGCAGTTGGTCCGTAACGATACCCTACGTAAACGCATTCATTACCGGTACTATATGGAAGAAGTATACAAGTTTTTTCAACGACTTACGGATGTTAGCGACTGGCCTCCCCGTTGGCTATGTGGTCGGTGGACAGACTTTCACGGCTGGCTGTATATCCTGTCCGACTTAACCATCTGGTTAGCCTACATGGCGATCCCGCTCATCCTGATTCGGTTTATATTCGTTAAGAAAGGGGTGCCTCTGTCGGGCGTTTTTGTCCTGTTCGGCGCGTTCATTTTATTGTGTGGCCTTACTCACCTACTGGATGCCGTCATGTTCTGGTGGCCAGCCTACCGCATTAATGCGCTCATCCGATTTTTGACGGCGGGCGTGTCGATTGCTACGGTTATCGCCCTGATCCGGTATTTTGACGAAGCCGTTGGGTTACGCACGTCCGGGGAGTATGACCGCGAACTCGCTTTCCGGCAGCAGGCCATGCAGGAGTTATCCCGATCGAATGAAGAGTTACAGCAATTTGCCTATATAGCCTCCCACGACTTACAATCTCCCCTAAAAACGATCGTCAACTATTTGTCGTTACTGGAAAACAAACACCAGCAACAACTCGATCCGGAAGCGCTCAAACTGATTCATGTATCGACCGCTGCCGCCGAACGAATGCGGGTACTCATCCATGATCTGCTGGATTTTTCGCGGGTGGGAACTGAGATCGACTTTGAACAGGTCGACCTGAACGAGGTCCTGGCAGAGGTCGTAGAAGACCAGCAAACGGAAATTCGGTCGACAGGGGCTACCATCGACATCGGCCCCCTTCCTGCCATCAGGGCTCATCGTACCGATCTCAAACAGGTTTTTCAGAATTTACTTAGCAATGGGTTGAAATACAGACGAACGGGCGTGGCCCCGCATATCCAAATCAGAGCCGTCGATGAGGGGAATCAATTTCGGTTTACCGTACGGGATAATGGCATTGGGATCGAAGCGAAATACTACGACCGGGTCTTCCAGATTTTCCAGCGGCTACACGGCCGAAATGAGTACCCGGGTACGGGCATTGGCCTGGCCACCTGCAAGAAAGTAATCGATATTTACGGCGGTCAGATTGGCCTCGACAGTACGGTTGGCGTTGGTACAACTTTTTTTGTCGTTATTCCTAAGGTTATTAAAACGAGTCAGCACTATGCCCAGGCCCATTCACTGTATCCTACTCATTGACGATGACCCGGATGACAACTTCATTCACCAACTGATTATTGACGAGTCGGATCAGTGCGATCAGGTTCGGGTGGTAACCAGTGGCACCCAGGCATTGACGTACTTACAGGAAACCAGCCATCCCGAATACAGTAAACCGGATGTCCTGTTTGTCGATATTAATATGCCGGGTATGAATGGCTTCGAGTTTTTGGCCGAGTATCAACAGCTCGATGCACCCTTAAAAGGACAGGTGGTTGTCGTGATGCTCACCACGTCGATCAGTATGCTGGATCGGCAACGGGCAAATGCTTTACCCGAAATAAATATGTTCCGGTCCAAACCCCTCACCACTACGCTACTCAACGAACTGGTAGCTACCTATTTTTCATGAGCAGTTGAGTCATCGGGGCCTCATCGATTCGTAAACAAAACCCCGTTATCCGGCTTTATCGCAGGTAACTAGCCTGATCATTCGTTCTTATTGCTGCTTTCGTATGCCCATTCTTCAACCCATTGTCAATATTGCCGAACTTCTCTACCGGAAAGGCATTACCGATGTCGTTGTCTCCCCAGGCTCGCGCTCGGCCCCACTGACCCTGGCGGTAGCACGGCATCCTCA
Organism: Spirosoma radiotolerans; assembly: GCF_000974425.1. NCBI lineage: Bacteria > Pseudomonadati > Bacteroidota > Cytophagia > Cytophagales > Cytophagaceae > Spirosoma > Spirosoma radiotolerans. The sequence continues at coordinate 3,061,473 of NZ_CP010429.1, forward strand.
CCTCCGGGTTCGGGTAATGGCCGATGAACGATCCGCCGGCTTTGTTGCCCTGGGTATGGCGATGCAATCCAGGCGGCCGGTAGCGGTGATCTGTACGTCGGGAAGTGCGGTCTATAATCTGGCCCCGGCGGTGGTCGAAGCTTTTTTCGGGCAGGTTCCCCTCCTGCTCCTTACCGCCGACCGCCCCCATGAGTGGCTTTATCAACAGGATGGGCAGACCATTAACCAGGTGGGTATCTTTGGCTCGCACGTGAAGCGCAGTTACGATCTTCCCGCCGACTATACCCACCCGGACACCCGCTGGTTTATCGACCGCTGCGTTAATGAAGCCGTCAATTTAAGCCAGTGGCATCCAGCCGGACCGGTCCACATCAATGTGCCTCTGCGGGAACCGTTCTACCCCGGCTCCGATGAACCGTTTCTGGCGGAGCCCGTCCGGGTCATCGATACCTGCCCGACCGAGCTTACCCTGCCGACCGACACCTGGCGCGACCTGATGACGGAGTGGGAACAGAGTGAGCGGACGCTCATTGCGGTGGGTCAGATTCCCTATGATCCGGCCCTGCTGGCTGTTCTGCGGAAACTGAGTGACGACATGGGGATTCCGGTTGTGGGGGAAATCGTCAGTCAGATTGCCCGCAACGAGGTGTTCATTACCCGGTCCGATACGTTCCTGTCTGGCCTGGATGAGCAAACCGGCCAGTCGCTCCAGCCGACTTTACTCCTTACGATTGGCAACTCGTTTCTAACCCGAAACCTGAAAACATTTCTCCGGCAGTTTCCGGCGCACCGACACTGGCACATTCAGCCCGCCACGGACCGGATCAATGATTCGTTGCAGAGCCTGACGAAGCTTATCCCCGCTGACCCGCTGTCTTTCCTGGAGAAACTCTACTCCGACCTGGACTACCAGCGATTTTTACGGGGCGATGACGACGACGAACCGCATGCGTTCCTGCATCGCTGGCAAACCCTTGATCGGCAGGCGACCCGACTCATTGAAAAAACGCTTCGACCCGCTTCTGGCCAGCTGACCGATTGGTCGGCGGTACAGGTTATTCTGGAACACCTGCCTGAACAGTCTCTGCTTCACCTGGCCAATAGTATGCCCGTGCGGTATGCTAACCTCTGCGGACTGGCCGAAGAAAAACAGATTCGGGTGTCTGCCAACCGAGGGGTCAGTGGCATTGACGGCTGTCTAAGCACCGCCGTTGGGGCTGCGCTGATGAGCGATAAACTGGTTACCCTGCTGATTGGCGATGTGGCATTTTTCTATGACCGCAATGCCCTCTGGTCGGCCCCCGTGCCGCCAAACCTGCGCATTGTCTTACTAAACAACGACAGCGGACATATCTTTCGAATGATTGACGGACCAGGCCGCCAACCCGAGCTGGAAACCTATTTTGAAACCCCGCACGGGTATACAGCCCAAAACACGGCCGATGATGCGAAACTGGTGTATACCCATTGTGACGCGCTCGACACGCTCACCACCCTCCTCCCCGACTTCTTCCAGACCAGTCCCTCAGCCAGGCTACTGGAAATCACGACGGATAAACGAGTGAATCAGGACCAGTTTGTGGCTTACAAAATGCAGATACGAAACCTACAGGCAAACAAAGCAAACTAAAACTATAGTTATAGTTTGATCCAATCACCCCTACCAGGTCGTTCGCCAAATGGGTGTTGCTTGGACTTACCCCCTCGATGGGAATCCGTTTGCCTTTTTTATCATTGTGTGGTTTCACATTGACCGGTCCGTAGACTTGCTTGTTTAGGTATGCCCGACGTATACCCTTACCGACAGTGCAAAGCCCGTTCGCGTTTCGCCTGCTCATCACCAGCCAGCTCGCCCAGGCGCCAGGCATCACAGGCTTCCGCCGAATGGCCGAGTGCCTGTTCGGCCGTACCGATGTAAGAATAGAGCTGATCGACCGATGCGTCCAGTTTTTCAGCCTGGCGAAAGGAGTTGAGTGCCGGAGCCGCCTGCTTTTGGCCGAGGTAGTACAATCCCAGGGTTCGGTGCGCCCAGGCATTCTGGCTATCCCGCTGAAGGGATTCCCGGACCAGTGGCAGGGCATCGGCCGGACGGTTTAGTTTGAGCAGCAGGTACGCCTTATTGTTGAGGTAATAAGGCTGACGAGGTTGTACCGCCAGCGCCCGGTCTACATACGCCAAGGCTTCCGTGACGTTACCTGCATGCGCCAGCAGTAAACTCTGGTTGTTGAGGGCCGCATCCTGTCTCGGGTTGAGCGCCAGAGCCCGCTTAATATCCTGACTTGCCTGGTCATAGGCTTTCTGGCTATAATAGAAAGCCGCCCGATTCGTCAGGGCTTCGACATTGTCCGGATTCAGCTGGAGGGCCTTATCGTAAGCGACCTGTGCCTGCGCCGGGTTGTTGAGCCGGACGTAGGCATCGGCCAGCCGAGTCTGGTAAAAGGTCGAATCCCGATAGCGTTTTTCTATATGTTGCAAATCCGTTACACTCCCGGCGGCATCCCCGGTTTCCAGCAACACCTCGGCCCGGTTGAAGTAAGCCGTCTCAAAATCGGGGTCGATCTGGATGGCGCGGGTATAGTCAGCCAGGGCCCCCTCCCGATCATCGTCCCGGAATTTAGCCAACCCCCGGTTGTTATAGGCATCGGCAAAGTCTGGCTTTTTACTGATGGCTTCGGAATAAAATCGGATAGCCTCTTTATATTCGCGTTTTTGGAGCTGCACATTCCCTTTCAGGAAAAACTGGGCAGCTTCATCGGTCGCATCGTTTTTACAGGATGAATTGAGGAGCAAGCCAACCAGACTAACGGCCAGCCAGCTAACCACGCGGGCGCGTCGATCCATTCCCGTTGCCCCGCCGAGCCACCCTGAGAAAAATAATACAGTAGTCATCATTACTAATTCATCCTTGTTAGCATGCGTTTCGTTCAGGATATTCCCCACCCTCATTTCCGCATTGGTCTGTACGCCTGGAATGGCAAATATATCGTCAAAATCGAAGCCGGACCCTATGAGCAGACGTATAAGATTAGCGAAATGGACATCACCGATCCTGAATCCGTTCCCAACAGGCTCGATGAACCCTTTCTGAGCCGGGTAGCCAAGCGTTTTCAGGAGATGGATCAGGACTGGCAGGAGGCAGGCGAACGGTATGATTACGATTCATAAGCGTTCTGCCATAGTGGCTTAATTAGCCGGTTTATAACTTCCCTTCCAAATTCAGGTTACAACATAAACCAGTCTGTGATTGAACCCCTATAGAAAACACGGACAACCAGCCCCTAAAGAAGCCCCTCGATCGGTAGCTACTCCGTACTTATACCGATGTTGAACGGGATACACACCATGAGTCAGCCAGATATCCGCAAACAGCAGCCCCAAACCCCGCCAGTCCCCATCGTTGCCATCGGCGCGTCGGCAGGTGGCCTGGAGGCTATGTCCAGTCTGTTGCAACACCTGTCGCCAACGACAGGGCTGGTTTTTATGTATATTCAACACATTGGCCCCACGCATATCGGGCAGCTGTCGGATATACTGAGCCGGTTAACTGAAATGCCCGTTCGGGAAGCGAGAAACCAAACCCCCATCAAGGCGAATCACCTCTATATTATCCCCCCGGACCAGTTGGTGGAAGTAATTGACGGAGTACTGGTGCTGAAATCCCGTCGACGGCCATCCGACCATCTTCTCCCGATCGATCAGTTTTTCGGTTCACTGGCCGAACGTTACCGGGCTGCATCCATTGGCATCCTCCTCTCCGGCATGGCCAATGATGGAACGCTTGGGTTGAAGGCCATCAAATCGGCCGGAGGAATCACCTTTGCCCAGGACGAATCGGCCAAGTTTCAGGGTATGCTCAAATCAGCTATCCACGAAGGGGTTGTCGACAAGGTCCTTTCCTTGCAGGACATAGCCCAGGAGATTGAGTGGTTTAGCCACCAGAAAGGCCTGTTTCAGCAAACGGCCATGACAGAACCGGAAGAAGAGATTCCATTGCCAATAGAACCCAATACCGATAGCGAGGACCTGGGTGCCCTGTTAAAGCTGCTCCGCAAAACAATTGGGATCGACTTTAGTCACTATAAAATGGCCACGATCTGGCGTCGGGTCGTCCGGCGCATGGCGATCTATAAATTACCCACTCTCCGGGAATACACCGAATACCTTCGGAAACATCCGGCGGAAGGTGGGTTGCTGTACAACGACCTGCTGATCAACGTCACCAGTTTTTTTCGGGATACCGAAACAATGGATTACCTACGGCAGGTCCTGTTCCCCCAGTTGCTCCAGGCCAAATCGCCCTATGAACCGTTTCGGTTGTGGGTGTCAGCCTGCTCCACGGGCGAGGAAGTGTATTCGTTGGCCATTATGATCCAGGAAGTGCTTGAGGAACAGGAGCTTCACCTCCCCATTCAGATTTTTGCCACGGATCTGAGTGAGCGGGTCATTGCCAAGGCCCGGCTCGGGCATTACGCCAGCAGTCAGTTGACCGGGGTTTCTCCTAAACGGCTGAAGCGTTTTTTTACGAAGGATGAGGAGGGTTACCGGATCAACAAAGGGATTCGCGACCTCTGCGTCTTTGCCACTCACAATGTCTTTGCCGATCCGCCCTTTTCCCGGATCGACCTGATCAGTTGCCGCAACCTATTGATCTATACCGACAATAGTTTACAGCGAAAGGCCATTGCGACCTTCCACTATGCGCTCAATCCGACGGGGTATTTATTGTTAGGGAAAGCCGAAACAGTTGGATCATCGACCGGCCTGTTTGCTCAGGTAGTTAAAAACCACAAAATTTACCTGCGCAAAAATAACGGAGTTCGGTCGGTGATGCCCATGGTCGAGCCACCCGATCGAAGCAGGACTAGGTTGGCTCAAACCATGACGCCCAAACCGGGCGAAGAGCGGTTGCCCGCTTCATCAACCATCATGGATCCGTTCACGACGGATCAACCAACCCAACTCGTTCGAACGAAAGCGTTCGAACGAGCTTCGCTACCCAATGTTTCTATGCTAACACCTGGTCATCCGGACGATTTGGACTTTCGGGTCGATGAATTGTTGAGTCAGTACACGCCAGCCTCCGTTGTGGTCAACAAGGATATGGAAATTATTCGGTTCCGGGGAGCAACCAGCCTGTTTCTGGAACCAGCGCCGGGTAAAGTCAATTTCAATCTGCTGAAGATGGCCCGGCCTGAACTGGTCTTCGATTTACGAAGCATCATCAGCAAAGCCAACAAAACCGGCCAGGCCGTTTCCAAAACCGGTTTGCAGATTCTGGTTCGGCAGCAGACCTACCACGTGGCCATTAACGCCGTTCCGTTTCAATCCCAGAATCAGGAACAATTTACGCTGGTTTTTTTCGAGGAGATTACGCTGGGGGTGCTCCCCCCGACGGCCCCGGCCCAGTTGCGTAACCGACGAATAAAACAGCTGGAAGAAGAACTGGCTACCCTCCGCGATGACATGCGGTCGATGCTCGAAGAACAGGAAGCAAGCCGGGAGGAGCTCCAGTCAGCCAATGAAGAAATTATCAGTTCCAACGAAGAGTTACAGAGCATCAACGAGGAGCTGGAAACCAGTAAGGAGGAAATCCAGTCCAATAACGAGGAACTACAGACGATTAACCAGGAGTTACAGATCAGCAACGATCAGTTGTCGGAAGCCTACGATTATTCTGATGCGATTTTCGGGGCGATCCGCGAAACGGTGATTATCCTGGATAAAGACCTTCGGATACGCAGTGCCAACCGGGCGTTTTATAAAACCTTTAAACTTGAACCCGAAGACGCCATCAGCCGCCTGCTCTACGAACTGAGTAATCGGGAATGGGATATTCCGGCCTTGCGAAAGCTGCTCGAACAGGTTATCAATGAAAATACAATCGTCCAGGGTTATGAATTAACCCATTACTTTCCCGAACTGGGAGAGAAAGTCCTTCGGCTTAACGCCCGCAAGGTGATTCGGCTTCAGGGACAGGCGGCCATTCTATTGGCCATCGAAGACATTACCCAGCATAAGCAGGTAGAGCGCCTGCTGGAGTTTTTGCAGAGCATCATCACCCATGCCCCCGTGTCGATCCGGTTGTTCCGATCCGTCCGGAATGAGCGCGGAAATATCGTTGATTTTCAGTTGGTTCCATTGACCGGTGAAGTCGGTCAGTGGGATAAGCAGTCGGCGGAAGACCTCTATAAAAACAGCTATAAAGCGCTTTACAGTGATACCGAGCAAAGTGCCCTGTTTTCACACTATATCCAGGTCGTTGAAACCGGTACCCCGCTCCAACTGGAAGTGCCTGTTGAACAGGGTGAACAGCCGGGCTGGCATCTGGTCTCGGCCAATCGGTTCAACGATGGATTTCTGCTGGTTACGTCCGACATTACTGACAGGAAGAATGCATAAGAAGCGGCTATTTACAAAGCAGTTACCCGCCGATGGCGCTCCTATTTATTGACGCAACCGGATGAGCTACCATTCCTTTATCATAACCACACCTTATGGTCGATAACGATAAGTTGGGCAAAAGGCGAACCAAAATAGGGGTAAAAACGCTTATACTTGCAATAGAAACAGGACGCCGGGGCTTACCGGCGTTTCGTTTTACTGAATTAGTTGATTAAATCTATAGACAATATACCTAACTCATGGCGATTCAACTGACCGATAATGTTAGCCCGGCCGCTCGGCGCGATATTCTGGATCTGGAACAAAAAATCAGTTCCTTTCGCGCGGGCGATATAGCCGATGAGGCCTTCCGTAAGTTTCGGCTCACGCGGGGCGTATATGGCCAGCGGCAACCGGGGGTTCAGATGATTCGGATTAAGCTGCCCCACGGTCGCATTACGGCGGATCAACTGGTGCGTATTGCCGACCTGTCGGATAAATACGCAACGGGAAATCTCCATGCCACTACCCGGCAGGATATCCAGTTGCACTTCGTCAAACTGGCCGACTCGCCCCAACTCTGGGCCGAACTCGAAGATGCGGGAATTACTCTGAAAGAAGCCTGCGGAAACACGGTTCGCAATGTGACGGGCTCAGCGCGGGCGGGCATTGACCCGCTGGAGCCGTTCGATATTACGGCCCACGCCTATCACATCTTCGATTACTTCCTGCGCAACCCAATTTGCCAGGATATGGGCCGAAAATTCAAGATCTCTCTCTCCTCCAGCGAAAAGGATTCTGCTTACGGCTATATGCACGATGTGGGTCTGGTCGCACGCATACAGGACGGAAAACGAGGCTTTAAGGTGATGCTGGGCGGTGGCCTGGGCGCACAGCCGTTTTCCGCCCAAACGGCCTATGAGTTTCTGGAAGAAGATCGGGTGATCCCCTTTATTGAAGGAGTTATTCGGGTATTTGATCGCTATGGCGAGCGTCAGAAACGTCATAAAGCCCGCATGAAGTACCTGCTCAATGACATTGGGCTGGACGAACTGCTGCGTCGGGTCGAAGCCGAAACGCCCGCCTTAAAGAATAAAACAGTTGAGGTGAACGATTTACCAGCTTCCGTAGGTGAGCTGTACCCGGATCGCTCCGAAGTAAGCAACTACCAACCGAACGTCGGACCGGCATCGTCCGAAAACCCCAGGTTTACGACCTGGTTCAGAACCAACGTCTTCGAGCAGAAACAGCCTGGTTGGTATGCTGTGCAGTTGCGGGTGTTGCTGGGCGACATGCATTCGGATACGGCACGGGCGTTAGCCGCCATCGTGAAGCAATACGCTGCCGATGACATTCGGGTAACGGTCAATCAGGGCTACCTGTTGCGGTTTATCCGCCCCGAGGATCTGCCCGCCGTTTTCGAGGCTCTGGACGCATTAGGGCTGGCCAATCCGGGTTTCGATACAACCGCCGATATTACGACCTGCCCCGGTACGGATACCTGTAACCTGGCCATTTCGAGCAGTTACGGGATTACCCGGGCGCTGGAAAGTATGATGCACGACGAGTTTCCCGATCTGGTCTTCAACGACGACATCAAGATCAAGATTTCGGGTTGCATGAACGGCTGTGGACAGCACTCTGTCGCCAACATTGGCTACCACGGCTCCTCCCTTAAGAATGGGGCTTATGTACTTCCGGCTTTACAGGTGTTACTGGGCGGTGGCTTTAATGGAAAAGGCGAAGGCTTGATTGCCGACAAAGTCATTAAGATTCCGGCCAAACGCGGGCCCGATTCGCTGCGGTATCTACTCCGCGATTTCGAAGCCAATGCGTTCGATGGGGAATACTACAGCGATTATTACGCCCGGCAGGGGAAGAACTATTTTTACCAGTTACTGAAACCCCTCGCGGACCTGAAAACCCTCGTCGACAGTGATTACATCGACTGGGACCATACCGAGCAGTATGTGACGGAAGTTGGGGTGGGCGAATGTGCCAGTGTACTCATCGACCTGGTGGCCACCACCTTAACCGAAGCTGCTGAAAAACTGGGCTGGGCTCGGGAAGCACTGGCCGAAGGCCGGTGGGCCGATGCTCTCTACCATGCCTACAACGTATTCATTACCGGTGCCCGGGCTGCGTTGATGAGCCACGACATGCCAACCAATACCCAGCACGGGATTGTCAGTGATTTTGACAAAACCTTTGTAGGCAGTCCGTCGCAGGGCGAACCAGGTTTCCACCGGGCAGAAGGTGATTTCAAACATCTGGTGTTCAGCATAAACAAAGAAGAACCGTCAGCAGAGTTTGCTACTCGGTTCCTGGCCCAGGCTGATGCGTTCCTGCAAACCGTGCAGGCCCATCGCGAAAAGCAGCTGGAGCGGGAAGGCGCTCCCGAACTTCAGGAGTTGACTCAGGCACAAGACAGTTAGTTGATATAGGGTGTATGATGCAGGATGTATGACATATCCTACATCATACATCCTGCATCATACACCCTACATAATATGAAACTTACGCTCGTAGGCGCGGGCCCAGGCGACCCGGATTTGATCACCGTTAAGGGCATTAAGGCGTTGCAACAGGCCGATGTGGTCATGTACGACGCCCTTGTTCACCCGGACTTGCTCGACTACTGCCCCCCTGACGCCCTGAAGGTGTACGTAGGAAAACGGCGGGGTGCCTACTCCTGCATGCAGGAAGACATTAATCCGCTTATTGTACATTATGCTCAGCAGTACGGGCACGTCGTCCGGCTGAAAGGCGGTGACTCGTTCGTGTTTGGCCGGGGCTTCGAAGAGATCGAATTTGCGCGTCAGCATGGTATTGAAACTCAGGTTGTACCGGGTTTGTCGAGTAGTTATGCCGTACCCGCTTCGGCGAATATCCCCCTCACCAGCCGGGGTGTTTCGGAAAGCTTCTGGGTAGTAACCGGAACGACCAAAGCGGGACAACTCTCTGCCGACCTCCATCTGGCCGCCCAGTCTACGGCAACCGTTGTCATTCTGATGGGGATGCATAAACTGGCGGACATCATGGCGGTTTTTGCGGCTTGCGGGAAAGCCGAGACACCGGTGGCCATTATCCAGAATGGGACCCTGGCCGATCAACAACAGGTTGTTGGCCACGTGCAGGATATTGTTGATCGGGCCCAGGAAGCGGGGGTTGACAACCCGGCGATCATTGTCGTTGGCGAGGTTGCGGGGCTTACCCTGGCGGATGTCCAGGCGGTTACCCAGGCCAACACGGTTGTCAATCAGCATTGATACGAACGCATCCTTTACTTTCCTTTACGAAAAGGCACTGCCTGAAATAACTAACTGATGGGTTATTTCAGGCAGTGCCTTTATCTTTCTCATGGCGACGTTGACGCTAACCCTTTTTACAAAACGTAAACCCTATTCATAGTCGGGAAGTAAGTCCCTTTTCACATACCCCGCACCGGGTGAGGCTGATACAGTTCCTCTAGGTGATGGATTTCTTCATCGGACAGTTTCACTGATAAGGCAGCCACTGCATCTTCGATATGCCCTGGTTTACTGGCACCAATAATCGGTGCGGTAATGACTGGATTGCTTAGCATCCAGGCCAGTGCTACCTGCGCACTGGGAATACCGCGCTGCTGGGCCACATCAGAAACGCGGTCGGCAATGGCAAAGTCCGCTTCGCTGTACAAGGATTTACCGAACGAATCGGTTCGTGCCCGTTCGGTTTCGTTTCGTTCTTTGCTACGGCCGCCGGTCAGCAGGCCCCGCGCCAGTGGCGACCAGGGAATGACGGCAATCTTCTGGTCGGTGCAAAAGGGCAACATTTCCCGTTCTTCTTCCCGATACACCAGATTGTAGTGGGGCTGCATGGATACAAACCGGGTCCAGCCATAAAGGTCAGCCGTGTATTGAGCCTTGGCAAACTGCCAGCTATACATGGACGAAGCGCCAATGTAGCGGGCCTTTCCGGCTTTCACGACATCGTGCAAGGCTTCCATGGTTTCCTCAATGGGTGTGTTGTTATCCCAGCGGTGAATCTGGTAGAGGTCCACATAGTCGGTATTTAACCGCCTGAGGCTGGCATCAATGGCACTCATGATGTGCTTGCGCGACAGGCCTTTATCGTTGGGTCCGGGGCCCATGGGGTTATATACCTTGGTGGCCAGAACAATCTCGTCGCGTTGGGCAAAATCGCGCAACGCACGCCCCACCACTTCTTCACTCATCCCGCCTGAATACACATCAGCCGTATCGAAAAAGTTAATGCCCAGTTCCAGCGCTTTTTGAATAAACGGACGACTTTGCTCTTCATCCAGCGCCCAGGGCCAGCGCTCGGTTGGTATTCCATAGGTCATTGTTCCCAGACAAATGCGGGAAACCATCATACCGGTATTTCCAAATCGACTGTATTCCATACGGTTTTATACTTATGTTAACGACATCTGTGTGCTCTTGTATCTCTACAACGTTGTCTGTCCGACACGTATATAACAGTGTTCTACCCTCTTTGCGGGGATTTTGTTTCGATCGGTAGCGGGCTGATTTATTTTTTGAGGCTAGTGCCATGCAGCCGTTCACCCCTCGAAGGCAGTTTAGACCTAAAAAACTGGCCAATTAGTGATTTCCTTCCCCTAAAGGAGTTGTTTATCTGGTTTTTGCTTTTTTACTTTGCTAAACAAAGTACTTTAAAAATTACCCCTCCCCATTCATAACCAAGGCAAAACGACTGACATCAATTTATACGCTTAACTCAAACCTACCATGCAAGCAGAGATCAGGAAAAACCTGGGTAACCCCGTACAACTCGAGCAATTGTATAGGAACAACAAGATGGCCTTCAGGCGAGCCTTTACTGGTATGTATCCCGATATTCAGGAAAATATGTCCGCTCAGATCTGGCATGAGCGACTGAATTTTGAGAAAGAAGAGATTTCCTGGGGATCGGTCAACGAATTGATAGTTGTGATGGGGGCCTCTTTCATCGCCGGGTTACTCGCTAAACTTCCCGACTTTACCGGCATAAAACCGGAGTACTTTTATCCCCGAAATAGTGCGTTTATTGTCTTTCCAGTCCTGACGGCCTATTTCTCCTGGAGGCAAAAACTTCCTTTAAAAACGGTGATCATGAGTTCGTTCGTCATTGCGGCCTCTGCACTCTACATTAATTTTTTGCCAGCCAATCACAAAAGCGATACCTTGCTTTTAGCCTGTATTCACCTGCCCTTTTTCTTATGGACCCTGCTGGGTTTTACTTATGCAGGAGGCCATCTCAGAAACGATCAGGGCCGATTAAATTTCCTGCGCTATAATGGCGATCTGGTTGTCATGACCACACTAATACTGATTGCGGGTGGAGGGTTGACCGGCATTACGCTGGGGCTTTTCAACCTTATTGACCTGAAGATAGAGAAGTTCTATTTCCAGCACATCGCGATCTGGGGCTTAGCTGCCGCCCCTGTTGTAGGCACCTACCTGGTTCAGTCCAATCCGCAACTGGTCAACCTGGTCTCCCCTGTCATCGCAAAAGTGTTTACCCCATTGGTTTTTGTCACCTTGATCATTTACCTGATTGCTGTTATTTACACCGGCAAAGACCCTTACAATAACCGGGAATTCCTTCTGATATTCAATTTGCTTTTGATTGGCGTAATGGCCATCATCTTATTTTCCATTGCCGGCACGGCTAAAAGCGCAGGAAGCCGGCTTAATACGCTGATGCTGTGCGGTTTGTCAATCGTAACAATCATTCTAAACGGGATAGCCCTTTCAGCCATTCTATTCCGTATTTCAGAATGGGGAATTACACCCAACAAGCTGGCGGTTTTAGGAAGTAACCTACTGATTTTAACCAACCTGCTGATGATTACTTACCGACTCATTCGAACAGTCAGGAACCGCTACGAAATCGAACAGGTAGAACGTAGCCTGGCTTCTTTCTTACCCCTTTATGGGTTATGGGCTCTTGTCGTCACCTTTTTCTTTCCCATACTCTTCGCCTTCAAGTGATTGGATTGGGTAAAAGCGGGAGTCATTGCGTATGTTCATGATGTCTCATTTCTCCTCACACAACTAAAATAGATAAGCGATCGCTTTACAGCGACCTACCTGGCTAGTAAACTTTCAGACTAAATTTAATTACATTGGCCTGACACTACCGTACCGATGTCGGAATGACCAAACGCTCATCAGGCATTTAGTGACAGCTGAAAATTAGTAAACTATGTCTTGAATGATATTCATGAAGAGGGAAAACACAAAGCTCTTGTCTTTAACGTTGTTCTAGGTATAACAGCATCGGACGCTGACGAGCTAAAAAATTGTAGAAGAACTCACGGAGGATGTCTACGAAGTAAAATTCGCCGATACTCAAGGCCGAACGATTACGACTTGTGCTGTTGCGGCAACAAATTTATTGAAGTTGACGCATGAGCTGGCAGTTTAAATACAATCATAAAATCTACTGGTACAGTACAGATTACGAATAGCAAAAGAGTAAATTTCCTTATAGAGATAAAAAGCGAAAGCCCTGCAACCAAAACGGTGCAGGGCTTTCGCAAAATCATATTGATCAATAAAATCAACTAAATCAGGAGTTTATTTCACCTCTTCGTAAGGCACATCCGAGACGTTATCGCCCGTTGGCTGTCCTTGTCCGTTAGCGGCTCCATCTCCGTTTCCGGTGAAACCAGCACCGTCGGCAGGGTTCGCGCCAGCACCGTTGGTAGCGCTGTACATTTCGGTCGATGCCGTTGCCCAGGCAGCGTTCAGTCCTTCCAAAGCACTGTCGATACCGGCTACGTCGCGGGCGCCGTGGGCCGTACGAAGCGTAGCAAGCGCTGCTTCGATGGCTGACTTGTTGCCTTCCGACAATTTATCCCCGTACTCTTTCAGTTGCTTCTCGGTCTGGAAGATCATCGAGTCAGCCGCGTTGACTTTCTCAACCGTTTCGCGTTCTGCTTTATCGGCCGCTTCGTTGGCTTTCGCTTCTTCACGCATCCGGTTAATTTCAGCGTCGGTCAACCCGCTCGATGCTTCGATCCGGATTTTTTGCTCTTTACCGGTGCCTTTATCTTTGGCCGTTACGTGCAGGATACCGTTGGCATCGACGTCGAAAGTTACTTCGATCTGAGGCACGCCCCGGGGTGCTGGTGGAATATCCGACAGGATAAACCGGCCTAGCTGACGGTTCTGAGCCGCCATGGGGCGCTCACCTTGCAGGATGTTAATTTCAACACTGGGTTGGTTGTCCGAGGCCGTCGAATATACTTCCACTTTCTTGCTTGGAATCGTCGTGTTGGCGTCCACCATTTTGGTGAATACGCCACCCATCGTTTCAATACCGAGTGAAAGCGGAATAACGTCGAGCAACAGTACGTCTTTAACCTCACCCGTCAACACACCCCCCTGAATGGCAGCACCAATGGCTACGGCTTCATCGGGGTTAACGGCTTTGGATGGCTTCTTGCCAAACAGTTTCTCTACTTCATCCTGTACTTTCGGGATCCGGGTTGATCCACCCACCAGAATGACTTCGTCAATCTGATTCGCCGACAGACCCGCATTTTTCAACGCACGGCGGCAAGGCTCCAGGCTACGCTGAATCAGCGAATCGGCCAGTTGCTCGAATTTAGCCCGGCTCAGCGTCCGTACCAGGTGTTTGGGGATACCGTTTACCGGCATGATATATGGCAGGTTGATTTCCGTTGAGTTCGAGCTCGACAGTTCAACTTTTGCCTTTTCAGCGGCTTCTTTCAGGCGTTGCAGGGCCATCGGGTCCTGACGCAGATCAATCGCTTCGTCTTTCTTGAATTCGTCGGCAAGCCAGTCGATGATAACCTGGTCGAAATCATCCCCACCGAGGTGTGTATCCCCGTCCGTTGATTTCACTTCGAATACGCCATCCCCCAGTTCCAGGATCGAAATATCGAACGTACCACCACCCAGGTCAAATACGGCGATTTTCTGATCATGGTTGGTTTTATCCAATCCATAGGCCAGAGCGGCTGCCGTTGGCTCGTTGATGATCCGTTTTACATCCAGACCAGCAATTGCACCGGCTTCTTTGGTTGCCTGACGTTCGGCATCGTTAAAGTAAGCGGGTACCGTAATAACGGCCTCCGTTACCGTTTGGCCGAGGTAATCTTCGGCAGTCTGCTTCATTTTCTGTAGAATCAGAGCCGATAATTCCTGTGGCGTATATTGACGATCACCGATGCGAACGCGGGGCGTACTGTTCGGGCCGTTTTCAACGTCATAAGCGACGTTTTTAATTTCATTCGTTACCTCACTGTAGCGTTTACCCATGAAACGCTTGATGGAGGAGATCGTATTTTTCGGGTTGGTGATGGCCTGACGTTTAGCGGGTGCGCCTACTTTGCGTTCGCCGTTGCCGTTATCCATAAATGCGACTACCGAGGGGGTGGTCCGTGCTCCTTCAGAATTGGGGATCACGACCGGCTCGTTGCCTTCCATCACGGCCACGCACGAGTTCGTGGTGCCTAAGTCAATACCAATAATTTTTCCCATAATTGGATTTAGTTTCTTTATAATGCTGTGGTTGTAAACTGACAGACACAACCTATCTAACAATACAAATGCCAGCTCGGAAAAATGTTTAAATTGCTGTCAGATTGTCATAATAATCTACTTTTATGGGCCATTATGACGTTTATCGACCAGTCTTTCAAAATAGATGGCAGAGTTTTACGGCCCACATGCATGTGGGTAAGCCAGCGTGTTCCCCATGGGTGCACGGCAAACGAATTAACCGGCACCTGGATTAATTAAAGTACTTACTAATGATGGCATTCCTTAAAGTGATTCATCAGCTTGTTGCATTCTCGCTGGAGATAGCCATGCTCATTTCGCTGGGCATGTGGGGCTTTCACGGTGACAAATCGACCGGGTTGAAATACCTGATGGGCCTGGGGCTGCCGCTCCTGGTAGCCGGTTTATGGGGCGTATGGGCCGCTCCCCGATCGTCGCATCGGCTGGAGTTACCCTACCGGCTTTTGTTTAGCCTTACCCTTTTCGGTATGGCGGCAGCTTCATTCTATAAAATGGGCTACCCCAGGCTGGCCTATGTCTTTGCTGGCGTCGCGGTTATCAGTGCGTTGCTGGAACTGGTTTTCGACTAAACAATTTCACGTATTCGGACCCTGATTTTACTGTTTCGTTTAGATGACGGCCGCCCTCTTCCACAAAAAAAGGCAGACCACCGTGGCCTGCCTCCTTATCAAAATCGGTTCTGTTTATTTACCGCCGAACAGGCCACCCAGCATACCGCCCAGGCCACTCCCACCGCCCTGCTGACCGGCAACGCGCATCAGGTCGTTCATATCGAGTTTGCCATCGGCCATGGCTGAACCGGCCATGCCCATCCAGTCAACCCCTTGCTGACCGGTAGCCGCGCCCATAATGGTGTTTCCGTCCACGCTGGAATCGTTTGGATCGTTGGCTTTGTGCATCAGTTTGCTTAATACCATGGGTACCACCGCACTCGCGACAGACATGGCTACCTGGGGCGAAATACCCAGTTTACTCATGAGATCCTGCTGGACGTTCTGCTGAACACCCTGCGTTACCGGATGATCAGTTACGTTTCCCTGACCTGTGAGCATGCCTAGCAGGCCACCCAAACCACCACCCTGAGCCTGTTGCCCTAAGCCGTTCATGATGCTGCCAGCAACGGTCTGCATCACGCTTTCGTTTTGGCTATTTGGAATAGCGGGGTTATTGATCACAGCCTGACCTGAATGCTGCTGCACCAGATTCAATAAGGTTTCTAACATGATTTTAGTCGTTTAGTACTGGTTAACGAGTATAGATGATTGGGTACCTGCCCTAAAATTAGATAGATTCGCCAGTATAGTTTAACCTGAATCGGTTAATTTTAACTTGAATCTACTTCCCCCTATGACGAACGAAAACTCGAAAAGTAGCGATGAGGTTTTAAAAAATAGTTCCTTTCGCGAACAGGCTGGCCCTTTGCTTTCCGATTTACTGTACCCAAGTGAATCCGATGAGTCTATTGAACCGGTAACCTGTTACCTTAAACAGACTGACCCGCTTACCGTTAGCCAGATCAAGGACTGGCTGATGCTGCCGCCCTCCATTTACGTCGAGGAACAACCCGAAGCCGATTTTTGGGAGCCGGTAACGACAGAACAGGATTGGTATGGCGACGAGGAAAAAGCCCGTACAGCCAGCTTCCAGAAACTGAAAGAAACAGTCGAAAGTACGCTGACCGTGCGTCAGGTATTCCGCGTCGGCGAGTCCGAAATGGACGTTTATTTACTGGGCCGTCAGAGCGATGGCGAACGGGCGGGCATTAAAACGAAAATTATCCAGACGTAATAAAAAAGTGGGGAGGTGCTAACAGGGAACCGACCTACGTCAGGCACTCCTGTTACTACCTCCCCGCTTCGGGTATTATAGGGTCTGTTTACTTTACTTGTCCCACAACGGCAGCAAATGCTTCCGGATGGTTCATGGCCAGATCGGCCAATACTTTACGGTTGAGTTCGATGCCCGATTTGTTGAGAGCACCCATGAAAGCCGAGTAAGACATACCATGCAGACGTGCCCCCGCGTTGATCCGCTGAATCCAGAGACTCCGGAAATCGCGTTTCTTGGCACGACGGTCGCGGTACGAATAACCCAGACCTTTTTCGACGGCGTTCTTAGCAACCGTCCAAACATTTTTACGCCGACCAAAGTATCCTTTGGCAAGCTTCATTACTTTCTTCCTGCGCGCCCGTGAGGCTACGTGATTGACGGAACGTGGCATTTTATGTGACTTGTTTTTTGACGACGGGCGGAATCAGGAGTGAAGAGTGTAGAATGAACAGTGTAAAAAATTACTATTCTTCATTCATAATTCTTCATTCTTCATTCTCTTTTGAGCCAGTAATCGGGTGAAACTTAAACCAGACGCAACTGCGTCTTTTTCGGCCTAGACGTTTAACAACGCTTTGATGCGACGCTCGTCAGGCCCATCAACCAGGGCAGCATGCACTAAGTTACGCTTCTGCTTGGTTGTTTTTTTTGTCAGGATATGACTGTGGAAGGCATGCTTCCGCTTGATTTTTCCAGTGCCTGTCAGCTTGAAACGCTTCTTGGCGGCTGAATTGGTTTTTACTTTTGGCATTATAGTAAACCGCTTTGTATTGAAAATTAAGTAAACAGGCCGCAAAGATACGAAAAAAAGTTATATAGACCAGTCTGAACCATAAAGACCTGACCAGATCACTCTGGTCAGGTCTTTATGGTTCAGACTATTTGTTCAGCAGGGAGCAGTATTACGGCTAAATCTACTATTTTTTAGCGACGACAACTTTGGGGGACAGGAACATACTCATTCGTTTGCCTTCCAGCTTCGGTTCGGCCTCCACCTTGCCATAATCCTCCAGGCCTTTGGAAAAGCGCTCCAACAGTTGGAAACCACGGTCTTTGAAGACGATGGCCCGCCCAACGAACTGGACGTAGGCCTTCACCTTTGCCCCTTCCTTGAGAAAGTTTATAGCGTGCTTCAGCTTAAACTCGAAATCGTGATCATCCGTGTTGGGGCCGAAGCGTATTTCTTTGATCACAACTTTCGTTGCGTTCGCCTTGATCTCTTTTTGCTTTTTCTTTTGTTCGTATTTGAACTTGGAGTAGTCTACTATACGACAGACGGGCGGCACAGCGTTGGGAGATACCTCAACCAGGTCGAGGTTTTGCGCTTTAGCCATGGCCTGCGCCTTATTAATCTCGTAGATGCCCTGCTCTACATTCTCGCCGACCACACGCACTTCGCGAGCCAGGATACGCTCATTCACTTTGTAGGGTTCTTCAACCACGCGACGGGGTGGTCTCCGCTGGGGTAATGCCATAAATTGTGTTTAGTGTGCTATTTTACTCGTTTTGAAAACGTACAGTATCTTAAAAAGTTCGGGAATCTATTGAAAATACTCATCCGGTGCAAGTTTATGTCGGTTTGTCCTGGTTTGTGGTTTACGGTTGACTGACGGTAGAGTACTACATGCGTCAGCCAACCGTAAGCCACAAACCATAAACCAGGACAATCCACCTTACACCTTCACCTCTGCCTGGAATGTCCGGATGAAGTCCTCTACGCGCATGCTGCCTAGATCGCCCTGGCCTTTTCGCCGGACGGACACGGCACCCTCGGCGGCTTCTTTTTCGCCAACGATCAGCATATAAGGTACTTTGTTCACTTCAGCATCCCGTATTTTCCGGCCGATTTTCTCATCGCGCAAATCGACGAAGCCCCGAATATCGTTTTCCTGCAAGGTAAAAAACAGGTCGTTGGCATAGTCTTCGTATTTTTCGGAAATGGGCAGGATCGCAATTTGCTCGGGCGATAGCCAGAGCGGGAAGTTCCCCCCCGAATTCTCGATCAGGATAGCAATGAATCGCTCCATCGACCCAAATGGGGCCCGGTGAATCATCACAGGCCGGTGCTTCTGGTTGTCGGCGCCAATGTATTCCAGTTCAAAGCGATTGGGAAGGTTGTAGTCGACCTGAATGGTTCCCAACTGCCATTTCCGGCCAAGGGCGTCCCGTACCATAAAGTCAAGCTTAGGCCCATAAAAGGCCGCTTCGCCCAATTCGGTAACGGTCGGGAGTCCTTTTTCGGCGGCAGATTCAATAATGGCCGACTCCGCTTTTTCCCACAAGTCATCGGAACCGATGTACTTCGTTTTATTCTCAGGATCACGCAGAGAAACCTGGGCGCTATAATCCGAGAAACCAAGCGAATTAAATACGTACAGCACCAGATCGATCACCTTCATGAACTCTTCTTTCACCTGGTCGGGACGGCAGAAGATGTGCGCATCGTCCTGCGTAAACCCACGTACCCGTGTCAGCCCGTGCAACTCACCCGACTGCTCATACCGATAAACCGTTCCGAACTCAGCCAGCCGTAAGGGCAGATCCCGGTAAGAACGAGGTTTAGTTTTATAGATTTCGCAGTGGTGCGGGCAGTTCATGGGTTTAAGCAGAAACTCCTCATTCGGGTCGGGCGTTTTAATGGGCCGGAATGAATCTTCGCCGTATTTTTCCCAGTGACCCGATGTCACATAGAGTTGCTTGCTACCGATATGGGGCGTCACCACGGGGGAGTAACCCGCCCGAACCTGGGCTTTCCGGAGGAAATTTTCCAGTCGTTCGCGCAAGACAGTTCCTTTCGGTAACCATAGCGGCAACCCCGCGCCTACCTTTTCTGAAAACGCGAACAACTCCAGCTCTTTCCCCAGTTTGCGGTGATCACGCTTTTTGGCTTCTTCCAGCAGAAACAGGTAGTCGTCGAGTTCCTTCTGTTTAGGATAAGTAACGGCGTAGATACGTGTTAACTGCTTATTTTTTTCGTTGCCCCGCCAGTAAGCACCAGCCACATTCATGAGTTTGGCGGCCTTGATAAATCCGGTATTCGGAATGTGTGGTCCCCGGCAAAGGTCCGTAAAATCGCCCTGAGTATAGAAAGTAATGGTTCCGTCGGCCAGCCCTTCGAGCAGATCAAGCTTGTAGGGGTCACCTTTTTCTTCAAAATAAGCAATGGCCTCCGCTTTGCTCATGGGTTTGCGGATGTATTGCTGTTTCTGGCGAGCCAGTTCGAGCATCTTATCCTCTACCTTTTTGAAATCTTCCTGCGAAAAGGGCTGTCCACCGAGGTCGACATCGTAGTAGAAACCCGTTTCAATAGCTGGCCCAATGCCGAATTTTACGCCCGGATAGAGGGCTTCAAGTGCTTCGGCCAGCAAGTGCGCCGACGAGTGCCAGAAGGTCGCTTTCCCCTCGGCATCGTTCCAGGTGAGCAGTTGGACGTTGGCATCTTCATCAATGGGTCGTGTGGCATCCTGCACCACCCCATTCACTTTGGCCGCCAGCACATTGCGCGCCAGTCCTTCACTGATTTTTGTGGCAATATCCAGCCCGGTGCTTCCTTTGGGATATTCCCGAACGCTTCCATCAGGCAGCGTCACGCGGATTTGTTCGTCCTGCGCAATCATACGTTTACTAAGTTAGTTAGTGGCACCCGCAGCTTACCTACAACTGTAAGCCACTTAATTTTAAGTTTACGGTTTGTGGTTTATGGTTGGCTGACGCGCCAGCGAACCGGCGAAAGCAACTCATGCGTCAGCCAACCATAAACCACAAACCGTAAACCTAATTTTGTCCAATCGGCTTTATGGACCGTTTGAGCGAATCGTTGGCATTGGTCATTACCCTGGCTTTGGGCTGAATGGTCGTAATGCGAACACGAGTCGTGTCGATCACGGTTCTGCTTTTGGCCTGGGTCACTGGTTTTGCCGCCGTATCCGGCAAAAATAAGGAGTTATACGAATTTTGCGTGTATTGTCTTCGTTGCGAACGCCATAAACCCGCAGCTGCCTGCTGATCGGTGGCATTTTGCTGCGTGGCTTTTGTGTAGGCTGCAATGGCTAAGTCATATTGTCCCATTTGTTCGTGGCAATAGCCAATGTATGTATCAATACGCGGAAACTGCGGTCTTAGTTGCTGTACCCGCTGATAATTTCCCAGGGCTTCGTAGTAGTTCCGGTAGGTCTGGTTGATCAATCCCACCTGAAAATAAGCCTGGTAGTAGCCCGGCTGTAGCTTCATCGTTTGACGATAGTACGTCATCGCACTGTCGAGCTGCCCGATTGAATGATAGATTAGCCCCCGGCCATAATAAAGCCGGGCGTTGCCGGGAAAATACCGCAACGCCTGCTGGTTATAGGCCAGTGCGGCATTTTGATCACCGAGGGTTCGGTAGACCGACGCTAATTGATTATACGTTTCCAGGTAGCGGGGCTTCAACCGAAGCGACTGCTGGTAGAGTGTAATCGCCTGGGCCGTATCCCCTTGCCGGGCGGCCATCAATCCATTGAAAAAGTAAGCTTCTCCATCGTAAGGAGCCATTTGCAGGGCTTTGGCAACGTAAAGTTTTGCTTTGTCGAACTGATTTTGCTGCTGAAGCAGATCGCCCTGCAAGGTGTATAGTTCAGGCGTATCGACACCCAGGATTTCGGCTCGCTGGGCATTTTGCAGCGCTTTTGCCGGTTGCTGCAAGGCCCGCAGAATCTGGGCGCGCGTCAGGTAGTAAGTTCCGGCATTATCATTTCGGCTAATGGCTTCTTCAATATCGGCGAGCGCTTCATTCATCCGCCCCATGGCCAACAAGATAGCGGCTCGCTTCGCATAGGCTGACGCGGGCGACGATTGGTTGATGGCTACCGTTAGTGCCCGTAGTGCTCCCTCCGCCCGGCTGCTGTCGCCTGGTTTCGGAAAATCCGGAATGTGGGCTGCCTGTCGGTCGTCGCCCCCGCAGGAAGCCATAACGAGCAGTATAAAGAGTGAAAGAGCGAATGAGTGAATGAGTGAATAAGCGATTGATACCGGATGAATTGCGTTCTTCCGTTCGTTCGCGCTTTCGCACTTTACACCACTCGTTCGCTCTTTTATACTCCTCATGACGCGAATCGGTAAAACACCCCCAAAGGTAGCCGTTTTTGATGGCTGTCAGTCATGCATAACTCGCCCCATTCCGGGTTGGGTACGGTACCAAAAATCTGCCCCATCAGGTTGTCCAGAATGAGCGACGAAAACCCGAGTGAGTAGAGATTAATGATAAAAAAGAAGTCCGTCCGATCAAGCAGGTCGGCACAGGATTTTAGCAGGTCATTGAGGTGTTCTTCCAGTACCCACTTCTCCCCATCCGGGCCACGGCCGTAGGCGGGCGGATCAAGAATGATGCCATTGTAGCGATTTCCCCGCCGAACCTCCCGTCGAACAAACTTGACGGCATCTTCAACCACCCAGCGAATATTATCCAGTTCGCTATAATCCATGTTCTCCCGGGCCCAACTGATTACAGGCTTGACGGCATCAACGTGTGTGACATCGGCACCCGCCTGACGGGCCGCCAAGGATGCTCCACCCGTATAAGCAAACAGGTTAAGCACCTTAGGCCGGGGAACGTCGGCCGAGATAGCGGTTACCCGGTCGTGAATGTATTGCCAGTTATTGGCCTGCTCCGGAAATATCCCTACGTGCTTGAAGGTGGTCAGAGCCAGTTTGAATCTTAACTGCAAGCCCCCCTGTTTGAAAGAAACGTACCACGGATCACGCATGGTGGGCGACGTTTGCCAGTCGCCCCGTTCGGGTGATTGACGGTCGCGCCGAAACGTCGCGTGAGCCTGCCGCTCCCAGTCAGCATCCGACAGTGATTTATCCCAAATGGCCTGGGGCTCAGGACGGGACAGCACGAACTCGCCAAAGCGTTCGAGTTTTTGAAAATTACCCGAATCGATCAATTCGTAGTCTGCCCAGGGCTCGGGCATAATCAGTTTAATATCAGTCATACTATTCTTTTGTGCAGCATTCAGCCGATGAACCAGGCCGTGTGCTCTCATTCCCAACGGTTTAAACGACGCTGTGTTGTTGCCCCAGGTGCAGGATCAGTTCAAACTCGTCGACGCGGATGGGCATAACGGATAAGCGGGATTGCTTGATGAGGCTAATGTTGGCCAGCAGGGGTTCGGCTTTAATCTGTGCCAGCGTTACGGGGCGGTTCAGGGCCATCACCGGCTCCAGCTCGATGGCTACCCAGCGTGCGTCGTCGGGTATGGTTGGATCGGGATAATGCTCCCGCACAACAGTTGCCAGTCCTACCACACCGGGTTTGGTAACGCTATGATAAAACAAGACCTGATCACCCAGTTGCATGGCTTTCAGGTTGTTACGAGCCTGGTAATTGCGAACACCATCCCATACTGCGCGGCCTTGTATGATAAAATTATCCCACCCGTATGTTTCGGGTTCCGATTTAACGAGCCAGTAATTCAAGGAGTGAATGAGTGAGTGAGTGAAATCGGACCGCCGAAGCGGCCTGAATGAGTGCTGGCGTACCTACGTTCGCTCCGCTTCGGCAGTCCGATTTCGCTCTTTATCAATAATAATCGTCGTGTTCGCTGCTGCTGCCGAAAGGGGAACCGTATTCGTCGGCGTCATCGTCTTCGTAGCGGGAGTTGCCTCCCCGCTGCGCCAGGGCTTTCTGCATAATCATGATCTGGCCGGTATGATACATATCGTGATTGATAATCCCATGCAGCATATCATAATACGTATAGTCACGACCGGGCACGATGTCTTCCAGGAACTCGTCGTCGTCGCGCTTGTCGAGTTCATTAATGAGTTCTTCCTGGCTCAGGCTCAATTCCATTTCGAGAGCTTCCCACTCAAAATCATCAATTTTATCGGGCAGGGCGCCAAAATTTTTGCCTGGGGTTACAATATCAAACAGTTCATCACCCTGCATCTTTTTAACGCAGAAAATTCGCCAGCTGGTCATGTGAAAGACCAGTTCGGCAATGCTGTGCGTGTTCGGAGAAATCCGGCGTCCGGCCATATCAGGGGTTACACCTCTCAATACATCAACGACCGATGGACCATGCCAGGCTTCTTCGCCTTCATAGGTCGTATTTAATAAATCAATGATGCGGATGAGTTCATCGTTAGGGGTCATAATTAATTGGGTAGTAGCCTTTTCAACTCAATAAGGGCGTAAACGCATACGCCGGATACAAGTCAACAACGTACTTTTTTGGGTAAATAGCTGTCTAAAACGATCACGTAATTCCGTCAGGCAACAAGGGTTTTCCGGTAACGTATCCCGGTAGACCGACATCCGATTGTAAACGCTGAACGAAACAACAAAGGTAAGGTAATATCTTAGGGCTTCCGAAAACTCGGAACCACTTTTTCTTCGACAACGGACGTCAGCCATCTTTTTCACTCGTGTAAAACTGAAAATAGACTGGCATGTTTTATGTAACGAGCAAACTTGTAGACCTCCGCCGATTCCTAAGTGACCAACAAACAAGCACACGGTCGGAAGTCTATAAAGCAAGTTTATGTTAAAACACAGCCTTGTCCGTCTACTGGTCATTTACCTGGCCGTTGTTGCCAACTGCCAAGGGCAGACGCTCAAGCCAGTTCGATACCGTACCGAACTGGGCAGTTATTTTGCCACCTCCGGCGAGACACCCTTCTGGCTACGAGCCAACCAATATGGCATTGTGCCCCGCGAAGCCGCGTTAATGACTCTGCGTCAGGCCATCCGGGTCGACTATCATGATGCGCCAAAAACCAAACTTGATAGTTTACGGACGGTCAATCGGCGAGTCGATTGGGGTTGGGGAGCGGAGGCCGTGCTGAATGCGGGGTACACCTACAAACTGCTGATTCCGGAAGCTTATGTTAAAGTAAAGTTCGGAAAAGGGCTGGAAGTCTGGGCGGGTCGTCGACGAGAAATCATTGGCCTCGTCGATTCAACGCTTACTTCGGGCTCCTACGCCTGGTCGGGCAATACCCTGCCCATGTTAAAAATCCAGCTTGCTGTTCCCGATTATTTACCCAGAAACAGTCTGTTTGGGTTTAAAGGTTTTTACGCACATGGCTGGTTCGAAGAAGAGCGGTTCATCAACAACATCATGTTGCACCAGAAAGCCCTGTACGGCCGTTTCGGCAAACCACACTGGCGGCTCAAGTTGTATGGCGGCATTAATCATCAGGTTATGTGGGGGGGCAATACGGAACGCCTACCCGGCTCGGTGATTAAAAATAACCAGTTGCCTAACCGGTTCAGTGATTACATCGACGTGATTACGGCCAGCTCATTAGGAAATCGAACCGATCTTGATACCAATCGAATCAGCTCCTTTGACCGCGAAAACCGCATCGGGAATCACCTGGGCACGGTCGACCTGGGTTTTGAATACACCGGGCGGCATTTTTCTTTTTTTGCTTATCGCCAAAATATTTACGAAGACGGATCACTTTTTTACCTAATCAACATCAGCGACGGCTTGAATGGCCTGCGCATCAATAACCGACGACCCGTCAACCCCAATGGCGTTCAAATCCGGTCGATTCTCTTTGAGTACCTGAATACCGAGAGCCAGGGCGGTGCGTTGTTCCTGGAAAAAGCATCCCAGCGAGGCCGTGACAATTATTTCAACCATTCCCAGTACCAGGATGGCTGGTCGCGGTTTGGTCTGACGATGGGAACGCCCTTCATCACACCCTCTACCGATAGTCAGGGGAACTTACCTAAATACGGGTTTACGAACAACAACCGCGTATCGGTTATGCACATTGGGCTGTCGGGGCAGGCCTATGATTTTTTTCGCTTTCAACTGAAAGCGTCATATAGCGAAAACCTGGGCACATATGAAGTCCCTTTTGGCCATAGCGTGCGTCAGTTTTCGTCAGCGCTTACGGTATCAGCTCCCTTACCCATACTGAACGGCATAACGGCAAACGCAGCCATTGCCACCGACATCGGTGACCTCTATTCCAACAGCGTTGGTTTCTACGTAGGCATTCGCAAGGAAGGCCAAAGCCGGAAACGGGAATAGTACGTATGGGTGTACCTACGGGCTGAAGCCCGTGAGTACACCCATACCAATCCGTTATCTCTTACTGACGGGTACCGAAATCCGTTACCCAGTAGGCTTTGTATGTGCTGGTGGCGCTATAGCCGTAGCCAACGCCAACGTTCTTAAAATTGGCACTCATAATGTTGGCGCAATGGCCAGGCGACTTGAGCCAGCCATCGACAACAGCCCGCGTGGTTGTGTAACCAGCTGCGATATTCTCACCAGCAGCCCGCCACACATACCCTTCGCGAGTCATCCGATCCCAGGGCAGTGAACCGTCGCGGCCGGTATGACTAAAGTAATTGTAGGTCGCCAGATCGACCGCGAATTTATCCGACGCTGCATTGAGTTGCGCATCGAGCGTTAGCGCCGGAACGGCTGGATAAACGGTTGTTCCACATTGACAGGGTTTTGATCGGGCCTGATTGATGTAGGTAAGCACTTCCTGCTGTTGGGTTGAGGTTGCTAGGGCAGCGCGCGCGCCCGCCAGATTCGGCGTAAAAGCGCTTGTCCCCACCCCTGCTTCTTTGTAAACGGACGACGAAACCGGGGCGGGTGTCTGGGTAGTTTCCTGATCCGACTGGCAGGAAGCCAAGGCTCCCAACAAGGCTGTTAGGCCGACTAGGTACGTAAGTTTCATAGAGGTATATTAGATTTCTTTGTTGATTAAACGGTAGATTACCTTTTAATATTGTTATTATTTTCCTATTTTATTACATACTAATTTATCCTATAAGGTAATCATAAACAAAGAATGTACACAATTAAGGAAGACGAACTAACGTATTTTTACTTAGGGTGCATAGGCCCATAAAAACAATCAGACGCATGCGTTACGTCCGTTGTGTAAATCGATAAAGAGCGGATTACGGATTACGCTTGCGTTCCCAGTTTCCCTTTTCGGGCTGGGGGCGAATCAGGTACACGTCGAGCAACGCGTAGGGGCGGGCGAGATATTCCCGAATCAGGGTACGAAGGGAGTAGCCATCAGGCACGTCCTGGGCCGCAAAGGCAATGGCTTCCATGCCCTCGTGATTACCAATGTAGAGGGCGCGGGCATTGTGGAAATTCTGCGAGATAATGGTGATCTTTTCCTGATTGAATACGTCTTTGCACCGAACGACCGAATCGAACGTTCGATACCCCGCATAATCGAGCGTCATGACCGAGGCAGGTACGCCTAATCTGACCAAAGCCCGTTGCATGTCTACCGGCTCGTTGTAGTATTCCGAGTCATTGTTACCACTCAGAATCAAGTACTTTACTTTGCCTTCTTTCCACAATCGGGCCGTAGCTTCCATGCGGTAGCGAAAAAAGAGATTCTCTTTTCCCGTTCGAACAAATTTACTGGTGCCCAGCACAAGCCCAACATCATTGACCGGTAGCTCGTCAATACTAAAATAGATTTGATTGCGGGTATTGTACACCACCCACCAGTTACTAACCAAGACAATCGTTGCGCCCGAAAAAATCACAACAATTGTCAGTTTGATGACCCACTTGACCACGCGAATGCCGACCGCTTCGCGCGGCTGGTCATTGCTGTAATCGCTAGCCAGGGTCGTGTTCATCTACTCAACGATTGAAATGTGGATTCTCAATCAATCCAAGCACATTACCAAATGGGTCTTCCAGGGTGGCAACAAGTATATCGTCACCTACGTTCTGGATCGGGGTATGTATCCGTGCCCCGATCGCCATAAACTGCTGTACCGAAGCCTCCAGGCTGGCAACACCCCAATAGGTGAGCGTGCTGCCAGCAACAACCTGCGCATTTGGGTCGAGGCCTAATTCATAGCCTCCCACGCTGAAGCCTACGTAATAAGGCTCGTCAAAATACGGGGCAATTCCCAGGGCTTCCGTGTACCACGCTTTCGCTTGAACAAGCTCGGGAGCAGCGTAAATTACCGTTCGCAGGCCTAAAAGTTTCGTCTTTTCCATATTCGTCAGCCAAATACCCCCGTCGGGTTCGTCTCAAATAGGTCAGGAAAACAACCCTAACTGCACAGACTCTTTTTCTTCAGGTTCCGTTGGGACCAGCGCAACAGGCTCAACATTCGGGGCCGCTTTTGCAGGTTCTTTAACAATCTTTGGCGGCAGCAACTTCACCTCTTTTACTTTGGCAAAGGGCAGTTTATTTCCCAGTGCCTTCCAGCCGCGAACATCAATAAACCCTTCTGGTTCCAAAATCATCGACTCGAACGGACCGCGATCTTTTACCTGGTGAACAACCTCGATGCGTGGGTAGCGGTCATTGGTGATAACCAGACTTTTCGATCCTTTTCCATCACCTATAAAGCTAAATTTTTTATCCAGCGATGTCGTCTCAACTTTAAACCGCTTCACATACCAGGCTTTCTGATTAGCTTCGTAATAAACGGCTGACAGGACTGTATCGGGATCAAACTTCTGCAGCAGGGCTATATCGTTTGGCTCGTATCGGTTCGTCAGGTCAAAGCTCGTCAATTCATACTGCCCATCCTTATACACTACCAGGATGCTGTCTTTCGCATCGAAATTACCCAGCAAACGACCGCGCTCATCCCGGTTAAGCCGTCCAAGGTGTTCATCGTACCAGATATCGACCCCCCCTAGGGTTGATACCCCCCCTGATTTCTGGGTAATTTTCCGAACCGGATATTTGGTCAGGATATTCCCCTGCGCCGACCGGTTCTTAATGCCAACAGACGCAAAGTCGTAGTCGAACTGCTTGATCTTCGCCGTGCACTGGGCCGTCAGGTTTATCGTAATGACCTCTGCTTCGCCATTGTCATTGGCACTGAAATAGGTCATCTTCGATTTCGGATTTCCCATGGTCAGGTCATATTCCCGATCGCGGGTAACACCCGTCACAGGGAACCGCTTCGCCATCGAGATGCCCGACTTACCATCCAAATAAACCAAGTTATAAATCTTACGCTCGTCGTTTTTCTTGAATACCGAAACATACACAATATCCTTGCCGACAAATACTTTTTCCGCAATTTTCACGACCATGCATTTTCCATCCCGCCGGAAAACGATGATGTCGTCAATGTCGGAACAATCGCTCACGTACTCATCCTTTTTGAGCCCGTACCCAATAAAGCCGCCTTCCCGGTCGACATACAGTTTCTGGTTGGCGGCAGCTACCACACTGGCGGCAATTGTATTGAACGCCCGGATCTCCGTTTTGCGCTCGCGACCTTTGCCATACTTCTTCTGCAAATCCTTGTAATAGGCAATGGCAAATCGGGTAATATTGGCCAGGTTGTCTTCGGTCTCGGCTAATTCCTGCTCCAGCCGACGCATCAACTCCTCAGCCTTGAACCCATCGTACTTCGAAATCCGCTTAATTTTTATTTCGGTCAGGCGGATTATGTCGTCCTCCGTAATGACGCGGTAAAACAGCTTCTTATGGGGTTTGAGTGCCTTATCGATGGTGGCGATAACATCCTCAAACGTTTCGCACTCTTCAATTTTCCGGTAAATCCGGTTCTCAATGAATATTTTTTCGAGCGAACTGTATAGCAATCGCTCCATCAACTCACTACGCCGAATCTCCAGTTCGCGTTGCAGTAACTGAACCGTCTGATGCGTATTGACGCGCAGAATATCCGTGACACTCACAAAATGCGGCTTGTCGCCAATGATCACGCAGGCATTGGGCGAAATGGAGACCTCACAGTCCGTGAACGCATAGAGCGCGTCGATGGACACATCGGGGGAAACACCCGGCTGTAAGTGCACCAGAATCTCGACGTCTTTTGCCGTATTGTCAACCACAGCAGCCGTTGTCCGGCTGGGCGCCTTGATGCGAATTTTCCCCAACTCAGCCGCCTTCACAATGGAATCGATCAGTTGTGGCGTTGTCACGCCAAACGGCACATCGCGAATGGCGAGGGTTTTCTTATCGACCTCTTCGATCTTGGCCCGAACCCGAACCTTACCGCCCCGATGACCGTCGTTATAGTTGCTGACGTCGATGAGCCCCCCCGTCTGAAAATCGGGGAAGAGCGACACGGGCTTATCCTTCAATATATTGATGGAAGCCTCGATCAGTTCATTAAAATTATGAGGTAAAATTTTGGTCGATAACCCGACGGCAATTCCCTCGACACCCTGCGCCAGCAAGAGCGGAAACTTGACGGGCAAAGTAATGGGTTCGCGTTTGCGGCCATCATACGACAGTTGCCATTCGGTTGTTTTGTCGTTGTAAATGGCATCCTGGGCAAATTTGGATAGCCGCACTTCAATGTACCGGGGGGCAGCGGCTCCATCGCCCGTCCGGACGTCGCCCCAACTACCCTGCGTATCGAAGAGGAGTTCTTTTTGACCAATATTCACTAAGGCTTCCCCAATGGAGGCATCCCCGTGCGGGTGAAACTGCATGGTTTGCCCGATCACGTTCGCCACTTTATTGAAGCGACCGTCGTCCATTTCTTTCAGGGCATGCAGAATCCGGCGCTGAACAGGCTTCAACCCATCCTCTACGGCGGGCACTGCCCGTTCGAGAATAACGTAGGACGCGTAATCCAGGAAGTAATTTTCGTATAAGCCTGCCACTACCGTCTGGTCGTGCAGGACTTCTTTGGTGATGATATCTGTTGGCTCGTCGTCCGGTTCGAGGGCGCTGGTCAGCTCGGTCCCATCATCAGGTGACCCTGCTTCAGGCTGCTGGCTATCGTCGTCTATCGGCTGTTCATTTTCTTCGTTTATCATTGACGTGTTTCAGGAACTATTCCAGTGGATAAGTACACAGGGTTAACGAACTTTTGTCATCTCATTCGGCTCCTTAAATATACAAAGAAAACTTGAAAAACGGGCATTCTGACCGTTAAAAGGCAATTTAAGTGCCTAAATTTTGCCCGAGCCTAATACCCTCTCCCCAACTCAACCGCATTTTCCAGCGGCTGTCCTGCCCGAAATCGGGTCAGGTTGCGCAGGAACTGATCGACCTTCCCTCCGTCTTCGTCCGGTTGGCCGCCCCCGGTGTGCTGGGTCAGCAGAACATTCGGCATTTCCCAGAGCGGGCTATCAGCGGGCAGCGGCTCCTGGGCGGTTACGTCGAGTACGGCACCGCCCAGTTGACCGGATTGCAACGCACGGATCAAGGCGGGCTCGTCGGTTGTCGTACCGCGTCCTACGTTGGCGTATAAACTCCCCGGCTTCATGGCCGCGATTACCTCCGCCGACACAAAGCCAGCAGCGGTTCCGGGCAGGCAGTTCACAACAATATCCGTTTGAGGGAGTATGGCAATAAGCTCCTCGGCCGAATGCAGATCGGCCTGCGGATCGGTGCGGGCCAGCATCGTGGTGGTGCAGCCAAACCCACTCAACATCTGCCGAACGGCCTGGCCAATGGTACCGGTTCCAAGAATAACCACCTGCTTTTGCCACAACAGATTCGTCCGGGCACGAATGGGTGCGCCAACCCAGTCCGATTTGCTCTGTAACAGGGTCAGTTCGGGAATGGCGCGGTACATAGCCAGAATACCCGCCATCATGGTTTCGGCACAGGGGCGGGCAAAATAATCGCCCATGTTGGCAATGACCGCCTGCACACGAATGGTTTTAAACCCATCGAAGCCCGCCGAATCCAGTTGCCAGAAGGCTAATCGGGGGGCTCCATTACTAAACCAGGCAACCGGCGGGTTCCCCAGTACGAAGTCGGCCGACTGAAAGGCAGCCTGCTGATCGGCCTCGGGTAAATCATGCCGAAAAACGGCGGTTATATCGGTTGGCAGGTTTTGCTGTAAGCTCGTTTTAAGCGTATCGCTAAGGGCGGGGTTGACGAAGAGTTGCATGCTATGAGTACGAAATGTCAAACGTTTTGGTTGCTTCTGTAACGCGGCCATCCAGTCCGCATAGCCGTAGACTTACATTACTAATTAGCCTACGGCTTGGCGGACCGGAGGTTCGCGTCACTTCACGCCTTTCAACTGCCCAAGCAACCAGCTGTTCATCTTCTCGGTTTGTTCTGGAAACGTCCAGTGGCCGGTTTCCAGATAAAGTTCGAGTGTTTTTTTGCCTGGAATCAGGTTGTAAGCGGCATACATAGACGTGGGCGGACAGGTTTCATCATTGAAACCCCAGGAATAATAACCGGGTACGTTCACCTGACGGGCAAAGTTAACCACATCATAGTAGCCCGTTGTTTTAACCCGGTCGGGTTTATTATTGTAGGCCATATCATTGCCGGCAAACAGGTGGGGCCAGCCACCCGCCCGGCCATTCAGGTAACCGGTTACGTCGCACAAGGCCGGATAGTAAGCGCCTAGCCACTTTATTCGGCTGTCCAGACCAGCCGTAACGATGCTGAGCGCCCCGCCCTGGCTTCCGCCCGTAACAGCCATGTTCTGCCCATCGTATTGGGGCATACTCGCCAGAAAATCGACCGCCCGGACGCAACCCAGATACACCCGTTTGTAATAATACCGATCCCGGTCGTCCAGATTAGCGGCCGGGTAGCCATTGAGCGGACCCCGGCTGAGACTTTCATAAACCGCCGGCTCCATCGTTACCGGAACGCCATGAATGCCCACTTCAAGGGTGATAAATCCCTTGTCGGCTTCAGCAATCATACCGTAATACGGGCGAACCCCCGCGCCGGGCACCCGCAGAATGGCAGGGTATTTTCCTTCTTTTTTGGGTACGCACAGAATCCCGTAAAATCGGGAGTTATTGACGTTTTGCAGGTTGAGATGATACACATTTGTCAGTTCAGTGCAGCGCTCGGGCAGCAGCGTCATGCGGGCATCCATGGGCACTTTTGCCAGGTCAGCTTTGGCATTATCCCAGAATGCCTTAAAATCTTCCGGGTTGGCAACGGTCGGTTTGATGCTTTGGGGGTCAAACCCGGCGGTTGTCAGGCCCCGGTACTCTTTCCCGTCCACTTCAGCCGTAGCAATACACCGCAGGAAACCCGCCGTTTTCATCGTACCGGCATCCAGTGCCAGGGTTCCCTCCTTCAGCGTAACCGTTTCTTTTTTCGTGGGCGTCATCTTCTCCGGCCCTATTTCGTAGCGGAGTCTGGCTCCTTTCAGCAGCACATTATTCCGGTAAACCGAGATAGTCAGCTTGACTGGTTCGCCGGGTTTATACAGCCAGTCGGTATGATCGGGGGTGACAATGACTTTAACGAGCCGCTCAACCGGTTGGGCCAGCACGTTGGTGACCCAAATCAGCAGCAGGCCAGGCAATAGTAGTTTTTTCATGGATTTTAGAGCAACATTTTGTTCTATAATCCAGACAAAGCACGTTTAGGCGGGTTTATAACTAAACAAATTTTACGCAACCCGCATCGGGGTTTGCTGCCCCCGACGAGTAGGCTGCAGGTTTACAATGCACCGGACGAGCAACGTCAGCGGGAATACCACGTCAAAGCCCCCCGGAATGTTCGACAGAAATATGCCGAGCGCAGCCAGAATGGCCGTGAGGCTAAAATACAGCGTCCGACGCCGGGCCGTGGCGGTTGAGCCCGTCGCCCAGTAAATTAGGGGCAAATGCAGCGGCATCAGGTAGAGTAAGGTTGGGTTCCAGCCCGTAACACCATCATCTCGCATGATCCAGAGCAAGAGCAGAAACCAGCCCAGAAATCCCGACACCCCAAACAGGAGCCGGTCGAGCCAGCGGTCAACTTTCCCGGCACTCACATAACGCCGGATCGTAAAGAGGGCAATGACAACCCCCAGAACACCGAACACAACATTGGGGTCGAATAGCAGGGGCACTTGCTGACGAAACGTCTTCTGGCCCGAAAACAGTGTCTGTTCCCCCCGAACCAGTGGAATAAACTGCCCATTCGCCTGCCGTACTGTCGCACGGGCCAGTTGGTCATGTACCTGATCGGGCAAATACATAGCGCGCCAGCCATCGGTCTGCTCATCCGCCGGACGGCCAATGGCCAGGTTCATGCCTAACTGGTACCAGGGTTGCTCATTCAGGTAATCGTTCATCCAGTCGCGGTAAGATTTACCCGTCATGCGCGAACGCGAGGGAATCAGCAAACTATCGCCACAGGCGTTGGCAATCATATCGCGGGGACGAGTCGCGCAGTTGTCGTAGTAAAACTTATACCGGTATGTCCGGTTCTCGGGTAAGTAATTCTGTTCCAGCGCCGTAAACAACCGTTGCCGCTGCGTGGGCGACAGGTTCAGGTACTGTTCCCGAATGCTTCGGTTTGTCTGCTGGTAATAGTACATCACCTGATACAGGTTGTGGACCGACAAAAAATAAGGCAACGTACCCCGCAAAAATTTCAGGATAAACGAATCGGCGTTATAATCGAAGCCACCATAACTGTAGTCCCGATCAAGCCCCAGCGCCGGATCAACGAACCGTATTTCGGTATGCCCAAACGCTGAAGAGATGTCATCTGTGCCCGGCCCATACGTAATCAGGCTGACCTGAGCCGATGGGGAAAGGGTTTGGGCGAATGAGGAAGGCGGAACGAGAAAGGAGGAGAGAAGGATGAGCAGAAAGCTCAACAATCGGTTTAATCCAGGTTTTCTAGTCATCTTCGCCATCGTCTTCGTTGTCATCCGCATCGTTTTCATACACTCGTTTGGCTTTCCCACGACTGGGTTCTTTTCCCTGTACGCAAATGACAATTTCACCTTTTATCGTTTTTTGAGCAAAATAAGCAATTAGTTCGGACAATGGCCCGCGTTGATTTTCCTCAAATAATTTGGTCAGCTCGCGTGAGACGCTGGCGGGTCGTTCCGGCCCGAACACTTCCGTAAATTGCTGCAGGGTTTTAAGCAATCGATGGGGCGACTCATAAAACACCATGGTTCGTTCCTCCCCCGCCAGTTCGGCCAGCCGGGTCTGCCGCCCTTTTTTATGCGGCAGAAATCCCTCGAACGTAAAGCGGTCATTAGGCAGCCCTGAATTGACTAAAGCCGGAACAAAGGCCGTTGGACCGGGCAGGCACTCGACCGGAATGTCATTTTTGATACACTCCCGGACCAGCAGAAAGCCAGGATCAGAAATACCCGGCGTCCCTGCGTCTGAGACCAGAGCCAGCGTTTTGCCCTCTTTCATCTGATTCACCAGTCGCTGCACGGTCTGATGCTCATTGAAAATATGGTAACTGTGAAGCGGTTTGTTAATGGAAAGATGCCGCAACAATACACCCGACGTCCGGGTATCTTCGGCCAGAATGGTATCGACACCTTGGAGGATTTTAATGGCCCGCAGGGTGATATCGTCAAGATTACCGATGGGAGTCGGCACGAGGTACAATTTCATGCCGCAAGATAGTTTACAGTTTTCAGTTTACGGTTTGTAGCGGTCCCATACCCGGTTGGTGGACCGGGCC
Source organism: Spirosoma radiotolerans (assembly GCF_000974425.1). Lineage (NCBI taxonomy): Bacteria > Pseudomonadati > Bacteroidota > Cytophagia > Cytophagales > Cytophagaceae > Spirosoma > Spirosoma radiotolerans. The sequence goes on from NZ_CP010429.1 coordinate 3,096,593, forward strand.
GGCAGACCAGTAAACCATAGCGATGAACCGCCATAAACATCAACTGAGTAGCTTATCAATGGCAGCGGCCAGTTGATGATCTTTTTGGGTTACCGTATTGCCTGCATCGTGGGTCGATAAGTTGATTGTTACCTGATTGTAGACGTTCGACCACCAGGGATGGTGATCCATTTTCTCCGCGACAAGCGCCACGCGGGTCATAAAGGCAAAAGCCTCACTGAAGTTAGCAAACTGAAAATCACGGGTAAGTTGGTTGTCCTTCTCCTGCCACATAAAAATTTGTCTTTACTGGTTTTGTTTCTACCAACGCCCACATTACAGAAGTGTTTTAATCCTGAAAGCGCTTTATACGGCATAGATTACTTACGCCAGACAAGGTTACTCAATGCGTTTTAGCCGTCGTAAAAAAATATTTTCTGAAACAAGCATTTTTTAAGTTCAATTAAAAACTAAAATAATTCTATCTTCGTATATAATGGCAGGTATAGTTTTATGGGTGATTTATACAAATACCGGGCAGATTGCCCGGTATTTGTATTTATAGGCTATGAAGCTGTGTGGGGTTTTTACTTTACACGAGATGTATTATAAAAACACTCAAAAAAAACCGGCACTTGTTTGATTTAGGTCAATGGATTGGCGGCCTTCTATGCAGAACGTCAGCCATTCGAAGTCGAGCGCGACCCCGGCTCGATACCGTTTGCCCTGTACACACTTTCCAAACATGCTCAAGTGGCCGTATAAAAAAGAAGTCCGCCAATGAATTGGCGGACTTCTATGCAGAGAGGAAGAGATTCGAACTCTCGATACAGTTTCCCGCATACACACTTTCCAGGCGTGCTCCTTCAACCACTCGGACACCTCTCTAAAAACGAAGTCAGCAAGTTGGTTTGCTGACTTCCGGCAGAGAGCGAGGGATTCGAACCCCCGGTACCCTTGCGAGTACTTCTGATTTCGAATCAGACCCATTCGACCACTCTGGCAGCTCTCTGTATCGTTTGGGAGTGCAAAGATGCACGATTGATGGTAGATACGCAATAATTATCACAAAAAAATACGGAACAACGACTGGCCTAAGCGGTCATTTCGCCACTAATTGACTGACTCATCAGGGCTCGTAATCGAATTGGGTCGCGCTCCTGACCAAGCAATACCATGAGTTTAGTAATGGCGGCCTCGGTTGTAATGTCGGCTCCGCTGACCACACCAATCTGCAAAAGTTGTTTGCTGGTTTGGTATTGGCCCTGCGTCACCCGCCCGCCCTCGCACTGCGATACGTTGAAAATCAGGACGCCCCGATCAATGGCCTCCTTGAGAGTATCCAGAAACCAGGCATCCGTCGGGGCGTTGCCAGCTCCAAACGTTTCGAGCACCAAACCCCGCAGGTTACGGATATTGACAATGGATTCGACGACGGGCTGGGTGATACCGGGAAAAAGTTTGAGAATCGTCACATTCGTGTCGATTTCAGTGCGCAGGTGTAGAGTCTGATCCGGTTGATAAGCCCGAATGTACGGTCGGTTGTAGTCGATACTAACGCCAGCGTTGGCCAGATGTGGATAATTTTCGGACGCAAAGGCGTTGAACTGGACGCTCTCGTGCTTAGTGGATCGGTTACCGCGCAGCAGTAACGAGTTGAAGTACACGCAAACTTCCGGGACCATAGGTTTTCCCTCCCCCACGGCGGCCGAATCCACGGCGGCCGCAATTTCGAGGGCGGTGATGAAATTTTCACGGGCATCACTGCGGGCTACTCCAATCGGCAGTTGGGCTCCGGTCAGAATAACAGGCTTCGATAAGCCAACCAGCATAAAACTCAGCGCCGACGCCGTATACGCCATTGTATCTGTGCCGTGAAGAATCACAAAGCTATCGTACTGGTCGTAGTTGGTCTGAATGATTTGCCCCAATTCGACCCATACGGCAGGTTTCATGTTCGAGGAATCAATAATTTCATTCAGGGTGATGAGGGTGATATCGAAATCCAGGCGGTTCAGTTCGGGTAGACGCTCAGATACCCGGTCAAAATCAAAAGGCACGAGTTGGCTGGCTTTAGGGTCATATACCATTCCAAAGGTGCCGCCGGTATAGATAACCAGCACCGAGGCACGGGAAGAAGTAGGTGAAACTGGGTTAATGTGAACCGTTTTGTAGGGCATGCTTGACTGGTTTTTCTGAAGAACCGAATCCTGCTTTTAGTCACCTTAGGGCTAGTAAACTTTCGATTCGGCTGTATTTTATGAAACAATTAAGGCAGCAGGTTCGCGTATAAGGTTGGTAGCAGCGACAACGCGTTGGCGGTTGTATGGCGCGCCACATCATCCAGCGTAACCTGTTTCAAATCGGCAATGCGCTGCGCAATCAGCCGCAAATAAGACGGCTCATTTCGTTTACCTCGATACGGTACGGGCGCTAAATAAGGACTATCAGTTTCCAGAACAATATGTTCCAGACTGACGTGCGGCAGCACAGCGCCCAGTCCACCATTTTTAAAGGTAGACACGCCCCCTATGCCCAGCTTGAAGCCCAGATCGATGGCTCGGTTTGCTTCATCGAGGGTACCCACGAAACAGTGAAAAATTCCCGTCAGATTCTGCATTTCCGGGGCACTTGTCCTTAGATTTTCAATCAGGTCAGCCGCTTCCGCAAAAGCATTTCGGTCATGACCCGACCGGGTATGCATAGACACGGGCAGGTTCCGTTCGGCTGCCCACCGAAGCTGGGTCTCAAAAGCAGTGAATTGCTGGTCAACAAAGGTCATATCCCAGTAAAAATCCAGACCAATTTCACCAACAGCCATGAACGCATGGCGATCAAGATGGTCTTCTACAGCGGCCAGTTCCTCATTCACGGTAGCCGTCACATAGGCGGGGTGCAATCCCATCATGGGCAGACACCGCTCAGGATATTGGTCGGCCAGCGCCATCATGCCCGGTATGGTTTCACGGGCGCAGTTGGGCATCCAGATTTGGCTAATTTGCTGCATTTCAGCCTGATGCAGTATTTTATCCCGATCTTCGTCAAACTGCGGATCGTAAATATGGGCGTGGGTATCAATAAGAATCATTTGTTGTTTTCAGTTAGGTATACTGCCTCCCTTTCCACTCAATGGGCGTGGGTAGCAGGTAAAAAACCACGGACAGAGGCCCGATAAGGAGTTGGTAAGGTTCAAAAAGCAACGCGAATAACCCTAAGTTGGTTTGCTTCAGGCGGCTCAAGCCAAACGAGAGTAGCATGGTCTGGATTAAAAGTTTGATCACATACAGGCCGATAGCCAGCTCAGGCGAAAAATACCCGATCAGCAGCAAAAGCGGCCCCACGAGATATTGGGTGTAGAGCGAAATGACCATCCAGTTGGGTAGATCCGTAGCGCCCCGCATCCACCGTTTGCGTTGCTGAAGAAAGGCTCGCAGGGTCGATACCGGCTTCGTTTCGGCCAGCACCTGTTCGTTCAGCAGGTTCCTGAAGCCGTATCCTTTCGAAACGATAGCCTGAAACAGGGTGTAGTCCTCCACCACCGAAAACGGCAACGATTCGTAGCCACCAACAGCCTCGTACCCGGCCCGGCTGACGGCCATGTTATTGCCCATGGCCGTGACCGGAATCCCGACCAGGCTAACCAGGTGGGTCAGCGTCAGATTGTAAAGCCAGTCGATGGTCTGAAGCCGTTGAAACAGGCCCGATCCCTTCGGAAGCGTAACCCCCGTCACAATACCCCTTCGTTGAATAAACTGACGGCTCATTTCAGTTAGCCAGTTTACCGGAACCTGGGTATCGGCATCCGTGAAAAAGAACAGGGAGCCCCGCGCCTGCCTGGCCAGTTGCGCCAGCACGTTGGCCTTTCCCAGCAACCCTGTGCTGGATGGGGCAATATCAATCAGGTGAAAGGCCGGTTTGTCGGCAATGAACTCCGCCACCCGCGTCCGGGTCTGGTCTGTGGACTGGTCGTTGCCAATCAGCACCTCGACGCGCTCGGGTGGATAATTGAGCTGGGTGATAGCCCGCAGGCAGTCCAGAATGGTATCCTCTTCGTTTCGGGCGGCAATCAGAATACTAACAAACGGGAAGTCTGGACCGGGTCGATCTCGGGCAGGCTCATCAATAACCGGCATAGACAGGTTGCGGAACAGCGCGGAATGAATAGCCCCGATTGGCAAAATAGGCCAGCATTCGGGGCAGCACGTAACGCATCGTCGGCCAGGCTTTCAGACTATCGTGAAACACCACAATAGAACCAGGCCGTGTGTACTGAATAGTTTTCCGGAGGCACACATCAGCGGGTAAACTACGGTCAAAATCACCCGTCAAAACGTCCCACATAACAATCGAATAGTGCTCAATAACCTCGGCCACCTGCGTCTTTTTTATACGCCCATAAGGCGGCCGAAACAGGGATGTTTCTACGTTTAGCTGATCCTGGCATTTTTGGATATTTTCCAGATAGGTTAGATCATCGGTCTTCCAGCCGTTGAGGTGGTTGAACGTGTGGTTTCCAACCATATGGCCAGCTTCCAGCACCTTAAACAGTATATCGGAGTGTTTCCGAACATTGTCGCCGATGCAGAAAAAGGTTGCCTGAGCGGCAAATTTATCCAGTTGTTCGAGAACAAACTCCGTCACGTCGGGGATAGGCCCATCATCGAACGTCAGGTATATGGTCGGTTCAGCGGCTTCTTCGATCTTCCACCAGAACTCAGGGTATACCGTCCGGAGCAAAAAGTTAGACTTATGCAGAAAAAAAGACAAGATAATAAACGTTTTAGCTGCATAATGTATAGTATAGCCTATAGCATGTAATTGATTTACAAATCCTATAAACTAGCCCTTACAGCATACATCAGTTAAGGTTTCGTCCTTTCCAACTGTATCCTTTTCCCTGAGCGGCTAACCCAAAGAAAAGTACATATAGCGGGTATACTAACTGGGTCAGCGGGATTACCCATACCGACGATTTTTTTTGTAAAAAAACAAGAATCTGTCGTAAAAACAAAAACTCTGGCAGAAGCTTCAGCCCTATAACGGCCAGTGTTGCATTTCCGTTTAAAAAACCGAGCAACCAGCCCCCAACGGCCACCATCGGCGCGGCATTACTCAGAAAAACAAACACCGCCAGAACTGACGGCAAATAGCTCTTGTAGGCCCGCCATTTACTCGCCCATCGTTTGCGCTGGTTGTAAAAACCCCGCCAGGACTGATGTGCATTCGTTTGGACAACGGCCAACGGACTTTTCAAAAAATGGACCCCGGCTGGATACTTTACGGCAATCTTGTGCATCAGCAACTCATCATCGCCCGAAGCCAGGTGATCAACTCCGGCGAATCCATCTACTTCGGCAAAGACCCGCTTTTCATAACAAAGGTTGGCTCCGTTGCACATCGTTGGCACACCCAGGGCCATGGTACAGGCTCCGCTTCCAATCAGGCTGGCGAATTCAACGGTTTGCAAAGCATCGAAAATCGTTTTCTCCCTTGTAAACGTAACCGGCCCCGAAATCAGTTTTGCGCCGGTTCGTTCGTAAAACGAAGCGATGGTAGCTAGCCACTCCGGACCAACCCGGCAGTCGCCGTCAGTTGTCACGATCAGGTCGCCCGTTGCGATAGCGATACTTTGGGTGATGGCCCGCTTTTTGGGCGATGCGGTCCGCTCATTGGATAACGGCAACGGCCGCAGGGAAAAAGAGGCCGTTTGGGCAAACTGGTAAAGAATTGCCAGAGTACTGTCTGTAGATGAATCGTCGGCAACAATTACCTCAAAACGGGTATAGGTTTGATGGCTAAAGTCATTCAGCAAATTTTCGATGTTTTCTGCTTCGTTTCGAACGGGAATAACAACAGTGATGGCCGGACCCGCTGGCGCTACAGTTGCTGCCGACCGGAAAGGCAGCATGCTGCGCCAAGTGAACCCAAGTACCGTTGTAAAGAGCGCATACAGGCCGCTAACCACGAGCAGTATAATTGTCATTGAGCGGTAATTTTTAGTTTCCAGACCCAGATTAGTCCAACGAGTACAGGCATCAGTACATTGGCTACCCAAAGCGTCAGGGTGGCCGTCAGCAAGATAGGGACGCTGACCTCAAAGGGTGAAAAAACCCACAGCGAAGCGGCTTCCCGTACGCCAAGGTCACTCAACAGATTAAAGGCGGGCGTGATCGTTTTAGCCAGAAAAACCAGGCCGATGCCCGATGCAGCCACCTTGGCCGGTACCATCAGGCCAACGACACGCATTGCCAGATAAAATTGTAGAGAGAACACCAGGTAGCGCAGGGCAGCCGTTCCCAGCGCCAGTACGATTTCCCGGTCTGAATAGAGCCCGGCCACCTGCCAGTAGTCAGCAAATCGCTGGAGGGCGGGGCGACCTGACAAAGAATGAATAAGCAGCTTTCGAAGCAGTCCGAACACAACGCCCCCGAACGATAAACCGATTAGTAACACCAAAAGCCAGTTACCGGCTGCATGGCTACGTTCGGGCACTAGCGTCAGGTGATGCGCCCAGGCTATGGTGCCAAAGACGACAGCCACATAAAATTGCATCCCGCCCGAGACCAGTGAAGCCCCCACAGCCCCTGCCCTGTTGGTTCGCAGAGAGAGTACCCGGCCAGCGGTGTCGCCCAGTTGGGCAGGCATGGCAAAGCCCAGCGAGACACCCGCCAGCACACCCTTACAGGCCTCCCCAAAGGTGACAAATTCAACCCGCCGAAGCAGGATTTGCCATTTGAGAGCCTCCAGTCCCCAGTTGATGGGGGTGAGCAAAAGCAATAATATCGCCCATTGCTCGGGGTGGCTGACCGCCCGCAGTTGGGTTTGCAAGGTGGACCAATCGAACGATTGCTGCCGTATAACATGCCCGATGTAGGCAAGCAAGGCAGCAAAGACGACGATTTTAACCCAAAAGATGATTTTTTTATCTGGTTTCAGCGACAAAACAGAAGAGAACACGTTACTTTGCAATAGACCCAACGCCCAGGCATGCTCATTCATCCAACTTCATCCACTACTACCCCAGATAGCCGACTATCTGAGAAAGTCATATTAGGGGTAGATCCTGGTACGCAGGTTGCCGGTTACGGCATCATTTCGGTGAAGGGGGGCGTCATGACCATGATTCAGTATGGGGTGGTTCAGTTGAGCAAATATACGACCTACCAACTGAAGCTCCAGAAACTTCATGAAACCATGCTTCGGCTGATCGACGAGTACCACCCCGACGAAATGGCGATTGAAGACCCGTTTTTCGGCAAAAACGTACAGTCGATGCTGAAATTAGGCCGGGCACAGGGAGTGGTTATGGCGGCTGGCCTGTCGCGCAACATTCCCATTGTTGAATACGCTCCCCGGCGAATCAAGCAGTCCGTTACGGGCAATGGGAATGCGTCGAAAGACCAGGTTTCCCAAATGGTCGGGCATCTGCTGAAAGAGAGCCTGGATCCCCAGTTTTTTGATGCGACCGATGCGCTGGCGATTGCTATCTGCCATCATTTTCACGAAAATGCCTTACCCGTTGTATCGAGTAAGAAGACCAAAAAGGGCGCATGGGGTGCGTTTGTAAGCGAGAATGCCAACCGGGTTCTGTAACACCTTCCATTCAATCAAAGGGAGTTTTCCATCTATCCGTTCTTTATTGTCTACCTAGCAGTATAGCTGAAACGAGCCTATACTCTTATGAACGGTAACAGGTTGCCTGAATACGAGAATCGTGGTATCCGATTTTTAGAGGAAAAGGTAAGCCCGAGTTTAGTACACGGGCTCGAAAAGATCCCATCGTCCAGCCTGGGAAGCAACTACTAATCCGGCCTTATTTCAAACGGTAATTAATACCCACACTGGCTTGCCAACGGTTGTAATCCGGGGTTAAATAAGAAGATTGCAGCCAACTTCGGTCAAAAGTTGCCTCTACAGACCAGCGTTTTCCCAGTCGGTAATGTGCCCCCAAACCAGCGTTTGTTTGCCAATTGTTGTTGCGAATTCCATTTATCGAAGCGATATAATCTGCCGGGTCAAATTTGTCGTATTTACTCTGCCCGTATACAGCACCGAGTTGTGCAAAAATCGCTAACCGGCTCCCCCGAAAAAAATAATACCGGGTTGATAAACCAGCACCTAAATAAGTGAAGGGATAATAAGAGTTTGACTTCAGGTAACGTCCTTCAAATGCAACTGACCATCCGCTGGCGAGAAAATATTGAATTCGAGGTACAAAGTAGTTTGTTGTCGAGTAATTTCCTCTGTAACCTTGTCCGGCCGAGATACCTACACTCAGATGTCCCTTTCCCAATAGATCCTGTTGCTTGTCGTGAGTCAGGACTTGGGTTCTTCCAACTAAGGGTAGCGTCAGGAAAAGTAATACTGAATACCGTCTCATAATAAACCTTGTTTGTTTGAGTTGGAGACGCTTTCAGGATTGATACCGTTGTAAAGCATTGACGCATTTAAGCCTTTTTAACAGCCGCAAGCTGAATTCCCTGAGTCGCTATCATTCGTAGAGCGCACATTTACCAACAGAATCAGTCTATTTAGCTGTCATTGCCCCGTTCGTGCAACGAATCACCCCCGCCCTGCGATAATAAGATAAACAGACACACGCTGATTCGCCCCAGTACACGATCTGTTGATTCACTGGTTATTCGCTACTAAATCTGTTTCCCAACCGAATGGAACGTAAAGAATTTTTAAGACGCGGTTTTGGTAGTTTACTTGGTCTCTCAGGGATAGTTCCGCTTGTAGGGTCTTGTTCATCCTCCACCGTCGACCCTGCAACCAGCACGGGCACCTCAACTGGCTCCACAAACGGAAGTTCATCGAGCAATTGCAGTGTTACACCCAGCGAAACGGAAGGGCCTTTCCCGACAAAAGTACCGGCCAACTTCGTTATCAGGGATATTCGGTCGGACCGAACGGGCGTTGCCCTCACCATTAACCTTACGATTAAAAACAGCAATAGCAGTTGTGCCGCTCTTGCCGGCGCCCTGGTCGACATCTGGCACTGTGATAAAGACGGATATTATTCGGAATATGGCGGCAGTGGCATGCAATCTGTCAATTTAACAAATGTAGACTTTCTTAGAGGCCGCCAGACAACGGATGCCAATGGCCTGGTTGCATTTACATCCATTTTTCCAGGCTGGTATTCGGGTAGAGCCCCCCACATTCACGTTCATATTTACAACGCTGCCGGTAAATCCCTACTGGTCACGCAAATTGCCTTTCCCTACGAGATCACCAATAGCGTATACACTACCGGTCAGTCGTACGGGTATACGAAGGGGAGCCAGGACACCACAAACGAGCGGGATAATGTGTTTTCGGATGGATTTACCACCGAACTGGCGACACTTTCGGGCAATTCATCGGCCGGTTATACCCTCACGCACACCATTGTGGTCAGCGCATAGCAATCAATTATTGAGTTTCTCGAATTTGCCTGGGCCAAGTGCTGGCTTGGCCTGTGTAGAAAGCTAAATAAGTTCCGCTCGGGCCAAGCCAGACTCTTACCAATGCGGCAATCGTTTTGGTGTTCGAAATTTCCTAAACCTTTCGCTGCTAAGACGTTACATTCGATAGAAAAGATTATACTGAACGGACCCGTATACCCGATAGACCGATAACACACAGGTTGAAGCGGTAGCCACGCCATCATTCAGGGCAGGTTTCCAATTCAACTTGTCGGGCGTCCATTCGGGCATATTTCGAATGACCTGCTGGGCATAGCTCACCACATCCGGCATTTTTACACTTTCGGCCGGATTTCCATTGACGATGGCCTTCACGCCAATAACTTGACCGATTTCATTGATTGTCAGGGTAGCCGTGATTCGGCGGATACGCTCACCATCCAAAACCGGACTCAGCTTTTGCTTCAAATACGCCGACAACTCGTTTGGCTTACCCTGGAACTGAGCTACCTGATAAAACGGAGCGCAGGTTTGTTTCGCACCGTCCGGGGTATAACATTCACTCTTACCCAAGATGCCGCCCCGGTAATATTCACGGCGTTTGACGGAGCCATCTTCATACAACACCATAAATGGACCATGCAACATGTCCCCTTTATACTCACAGCTTATGTATACCTTTCCGTTGGGATACATGATTTTTGTGGGGCCATACCGGACAATTCGGCTTAGGCTATCCAGTTGGAATCCATTGGGAAGTGTTTTCGGCTGGATCGTGTATGAATCAAGCCGAAACAATGACCCGTTTTTCAGATACGTCCGAACGGTAAAGTACTGGTCGTGTTTACCAAAATAAAGAATCTCTTCGTCGTATTCGGCGTACGAATGGCGAATAACATGGTTCACCGGTGCCAAATCAGTTTGTGCCACGACAGACTGACTGACCACCAGGCCGAGCAGTAGTAGATAAAGGGCATACATAAACGTCTCGTTCTATAAATTCGCTTAATGTACTTCAATTCAGGGGCGTTTAACCCGCTATTTTCCACAACTGAATGAGCAGTAATATAGTTATTTCTTAATATAATTTTAAGCTAGTCTTGATGTATCGGCTATGGCCATTTTCCAGCATACGATTCACCTTCCTGCCTATACGCGTGGTTTTCATTTGATTACAACCCTAATCGAGCGAGAATTTATGGACATGCGCCAACTGAAGGCAGGTCTGCTCCACGTATTTATTCAACATACGTCAGCCAGCCTGACCATTAATGAGAATGCGGACCCGACTGTTCGCGGGGATTTCGAGCGCTTCTTTAACAGAACGGTTCGGGAGAATGAACCCTATTATCAGCATGATTACGAGGGTTCAGACGACATGCCTGCTCACCTGAAAGCCGCTATGCTGGGCAATTCCGTGACGATTCCCATTACAAACGGGCGTCTGAATCTAGGAACGTGGCAAGGTATCTACCTAGGCGAACACCGCAACCAGGGCGGTCGGCGAACCTTGGTCCTTACTGCCTGGGGAGAGTGAGATGATGTATGATATTTTACAAAAAATATTTATATTTTTTATTACTCTTCAGCCTGGCTTTAGTTGGTAGGTTTTACGTTAATTTTCTCTATGTTTTGTATCCCAGCCTATTAATTCGGCGAGGATCAATACGCCGATTGAACAGACATGGGATACAAACTCATAAATTGCAGAGAGTGTCCTCGCTGTACACCCTATATCATACATCTTACACCCTACATCCTATAGCTCTTCAATACGTTTCGTATTCATAATGTAATGTTTCCGTTACGTTACCGTTGCTCGTTGTGGTTCGGCTCGTGGGCAGATTGGCCGCGTTGTAGGTATATGTGTACGTATTTGCCCCGTCGGATAGGACGTTATTCTGACTTAAATTGAGCAGGTTGGAAAGCCCGCCATAGTAGGTATACGAGCCAATGAAACCGCCCGAGGGTGGAGAAGCGTATTGGGCGGGGGCGGGAATAACGAATACACCATAAAATGGGTTTATACCTGTATCATAGGTATAGGTGACATTGACAGTCTGCTCAGGAAATTGGAAACCTTTCTGATTGGCATTTCCTATTATAGTGGCACTCGTCAAATTGTTTCCCGTATACCTAAATGTGTCGTTTTCTCTGGCCGAAACCCCTGAAACGCTGAAGCTTTTGGACGAACCCACTACCCTGTTATCCGCATCATAAACCGGCGTTATCGACCAGACGTAGATTGGATTACTGTTACGAAAGCCGAACCCTACCTGACCAGAAGCATTGTACGAAAAAGTATAGGTTTCAAAGCCAGACGCATTTCCCCGAATAGTACGATTGAGTTGAATGAGTCGGTTCTGCGCATCGTACGTATACACATTATTATCCACCGGCGCCACCGTGCTGTCGGGCGTTTGATAGGCGATAATCGCCCCCAGACGGCCCTGAGCATCGTATTGAAAAGCACTAACCTTAGCCATATTGTTCGGCATGTCCTGGGTTATCTTTATAACCCGCAAACGACTGGTCCCCGGCGTTATCGATGGAATGCGGTGGTCACCACAGCCAGCAAACACAAGAACCAACAACAAATACACAACTCCCGAACGCAATCCTGTGATCTTCATACCCATTCATGTTTTTTAGTGTGTTTAGTTCTGCATTAAATTAGCAACAGAATAATCTCTTGTAAATCAACCGGAACTATAGGTAGACCAGGACTTACTGCTGCTCATTAATACGGCATGAAGGTATTGACCACAAACGTATATTCCTATTTTTTCACTATATAAGCGTATATACGTCCTACATAGTGAGTATTCGGTAGGTAGTTTACCGAACCAGCTTCCAGACGTCAGCTACGCGGGTAACAGGAAGTTGACAGGCCCGATTGTAGCAGACGTAAACAGCCGTTTGTCCGTTAATAGGGCCCCGTTGTTGTAAAAGAGGTAGTTCACTCCTATCCGTCGTGCCACATACGACTTTGTTCGGGTAAAAGGCAGCGTCCAGTTCCGCCCGAAACTGTGCAGCCTCGGGGCCTACAATGGCAATTTCGGCTGTGGGCCGGGCACGCAGGGCAAATTGGGAGGCCCAGTTTGTGAGGTAATCGGCGTTTTGCTGCACCAGGGGTTGCACGCGACCCAGCATCTGGTCGGCGCGTTCGGCATACTGTGGCCTATCGAGCAATAAGCTCAACGCATATAGGTTTTCGGCCATCATCGAGTTCGACGAGGGAATGACGTTATCGAATAGCTCTTTGCGCCGGGCAATAAGCTCCTCCCCGTTTTTATCCGTAAAGAAAAACATCGGGTCTGCCCCGGTTTCGTCGGTGACCGTGTTATCAGCAAAATTGGTCAGTACATACTGCATCAGTTGGTCCGCTTCGGTCAGCCAGCTTTCCGTAAAGGTAGCCTGATACAAGGCCAGCAGCCCGTCGATTACCGTGGCATAATCATCCAGAAAACCTGTCTGGCGCGCTCTGCCGTTTTTATAAGTATGCCAAAGCCGGCCATTTCGACTGTCCCGCATTTTTCTGAGCAGGAAATAGGCCAGCCTAAGGGCCAGCGTCAGAAATTCGGGTTCACCGAAAACGCGGTAGGCCGTGGCGAGTCCTTTCAACAGCAGGCCATTCCAGGAACACAGTATCTTATCGTCTAACCCCGGACGGATCCGTTCATTTCTGATTCGTAACAACCGAGTGTGTGTAGCATCCAGACGAACGCCTAAGTCTCCCAATGACCAGCCCATACGTTCGGCAAAAGATTCGTCGGATTCGGTTCGGTGCAGAATATTGGTCCGGAGTCCACCGTGGCCGGGGTCCCAGTTCCCCTCCTCCGTTAAGCTATACAACTCAGCAAACCAGTCATTATCGACTCCGAGTGTTTGCTTTAGTTCAGGTGTCGTGAACGTATAAAACTTCCCTTCTATACCTTCACTGTCGGCATCCAGGGCTGAGTAAAATCCGCCCTCAGGGCTAAGTAACTCTCGTTGCAAAAATCCAACCGTCTGGTATATAACGTGTTTATATAAAGGACTTCGAGTTAAACTATAAGCTTCCGCATAAAGCGTTAGCAATTGCCCGTTATCATAAAGCATTTTCTCAAAGTGAGGAGCAAACCAGTCAGCATCCGTCGAATAGCGGGCAAACCCACCACCTAGCTGATCGTAGATACCGCCAAGCGCCATGCGGTCCAGCGTCAGCTTAACCTGATGCAGCGCTGATTCATTATCGATACCGGTAGCCACCGTAACGTCGTAATACCGCAATAAAAACCGCCAGACGCTGGGCATTGGAAACTTGGGAGCACGACGTAATCCGCCTTTTTCATCATCGGACTTGACGGCTACTTTCCGATACAACACGTCGAGCATTTCGGGGGCAAAGAGCGGGTCATTCGGCGACAGGCCATATCGTTCGGCATCGGTCAGATTCAATTCGCGGGCAAACCCTTCCGCCGACTGCACCAAATCTGTCCGATGTTCGGCAAAGGCAGCCCGGATGCTGTCTAACAAGTGCATCCAGTTTTTCTGTGGCAGGTAGGTGACCCCATAAAACGGTTTGGCATCGGGCATAAGAAATACGTTGAGTGGCCACCCACCCTGTACACCCATGGCCTGCACAGCGTCCATGTAAATGGCATCGACATCAGGACGCTCCTCCCGATCCACTTTGATGCACACGAAATGAGCATTCATCACCTCGGCCACCATCTCTTTCTCGAACGATTCCCGTTCCATCACGTGGCACCAATGACAGGCCGAATAGCCAATACTGACCAGAATGGGCTTGTCTTCGTCGATGGCTTTATTCAGCGCTTCCTCGCCCCAGGGATACCAGTTCACTGGATTTTCGGCATGTTGGAGCAAGTAGGGACTCGTTTCGTATTGAAGTTGATTCGACATACTAATTAGACTAACAGAGCGATAAACAGAGTAGCAGGAAAAGCCAGATTAAAGCATTTTGCGGATTACTTCAACCTGGTCCTCTATACTAACTGTTCTAATGGATAACTACTTTTTTCGTCTGGATTCCGGTTCCGTTTTTAATGCGCAGGATATATTGTCCAGTAGGCAAATTGGCCACATTCAGAACTTCCTTAACACTGTTAACCTGCCTCCTGACAACGGATTGGCCGGTTAGGTTAATCAAGTCAAGTTCGGTAATGGGAGCAGGCAGGTGCCCAAAAGTAACCGTAAGGGTCGTTTGGGCCGGGTTCGGATAGACCATCAGATCGGCAAAAGCAGGCTCAATAGCGGTCACCATCCCCATATCGAATCGACACAAGTAGACTTCCCGCCCAGTCAGTTCAATGGTCTGCTGCCAGGATTTATACCGAACCGTCAGGCTTGTTTTTTGGGTCTCATCCGCATATGGATTCTGAGCGGCCACCAGGATTTTATTCTCCTTAACCACCCCCCGCCAGACAGGTAGCTGTTTGTCCATCAGGTCGCGGGCGGGTGTTTCGATGACGCGCTCGTAACTTCCCTGAAACATATCGGCAAAGCGCGACAGCCGATATAGGCCGTGAGTGAAATGCTCATAAGCCGCATAGATATCCGTTCGGGCGGGTGCCAGGGTTGGATTATCCCAAAGCCAAAGACCGGCGGCTCCCGAAAAAAACGGAAAGATAGCCATGGCCTCGGCCATAAAGGGCTGGATGAAATTGGGAAAGCTACTCGAACTATCATGATACCGCAGCCAGACCCAGGGAATCACGGGTTTGCTGCTCCACGCCCGATTTACCTCCACCTGGAACAACAGGTAAGCCAGGTAATCCTTCGCCAGGGGATTTGGGTAATCGTAATAATAATAGGCCGAGGGCGACAGGGCGTCCAGTTGTTCGTAATAAGGCCCGCCAATGCCCCGCCCGGTCGAATCCTGAACCAAGTAATTGGTCCGGCTCAGGCTCGTTGTCCAATCGGTCCAGCTGTAGGTGGGTACGTTCAGGTAGTTGTTCAGCACGGGTGTGTCGGCATAGCTGGTCACGCTGATGCCCGTCAGATCGGCATGTTGACGAATGTAGCGTATGCCTTCGGCGTATAGGTTCCGCATGGCTTTTTTGTAAGCAGCGACAAAGTCGGCATCACTTAAATTTCGGTAGATGTCCGGTACGCGACTATCCCGCTTGATCGTTAAAATCCGACTGTCGGTTTCCAGAATACGCTCATAATCCAGCGCCAGTCGACCAATGGGGAGTTTATACAAACCAGACGCGTTTTTCTGCCCCCCGGCAATCCCGGACAGGAAGTTATCCCACTTTGCGCGATAGGCCGTCAGGTCGTTCGCCCAGGGGCTTTCAATGGTTTCCCAGGGCTGATTGAGGCCCGTCGCGATGCCGTAATACACAACAGCCCGTTGAGCAGGCTGCACCAGCGTACCATATTCACTGTCCTTGATGTCAACCAGTTGGCTAAATCCGTGTTTGAGGGGACTGGCCTGCGTATCGGCAAAGCGAGGGCCACCATAAACAATCGGAAACGGCAGGGAAAACTCGGGAAATTTGCTCCATTCAATCTGGTTTGGCTGACTTACCGGCGTGAAGGTAAGCCGCTCAGCGCACTGCTGTTGAGCCAGGGCGGCTGAATGATTCGTCAACCAAAACCCACTTATCCAGAATAAGAAAAAGCCAAAAGGGATACGCATTGCTTGAAGTTTCGCCAAAACTACGGAATTTTAGGGGCGAATAACGTTCTTACGCGGTAAACGAATACCGTGACGCTGCTCGTTACTTATCCTAACAACGATACGCAATACTACCTCTTCCGGTTATGCATACACTCCGCATTTTTGTTCTCATTTCGGTTCTACTTGTCGCGCTCATCAGTTGCAAAAAAGACGATGGCAATGACCCTAACCCCACGGCTGCCTCCCAAACTGACTTACTGGTAGCCAATAACTGGCGAACAGTTCGGGTAACGACCCCCGATGGGCAGGAAATTAACAAAAGCCGATTAAATCTGAACACGCAGGTACTCTATGATCTGAACATGCAGTTTCGGAAAGATGGGTCTGTTCGTGCTTTAGATCCTAGTCAGTCTAACTCCGTTGTCAATGGGGGCAGTTGGAAACTAACTGCCGACAACCAGTCAATGGACGTCGATGTGCAAGGGTTTAAGGGTAATTTCCCGATTATTCAACTTACCAAAAGCAAGTTGATCCTTCGGCAAAGCGCGCCTGTCGATGGCAAAACATCCGACATCAACCTCGAATTTAACCCAACTCTATAAATGCTGGAATGCGTGATAGATAGAATGAGTGAATAGCTGGCGCATCCCTATTCACTCATTCTATCCATCACGCATTCCAGCATTCAGCTTACATGAAATTCGAAACTGAGCCGGGGTTCTTTTTGTCGGCCGATGCCTGGGGAAACCCGGCAAACCCGACGGTCGTTCTGCTACACGGGGGCGGCCAAACCCGGCATTCCTGGGGCGACACAGCCCAACGGCTAGCCGATGCGGGTTGGTATGCCATCGCGCTTGATGCCCGCGGACATGGCGATAGCGACTGGTCGGCCGAAGGGCATTACAGTATTGATTACCTCGCCAGTGATTTACGAGCTGTTTGCGCGCAACTTTCCGGCAAACCCGCCTTAGTGGGCGCATCGATGGGCGGTATGACAGCCCTCATAGCGGAAGGCGAGCGACCCGCTGGCACGGTGTCCATTTGCTCAGCCATTGTTCTGGTCGACATTGCCCCACGTTCTGAGCAGAAAGGCATCGAGCGGATTTTTGCGTTCATGAGTGCCAATCAGGATGGGTTTGCCTCCCTTGACGACGCGGCCGAAGCGGTAGCCGCCTATTTACCTAACCGCCCCCGCCCGTCTGACAACAGCCGTCTGGAGAAAAACCTTCGGTTTCGTACCAGTGCAACCGGCGAAGCCCGCTACTATTGGCATTGGGACCCGCAGATGCTGGCACTCTGGCGGCAGCACACCGGCCCCGATCAGCAGACCAGCAATGAAGAACGGTTGTATCGGGCCGCTCAGGCGCTTACCGTCCCGACACTTATTGTGCGCGGGGGCATCAGCGATGTAGTGAGCGAAAAAGTAATGGCCGAATTCATTGACGCCGTTCCACACGTGCGAAGCGTCAATGTTGCCAATGCGGGTCATATGGTTGCCGGTGACTCAAATCATGCATTCACTAAGGCGGTTATCGAGTTTTTAAAGAGCGAACGAATGAATGAGTGAAAGAGCGCAGTAAATTGGGTAAGTTTTCACCGCTTTCACCATTCACTCTTTCACCTTTCGCTCATTGAGCAATGAAAAACTCTCCTCGTATCCTGACTGCCTGGACATTTTACGACTGGGCCAACTCGGTTCACTCGCTGGTTATTGTATCGAGCATTTTCCCCGTTTACTTTTCCGCTACCGCGCTTAACGAAAACGGCGGTCCCATCATTGACTTCATGGGCATGTCGATCAAGAATTCCGTTTTATTTTCTTATACAATCTCGGCAGCTTTCCTTCTGACGGCCCTTCTGTCCCCTATTTTCTCCGCCATAGCCGACTACAGCGGCCAGAAGAAAACATTCATGAAAGCCTTTTGCTATACCGGAGCGATCAGTTGCAGCCTGTTGTATTTTTTTACCAGAGAAACCACGACCCTGGCGGTCATTTGTTTCTGGCTAAGTCTGATCGGCTGGAGCGGCAGCATCGTCTTTTACAACTCGTACCTCCCCGATATTGCAACCGAAGATCAGTATGATCGGGTTAGCGCCCGTGGGTTTTCAATGGGGTATCTGGGCAGCGTACTGCTGATGATTTTCAATCTGCTGGTGATTCTGAAACGCGAGTGGTTCGGCAATATATCGGAAGGCATGGCTTCCCGGATTGCCTTCTTGACCGTAGGTGTCTGGTGGGTTGGTTTCGCCCAGATTCCGTTTAGCCGCCTGCCCGATGGCATCCGGAAAACGGGTCGGCAAACAGGTAACTATCTGCTCAATGGCTTTAAAGAGTTAAAGCATGTTTGGGCGGAGTTACAGACTCAACCGTTGGCCAAGCGGTTTCTGATCGCATTTTTTGTGTACAATATGGCCGTACAGACGGTAATGTATGTGGCCACGATCTTTGGCAGCGATGAGTTGAAATTACCCGGCCAGAGCTTGATTATCACGGTGTTGCTGATTCAGCTCGTGGCGATTCCGGGGGCCTACGGCTTCTCGCGCCTGTCGGAGCGGTTGGGCAATACGTACGGACTCATGACGGCGGTACTGGTCTGGATTGTGGTCTGCGCCGGGGCCTATTATGTACAAACCCAAACCCAGTTTTTTGTGCTGGCAGCCGTTGTTGGGTTGGTTATGGGCGGCATTCAATCCCTGTCCCGCTCCACCTACTCCAAATTAATTCCAACCACGACCGACACGGCCTCCTATTTTAGTTTTTACGACGTCACCGAAAAAACATCTATCGTCTTTGGCACCCTGGTGTACGGGCTGATTGAACAATTAACGGGGAGCATGCGCAATTCGATACTGGCTCTGTTAGGGCTATTTGTAGTTGGATTTGTGCTTTTGTGGCGAATTCCTTCACAAAAAGTTTACCGTACCCATTTGGAAACAGAGGAAGTTTTGTAAGTTTGCAGCTCCGGAAGGCGTTGATGACGCCGTTTCGTCGGAAGCTCCGCCCTTGAGGCCTTCCCGGGAACAAAGGAGGTTAGCTCAGTTGGTTCAGAGCGCTGCTTTGACAGAGCAGAGGTCAGCGGTTCGAGCCCGCTACTTCCTACCAGGACAGGTTGTCTAAACGCCCCAAATTCATTGAATTCGGGGCGTTTTTGCGTTTTGGCAATTAGTATCACGCGATCTGAGTACGAATCGGAACTACTTCCATATGTGGCTTAAGTTAAAACTTAAGCCTGTCGCCTAGGCTTTTACGTCATCAACCGTGTATGTGTTTGCCTTGGATTGGTTGAACAGACTCAGAGCTGTGAATGATGTTGATGCCTGGGATAGCTGACTGCTTCCCCTACGCCCTTCACCTGTTCCAGCACAATACGCTGACCTTTTAGTAACAGGCTGGTGTAGACACGTTTAAATAGGTCCGAACACATAATGAAGAAGTAAAAAGAGAAATTAAGGCAAAGCTTGACGAATAGGCATCACAAGGGTACAGATTAATGTCGACAACGTACACTAATTTTGGCGCTGCTGTCTATATTTATCTGTTCTTTTTAAGAAAGACACTTCTCGGCATGTGCACCTGCTAAGCCTACCTTGCGTATCAAGAATGTATTCACCGTTTCAGCATCTTTTCAACCTACACATTAGTATGTTTTCGAGTAAGGACTACCCTAAAATGACGCTTGACGAATTAGTGTCAGAAGAGAAAAAATTGAAATCTCAAAAAATTCTGATCGCTGTGCTGATCGGATTTTTAGTTGGCGTTGCTATTTGGTCTGCTACACATATAGGCGGCTTTATCCTTACTGTTGGCTTACTAATTTTTGCTTTATTCGTTGGCTCCAGCTATTCAAAAAACCTAAAGAGTATTCGAGCGGAAATAATCCACAGGGATACTCTTCGTTAATTGGCTTCGCAATGCCACGTTTCGACAGACATCCATAAGCCGAAAATAAATGAATCGTTCAGAACAAAAGCTCATTTCGGACCTTCAATCTCCGCTTTTTGGTAGTTTGAAAGCCGCCCAACCCAGTACAACAGACAGCGTATACAGCGGTCCCAATAGAGCTGTTGTGCTGGAGAATCAGCATGAAGACCCGAAACGACTTTCTGTTGGCGATAAACTTTTTTCGGAGAGCACTTGGAGCGCTCTGTTTATCACGATTGTGTCTGTCACACAAACAGAAGCCCTCAGTGATCATGGATACCGTTTCTATCGTAACTTTAAGGATGGTGATTCCCATATCAACGGGGAGGTGTCTCCCGATTGGGATTTCCGCTATTGGGTAGTTGTTCCGTAGCTCGTTCATTTATCCGTTTAATCTGGAAAACAATTCTTTTTTTACGTTCCCGATGCCTATTCCTTACCGCAAACGCTTCGGTCTGTTTCGGAACCCGGCGGTTCGGCATGAACTGCAATTGCTGGACCCTATTCGTGATCACCAGCGCATGGTTCACCTGCTGACGGCCTACGAATTTCCGTTCGATATCACGCGTGCGCTGGAGCTGGCCCTGTTTCATACTTACGCCAGTCCACGGGTATCGGGACTGCTGGCGCGAACAGGCGAGTTTGAACGCCACGGCCAGAAACGGTACGATGATACGAGCCGCCTGATTTCGGAGTTTATGGAATCGGGCTACGACAGTGCCAACGGGCAGCGGGCCATTGAGCACATGAACCACATTCATGGCCACTACCGCATCGACAACGCTGATTTTTTGTTTGTTCTGTCCACGTTTGTGTTTTATCCCATTGACTGGATCAGGCAGTACGGCTGGCGACAACTGAGCGTTTCGGAAGAAATGGCCCTATTTTATTTTTTCCGGGAAGTGGGGCGACGGATGAACCTGCAGGACTTGCCAGATAGCCTGGCCGACATGCGTTCGTTCATGGCCGCTTATGAAGACAAGCACTTTCGCTACACGGAAAGTAACCGCAAAATTGCCGATGCCACCGTCCGGATTGTACAGGGATGGTTTCCCCGGTTTCTGCACCCGCTCGTGCAGCCTACGTTTGCCGCGCTGATAAACGACAAGCTTCGGTTAGCCTTTGGCTACCAGCAACCACCGGCCTGGTTTACAGCCATGACAAGAGGTGCGTTGTGGCTGCGAAAATGGCCACTGCGCTGGATCACCTTTGAAAATTACCCGTCTACCGTCGAGAAGGCAACTTATCGTTCGTATCCGGAAGGGCCACCCGATATAGAAACCGTTGGCCCGCCGGAGTTGCTGAAACACTAGCCTCAGCCGCCTGTTCACGTCATGTCATTTTCCATCACCTTTCGTTGGTAGAAACAGATTGACAGCCGGGTGCATCGTATAAAGCCGGTACTGCTTGCCATCGTTTACGACAATACCGCTCGACTTATTCCCACTAGTAATGGGATTGGCGCTGTATTTTGTCCAATGTACCAGGTCCGTCGAGACTGCAATGTTGGTTGACCATTCGTGCCAGTCGGCAAAGGCCGATGCGTGGTAATAGGCATAGTAGGCTCCTTTGTAGTGAATAATCTGATTCATGGCCACGGCATAGCGGTCATAGCCCGCTGGGCCTTTTTCCAGTACCGGTTCGTCTTGTACATTCGTCCAGACCTTCAGGTCTTTGGAGGTTGCCAGCCAGACCGCCTGGTCCTTCCGCTCATAGAAAAGATACCACGTATCCTTTTCCTTCCAGAGGGTCGGAGTGCCATACGGCCCTTGGCTAAGCGGCTGATGGGTTGTGTACCGGATGTCGAGGGGCCCCTGTTCCGTCCAGTGGATTCGATTCGGTGACGTAAGTAAATGCGCCACATCGTTTCGGCCTTCGGCAACCATGTAATAGGTATTCCCGGATTTAACCACGCACATGTCTTCCACCCAGGTCGACGCGTGAATGGGATTGTCTTTGTAACGAGTCCAGGTTACTCCATCCGCCGACGTAGCATATCCCAGTGACCGGTTTTGGTCGGTCCCATCCCGGTAGCCGGTATACCAGAGATGGTAGGTATTGCCTTCCCGAAGGATATAGCCGCGTTCACGGATTTTCTGATCCCAGGTATCCGTGCCAGTTCCGGCAAACACTGGATTAGTCGAATTCGGGGTAAACGTTGTTAGTTCTGCCGGGAAGGCTGGAACATCCTGCCCGGCCAGATGGGGTGTATCCAATCCTGTCCATTGAGCAAAACCTAGCCCGGCGACAAGAAAACTAACAACAAACGCACTACGGATGAGGGTCAGCATGGATTAGCAAACGGAAGGTTACTCGAATAAATAGGTTCCAACAGCGCCACCCGACAGGACGGCCACGGCTCTTTTTCCACTTTTCTCGATGTTGAACCGTTGGGTTGACGGGCTGTCGTTTAGTACAATGAGGACAATACGGCCCTCAGGTGTTTTAAACGCAACATTAGGCAGCGATTTTGGCAAGTCGGAGTCAATACGAATGGATCCGGGCTGTACAAATTTAGAGACAACCGCAATGTTGTAATAGGCAGGATTCCGTTTTACCGTGTTCCCATTGATCGTTATTGCTCCCAGGCATTGATCGCAACCACCCGGTGTATGCGGTTTCTGCTCCGGATCGGCAGCCAGGTTCCATTGCAACACCGTACGGCTCCAGTTTCGGGTAGCCCCAATGATGAGTTCCCGAACGTGCCAGACCAGATCGCCCTTCAGATTGCCGGGGGCGCCAATCCACTGTTCGGTAAAGTACAAGTTTTTATCGGGATAGGCCTTGTGCACTTCCGAAAGCGCGCCAATGGGCCCAGCATAGAGGTGAAACGCCGACCCGTCGACGTACTTACGAGCGTCAGGATCATTTAACACCGTAATTGGGTAGTCGGGGCGATCCGCATTATGGTCGTACAGAATAATTTTTGTTTTGATTCCCGCTTTTTTAAAAGCCGGTCCCAGATTCTGTTTAATGAACAGGGCCTGTTCAGCGGGCAACATCAACAAACTGGGATTATTTCCCGGATGCAGCGGTTCATTCTGAATCGTAACGGCATCGATTCGGATACCAGCCGCCTGCATCTCCTGAATGTACTTAACGAAATAGCGAGCGTAGGCATCGTAAAATTCGAGTTTCAGACTCCCACCTTTTGTGTTCCCATTTGACTTCATCCAGGCCGGGGGCGACCAGGGAGAGCCCAAAATTTTAAGGGCCGGATTAATGGTCAATATCTGTTTAAGTACCGGAATCAGGTACTCCCTGTCGGGTGCCAGGTTAAATTTAGTGAGTTTAGGGTCTGTTTCACCTGTCGGAAGGTCATCGTAGGAGAATACGCGCTCGTCGAGGTCCGATGCACCAATACTCAGTCGCAGATAGCTCACCCCTATCCCCTTTCCTTCTGTGGAAAATAGTTCATTTAGCAAGGCCGCCCGCGATGCTTCATTCATTCGGCTAATAAGCATGGCACTGCCGCCAGTTAGCGTATAGCCAAATCCGTCGATAGGTTGGTAGGTTTGTGCCGCATCGACATGAATTGTTGGGGTGTCGGCAGGTTTGTCGGTAGTGGCAAATGGGATTGAGGGCTGCTGAACAAACAAAACCGACCGGCCAGGATCAGTCAACCAAAAAGCTACCTGACCAGACCGATCCAGATTGAGCCCTGTCTGGCGTATATTTTTTGGAAGGGCCTCTCGCTGGTTATACACACGAGCCAGCGGGGAAGTTAGACATATAGCGACCAGTATACACACTTGTCGGATTCGTTTCATCATTTTTGTACAAATCAAGGGGCGAGTCTCAGTCTACAAACATTCCCCTGAATGTGCAGGCTGGTTCATCGATCAGACAAAGTAATGATTTTACTTACAGAATTTGTCAGCCGTGTTTATTGATCAGGGAATTATTGTCGATTCGGTTCTGGTTGGTTGCTGAAACTCCAACATGCCTGCATGATCATTGTCACGGTCCAGAGCATACGGATTTTGTTTCAGAATTATAGCGATACCGAAGGTAACAAGCACTCCTTTAACCACACTTCCGGGAAAGAAACTACTGAATCGACTAGCTTTCACCAGGCTTAAACCGAGCTGAATCAGCCCAGCGAGCATGACGGCCATCAGAAATACCTCGTAAGAGCCTACTTTTGCAACCGAATCCGAAACGATAGCAGCCAGTCCAGCAACTGGTCTTTCCGAGCCAGAAAACAAAACCATTTGGACTAACTCGTTTTATAAACTATGGTAATTGCGATGCCTACCCTGTCCCAACGCTGACCCCGATTAAACGTAGTCTATTGGTAAAAAAAGAGTTTAAAACGTATACATACCTATCCATTGCTTACGCTTAGTTTAGCTGAACAAGAATTTATCCGGGCTCACCTAGCCGACGATGTTCGGGCGTTGTCGCTGCGTACACCTCCGCAGGGTCTGGATCTGCGCAAACTGGTGGCTCAGATTGCCGCCCGGCAGAAAGCCCGTGAAAAGCTGCCCGCCTGGTATGCCAATGATGCGCTCATTTTTCCGCCAGCTCTGTCGGTCGAACAGGCATCATCCGAACAAACGGCTCGCTATAAAGCAGCCCTGGTAAACGGAAAACGATTGCTCGATCTGACGGGCGGCATGGGTGTTGATAGCCTGGCGTTTGCCCAACAAATGGAGCAGGTTATTTACATCGAGCGAAACGACGAGTTGGCACAACTGGCGGCTCATAATCTGCCCTTGCTTGGCGCGATCAACATTTCGGTACAGACCGGGGATGGACTGGCTTTTTTAGCTACGTATCCGCACACCCTGGAGGAAACCGACTGGATCTATCTGGACCCCCATCGACGGGATGCGACCGGCGGAAAAGTTGTTCAACTGCAAGACTGTGAGCCGGATATGTCGCAACCCAGTATGCAGGCGTTCTTGTTAGCGAAGGCAAAACGAATTTTACTGAAAGCCTCCCCGTTACTTGACTTGAATTCGACCGTCCAACAGTTCATGGGACGCGTAGAATCTATACACGTCGTCGCGGTTTCGGGTGAGGTTAAAGAAATTTTATTTACTATTAGTAATCAACCAGTTGCGCAGGATAACATGTTAGTTAACGCTGTTAACCTATTGACAAATGAGACAAAAACCCTGAGCTTTCGCTGGCACGAAGAGCGCACCACTAACGTTACCCTGGGCAATCCACGCACATATCTATACGAACCAAACGCGGCTGTTTTAAAGGCGGGTGCCTTTCGATTAGTGGCCGCCCGGTATGGCCTGACGAAGATTGCCCAGAACAGCCATTTGTATACCAGTGATGAGGTATGCTGGGATTTCCCAGGCAGGATCTTTTCGCTAATAGATATACTCAAAGCAGATGCAAAATCGGTCAAAGCACGTATTCCAGATTTAAAAGCGAACTTAACCGTTCGTAATTTCCCGCAGACCGTAGCGGAGTTGCGGAAAAAATTATCTCTACGTGAAGGCGGGGATAAGTACATAATGGCCACTACCCTTCTCAATGGCGACAAACGGCTATTGATCACCCAAAAAGTTAGTAGAATTCAACCGTAGCAAATTCACTATATAGCGGCCAAACAGCCGAAAAATGTTAAGACCACCATGAAAACGTTACTGCAGTACATCCTGATTTATTGCCTGTTGGCACCCATAACCTCAACCATTGCTCAAACTGTTTATGCAGGCGAAAGCACCGTTGATAAAGTCAAATTGTCTGGCCTTTATTTAACCATTCAGGGCGATGGTAAACAGATTGAAAAAGATTGGGAAGCCCAACTTCAAACGTATGGGCGAGCTACGTCTTCGCGAGGTACGTACCGCGTCCCGAATGCAAGTATTTCGGCCATATCGTCCGAACCGATCAATCTGATAAGCACCGTAAAGTCATCACGCACGTCAGCCACTATTTTTACAGCTTATGATCTGGGAAGCGGCACCTTCGTAACACCCGGCGGCACCGGCTATGCAGCAGCGGAAGACATTTTAAAAAACTTTGCCAGCAAGACTCTGTACGAGCAGGAAGTTCGGGTGGCGCAAACCAGTTTCGATGACGCCCAGAAAAATCACCAGAAAATGGTTCGTACCGGCGAAAAGCTTCAACGGGATATTGAACAGAACGCTAAAGAAAAAGAAAAACTGTTGAAACGAATTGACGACAATGCTAAGGAACTGGAACAGTTAATCAAGGATCAGGCAACCAATAAAACTGACCAGGAAACAGCCCTTACTGAACTGGACAGTCGGAAGAAAAATATGGAAGCGGTAAAGGCAAAGAAGAACAATTAAACTTGCTTTTTTGGGTAAATGAATACTCTTTTTGTTCAGCCTTTATTATGGTAAAACAGGCATTAGTAAAAGCAAAATAAAAGGAGTATTCATTTGTTTCCAAATTTTTATAAAATCATCAAACTATATAGTCTACTACTAAATAAAAGTAAAATACAATTCCATTCGTTTTTTACATTGAGTATCAACCGAAGCTCATTCATACTAATATCAAACAATCTAAACATTATTAAATTGTATTTAATTAATAAGCTTTTGATTTAATCTATTTGGTACACAAATAATTCAATGTTTAGACAACTATTGTTATTACACCGTTTAATATATTAAAGTTTTTTAATCGACTCTTTAACATCTGGGATGTGTTATCAGAGCGTATATAGGACAAAAAGCTATATACCGTCTTTGCTAACCCATTTCATTTTATTACAAACCATTCATGCAACCTTCATTAACAGACGAAGAAACCATTCGCCAGTTTTTATCTAGTCAACCGAACCACTGTTTTGAAACACTCTATAAGCGATATGTAAGTAAAGTCTATCGCCGGTGTTTATCCATGACGAAAGACAGTGAAAAAGCGGAAGATTTTACCCACGACATTTTTATAAAAGCATTCGGTAAACTCGACGCGTTTCAGGAACGATCCACTTTTTCCACCTGGCTTTATTCTATTGCGTTTAATCATTGCTCCGATCAATTACGACTAGCCAAACGAGTTAATGTTGTGCCTATTGATGAAACGTCCAAGCTGGATGTTGCAGATTCGCAAGACAGCCAGTTGCATGAAGAATCGCTTTTGTTAGTTCGGCGGGCGATGAAAAGCCTGACCACCAGTGAGCAAGACCTGTTGCAGCTAAAATATGAGGACGGAATGACCATTGAGCAGATTGCTCAACTTTATGGGATCAAAACCAGCGCGGTTAAAATGAGACTGAAGCGCTGTCGGGAAAAAATTCACCGACTATATACCCAGCACGGAGATGTCTAGTAAAAAATAATCGCTTTTTAATAGTCTAGTGTTGGAGTAGCTTAAGCGTTCATTGTCAATGAAGATAGATGAGGAGTGAACCTAAAAACGCTTAGCTTTTTTATTCCTCCTTATAACAATATGCCTCAACGGCTCGTTGGGCTAAGTTAGAAGGCAGTTTACTGCCTTTGTAGGGGTTTTTTAATTATGATTAACTAACTCCTAGGTGTGGATAGAAAGCGGAAAGCCTGGCTACTTTGTGGCTAGGCTTTTTTGTTTTAGCCATACTTATTTAGACTTTTCTACGGAAAAGGCGTCACTTTAAACTGCTATTTCTATCGCATTTCTCAGTATATTCGCTACGTGGAATGCAACAAGTCTTATGTAGCTAAACATCACTCGACATGAAATTTGTAAGTCTGGCCCTTGTCCTTTGGCTGAGTTTGTCATCTTTGGGTTTCGCCCAAACTAAATCGGTAGAAAACGAAAAATTCGTTTTTCTTAACAATGGCGCAACGATCGGCATGATCGTTAAATCAGTCATAAAAGCTGATAAACAACGCTTGAAACTGACCGATCAGCAACTGCCTAAAGCCAAAGAAATCATTACCAATGCCACTGTCAGTTTTAATGAGGGTGTAAAGAAGCTAAAAGCCAGTGGCATGACCAGTAAAAAGTTGCGCGCGCTGGCTGTCGCTGTTGAAACCGATAAAGTACATGCCTACAAACCGCTCTTGACCCCCGAACAGTACACGATACTGGTTGCCAATCACAAGAAAGTCTTTCCGGAAGCGAAAGTTTAAGTGAGTTACCCGCACCAGCATCCCATTATCCAATAGAAGATCAGGTACTAATCGAAGCTTTTACTTATAGGTTGAATGAATATGATAGCCTTTCTCATCGCCCTGGCCACAACCTTGCTTTGGTATTTCTTCGACAGACCAGGAAAGAAGCAACGGTCCTCAAACGAATCGGTTAGTAGTTATCATGGCGTTATTCAAAAACATAGCCTTGATGCGTTTAAACAAAAAATCTACCCAATACAGCCTAACGAGAAATTACCCCAAACCCCTTTAGGCAAACTATATTACAGCATACCGGGCCGAACCTATATGCGTTTTATATGGAAAGGGCGCATCCTATAAGCCTGGCAGATTTTTAAAGTCTTTTGCATTGTTTAACTGTCATTTTTGGCAAAAGCCTAAACTTTGTCATTAGTTTCCTTCCTTAAAAAACACCCGTTTGACGCGTTCGCTGACACCGGTTAGAATCTCGTAGGGAATAGTCCCGATGCGTTGAGCAAGCCCCGTGATTGGAAGTTCAGGGCCGAAAATGATTACCTCATCCCCTTCGCTGGCCGATGCAGCTGTCACGTCGATCATGGTCATGTCCATGCAGACGTTCCCAACGGTTGGACAGCGGGTTCCATTTACCCACACCTCGCCAATGCCATTTCCCAACCGGCGGTCGTAGCCGTCGGCATACCCAATGGCGAGCGTAGCAATCCGGGCGTCGTGGTCAAGTACGCCCCGGCGACTGTAACCCACCGACTCCCCTGCCTGAACGGTTTTGATCTGGCTGATTACGGTGCGTAACGTACCTACCGGTTGCAAAGCGGCCTGATCGATCTGGGCAGCCTCCACTCCATACAGCCCAATCCCTAACCGAACCATATCGAGTTTGTACTCGGGGAAACGGACAATACCGGCCGAATTAAGTAAATGCCGGGTTGGCCGATAGCCAAGGGCTGATTCGAGAACCGTCGTGTTTCGGATGAAACACGCGTATTGGGTTTCGGTAAAGGTGTTAAACTGCGCATCATCGGCCCCAACTAAATGGCTGAATACCGTCGCGACCCGTAAAGCCGGGTTATGAATCAGGTAATCGGCAACGGTCGGAATTTCACTTTCGACAAACCCAAGCCGGTGCATGCCCGTATCAATTTTCAAATGAACTGGGTAGCCGGTAGCTCCTGCAGCCGATTCACCCGCTACTGATCTCGATTGTTCCCGAATATAGCTTCCCCATTCCCGCAGCATCCGCAGGCTATACAATTCAGGTTCAAGCTTGTATTCCAGGAGAGTAGCAAAGGTTTCGGGGGCGGGATTCATCACCATTATGGGCAGGTCGACGCCATTCTGCCGGAGCGATACGCCCTCGTCAGCATATGCAACCGCCAGGTAGTCGACCCGATGATACTGGAGCAATTGAGCTACCTCGGCACTCCCACTTCCGTAGGCAAATGCCTTCACCATGACCATCAGTTTGGTATCCGATGGCCGGGATGCCGCATCCTCGCTCCGGGCAATCCGTTCACGGTAATAGTTTAAGTTATGGGTTAAAGCATCCAGGTTTATTTCCAGCACTGTGCCATGAACTTTACGCTCCAGCCGATGCACAATCCGTTCGAAGGAAAAGGGCCGGGCTCCCTTTACCAGAACCGTACTATCGCGCAGATCGCTGAATAGGAAGCGGGTCAGAAATTCATCGGTCGTTGCATAAAACTGGCTGTTAGCCGCAAAAAAATGGGCGTTCTGGCTAACGACAGGCCCAACGCCAATGAACTGCTCCACATCATGGGCACGAATTATCTCCCCGACCTGCTGATACAGGTCTGCTTCGGGTTGCCCGGACTGAAGCACATCCGACAAAATAACGACCCGTCTACTCCGGGTACGTTGCTGGTTCAGGAAACGCAGAGCGAGCTGTAAACCAACTACATCGTTGTTATACGAATCGTCGATGAGCACACAATTGTTAATGCCTTCTTTCTGCTCCAGCCGCATGGAAACCGGCCGCAACCGGTTCAGTCGACTTTGCAGTTCAGCCGTATCCCAGGCGCGGAGTGCCAGCATCGTTACAATGCAGTGCATCAGGTTTTCCAGCGAGGCTGGGTCGGTGAACGGGAGAGACAGCACTAACCTGTTGTCCCGTTGTTTTTCCTGCAGGCTTAGCCGGTTTCCCTGCAATGAACCTTGATACGTAGCCGGTTGACCCGTTAACGACCAGGTTATGAGTCGCATATCCGGATTAATGGCTTTCAGCAACATATTGACTTCTTCGTCAATATCAGTGTAATCGACGGAGTAAATCAGGGTGTTGGCATGGATAAACAGCCGAAGTTTCTCTGCTATTTTTTGTTTCCGGGTTCGAAATCCCTCATCATGCGCCGTACCAATGTTCGTAAAAATGCCAATCGTAGGCCGGATTACGGCTTCGAGGGCCTGCATCTCCTGGGCTTTGGAAATACCGGCCTCAAAGATCCCTAGAGTGTCGCTCTCGGTCAGGGTGTGCACGGACAACGGGACTCCTAACTGCGAGTTATAACTTTTAGGGCTTTTGGCTACGACAAACCCGTCCGACGAGGAACTTCCCTCGAGCAATTGAGCCAGCCATTCCTTCACGATGGTTTTACCATTGCTGCCCGTGATCCCAATAATCGGAATCCGAAACTGTCGGCGGTGTTCAGCGGCCAAGGTTTGCAGCATGTGCAGGCTACTTTCCACTTCCATAAACTGGGCGTCGGGATAAGTGGCCAGTTCATGCTGGCGCTCTGGTGTCAAGGCCGACCGTTCGACGACAAACTGGCGTATACCTTTCCGGTACAAGTCGCCGATGAATGCATGCCCGTCGTGGTGTTCGCCCTGTATAGCAAAAAAAACAGCCTCAGCCGACCGCGCATCCGTGACAGGACCCGTCACCTGTCGTGAGTCGGTAAACCACTGTCGGTTAATCAATTGGAACTCTTTTGTAAGCATAGTATGTAGCAAACTGCCTTCATGATTGTATCAGACAGTTGGTTTGCGCGGATAGACTTGATGACTAATCAAAAACGATCACATCCAACCCCGTCGTTTAAAATAAATGATTTCGCCCAACGCGATGAATGCCATGACGAACAGGGTCCAAAAATAGCCCGTTGGCGATCGTAATTCAGGCATATTGCTGAAATTCATCCCGTAGATACCGGCAATAAAGGTCAATGGAATGAAAATAGCCGACACAATGGTCAGCGTCTTCATAACCGAGTTCATGCGGTTGTTGACAATCGAGTAATAGACGTCCATCAGCCCGGCAATGAGTTCCCGGTACGATTCGAGCGTTTCGATGACCTGATTGATGTGGTCGGACAAGTCGCTCAAAAACGGCATCGTACTGTGCTGAATGAGTTCGGATTCACCCCGCAGCAACAAACCAATCATGTCGCGTAGGGGGTTGACTGTCCGGCGAATAAACGCCAGTTCGCGCTTGAGTTTATAGAGCGTGGCCAGGGTTTGCTGGGTGGCCTGCTCCTGCACAATTTGCTCTTCCAGTTCGTCCATCTTGTCGCCAATACGCTCTGTTATTACGAAGTAATGGTCTACAATAACGTCCATCAGAGCATACAGCAGGTAATCGGCTCCATTTCGGCGGGTTTTTCCCGACGAGGCCTTGATGCGGTCGATGACGGGTTGAAAAATATCCTTTGTCCGTTCCTCCTGAAACGAGATCAGATAATTTTTGCCCAGCACCAGACTAACGTGCTCAATATCAATTTCCTGCAATTGATGACTATGGTGCAGCATTTTGAGTGTAACGAACACCACCGTATCGTCGTACAAGTCGATTTTTGGTTTCTGTTCCGTATTCAGCACATCCTCCAGCAACAGGGGATGCAGGTGGTATTGCTGACCAAGGGCAGCCACTACCTTTGGCTCATGAATTCCATCCACATCAACCCAGCTAACATAGGGTGATTCGGTGTTCGGCAGCTTGCACGCACTTAGCCGACTGCGGTCATCAATGTGGTAATCGGTGGCATTGTAATCGATGCGTTTAATTTTTATAGCGTGTTCGATTTCCTGCCCCACATAGGTGAGGGTTCCGGGTGAGGTGCCGAGCAGTTTCTCAGCGGATCGGTTGCGTCGGCGTTTCGACATACGTTCCTGAATGAATTCGCCAGTAGTGGCTTTGGTTTCAAGGCAAAGATAAATCAACTACTCCGCACGTAACCGAATGTTCAGAAAATGAGTTTTATCTGCCTTTGCCAGTGCACTCGCCGAAGCGACCTATTCTTTTGAACTAGTGAAAAATGACGCCTACAGCCCTAAATAACCGCTATTGAACAACTTCCCGTATGTATATTTGTGGCTCAGTGTCCTGTACTGACTTTTCAGCCACGGTCCTGTTACGCTCCGTTTCGACGGTCTGATTTACCCGCTTACTCCTTCCCATGAAAACCATTCTCTTCATTGCTTCGTCACTCCTTCTTTTTTTCGGACAAACTGCATTGGCTCAGTCGACATCAAAACCCTACGTTATCATTGGCTATGTGACGGGTAATGGCTGGACCAAAGACCAGATTGAGGCAAAAAAATTAACCCACATCAATTACGCCTTTGGTATTCCAGACCAGCAGGGCCAGATTGCCCCACTGAGCCAGAAAGACGCGGATAATCTGGCCGCGCTGACGTCTCTGAAGTCGACGAACAAAGACCTGAAAGTGCTGCTTTCCATTGGGGGCTGGGGTGGCTGCAAATACTTTTCCGATGCAGCTCTGACGGATGTGTCACGCCGTAAATTCACCCAGAGCGCAGTCGACATTTTAAAGAAACACCGTCTCGATGGCATCGACATTGACTGGGAATACCCGGACCAGATTGGCGCTGGCAATATTTTTCGGCCAGAAGACAAGCAGAATTTCACACTTTTCCTAAAAGCACTGCGGGATGGTCTGGATGCGCAGGGCAAGCTGGACAAGCGCATGGGCACCAATCACTACCTGCTCACGGCCGCTACTGGGGGCGATACGGCCTTCGTTAATCATACCGAATTGGGAAAAGCGCAGGTTTATCTGGATTACGTCAACATCATGACCTACGACCTGTACCACGGCAACGACAAAGTGACTGGGCATCACAGTCCCCTGACCCAATCAGCCAAAGGTGACCATGCCCGCAACAGCAGCGCCGATGCCGTCGATGGCCATATCCGGGCGGGCGTGCCAGCTAGTAAGATTGTGCTGGGTTTACCATTCTATGGCCGTGGCTGGGCCGACACCCGCGATCAGGATAACGGCCTGTTTCAACCCGCAACAGGTAAACACTCGTTTATTAGTTACGACGAACTGGTCGATAAATACATTAACAAGAATGGGTTTACTCGCTATTGGGATGCCGATGCCAAAGCCCCCTACCTCTGGAATCCAGCGTCGCACACGTTTATTTCCTACGCTGATCCGGAATCGTTTACGTACAAACTAGCCTATGTAAAATCAAAGAAGCTGGCGGGTGTTATGTTCTGGGAGTATATCTACGATCTCAAACAGAAAAGCGTCCTGCTCAATACGCTGGTGGAGGGACTTGACAAATAACTACTGTTCTCAATGTCCAGACTTCGCTTCGGCCAGTCCCGGACAGCAGACTCAATTCTCTTTCTTCCTGAACGTTATCGACATGTCTCCCGACTCCCCAGCCCTCAGGCACCTTGCCCTTGATCCGGTCATGGCCCGTATTATTGCCGAAACACCATCGCCCAAGATTTTCAACGACTATGCTGACGATCTATACATGGCTCTGTTGGAAAGTATTGTGTCTCAGCAAATTTCCGTAAAAGCGGCCGATGCTATTTTTGGCCGTTTCCGGGCGCTCTTCCCCGATAATTACCCGGATGCGAAGGCGCTGCTGCTTAAAACGACGGATGAGCTCCGCAGTGCAGGCCTGTCTTTTCAGAAGATCAAGTATCTCCAAAGTGTAGCCACGTTCTCACTCGAAAAGCCAATGGATCGGGCCCATGTGGATGCGATGACCGATGAAGAAATTGTGCAGTATCTGTTGCCCATCAAAGGCGTTGGTCGCTGGACAGTAGAAATGCTGCTCATGTTTGTCTTGAACCGCCCCGATATTTTCCCCATTGATGATCTGGTGATTCGGCAACGGATGATGCGGGCGTATCCGGAACAAACCAACGGCCTAACGGGTAAACCGCTTTACAAGGTTTTGCTTGACCTTGCCGAACCTTGGCGGCCCTATCGCACAACCGCCAGCCGGTACCTCTGGCGGTGGCAACCAAGCTAACTCCGTTATAGCTTTTTTACTTTTACGGCTACCTTAGATTTTACCTTGATCAACACCTGAACCCCATCAGGCCGGATAACGATGCGCTGCGGAATGAGCCGGAATGTATCCAGATTGAGGGCCGTTTTCTGACCAACTTTGGCATTGGCAAAGGCTGTTTCTATTTTGTCGGGAATGGTGGCGATCTGTTGACGAAGCGGTATAATCATGGCCGCCTGAATCGTGTCGCGAAGGTGATCGTGCAGCAGCCAGTCAGCCGTTGCAAACAGCCGTTCTTTCGTATCTACGTCAAAATCAACGTCCAGCATTTGAAGTGTGTTCGTCAGGGTGTCGTAATGCGGGTTCCCGTGGAAAAACAACGTTCCTTTCACGCGGCCTCCTACATCCGCTTTCAAGATCAGCTTGCGGCCACTGCCATAGACCATCGCCTTGTTTACGGTCACATTACCACCCGCGAGATTAAGTTTTTGTTTGATCAGTCTGTGCGCCAATACCGTATTTACATCGGTATAGGGAATGAAGGCCAGCACTTCGATGCGGGCTGAGTCGGGCAGGCTGTTTCGGCGCAGCAACCGGGGCAACCGCTCCAGCGAATCAACCAATGGCTTGGGGCCCAAACGCGTTTTTACCCGAAACGCAATCTGAATGGGCACCGTGATTTGTTTTGCATTGCCGTAAACAGGCGCTACAGCGATGCTAAACGGCTTGGGAAGCAGCCAGAAATTTTCGGGCACTTTGGCAATCCGCAGCGGATTTTGCATATCCCGCCAGACTTTCTTCACTTCCCGATCAAGCCGGAGCCCGTTAAAGACCGCTTTATCAATAGCGGCTTCAATATCAGCCCGTCGCTTATCCAGAATTTTTTCGGCAATTTTCTTTACATTGAACTTTATGCCCAGCATCTGCACCTGCGGTTCCTGTGTCCACTGGTAGTTTTCAAAATTGGATTTTGTTGCCAGCCGCCAGGACGAGCTAACGCCCACGGGGCTGTTAAACGTTACGGAGAGCGCGCAGAGTGGCCGACTTTTGCGTTTATTGGCTTTACGAAGACCAATCGGATTTGTATACCAAACTTGCAGGGGGGCGGAGAAATATACTTTTCGATTCGCGTACCGGATACGCACCGGGCCGGTACGCTCTACACGTAGTTTCCAGGCTTCTCCTTTACGGCCTTCAAAGGTCTCTTCAGGAACCAGGGTAGTGGAAAGCGACCGGTTAATTTTCGTTTCTAAGTCGCTGATATTAAAGGTTAAATTCCCGGCCATGTACGAAACCGGGTCGGTAACAGCCGGTTCAAATTCCTCCTGAACCGGCGCGTCCGGGCGAACGCGATGGCACCCGTCCAGACCTAGAATAAAAACGAGTAGAAGAATTAATCCGGTAATTCGCTGAGCATTCATTGCTACAACTAACTACAGGCCTATTAAAATGTTATAGGCCCAAACGTATATTCATTTTGCGGTAGGCCGTGCCGACAGCTTAGTATCTGTGGCACAGCCACATCCTTTGCCACAACCCGCCTTTTTCGCTGAAAAATTCTGGTAAGCCCGATAACCCAAATAGCCTAAAGCCACGGCAAAAATCAGAAAAATGAGGAGTTCCTGCATAAGGCGTATATGATGTAGTAGGTACGATGTAGGCTATAGAATGTATGTATCCCAATTACAATGCATAGCCATACATCATACCTACTACATCATACATTTTTTTCGCTCCAACCGTTCCGCTGGGCGAGTCTAAACGCGTGCTGGTAGTGGTGTTCGCCGTGCCAGGCATACAGAGCAATCACTTCCCGAAGGGTAAACGTTCGCTGGCTACCGGGGTGAAAATACGTACGGCTAAGTTCGACATCGGTTAGAGCAGCCAGCACCGTTACCCACCGCTGATGCAGATTACGCAGAATAACCAGCGAGGGTGCAATGTCGAGGGTAGAATCCGGCAGTTTTGCCCATTCACCTTCTTCATAGGGTGAAATGGTTGGGTTAGATTCCGTCAGCGCCAGCTTCGTACGGACATACGCATTGATATGGCTATCAGCGATGTGATGGACCAGTTGCCGAATTGTCCAGCCCTCCGGCCGATATGGTGTGTCCAGCCGGTCATCACCCCACTTACCAACCAGCTCAGTCAGTTTGATGGGCAGTTCATCAATTGCCGAAATGTGCTGCCGGGTATCGTCAGCCGAAAAGGATTGGCCGTAAACGAAGTCGCCAATAGGGTATTTGAGTGCCTCCAGATCTTGCATAGGACGAGTCGAATTCGAAAGTATGGTTGTATACAGAAGCCTGCTTTTCCAGACTTACCACACAAATATAGTTTTTTGCTGCCCAGTCAAATTCGTCCGGTTTTCAAAAAATGACTAGTCCAGCTGATGTGTGTCCCAGACAGTTGGAAGCTGTCTGAGTGACCGTATTGTCTGGGCCAGTCTCTGGCTTGGCTATAGAGACTACAAGGGCCAAGCCAGAGCTTGACCCAGACATAAGTCACAAATTAGCTTCACTCAGACGGCCAGAGGCTGTCTTGTACGTTACCGCCAGAACTCACGCATCACCTTCATCAACTCCGGGTGGATACCACAGGCGGCCACCACATCGCCCCGGAACAGGAAGTCATCTCCACCTTCGAAGTCGCTGACAACGCCACCGGCTTCCCGAACGAGTAGTACCCCAGCGGCCATGTCCCAGGAATTTAGGTTGTATTCGTAAAACGCTTCGAACCGACCCGCAGCAACGTAAGCCAGGTCAATAGCCGCCGACCCCATTCGGCGTAAGCCGTGCGTTTGTTGCATCAGCGATTCCAGAATGCGCAGATATGCCTGCATTTTGTCAAACGCGTAATATGGGAAACCGGTGGCAATCAGGCTCTCACCCAACTGGGTGGCGGGCGAAACGGAGATTGGCCTGCCATTACAAAAGGCCCCTCCTCCTTGCCAGGCCGAAAAACATTCATTCCGGTTAGGATCGTAGATAACACCAGCAATGGGCGTTTTCCCCTGCGCCAACCCAATGCTCACCGAGAAGACGGGCAGGTCATGAATAAAATTGGCCGTCCCATCCAGAGGGTCAATGATCCAGTTCAGCGCCGATTGATCCGCTTCCTGCCCCGTAGTGCCCTCTTCGGTAATAAAACCCGCTTCGGGCAGTAACTGCCGCAGTTTTTCGACCAACTGCTTTTCGGTTTCTTTGTCTACGTAAGACACCAGGTTATTCAACCCTTTGTATTCGATGGCTTCGCGCTGAAAGCGACTCCGTTCCTGAAGTAAAAAAGCGCCCGCATCCGTAGCAATGGTACAGATTTCCTGGGTAATCGCGGCTAGGTCAAGTGCCATAGAATTAGTTAGGATGTAAAATGGCCGGTGACGCGCCAGCAAGCAACTTACCGGGCGCATCATCGGCCGTTTTTTTAATCGTTTTTTACTTGTTGAAAATACGCCTTGTCTAAGCCATAATCTTACCCAATGCATTGTCGTACAGATCCTTTGCTTCAGCCAGAGTCATAATCGGAGTGCCGTCGATCACGAACGCGGGCGCTGAATCCGTCACGGTGCCCAGGAGCATAAACGGCATAACCGTATCATGCAGGTAGCCTTCCAGATGCTTCTGCTGTTCGGGTGAAATGGTGACGACCACGCGGCTCTGGCTCTCCCCAAAGAGGAATGAATCCAGCCGGTGACGGTCGTCCGAAACAATCTCAAAGCCTTTGTTCC
Organism: Spirosoma radiotolerans; assembly: GCF_000974425.1. Taxonomy (NCBI): domain Bacteria; kingdom Pseudomonadati; phylum Bacteroidota; class Cytophagia; order Cytophagales; family Cytophagaceae; genus Spirosoma; species Spirosoma radiotolerans. The sequence continues at coordinate 3,134,547 of NZ_CP010429.1, forward strand.
CCGCCATCGCTGACTCGGCCAGCGTAACAAACAAACCACCGTCCGACACGTCGTGGGCCGACTGAAGCCAGCCTTTGCGAATCATGGTTTTGATGCCCTCCTGCACGTGCCACTCATCGTCAAATTCGAAATAGGGCGCGGGCGACGCTTTGATGTCCAGGAATGAATAGAGGTACTCCGACGACGCAATGTCGTTCGTCGACTGTCCGATCAGATAGATCAGGTCGCCTTCGTTCTTGAAGTCCAGCGTCATGCGGTGGGCCGGATCTTCCATCAGGCCAAGCATACCGATGGTTGGCGTCGGGAATACCGGGCCATCGTCGGAGCTTTGGTTGTAGAAACTAACGTTACCGCCCGTAACGGGTGTGCTGAACCGGCGACAGGCTTCGCCCATGCCCTGAACCGCTTCCACAAAATGCCAGTAAACTTCTGGTACATAGGGATTACCGAAGTTCAGGTTGTTGGTGACCGCCAGCGGTTCGCCCCCGGTGCAAACGATGTTGCGGCAGGCTTCGGCCACGGCAATCATAGCACCCTGACGAGGGTTCGCATTCACGTAGCGGCTGTTGCAATCGACGGTGATAACAATGGATTTATCGGTTGCCGGAATACCGGGTCCTTTCACCCGCACAACGGCCGCGTCGGAAGGCGCATTGGTGCTGCGGTTTCCGGTGCCCACCATCGAATCATATTGTTCGTATACCCACTTCCGCGAGCAGATATTTGGGTGTGCCAGCAGGTGTTCGGCAATTTCGCGGATGTCTTCCTTCTCGATATCATCCACATCCGAAATATCAAACTTGGCGTATTCCTTTATATAGGCCGGTTCTTTATACTCCCGGTGGTATTGCGGGGCTCCCCCACCCAACACCAGATCGAAAGCAGGAACATCGGCAACGAGTTCGCCATAGCGGTAGAAATGCAGACGGCCGAGGTCATTTTCGCCCCGTGCCGTTACTTCCCCGATTTGGGCGCAGTTCAGATCCCACTTATCGAAAATACCCTGAATAATGTGCTCTTTTCCCTTCTCGATCACGACCAGCATACGCTCCTGCGATTCGGACAGCAGAATCTCGAACGGGGCCATGTTTGGCTGACGGGTTGGCACTTTGTCGAGGTCGATGATCATACCATGTTCCCCTTTAGCACTCATCTCCGACGTTGAACAAATGATGCCCGCGGCACCCATATCCTGAATACCAATCACATAGCCCGTGGCAATGATTTCGAGTGTGGCTTCGAGCAACAGTTTCTCCATGAAGGGATCACCCACCTGCACCGCCGGTAGCTTGTCTGTGGAGGCAGCCGAGATGTCTTCCGAGGCAAAGGTGGCCCCGTGAATACCGTCTTTACCCGTTGCCGAGCCAACAATAAACACCGGATTACCAACGCCGAAGCTGGTTGCTTTCGCCGATTTGCCGACTTCCACAATGCCCGCTGAGAATGCATTTACCAGCGGATTGGTGTTGTAGCAATCATCAAAGAAGAGTTCGCCACCTACGGTCGGAATCCCGAACGCGTTGCCGTAATCGCCAATGCCTTTGACAACACCACGCAGCAACCGCTTGGTTTTGGGAAGGTTCAGGTCGCCAAACCGCAGGGAGTTCAACTGCGCAATGGGCCGGGCACCCATGGTAAAAATATCGCGGTTGATACCGCCAACACCCGTTGCGGCTCCCTGATACGGTTCCAGCGCCGACGGGTGGTTGTGCGATTCGATCTTGAATGAACAGGCCAGTCCATCGCCAATGTCGACCAGACCGGCGTTTTCATCACCAGCTTTGGCCAGCATCCGATCCGAATCGCGGGGCAGCGTTTTCAGCCAGACGATGGAGTTTTTATAGGAGCAGTGTTCCGACCACATAACCGAGAAGATACTCAGTTCAGTAAAATTTGGCCGACGCCCTAAAATTTCGGCGATTCGATCAAATTCTTCGGGTAGCAGGCCCAGTTTGCGGGCGGTCTCAAGCGAGGGAAGCGATTCCAGGGTATCCATTTTAACGAGCGAAAGCGTGAAAGAGCGAACGTACTGACAGTGAAGGCGTTTCGATTGGCTGATTCACCTGTTTACGTTTACATTCTTTAAAACAATGCTCAAAATTAGGCTTTTTAGCTGAAAATGGCCCGTAGTGGGTTGACAAATCTCGAAACGTTCTTATATTTGCACCCAAGAAAGAGAGATGGCAGAGTGGTCGATTGCGGTGGTCTTGAAAACCACTGACTGTAACAGGTCCGGGGGTTCGAATCCCTCTCTCTCTGCATAGAATAATTAAAAGCACTCATAATCAGCGATTTGAGTGCTTTTTTTTGTATGGTTTGTATCTAAAATAATAATAGTTTTGACTGGATACAAGAATTGTTTCAAGTAATGAACTTACCTTCTCCTTAGCATACTTGGAAATTTGGTGAGCTTTTTAGAAAAAGATTACGGTAAGCTTTATGTATATAAGTAAATTTATCCTAGAAAACATTAGGTGCTTTGGCGGAAATCACACAATAGATTCGTCAAAAAATATAAATTTAATTGTTGGCCATAATAATTCGGGAAAATCTACCATTTTAAAATCTATTTATCATTTGCAAGGATATAATTTTTCTGATGCAGATAGAACTATTGACACGAACAGAAGCTCAATTACAATTAATTTAGAGACTAATAAAAATTTTTATGACTTCAACAACTTTCCTAATAATCCATACACAGTTGAACTGGTAGAAGATGTAAAAGTAAAATTTAATTTTTCTAAGATACGTGATACATTCGCAATAACTTCAGGGATAGAAATGTTTAACAAAGGGGATGGGGCTAGCGCTCTAAATGTGACCTTTGACCCATATTTACGCATTTCAAACAAAAACTTAATTTACCCGTATTTCTCTAATAGAAGATTTAAAAGCTACAGCAAATCTATCCTGCGAAGTGAAAGAGAAAAAGTAGAAGATTTAAGTAATTTATTTGCCAAAATTGACTTCTTATCTACATCCAATAGAAATATTTCTAATCTTTACCGTGAAGCTTGTGAAAATATATTAGGATTTTATATTGGTACTGAACAAGATGAAGAAGGCAAGCATGCTGCATTTGCGATAGATGATTATAGAAGTATTCCTCTAACATCAATGGGAGATGGCGTCCCCAATATTCTAGGTCTAATTACTGATCTTTGCCTAGCAGATGACAAAATTTTCTTGATTGAGGAGCCGGAAAACGACATTCACCCTAAAGCTCTAAAAGCTCTTTTAAAGCTTATTTTAGAAAAAAGTACAACAAATCAATTTTTCATTTCTACCCACTCTAATATTGTAGTTAGAACCCTTGGTGCAAATAATTCAACAAAAATCTTTCAGATTACGACTGCAAACGATTTTTCAACCTTTGTTAAAATTCCACATTCAAAAATTTTAGAAATTTCTAACGATTCTAGAGATAGGCTTAAACTACTTGAAGATTTAGGTTACGATGTATATGATTATGCTTTGTGGAAAGGCTGGTTGTTCTTGGAAGAATCCTCAGCAGAAACTATCATAAATGAAATTCTTATTCCAAATTTCTGTGATGATCTCAGAAATAAGTTAAGGACGTTTTCCAGTAATGGATTTGATGGTATTAGCGAAAAGTATAAAAGCTTCAGTAGCCTTTTCATTTACTCTCATTTAGATTCACTTTATAAAGATCGCGCTTGGGTAATCATAGATGCAGGAGAAAAAGAAAATTCAGAAATTGAAAAATTAAAAAAATACTTTCCAGAAGGTAAAATTAATAATCAATTTAGACAGCTCAGCAAACATAATTTTGAAGAATATTACCCTGATAAGTTTTCAGAGCAAATATCAGAGATCGAAAATATAGATACATTAACACTTAGTAAAGATGAAAAGGTATCTTTAAAGAAAAAATTAAAGAAACAGCTTTTAAATGAAGTAAAAGAGTGGTATTCAAAAGAACCAAACGAAGCAAAATCAGCATTTGAGAAATCTGCAAGTGAGGTCATTAATATTCTTAAACAAATACAAGAAATACTTAAATAATATTTATGAAGCTTAATGCAAAAATATTGACGATTAAAGATCATTTCTAAGTTTTCTTCTCAAAGCTTTTACACATACATAACAACAGAAAGCTGAATCCATCCTTTCGCTCTCATATTTTTCATTGCAGTGTAGGCAAACCTTATGATAGTATCTCCTATTCTCTCTGGTTCAACTTCTATTAACATTGGAATTTGATAGCTAAATAGTCTTTTAGCATATCCTAGAAAACACCAATTCCAATCCCCTAAAATCATTTATTATGCATTGCAACCGTTACCTGCTTATACCTTGCTTGATGGCGTTCCAGTATCTATTGCGTCAAAAATGAACTGAATCGCCTTCGTGCTTAAGCAATAATACTCAATCTCCCAAGGCATCCCCATTAAATTAACATTAATGTACATTCTACTTATTTTATTGTTTAACAGCTATTTATGCCGTTTTTAGTTTTATCTTTACAGCTATACTATACTGTTAAGCAATGAAGAGAGTCGTTTACTACGTAGCGTATTTATGCTCATCTATGTACCATCTATTATTTACCGGTAAAAAAGAACTTGATGAATTTCAGGAAGATCTGTAAGCAGATAGATACGCTCCTCATTTTTTCTTAACGGACGTAAGCACCAGATAGCGTATGGATTCTCCACCCAGACGTGGTGATGGCATTTTCACGTCCGTATAGTAGGCTCCGTCGAAAATAACGCTTTGATTGACCGTTTTCAATTCGTCGGGCATGTTACACACCAGCCCGGTTAAGCTGGTGTCGATGCCGCCCAGATATACATTGATATAATACAGGTTCAGGTCGTCGCGATACCCAACCCGCCCTTCCCGCTGGGTTACCTGTGCGTCCAGCGTTAATGAACTGGCACAGGTGCTTGCAGGTAGAATAATGGGTTTGTCTTCTTCCAGTACTGGGGCTGGATCAACCGTTGATGTTGACTGGCAACCCAGCGCCAGCACCAGGATGATAAGGATACTTTTTTTCATAATCTTATCTCAGTCTGGGAGGATAACGTAATAAGGTGCTAGTTAGTAAACATCGCCGTCTATACCTATCGGATTATGAGCCTGGAAGAGGAAATAGCCATTAACCAATTTGGTCAGGGTGCTTTGTCGGAGGCAGACATGCTGAACGCCTTTGCTCAACTGGATGCGCCCCAACAACGCAAACGGTTTATTCAGCTTTACCTTCATGTAGCCAGCCAGAAGCTGGCGGCTTCCGATGTTGACCAGGCGCTTTCCAATTGTTCACTGACTACCGAGGACCCTGTCAATAAGTACCTGAATCTTGCGTATTTCAAGGTTGGTTCCAAGGGAATAATTTACACTCCATATACGGAAGAGCCCCCCGAAGGCGATCTGGTAAAGCCCTATAAGGTGCTGTTGTATGTGTTCAAAGCCAATTACCAACGGCGATATGCTGTAGAAAAGGACAACTCGACAATGTGGTGGTATCAGGATTTTTCTAAAAGCAAAACCGCACAGGACCTACTGGACACCCATCGCAGATTGGCCGAGGAAATCTACGCCAATGCCAGCTTTCGAACGGAGTTTATGACCATGGCCAAATTATGGCACACGTACTATGACATGATGCAAACTTTGCGTCAGGAACCTCCTGCGGAGCCTAAGACGCGCTTTGATTTTATTCGGTACGACCAAATAGAGCACGATCCCACCTGGACAGCAGCAAATGATCGGATGCGGGCATGCGCCTTATTACGCAGTTCCGTCGAAAAAGCATTGTTTAAACAATATGGCCAGGATATCGATGAGATCAGGCGATTGACCCTGGACGTCATTAACCGGCACATGCATGAAACGTATTCCAGCGGGATTGATGAGTACATAGGCTACTAGAATACGTTTCAACAATAAGAAAGAGAATTTTCGACTGGTGACCTTTTAAACAAGCTCATTCCGTTTACTCAACTGACAGACTACGCGGTGGCCCGAAGGTAATAACCCGCTGTGATTCGACGGCGGGCATCCGGACAATCGTTACCTGCCGAACGACGGTTTCGCGGTCGTCAGTAATTTCGAAGTCATACACCCCAGATTCGGCTTCATCAAATCTGAATTTCAATCTGTATTTAACAGATGATTTGTTCAAGTACTGCCGAAACAGGACGGCCCCTTTTTCATTCCGCAACGTAACAACCACGCGCTTCGGCAGATAGACAGCCATCATCAGGTTGATCGTCCAGTTCGACTCCATATACATACCTACTTCGAACGACTTCCCGCCCCTCCCTGAATCAACAGGGTTCGTCATCCCGGCTTGTGCGTTGATCGGTGCGGCTGCCAGAAACAGCATGCTCAAGATCAATGCGTTTACAACATGTTGTGCAGACGTTTTCATTGTATTCCTTTGATTTATTCGCCTTAATTGGCTGAATCAAAGGTGCGGGGTTTTGACCTATTAGTAAAGCGAATTATTTTTGTCAAAATCATGAATTTAATTCATCATGGAAATCCGGCACCTACAGATGGTGAGAGAAGTAGCGACCTGCGGTAACCTGACCAAGGCCGCCGATCAGCTTTTTCTGACCCAATCAGCGTTAAGTCATCAACTAAAAGAGCTGGAAAGCTCTTTCAATACGCAGCTTTTCATTCGCGATAAAAAACAGATGATACTGACCCAGGCGGGCGAAGTTGTGCTGCAGGCTGCTGAAAGGATTCTGGCGGAGGTAGCGGATACACGAGCTAAAGTTCGAAAGCTGACCGATATTGAAGTGGGTGAGGTCCGGCTTTGTACCCAATGCTATACATCTTATCATTGGTTGGCCGGTTTTCTGCGGGAGTTCCAGCTACATTATCCCAAAGTTGACGTCAATGTTGAGCTGGAAGCTGGTACACACGACGCTGACTTTCATCTACTGGCGAATAAGATTGACGTAGCTATTACCGAAGGCGAGCAAAATCCCAAATTTTCGTATACACCGCTTTTCCAGGATGAGTTTGTGGCCATCGTTGCCCCTGATCATGCCTGGGCGGGTCGCTGCTGGGTAGAACTGGAGGAGTTTTCCAGTCAGAATTACATCATGTACAATATTCCGGAGGAAGAAAGCTCAAATTTCATGATGCTATTCAAGCATCGACGTCCGCTTAAGGTCTATAAAATCACGCTGACTGAGGCTATTCTGGAGATGGTAAAAGCCGGACTGGGCGTTGCTGTCCTGCCTACCTGGGTAGTAAAACCCTATTTGCAGTCGGGCCAATTGGTGGCCGTTCCAATAACGGAACAGCGGGTATTGCGGACATGGTATGCGGCTACCCTGAAAACGAAACAGCAAGCCCCCTACACAACCGTTTTTATTGACAAATTAGCGGCTTACATGAACCAATTAGAGGGCTATGCCTGCGTTGTCTAATTCATCTCTGACCGTTTGTAAACAAACACTCAATGCATCGGGAGTACATTCTTTTTACATAAACACATGACTGTCATTTATTCACTATAAATAATAACAGCCGTTTTGTGATCCCGGCCCGTCCGCCGGTTCGGACGGGCCGGGATCACAAAACGGCTATAAATTCCGTTTAATTACGTTATTTAGGTTAGGGTGATACAGCCACAAATTTTTGGCTATAGTGTTAAGCGGATGTAGGGAAGCTTACTACCTCCCACCAATAGCGACGGAGCGTTTGAAAACACGACACCCACTTATGATAGGTTGTTGGTTTGGTAATATACGAGGCAATATTCATCGAATAAGCCTCGGTAATGTCTTCAACTATCTCGGAATGGCTCATAACAACCACGGGGATGAGTTGATAGCGGGGATGAGCTTTTATTTTTTCCAGTAAAGCCCAGCCATCTTTTCGGTTGGGCAAGTACGGTTCCATCAAAATTAGTCGGGGGATAGACCGACTATCCGATGCACACTCATCCAGAAACGACAAAACTTGAAGCGGATGATTTTTCCAGATTGGTTCAACTTCCGGAAAGGATTGAGCTAAGGCTGCACGAATGATAAGCCACTGGTCCGGGTTATTCTCGACAACCAAAATGGGTGTCCGACGAACTTTGCGGAGTTTGGGAGCATATGTAATAGCCATGTACAAGTAGTTTTAGTTAACATTTAAGTGGAGATAAAGTAATTGACTTCGTAGCATCAGATGTAAACAGCAGCGGCCGATCGTCCAATGCATTCATTATATCGTCAACACCGAGCAGGCGGCCACTGCCGTCAAACCCGATGCTACGAAAATTTCATAAAAACAAACCCGAAACTATCAATAGTGTACTCTAAGCTAATAGGCTGTTTAGCAGCTTATTGGGCCTCATGGTGAGCCGAATTCAAGTGTTCAATAGCTTCGTAACCTGCCCGCTTATACCGAGCTAGAAGTTGAGCAAAATCCTGCAGAGAATGGGAAGCGTGAGGAGCGACTTCGAGCAGTTGAGTAGCTTGGTCAACCGACGTTTTCTCATCATGCATCTGGTCGGGAGATGGCAAACGCAGGACCAAATTAGATGGATGTTTCATATGGTATCAAGAATCGACACACCTGTTCGTGGCGCAAAAAAATTGCTGCTGTTAAGACCGATAGTGTCTGGTGGATAAATAGTAATTGTACAAGTCTACAGAATGAATTAGTAATAAACTACTCACCTATCTGTCAGTACCAAGGTTACCATTTCATGGATTTTAGAGATTTCATTTAACAACAGAAGTTGATTTGTTAAATTTTGGTACAGGTTCATCAGCAAATTCATTTACAGACAACCATACAGTATATAATAACATACTAAAATTAATGATATGAATACTCATGGTTTACTCTTACGCAATATTAGGAAATATTTGAATTATTTTATGTTAAGATAGAAAAATACCAATTATTATAGGCAATAATGGACATATAACTTGTTGATAATCAGAAAATAAGACCTTTCCCTAAAATTGGCTCTCCTACTTAATTCTTTACAAATTATATAGGTATTTATACTCAGACTATATAGTAACTAGCAGATATCAAAATGCATAAAAAAAATGAAAGTTGATTTGTGTTCGCCTTTTGGTACAGTGTTTGCTACAAACTAGCAATACATATTAACCAAGCTTTTCTACCCATGAAAATCCGTATTATAGTTACAACTAGCTTAACGACGACCGACCTTCAGAACATAGCAGCCTGGTCTATTCTACTATCGACATCCGCCCTTTTCTGGTATGGCGTTGTTAAATTCCTGTAGTATGTGCCTGACCAGACTAAAGATAAATACTCTGTTAGTCAAGCAAGTCTGGGTCTCAGCTTTGTCACGATTTCATCTAATTCCTTATTCAATTATATAGGTAACCAATAGTTAACATCAACAAAAATGCCCGTTTGAAACCTAGTAGGTTCCAAACGGGCATTTTTGTTGACAACTTAAAAAAGTCCGTATGCCTGACTCGTACTATACGGTTAACTTCTGAATATTTTTATAACTGATTGCAATAGACTCTAAAGGTGGAAGCTTGCATACATCCTGCTCTACAAAGTAATGGGTCATACCCGCTGTTTTCTTCGCATCGAAAATTCGTTGGAAGTCAATCGAACCTGTGCCAACGGGGGCAAACGCCCGTTCGGCGGTTTTCTCCATGTCTTTCACGTGCCAGAGGGGGAACCGGCCGGGATGCTTTTTGAATAGAGCAACGGGGTCCTGATTCGCCATGGTTGCCCAATACAGATCCAGTTCGAGCTTCACCAGGTTCTTGTCGGTGCCGCTGAGCAATACGTCATAAGGCATTTTACCATCCATTTCTTTGAACTCAAAGTCGTGGTTGTGGTAACAAAACTGAATACCAGCCGATTTGCATACTTCTGCCGATTTATTAAACAAGTCGGCGAATTGTTTGTAATCATCCAGTTTCGTTCGTTCGTCGGGGAACAGGTAAGCACAAACCATGTACTTCTGACCAATCGCAGCTGCGTCATCGACCGCCCGCTTCCAATCGTTTGTCAGTGTACCTTTCATTTTCGGCATCGTTTTGCCGGTCGTGTAATGGCCACTTGGCACCGTCATGCCTAACTCTTTTATCAACGCAGCGAATTCTTTAGGTGTTTTGCCGAAAAATTTGCCATCTGAGTAGCCAAAGGATTCTATTTCTTTGTAGCCAATAGCAGCCACTTTTCTCAACGTACCTTCGGGATCTTTTCCCATCAAATCGCGCAGAGTGTAGAGCTGCAAACCCACCTTTTTAGGTGATGCGGCAAACGCATTCAGTTGAGGCAATAAAGCAGCCGACGTGGCCAAGGCACTTAATTTGAGGAACTGCTGGCGGGTAATTTTAGGAAATTGATTCATGAGATAAGGAAACTAGTTAAGGGCATCGGGCCTCGTACCCGTGCATTTAGTTTTTAAAGGTAAAAAAGCAACTTAAGAAGTAATAAGCTAACCCGTAACCTGTGCGATTCTAAGCCGGAACAGGCTGCACAGGCTACTAGTCGGCTTATTACCAACACCGTTTAAACCAACCCTTGTTTCATAGCTTTGACGGCATAATCGGCGGCACGGGCTGTTAGGGCCATGTAGGTCAGTGAGGGGTTTTGTGTCGATGTGGAGGTCATGCAGGCACCATCGGTCACAAACACGTTTTTAACGGCATGAAGCTGGTTCCATTTGTTGAGCATTGAGGTTTTAGGGTCTTTGCCCATCCGAACACCACCCATTTCGTGAATATCGAGGCCAGGGCTGGCGTGGCTATCCCGGACGCGAATATTTTTAAAGCCCGCTTCGGTAAACATCTCAGTAAGCTGCTCCTGATAATCCTTCACCATCTTGTCATCATTGTCATCGTAGGCAATGGAGATTTTCAGTTGCGGAATCCCAAACGGATCTTTCTGCGAGGCATCGAGGGCCAGGTAATTGCTTTCTTTAGGAATGGTTTCGCCCATCATGTGCGACCCCACATACCAGCCGCCTAATTTCGGATTGAGCAGGCTTTCTTTCAAGTCGGCCCCGACCCCACTCTGGTCAGACCGCGAACCGCGTCCGGCTGAAAAACCAGCCGCATACCCTCGCAGAAAGCCCATTTCCTGCTTGTGTACATTTCGGAAGCGGGGAATATACGGACTGTTGGGGCGACGTCCGTCGGTGGTTGAATCGAGGTTGCCATCGTACTCAGCCGATATACCCGCCCGATAATTGTGGAAAGCCGCGTATTTGCCCAGTACACCACTGTCATTACCCAGCCCGTTCGGGAAGCGATGGGAGGTTGAATTTAACAAGACCAAGTTCGAGTTCAGCGCGGCTGCATTCAGGAAGATAACACGCGCGTAATATTCCGTCATTTGCTTCGTGTTGGCATCGACTACCCGCACGCCCGTAGCCCGGCCTTTCTTTTCATCGTAAATGATGGAATGGACGACAGAGTTTGGCCGAAGCGTCATTTTACCCGTTTTGGCCGCCCAGGGAATCGTAGATGCATTACTGCTGAAGTAGCCGCCAAAGGGGCAGCCCCGCTCGCAAATTGTGCGGTGCTGGCACTGCGCCCGTCCCTGCTGGAAATGGATCGGTTTGGCTTGACTAATGTGGGCTGCCCGCCCCATGATCACGTGGCGGTCTTTGTATTTACCCGCTACTTTCTGCTGAAAATGTTTTTCGACACAGTTCCACTCGTGGGGAGGTAAAAACTCGCCGTCGGGCAAGGTAGCCAGCCCATCTTTATTACCCGAAATGCCCGCAAACTTTTCAACATAACTATACCAGGGAGCAATATCGGCGTACCGGATCGGCCAGTCGACCGCAAAGCCGTCGCGGGCAGGCCCTTCGAAATCGAAATCACTCCACCGCTGGGTTTGCCGCGCCCACATCAGGGATTTACCACCCACCTGATAGCCCCGAATCCAGTCGAATGGTTTCTCCTGGATGTAAGGGTGCTCCGCATCTTTTACGAAAAACTGCTCGGTGCCTTCATAAAAGGCATAACATTTACTAATAATAGGGTTCGCTTCCCGCACCTCTCGCTTAAGCTGGTTGCGGTGTTCAAACTCCCACGGCTGCATGTTGGTGGTCGGGTAATCGGTTACGTGCCGAACATCGCGTCCCCGCTCCAAAACGAGTGTCCGAAGCCCTTTCCCCGTCAATTCTTTAGCAGCCCAGCCCCCGCTGATGCCCGATCCAATAACAATGGCGTCGTATGTGTTAAGCGCCTGAGCGTCTATATTCAGGTATGACATGTATAGAGTGGTTACGGTTGTGGTTTGGGTTTGTGGTTTACGGTTGGCTGACGCGCTCATGTACCTGCGAAAGTGGCACTCATGCGTCAGCTAACCGTGAACATCAAACCGTAAACCGACGACCTATTTGGGTTGAGAAGCGGTCTTGGCTTTAACGGGAACACAGCCATAATAATGACCGGGAATAAACTGGTAATGCGTCAGGTTGGTCATCACATATTCCGATGTCATGTAGCCCCGAATGGTCAGGTTCTTCACCAGCGAATAAAAGTCTTTTTGCGCTGTATCGGTCGATTTTGACAATTGTGTAAGCAGGGCGGTGCGTTGCGCGGTATCTCCTTCGGCAAAAGTCTTGTTGAACGATGCCTTGGCCAGGTCATCGAGCGAATCGAGGCCTTTCTGCAGATTTTCCTGGGTAGTTTTATCGTAACAGTCAGCTACCATTTTCTGAACAAACTGGTGCACATTCAGCGCTTTAGCGCCGGGCGTATCGGTAACCGGAATAATGGTTTCAACGAGCTCGGCTAATTGGTCGGCCTGATTGATCGAAAGAAAGTGTTGGGTAGACTGGACCGTTTCGGTTGACCAGCCATTGGCCCAGGCCGGCAGGCTGATTAGCCCGCCAAGGGCCCCAGCCATTGTTTTTAACGCGTTACGTCTTTCCACTGGAAGTTACGTCAACTAAGTTTATGAAATGATGACTGGCGACTAAAGGTATCGACTGCTAAAATTTCGGAGACTTTTCCAAAGACTAACAAGCCGGTAGCATTTAAAGAATCTTCGGAATCCGAATGGACTGAGTCGCCAGGTTTATTATGTCAAAGATACAAAATAAACCCTGACGATTTATACTATCTCCCCGCTTATCCCCATACTTTTCAGGAAATCAGGCCGTTTTCCTTTATACTAATTTACTCTATAGGAAAAGAGGATTAAATGCTGATTAAATCCTCACTTTCTAATGATTTCCTGCAACATTTAGCGTTTGGGGATCGTAAACTATACAGGTAAGACTTTTTCCGCTTATCCAACAGATCTATGATACAACACGTTGTGAACAAGGCCAAAACGGCTTCTATGAATCAGTTATTTACCCAAAAATCGTCGATACAATGGCTATTGATGGCTGGATTTATTTTATCTCTGTCCGGCTGCAAAAAAACGACGGATGATGTTACTCCTCAGACGACAACGACAACCAGCGAAAATACAACGGTCGACAGCTGGATTTTGAGTAATATGCGGGAAGTGTATTACTGGAACGACAAGATTCCGGCCAATCCGGATACGACGTTGGCACCTGACTTATTTTTCGACTCGATCCTCTATAAATACGACGCCACCAAAAACCCAACAGGCGACCGTTTTTCGTGGATCGAAAATGATGCGAATACCCTGACAGCCGAATTGAGCGGCCAGTCGGTAACGACGGGGATGGACTATAACCTCTATCTGCGTGCTACAGGATCAACAGGTGTCATCGCTCAGGTGTTGTATGTACTCCCTGGCTCTCCGGCAGAGAAAGCCGGTTTAAAGCGGGGTGACGTCATCTCTAAAGTGAATGGCCAATTGCTCAACACAACAAATTATTCAGACCTGTTATCGACGGGTCCGACGTATACCTTTGGCCTGGCAACAATCAGTGGTTCGACACTGGTCGATTCCGATCAGACGAGGAGCGTGACGGCTACGGTGTTTCAGGAGAACCCGGTGTTTCTGGACTCGGTCTATACCATCGGCAGCAAAAAAATCGGTTATTTTGTGTACAACCAGTTTGTGCCGGGTGCTAACGGTAGCAAAGCCAATGAATACGATGCTCAGATGGATGCTGTTTTCAGCAAGTTCAAAGCGCAGGGCGTAAATGAACTCGTGCTCGACCTGCGCTACAATCCGGGCGGATACACGTCCTCATCGGCAAACTTGGCCAGTTTGATAGGAAAAGGCGTCAATTCCAGTAAGTTGTACTTCCGTGAAGAGTGGAATGCGACAATTACGCCCCTGTTGCAGCAGGAATACGGCAGCAGTTTCTTCGTGCAAAACTTTCTCGACAAGTCGCAGAACATCGGTAACAATCTTTCTCGGGTATTCGTCTTAACAACTGACCATACAGCTTCGGCCAGCGAACTTATCATCAATGGCCTTCGTCCATACATGCCCGTAACAACGATAGGTACGACTACGTATGGTAAAAACGTGGGATCGATCACCATCACCGACGACACAGGCAAGATTAAGTGGGGTATGCAGCCCATTGTTTTCCGGTCGTATAACAGCGCGGGGCAATCGGATTATTCAACAGGCTTTACTCCTACCGTTGAGGTCGAGGAGCCGATTAATCTGTTACCCCTGGGCGACGTCAATGAGCCACTCTTGAACGAAGCGCTGTCGGAAATCTCGGGTAATAGCGCTAATGGTCGTCGGGCAGCGGCTGTCCGAAACCCACTTTTGCAAATGGGGTCGTCTATTCAGAAAAAGGCAGGCGGTCAATCCATGATCCGGACCTTGAAGAACGTGAAGTTATAATTCCCTTTTTTGATTACCATTCCAACGACTACAGCACAAAGAGGGTCTTTGTGCTGTAGTCGTTTTTGTAAACCACTAACCTTTTCTTCCCTATGGCAATAATTAAGAATTTTTATGAGATGGGTACGTTGGTATGTAAGACTGGTTTGACGTAATTTTGTGGGACGAATTTGACCACTTAATCACCCGAGTTCGCTCGAAGCCGACTTACAGGTGACTCCCAAAGACTTCTTTATGGGTTGACTCATCCCAGTCGGGATGGTAAAATCGTCGTTTTTAACGCAAATTGGTATAACTTTACGTTTTAGTTCGTTCGTTTACGCTCTTTTTCATGATTCATTTACCATTCCGATTATTCTCGGCATCTAGTTCCGAGCCGCAATCCGTAGCTTCTGAGACCTCGCTCTCCTCTGCAACTAAGAAATCCAAAAAACAGCAGCGCATCAACTGGGCACTGGGTGTTGTTGCCATCGGCTGGGCTGGTTTACTGGTTGGCTGTAATAGTAATTCTACGGTATCTGTTCTGGGCGACTGGACAGTTAAATCCGAATTTGAAGGAGTAGCCCGTTCTGAAGCGGCTAGCTTCGTGATCAATAACATTGCTTACATGGGTACTGGCCGCAATGCCAGCAACGAACGTCTCCAGGACTTCTGGGCGTACGATCCAGCCAAAAATGCCTGGTCGCAAAAGGCCAATTACGGGGGCGTTGCCCGTTATTCAGGTATCGGTTTCGCAGTTGGCAACAAAGGCTACATCGGTACAGGTATCAACATCAATAGCGACAAGCTGAAAGATTTCTGGGCCTATGACCCAACCGCCAACACCTGGACGAAAGTAGCGGACTTTGGCGGCACAGCCCGTTATGGTACGATGGCTTTCTCGATTGGCAACAAAGGGTATGTTGGAACCGGCAACGACGGTAACTACCTGAAAGATATGTGGGCCTATGACCCAACCGCCAACGCCTGGACGAAAGTAGCCAGTTACGGGGGGGCAAAACGGGTTGGTGCCGTTGCTTTCGTCATCAACAACATGGCTTACGCTGGTACAGGCAACAATAACGGTACTGCTCAGCGGGACTGGTATGTGTATGACCCTGCAACAGATGTATGGACGCAGAAACTTGACTTCCTGACAGATCAGGCGGTACAGCGCAGCAATGGCGTTGGCTTTGCCATCAATGGAAAAGGCTACGTTACGCTCGGCGACAACACAACCGTTTGGCAGTATGATCCAACAGCGGACACATGGACTACCCTGGGTTCGTTTGAAGGTGCTAACCGGATCAACGCCGTTGGTTTTGCCATTGGCAACAAAGGCTATGTAACGACGGGTAGTAACGGCACAAACCGCTTCGACGATTTGTGGGATTTCGATCCAACCATAGAACAGGTATTGTAAGGTGCAGAATGCCTCAACAAACATGAACCAACCAGCACAGACGAATGTAGTTCGAAAGGGGTTGCTTCTGGTGTTGCTGGTGCTGGCGATTCTGACAGCCTATACTATTTATCAGCGGCAAAACCCCTATACGGTTGAGGTTTTTTCAACATCGGGCGGTTGGGGGTATGCCATTCTGAACCACGGAAAGCCATTCATTCATCAGCCTACTATACCGGGCCAGCCTGGTATAGTAGGCTTTTCCAGCGCAGCACAAGCCCAGCGGGTTGGTGAGCGGGTGGTTGAGAAAATACAACAGGACAAGGCCCTGCCTACCCTGACGAATGACGAACTACGCCAGTTAGGCGTAAAAATTCCCTGAATTATTTGCTTATGCGTACTCTCTGGTACGCCGGTTTGCTTTGGCTGGCCGGTATAGTGCTATTTGCTTGCCAATCGGGCGATCTCAATGTGGGACAGTCGGTGATCAATCCACAGCAGTTACAGATCCAATCCGTCGATTCGGTGTCGATCAATACCGCTACGGTTATGCGCTCTGATTCGTTTCTGACTTCGGGCGATGTGGATATGGTTGTCGGTCAATGGAAAGACGCGCAAACCGGGCAACAAAGCACACAAGCTTTTGCGGCAATTGACTACCCATCCAATTCGTTGGTCTCCCAAACGAATCTGCGGCTCGATTCGCTCGTGCTGGAACTAGGCTATTCGTTCACGTATGGCGATACAACCTCGGCCTTTACTCTTGGGCTTTATCCTTTGAGTAGACCCCTGCCCGCACAGAATTACTTTAACACCAGCACCGTTGGGTATTCGGCAAAGCCTGTAATAGAACGAACATTCGTTCCTCAACAATTTAGCGGAAACCGGTTGCTTCAGATTCGAATTCCGGACGAGCTGGCACAAGGCTTATACGACAAACTCATCAGTGGAGATATTACGGACAACATCACTCTGAATGACTTTTTGCCCGGTTTTGCGTTTTTGAGTAAGTCGACCACGAATACATTTCTAGGTTTTACGACGAATCCATCGGTAAGTGGCCTGCGCCTTTATTACCACGATACGGATGTCAATAGAACAGCCTCAACGTTGTTATTCCCGATAACGTCGCTACACTTCACGTCGTTTAAGAACGATCGGACGGGTACTCCATTGAGTGCGCTGAAAAATCGCTCCGACGTTGTGAGCAGTAACCTGACCAACCATACCACATTTGTTGCCCTAGGTGCCGGGCTTCAGACGCGCATTGAGTTTCCCTACTTAAATGATTTTTTCCGGCCAGGTAACTTTGCGGATTTAAACAGAGCGCTTCTGGTCATCAGCCCCGTTCGGCGTGATTCCCGTGATAACACTTCCCCACCGACAAGTCTGCAACTTTACCAGACCAACTCCCAGAATGAGTTTATTGCAACCATACCGGGTGGATCAACAGGCGCTGATGTTGCCGGAGCGGGTTACTCTATTGCCCCCGATCCAATAACTCCTTTGTTAACGGATAACTACACCATTGATTTGACCTATTACATTGGTCAGATCATAAAGAAAAAATCCTTAAGCCAACCGCTTTTATTAAGTATTCCAGCGCCGTCTGGCGGCATATATACGCTGAAAACACTTATACAACGGGTGACACTTGGCGACCAGTTCCGCCAGAATGACCAGATGAAGTTGCAACTGTTCATGACGTCTGGTTCTGGCTCCTAGTAGGACTGTATAGGCTAAAAACAGCATGGGCCCTGATTCATAAATCAGGGCCCATGCTGTTTTTAGCCTATACAGTCATTAACTAAAACAGCCTCTGGCTGTTTGGTACTTAGCCTTTTACAAACCAGTAAGCAGATAAACAGACCCTTTTTGTGTAGTAAACGAGGTCACATACCCCATATCGGTTTTAGTCGACGTTGCTTTAGCCCCTTGTACTCGTATCGGGCGGCTGGTCCTTAGCTTACAGGGCTCGCCAGACAGCGACTTAACGGTAGCATTGGCTAACTGGTGGTTCTTCCACTCCATACCCAGCTCAAATCCACCTCGCGCTTTCAAGCCGTTTACGCGTCCGTCTTTCCAGGCATCAGGCAACGCGGCCAGCAAATGAATGTCGTCTAAATGGCTCTGAATCAACATCTCGGCCATACCAGCGGTCCCACCAAAATTGCCGTCGATCTGAAACGGCGGGTGAGCATCAAAAAAATTGGGGTAGGTGCCCCCTCCGCCCTTACTTACATAACTAGTCTGGGTTTGGCTGGTAAACTGCAATAACTCCCGCAGTAGTTTATACGCATGGTTTCCATCGAGCAGCCTTGCCCAGAAATTGATTTTCCAGGCCCGGCTCCAACCCGTTCCGGCATCGCCCCGTAGTTCCAGCGTTTTTTTGGCCGCGGCCGAAAAATCAGGCGTTTTGATGGGCGAAATTTGTCGGCCAGGGTGCAGCCCAAATAAATGAGACACATGTCTATGTTGGGGGTCGACGTCTTCCCAATCTTTATTCCACTCCTGAAGATTCCCTTTATGACCAATGTGCAACGGGTAAAACTTTTTCCGCTTCTCCATAAGCAACGTTCTAAACTCGGCATCTGTATTCAGGACAGTTGACGCATCAATCAGGTTAGTAAACAGGTCCCACATAATCGACATGTCCATCGTGGTCGCTATTGAAATAGAGGCTGGCTGACCATGGGAGTCAATGAAATCATTTTCCGGGGATACGGACGGAGACACGACCAGATACCCGTCTTTATCTTCAACAAGCCAATCCAGATAGAACTGGGCCGCCCCTTTCATCAGGGGATAGGCCGTTTCACGCAGAAACTTTTTATCCTCCGTAAACCGATAATGCTCCCAGAGGTGCTGACTCAACCAGCCTGCCCCCTGGTTCCAGTTTGCCCACTTTGGATCACCCTGCCCCTGGTCGCCTACAGGGTTGGAGATTGCCCAGATGTCGGTGTTGTGATGCGCTACCCACCCTTTCATGTTATAAAACTCCCTGGCGGTAACGGCTCCCGTCTTTGCCAGTTGCCCAATAAAGCTTATTAAAGGCTGGTGTAACTCAGAAAGATTCGTGACCTCAACGGGCCAGTAATTCATTTGGGTATTGATATTTATGGTATAGTTAGAACTCCAGGGAGCCCGTAACTCGTTGTTCCAGATTCCCTGAAGGTTGGCCGGCACGTTCGGTAAACGCGAGCTAGAAATCAACAAATAACGCCCATACTGGCAATAAAGCGTTTCGACACCGGGATCATAGGCTCCCTCACTGTACTTCTGCAAACGCTGGTCGGAGGGTAAGGCGGCATTGGCATTCGTGGCCGTTGTATCGGTCACCTGAAAGGAAAACCGATTGAAATAGGATTGGTAATCAGCCGTATGCCGGGCAAGCAACGCTTGATAATCACGGCCGTTAGCCTGCCGGATTAACTCCTCCGCGAGCTTGTTCTCATCTTTCCCGTCTTTATCAGGGCACTTGTCATACCCGTTGAAACTGGTCGTTGCAGCCACGAGCAGTACGACTTCAGTTGCCTTTCGAACGTGTATCCCTGCGGAATCCGTTTGAACACTGCCCCCTTTATTAAGGGCTTTCAGGCGTAGCTGAAACCGCATGCCTTTACAGCCCTCCGATTCCTCATAAATAATGTGCTGCCGGTCTTTTGGATTATAATAATTAGGATCGACCTGAGCCGGTGCTTTCCCCTTCATCACCAATTCGCCATTTGCGCTGACGGTATTTTGAAACCGCAATGGGCTTTTGGTCGATGCATCGAACGTAAGTTGACCTGGCTTGCTGGCAGTCAGTCGAACAACTAGTATACCATCGGGAGCCGAAGCAAAAATCTCTCGCTTGTACACTACCCCATTCACCGTAAATCGGGTTGTCGCCACGGCCTTCTGAATATCCAGATCCCGATAGTAGTTAGTCGGCTTAGCCCCGTTAATATTCTGTTTAAGCGACAAATCCCCTAGTGGCATGTACGACTGGGTGTAAAGTCCCTGCATGTGTTTTACCAGATCAACGGCCTGCTTGTAATTCTCCTGTGCCAGGGCTTCACGAACTTTTGGCAAATACGAGGGTGATTCTGGGTTAATATTCCCTTTTACCGGGCCACCCGACCAAAGCGTGCTCTCGTTAAGTTGAATGAGTTCATTGTCAACATTGCCAAACACCATCCCCCCTATACGTCCGTTGCCAACAGGCAGTGCTTCGGTCCAGACGGCGGCCGGTTGGTTATACCAAAGTTTAAGATTCGATTGGGCAAATAAGGGTGATGAAAAAAGTAGTGATAGAAAAAGCCAGCGGTTTTGCTTCATGTCAGGATAAGAAATGTCAAACAGAAATAAACTAACCTAAAAATAAGATTAGTTTATCCAGAAAGCAGACACCCACGATTTTATCCTGATAGACATTACCGTTTTTGTAAAAAAACAAGGGCTGAACTCCGTACGACCCGACAACAACTATATATACCTGATTGCATTTGCGCGTTACCTGGGGGATACCTTACAGAGCAAGGCAATTGTCTAAGGCAAACGTCAGTATTCCCAACCGAATTGGCACGCTGTAAAAACTCTACGTAACCTTTTAACCCATGAAACATGGGCACTGACTCATAAGAGATAAACTTTTCTCCTTTACGTATATTATGCAACAGGCCGCTATCTGGACCTTTACCTATCTAAAAAACTGGTCTGATTTAGTGTTGAATGAAGCTGGTTTTGGCAATAAGGTACACGACTAATTGTTGAATCAGTCATTAAGGCATGTTCGTAAGGAAAACTAGTTGTCTGTGACCTAGAATAAGATTGCAGCAAGGCCAAAAGCAAATAAGACTGATAATACTAGAATACCTACCCAGGCAATGGTATTAACAGGATCAAGCGAAATTGAGCGGAACCGTTTCATAGCAGTGCAAATTAAAATCAATATTGTTCAATAAACGAAATCCAAAGGCATTTAGATTTCTCTCAAATGAATAATTTTTGTTTTGAGTGTATAAATTATTTAATCCAACGACTTACAAATAGTCCTTACACTCAAGTCAGGAGTTTTGACTAATAGTAAAGTGTAAAGTAACTAAGGTCTGTAAATTTTAGACCGACTTGTGTTTAACCTATAGGTCGAATGACTCATTAACTACTCCCATGACTCACTCAAATAGGCTACTTAGCTTTTCTGAAGTCATCAACTGAGTAGTTCACTTGCCTGTTTTGACTATTGACCGCTAAAATGATGCAGCCCCGATGCTATTTTGTTAGGGGATAAATAAGAAATTTGCGGCATGAAAGACTTAGCTATAGCACTACTTGGCGTTTGTTTGTTACAGGCCTGTGGGCAAACAGAAAAAAAACAGGAAAATACAACGCAAACAGCCCAAGGTTCTGCTGACTCATCGGCGACCTCACCACCGCCTAAAACTAAGAATTGTCAGGCAGTCGTGACGGCGGATAAACTGGGCAAAGCCGATGTTTACCAGGAGTCGGCGAAAGCGTTAACCGTTTCGATAACGGTTGATCAGGACACCAGCTCGATGCAGGTGGCAAATGGATGCTACTTCAATAATACGGTAACGATCCGCGCGGCAAAAAAAACAGGGAGTCAGGTATTCAAGCGGACACTCCTGAAAGATGACCTGCTGTATTTTACCAAAAATGATACGCCTATTGAACAGGCCATTCTCCAGCGTGTTACCTACAAGCCAACGTTCAACAGCCAGCGGTACATCACCGTTTCGATGCGACTCGTTGCGCCCGAGAGCAAAAAGACGTCAGATTACCTGGTGACGATGAATTATTTTGGGGAAGTCATTAAAGTCAGGTAAGCAATCTAAACTAAAACGGAATTGAGCCCAGCGCGGTTATTCTTTCTATGGCAAAATCGTCGTTAGGCTCTCTACTGGCCCGTGTCGGTCTCGATTGGTTTATTCTGGCCTTGCTGGGTATGATTGGATTCGCCAAGCTATGGCCCGGACCCGGCATTCAGGAGGGACCGTTGTCGCTTTCGGCTCTGGCAAACTACGGGGTATCGTTCATCTTCTTTTTCTACGGTCTGCGCCTGAATTTCGACCAGTTAAGGGCTGGGTTGCGGAATTACCGGTTGCACCTGGTTATCCATATTACTACGTTCATTATTTTTCCAGCAGTGGTGCTGGCTGCCCGCTCGTTGCTCTTCACTCCCGATACGGACTTACTCTGGCTGGGCATTTTTTACGTGGCCGCCCTGCCATCTACCGTGTCGTCGTCGGTAGTGATGGTCTCCATTGCGAACGGAAACATCCCGGCAGCTATTTTCAACGCCAGCATTTCCAGCCTGATCGGCGTATTCATTACACCCCTCTGGATGAGTTTTCTACTGTCCAGTTCAAACGGGCACTATGACTTGTCCAGTGTGATCGGCAAACTAACGCTACAGGTCATTATGCCCGTGGTGCTGGGACTGTTGCTGAATCGGAAGCTGGGCTGGTTCGCGGAACGGTACAAGGCGTATCTCCGCTATTTTGATCAATTCACTATTCTGCTTATTGTCTATACCGCCTTTTGTGAGTCATTTTCACTCAACTTATTTTCCCGCTATACGGCGGCCGATCTGGTCGAACTGGCCGGTATGATGCTGGCCTTGTTTTTCTTTATTTACGGGCTTGTGCATGTCCTTAGCCGTCTGCTAAAATTCAGCCGCGAAGATCGGATTACAGCCCTGTTTTGCGGGTCCAAGAAATCACTGGTTCAGGGCAGCGTCATGGCGAATGTTCTATTTCCAGGGTCGGTGGCGGGGGTCGTTCTGCTGCCCATAATGATGTATCACGCACTTCAACTTATTGTGGCCAGTATTCTGGCACAGTCCATGGCGCATCGGCAGTTGGAAAAAGAAAAGGCCCTTCGGGAGTAGATTGAGCCTGTTCGGAAAGCCAAATCGGGCACTCAGCCACTTCCCCCTACCTCCCCGTTAAACGCAGCCCTGCAATTTACTTCTAACGATCAAGTAACACATAAAACAACCACTTGATCATGAAAAAGACAATCGCAGCCGCCCTTACTTTAGTTGCCCTCGCTTCTGGTGCCACCTTCGCTCAGGGCGTTTATTCAAGGCCTTTCGACAATCGTCCAGTACCCGCGCAAGGTCCTCAATATAACAACGACCAATATCAGGACGAGTTAAAAATTGACCGTATCGACGCCATTGTCGGCTTAAGCCGTCGTCAGGAAAAGCAGCTTCGCAAGATCGAAAACAATTACGATCAACTAATGGCCCGCAGCCGCATGACGCCCGATGGCTATCGCCAGCTCCAACTCCGCAAACGTCAGGATGTGCTGGCGGTATTAACCTCCGCCCAACGCGACCGTTTGTTTGCCGCTCAGCAACCGAACCGTAACTACAACCGCCCTACTCCTTACGGCCGTAGAGGCTAAGCATACCTCACTCATTCACTGCACTTAACGGGCTTCCCTCGGTTGGTATATTCAACCGAGGGTGAGCATGCGGAGGCAACTAAACTACTGGAGAGTCTATCGCTCAGAAGCCAGAAAAAGCAGCGCTTATTAAACTTAACAAATTCTTTACAGAGCCGAACCGGGCTTCGATCGGGGTCCAGCCTCGGCTACTCGAAGAACATATCGACCGAAATTCCGCAACGTGTTCCTCAAATAGGGCACTTTCACTGGTTAGTTACCCAATCCGATTGGGCGATAGAATATGGTCTGGTTCCAGTCTGTATACGCGTGCTGCATCCGCATTCTTGATGTAGATGCAACCAACAGTGTTTCGTCGGAAACGGCACGCGCCTGCGAAACACATAAAAGAGTATATTTGACCTATGAGCATTTCATCAAACTGACCCATCTCAGCCGCGATGTCCTACCCATGCTTCAGACAGGCTTAGCCGGACAGGCTATTCCTGATGATGACGTAATTTGGCAATTGCTTCGCGTTCAGAAGCCAAATTTTTCCGCATGACTAAACACGATTTTGGCCCCAATTTTATTTGGGGAACGGCCACGGCAGCTTACCAGATTGAAGGGGCGGTTGACCGTGACGGACGAGGGCCATCCATTTGGGATACGTTTAGCCATCAGAAAGGTAAAATCAAAACCGGTGAACATGGCGATATTGCCTGCGAATTTTACGACCGCTATGCATCTGACCTGAAACTTCATAAAGAACTGGGATTCGATGCGTTTCGGTTTTCGTTATCCTGGTCACGTATTCTGCCCGAAGGCACGGGTCCACGCCAGGGCGGGCGCATCAATCAGGCCGGAATCGCCTTCTACAATCAGCTTATTGACCACTGCCTCGCCCTTGGCATTACTCCCTGGATTACGCTGTATCACTGGGACTTACCGCAGGCGCTTGAGAACAAAGGCGGCTGGCCTAACCGCCAGATCGTGGATTGGTTCGGCGATTTTGTGGATGTCGCCACGAAAGCATTCGGGCATAAGGTTAAGCACTGGATTATCCTGAATGAGCCCCTGGCTTCGTCCATTCTGGGGTACTTTACGGGGCAGCACGCACCCGGTCGACGTAGTTTTCGAAACCTCCTGCCCGCCATTCACCACACCGCGCTGGCACAGGCCGAAGGGGGGCGCATTGTCCGGCAAAACGTCCCCGACGCCCAGGTGGGCACGACGTTTTCCTGCTCACCCATCGACCCGTTTACCCCCCGCGATCAGGCTGCGGCTACCCGCGTGGATGCACTCCTGAACCGGCTTTATATCGAACCAGCCCTGGGCCTGGGCTACCCCGTTCAGGAACTTCCCTTTCTGGGTGGTATTGCCAAAAAAGTGGCGAAACCAGGTGACATGGACCGGCTGGCCTTCGATTTTGACTTCATCGGTTTGCAGCACTACTTCCGGGCGGTTGTTGAACAATCCTATTTTATGCCTTATCTGTGGGCTAAAGATGTATCGCCCTTACGGCGAAACGTTCAGACGATTACCGAAATGGGCTGGGAGGTGTATCCAGAAAGTATGTATCGGATTATCAACCAGTTCAGCCAGTATGAAGGGGTTCGAAAAATATACATTACGGAAAGTGGAGCAGCCTTCTACGACACCGTGGAAAAGGGCCAGGTCTTCGATACGGCCCGGGTCGAATACCATCAGAATTACATACGTGAAGTGTTGCGGGCAAAGCAAAACGGCATACCGGTTGAAGGCTATTTCGCCTGGACATTCCTGGATAATTTTGAATGGGCCGAAGGGTATCGCCCCCGATTCGGGCTGGTCTATGTAAATTTCCGGACGCAGCAGCGAATCGTCAAGGCGTCCGGACGCTGGTTCCAGCAGCTATTATCAAACACACGTCCTCAACCTGTGGTTGCGCGTTAATACCTGGTAGCGTGTAATTGTTCCACTAGTCGACAAATCATTACTAAACATCATCTTAACGCTTCAACCGATACCCTGTTCGTTTTAACTATGCCTCTTCCAATTACGACTCCTGCACAAGCCGTTACGGCCATTCAATCCGGTAACCGTGTATTTATTCATAGTGTTGCCCAGACTCCGCATGTGCTCATCAATGCTATGGTTGCGCGGGCCGATGAGTTAAAAAATGTGGAAATCTGCCACATGCACACGGAGGGGCCCCTTCCCTACCTTGACAAAAAGTACCAGGATTCGTTTCGGCCCAACTCATTTTTTATCGGGGCCAATATGCGAAAGCAACTCAATCAGGGCATTGGCGATTACGTTCCCATTTTTTTGAGTGAAATCCACCTCTTATTCCGCCGAAATATCCTCCCGATCGATGTGGCGCTTATTCAGGTATCACCACCCGATGCGCACGGCTATTGCTCGCTGGGACCGTCGGTCGATATTTCACTGGCGGCTATTCATTCGGCGAAATACATCATTGCTCAAATCAACCCGCGTGTCCCCCGGACGCTCGGCGATGGCCTGATTCCAGCGTCGATGCTTCATGCCGCCGTTGAGGTCGACGAACCGGTATACGAAGTGCTGCCCGGCGAAATCAGTGCTGAAGACCGTAAAATCGGGCAATATGTGGCCAGCCTGGTAGAGGATGGCGCTACCCTTCAACTGGGTATTGGTGGAATTCCTAATGCCACACTGGCGGAGTTGATTCACCACAAAGGACTGGGCATCCACACCGAAATGTTTTCTGACGGGGTCATTGATTTGGTCGAGCGGGGGGTCATTACTGGCGAACATAAAACGGTATTACCCTACCGTGTTGTGTCGGCGTTTGTCATGGGCAGCCAGCGGGTCTATGATTTTATCGACGATAACCCCGGCGTCGCCATGAAACAGGCCAGTTTTACCAACGATACAACCGTTATCCGCCGAAACCCAAAGGTAACCGCCATCAATTCAGCCATCGAAATTGATATGACAGGCCAGGTTTGCGCCGATACCATCGGCACGTACCAGTATTCAGGAGTGGGTGGCCAAATGGACTTTGTCCGGGGAGCGTCTTTATCAGAAGGTGGCAAACCCATTATTGCCCTGCCCTCAACGACCAGCAAAGGGTTAAGTAAAATTGTGCCATTCTTAAAAGAAGGTGCCGGTGTGACCACTACCCGAGCTCATGTTCACTACATCGTCACTGAATTTGGCATCGCCGACCTGTATGGACAGAATCTCCGGCAGCGGGCACGGGCGCTCATCAACATTGCCCATCCCGATCATCGGGAAGAGCTGGACCGGCAGGCCTTTGCCCGATTTGGTCCAATTTGATGTAGTAGAGGCCTTTTTCGTGATTATAACGTAGCTTATGCTATGCTTTACTTGAGGCTACTGACCAGATTCTGGACCATTTCGGTGATAAAGGCGCTGGTATGCGGCCCAAAACGGTTCATGTCACGCATGTCGTACGGACTTTTTGGGTCGTAGTAGTAGCTGTCCGGGACGATCTGGCCAATGTTACCGCCATTGTAACTGGTGATCACCAGGTTGTTCCTCTCCCCGGTAGGCGTTGCCTGTATGGCCGACGCCAGCTCCGCGGAGAAGGCACCTGGATTGCCGACAAAAACGGTTCTACCAATCCGTAACGCTTTCATGTCCGCGCCATAATCGCCGTAAATCGCCTTCACAAGCCAGGGTTTGATCCGCCAGCTTTTACTAATCCGAACCTGTGGGTCACTTTGAATGAGCGGCACCGTTTGGGCAACCAGTGTACTGTCTGTGTGCAGCGGCAGGCCTTTAAGAATCAGTACAACACGTGCTACAAGGCCATTGGCCTGCCCGGCAGCGGCCTCTACGTTTTCGGTAGGACGATCAACCGCACCAGCCATATATAGTAAAAAGCTTCCCGTATCTTTCTCCAGTTGGGTTGTCATTAAACTTCCAACGCTACCGGCCGAAGATGAAGTAGCCAGATCGGCCACCAGTTGTGGCGCATTGGCCGAGTAGATAACAGCCGATTCGCCAGATCGTTTTTGCAGTTTCAGGAAATGAGCATCCTCAAGCTGCGCATATCCCGTTTGAACAGGAGCGCTATTTTTTTGAGCGCTCGACACAGCTTGCAGAACCGCATTCGTGAGGTTATCAACCAGCTTTTCGTCATAGTCGCCCAGGCTCTTCCTGCTCACGTAATCATTTGCCCATCCGCCCAGATTCGGATGCGAATTCGTGGCACCCAGGTACACGTTTTTCCAGTCGAGGCCAAGTTTAGGTAATCGCTTTTGTAGTTCAGCGGCTACCAGCGGTGGCATCATAAGCAGGTCAATGCTCACGACAACGGCTTTGGTCGTTCCATTATCGAACACAATGGCCCGCGTAAAAATTGAATCGGCAGGTAACGACCTTCCGGTAGTAGCGTTCGTCGTCGAAAAAGCAGAGTTTAAACTAACCTTGGCCCATCCCGCATGGATCGCATGTTGTGGCGGTGGACTCGATACGATCCAGGCAAATCGTTGCCGCGTAAATCGGTAATACAGCGCGTTTTTGTAGCTGGTTTTATCGACCAAAGCGATGCTGAACGCTAAACCGTTAATAATAATAAGCGCCAGCACAAAGGCGACAAGACGGTATTTGGGCTTCATTGACTATAGCCCGATTCTCCAGCGCATTCGCTTAAAAAGGGTGGGCTGATAAAATTAGTGAGTGATCAGGCCTGCGCTGGCCATTGAGCATACCTGTCGTGCCAAAAGGACATCATTGGCACTCTACTCCGCAACCGGATATCCTTTATCGAGCCAGTCGGTCTTGAGGTTTTTGGCCAGATTCAACAACTTGTGGTTCTTGAAACCCAGCTCATTTAGTTTTGTGAACGCTGGGCGCACATTCGGACAGTTTTTGAAAGGGCAACAGCCGCAGTAAATCACAATGGCCCGGTCTTTAGGTTCTTTGCTAAGCAGTTTCTCCAGTTTCGCCAGATTATCGGCTTCACTGCCCGGTCCAACGCCAACTGATCCTTTGATGGTAGCCGCTGGTCCGATACTGATAATGAGGGGTTTCTCTGCCTTTGCGTCATTAATTGTCTGGGCTAAGTCAGCGGGTTCCAGCAGTTGTTCGGGGCTCCAGGGTTCGGCTTTTTTCCAGCCAGCCTGACCAATTAAAATAGATAGCAGAATGGCTACCAAGGCGAGTGGAACGAAATTTGTTTTTGCTTTCATCATGAGTGTGTCAACGCGGTGCGCGTCTGTTGTACGTGTTCAACTAAGGTAGGCCAAAAATACGTGAAATGGCGGGCAATTAGCTCATAATATCGCTCCAAATCCAGAATGGCCGTTTCCAATCCCGAAGGGAAAGCCGTTCGTCGGGAAACGCCTTTGAGTGACCGGTCAACCCCTTCGATAAATTGGTAATTCGTTAGCCAATCCTGCCGAATCATATAATCGGCCATTCGGGACGCATCACTTGGTAAACGAGCCTGATTATCGAGCAGGGTCTGGTAAAAATAGCGGATAAAATCGGGCAGGGCTTCACCCGTTAGCTGTTTGAAATTGAGCGCCAGGAAATGGTCGAAAAAAATATCGACGGCAGCCCCGGCATACTTATGACAACGTGGATGCAGTAGATCACGCACAGCGGCCACATCGGGGTGGGCATCTGTGAAGAAATCAATGGCCCGGTGTACGCGAACGCCTATTACCTCTTCTGGCGACAGGTGATGGCGAGGGTTGGCCGGATCTCCTTTTATGAAATCGCCGATAAAATTCCCGATGAGTAAGCCTGTATTTCGATTCGACAGATAGCCATGCGCCAGTATGTTCATACCGTCTTTTTGGCTATAGGTGGCTCCGATACCAACAAACCCCCCTCGCCCGGCGCATACCGCTCAACAGCGACACCAAACCGACGAAGAAAATCTACGCCTTCATCGGATCCAATGCCTTTGTATTCGGCGTACGAATGCAGGAATACGACGCGGGCAATTTTCATGCTGTAAATAATTCGGGCGCAGGCAATGCAGGGCGACAGCGTCACGTAAATGGTGGAGCCTTCAATTTCGGAGCCGTTTTTTGCCGCATACAGAATGGCATTTTGCTCGGCATGGAGCGCCAGGGAACACGACCCTTTCGAATCCCGGGGGCATCCCACATCCGAAAACTCCTCGTCGCAGTTGTGCGTACCCGCGGGTGGGCCGTTATACCCGATCGAAATGATTCGTGTGTCGCGGGTCAGGACGGCCCCAACCTGCGCTTTGATGCAATGTGAACGCTTGGCCAGATTAACGGCCAGATCCATAAAAATATCATCAAACCGGGGCTTAGGAACGGGTCCGCCCTGGTTTTTTTTGGTAGATGTGTTCGACTGAATGACGGCCAAATTGTCAGGAGAAGTGGATGTGTTGGTGGAAGGTACCATGTGGCAAAGATCAGTCTAAAAAAATTCGTTCACGATGAAAGCTGTGTTTTTAAGGCGCCAGACTTCCCAGTGAACGAGTTAGGAATAATAGAAAACAGGTAGCCTCTCCTATCGCTTTTTTCTACCCGAATAATTGCCCGATGAGGTGGTCTTACCCGAATTTCCTGTTTTACTACCCAATAATCGTTCGACCAGATCCGGCCGGTTAAGCTTATTCAAGCGGTTGCGAATCCAGTCCTTGTATTCGGGCTTATACCAGAAGAAATACCGATTCTGCGCCTGTTTTTCGTCCCGTGTTTTAGCCGTTTTGACGGGCTTTAATGTATATGGATGAACACCCGAATAATAGATCACTTCGGCCACCGTCATGGGCGTGGGTGTAAAATCCTGCACCTGCTCAAGCTGGAAGCCTAGGTCTTTAGTCTCGGCGGCCAGATTGGCCATATCCTGCTCCTCACAGCCGGGGTGCGACGAGATGAAGTACGGAATCAGGGGTTGCTTTAAGTTGTGCTTCTCCTGAATCTGGTCGTATTTCTTCTTGAATAACTTAAAATACTTAAACGACGGCTTCCGCATGATCCGCAATGTATCATCGGCGGTGTGCTCGGGGGCCACTTTCAGTCGACCCGACACATGGCGCGTAACAAGCTGCTCCATGTACTCGTCGTGGTTTCCATCGTTATTATTTTTGTTAAAATCATCGACCAGCAAATCGTACCGCACCCCGGAGCCAACAAACGCTTTTTTAATGGCCGGGTTTGCATCGACTTTGCGGTACAGTTCCGTCAACGGCTTGTGCGAGGTGTCCAGATTGGAGCAGATAACCGGGTGAATACAGCTCGGGCTCTGGCAACGGGCGCAGATCGACTCGTCTTTGCCCTTCATCTTATACATGTTGGCCGACGGGCCACCCAGGTCTGAAATATACCCTTTGAACTCCGGGTGCTTCGTGATTTCGTCTACCTCTTTCAGTACGGACTTCTCACTGCGCGAAGCGATAAATTTACCCTGGTGGGCCGAAATGGTACAGAAGCTACAACCGCCAAAACAACCCCGGTGCATGTTTACCGAGAATTTGATCATGTCATAGGCTGGAATCGGACCCCGCTTCTTGTATTTAGGGTGAGGAAGGCGAGTATAAGGCAAATCAAATGACTTGTCAATTTCAGCCTCCTCCATCGTTTTGAAGGGGGGATTGATGACCAATACCTGATTGCCCACCTGCTGGGTTATCCGGTTGGCCTGCCACTTATTGGACTCAACCTCAACAATTTTAAAGTTGGCCGCATACTTGATCTTGTCTTTCAGGCAGGTCTCATGGCTCGCTAGCTCAACCGTACTCCAGTCGTTATAGTCAGCCAACGGCGTGCGGGCATCGTGCATGAACGCCACCTGGTTGATATTCCGCATCGATGAAAACGGTACGCCCTGCCGCGCCAGTTTCAGGATTTCGCGGAGGGGTTGCTCGCCCATGCCATACACCAGCATATCGGCCCCGGCATCGACCAGAATGGACGGCATTAGTTTATCCTGCCAGTAATCGTAATGGGTTACCCGGCGCAGCGAGGCCTCGATACCACCGAGGAGCACCGGAACATCAGGATACAATTCTTTTAAAATTTTGGAGTACACCGTCGTCGCGTAGTCAGGCCGAAAGCCCGCTTCACCGCCGGGGGTGTAGGAGTCGTTGGAGCGCAGCCGTTTGTTGGCGGTGTAGTGATTGACCATGGAATCCATGCAACCTGCCGTTACCCCAAAGAAATATTTAGGCTTGCCAAATTTCTTGAAATCACGTAGATCGTCTTTCCAGTTGGGCTGCGCCACAATCGCTACCCGAAAACCCTCGCTTTCCATGATACGGCCAATCACAGCGGTCCCGAAAGCGGGGTGGTCTACGTACGCATCGCCTGAAACCAGAACAATGTCGACCTCGTCCCAACCTCTCTTTTCGACCTCTTTCATTGTTAGAGGCAGCCAATCTGTAATGGGTCTTTCAATCATGAGTACGTGTAATTATCTACCTGAAAAACATCGAAATTACGAAATAATTCATTGAATGGCCATGAATCATTCGTTCTGAAGGGATCGGCGGCTGTATGTTCCGCTATTTTGCTCAATTTCGCCCAGGCCAAACCTAGTTTTCTTATGCCCTTACTGAAAGCAGCCATTATTGGCGGTGGCAATATTGCCGACAACAACCATATTCCGGCCCTTAAGCAACTGGCCGACCGGGTAGAGCTTGTTGCTGTGTGCGGTCGTGACCTCGGAAAAGCCCGCGCCCTGGCTGATAAACACAACATTGCCCACGCCTTCGATAACACGGGCTCACTGTATGATCAGTGTGCGCCCGATCTGGTCGTCATTTGCACACCGAATAACCTGCATCATCCGCAAACGATGGAAGCGCTGGCGCGTAATTGCCATGTTTTCTGCGAGAAACCACCCGCCACTTCGGCCCAGCAAGCCAGGGACATGGCCAATCTCGCGGTTCAGAAAGGCCTAACACTGGCGTATAACTTTCAACTCAGGCAAACGAGTGAATGTGCGTTACTGATGCGTTGCCGGGCCAATGGACTGCTCGGCGACATTTACCACATTAAAGCCCATTTTCTACGGCGACGGGGTATTCCAGGCTGGGGGCATTTTACCAACAAAGCGATGCAGGGCGGAGGTGCGTTGATGGATCTTGGGGTGCACGTCCTCGACTTAGCTCTCTTTGCACTGGGCCATCCAACGCCCGATCAGGTGCTCGGCAACACTTATGATTTGATCGGTAAAGCGGGCGGCAAAGGGTTGATGGGCGACTGGAATCCAAACGCGTTTGAGGTTGAAGATGCTGCCATGGCCTATCTTTCGTTTCCCAACAACGTATCAATCATGCTGTCGGCGTCTTTTGCTCTGAACACCCAGACCGATAAAGATCGAAACCTGGAAATCTTCGGCAGTAAAGGTGGCGTAAAGCTCTTCCCCTTTTCGCTCTATACCGAAGTAGCCGGTGAGTTGGCCGATATCCAGTTTCCGTACTTGGACGAAACGGACATTCAACTCAAAAATACCATCGCGTTTCTGGATGCCTGTGAAGGTAAACCCTCAACGGTTTGCACGGCTGAGCAGGGAGTCATTTTACAAGAGATTGTCGAGCGCATCTATCACTCCGCGGAGAAAAAGTGAAGCTGTTTTGACGTCCAGAAAAGCGTTAACAATAAGTTTTTTGTCATTCCGCCGAAGGAAGAATCTTCGGTAAAATGCCTAAATGTCTACTCCTACTGAAGATTCCTCCTTCGGCGGAATGACAAATTCAGAAACGAAAATTCAAACAGCTTTAGTAGTATAAAAACAGACGCATAAAGCGTTGAGAAATCCCCCCTCTTTGTGCGTCTATATATGTGCTAATGTTGTATAATCAGACCAACGCCTTGGTCGAACGCAGCCACTCGGGCTTCGTAGTTGTTACACGGGCTTTTAGTTCATTCAACATGGCGTAGAGACCGTAGTAGGTACGGTTCACATACAAGCCATCCTGCGATCCGCGGGCCACTTTCGAGTTTTTCAATTCGTCTACATTAGCCAATCCTTCGGCAAACGCATAAACCCGATTAAAGTAAGCATCATCCCCAAAATCAAAGGACTCAACCGCAAAGGGTTCAGCCAGCATGCGGGTCATCTGCTTAAATAAATCGGAGAAAAAAGCCCGCTCTTTAGGTGAATCTTCAGATGTGAGGAACTCCAGATTTTCAAAAATCTCTTCCGTTAACTGAGCGTCATCGATGGTATCCGGATTAACCAACCGGAAATAATTATCGTAATAAAAATCAGGGATAACTTTCACACAACCGAAATCAATGACGCCCATGGTCCCATCGGC
Source organism: Spirosoma radiotolerans (assembly GCF_000974425.1). Taxonomy (NCBI): domain Bacteria; kingdom Pseudomonadati; phylum Bacteroidota; class Cytophagia; order Cytophagales; family Cytophagaceae; genus Spirosoma; species Spirosoma radiotolerans. Next base: position 3,168,293 of record NZ_CP010429.1, read on the forward strand.
CCGCATCAGGAAATTGCCCGGATGCGGGTCGGCATGAACCTGACGCAGGGTATGAATCTGAAAATCATAAAAATCCCAGAGCGCCTGCCCAATCCTGTCCCGAACCTCCTGCGACGGATTCGTTTTCATGAACTCTTTCAGGTGCATTCCTTCGAGCCAGTCCATAGTCAGAATACGTTTCGATGATAATTCGGGGTAGTATTTGGGGAATACCAGACCCGGAATGTGAGCACAGGCTTCTGAAATCTCAATAGACCGCTTCAACTCAAGCTCGTAGTCTGTCTCTTCCAGCAGTTTCGATTCCACTTCGCCCATGTACCGGTCGATATCCCGCTCATTTAGGTTCAGGAGTCGAACAGCGAGCGGTTTAGCAATTTTCAGGTCTGAACTGACGGCATCGGCTACCCCCGGATACTGGACTTTAACGGCTAGTTTTTTTCCATCCTTCCAGGCCTGATGCACCTGCCCAATGCTGGCCGCATTGACGGCCTCAATGCTGAACTTGTCGAACAGTTGCGCGGGCGTTTTGCCAAAATACGTTTTAAACGTCTTGACAACCAGCGGACCCGACAGGGGTGGTGCCGAATACTGAGCCATCGTGAACTTGTCGGAGTAGGCCACCGGCAGCAATCCCCGGTCCATGCTCAGCATCTGGGCCATTTTCAGGGCCGAACCCTTCAATTCACTCAGGGCATCATAGATGTCGGCCGCATTATCCTTGTGCAATTCATCTTTCGACAAATCGGGATCAAGCAGTTTCTTACTATAATGCTTTATATAGTTACCGCCAACCTTTACACCAGCTTTCATGAACTGGCTGGCACGCGCAACCTTACTCGTTGGAACGGATGTCTGGATTTTCATTTTTTATGAGTGAAAGAGCGAAAGATGGAAAGAGTGAAAATGGCTGGCATTAGCGTTCTCGCTCTTTCTATCTTTCACTCATTTATTCTGGTACATGAACTTAGCAAAATCGAACAGGGTATCTAACGGCGAACGGCCAATGAGATCGAAGGCGGTATTGACTGACTTTTCAATAGCGGAGTCGGTCTTCTCGAAATTCTTACTTACGTCGCGTATCCAGAAATCAAGCAGGTAAAGTGTTTGTCCCCAAAGGGCATCCGGGTAACGGTCAGTCACAAACGGACGTGGTTCAACCTCCTTGCTTTCCCGGCCTTCGGCCAACAGATCGCGGGCATAGTCGAAAAACTCGTCTTTAAATGGATTTAAAATAGGCACTTTAGGCGTCAGGCTCCGGATTCCTTTGCCTTTGCTCTGGTCCTTTAACCGACCAAAGCTATACACAACAAAGCTGCGCTGCGCTTTCAGTAACTCGATCCAGGTGTAATAGAAAGCCAGCAGCTTTTCGCGAACCGAATAGCCCTGATACGTTTCATCGGCTTCTACGGTTGTCTTGGCATCGGTAAAAAAGGCCAGCCAGATGTCGGCTTCAATGGCATCGAAGGAGGTGTAGTGGTTGTAAAAATCAGCCTCAGCTATTTTTAGTTTCTTGGCAAACTGAAAAACGGAGGTAGGTTGCTTGCCATTTTCGAGTACGTACTCCGTGTACGCTTTGCGGATTTTTTCTAGCATTTCCATACAACAGGACAACGGCCCGTTTACAAAAAAAGTTTAGTGGTTTTCTGCATCTGAAAGCCCAATAACTTCCTGTATTTTTGTCCTGCTTTACCGAACAAATCAAATCGATAAACTGACGCTAACGAATCAATTTCCTATAACTGTCATGAATAAAGTAACAATGTGGTTGTGTTGCCTGGCGCTGTTCATCAGCCTGCATAGCTTTGGTCAGTATGGTGGATACGGCGGGGGGTACGGCCGAGGGGGTTATGGCGGAGGCATGGGGCAAAGTATGCCCAGCAGCCCACCCAGAGCTTCTGTCCCGAACATTGCCGGCGATATGGCTCAGAAGGAAACTAAATGGTTGAAAGAAAACCTTGAGTTGACTAAAGAGCAGGCCAAATCTGTCAAACAACTCAATAATGAATACGCCAGCCAACAACAGGATGCCATCAAAGACATCATTGGCACGGGTGGCGGTCGTCCTTCGCCGGAAACAATCAAGCAGGTGAAAGATGTGATGCTGATGTTCAATGAAGAAAAGGAAGAAAAGCTAAAGCCAATTCTGACGCCGGAGCAATGGACGCTCTATCAATCCAAGAAAGAGGCCATGCAAAAGGAAATTGGTGGCTGGCGGCCGGCGGCTCCTAAGAAAGACTCGACGAGCCGGGCGGCCAATCAAGGATAGGACTAACGCAGACCGGTTAATTGTTTTACAAAAAAGAAGGCATTTTCCCGACCAATCCGTAAGTCTAAGGAGTACGTTATTACGTAAGTGTGGCGATATACCCTTTTAATTCGCCCGACTTATGAAACGCTTCTCCACGTTACTCTTTTTATTCTGTTTTTGGTATACGGCTGGACTAACTCAGCCAGCCCAAAGTACTACCCAGGCTATTCGATACATTAAGTTAGCCAATACCCTCCGTGCGGTCGAAAAATCGGACGAAGCCATCAGCCTGATCAAACGAGCAATACCAGCCGTTCAGAAAACCAATTTTTACTGGGAAGCCGTTGCCAACGAGCTACTGGGTTTGTCGTATATGGATTTGCGGGATAGTACCACCGCTATCCGCTACCTGGAGAAAGCGCGCGCCCAGTACCTGAAACTCAAATATGTAGCCAGTGCCTGGGGCGTAAATGAGGTGGTCCGAAATCTATCAAACAAGAACCTGTACGCTGGTATTCAGATTGGCACGTCGACGATTAAGCTGGCGATTCTCAAAACGAAGTACGAGACTGATTTCTACGAAAAGGAAATCAAATCGACCATCGATATACCCAATCCATCGGTTACGCTTTTTGCCGATGCCTCCGGCAGCTACCGCCCGACGCAGGATGCCCTGAAAGTGTGTCTGGATTCGATTCAACACTACAATATTCCCAACGAACGGGTGTTCATCGTTCTGAGTAACGATGTCCGGGAAGAACTAGTCCGGAACCCCCGAACTCGAACGAAACTTTACGAGCAACTGTCGCGGGTGCTGCCCAACAGCAGCCTGAAAATAGACACCTCACTCACAGCCAGTCGGGAGGCCGAATTATTTACGACCGGCGCCATTCCCCGCAAAGTATGGCCAACTACCTCCGCGCTGGATATAGGCAGCAACAGTACTTTGGGGGGCTACTTCGAGCAGGCGGCCGGGCCCAACAACAAAACGTTTCATGGCATCAATGTCCCCGTCGGCATCAACTCACTCGTTAGCCAAATCGATACAAAACGGTCGATGAACATGGACGCCTATAAAAAGGAAGCGCAACGGGTTGTCAAATCCATCGCAGACAGGGAACTGGCACCCCGTCTGAATGCCAGTAATCAAGGATTACAAAATCGGAAAACAGTGGGGGTTGGCGGCGACATCGTTTGGGCACTTATTACGTATTTACATCCGGAAACTGCGGGCGTGACCGCCGTGGCCGTCACGCTGGACGATGTCGAACGCTTTAAACGACTGGCACTAAACGACTATAAGGAGTTGACAAAACCGAACCTGAATGGAATTGTTGATCCGGAAATCAGAGCCCAGGCGGAAAGCAACGTGAATACTATTCAAAACCAACTCGATGAAAAACAACTCATTGCCGGTGCTTTGTGGCTGGAATCCATCATGAAATCGTACTCAGCTATGAATGGCGAACCAAAGCGTTTCGTCTTCGTTCGCAATGCCGATGTAGGCTGGGTAACCGGCAAATTTCTGGAAACGATCAATTTCGAATACGAGTCAACCATCGCTAAAGGGGCTTTGTATACCCGGTAGATCGTGTCTAACTGGAAAAAGAATGAGGCCATCAGTTAAATCTTTAACTGATGGCCTCATTCTTTTTCCAGTTATTTTTTGCCAATGGCTACGCGTCACCTCAAATCAGCGACGTACGCGCCCATCTGTCGCACCGAATAACAGGCAATGTTACGAACTTTCGCTTCGGATAAAAGCCTGTCCGTCAGCGGTGTTTTGTTCGAATCATCGAAGATAATATGTTCCGCCACCACGCGCCCGGTGAGCTGATTCCAGTCCTGTAACGCATTTCGGCGAATAATCAGGTAATCGACTGCTGCGGGTAACCGCCACCGGTTTCTACCCGTCAATTTGTTGACCAGCAAGAGCGTTTTTCCCTGCCAGACCCACAAACCATACTCGCGGGCTTGGTAATAGCCGGGGATATTGCCGAGTGAGTGCCGGTCCGTTTCCTTTCGGCTGGTATTGACAATGGTCAGGGCCGAAACGCCCCATTGCCCAAAGGTATTTTTGAGGTAAAAATCGAATGAACGCGTATCGGTACGATCCAGATCGGTTACCAACTGACTTCGGTGTCCAGCCGTCAGACTTACCGCCGTCCGGTGCGGAAGAAAATGGACGGCCAGCCGTTGTTGATGAGCCTGCTGATAATCACCCCAGATCGTGACGCCTGCCAGCAATAAAGCGGCAACGCAGGTAACCCACAGATATGCTCGGTTTCGGGTGAGGATCAGAGCCGCTCCGGCAAAAATAACGGCATAGATCAGCCCCATAGCCGTTTGTGAAAGCCAGAGCCCATCCCAGGCCGCTCCAGGTAACTGGCCCGTTTGCGTCACGGCGTAATTCAGAATCCAGGCAACTTTATGCAACAACCAGCCCAGCACGTCATTCAGATAGGGTACCCAGCTAAAAGCCAGCATAGCCATGGCTAGTGGCAACAGAATTTCTGACAGCACAATCACAAGTGGATTGGCCAGGAGGAAATACGTAGGAAACTGATGGAAATAGAATACGCCCAGCGGAAAAGTAATTAATTGAGCCACCAGAGCTACCGCCGTTAACTCCCAAAGTCGGTTCGCCCAGGTGTAGCGAAAGGTTATGGACTGATAAAGGGGCGACTGCCACCCACTTATGCCGCCCACTGCCAGGTAAGACAATTGAAACCCTGCCGAGAACACGGCGTATGGGTCGAAACAAAGAATGAAAAAAGCGGATGCGCCCAGCGTATTGGCCAACTGCTGTTGACGCCCCATTGCATTGGCGACAATGAGAAGCGAAAACATGGCTGCGGATCGAAGTACCGGTGGTGAGAAGCCAGTAACCAGAGCATAAAACCACAAAATGGTTAGCTGCAGAAAAGCCATCATCAGTTTACCCCGTGGCCGCTTGATCAGGAAGCTTAACAGGTACGTCAACACGGCGAACAGGATGCCCACATGAAGCCCCGATACAGACAAAATATGCACGGCCCCAGCCGCCGAGTACGCACGGTACAACTCAGTGTCCAGATCGTCGCGCACACCCAGGATCATGGCGTTCACGATGCCGTATTCGGACCGGCTACCCACCTGATGGGTAAAAACGCTGTCGGCCCATCGATTCACGATGGTTGCCAGCTTCGTGATTTGGCTGGGTGGTTCAAGACCCAAAATTGCTCGCTCGAAGGTGCGCAGGTATTGCTGGTGGTATATATTTCGGTAGCTGAGGTACCGTTTATAGTCAAACTCACCCGGATTCAAGGGCGGATCAATGGGGCGGGGCGCTCCCGATACCAACCAGACTTCTCCATATCGGGGCATGGCTTGCCGGATCGACGCTCCATTTACCTTGTCCAAATAGACTATCACCCGACCACTAAGCGGTTGCCATTGATCGCGCCAGTTTCCCCGGCGGATGGCTAACTCGACGCGGAAAGTTTTGGCTCGTTCTTCGGGTTGCGCAGCGACGACACCTTCATAGGCCGTAAGCGTATCGGTCAGATGAATGATATTCGTCGACTCATTGCTCGCCGTATGTTGGTAAGTGATGCCCCAGCCAAGCGCCAAAAGAATCAACAATCCGCCCATGCCAGATGCCGTCTGAATGGGTTTGACGCGTTCATTCACCTGCTGGTAAAAACCCCAGCCCAGCAGGCAAACGCCCACAAACAAGGCCATTAACGGAAGTTGCGGCCAGTCTGGCAATTGCCCATACAGTACGATCCCTGCAATCAGCGCGCCTACGTAGCGCACAAAAGGATTTCCTTTCATTCTTTGGCGTAGGCAGACCCTGGCAAGACCATTTTATAATGCTGTATACCAGCCTCTTCGAACATAGGTCCAACCGACACGAAACCGAAACCAGCGTAGAGAGGCATGGCGGTTACCTGCGCGTGAAGATAAATTCGTTCAATGGGTTCGGGTTGCTGGCTAAATACATCGTCCAGAACTGCCTTCACCAGGGCCTTCCCGACGCCCATCCCCCGAAAATCGGCCAGTACGGCAAATCGTTCCAGCTTCACGCCGTTCGAGGTACGGCGCCAGCGGGCCGTTCCGCATGGTGTACCATCGACACGAGCCAGAAAATGAGTGCTACTTTCCTCAAATTCATCGTATTCTTCCCGTGCATCGACATGCTGTTCCTCAACAAACACTTGACGACGGATGGCAAAAGCTGCTTGGAGGTCAGATGGATTTGAAATGGGTAAAACGTCAATCATAGAATAGGTGGTATAAGGGTTGGGGTTTAGGGTTTATGGATTACGGATTACGGATTACGGTTGGCTGACGCGAATGAAAGCAGGTGTCAGCCAACCGTAATTCGTAATCCACAAACCCTAAACCAAAATCATTGCACCAGCAAGCGCTTGCTGGCCATTTCGCTGCCGGTTTTGACCCGGACAATATACATACCCGAAGCCAATCCCTGCACCGAAAGATTGACCCGTGTACTAGGCGAGTTGGCGTACGAATACGATCGTAGCTGACGCCCGGTGGCATCGAAAAGATCGACACTAAATGTTTGAAAACCCTTTAGCTGTACGTCAACTGATGGATCGCTTGTTGTTGGGTTGGGATATAAGTTGACCGTCAGTGCTTCCGTTTCTGTCAGGGGCGACGATACGGCCTTCAACAACTGCGCCCGCCGAGGGCTCAATGTCATGACCAGACGCATGCGGGCCACCTGACCGGCCGTAAACAGATTCATACAGGCATCGGGCCAGTAGTTCATATAATCTTCTACCAGATCACGGGTTTGCTGGCCATTGAAGCAGGTGGAATAAGTCTGATTACAGGTGAGCAATTTGGACACGTCTGATCGGTCTTCGGTTGGTGGCGTATCCGCTACATAATCTTCGGCACATCCATTTCCATCCCCCCAGGTGTGAATCAGGCCCAGCCAATGGCCAATTTCATGCGTGGCTGTGCGCCCCAACGCATATAAGGAGGCTGTACTGACCGTCCCAATTCGCTTACCAAAATACCGGTAGTCGATTATCGTACCATCCGTAAATTCGTTAGCTGAAGTCGGTAGCCCTTTCAGCGTATCCGCTGCCGTTGGAAATTGCGTATAGCCAATGTAAGAATCAATTTTAGTAACCCAGATATTCAGATACCGGTTACTGGGCCAGTACGCAATTTGCGAGAGTAACACATCGTCATTGAATACATTAAACGATGATTTTTGCGCGTAGTAATGCCGGGTAATGCCATTGGTTGCTTTCCCTTCAGGATCCGTAGTGGCCAGATAAAACTCTATACGAGCATCGGCCCCTATCGGGCTTGTATTATACCCGTTTGTCCCCTCCTTTCGGCGATAATCCTCGTTCAGCACCTGAATTTGGGACAAAATCTGTTCGTCCGAAATATTGACATTGTTGGCACCACCAATGGTATTCGTTGCATTACTATGCACGACATGAACCACAACCGGTATCCGATAAACGGTTTCATCATCCGCTTGCCTGAGTGATTGCGTTTTGGCTTCAGCCTGCTGAACCAGGTGGTTTAGTTGGTTGAGCTGACCCAGACGGTTAGGGTCGCGTTGTTGTAGAATACGCTCATGGTCAACCACACCACAGCGGTTAATCAGTTCCTCTTGAGTCGTCTGTGCCCAGCCTGCCGAGGCTGTTACATACAAAAACAAACCGGCCAGCCAACGCCAGCCGGTTTGTTTTTTCTTGATCAGGTTGTTATTGACCTGCTTTTTCATACGCTGTAATAATTTCGCGAACGAGCCGGTGGCGGACAACATCGCGGCCATCCAGTTCTACGAACGAAATTCCCTTGATGTTTTTCAGAATATCGACCGACTCGATCAACCCTGATTTTTGCCGGTTGGGTAGGTCAATTTGGGAACGGTCACCGGTAATAATTGCCTTCGATGTTGGCCCCATTCGCGTCAGAAACATTTTCATCTGCATCGGGGTCGTGTTCTGCGCTTCATCGAGTAGAATAAACGCATTGTTCAGCGTCCGCCCCCGCATGTACGCCAGGGGCGCAATCTCAATGATTCGATTCTCGGTATAAAATTTCAGCTTTTCGGCCGGAATCATATCATCAAGCGCGTCGTAAATCGGGCGCAAATAAGGATCGATCTTCTCTTTCAAATCGCCCGGCAGAAAGCCCAGGTTTTCCCCTGCTTCTACCGCCGGTCGGGTTATAATGATCTTCTTAACTTCTTTATTTTTCAACGCCCTCACGGCAATTGCAACAGCCGTGTAGGTTTTTCCGGTACCCGCCGGTCCAATGGCAAATACCAGGTCGTATTTTTCGGCGGCTTCGACGAGCCTTTTCTGGTTATCTGTCTTCGCGCGGACGACGACACCGCGTGTTCCATAGACCAGTACTTCGTCATCATCAGGCGGCACAGGTGGCGCCATTCCGGCACCGTTCGTGGGCAGCCCACTATGACTCAGGTAGCTCTGGACATTTTCGTGGGTAATTTTCCCATACCTCTGATAATGTTCCAACAGTGAGTCCAGAATATCACTGATGCGGCTAATCTCGGGCGTTGTGCCCTTAATACGAATCTCGTTGCCACGCGAGATAATTTTGCTCATGGGAAAGGCAGCGGCCACTTCTTTGATATTGTGGTTTTCCACGCCCAGAAAGTCGATGAGCGATACATTGTCGAGGGTGATGACTTTTTCGACCAAACGATGAATTACGTTAAAGTGTGATTCCGAAAAGTAAGCGATTTCTTTACGTGTACAACGCGTTTTATCGAAAAATTATTCATCTGGATACATTTCTTATTTTCCGTTATTTTTTTGCACAAAACAAGTATTTTGCACTAAATAATGGCTATCTTGCTGATGTACAGACCACTACTCCACTTCTGTATTATGTACGCAAAGCTATACGGCTACCGTTGCTCAAATAATCAGTTTTTTTTTCAGCAGGGTAGTGTCAACATTACCAGAATGTTACGGCCAATTTGGCGATGGCCGTGTCTATACGTTGAACAGTCCGGGCTTGCCTTGAGGGTGATAGATTGCGTAAACTTGCACTAACAGATGGAGAATAACGCACGCCCCAACCAACACCTTCGTAAGCCTTCGGCCTTTGCCGGAGGGCGTCAACAAGCCGGAAACCATTGGCTCGACACGGGCCTTGGCAAACTGCCCCCGCAGGCCCTTGACCTCGAAGAAGCCGTGCTGGGTGCGTTGATGATTGAAAAAGACGCCCTGTCGTCGGTTGTTGATATTCTCAAGCCAGAGACATTTTACAAGGAAGCTCATCAGCGGATTTATCAGGCCATCCTGACGCTGTTTGGTAATTCAGACCCCATCGATCTGTTGACGGTTACGCAGCAATTGCGGAAGACTGGTGAGATCGAATTGGTCGGTGGTGGTGGTTACGTTTCCGAACTTACCTTTCGGGTCAACTCGGCGGCCAACATCGAGTACCACGCCCGTATCGTGTCGGAGCAGGCTCTCAAACGGGCGCTCATCGCCATGTCATCTACGATTCTGCGCGATGCCTACGAGGACACGACGGACGTTTTTGAACTCCTCGACCGAACGGAGCAGTCGCTCTTCAAGATTTCGGAATCGAACATCAAGAAGAATTACGCCGACATGAGTACCATCGTCCGGATGGCCCTCAATGAACTCGAGACCAAGAAAAACCAGGAAGGCTTAACCGGTGTGCCATCCGGCTTTACCAACCTCGACCGGGTTACCTCGGGTTGGCAACCCACCGAACTAATTATTCTGGCGGCCAGGCCAGCCATGGGGAAAACTGCATTTGTCGTTAGCGCCCTGCGGAACGCGGCCGTCGATCACGGAAAACCCGTCGCGATTTTCTCCCTTGAGATGTCGTCCGTACAGCTAGTGAATCGTCTGATCTCGGCCGAAGCGGAAATTGATTCGGAGAAAATTAGAAAAGGAACGCTGGCTCCGCACGAATGGACGCAATTGCACCACAAAATTCAGCGGCTGACCGAAGCGCCTATTTTCATCGACGATACCCCTGCCCTATCCATTCTCGAACTCCGGGCCAAGTGCCGACGGTTGAAAGCCCAGCACGATATTCAGATGGTCGTCATTGACTACCTCCAACTGATGTCGGGTGATACATCCGGTGGCCGGGGCGGTAACCGCGAACAGGAAATCGCGTCGATTTCGCGGGCGCTCAAGAACCTGGCGAAAGAACTGAATGTGCCGGTCATTGCCCTTTCGCAGTTGAGCCGGGCGGTGGAAACCCGTGGGGGCGACAAAAAACCACAGCTTTCTGACCTTCGTGAATCGGGATCCATCGAGCAGGATGCCGACATGGTCTGCTTCCTGTATCGTCCTGAATATTATAACATAACAGCCGACGAAAACGGGAACTCGACTGTTGGTATTGGAGAGGTAATCATTGCCAAAAATCGGAGTGGTTCCCTGGATACGGTGCAGCTTAAATTTATTGGTAAGTTTACCAAGTTCTGTGATCTTGATTCGTATTTTGAGCCCGTACAGGCGCAGGGTTTTGCACCGGAGGTCAATGGATTGAGTAGCTTCGAAACGCCCCCATCGGCGGGTAGCGTCTTCAAGAGTAAGGCGAATACGATGTCGAATTTCGGTAACGCCGATCCAAGTCAGGAGACACCCTTTTAACCTAGCGCGGACCGCTCCGCCCCTGCCCGTATCGCGTTAAGCTAAACAAGGTTAGTCTTTGGCGTAACGAGCAGGATCAGGGCGGTCTGCTTCACTTAAAAGTTAGGCTTCAGCAAATATTTGTTATAGAACTCGTCGATCACTTTGACAGCCTCGGTCGGTGTGTCAACGATACTGATGAGCTTCATGTCTTCTGCGTTGATGTTCTGTTGTTCACCCAGCATGACATCGGTTATCCAGTCAATTAGCCCCTGCCAGTAGGTTTTGCCCACGAGCACAATCGGGAAACGGGCAATTTTACGGGTCTGAATAAGGGTCAAGGCTTCAAACAATTCGTCAAGGGTTCCCATACCACCAGGCATCACGACAAAGCCCTGAGCGTACTTAACGAACATTACTTTCCGGACAAAGAAGAAGTCGAAGTTGATGCTCTTGTCGGGGTCGATGTAAATATTGCTGTGCTGCTCAAACGGCAACTTTATATTCAGGCCAACAGATTTACCGCCCTGCTCAAACGCACCTTTATTCCCAGCTTCCATAATGCCGGGACCTCCGCCAGTGATGACGCCATAGCCATGCCGGACTAATTTGGCCGCTATTTCTTCGGTCATCTTGTAATAGGGGTTGTCCGGCTTGGTACGGGCCGAACCAAAGATGGATACACACGGCCCTATTTTGGCCAGTTTGTCGAAGCCCTCCACGAACTCAGCCATCACCTTAAAAATGACCCATGAATCGGCTGTTTTTATTTCGTTCCAGTCATGATCCTGAAAAGCTTCTTTGATGCGTTGTTCGTCGGGCGTCAGCAGTAACTCGTCGCGCTTGGGTAAGTCATTGGCAATGCGTTCGGTGCTCTGCGTTTCAGAGCGATGAACATTTTCTTTTGTTTCTTCCATTTACGTACTAAAAAAGGCAGTGGGCGCGAAACGTACTCACTATATACTTGAATTAAACTCCATTAAACTTCTTAAAAATTTTGCTGGCAGCCATACCGACAAAATCTATTACGGATGGGGGAATCTATTAACAATCAATTTCCGGGAAACGTTTCATATCATTTGATGCATGTTTTAGCGATTACGAACCTCCTTATACGCCTTGAATGCTTCATCCCGATGAAAGTATTTTTAAACAAAATGGCCCGGAATTTCGGGCCATTTTAGGTGTGTAGCATAGTTTCCAGTTTTCTATAACCGTCGGCTCTCCAAAAAGTTTTCGATCCGATCCAGCGCAACGGTTAACTCATCAACCGTTGGCAGGCAAACGATTCGGAAATGGTCGTTATGAATGTAGTTGAACCCATTGCCCGCCACCACCAGCACTTTCTGCTCAATAAGCAGATTAAGCACAAAATCATCATCATTCGCCAGGCGAAACTGCGTCAAATCAATTTTTGGGAAGATATAGAGTGCCCCTTTCGGTTTCACGCAGGTGATACCCGGAATGGCAACCATGCGTTCGTAAGCCAGCATCATTTGCTTATACAGCCTTCCCATAGGCATCACCAAGTCATTGATACTCTGATAACCGCCCAGCGCCGTTTGAATTGCGTATTGGGTGGGTACGTTGGCACAAAGCCGCATACTAGCCAGTAGTGTCAGGCCCTCTATATACGATTTGGCCCGTTGTCGGGCACCGCTCAGAATCATCCACCCGCCCCGAAAGCCAGCCGCCCGGTAGTTTTTCGATAAGCCGCCCATGGTGATACACAGGGTGTCGTTGATCAGCTTAGCGATCGGATTATGAACACTACCATCATACAGAATCCGGTCATAAATTTCATCGGCAAAAACAATGAGCTTATGTCGTTCAGCAATCCGGGCCAGACCTTCCAACACCGCTTTGTCATACACAGCACCGGTTGGGTTGTTGGGGTTAATAACGACAATGGCCCGTGTGCGGGGCGTGATTTTACGTTCCAGATCCGCCAGGTCAGGATTCCAGTCGGCCGCTTCATCGCAGATATAATGCACAGGCTTGCCGCCACAAAAGGCAACAGAAGCCGTCCAGAGTGGGTAATCGGGTGAGGGCACCAGCACTTCATCGCCTTCGTTGAGCAATGCCTGCATGGAAAGCATAATTAGCTCGCTCACCCCGTTACCGATGTAAATGTCGTTGATGGCAATGCCCGGCAAGCCAATGTTCTGAGTATGGTGCATCACCGCTTTGCGGGCCGCAAACAACCCGCGAGAGTCTGAATACCCCTGCGCATTGCGAATATTCAGAATAATATCATGAACAATTTCGTCGGGAGCGTCGAAGCCAAATGTAGCTGGATTCCCAATATTCAGGCTGATAATTTTGTATCCCTGACTTTCCAATTCAAGAGACTTCTCATAGATCGGCCCCCGAATGTCATATTTAAGATGTGTAAGCCGATCGCTTTTCAGTATTTCCATACCCGGTAATTCCATCCCGCAAAAGTACGGAAAAGAATGGGGTTTGAGGTTTACGGTGTGTTGTTTGTCGTTTGTGGTTGGCTGGCGCGCTTAGTGCTCACTCACGAATAACAAACGACAAACCACACACTACAAACCCCAATCCTTTCCAATAAACGTCAATGCTCTATTTCTCGACCGGGCTGAGTGCCGTCTCGGCCGAATTACTGATGAAAGCGACCCGTTTGCTATCCGGCGACCAGGAAGGCGTGTTGATTGTGCCCTGGCCACCGTAAATGTAGGCCAGCACCTTGGGTTGCCCAGTGCCCGATATGGGCAGCATACGCAGATAAACGTGTTTATAAAACGGGTGATCATCGGCCTTCACTTCTTCTTTCAGGAACGAAATGAACAGCAACCATTTGCCATCCGGCGAGATGTGCGGAAACCAATCGTTAAATTCACCATTCGTAATCGCCTGCTGCTCAGAGCCATCAGCCTTCATTCGGTAAATCTGCATGGTTCCGGTACGGGCAGAGTTAAAGTAAATGTACTTCCCGTCGGGCGTATATTCAGGGCCATCGTCAAGGCCTTTCGCATCAGTTATCCGCAGCTCAGGGCCACCGGCAGCGGGCACGGTGTAAATATCGTACTCATTATTGCGCGAGGCCGTGAATACAAGCGTCTTCTTATCCGGCGACCAGCCATGCAGATACGATGGTCCTTGGGGCGTAATCTGTTTGGGCGATCCACCCTTTGCTGGAACGGTGTAAATAATGGACCCCCCCAGTTCTTTCACGCCACTGCTCAGGCCCAGCATTTTCCCATCGAACGACAGCACATGGTCGTTGTTATTATTTTTCACATCGCCGGTGTTCAGGATGGAAGGCTTGCGGCTGGCCAGGTTAAAGGTATACATCAGGCCATCGCTGTTATACAACAACGTTTTACCATCTGGCGTCCAGTTCGGGGCTTGCAACGACTTAGGTGAATTAAAGATCACCTGACGGTTTCCACTTGCTATATCCAGGATTTCGAGGTTACTACCCAGATAATCTTTGTACGGCACCAGCCCCTCGAAGGCAGGGACGCTGATGCGCACGTCCCGAAAAACACCCCGTTCCAGCACATCTTTATTGTGCGACCCAATAAACAACCCGACATATACCTCATCACCAAGCGGCAGGTCGGTAACCTGTTCGGTGACAAACGGCTCGCCAAACTTAGCGACACGCATGGTATAGGTATTCCCTTTTCGTTCGAGCTGAATCACATCGGCCCCGGTTAGTTTAGCCTTAACTTCTTCGGTATTTGCGCCTTCGGTTCGCCGGAACTGCAAAGACGTCAGGCCATCGCCGTGTTCAACAGCGTTGATGTGGGGCGATTTACCGTCGAGGCTGGTTCGAACCATCCAGCCCACTTTTCGGTGCGGATCGACGCCCTTCCCGACCAGAGCAGCGCGCGTATAGAGTATAAAATCGCCTTTCATGCGCTTCCACATAAAATGGAATTCGTCATGATCAAACCAGACATTGTAACCTGATCCGGAAAGATCGTACGTACGCGTCTGGGGATTGTAGGCTGCTGAACCAGGTTTAAGCACGGCGCCAATATCGCCATGGCCTTCGAATAGGCCCAAATTGGCTTTTTGGGCCATCACCGGCAGACTGGTTGTCAGAGATAAACTGGTCAGGCAGGCCAGCAGAGTTTGTTTTAGGTTTTTCATCAAGGTTATTAATCTACTTACAATCAAGTTAGTAGCTACGAAAGACTGGCTACTACCTACGAAAGATCAGATATTGACATTCTACCGATTGCGTAGCTATAAAAGGAGTCTATATGGTATTTTTTTACAAAGTGTATGCGCCAACTGCTGGTCCGAAAATCCGATTTTTGCTAGCTTGCCCCTCGAAAATGGCAAGCACCCTACATTTCCTAACGCCTGAACTTCCTACCATAACCAGCCCTATTCCATGAGCCCGCTTACTTTTCTGAGTCGCCTTACCCTGTTTATAAGCATTTTCTTTACCACCCTGACCAATGTTCATGCACAGGCCAAAGCGCCCCAAAAAACATACATGTACCTGATTTACCATAAGTTGTCGCCTGGCCTCACCATTCAGGATGCCCTTCCCGTTGAGCGCGAATGGCGAAAGATAAACCAGGCGGCAGTCGATGAAGGAAAGCTGGAAGGCTGGTACATGACCGTCAAACAATTTACGTCAAACCCAAACCAAACCGAGTACGACTACGTCACCCGAATCGTTACGCACGAGATGGCCATTAAAGGGGCATCGCCCGAAGCCATGGCCCGAATTTATGGTGACAGCGTACAAGCGAAAATGGCCGACCTGCAACGACGGGATCGGGCGACGGCACCGGTTGTAAAAATCGAAATATGGGAAATCACCGACGGCACGTTTGCGCCAAAATTTGCGCCCGACGGCACGCAATTCATGGTTGTCGATCGGATTCGTCGCCGAAACCCAGGGGCCGATTATGACAATCTTGTTGGTCAGTTGAAGAAGCTGAGCGAAGAGCGCATCAAACGGGGGAATTTGCTCGGCTGGGATTTCTCAACTTTAGTGATTCCGAATGGCAGTGAAAAGGGCTATGAATTCAGTATTGCCCACTATGTTACAAGTTTGGGCGCCATTGGGAACCCGATTCTGGCGGATACACCGACGCCCATTCTCTCCGCGCAGGCTTACAAGCAACTTCGCAGCCAGACGGCGCAAGTATTCGATATCACCCGGCAGGAGGTGTACCGGTTTATGGAGTTTACGACAAAGCCCAGCAACTAATAAGTAGCCGGAAAAGCGGGAAGTACAGGAGGAGAAATTGTTTAGGTGTCACTTGTTTTACTATGACCATTATCTCCTCAACGCATCAAATGGAAACTAAAAATGAAGATTTACACGGGAATGCGCCTGATTCGTCGCCCGTGGCCCTGTTGATTATCGACATGATCAATGATTTGGAATTTCCGGGTGGAGACGAACTACTGGAACCCGCCAGCCGCGTTGCCGAGGCCATTGCCGACTTAAAGAAAAGGGCCCAGGCCGAACACATTCCGGTTATTTATGCCAACGATAATTTTGGCCGCTGGCGGTCCAATTTCAATGACGTTGTCGAGCATGTCCTGGCCGACGGGGTTCGGGGACAATATCTGGCAGACGTACTTAAACCTGATCCGGATGATTATTTTGTGCTTAAACCCAAGAATTCAGCATTTTACGAGACTACGCTCGATATGCTGCTGACCTACCTGGATGTCAAACACCTGATTCTGACGGGCCTTAGTACCGATTCTTGTGTGCTTTTTTCGGCGAATGACGCATTTATGCGCGACTTAAAACTTTCCATTCCGATCGACTGTGTAGCTGCCATCAAAGCAACCCACACGCACGACGCCCTGGCCTACATGAAGCGGGTGCTGCGGGCCGATACGACGCCATCCACCCAACTCGATCTGGCAGCCATGTGCCAGGAGTTGTCTGATGCGCATTAATTTCACCTTTTTCACTACATAATTACCTCCTGATGAAACAGCTTTGTCTGTCATTATTTCTTTGTTTCCTGCTGTCGTTTACTGCCAACGGAGCATCGGGCGACACCCATATCACGATCGAAACTCAACAAACGGCGCTGGTTATTCGCATCGATAAAGACCAGACGCCTACCCTGGTTCACCTGGGACCCAAGCTCCGAAATATAGCTGAGTATGCAGCTATTCCCGGCAACGGAAAACGCGGTGAAGATTATACGAATATCTACAATTCGGTTTATACCCCCGCTGGCAGCCGAAACTTGCTGGAACCCGCAATTCAGGTGACCCACGCCGACGGGAACCCTTCCCTCGACCTTAAGTATGTTCGGCACGAAACCCAAGCGGTTGCCGATGGCATTGTGTTAACTAAAGTATATCTGAAAGATCCTCAGTACCCTTTTGAGGTGACGCTGTATTATAAAGCGTACCAGAAGGAAGATGTTATCGAGCAATGGAGTTCGATTCGGCACACGGAAAAGAAGTCCGTTACCCTCCACAAATATGCCTCGGCCAACCTCTACATTCCGGCGCAGAATTATTACCTGACGCACTTCCACGGCGACTGGGCCAATGAAATGAATCCCAGCGAAATACCGCTCACTGAAGGCATAAAAATTCTGGATTCCAAGCTCGGTACGCGGGCCGATTTATTTCAGCCTCCCTCCTTTCTGGTCGCGATCAACCAGCCCGCCGATGAAAATCAGGGCGAAGTCATTGCCGGTACGCTTTCGTGGTCGGGCAATTTCCAGCTGGCTTTTGAAGTCGATCCGCTGCACAACCTGCGCATCATTCCTGGCATCAACCCATATGCATCGGCGTATTCCTTAGCCCCCAACACCGAGTTCAAAACACCTGCTTTTCTGTTTACCTATTCCAATCAGGGCAAAGGTGGGGCTAGCCGCAGTCTGCACCGCTGGGCGCGCAAACACCGGATTCCGCAAGGCGAAGGCAACCGCCTGACTCTCCTGAATAACTGGGAGGCTACCTACTTCGATTTCAACGAAGAAAAGCTATCGGCTCTTTTTAAAGACGGCAAGAAGCTTGGTGTTGATCTGTTTTTGCTGGATGATGGTTGGTTTGGCAACAAATACCCGCGTAACAATGATAAGACGGGCCTGGGCGACTGGCAGGAAAACGTGAAGAAGCTCCCCCACGGCCTGGGCTATTTAGTGAAAGAGGCCGAGAGCTCCGGAATCAAATTTGGTATCTGGCTGGAACCCGAAATGGTGAGTCCCAAGAGCGAACTGTACGAGAAACACCCGGATTGGGTCATTAAGCTGCCCAACCGGTCGGAGTATTACTTTCGGAATCAGTTGGTGCTGGATTTATCGAACCGCAAAGTTCAGGATTTCGTCTACAACGTGGTCAACGATCTGATGACCAAAAACCCAACCCTGGGCTTCATCAAATGGGACTGTAACGCGGTCATTTACAATGCCTATTCGGCAACGATTCAAAACCAATCGAACCTCTACGTCGATTATGTGCAGGGGCTCTACAACGTGCTGGAACGGGTGCGGGCCAAGTACCCTACCCTGCCCATGATGCTTTGCTCGGGGGGCGGTGGCCGGGTGGATTATGGCGCCCTGAACTACTTCACCGAATACTGGCCCAGCGACAATACCGACGCTCTCGAACGGATCTTTATTCAGTGGAACTACTCGTATTTCTTCCCGTCCATTGCCAGTTGCAACCACATCACCGACTGGGGAAAACAGCCCATCAAATTTCGGACAGACGTGGCTATGATGGGCAAAATCGGCTACGACATTGTGGTCAGCAAATTAACGGAGCCCGAATTGACATTTAGCCAGGAGGCCCTTAAAACCTACGACCGCGTCAAAGATGTCATCTGGAAAGGCGATCTGTTCCGGCTGGCGTCGCCTTACACCAACGATGTGGCCTCGGCCATGTATGTCAATGAGGCAAAGGATCGGTCTGTGTGGTTTACGTATCTGGTAAAGAATCGCTACAAAGCGGGCAGTATGGCCCCAATCAAACTGAGCGGCCTCGATCCGGCCAAATCGTACCGGATTCAGGAACTGAATGTATATCCGGGTACCAACTCGACCATTAGCAAAGACACTGTAACCTATTCCGGCAATTACCTGATGACAATCGGCTTCAATCCTCAGGTAGATACCCGCCGAACCAGTGTTGTGCTGGAGCTGGCAGAAGCGAAGTAAGAAGATTTTACACAAGCAGGCCAGCATCGGGCGATGCTGGCCTGCTTGTGTAAAACGTGATTATCAAGAAAATGTAGCCTTCAGGTAAGCGTACTTTGTACCGTGTTGTCAGTTTCTTAAAACTGACAAGCGAGGTTTCTCAAAACTCCCTAAAAGTTAATAGCCTTTAGCCTATCCGATAGGTTTTAAGAAACCTATCGTGTCAGTTTTAAGAAACTGACAACACCCAAGTAAGTCTCTGTTCCCACGGTCCGTGTCCTCACGGACCGTGGGAACAGTAATTTTACTTCGATGACGAAGCCGTCGCTTTTTTAGCCGAGGCCTGATAACTGATTTTGAAGAGGGTTCCGTTCAGGTCGTCACTAACGTACAACGACCCGTCGGGGCCTTGTGCCAGACCACATGGCCGGTGCTGAACCGGGCCTGTGGGTTTAACCAGGTCCGTTCCGGCGAAATTATCTGCGAAGATCTCCCACGGCCCCGACGGCTTTCCGTTCTTGAAGGGCACAAACCCAATCAGGTAGCCTTTATGAATCTCCTGCGACTGGGCATGAAAGGCAATAAAGGCGCCATTTCGGTACCGTTCCGGGAAAGCAGTGCCCGTATAAAACAAAAGCGCATTGGGCCCCATGTGCGCCGGGAAGGCCGCTACGGGATTGATGGTTTTAGCCGTACCGGTCTTCTTCCCATCGCCCCCATACTCGGGCGCCAGGATTTTCTTTTTCTGAAAATGGTCATAATACACGTAAGGCCAACCCGCATCATCGCCCTGATGAACCTCAAACATGGTTTCGGCGGGTAACTCAGCGCTTTGTTTCGGCGTGTAGTACTGAGGATAGAAGTCATCGAACTTGCCCCGGCCGTGCTGCGCGACAAACAGGGAATTGGTCTTACTGTTCCAGTCCAGCCCGACAACGTTTTTCAGTCCGGTCGCATAGCGAACACCACTGGAGAACATTTGATCGGGAACATTCGCTTTAAACTTCCAGATGCCCGCAGCCGAATCCAACAGTGGGCAGGGCATCATGCCTTTACCCGTACCTGCTACCCGGCAGGCGTCGTTATCGGAAGCTATATTGACATAGACATTACCCTGGTTATCAACGGCAATCGACTTCGATTTATCCCGGTCTTTTTCCCGTAAGCCAGACACCAGCTTTTCGGGTTGATCTGGATTGACAACCTCCTGGTTCTCGTTCAGCTTGTACCGATAGATGCTGTTGTTCGACGAGGTGTACAAATACCCGTCGCGGATGAAGATCCCCGTGCCGGGATAGTCTCCGAAACCAACCCGCTCATCGACCACGCCATCTTTATTCGTGTCGCGTAACCGATAAATGCCTTTCCCATCTTTCAGTTTGGCCAGTTTCACGTAAATGTCGCCCGTTTTGCTGACGACGATATGGCGGGCGGAGCCCAAATCCTCCGCAACGATGCTGGCCGAAAAGCCCGTTGGTAGTTTAACCTCCGCTGCAGTAATGCTTGCCTGAGCAGCGCGAGCCGGTTTGGTGGGCGGAATAGTTTTGGTATTTCCCCACACGGTATTCATCACAAACAGGGAAGTAACGAGGCAGGTAATCGAAAAAAAAGGTTTGTTCATGGATTAAGGTAATCGTTCTTACTACTTATCTGGACATTTGCGGTTCGTGAAACCTGTACGTCAAGCAAAGCAGGAAGCGCGGCCGGTCTAACCGTCTGATTAAAAATAATGATTCAGGAAAGACCAGGCGTAAAAGGGAATACACCCCTACTGAATCGGTTTGACCGAATACCCTTTCTTGCGGAGCAGGTTCACTACCCCCTTTTCATTGCCCAGATGACCGGCACCAAAAGCGAAAAAGGTAGGCTTTTCTTTCGCAGCTTTTTCAATGACGGGAATCCAGTTGGCGTTACGCTCACCAAGCAGGCTATCTTCATATTCGGCCATGTCGCCAAACTTGCTGTTTTTCATCAAGGCCGTTAGTTTGGCCATGTCGTTGGCTTTGTAAGCGGCCAGCAAATCGGCAAACTCTTTTTTCGCTTCATCGGGCTTCTTCGCCATGTCGACCAGCCCTTTCAACTGCTCCTGCATCGGAATCTTGTCCAGTGCCGCCAACTGGGCATCGACGCTTTCCAGGCCCAACACCTCTTTCTTTTCCTTCGAAGCCATCTCGGCAAATGTCATGTCGTAAGAGGCTGGCTGGCAAGGTAGCAGCGTCATGTACATTAGCGACATCAGCCCGATGGGTTTTAACATACCCACCTGCGCCAGGCCCATGTTCATTTTCTGCTTCAGGTACGTATCCAGCAAGGTGTAATCGTCGGGCAAAAGCAGGTCTTTTATAGTTTTGCCGCCGGTCATGATCATGGCTTTCTGCATACTTCCCATCATGTTCGGATCATCCAGATCAAGCTCCAGATAAACCTGACTGGCGGCACCAACGGCCTTTTTCATAGCATCCGTGATGGTCAGATCATTTGGGCAAACGAGGTGAAACGTCCCGTAGAGGTACGACGGCTTGGCCAGTCCGGGACCGGTTACTTCGTAGAGAAGCGCCTTATCCTGCGCCTTGGCGGTATGAATCAGCGAACCGGCCAGTAAAACGCCCGCTACAGACAACCGGGCAAGTAGTTTAGTTTTCATACTGATTTTAGTCATGTCAAACGGTTGATCAAGCAAAGCTATTCGTTTAGCCAATCCAGCTGCTGAAAATAAGTTGACTGTACCATTGAGCTGGATGAACGGTTGCCCGGCCCGAATGAAACGGCATTTACGCTTCGTTCGTATCTTTGAGAAAACGGACAAAACGTTGTCGACAGTTCGGCCTTACCAACACTTGTGTTGGTATTGATCGGTCAGGTTCCTTTCGTCTAACTCCCTTTACGCCTTACCCCATGACTGCACAGAAAAGTAAACTCGATCCATCGGACACGCCAGCGTTCAGGCATAAGATTCGCATTGTGACGGCGGCTTCGCTGTTCGATGGGCACGACGCGGCCATTAACCTGATGCGTCGGCTCATGCAGGCGTCGGGGGCCGAAGTGATTCACCTGGGGCACAACCGCTCAGTGGCTGAAATCGTTGACTGCGCTATTCAGGAAGATGTGCAGGGCATAGCCGTGACCAGCTACCAGGGCGGCCATCTGGAGTTTTTCAAGTACATGTATGACCTGCTTCACGAACGGGGGGCGGGTCACATCAAACTCTTCGGGGGCGGGGGCGGCACGATTCTTCCCACCGAAATTGCCGAATTACACGCCTATGGGATCGCCCGTATTTACTCGCCCGACGATGGCCGATCCATGGGGCTACAAGGGATGATCGACGACTTGCTACGGCAGTGTGATTTTGCGCTGCCGCCAGCGACTGAAACCCAGATTTCGGCATCGCTGCATGAAAACACCAACGCAGTTGCCCGGCTCATTACCACCGCCGAAAACCTGCCCGACCACTACCGGCAAACCGCTCTTTCCCTCTCTCGCTCGATCGCTCTTTCAACCCCCGTTCTTGGCATTACCGGTACGGGGGGCGCCGGAAAATCGTCGTTGATCGATGAACTGGTGCTTCGTTTCTTGCGGACGTATCCCGATAAAACACTGGCCATTATTTCGGTCGATCCGTCGAAACGAAAAACGGGCGGTGCGCTTCTCGGCGACCGAATCCGGATGAACGCGATTCATTCACCCAGAGTTTACATGCGGTCGCTGGCAACCCGACAGTCGAACTTAGCGTTGAGTCGCCACGTGCAGGACGCCATCGATGTGTGCAAAGCGGTTCCATTTGACCTGATTATTGTTGAAACCTCCGGCATTGGACAATCCGATACCGAAATTACGGAACATGCCGATAAGACCCTGTATGTGATGACAGCCGAGTATGGGGCCGCCACGCAACTGGAAAAAATCGACATGCTCGATTTCGCAAACATGATTGCCATCAATAAGTTTGATAAACGGGGCTCGCTGGATGCCCTGCGCGACGTCCGGAAACAGTATCGGCGCAACCATAACTTGTGGGACGTCCCAGACGAGGAACTACCGATTCTGGGCACCATGGCCTCGCAGTTCAATGACGCTGGCATGAACAGGCTGTTCGATAAACTTATGGCTGCTCTTGAGGTTCCGTTCGCGGCAACAGCTGCGCCCGATTCTTTTTCTTCCAGAGAGGAATCGGGTAACCTGAAACCAGAAACCACACAAACTATTATCCCGCCGGATCGTGTGCGGTATCTGGCCGAAATTGTCGAAGAAAGCCGCCGGTACGATGCTTTTGTGCAGGACCAGACGACCCTAGCCCGCAAACTATATCAACTGGATGGAACGCGTAAGCTGATTGACGATGGGCCTTTGCAGGATGCGTTACAGACGATTTACACCGAACTCGAAGCCCGCCTGCATCCCGATTGCCGGGCTCTGTTGCAGCAATGGCCCGCGATGCAGCAACGCTACACCGCCGAATTGTATGAATTCACCGTGCGCGACAAAGTCATTCGGCAGCCGTTGTATTCCGAAACCCTTTCCCACCTGAAAATACCGAAAGTCAGCCTACCAAAATACCACGACTGGGGCGACGTTTTGCATTGGCTGCTGACCGAAAACGTACCCGGTGAGTTTCCATACGCAGCGGGCGTGTTTCCCCTCAAGCGCGAAGGCGAAGACCCCACGCGGATGTTTGCGGGTGAGGGTGGCCCCGAGCGAACCAACCGCCGGTTCCATTATGTCTCGAATGGGCTCCCGGCCAAACGACTATCGACGGCCTTCGATTCCGTAACGTTATACGGCGAAGACCCGGCCATGCGCCCCGATATTTTTGGGAAAGTTGGTAATTCGGGCGTAAGCATCTGCACTCTCGACGATGCCAAGAAACTCTACTCCGGCTTTGACCTCTGCGATCCGGCAACGTCCGTTTCTATGACGATCAATGGCCCGGCTCCGATGTTACTCGGCTTCTTCCTCAACGCAGCCATCGACCAGCAGTGTGAGAAATACCTGGCCCGGGTCGGCACACAGCCAAAGATCGAGCAGGCAGGTTTCCAACTGAGCTACAACGGTCCCCTTCCCGATGGCAACAACGGACTTGGCCTGATGCTGCTTGGCACTACGGGTGACAAAGTATTGCCCCGCGAGGTATACGAGCAAATAAAAGCCGATACGCTGCGAAAGGTGCGCGGAACGGTGCAGGCGGATATTCTGAAAGAAGATCAGGCGCAAAATACCTGCATTTTTTCGACCGAATTTGCCCTGAAAATGATGGGGGATATTCAGCAGTATTTTACCGATCACCGCGTTCAGAATTTTTACTCAGTGTCGATTTCGGGCTATCATATTGCCGAAGCCGGGGCCAATCCGATTACGCAGCTGGCGTTTACGCTGTCCAACGGCTTTACGTTTGTCGAATATTACCTGAGCCGGGGTATGGCAATTGATGACTTTGCCCCTAACCTGTCGTTCTTTTTCTCAAACGGCATGGACCCCGAATATACGGTGCTGGGGCGGGTGGCCCGCCGGATCTGGGCCAAGGCGATGCGCCATAAATACAAGGCCAACGACCGGTCCCAGAAGCTAAAATACCATATCCAGACATCCGGGCGCAGTTTACACGCCCAGGAAATCGGCTTCAACGACATTCGCACCACCTTACAGGCCCTGCTGGCGGTTTACGATAACTGCAATTCGCTGCATACCAATGCCTACGACGAAGCCATTACAACCCCCACCGAAGAATCCGTTCGGCGGGCCATGGCGATTCAGCTGATTATCAACCGCGAGTTTGGGCTGACAAAAAACGAGAATCCGCTCCAGGGCGCCTTTGTTGTTGAGGAACTGACTGATCTGGTCGAAGAGGCTGTCTATCAGGAGTTTCTGTCGCTCAACGAGCGCGGGGGTGTACTGGGGGCCATGGAACGCATGTACCAGCGCAGCAAAATCCAGGAAGAGTCGATGTATTACGAAACGGTAAAGCACAACGGCGACCTGCCTATCGTGGGCGTCAATACGTTTCTGGACCCAGCCGGTTCGCCAACCATTGTTCCCACAGAAGTGATTCGCTCCACCGACGACGAAAAGCGGTATGCCGTTGACTCGTGCCAGCAGTTTCAGGAGCAACACCGCTTCGAAGCCGAACGGGCGCTGGCTAATCTACAAGCTGCGGCCCTGGCCAACGAAAATATTTTCGAGCAGTTGATGGAAGCTACCAAAGTCTGTTCACTGGGGCAACTCTCCAATGCGCTCTATGCCGTGGGCGGTCGTTACCGGCGAAATATGTAAATCCAATACTTATTTACTAAAAACCAGCGCAATACTAGTTACTGCTTTCGTATACATGAACATCCGCTTTTGCTCAATTCTTTTGCTCGTTCTGACAGGTCTTATGCACATGGCCTGTCAGGAAAAGAAGCCCGCCCAATCCACTGCCGACCAGCCTACGCCCGTTGCTTCGCTGGCCAAAACGACATACAATCTGGGCGACACCATTTTAGTCCAACTTAGTCGGTCAATCACACGGCCGAAGGTTACGGTCGATGGAGCGGATTCTCCTATTTTCCAGCAATCAGAAAAGTCATTAGCCGTTGGGTATTCGGATGGAAAAACGGGGCTGCATCAACTTGTGGTGAGTGGCCTTACCTCTGGCAGTGCATCATTTTCCGATACGCTCAACGTGGAGATGTGGTCGGATGTAGTGCCGGTGAACGTTGCCTATACAGTCCTTAAAACGTATCCGCACCGCGAAACCAGTTTTACGCAGGGGCTGGAGTTTTATAAAGGTGTTTTGTATGAGAGCACGGGCCTGAACGGACAGTCCAATGTCATGCAGATTGATGTGCAGACCGGCTCTGTTCGTAAATCCGTACCGCTGGCAAACCAGTATTTCGGGGAAGGCATAACGATTGTCAACAACAAAATTTACCAGCTAACCTGGACATCGGGCATATGCTTCCGGTACAACCTGGATTTCAGCCTGGACAAGACGTTTACATACCATACCCAGGGCTGGGGGCTAACCCACCGTGACACAACCCTCATTTTAAGTGACGGCTCCAACAAACTCTTTTTTCTGTCGCCCGATTTTCAATCTCTGGGTGAGGTGAACGTGTATGACAACAAAGGGCCCATTATGAATTTGAATGAGCTGGAGTATGTAAATGGCTATGTTTTCGCCAATGTCTGGCAAACGAATCGCATTGTACAGATTGACCTCAAAACGGGAAAAGTGGTCGGAAACCTGAACATGGAATCCATTTTACCGACGTCCATCGACACCAAAGAAAACGTATTAAATGGGATTGCCTTTCAACCAACCGAAAACGCATTTTATATTACCGGGAAAAAGTGGCCTACCCTCTTTAAACTTCGTATAAAACCCGCCGAAAAAGAAAGGGCCAAAGACGTAATTGCTTTCCGATAATGTAGTTTTTGGGCTCGCGAAAGTTTATATCCTGGACACGACTCTATTTTACTCAGTAATGTTTCAAGTACGCCCTGGATGTTTAGCCATATTGACTGGATCTGACCAATTAACCATGTTTAGTCCCTTTTATCCTTTTACTCTTTTGGCTCCCTTTAAAAGAAATAATTTTGGGCATAAACAACTGAAATGATGCCAACTTTACTCACTTCCTGTCCCTACGATCAACTTTCGTTGGAGCAACTATCTGATCAGAAGCTACTGGCCAGGCGAGCCAGAAATCAACAAGTTGGTTTTTTTATACTGATGCTAATTGTGTTAACGGTAGGCATGGCCTTCGTGCTCGAATCCTATTTGGTAGCGGTTGCGGGGTGGGGCCTGATTCCCGCTGTAGACGATTATACCAAAAAGCGTAAAGCCATTAACCTCCAGTTGCAGAAACGACACATAGCCTGATCGGCAGACAATCAGCAAAATACCGTATCTAAACATACAGCCCGGCCTACTGAAGCAGACCAGGCTGTATGTTTAAATCTCTAGAAATGGACTTTACGAATGGCTTTTGGCCAAACGTACAGGCTTATTCGTCGTCCTCACCCTGGTCGACGTGCCCATGAATAAACCCGCCGGGTAATTCTTCCTGATCCTCTAAAGGTGTATCCCCAGGCTCGTGGGGGCCTTCCTGACGCAGAATTGACTCGCGGTCATTTGCACTGTTTCCTCCCTGATCTCCATCGCCCCCTGGCGAATACCATCTAACCGTCTTCATAGCTGTTTCGTTTTTTGCAAAGTATTGTCCAGAAAACCCATAAAAAAGGAGGAGGTTTAAAAAAGATAGAATTTGGTCAATGCGCGAACATGAATTTGGCAATAGGACCAGCCTGACAGCAGGGCAGCTACAGACCGTATGCTCAAGAAGACAATTCATGAAGCAAAGGCCGTTTAACGGCCTGTAGCTAAATTGACTATGCGCAGAGATCCTTCTGTAAATGAGGGCTGTGAGTGACTAAACACGTAACGGGTAAGCATCCGCATCCGGCACTAAATAATTCAATGGCAAACGTGGGTGGAGCTTAGAATTCGATAGTACGAGAGGCTATTTGCTAACGAGCCAGTTAATAACGAGCCAGAATAGGCTTATCGCCAAAAACAATCAAATTTCGCAGGCGGACAGTATGCTCGCTGTCAGGGTTGAGAAGCTTCAGTCGCACCGTGTGCTTGCCGGAAGGCAGTTTATACGACCAGGTCAGGTCGTAGCGACGGCGGGTGAAGCTAGCCGGTTGGCTGGCCGTTTCTACTAGTTTTTCATCCACATACACTTCCAGCTTACCGACATAATTACTTTCATACTCATAGCTTCCCATTTGCGCTTTTGGCCGGGTATCGCCAACAACGATGAAACCGTTCCCCTCAAAGTTAGCCGTATACTCGCTGGTCAGGTCTTTATTTATCGCCCGTTTTTCGGTGGGGAAATGGCCCGGAAAACTCTGCTCCAACCGTACCGCTTTGGGCGTCTGGACGGCCATTGTCACCTGGTCGCCTGCTACTTTACCACCATTGCGTTCAATGACCTGAAGCGCGTGCTTCATGCCAATGGTGTACACATCATTGAGCGACCTGGTAGTGTATTTAAAGTCGATGTCTTCAGCTTCTTTAAGGCCCTGTTTCCAATAAGCGGGTATTTTATTATACCCCAGTATCGTTCCCAGAATGCCCCCGGCCGACGATGGATTACAATCCGAATCCTGCCCGGCGCGGGTGCTGATCTGCATGGTTTTGGTGTAGTCGCCCTGCCCATACAGTAACCCGAGCACGATGTAGGCGGAGTTTACTTTGGCGTCGATATCGAAGGGGGCAAATATCCCATCGGGACAACCGACCTCGTCGGCCCACTTGCGCTGAATTTCCAGCCAGGTCCGTTTCCAGTCATTCGGGTACTGGTCGTGCCATTTGATGACATCGGCAATGCACTGGTAAAAGGTGCTCTGGGCCGGAACGGCTTTGAGCCCCTCCCGGACTACGTAGTTTACATCGTTATTAACAAATGCCAGCGCATACATGGCTCCTACATATACACCCCCATACCAGCCATCCCCATAGTTCATGATATGCCCGATGGAATCACCGATCTGCACGGCGGTGTTGGGCATACCCGGCGACATGAGTCCCGAAAAATCGGCCTCGATCTGAAAATCAATATCGTCGGCATGGGGGTTATTGAGCCAATGACCCGAGGCTGGTGCTTTCAGGCCATTAAGAACATTGTATCGTCCCGCCTGGTTGGCGTGCCAGAGCATGTATCCGGCATTGGCAAAAGCCTTGGCGTGTTCGCTGACAGGGGCATCGAGCCCTTTCTTCTCGAATACATCCACAAACGTCAGGTCCATATACAGGTCATCGTACAGACCCACATTTTCGATCATTGTTTTCTTAATGTAACCATCGTACCACGGAATAGGCTGGTATTCATTCATCATGGTCCCATTGAATTTAAATTCCGTTGGCCCACCGAAGGTGCAGCCAATCACCTGACCAGCCCAGCCACCTTTGATCTTATCCTGCAACGTCGCTTTCGACATCGTTACAGAGCCAGGCGTTCGTTTTTTAGGGGATGGTGCAGGGCCAAAAGCCGCCAAAGCCAATACAATCAGGAGCAAACACATTTTTCTCATGAGGAATAGTCAGGATTTAAGGAGAATCAACCAGTCAGTAAGGGAGTGCATCGACTTCGTGACGGTGAGGCAACGAGGCCTGTGCGCCCATGCGGGTAACCGAGATCGATGCAGCTTTACAGGCAAACGCCACCGCTTTGGGTAGGTCGTGCCCTTCGGCGATGGCTACCGCCAGCGCCCCGTTGAAACAGTCGCCAGCCGCTGTTGTATCAACCGCCGTGACGGGCGGAGCAGCAATCAGGGAAGCTCCGTCCGACGTTGACAGGTAGGCTCCCCGTGCGCCAAGGGTGATCACTACATTCGGCACCCCCGCTTCGTGAAGGCGCTGAGCAGCTTGCTGAGCAGAAGCTTCGTCGGTTACCCGGACACCCGTGAGCCATTCGGCTTCGCTTTCGTTGGGCGTAATAACGTGCAGACAAGCCAGCACCGCCGAGTCGAGAACCTGCGCCGGGGCCGGATTCAGCATCACCCGCATCCCGCGCTCGTAGCTCTGCTGAATAGCGTAGGCCACGGTTGGAATGGGGGTTTCCAATTGCAGCAGCACGACCGTGGCAGCAGGGTTGGTTTGGGCCTTTAGGGCTTGTGCCACCTGCGCCTGCCCTAGCCTGGCATTGGCGCCCGACGCCACCATGATGCAGTTCTCGCCCCGGCTATCCACCCCGATCAGGGCCACACCCGATGGTTCATCAGCGTCTGTCGTAACATAGTCGGTTTGAATTCCCTCCCGTTCAAACTGCTGGAGCGCCTGCCGACCAAATATATCATTGCCCACATTGGCTACAAAAGATACCCTGGTAGGCTGGCTACCAGCTCCGAGCCGGGCAGCGGCTACCGCCTGGTTGGCGCCTTTCCCGCCGGGATTCATGAGAAACGTACCGCCAAGGACGGTTTCTCCAGGGGCCGGGAGCTTGTCTCCCTTGATCACCATATCGGTGTTCGAACTGCCAATAACACAAACAACAGAAGACATAACCAGAGATCAAATTTTTGAACAAACCTATGTAATAATTGTACCCATCAAAGCCATTTTTTCATGACTTTAGCTATTTCCGGTAACCCAATAAGGCTAAAAAGTCATACAATTGAACTCAATACCCTTCTATTTTTAAAAATTCCTGGCTATTCATACATGACAGTCGATGTACACCCTGCCACGCTCTATAAAACTCTGTTTCTGCGGTATCGGACGCATCATTTGCTAGGCAGCAGCAAAACCTGCCTGTGCAATCGACTCACTTTCGCATGATCGGCGATGGTACCGGGAGCCAGCGGGTCTACCGCAAACTAAAGGATCTGTTTGAAAACAACCCGACATTATGGGCGGAGCAACCGCTTTATTACGTTTAGTTGCCCGACGGAATTTTAGCCGATTTGCGCCTGGGCTCATGAATCTACTGTTACATGCCCGTTTGGGTAATGTAGACTACCTCAGTTACGCTCTACGCCCGGCTGAACGGAAGTTTGAAGTCGCCGAACGATCGTCGGCAGGAGAACGCTTCTCGCTGACTGTTTTCCGTCAGTGGCTCAATGGCTGATTAAAGGCTAGTGTTTTGCATACCTTAGATTCGTTTAGCGGTAGCCTCGCCGGCCATCAACTGCTCCGCAATCTGGATTTGCGGATGTGGCTTGTAGTTCGCCTGTAATCGGCTCCACATTCGCTTATGCTTACCATATGCTGGCAGCTTTTTACTGACTATCGATCAAATTCTTCCGTTAATCGAAACGAAAATTAGTGACTATACGACCAGGCTTAATTTTAAAACAAATAAGTGAATGAAGCCAATTTCTTTCCTATTGTTCCCATTCTCCACAAACCCAATAATCATCGACTTAAAGAATAAAATCAACGCGAATTATAATTTTTTTTACAAGTTTTAGCCCGCAGCTCAGCAAAAAAAAGGCATAATCCGCCGTTAAAATTAAATAATCTTCAACCGTTCTTCTTCCAGATCGATTTGATATAGCTGCCGACGGATAATTACTTCATCAATTTTCGGATCTTTATTGAGTTCGGTTAAATACTGCCGCTGGCACTCGAGCAATTCCACAAAAATTACCTTTGTTCTTTCAGTCATCCAGCTATCATCGGTGGCTTTTGCCCGCTCTTCCCACTGCTTCAGGAATTTCTCCATGCCGGCATACCCATTCGGTTCTGTTTCATATTTATTTTTCAGAAACTCATAGACATGTTGTTTCAGGCCCTGTTTCATTCTCTGCCTGGTCAATTCTTCCGGTTCCTCCTCGATTATACTGTCAAACAATCGTGACCGTTTTATCAAATAAGGCAGCGTAAGTCCCTGCACCAGGAGAGTGAGTAGAATGACAACAAAGGTGATAAATAAAATGAGGTTCCTTTGAGGAAAAGCCGTGCCATTATCCAGCGTGATGGGGATAGCTAAAGCCGCAGCCAGCGACACTACACCCCGCATACCCGTCCAGCCCAGCAGTAAAGGCATCAGCCAGCGCCTTCTGGTAAATCCGGAACGAGGCATTACGTTAGGACGAAAAATAAATGTTGCCAGCAAGGCCGCATACGAACTAATGACTCTGGCAACAATTAACACGCCGGTTACCAACATGCCTGAACCAATGGCGGTCTGTAAGGGAATACCTTTTTCACGTAGACCTTCGATAATTTCGGGAAGTTCCAGACCGATGATCAGAAAAACAATACCGTTTAGAATAAACACAAAACTTTCCCACACACTAAAGCTTTGAATACGGCTGGCGCTGTTGAGAAAAACAAGTCGCCGGGCCGACATAAACAAGCCACCGCTTACGACAGCCAGCACACCCGAGCAATGAAACTGCTCCGCCACCCAATACATAAAATAAGGTTCAATCAGCGTCAGCGCTATGTTTGATGAAGGATCGAGCGGAAGTCGTTTATGGACCTGAATAAAAACCCAGGCCAGTAACAAACCGACACCCACGCCCCCTAGTACGGTCCATAAAAAACTCAGCGCTGCCTGCTGCCAGATAAACTGCCCTGTACCAATAGCGACTAAAGCGAACTGAAAAATAATCAGCGACGACGCATCGTTGAGCAGGCTTTCCCCTTCCAGAATAGCCGAAGTGGATTTAGGAATTTTAACAAATTTGGTAATGGCTCCGGTGCTGACCGCATCCGGTGGCGATGTGATTCCGCCCAATAAAAAACCTAAAGCAATCGTAAATCCTGGGATGAAATGGTTAGCTGCCACCGCTACAGATAAGGCGGTAAAAAACACAACCAGAAACGCAAAACTGCCAATAATGCGCCACCATTTTTTCATTTCTTTAAATGAGATCGACCAGGAAGCCTCAAATAAAAGTGGCGGCAAAAAAATAAAGAAAATAAGATCAGGATTGATTCGTACCCTTGGCAGCCCCGGAATAAAACTAATGAACAGCCCGGCCACGACCAGCAAAATCGGATACGCAATTTTTAGTTGATTTGCCCACATGTTTAGCAACACGATGGCCACAATCATGGCGAGCAGAAAAGGTAATAGGGCGTGCATTAATCTAAGGATGTATGGATGTTTCTTTACGAAATAGTTACTCAATACAATTAGCTCACCGGACGAAAATACTTATTGGATTTCTAATTAATTGAACGATCGTCTGAAGGCTAATGGCGAAAGATTCGTTTTTGTTTTAAAGAGTTTACTAAACGATTGAGAATGTTCAAATCCCAACACGTAAGCCACTTCACTGACCGATAACGTGGTGGTGGACAATTTTTCTTTTGCTTTTTCAATCAGTTTGTCATGTATATAGTGTTGTGCATTTTGTCCGATCAGGGACCGCAACATATCACTTAAATAACTTGGCGACAGATTCACGTGTTCGGCCAGATAGCCGACGGTCGGTAAACCCTGGTTTAAGGACAGTTCATCGTTAAAATAATTGTCTAACAGGTCTTCCAACCGTTGTAACAGGTCATTGTTAACGGCTTTGCGGGTAAGAAACTGACGTTTGTAAAACCGGTTCGCGTAATTGAGCAACAAATCAAGTTGTGAAATAACAACGTCCTGACTGAAATCATCAATCCGGCTGGACAATTCCTTTTCGATCATTTTAAAAATCTCAAAAATTGTTTCTTTTTCATCTTCCGAAAGATGCAACGTTTCGTTGGTTGAATACGAGAAAAAGCCATACTGTTTAATGGTTTTGGCCAGGGGATATCCTAAAAGAAAATCTGGATGAATGAGCAACGTATACTCGGAGCACACGCTAGCATCGTTGTCATTGCTGCCAATAAGCTGGCCTGGCGAAGCGAATAACAAACCACCTTCATCAAAATCATAGTAACTCTGGCCGTACTTTAATTTGCCGTTCAGTTTTGGTTTGTACGATAGTTTATAAAAGCCCAGCACATGATATTGGGGAAGTCCGGTCATGTCAGCCTGTACGTGTGCACCGTTGATCAGACTAACCAACGGATGTCGAGGCTTAGGCAAACCAAAGGCCCGATGCGCATCGGTTAGCGATTCAATTTTGTACGGGTGATTTTCTTCTTTTTTCATCCTTCAGTAGATAAAGTGATAACCGATCCTTAAAAATAGGATCGGTTATCACGGATGCTTTATCAAAAAGTTTCCTGTTTGTGGGTTCCTTACATAGCTTGACCTTGAGCGGAGTTGGATACATCTTCCCAGGCTTCCCAGGTTGCCAGGCGTTCAGCATAGGCTGCGCGCACCC
This sequence comes from Spirosoma radiotolerans, assembly GCF_000974425.1. Classification (NCBI taxonomy): domain Bacteria; kingdom Pseudomonadati; phylum Bacteroidota; class Cytophagia; order Cytophagales; family Cytophagaceae; genus Spirosoma; species Spirosoma radiotolerans. The sequence goes on from NZ_CP010429.1 coordinate 3,202,048, forward strand.
AAGGTAGACAATGGCTGCCTAAAAAGAACCGAAGTGGTGGATTTTCTGCATCCACAATTGTAAAGAGTGCCTCAGGCGTTGCTTCCGGATCACCTCTTTCCATCGTTTTTAAACCATCGACAAACTGCGCCTTAAAATTGGTGTAAATATCGAGGCCTTGTGCAAACTTCAGGGATTCCTGACTTCCAAACTCGGTAGCATAGGCCCCTGGTTCAATAATGGTCACGTTGATGCCAAAGGGTTTAACCTCCGCGGCCAGGCTTTCGTGGATGGCTTCAAATGCCCATTTTGACGAACAATAGTAGCCGATCACGGGTAAGGTTACATGACCAAGATTGCTGGATGTACCGAGGATATGACCGCCACCCTGCTTTCTCAATAACGGCAAAGCTGCCTGAATAACAGAAACGGGACCAATAATATTCGTTTCGTAAAGAGCACGAATATCATCCGCGCTGGCTTCCTCAATGGTGCCAACCAATGAATAACCGGCATTATTAAAGACAATATCCAGTCGGCCGAAATGAGCGTGTGCTTGCTCCAGGGCGGCTTTTACTTGCTCGGGCCGGGTAACGTCCAGCTCCAGCAGGAGTACGTTTTCGCCGTATTTTTCTTTTAGGTCGGCAATACTTTCCAGCTTGCGGGCGGTAGCCGCTACTTTGTCACCCCGCTTAAGCGCGGCATCGGCCCAAACGCGGCCAAAACCGCGGGAAGCGCCCGTGATGAACCAAATTTTAGTTGACGTTACAGGCGTTGACGCCGGTTGACTGCTTGCCTTTTCATTCTGATGTACCATGATGTATACCTTAAAGATTAATGATACATCAAAGGTCAGGCTGTAGGATTCGGTGCCTGTAGTCTAATTAAGGAGATTTGTAGTCAAAATGAGAAAAACCCAGTTCCAGTGTCGTTGCCACCTGGGTAACGACACTGTTCTAGTCGTTCCCCGCATCGTATGGATACTATAATCATCAAGGGCGTCGCTGATTACCATGAACCGCTGTCTCTGTTGTTCAACCAGCAGTCCCAATTCACTTCATCAGCCGTCAGCAAACCGGGACTGTGATGCTCGGCATAGTCATAGACTATGGCCAATACTTACCTGATAACCTACTTGGACCCGGGTACGAACAAAACGGCATCGGCTACCACAACCCCATCGGCGTCTTTTGTCGATACGTCCACAAAGCATTTTTTTCCCGGAGACAAAGCATACGATCCCAAGGACACCCATTCGCCGGAAGTCTGCCCTTCCACCCGAATATCGGACTCCCGAACGGGAACGGCTTTGGTCTGACTTCCATCCGATACAGCCAAATTCAGCGTGTGAGACGCCCCTGTAAGTTTCGGGATGTAGATGTACACCTGGTAATTACCCGCTTTGGTAATGGATGGACTGAACCGTACGCTCTTCACCTCCGAACCCGAACCTGATGCAGTGAAATAACTGGGTCCATACGCTCCTTTCGGGTTATTATCCCGTGTCCACTCACCCGTGCGAGTTACCTGCGTAGGATCATCGTTATCGACCAGAATTTCGGGGGCGCGGCCATCAGCCAGTGGATTGGTCTTCAGTAGGTTCTGTAGTTTTTTTACATCAATGGTCTGTACCGATGTTTTCCCGTCGATGGCCATACTGGCAGCCACCGCCGACGACTGTGCCAGTACCATAAAGACCGGCTCCATACGGATAGACCCGTAGGCGATGTGGCTCGCCGACAGGCAAACGGGCATCATCAGGTTGGTACACTCAGTCGCTTTAGGAGTCAGGCAGCGGTACGAAATCGGGTACGGCGGGAAACCGCCAACCTGTACGTCGCCTTCATTCTTGACCATTTTTACGCCATTCTTCTCGACCACCAGCCGCTGGCAATTGTGTGAATCCATGGTATACGCGGCCATGCCTACGCCATCCGGCACCACTTCGCGACCCTGGCAGTTTGCCTGCGTCATCACATGAGCACCCACCATGCGCCGGGCCTCCCGAACATACATTTGTGTCGACCAGTTGCCCGAATCGGTGTATTCGTCTTTCGGATAACCGAACTTGAGCATCTCGGTCTGTATGTCTTTGCGCATCCGCGGGTCATGCCCGATGAAGTAGAGCAACCCTTTGTTGTACAGTTCGTGCTCGCGCTGAATAGCAGCCCGACGCTCGTAACTGGCTTCGGGGAAGTCGTAGTTCATGCCAATCATATCGGTCGAAAACGGGCCGTTGTTGTTGATATCTGTTTTCTGGTTTGGCATCCGGTCGGGTTTGAGAATGGTGTTGAACGCCAGCTTGGGATTCTTTTCGATGGCCCGCAACAGCAGTTCATACCGGGTTGAGTCATAGCCTTCGGGGCGAGTGATGGGTATACTGTTGGCCGGGTCGCTGCTCAGGCAAATCCGAAAGTTATAAGCCTGCACGTCTTTATTTCCCGTACCGACAGGCAGCGCACTCGCCGTGCTGATGCCCCACAAAAGACCGCTTTCGGGCTTGCCGGGCACTTTGTACGGGTCAACGCCATCGGCAAACTGATGTTTGTCCAGTAGTTGAAAGCCGTTATACGTTTCGCCGTAGGTCTTGTTGTCTTCACGGCCAACGGTATAGCTGACACCTGCTTTAGCCATCAGATCACCTTCGTAGGTGCAATCCAAAAAGACCTTGGCATTAACCGTCCGAGTGGCATTTCCAGCCGACGATGGCTCCAGCGTGATGCTCTGAATAGACGTGCCCTGCTTCTTCACCGACCGGAGCCGGTAGGCATAGAGAACATTGACATTGGCCCGTTTGACATACGACTTAAAGAGGTCTTCCGCTACGTGGGGCTCAAAAATCCACTGTTCAAACTTCCCGTAATGCTTGCCAATCTGGCGGTAGTAATCGCGGGCGATACCAGAGATGGCGTATTTGTTGCCGATGTCGGTATACCCCAGTCCGCCCGTCGTGAGTCCGCCGAGGTGGCGCCCCGGCTCGATCAGGATAACGGACTTACCCATCTTTTTAGCGGTATAAGCCGCCATCACCCCCGCCGACGAACCACCATACACGCATATATCGACCGTGACGGGGGCAGGCTGAGCGATTGATTGATTCGTTAGAAAAAAGCTTAGAAACAGTAAACGAATGGAGTTATGCATGATTGATTATCAAGTTGTGACTTTCCCTTCCTATTGGCTTAATACCCCGGATTCTGGTCCAGTTTAGGGTTTACATCGCGTTCGGTCTGGGGAATTGGGAAGAGGTAATGGTGGTCATCGACGGGTATGGTTGGGTTCTGCGCTTTTAAGGCGCTAACAAGCCGTTTAGTCCGAACCAGATCATACCAGCGATGTCCCTCGAACGCCAGTTCCAGCCGACGCTCCAGCAGCAGGCTATCCCGAAACTGCGCCTGACTCAGGTTAGCGGTCAGGTTCGGTAACCCCGCCCGGTTACGAACCCGATTGATGGTTGTGTAAGCATCAGCACTGTTGGCTGATTGCTCGTTGAGGGCTTCGGCGTACATCAGCAGCACATCGGGATAGCGTATAATGGGGTAGTTATTGCCGCCATCGCCGTTGCCCGTAGCCGTTGGGTCCAGGTATTTGTTCACGTAGCAGGGGAACAACACGCTGGCCGGGGCAGCTGGGGTACTGGTGGCGCTATAGAGTTTCAGCGTGACGTTCCGGCGTTTGTCGTCGGCGCGGTAGGCTCTGTACAGGTTTTCGGTAGCGGGATCATCTCCAAACCCGGCCACGCCATTGACTCGGTCGAAGTTCGGCCGCATGTAGCCCTGCATCAGGCTTCCCTCATTAAACCCGCCACTCAGGGCCTGCATCTCAAAGACGGCTTCTTTCCCGTTCTTGTTGGCAATCAGAAACGCATCAGCGAAGTTGGCCCATAAATCATACGTGGCCAGGTCAATAACTTCTTTCGCTTTCGCCGATGCCTTCGGCCAGTCCTGTCGAGTCAGATACACCTTTGCCAGAAACGCTTTTGCAGCACCTTTCGTCGCCCGACCTTTGTCGGCGGTCGAGTATGTTGTTGGCAGTACGGCTTCGGCTTCGGTAAAATCCTGAATAACGAGTTTATACACATCATCGGCCGATGCCCTCGCCACAGAAAGGTCATTCAACGATGTGGTTTCAACGGTGATGATCGGCACACCACCAAACAGGCGGACGAGGGTGAAGTAATAAAATCCACGCATAAATTTCGCTTCGGCAATGTACCGGGCTTTCAGGTCGCCATCCATTGGGATACCGGGCACCCGGGCAATAACCGCATTGGCCCGGTTGATGGCCGAATAGACCGTCGACCAGATGGACTGAAAAGTGTTGGTGGCGGGGGTAAACGTGTACTTGTCGAGGTCATTTTTAGGCTGGTTAGCGGTCGAGCGGCCGTTCCCCCATTCGGCGTCGTCGGTCGCCTGGTCCTGCAAAATCCACATGACCTGCCCATATAGGTTGGCGTTATTTAGCGGATCATAAACCGCGCTGACGGCAGCTTTGGCATCGTCGGCATTTTTGTAAAAGTTAGTCGGGGTGAAACTGGATTCGGGTTTCTGATCCAGCACATCGCAGGATGTCAGCACCCCAATCAGGCAAAGAAGAACTATATTTTTTTTCATGGCTCAGAGATTAGTAAAGGATACAAGATGTAGGATGTAGGATGTATCTGGAGACCCGATAAAGTAGTACATCATATATCTTATCAAAATCCTACGTTTAGACCGAACAGGATGGTTTTGGCTGCTGGGTAGCTGGCATAATCGAAGCCCTGGCTCCGGCTATCCTGCCCGAACCGGTTTACCTCCGGATCATAGCCCGAATAACTCGTCCAGGTCAGGTAGTTCTGGGCCGTCGCGTACACACGAAGTGACTGGATCTTCAGGGTTTTGAGTACGGATCCAGGCAGGTTATAGGCCAGCTGAATCGTCTTCAGCCGCAGGTACGAACCGTCTTCGATTTGACGGGTCGATACCCGGTTGGCCGGACGAGTCGTTGACGCGCGCGGGATGTCCGTATTGGTATTGGTGGGCGTCCAGCGGTTTAACACGTCACGGTCCTGGTTGGTCGTTGCGTTGAGGTATTCCAGCTCATACCGATTGGCGTTCAGGATGTTATTCCCGTACACACCCTGCAGGAAAGCGGTCAGTTCAACACCCTTATAGGAGAAGGTGTTGCTTAGTCCTCCCAGAAATTTGGGTTGCGCCCGACCAATGATGGTCCGGTCGTTATCGTCGATTTTCTTATCCCCATTGAGGTCCAGGTACTTCCGGTCACCGGGTTTGCGGGCCTGCGGGTCGGCTAAAGCGGCTAGTTCATCAGTGGTCTGATAGAGGCCGTTGGTGACGTACCCAAAGAATGACCCCAGCGGCTCACCAACCCGGATGATGCCCGAGTTCAGCCCCTGCCCAATGTTGGCAACGCTACCGGCAAATATCTGCGGGGTGCCGCCAATATCGAGTACCTTGTTTCGGTTGAGGGCAAAATTCAGGTCGGTGCTCCACTTGAAAGCCCCGTCTATGTTTCGCGAGGAAATACTGAGTTCAAGCCCTTTGTTCTCTACTTTACCAAGGTTTTTGAAGGCGCTGGAAAAGCCGGATGTGCTGGGCACGGTTACGTTCAGCAGCAAATCCTTTGTTCGTTTCAGGTACAGGTCGGCTGTCAGGGTGATGCGGTTATTCAGGAAACCGACATCTACACCCATATCAGCCTGAGTGGTCGTTTCCCACGACAGATCCGGGTTGGCGATCTGGTTGGGCCCTAGTCCCGTCGACACCGTGTTGCCGAAGACATAGTTCTGCGTACCCAGCAGCGAGTACGCCGGGTAGTTGCCCACGCCATCCTGATTACCCGTTGCGCCATACGTCAACCGGAATTTGAGGTCATTGATCACCTGGTTATTTTTCAGGAAGGCTTCTTCCGAAATCCGCCAGGCGATAGCGGCCGAGGGGAAATAGCCGTACTGCTTATTGGTCCCGAAGCGCGAGGAGCCATCACTTCGGAAGGAGGCCGTCAGCAGGTACTTGTCTTTGTAGCCATAATTGATCCGGGCCAGATAGGATTGCAAGCCCCAGGTACCTATGCCCGACGAGGGCGTCAGGGGCACCGACCCGGACCCCAGGTTGCTCGACCCCAGGTTGTCGTTTACGAAGTTACGGGCCTGTGCCTGACTGGTTTCGGTACGGTTGGCCTGCTGGGTGTACCCAAGCAAAGCCGTTATGTTATGCACCGTATTGAACGTACGCGTGTACGTCAGCAGGTTTTCGTTCAGCCAGGTTATGGATTGGCTATTATAAATAGAAGCGGCTCCGCCCTGGGCCAGTCCGCTGGAAACGGAGCGGGGCAGGTATGAATCCTGCTTCTGTAAAACACCATCGATGCCCATCAACACCCGCAGGCTGAGCCCGTCGATAATCTGGTAGTCGCCGAAGACATTGCCAAAGATGCGGTAGGCCGTATTCTGGTTCTTATTTTCACGGGCCAGGGCCACCGGGTTATCGGCGGTGAAGGCCAGGGCCGGGCTGGTCAGTAAGTAGGAGCCATCGGCATTGGTCACCGGCAGAATGGGCGGAAATTGTAGCGCGGCAATGGTCACCAGGCCCGCGCTCCCTAAATCCCCATCTGAACGTGCCTGATTGGTGATCGTCCGGTTGACCGTCAGGCTATTGCCGATTTTCAGCTTGTTGGTCAGCTTGCGGTCCAGATTGATTCGGAAGGAATACCGGTCAAAATCAGAATTGACGATGATACCACCCTGTTTGAAGTAGCCTCCGGCAATGGCGTACTGCGTTTTCTCGTCGCCACCACTCATCGAAAGCTGGTAGTTGGCCATGGGAGCCTGCCGGAAGATCTCATTCTGCCAGTCGGTGCCTTCGCCATAGGCGTTGACCTGCTCTGGGGTATATACCGCCGGACGCCCTTCATTGGTATTGGCATCGTTCACAAACTGGGCATATTCCCGTCCGTTCAGTACGGGGTATTTCCGGCGCACCGTCTGAATGCCGTAATAGGTATCCAGATTGATGGTCGATTTGCCCGCTTTTCCGCGTTTGGTCGTAATGATCACCACGCCATTCGATCCCCGCGACCCATAAATGGCCGTCGACGAAGCATCCTTCAGGACCGAAATCGACTCGATGTCGCTGGGATTGAGAGTGCTCAACACGTTAAAACTTGAGCCGCTGCCCGCCCCATCATTTTTAAATGGGATGCCGTCAACAACGTACAATGGCTCATTATCGCCCTGGATGGAATTGCCTCCCCGAATCCGGATGCTTGTGGTGCCACCCGGTGCGCCCGAGTTCTGGGTAATCTGTACGCCGGCCGCCCGGCCCTGCAACGCCTGATCGAGGGAGGTGACGGCTACCTTGCGAATCTCCTCGACGGGCACGGTGGCTACGGCACCCGTCAGGTCACTTTTCTTCACTTGACCATAACCTACAACCACCACTTCGTTCAGCGACTTGGTGTCGGGTACTAACTGAACATCCATAATTGTTTGGTTGCGCACGGCACGCTCCTGACTAATATACCCGACAAAGCTGAACACCAGCGTAACGCCCGATGCATCGGTCGGGATACTCAACTGATAACGGCCCTGTGCATCCGTCGTTGTGCCGCGCGACGATCCTTTCACCACGACACTCACACCGGGCAACTCCTCCCCCGCTTCGCCCGTTACCCGCCCGATTATCCGAACATCGGTGGGTGTTGTTTCCATGGGCTGGACCGTTGCCAGATTCGCCAGGCCCGCCAGCGAGAGGGGGCCTGTCCCGGCAGTCGTCAGGGGTATTGGCGGGGGCGAACTGATACTCGTACGGCTGCTATTTTTGGGCGGTAAAATTAAATAGGCCCCCGAGCGCAGTTTCTTGAATCGAAGTCCATACGGTTTCAGGAGTACCTCGAGGTTTGTTTCCAGCCGGGCATTCAGATTGAGGGGTTCGAGCGGGCTCAGGTGCCGCGAAATAACCGACTCTTCAAACAGGATATCGACACCATAGTGTTCTTTCAATTGCAGGAGCGTTTGCCTGAGCGGCTGACCAACGCCCACACCGGCCGTTCCTTTGCCGGGTTGTCTGGTATCGGTTTGCTGTGTCGGACGGGCAAAGGCCAGCGTTTGGGCTACAGTATGGCCATAACCCACGCTAATCAACCAGCTGGTTGTGAGCAATAAGGGTAGCGATTTTTTCATTGATTAATCTGGGTTTCGGAAGGAGTTGACAACATAATGTATTGATCACGGTGGCTAACCCGGAGATTGAGCAGCTCAGCCAGCGCGTCGGCGAGTTCATCGGATGATCCGGCCCGGATGGTACCCGTCAGCGTTCGCCGGGCCAGTGCCGGGTCGGAGAGCTGAACCGTTACGCCAAACACAGACTGGATTTGAGAGGCCACCTCCCGCAGCGATGTGTCGTTGAAGCTGAACAGGCGATATCGCCAGTGGGCAAATTGGGTGGTATCGGCTCGGGCCTGCAAGCGCAACGCGCCTTTACCATCGAGCGTCACCCGGTCGCCGGGCTTCATGAGTACATTTTGGGTGGGTTGGTTGGCCGGGGTATACTGCAGGTTGACCTTTCCCCGTTTCAGAACCACCTCGGCCCGTGCCGACCGGCTGCGCACCGAGAACTCGGTCCCGAGGACTTCCACCGCTAAGCCATCGGCGGTCTGCACCACAAAGGGTTGGTTGTTGGTGAGGTGTTTGATGTCAAAAACAGCATCGCCCGTTAGCGTTACCCGTCGGGAAAGCCAGCCGTAACCAAGCCGCGGCATCCGGAAAGACGAGTTACTGTTGAGGGCAACCGTTGAGCCATCGGGCAACCTCAGCGAACGAAGCTGACGAGCGCCCGTCGTGACGGTTTTGTACAACAGTGGCTCCCGGAACAGCCAGCCACCGGCCAGGAGTAACAGGGCCACCGAAGCGGCCACTAGCCAGCCTCCGCTAGTCAGGAATGGGCGGGGTTCGGCGGGCAGTTGCCGAACCAGAGGTACCTGTTCATGCAGGGGTGTATCGAGTCGTTGACGAAACTCGTCGAGATGGCGGGCTACATCGGGCACATATTGGGGAAAACTGCGTTCCCATTCATCGAGCCACTGAAAATACGTTTCCCGGCTCCCGGCATCGGTCAGCCATTCACCAATCACTTTTTGCTGAACAGACGTGGCCTGTCCGGCAAAGTAGGTAAACAACAGTTCTTTGGTAGGTTTCATGAGGAGATCGTGTGTCGTTGAGCGTCAGGAAAAAGTGACCAGTACAAGCAGCGTCCAGCTAATCAGCTTTTGTTGCCGAAGAAATTGGCGAACGGTAGAAATAGACCGCAGCAGGTGATTTTCGACGGTTTTGGGCGACAGGTTCATCTCAGCGGCAATCTCTTTGTAGGACTTTCCTTCAAATCGGCTCAACAGAAATACCCGTTGCCGCTGGGGCGATAATTGCTGAACAGCCTGCTCCAGCGCCCGGTAGAGCTCATCCTGCTGGAGAAGCCGGTCGGGTTGGGTCGCATCGAGGTCGGCCCGATCCAGATCATCCGGCAAGGATTCCTGCCGACTTAATTCCCAGCGCAGGCTATTGTAGGCCCTGTTCCGGACGGCCTGATAGAGGTAAGCCCGGTATGACCCCCGGATTTGCTTGTATAACTCCTTCTGATAGAAGGTGTAGAACAAGTCCGCTACAACGTCTTCGGCCGCCTGCCGGTCATACATAAAGCGAATGGCATGGCTGCATAACGGGGCGAAATACTGCCTGAACAGGAGTTCGCACCCAAGTTTTGGGTCGGTAGCAAACGCATTGCGAATGAACAACTCGCCATCAACCGATGCCGAAGGCAAGGCTTCGGCATCGCTCCGCAACACAGGTGATGGCCCGAGGGGTATGGAATTGGTGGAGCGCCGAAAAAGAAACGAGTTGGTGGCCATTAATCGCGGGGGCTAGTAGCCATAAGACAAGCCAGCGTGAAAAATCCCCCAATCAATTTTTATTTTTTATCTATAAAATCCAAAAAAGGCTTTTCGAGCTGTTTGCAGCCACCTGCCAGCCTGACCATTTTTATCAAGCATACAGATTCCAGTCTTTGATCAAATTTTTTTAGTTGTCTTACCAGCGTTTTCGCTCTAGGCTTCGTCTGGGTTACAGGACTAAACCAGAGCGACCACCCATGACAAATCGACCTTTTCTGACGCGCCAGTGGCGGATAATCGTGACAGCAGCCCTGTTGGCTGGGGTTGACACGAGTTGTCGACCCGATGCCCAGGATACAACAACGCCACAGGCCAACTGCCGCATTCAGACCTACTCAACCCCAGCAGATCGGACGACCTACGCCTATGATCCCGAGGGAAAGCTCCTCGACTGGGAATTTAACCTGACCAATGGCGATCAGACGCTGAAAAGCACGTACACCTATGATCAGAATGGCTATCTAACGGCATCGACGCTGGTCCGCACGGACCGGTGGTATGTCAAAAGTGGTCAGCCAGCCCGGCAAATGACCACCACGCGAACCTATAGCTACAGCAATGGCCGCTTAACGGGCTACGTCAGTGAAAGTAGTCCCGGTTCGTCGCCCGGCAATAAAATTACCGGCACCTTCGACTACGACCCGAATGGGCAACTGCTGTCCGAAACAGCTACGTTCCGTTACACATCCGACCCAAAGTTATCTCCCGAGAATAATGGATTGATTGACGGAAGTCAACAAACCTGGACGTACCGCCAGAATCAGTTGGTTGATTACACGTATCGACCAAGTGAATCGGGAGCCATGACGCATCCCTATACAATTGTCGACGGGCGGATTACGCAAATCAATGCTAAACCCGCCTATGAATACGATAGCCAGGGCCGTTTGGTGAAAGCCATCGTTTACCAGCAGGACAACCTGAATTCGTACGCCATTACCGAATACGATCAGGGGAAAGCCTGGCGCGAAACGGTGCCGGCGTTTAAAGGCTTTCCTACAATCAAGTCCGTTACAGGTCTGGAAACGAACCTGGATGTCGCCATTGGGTTTCTGGGCTTCGGTGCTCCAACTGTTCCGAAAAGTTATACCTATTTTGCCGACTATCCCGGCCATGGTGTCGTTCAATTAACGAAACATACGTACGTCAATCAGTTGAATAGCCAGGGATTCGTTACGCAGACAACCGCTATCGGCACCAGCACGTATCCCGACGCGCCACCTCAATCCGATACCTTAAAAACGGTGTTCACCTATACGAACTGTAACTAATTGACGGCTTGATCGACCAGTCACTTCAGGCCTTGCTGCAAGGCTGTCGTCGGGGTGAGGAACCCGCCCAGCAAGCGTTTTACGAACGTTACTATAGCTATGCCCTGTCGGTTTGCCTAGCCTATGCCAGTAACCCCGAAGATGCTCGTGAAATCCTGAATGACAGCTTTTTAAAAGCCTTCAGGCATTTGGGTTCACTCAAGCAGGAGGACGCACTGCTGCCCTGGCTCCGACGGATACTGGTCAATACCGCCTTGGATTATTACCGAAAAAACCGCCAGCGGGCCGCCGATATTCCACTGCAAGGAGTTGATTATGAGTTAGTAGAGCCTTATCTCAACGAAGACGCTATTTTTGCCCAGCTTTCGGCCGAGCACATTCTGACGGTTCTGCATCAATTGCCCGTCCCGTATCGGCTTGTGTTTAGCCTCTATGTGCTGGAGGGGTACAGCCATGGCGAAATTGCCCAGCGGCTGGCCATTGCCGAAAGCACATCGCGATCTCACCTAAGTGAAGCCAACCGGCGGTTACGCCAGGCCTTGAGCGCCCAAACCATTCCCACCCATGAGCGAACAAAACGATAAGCGTCTCCACGATTGGGTACGCCAGTCGCTGGCAGCCCATCAGCCCGCCTACATCCCCGCTGATTGGGAACGCCTGAAACGCCAGCGCCAACGTCGGCGCAGGTGGCGGGGGGCGCTGTGGATCAGTGTGGGAATAGTGCTGATCGGTATGCTGGGCTGGTTATGGAGGCAAACCCGCACCGGTCGGCGGGTGCCCTCTGCACTGACAACGGTTCAGCCAACGGAGCTGCCGCCAACAGAAAGTCCCGAGCCTCGCCCAACGATCCGCCCGAAAACACCCGCACCTACTGCAGCAGTGAGCAGGGTTAGCCGCTCCCGAGCGGCTGTACTTCCTTCGCCACAGGTCGACCCGTTCCTGCTCCGATACCCGACCGAATCGATACCGGCGCTACGGATACCCACCGCATTGCCAACCGCGTTGACCGAGCGAATTCACCAGGGGCAACCTGTGGCCATCAGCCCCGAAGAAACGGCCATCATTCGCCAGGTAAAAACCGGCGACTTTGGCAGCGATTCCACGGCGTACCGGGTTTTAGACCGAAACCTACGCCAGTGGCCAGCCGCTGTGATCGTCTGCGATATGACCACGAGCATGTATCCCTACACCACGCAACTGCTTACCTGGTTCAGGAAAAACACGGCCGCCATTGCTCCACAGGGATTCGTCTTTTTCACCGACTGCGATAGTCTGGGGCAACAAACCCGCCCCGGTGGGTTGCCCGGCCGGATGTACGTTAGTCGGGATGTTCGCCCGGCCAACACCTTACCCCTCTTGCTGGAAGCGGCCCGCAATACGGTCAACAATAAGGATGACGCAGAAAATACGGTGGAAGCCCTGATCCGGGCGCAGACTGAATTCCCACAGGCCCGGCATCTCATTCTGGTGGCCGACAACCTGAGCCAGGTTAAAGACATGCCCTTACTGAATCGGCTAACCAAGCCGGTTCATGTGGTGCTTTGCGGCACGACCGGCAGCGATACGGCGCGGGCGTACCAACCCGACTACTACCAGCTTGCCGAGCAGACGCACGGTAGTATCCATACGCTGGAAGACGATCTGAATCCGGCCACCGTTTCCCCGACCCAAACGGTACGCGTAGGTACCCGCTATTATCGATACAGTCCTCGCCGAAAGCAATTCAAACTCACCCCCTACGACCATCGCCCTAGACGGTTTTTAAAGTTTGTCTGGCTTTAGAGCGAACAGCTAGCCAGGGCGATTTTAGAGCCAATCTATCTAAAGGTGGCAGCGGTCGTTCCATCACATTGAGTGACGAGGAAACTGCCATGTGTATCAAAGCATCTAAAGCAGTTGGGCTTGAGTTTTCAGGGGTAGATCTAATTCGGGAGAAGATGGGCAAAACCTACGTCACAGAAGTCAATGGAAATCCAGGCACGGGCATCATCGACATCACCAAAAAGAATCACTTCGCTGACTTAATTAAGTTCATCGAAACTAAGTCCAAGAAGAAAGAAAATATTCCGGCTCCAGTGCCTTTGCCAGACGCTGACAAAGACGATAAGCAACACCAAGAGAATGAAGAAGAAGCATCACTAAAGAGATACAAAGAGTTATCGGTTAAACAGGAGAAAAGTAGATTAGATTATAATGAATCTGCTTTACTATCTTTTTTCAAAAAGAAATTTGGGAATATTTAACTAATTCAAATATTAACTAACAATGAAACAAGAGCAAGATTTAATGAGTACAATGAAGCGACTTAATCGAGTTAAAAAAGAAGGAGGCTCAATGACGTCAGATGAACGTGCATTCTTTGATGAAACTTTAAAGAAAAGCAAAAAACTAGAATTAAGAGCGAGAGCAAGCACAAGTAAATAAATTAATTTTGATCTTTCACAGCTCTTACTGACGAAATTGAAGTCATCAACTAATAGAACTCTAAAGCTTACATTGTTTAGAGCTCTATTAGTTGATGACTTCAATTTATTGAAATTTTATTCATAACGTAATCAACCATAGTTTTTGCGTGACTGAACTTTTTACTCATTACACTTTTTACTGCTTTTTTTAGTGATGTAGATATATCAATATCTAATATACTATCTAAACTTACACCTACATTATCGTAACTATTCCTAAAACTATACATTGAAAAAAACATTGACAATAAAATTGATTTTGTAAAAAAATCTTTTTCATTGTCCAAAGCAAGTAAAACTTCTTTCATCCTGCTTGTATTACTATAAAATACAATTTCAATACTTTCTGAGTTACTAAGTATCGTCTGTCTATCTATCCCACATTTTGATAATTCATCTAAATAATAATTAATATCTGTTATAGGCTTGCTTAGCCAAACGGTAAAAAAGTTTTGCGCTAATGATATGTGTGTCCAGCCAGCAAACTTAGTGTAAGGAGAAGTAAAAAAGTCATCTTTCCCAAACTTTTTTATATATACTATTAACTCAGAAAATAGTTCATCAATGTCTTTTATATTATAAAAATATAACATATAAGTATTAGGGTCAGTTTTAATGGTATTTATAAATTCAATATCGTGATCTCTAAAAACACCGAATATATCAACATCTCGAAGAGCAATTATTTCATAAACCAAAGAGAAAATCTTTGGTTTATTATCTCCTCCTTTATCATACAATTTCACAACAGTATCTATAAACAAACTTCTATAGTCTTTGCTATTTGCAATTGAATCTAATGCGTCATAAGTTCCCATTACAGACGCTTCTGATTTATTAGTTTCCTTACTTCTACTTGAGTTAATTTCGTTCGACTCAGAAGTTAAAAGAAAAGAAAATGTATTGGCAAAAAGTTGCACTGTTTGCTCCTGAGATATGTTCTTAATAGAAGGCAATGCTCCTATTAAGAATTGGAGGCTTCTCCAATCCCTATCAATTTGCCTTTGGTAAATTCCATCTATAATTTCGTCGTCTGATTGTTCATTGTCGATCATATTGAGTAAAAGCTCAAATACGATATACCAGTAAGGATTAGAGATATACTGATCAACAATCATATCTCTTTTTTGAACTGCGTATTTTTTATCACAATTAGAATATATCCAGAAAGCTGTATAGTATTCTAGAAATGTTTTATGAGTAAAATTATTATCAAAATATATTGATCTTTTTTCTGCGTATGTAAGAAAAGACTCCGCTATTGTCCTTGCGGTTGCCCATTCACTTATCTTAAGCCTTAGCATAATAGAATTTGTAACAGTTGCTAAGGCGGTGGCGTTTGTCAATTTATCAGGAGTTTCACTCTGAATTTTATACTGCCAAAACGCTAAATCAGCCAATAATACTTCTTTACTATCTAATATTTCTTTATTTACTGAGAAGTCTAACTGCTTTATTGAATCCCATTTATGAACAAGTGTTTTAGTGCAACTTTGGTAAATCTCCAACTTAGATTCTGGAATTTTTAAATTATTTCTATACAAGATTACTATCAACGATAACAACAAAGGGTTTTTTATCAGATTAGACAATTCATCTTTCACTTGAGAAAACTCCTTTATCTCTATATTTCTCTTATCTTCATCAGTTTCTTCAAATTTATACCACTTATCAACATACTCAGTTATTTGGTCATCATTAAAATCTTCCATTTCAAACTCCAAATAACTATTATCAAGTTTTGCATCCTCGTATCCGACAATTCTAGATGTAACTATGGCTTTATTTTTATAGGTATTTGTGAAATTTACTATATCATTTTTAACGTTATATTTTTCATTCAAATCAAATATTTCATCTAATCCATCAAAAAATACTATAACTTTTTCGTTCAATAAAATTTCTTTCAAATCGTCAGTATTTATAAAATTTAGCCCATACTCTAGCTCAAACAAGTGGGGTATATAATTGAGCAAATTTTTACTATTTGTTTTCTTGTAAATAAGATACTTTCTTAATTCAATTCTTATCGGCAAATAACTGAAAATATTTTCTGCCGAAATAACGCTATCATCTTTATTAATGATGGCATATATTATAGCTCTTATTAACAGAGATTTTCCTGCTCCAGGATTGCCCAACACAACAATGTTATTCGGTATTCTTGTTAAGAAATCAGCTTCAATTATACAAAATGAATCTTTAGTTATCTTTACAGAGTTTTCAACTATCACTGCATCATCACTGTTTCCTTGTTTTTTATATTTAAAAAGCGGCTTTACAAAAATCTCTTTTAAATTAACTCTTGGTTTTTTATAAGTTTGTTCTATACCTAAGCCAAAAAAATTAACATCAATTATTGATGTTTTGAGACTACCAAAATAGTTTATCAAAAAATTATCGTAAGAAAACTTATTTTTAAATAATGTATTAAGCTTCTCTCTTATATCTACTACTCCCTCATTAACTCTTTTAGACTCATTTATTAATTGGCTCATACTATCGCTAGAATCCTTTACAATATCATATATTTTTTTATTCGAAATTATTAAATTAATTTTCGTATCAGTACTTAAACTTGATTTGATATTGGCAATCAAATCAATTAGAAATCCATCGGGTAGGGTATCAAAATCAATATATTGTTTGAGTACGTCTATTTCGATATTAGATTCAGTAAATAGCATCTTAAATAATTCATTCTTAATATCATCATTTTGTAAATAATTTTTAATATCTTCGCCAAAAGCATTTGGATATTTTTTATTTAGCTCGGAGGAAGCTTTTAACAAACATTTTTCAAATCTTTTATTAACTTCATCTTTTGAAAAACCTTTTATAAATGTATCTCCTCCTTTTTTTAATAACCAAGAACCAAAACCTGTTAAAGCGCTTGAAGTAATTAGTGGCATATACATTAATAGATTAAAGTGTGGAAATTCGAACTTGTATGAACGGTCTAGTTGATGTAATTCTACGAAAAATATTTGTACCCCCATTTGTACCCAATAAAAAACCCCGAAATCAGTCTGATTTCGGGGTTTTTTCGGTTTTTGTGGAGACGGAGAGATTCGAACTCTCGTCCAGTCAAGGAACCCGTCGTGCCTTCTACATGCTTAGGTACACTTAGGATTGTCGGGAATCGGCCCGGTGTGTACCAAACCAAGCTTCATCCGTAGGTGCTTGTGTCTTACTCGGCCGTTAACACCATAAACCGAGCCAGCGCTGCGAGTCGATGCCTCCTGATCCAGCCAGCAGCACGTAGGCCGGGGAGACAATGGCTATTGCTTAATCCTCCGGATTAGGCAGCCATGGCGTAGTTATATTCGCCAGTTATTGTTTTGACGATTTGTTTGGGCGGGAAATACCGTCAACTCCCGGCATGCTTACACGCGACCTCAGCAAGCTGTCAATTCCGGTCGTCCCCAAAACTGAAGCGCTTTTGCGTTTCTGCATTAACCTAACTTGTTTCATGGACCTTTGGTTCGCCGATTAAGCCCATTAATCACACATTTTTTTAACCCGATCAGACAAACATATCCACGCCAAAACAGTTATTAAGGCAGCGAATGTAATCAATATGCCGTTATGGCGATACGTTCATGACGTCTACCTCGTTCGAAACCCTTCTGTATCAGCATCTGACGCCTTTATTCCAACGGCACCAGTTTGTGCTGCTGCCTGAAAAGCGGCAATATCGAAACCTAACCGATGCAGGGTTTCAGACCGTCATGCTGTTTCCAACGTTTTACGATCACGAAACGATACTGGATGTTCAGCTTGGCTGTCGGAATGATCAGGTAGAGCAAATCGCCCAACAGTTTCAGACCAGTCAGGCCATCAGCCGCCCGGATGCCAATACGCTTACCGCTTTCATCACTCAATTTGCGGATTACTCGTCGGCTCGATTCAGCATTCACTCGGAGAAAGAGCTTCTCGCTGTCTGCGATCAGATCGAGCAGTTTTTTGTTTCCGTCGGCTTTGATTTCCTGACCGCGTCCTGTGCACTGCCCGCCATTGACCGACTGCTGAACGGGCAACCCGAACAGCTCTGTCCGTATGTTCCCAATCAGATGCACCGGTGCTACAAAGGACTCATCGCGGCCAGCCTGAATCACAACCGGCACTTCAAAGACCTGGTCGATACGTATCGGCATGTTTTTGTTCAACAGACACAAAACTCCTACGAGCAAATTCGCTTCGAACGGTTGATCGCCTTTCTCCAACACTATTCCGCCAATTAGCCGGAGGCTTATTTTACAGTAAATAGTGGATTCCTGATTTGTCATCCCTCCTGCGTCGGGATGACAAATACTCATTGTAATCAATTAACTATAAAGCTATTCATTATTTACATCAACTTCACGAACGCTTTCGGATCACAAACTGCTCAATGGCTGTGGCCAGGCCGGGTGTGATCGGTAGGTCGGGCTTGCTGTAGGTTTTAACGTTCTCTGTTTTATCTGTTCCTTCCACGTTTTTAAGGATGTGATTCATCGCGTCGAACAGCATCAGGGTCGCATCGGGTCGGGCGGCTTTCAGTAATTCGGCATCGGTGACGGCCACCTGCAAGTCTTTTTTGCCCTGAATAATCAGGACCGGGCCATTGTAAGCTTTGATCACAACTGCCGGATCGTATTTCATCATCGAGATCAGTCCGGGCTGTGCTTTTGCCGACAGCTGGGCTTTTAAAATCGGATTTTTAGGATGCACCATCTGGCCATTCCGCAACGAATCCAGTGCGCCATCCACCTCAGCCTGAAGTTCGTTGGGGTTGCCTGCCATGCGTCCCTGCTCTTTCATCACATCGACAATATTACGCCCCGCCCCGGCTATTGACACGAACCCGTTAGCCTTTGTTTCCTCGGCAGCGAGCATGCCGACCAAAGCGCCTTCTGAATGCCCGGCCACAACAACTTTCGAGAATCGTTTGTCGGCCTGTAGCTGCCGGATAAAACCGACGGCATCTGATACATAGTGCCCGAAAACGAACTCCTCCGGCTTGATGACCATCTGGGCGGCTTTCAGGTTTGTACCGGAGCCCCGTTTGTCATAACGGGCTACGGCAATTCCCCTGCTGGCAAGGCTATCGGCCAGCATCTTGAACGCATTCGTTTTCAGGCCGTATGGATTATTACAATCCCGGTCTGTTGGCCCGGACCCGGCAATGAGCAACACCACTGGCACGGCTTTTTTATGATTACCGGGCAGTGTCAGCGTGCCATCGAGGGTTAATTCGGTCCCGGCGGGCACCGTTACGCGATAATGCATGGGTTCTTCCGTCTGGGCGAGCGATTGTAGACAGATGGATACCAGAAGAAAGATGAGACAGGAAAGACGTTTCATAGTGGGGAATAAAAAGAGCTGAATTACAGTGACTGGCAGACAGGCCACAAATTTGGCTTTGCTGTGTCTATTTATGGCGTTACCTTTGTTAACCGGTTAACAACTTACCTGATTTTACAGAAGTTTCCGAACCTTGTTCTGAGTTGGATACTGGACACTAGTTAATACAATAACTGCTGATTTTATATGAAGCCCCTTCAAATTCGCTTAACCACACTGACCGTCCTTGTTCTTGCAACTGCTTTGTTTCGTCTGGTGCCTCACTGGCCGAACTTCACGCCCATTGCGGCTCTGGCCTTATTTGGCGCAGCAACGTTTGAGCGGAAATGGCTGGGGTTGGCGGTTCCAATGGCAGCCATGCTGCTGAGCGATGCGCTTATTGGTTTTCATGGCAGCATGGGTGCGGTCTACTTTAGTTTTGCCCTGACCTGGCTCCTGGGCCTGTGGGCAGTCCGCCGGACAGCGTTGCAGCGGCCCTCGGCCGGGCGCATTGCAGCCGCTTCGATTGCGTCGTCAATCCTGTTTTTTCTGATCACGAATTTTGCGGTCTGGTACGGCAGTACGTATTACCCACAGACGGCCGCCGGGCTGATGACCTCTTATGCCGCTGGGCTGGCCTTTTACAATGGCTCCAACTTTTTCCTGAATGGCCTGGTTGGCGATTTATTCTTTAGCGGCCTGCTGTTCGGCAGTTATTACCTGCTTCAGCAGCGGTTTATGGTGCTTCGGCCTGCCCGCCGGTAGTTCTGTTACACCACAGGTTCACTGCTTTTCCTAGATTACACAAGTGCCACGGTTTATTCAGGAACCGTGGCACGTTTATTTTCTATACTTCCGGTTGATCAACTCAGCTACCAGACCCGTCCAGCCGGTTTGATGGCTGGCACCTACCCCACGCCCGTTGTCGCCGTCGAAATATTCGTAGAACAGAACATGGTCGCGGAAGTGGGGGTCCTGGTATTTGGCATGCTGCCCAAAGACCGGGCGTTTTCCATTGGCATCGAGGGTAAACAGGCTAATGAGTCGGTTACTCAACTCATGAGCAACCTGGGTAAGCGTAATCTGTTGCCCGGACCCAACCGGATATTCAACCGTAAAACTATCCCCAAAATAGTGGTAGAACCGATCCAGACTCTCGACCAGCAGGTAGTTTACGGGCATCCAGACCGGACCTCGCCAGTTGCTGTTGCCGCCAAACATACCACTGTCACTTTCGGCTGGCGTATACGTCAGTCGGAAGGTCGTACCATTCAGGGTAAATTCATAGGGGTTATCCTTGTACACCTTCGATACAGCCCGAATGCCATGCGGGCTTAGAAACTCCCGCTCGTCCAATGCTTTCGACAGCAGTGCTTTCAGGCGAAATCCACGCAACAGGCTAAGTAATCGTTTTTCGTCGACCCCTTTTTCCGTATAACGCGACACCTGATTATACAAATCAGGTCGGTGGCCCTGAAACCAGGCCATTCGCTGGGCAAAGGCCGGGTTTGCCTGTAACAGTTCATCATCCAGCACCTCGACTGCAAACATCGGAATCAGGCCCACCAATGTTCGAACCCGCATGCGTTGCACACTGCCATCGTCCAGGCGCAACTGGTCGTAAAAGAAGGCGTCCTCTTCATCCCAAAGCCCTACGTTGCTGTTGCCAATGTTCGTGATGGCCCCGGCTATATAGAGGAAATGGTCAAAGAACTTGGTCGCCATTTCATCGTAGACGGAGTCGTGGCGGGCCAGTTCAAGGGCGATCCGCATCATGTTGAGGGCATACATTGCCATCCAGCTGGTGCCGTCGGCCTGCTCCAGATGACTATTACCGGGAAAGATCGTATTCCGGTCGAAAACACCGATGTTGTCGAGGCCTAAAAAGCCCCCCTCAAAAATGTTGTTTCCTGATTCATCTTTCCGATTCACCCACCAGGTAAAGTTGAGCATCAATTTGTGAAAAATGCCCCGCAGAAACGTTAAGTCCTCGTCGCCCGGTGGCTTGCGTTCCAGCTCCAGGTGGTAGATACGCCAGGCCGCCCAGGCCTGTACGGGCGGGTTTACATCCGAAAAATTCCACTCATAGGCAGGTAGTTGGCCGTTAGGATGCATAAACCACTCATTGGTGAGCATCATCAATTGCTGTTTGGCCAGACCAGGGTCAATTAGCGAGAGGGTTACACAATGAAAGGCCCAATCCCAGGCCGCATACCAGGGGTATTCCCACTTATCGGGCATGGAGATAACCCCGGCATTGATCAGTTGAAGCCAGGTATGATTGCGGCCGTGCAACCGCTCAGGCGGTGGCGGTGGGCTATTCTCATCGCCGGCAAGCCAGCGCGACACGTCATAATAATAATACTGCTTGCTCCACAGCATACCGGCAAACGCCTGCCGCTGCACCAGTCGCTCATCCGGGGTAGCTTCGCCTGGGTGAATCTGGGCGTAGAATTCGTCCGCTTCTTCTTTTCGCTTGTTGAAAATTGTATCAAAATTGGCAAATGGTGCCGTCAGGCCCGTACCCGTCTGACCCGTTGCTTCGAGCCGAAGGCGAACAACCGCCGAGCTGCCGGGCTCTATCGTCACCTGATAATGCGCGGCAGCCTTGGTACCCGTGTGCGCCGGATTGACAGTATCGGTTCCGTATACAACATGATCGTGGATGCCATCTTTGGGATAACGGGAACCCGTATGCGTATCATACAGCCGGGCCATGTTGGTTTCGTTTTCGCAAAACAGCCACTCCGGATTACCTTCGGCGTGTAAGACGTAACGCCCCAAAGCGGAGTCTTCAACGGAGACGGTTTTGTCAGGCTGCAGAATGAGCGACGGCCGGTAGTTTGGCACCCCATCCGAATCGTCGCCAAATACCCAGGTGTTTCGAAACCAGAGGGTTGGCAGCACATGCAACGCTGCCGCTTCGGGTCCGCGGTTATGCACCGTTATGGTCATCAGGATATCCTGCGGGCCGGCTTTGGCATACTCGACAAAGACATCGAAATAGCGGTCGGCATCAAATATACCCGTGTCAAGCAATTCAAACTCAGGGTCCAGTCTGCTCCGGCGTCGGTTTTCGCTTAACAGCTGTTCATACGGATAAGCCGCCTGCGGGTATTTATAAAGCATTCGCTGGTAGGAATGCGACGGGGTGTTATCCAGGTAATAATAAAGCTCTTTTACATCTTCCCCGTGGTTTCCTTCGGCATTGGTCAGCCCGAAATAGCGCTCTTTCAGAATCGGGTCTTTTCCATTCCAAAGTACGAGCCCCAGACAAAGCTGCTGCATGTCGTCGGAAATACCCGCGATGCCCTCCTCGCCCCACCGGAAGGTGTAACTGCGGGCCATGTCGTGGGTTGTGTAATTCCAGGCATCTCCGTTCGCGCTGTAATCCTCGCGCACAGTTCCCCATTGTCGGTCGGAGACATAAGGGCCCCACTGCCGCCAGGCTGGATCTTCTAAACGATGGTGTTCGGTAGTCAAGTGCGATACGGTGTACAGTGTGTGATGTAGGGTGTAGGATGTATGGTATAAGATGTAGGATGTAGGATATATGATTGCCAGAATTCATACACCATATATCCTACATCATACACCCTATATCCCTTACTCCTATCCATTTGATGCGAAGCCTTCAAAAACGGTCATGCCACCATCGATAAAGATGCTGGCGCCCGTAATGTAGTCCGATTGATCCGAAGCCAGAAAAACAGCCAGGTTACCGATGTCGGCAGGCTGCCCAATCCGATTGTATGGAATCAGGGTCATCAGGCTATTCAGCGCCTGGGGCGTTTCCCAGGCCGACTTGTTGATAGGCGTCTGAATCGCACCTGGACAAATACTGTTCACCCGAATCCGACGATCACCGTATTCCTGCGCCAGCGATTGCATCAGCATTTTAACGCCACCCTTCGACGTCGCGTAATTGACGTGACCGCCCCAGGGGATGAGTTCGTGTACGGAGCTCATGCAAATGATTTTTCCGGTTGCTGCGGACACCTCGGGGCGCGGCCCACGACGCAAAAATTCGCGAATGGCCTCGCGGGCACATAGGAACTGCCCTGTCAGGTTAACGCTAATTACAGTGTTCCACTGTTCCAGGGTCATTTCGTCAAATTTTGCATCCCGCTGTAAACCCGCGTTATTGATCAAAATATCGACCGTTCCAAACTGGGCGACAACATCCGCAAACAGTTTAATCACCTGATCTTCCTTCGTAACATCGCACTGAGCAACGATACCCGTACCGCCCTCATTTGTTAGCTCACTTAATACGGCATCGGCCGCATCCTTACTGCTCTCGCCCGGGTAATTGACAACTACCGTTGCCCCGGCAAGGGCCAGCGATTTTGCTACGCCTGCGCCTATGCCACTACTTGCTCCGGTGATTATGGCGACCTGCCCTTTTAATACCTGCTCCATGAATTTCTTTATAGGTTTAGTCTATAAGCCCCTTTCACCTGATTTTGTTAAGGTCAATCAACAAGTCATCGCTTCCACGATTTAGGTTGTAAACGTACAGCAGGGACAGCGGTCGTCCAACAAATTAATCAACTGTTAATCTATTAAACGCCCGAAAAAACGCCTGACATCCTCTACTTCAAATTTGTACTATTTTGAACAAATTGTATTTTAAGAAGACAAACTAGGTTCACAAACGTATAGAGTCCTAAAATTTAGAATTATTAGAAAAATACAATTCATAAGTAAAAAATATGGACTTGTTGTACTTTTCCAATAAACGCCCTAATTTGCTCAGAAGGAATATAATTAAAAAATGAATGTTTCGTAAAACACTGGTTTTCAGCTAGGGCCCTATTGCATTAAATAGGGTTAGACCCACACCTTTGTCCCGGTAAAACAAAAATTTCAAACCAATGAAAAAATTCCGTTTAACAGTAGCTGTTCTTTTATCAGCAATCAGTCTGGCAGGCATGGGAGATGCTAAAGCTGACACAGGATCAGGAATGAGTGGTGTGAAAGTTGAGAAGTCCGAACAAAAGAAAGTACGCATTTATACACAGCCGGGAGCATCGGTTGACGTGGCGATCATGGACGCAGACGGCAACATTCTCTATCGGGGATTGATTTCTAAAAATGCCAAACGGGCTACCTCGTTCAACCTGAACAATCTGCCGGATGGTCAGTACTACCTGACTGCCAGCAACAACGCCTGGTGGATGTCGCAGGGATTAACGATCAAAGCAAACGCGCTTAATGTAGACGAACGCAGCCTGCAACAAATGACCGAACCAACCCTGACGGCTTACGAAAAAAATAAAATTGAAGTAGTTCTGCCCGCAAAAAACATTAAAGAAGCAAACGTAGCGATCTACGATGCACAGAATGTTCTGGTGCAGACGGACACGTTCAAAGGCTCGGTTCGCCGGTTCGATTTGTCAGGTCTTCCTGATGGTGCCTACACATTTGTTGTTGGCCCCAACGAGAAGAAGTTCATCTCTCGTGTTGCTATTCAACACTAAGGGTTCTGCGGTGTAAAGGTATTCGCCTTCGGGTTGTTCAGTACACTTTCTCAACACACGTGACTAGTCTTTTCGGACAAGCTAGTCACCACTACATTCCGGCCCGCTGCTTTCGTAGGAAATGCAGCGGGCTTTTTTGTGTACGCCATTGGCTTTTACACACATTGCATAGAACCACTCAAACGACTATTCAAGCATGTTCACGTACCGCTCTATTACTTTATTCTTTATTTACCTGTCGATCATATTGAACAGTTCTTAGTCTAACGATTCACCTTATCTATTAAATAATAATTAAACGTATCAATCTATATACATAGTAGGGACTTAGTTTATTTACAAATTTTCCTTTTCGAAAACTTTATAGATTTAAATAATACATATATATACACTTAAGCAAATATTATACACTTTTTTCGCCCTAAAGTATTCCATACCTCTTGTAGGAATGTATATTTGAGAAATTCTATAAACAGAACACCCATGATACCCATAAATGAAAAACTTAAAGCAATTTTCATTGCACTAAATACAACTCCCCATAAATTTCTAATTGACCACCAGTTTAATCGAATGACGATTTACAACATAGTTGGTGGGAGAACTAAACCCGGTTTAGAGATATTAGAAAGGCTTTGCCAAGCCGAACCCAGAATTTCTGCGGAGTATTTGTTACGGGGAGAAGGACCTCCTTTACGAGACCCCGGCAAGGCCAGTTCCACTGCTCGACAACTCCGCGGGCGTCAGGCCCACTCGTCCATCAACAGGCAAGTGAAGTCCGATGGACAGTGACTCCCAAACTAAAGCCATTCCTTTTTATACATGCCCCACCTGGAAAGAGTGGGGCATTTTTTTGCCTTGCCGCTCATGCCTGACCCAGGGCTATGCAGCCAGACTATTGCTTTTCATTCGCAATACAGCCAGTTCCTTCATTTTACTTTCAAAAACAATATCCAGCTCTTTACCGTACGTATTCACGGGTGTGTAAATCCAGTCGGCATGCGCTTCCCGGCGGGCTGTTGGGTCTTCATACTCCCGACGAGAATTGGAGAAATGAAAAACAGGTCTGACATCCCAGGTATTGTAGGCGACCATAAACGCTTCCTCTTCAGTCAATTGCCCCGGATTGAGCGCGTGATGGAAGTAATCAAAAACGATGGGTATACCAATCGTCTCATGCAGATAAACCAGATCCTCAACAGCATACAGAGTTACCCGATCATCGTTTTCAATGGTCAGACGTGCCCGGAGATTTTCGGATAATAAAGCAAAGTTGCTGGCGAACCGTGCCAGTGTCGCGGGTTTGTCGCCATAGGTTCCGCCCACGTGAAAATTGATTTTATTCCAGTGCGACGGTTTGAGACCCATCAAATCGAACACTTCCGATTGAGTTTCGAGATCTTTAATCGTATTGTCCAACACCTTCCCTTGCCCGGCCAGCTGATTAAAAGGACCCGGATGAGCCGTTAACCGAATGGGTCGGCTGCCAATTTCCTCCAGCGTCTCCCGGATGTCGACATAGTCAGGTAAATCCGTAAATCGATACTCCGACGACCAGGGGAATAAGTCGGAAGATATGCGAAATATACGAAATCCATTTTCCAGATTCCAGTCAACAATTTTTAGCAAATCCTGAACATTTTTCAACGCCAGTTCCGACGCATATGCTGTCCCTCTCTCGGTAAACGTCTTCTTAATCATGCCCCGATTGCTGGTAATTTTTTCAGCCTGTAGACTCAGATTAATACAAGCATATCCGGCGTTTAGTGGTAGTTCGTCCATGAAGACTTAACTGAAATGCCTATCCACCGGTTTTAGTTTTTTACCGTTTGTTCAAAAGTCAGCTTATCCGAAATAAAAATAGCGGGAAGTGACTTACCTTCAATGGTCGAGTCACAGTGCCAATAGTAAAAGCTGATTAAAGTCAGAAGAGCGTATGGAAGACCTTACCCTTGAACAAATCAATGAGCTTGCCTCCGCTTATTGTGACATGGCTCGTTCGTTAAACGAGTTTCAGGTTGTCCATTGGTCACAACTAACGCATGAACAACAGTTGGACCTGAATGCCTATCAAAACAGTTTATTGGACCGTGCCCAGGCGATTCAGATGCGAACGACTCGCCCCGCGTTTACGAATGCGCATCAGATGACGGGGCGTATTCTGGAAGGAACCCACAAAGCCAGAACGAGCCTGCAACAGCTGGACGATCTGCCGGTTGCGATCAACGTCGGGGCTATTACCGTGGCGCTTGCTGCCTATGCCGCCCGCGCCAACGCCCGGGGTATTGAAATAGCCCTCCGCGAACTTGATGATTTAACCAAGGCCTAAGAAAAGGCTACCAATAAAAAAGGCGGGGAAACATAACTATGTTTCCCCGCCTTTTTTATTGAAGCGCTGTTGCTCTACAAAATCAAACCTGACGGCGATTTCACGCCCACTAATTCAATAGCAAACGTCAGATCCTGTCCGGCCAGCGGATGATTGGCATCCAACGTAACATGTGTATCGGTTAATGAACGGATAATCACCGGAATAGGTCGTGGATTGCCATCTTCGTGCATGTTGAGTGTCATGCCCAATTCAAGCGGAATATCGGCTGGAATATCTGAACGTTCCAGAGTAAAAATCATATCTTCATTGGCTGGCCCATAGGCATCTTCCACGGGGATATTGATGGTTTTCTTTTCGCCCTGGTTCATGCCCGTTATGCCATCATCGAACCCTTTAATAACCTGACCACTGCCAACAGTGAACTCCAGGGGCGATCGGCCTTCTGATGAATCGAATATGGTTCCGTCGCTCAGGGTTCCGGTATAGTGGACTTGAACGGTATCGCCAGATTTTGCTTGTGCCATATTGTTATGTTGTTTGTGGTAAAAGACGTTGCCATAAAAATACCGGAACTTCCGGCAAAGGTTGGGCTATACGCTAACTTTTGACGAACTACCGACCAAGGGCAAAAGTTCAAATTTTATGCATCAGCCCTGAACGTCCGCCCCCTCGAATCACCACCTAGCGAATGCCCCGTAGCGCTGTTTTCGACTCTATAGTTGGTGAAATACGACCCATTTCCAGGAAGTTACAGGTTTATAACTGGTTCACCTTGCGTTGATTAGCCATCTCCTCCTTCGTGGTTCTTGTTACGTATAAGTTAATCAAAAAGCAGG
The DNA here is from genome assembly GCF_000974425.1 of Spirosoma radiotolerans. Lineage (NCBI taxonomy): Bacteria > Pseudomonadati > Bacteroidota > Cytophagia > Cytophagales > Cytophagaceae > Spirosoma > Spirosoma radiotolerans. The sequence continues at coordinate 3,229,684 of NZ_CP010429.1, forward strand.
CGGAAATTTTTATATATTAGGATCTTATATATATTTACAGTAGATAGTTCATTAAACTACCTTTTTCCAACATGGAATCATCGGGCAATGAGTTCCTAAGGGGAACCCTCAAAACAATCATCCTGAAATTACTGTCTGAACAGAAACCCAACCCCACTGGCCAGTCCTCCTTCCGGCAAGGCCGTATGTATGGATATGAGATTACACAGGCGGTAAAAGAACGAACACATGGCGAAATAACCCTGACCTTTGGTGCTTTATATCCCGTGCTGCATAAGCTGGAACAGGAAGGATTGCTAACAACAGAAACGGAGGAAGTCGAAGGACGTCTGCGAAAATACTATGCGTTAACGCCACAGGGCACCCAAGCTGCGGTACAAAAGGTATCTGACTTCGAGCGCTTTATGGACACCATGCGCACCTTACTACAATTACCTGCCAACTTAGCTACAAGCCATTAAACAGCTTTTTTCACGAGTATAAACTGAGATAGCGTCATGAAAAAACTCAGCCCTCAACAACTGGCGACTTTGCATAACCATTTAATTCACAATGGCTCAACCGATGCACTGGTTGACGAACTGCTTGATCACCTCGCCTGCGAAGTCGAACGGTATCTATGGCTAGGGCTTCCTTTTGAGAAGGCGCTCGACGCTGTGCTGGAACAGGCCAATGTGAAAGCAGTCAGGCATTTACGCGAAACATATCAGATTGAACTGGCCATGACCGACGATCAACTGAAGCAGGCAAGCCTGGACGATATTGTATTCGAATTTCGAAACAAAGCCTACGGTGCTTACGATTTGCGCCAGGCTTACCCCACTACGTTGCGCAACGCGTTCATCATGGCCCTCGGTCTATTCATGATGCTCATGGCCATGATGGATGGTCTCAGTCGCCACGCTTGGTCCTACATGAGCCTGGGTGGGGTTGTCTGGTTAACTGGCCTGAGTGGCGTTACGTTTGCCGTCGTTAGCTGGTATATGCAAAGCACGCGTAAACAACAACTGTCTATGCACAGAGAATTACACTAAACTGATTAGAATTGTACCTATGGGCTATAGTCCGTAGTCTCTCTTGATAGACGAACTACGGGCTGAAGCCCATAGGTACAAGGCTAGTAGGCTCGGGCAAATACGACGCGCCCCGTTGATGGTTTACCCGAGAAAACATCGACGCCTTCTTCGGCTACCTGATCAAACGGAATGCAACGTATAGTGGCTTTAGTTGCTTCTTTTATAGCTTCTTCTGTTTCGCTTGTACCATCCCAGTGCGCCAGTATAAAACCGCCCTTTTCGAGCTGTTCCTGAAACTGGTCAAACGTATCGACGGTAAAGGTATTCTCCTGACGAAACGCTTTGGCTTTGGCGTAGATCGTTTCCTGAATTGACTCGAGCAGATTTTTTATATGCTCGGTCAGCCCATCGAATGGGACCGTTTCCTTAGTTTTTAGGTCGCGACGAGCAACTTCAACGGTTCCGTTTTCCAGGTCACGGCCACCCATAGCCAGCCGGACTGGAACGCCCCGGAGTTCATATTCGGCAAATTTCCAACCGGGCTTATTCGCGTCGGAGTCGTCGTATTTTACCGAAATACCGGCCTTTTTCAACTCCTGCACCAACGGCTTGATCTTGGCAGAAAGTAGTTCCAACTGTTCTTCGCTCCTGTAAATCGGCACGATCACCACCTGGATTGGCGCCAGTTTGGGGGGCAATACCAGGCCATCATCGTCGGAGTGGGCCATAATCAGGGCGCCCATAAGCCGCGTTGACACGCCCCAGGAAGTGCCCCAAACGTAATCCAACTGGTTCTGTTTGTTCAAAAACTGCACCTCAAAAGCTTTGGCAAAGTTCTGCCCCAGGAAGTGCGAGGTACCCGCCTGAAGCGCCTTTCCGTCCTGCATCATGGCTTCAATACATAACGTATCATCCGCCCCGGCAAACCGCTCATTAGCCGTTTTTGTCCCTTTGATAACGGGCAACGCCATCCACTCTTCGGCGAACTGGGCGTAGATATCGAGCATCTGCCGCGTTTCGAACTGAGCTTCTTCAGAGGTTGCGTGGGCTGTGTGGCCTTCCTGCCATAAAAACTCGGTGGTACGCAGGAAAATACGAGTCCGCATTTCCCAACGCACGACGTTGGCCCACTGGTTAATCAGCAACGGCAGATCGCGATACGATTGAATCCAGTTTTTGTATGTACTCCAGATTACGGTCTCTGACGTTGGCCGGACTATAAGCTCTTCTTCGAGTTTAGCTTCCGGATCAACGATTACGCCCGACCCATCCTCGGCGTTTTTAAGCCGGTAATGCGTAACCACGGCACATTCTTTAGCAAACCCTTCTACGTGCGAAGCTTCTTTGCTCAAAAAGGATTTGGGGATAAACAGAGGAAAATAAGCATTCTGGTGACCGGTCTCTTTAAACATGTCATCGAGAGCTCGCTGCATTTTTTCCCAGATTGCAAACCCATAGGGCTTGATAACCATACATCCCCGCACTGCCGAGTTTTCGGCCAGGTCGGCTTTTTTAATTAATTCGTTATACCACTCGGAGTAGTTTTCACTACGGGACGGAAGCGCTTTTGCCATGCGTGAACGGGTCAGAACGAGTCAGGATTTGAGGGTTAAATCAGCGAGTGGCCATGGCTTACAGGTTTCAAAAACGAATCGTTTGACCTTACCTGCTGAGGATGGCTACCCTTGGTTCTTCCTAAATCTCCAGGGACTATTTCTAACTTTTATTTAAATAGAATTAAACCTTTAGTAACAAAATGGAATCTAATGGACAAGAACTTGCAAAGATAGGTTTTTAGTCTATTTTTGTAATCAAACAGGTCATTCCTGTGTTATATATTGAAAGAGTTCTCAATATGAGCCTTTATTACTTCAATTCCTTGGCCAAATGAAAACGCAACCCTTATATCGCTACCTATCTCTGGCCGCGCTGATGGGCATCTGGAGTTGTAGCTCCAGTAAGCAAACAGCCCAAAATGCAGGAGAGATGGATGATTTATACGGCAACTCCGGCAACGCTGCCGTGTATGCCAGTAACTCATCCGACTATTCTTCGGTCGCTCCGCAGACATCTCGTCAGCAGCAACGCCTTGACCGGCAACAGCAACGATCGCGTAATGCGAACCCGGACTATGTTGACGATCAGACGTATAATTCGAACGGAAGCAGCAATACGGACGAATACTATGCTGACCTGAGTGCCCGTAAGCTCAACCGTGGTCTTTCCCCTGATCCAGGCTGGAACGACACGGGAACGAATGCCTATAATTCAGGCTTCGTAAACGGTTATAACTCGGCTACAACATCGGCATATAGCTGGAATCGCTGGGGTTTCAACAACACTGGTTTTTACAGTGGTCTGGGACTTGGCCTGGGTTTAGGCGCGTTTGGGGGCTATGGCGGCTATAATAGTTTTGGGTTTGGCTTCGGCAGTCCCTTCTATTCGCCTTTTTATGGCAACTCATTTGCTTATTCGCCATTCGGCTACTCTCCCTTCGGCTATGGTGGCTACGACCCTTTCTATAGTTCGTATGCCTTCGGTGGCTATGGTGGCTATTACAGTCCCTTCTATTCACCCTTCGGTTATAGTGGGTATTACGGTAGTCCTGTCTACGTAAACAATGTTTATGTGGCCGGTGCTGATCCATACCGGAACCGGACATACAGCCGCACAACAGCTCGTTCGGCAGGTCGCTTCAATGCGCCATTCGATAATTCAGCCCGCACTTATAATCCAAGCGGTGGCCGAAGTGCCAATACGGGCTCTGCCAGCACAGCAACACGTAGTAGTAGCGACGGGTATTATGCACGGCCAAGCAATGGTAGTAGCCGGGGTTCTTATTATTACGACAATAGTGGTAGTGGAAACGGCCGCTCAGCCAGTAGCTCCCCTGCCACAGCACCAGCTTACAACAGCAATTCGGGTAATGATTATTATGCACGGCCACGGGAAAGCAGCCGGGGTAGTTATACGCCCTCTACGGGTAACAGTGGATATAGCGGTGGCGGCCGTAGCGGCTATCAGCAGTCTCAGCCAAGCTATCAGCAGCCATCGTATCAAAGCCAGAGCCGGGGTAGCTACCAACAAGCTCAACCCAGCTATCAGCAGCCAAATTACAGTGCGCCAAGCCGGAGCTATAGCGCACCAAGCTATAGTGGCGGTGGCGGCTTCTCCTCTGGTGGCGGTGGTCACTCGAGTGGTGGTGGCGGACGTGGTCCACGCTAATACACTAAATTAATTTTCGAAAAAATCCCCGCTGATCAGGACAATTAGCGGGGATTTTCGTTTTGTATGTGTTGTGCTGACTACGTAATTGCCAGAGACCTATTAAACGTTCAGATCTTAATTTGTTCTAAGTCCTAAAACCCGTAGTACACGCCACCAATCGTATTAAAAACATGAATAAACAGTTCTCCTTATCGGTAGCCCTCGTGCTACTATCTCCGCTGGCATTTGGTCAGGGAGCGGCTTTCGACTATGCTGATGACGCTTTCCGTTATTCTGACTTTACTCAAACCGGTACGGCCCGTTTTCGGGCTCTTGGTGGAAACCATGCCGCCCTGGGTGGCGACGCCAGTAACCTGTTTGGTAATGCAGCTGGTCTGGCTTTCTACAATCGGTCTGAATTAAGCATCAGCCCTACCTATACGTCCGTCAACAACCAGAATTCGTTTCTGGGGCAGCAAACGAACAGTACAGGTGGCAAACTCAGCATTGGTCAACTAAGTCTTGTGCTGGCCGGAAGATCAGATAACAATCGACGCTGGCGCCGGACCGCTTTTGGCATCTCGTTTTCTCAATCGGCGAATTTTTACAACTATACGGATGCACGCGGGTTGAACAATAACCCCAATTCGTCCATTGCCCAGACCTATATTAATGCCGCTAATAATGCCCAGTATAGTGAACAAGAACTGAGCAACGCGTTTTATCCCGGCGACCGCAGCGCCGATTTTAGAGAAGCAGCCGCCTATGGCTTGTTTCTTATCAATCCTACTGATTTGGGCACGAACGGTTCAGGCCCCCCTTACACGCGTTTTGATGCGACAAAACAAAAAGACCAGCGCGCAACCCTCACTCGATCAGGAGCCCACTCTCAATGGTCGATTTCGTATGCTGGGAACTTAGATGATAAGTTATACATCGGTGGGTCTATTGCGCTAACCCGGCTGAAGTATTCATCTGAATATAATTTTCTGGAAAGTCCGGTTGGGGGAGTCACCTTTTCCAATTATGGGCAAACAAACACTTTCAATGTTACAGGAAATGGCATAAATGCTTCGCTTGGCTTGATGTATAGATTGAGTCCACAATTGCAGGTAGGAGCTACGGTCGTAACACCAACGTTTAGCAGTGCCAACGAAGTGTTTGGGCAAACGCTGACGGCGGTTGCTAAGGACCCGAACCTACAATTGAAAACAAACAGCGTCGATGTACTCGACCCATCCAACAACTTTGAATACTCCCTTCAAACGCCTTTGCGGGCGTCTGGTGGAGCGACCTATTTTTTGGGTAGTGGCAAAATCGGATTCATCACCGCAACGGCTGAATACGTTGGTTACCAAGGCATGCGCGTTCGTACGTCTTCATTCACCAACCAACAGGACAACGTCGATTTCAAAAATGATGTAACTGGATTCGTGAAGGAAACGTATCAGAATGTGGTGAACGTTCGGGCAGGGGCTGAGATCCGAGCGGGCTTGTTACGGCTTCGGGCAGGTGTTGCTTATTTGCCCAGTGCTTACAAAATCGACCTCGACCGCGTAGCAAAATCAGACCGGGACAGAATCCAATTGTCGGCAGGTTTAGGCGTACGCAATGAGCGCTTCTTTGCTGATCTGGCAGGTACTTACCTGACCTATAAATCAGGGTTTACGCCGTTCGAACTGCCCAATGCCGTTGATACACCAACCATTGCAACCACGAATCGGAGCACGAGTGTTATGTTATCTGTCGGTGTGTTTTTCTAAAATAATACAGTATAAACTAAGAAAGACGACCAATTTGGTCGTCTTTCTTAGTTTATAGCAATTTCCCTATTCTTTGCAGAATTTCATCGCCCGTCGTTTCGCCGGACACAACGACGTTTGCCTGACTGTAAATAGGAAATCGAGTGATATAGCGTTGCCTTAAGTTCGCCAGCAATTCGGGGTCGCTCGGGCTGTGGAGCGGGCGATCATCCTGGGCATGCACCAACATTCGTTTTGCCAGAATCTCCACCGGGACATCCAAAAACACGGAGATACCGGTGGCGTTGATATAAGCCATGTTCTCATGAAAGCAAGGCATACCCCCACCCGTTGACACAACCAGACTACCACCCGGTTTGATTGTTCGTAACACCCGCTGTTCGGCTTCCCGAAAGTAATCTTCTCCCGAGTCAGCAAAAATCTCAGCAATGGACCTTCCCTCCTCCCTGATGATGAGTTTGTCGGTGTCTATAAAGCGATAATGCAGGGCATCGGCTATTCGTTTACCCAGTGTACTCTTGCCAGAGGATGGCATGCCAATCAGGAAGATGTTTTTCATGTATTGAAGAGTGAAAGAGCAAAAGAGCGAATGAGTGGTACTATCAACAGCAGTCCACTCATTCACTCTTTCGCTCTTTCACTCATTTTACTTTTTCCAGTACCTCAGCCGCATTCGGCGTCGAATTAAAGTGCCATTTACCCCGTACGGTACCATTGCTTAGCAACCAGGTACCTGGGTTCGAGCGCATGATCGTTTTCAGAACAGTAGCATCGGCTTTATAATAGGGCACACTTTCCAACTGAAACTCCTTGCGAAAGGCCTTGATTTCGTCGTCGCTGGTCGACGTCAGAATATAAGGTTTTACCATTGAGCCCTGCAGGCCTTCTACCAGTGCGCGAATAGCGGGCAAGCTACCGGCATCGATATCCTTGATATTTTTCACAATGATAAAGAGCTTATTACCAGCAAACGTTTCCTGCGTAAAGTCACCCTCATCATTCCAGATGCGGTAATCGGTTATCTTGGGTTTGGCATTCGGGTTCACCAAAACCATTTCTTTAAAAGTATAGCTCTGGTCGGTCGGGTACTGTTCGAACTCCGTTGTTTTGCCGCCTTTCTCCATCAAGTACTTGTAGCGCAACGGCTCTGATGGTTTCATCTGGGCTGGAATGCTCTTGCCAACGGCATACGGCAACATGTCGATAGGCGGTAAAAACTGAACCGCATAGATACCGAGTCCTATTGTGAATACAATCGTCAACCCGACCAGCCAGCCCGTGTTGCGGGAACGAAGGCGGTTTCGGTGACCAATGATAAACAGAATTAACACCATCAGAACAATGTCTTTCCCAAAGGATGTCCAGGGTTTGAGTTTGATGGCATCGCCAAAACAACCACAGTCGGTCACGCGGTCGAAGTAAGCCGAATAAAACGTCAGGAACGTAAAGAACGTAATCAGGAAAAACAACAGCCAGACCGTGACTTTGGGTTTATAAGACGCCAGCAGGGCCACACCCAGAATAATTTCGGCGGCACAAAACAGCACCGACATCGCCAGTGTGAAGGGTACCAGCGCCATGAAGAAGTCGTGCATGAAGGGTAAATCCTGCGCGAAAACTTCGAAATACTCTTCAAACTTGATCTGTGTGCCAACAGGATCATTGAGTTTGATCAGGCCCGAAAAAATGAATATGATACCGACCAGAATTCGGGCGATACGGGCGGCAATCAACATGGGTGGTGTGCCGGTCTTAACTTTAGGTTGCGATGTTGTTGGGTTCATGAAGGTAACGCGGACGTCATGCCCGTCGGGTGTCATTTTTGTTGGCCGGACAGAATGTCCGCGTCACTGAGTTTAATCAAACAGAAAACGGCGTAGTTGATCATATCCATATAGTTGGCCTCTACGCCTTCCGAAACTAATGTCGTTCCCTGATTATCCTCAATCTGCTTCGTTCGAAGGAGCTTCATGAGAATGATATCCGTCATAGAACTGACCCGCATATCACGCCAGGCTTCACCGTAATCATGATTTTTGGCAAACAGCAGATCAATAACCCGGCCAATTTCAGCATCATATAGCTTTTCAAGTTCACTGGTTGGAATGTCATTGCCAACCACCGTATTACCAGTCAACTGAATCTGAATCAGCGCCATCACACAGTAATTGATGATACCCACAAACTCAGGTTCGATCCCCTCTCCGACTAGGCTAACGCCCGTTTCCTGCAAGGTTCGAATGCGTTGCGCTTTAATGAAAATCTGATCGGTTATACTGGGCAGGCGCAGAATTCGCCAGGCGGTGCCATAGTCCTGGTTCTTTTTCAAAAATAAATCTTTGCAGCGTTGGATAACCTGCCGATATTCGGATTCGGTATTTTGCACGGTTTTCAGTTTACAGTATTCGGTTTACCGTCGTTTGCAGGTTCGTTACAGTGCACCTAAAACCGTAAACCAAAATCCTATTTTATGCCGAAAGTTACGAAAAAAACGCTGAACTGCCGGGGGCGCCTTGTCGATTTGACCCAGCCCGCCGTCATGGGAATCCTGAACATAACCCCCGATTCTTTCTTTGCCGATAGCCGTGTGTCACTCAACAATACCGTTGCTACAGCCGAACGGATGCTACAGGACGGGGCCACGTTTCTGGATATAGGCGGCTATTCGACCCGGCCCGGTGCAGCAGAGGTCAGCCCTTCTGAAGAGGCCGATCGCGTATTACCCATCATTGAGGCTATCCTGGCGGCTTTCCCCACAGCCCTGATCTCGATTGACACCTTCAGAGCGTCGGTGGCCCGGCAGGCGGTAGCCTTGGGGGCGGTTCTGGTCAACGACATTGCGGGGGGTACGTTGGACCCTGCCATGTTTGGCACTGTTGCTGAATTAGGCGTTCCTTATATACTGATGCACACACGCGGCACACCCCAAACGATGCAGTCGATGGCGACCTATACGAATGTAACCACCGAAATCATAGACGAATTGGCCATTCGCCTAACCGAACTCCGATCTTTAGGGCACAAGGATATAATTCTGGACCCCGGATTTGGCTTTGCCAAGACACCCACTCAAAATTTTGAACTCCTGCACTATCTGGACGATTTCAAGGTATTCGATGAACCAATCCTGGTAGGTCTCTCGCGCAAAACAACCATCTGGAAAACCTTGAAAATCAAAGCCGAAGATGCCTTAAATGGCACGACCGTTTTAAACACGGTGGCTCTCCTGAAAGGGGCCTCTATTCTACGCGTCCATGATGTCCGGGAGGCCGTAGAAGCCGTAAAACTCACTCAGCGATTAACTTTTTTTTAACATTCGCTTGCGCTTACAAAATCAAAACCTTACTTTTGCATTCCCAAACGACGAACAGCTGGTTTGTCGAACAGGAAAATGATCTGGTAGCTCAGCTGGTAGAGCAATACACTTTTAATGTATGGGTCCTGGGTTCGAATCCCAGCCGGATCACCAAAAAATTAAAGCCACTCAGTTGAGTGGCTTTTTTTATGTCGTTCAATCTATTTACCGGCCATTTTTAATAGCTTATGCTAACCATTGCCTATACTTGCTTACCTTCAATTACTCGGCACAGCGCTTCTTTGCTTACTTGATGGGTTGGTACATGAGACAGTATTGCCACTGGGCAAAGGCGAGCAAGGCAGGTATCCAGCCGATAGAACAAGGTTCTTTAAGGTTAACAAGTCAGCCTGCACAGTCAAATCGTACGTAAAGTTTATTGGATGACTAGTAACCTATGAAAATAGTTATTGACATTTAGCGCGATTCATTTCACAGGAGAGTTGGCCATAATTGATATATTCCAAGAACAATTATAACCGAATTCATAATTAAGACCGTCTACTATTAAATTCCGGCAAAAGCGATTTTTGCCAAATTTTTTTAGTAGTATATTGCATGACTTTGTCACAAACGCCCGTCAGCCCGGCTACCATCTTCTGATTTAATTTATAGCCTGGGCTACCTTTTAATTTAGCTTTTCTCAATAATCGTCTCTGTTTTTTACGATTTTGGCAATCAAGATCTAGAAACAGCGACCTTACCCAACACTGTTACGACCATGTCTGATCAGGTTGACCAAACGGCGGGACTCTACCGCCCCGAGTTTGAACATGATAACTGCGGTATCGGCTTTGTGGCCCATATCAAAGGCCGCAAGTCTCACAAAATTGTAGCGGATGCCCTCCAGATGCTTCGGCGTATGGAGCACCGGGGTGCCGTTGGTTCCGAGCCAAATTCTGGCGACGGTGCCGGGCTGCTTATCCAGATTCCGCACGAATTTTTTATTGATGAAACCCGCAAGCTCGGCGTTCACTTACCACCCGCCCTCGAGTATGGCGTGGGGATGGTGTATTTTCCGAAAGACGTCTGGCTCCGTGAGGAATGCCGGGCAGTGCTGAACCGGAAAATGAAAATGCTTGGTCTGGAGCTTCTTTGCTACCGGATTGTGCCGGTTAATAACAGTGACCTTGGCAACGGGTCCCGTTCGGCTGAACCGCAAATGGAGCAGGTATTTATCAAACGCCCGGCCGATGTTACCAACGCTGAAGACTTTGAGCGTAAACTGTACATTCTGCGTAATTACAGTACCCGCATCATTAATGAAACCATTGCCGGTGTAGATACATTTTACTTTTCGTCACTTTCGTGCCGCACAATTACCTATAAAGGTCAGTTAACGACCCTTCAGCTGGAACCCTACTTCCCGGACCTTCAGAATGAAGAGGTTGTTTCGGCGCTTGGCGTTGTCCATTCGCGCTTTTCGACCAATACGTTTCCATCGTGGAAACTAGCCCAGCCATTCCGGTACATTGCTCACAACGGTGAGATCAATACCGTGCGCGGCAACGTAAACTGGATGAAAGCCGCTGAAGGTCTCCTTGAGTCGGCCAAGTTTACGAAAGACGAAATGGACATGCTGCTGCCCATTTGCGATCAGCGTCAGTCCGACTCGGCAAACCTCGATAATGCCATTGAACTGCTTGTCATGAGCGGACGGTCGTTGCCGCACGTGATGATGATGCTTGTTCCCGAAGCCTGGGATGGCAACGATCACATGGACCCCGTCCGGAAGGCGTTCTATGAATTTCACGCAGCACTGATTGAGCCCTGGGATGGTCCGGCGTCAATTTCTTTCACGGATGGCCGCATTGTTGGAGCCACCCTCGACCGGAATGGCCTACGCCCATCGCGTTTCTGGGTGACCAACGACGATACTGTTATTATGGCCTCCGAGGTTGGGGTGCTCGATATTGATCCCGCCAAAGTGGTCTCTAAAGGTCGTCTGCAACCCGGCAAAATGTTCCTGGTCGATATGGAACAGGGGCGGATTGTATCCGACGAAGAGATTAAAGAAGAAATATCGTCCCGCAAGCCCTATCAGGCATGGCTGGACGACAACAAAGTGCGGATTCAGGATCTGGAATCGCCCATTCGGACGTACAGTAACTACGATCCCGCAAAATTACTGCGGATGCAGCAGGCGTTCGGCTTCACATCTGAAGACCTGCGGATGATTCTGGCGCCGATGGTGGAAACAGGGAAAGAAGCGCTTGGCTCTATGGGTACCGATGTGCCGCTGGCGGTGCTATCGGAACAGAGCCAGCACATGAGCCACTATTTCAAACAGTTGTTCGCTCAAGTGACTAATCCACCGATTGACTCCATCCGCGAGCGGTCGATTATGTCGTTGATTTCGTTCGTTGGGGCAACGTATAACCTTCTGAGCGAGTCGCCCAAGCATTGCCGTCAGGTGGAGCTGGATCAACCCGTATTGACGACGAAGGAGTTTGATAAACTTCGGTTCATTGATAAACCTAACTTCCAGGCTAAAACCATCAACTGTTTATTTACAGCCGATGGGCAGGGAAAATCGTTAGAACGCGCTCTTGATCGTATTTGCCGGTATGCTGAAGATGCAATTCAGGACGGGTATTCGATTCTGGTGCTATCCGACCGGGCTATCGACTCCAGCCACGCCCCGATTCCGTCGCTGCTGTCGACGTCTGCAATTCACCACTACCTCATTCGTCAGGGATTACGGGGTAAGGTAGGTATTGTCGTTGAAGCGGGCGATGTTTGGGAAACACACCATGTGGCCACCCTTATCGGGTATGGCGCGTCGGGAGTGAATCCGTACATGGCGTTTGAAACCATCGCCAATATGAAGGAGAAAGGGTTGCTACAGGTGGATTATGACCTGGATAAACTCTACAAGAATTACATCAAGGCCGTAAACGGCGAGCTACTCAAGATCTTCTCGAAGATGGGTATCTCTACCCTGCAATCATACCAGGGCGCGATGATTTTTGAGTGCCTCGGGTTGAACGAAGATGTCGTTAGCCGCTACTTTACGGGTACAGTATCGCGCATCGGCGGCATGGGTCTGGACGAAATTGCCCGCGAGATTCTAGTCCGTCACTGCGTGGCGTTCCCAGATATGCCGGTGTCGGCACCCCGACTGGAAGTAGGCGGTATTTATCAGTGGAAACAGCGGGGCGAAAAGCACATTTTCAACCCGGACACTATCCACCTGCTTCAGCAATCGACGCAAAAGAACGATTACGCGATTTTCAAGAAATACTCCAAGCTGATTGACGATCAGTCGCAGAAAGCAATCACGCTGCGTGGTCTGCTGAAGTTTAAGAAGGGGGCCTCCGTTCCTCTGGAGGAAGTTGAGCCTATCGAAAGCATTTTCAAACGCTTCGCCACGGGAGCCATGTCCTTCGGTTCTATTTCATGGGAAGCGCACACCACCCTGGCCATTGCCATGAACCGCATCGGGGGCAAAAGCAATTCGGGCGAGGGTGGCGAAGACGAGCTACGGTATACGCCCCTGGCCAATGGTGACAGCATGAATTCGGGTATTAAGCAGGTTGCCTCGGGGCGCTTTGGCGTAACGAGTTACTACCTGACCAATGCGCGTGAGTTGCAGATTAAGATGGCGCAGGGCGCCAAACCCGGCGAAGGTGGTCAGTTACCTGGGTTTAAAGTCGATGACTGGATCGGCCGGACTCGCCACTCCACACCTGGTGTTGGCTTGATTTCGCCCCCTCCTCACCACGATATTTATTCGATTGAGGATTTGGCACAGCTTATTTCCGACCTCAAAAATGCCAACCGGGCTGCCCGTATTAGTGTCAAACTGGTGTCGGAAGCAGGCGTTGGTACCATTGCGGCTGGGGTGGCCAAAGCTCACGCCGATCACATCCTGATCTCGGGTCACGATGGCGGTACGGGAGCCTCTCCCCTGTCGTCGATCCGCCACGCGGGTCTGCCGTGGGAACTGGGTCTGGCCGAAGCACACCAGACACTGGTTCGGAACAAGCTGCGTGGCCGTGTAACGGTGCAGGCTGATGGACAAATGCGCACTGGCCGTGATCTGGCGATTGCAGCCCTGCTAGGAGCCGAAGAATTTGGTGTTGCCACGGCTGCACTGGTCGCAACGGGTTGTATCATGATGCGGAAATGCCATCTGAATACCTGCCCGGTGGGTGTAGCGACGCAGAACAAAGAACTACGCGCGCTGTTTACAGGTAAGCCCGAGCACGTCGTTAATATGTTCACGTTCCTGGCTATGGAGCTGCGCGAAATTATGGCTGAGCTTGGCTTCCGCACGATCAACGAAATGGTTGGTCAGGCACAGATGCTTGAGGTTCGCGATAATCTTCCACACTGGAAATACAAAAGGGTAAACCTGAATGCTCTGCTCTACAAAGAACCGACGAACCTCGATGTAGCGCTCTACAAGCAGGAAGAACAGAATCACTATCTGGACGACGTCCTCGACCGGAAACTGATTGAGGTAGCGCAACCAGCACTGTCCTCTGCCGAATCGGTTTATGGTGAATTTACCGTACAAAATATCGACCGAAGCATTGGCACTATGTTGTCCAATGAAATCTCGAAAGTGTATGGCGGCCCTGGCCTACCCGACAGTACGATTCATATCAAACTGCGGGGAACCGCCGGTCAGAGCTTTGGTGCTTTCGCGACGGCCGGTATCAAACTGGAACTTGAAGGCGATGCCAATGACTACTTTGGGAAGGGACTTTGTGGCGCTCAGTTGATTGTCTATCCCGACCGGACTGCTCAGTTCAAACCGGAAGAGAACAGCATCGTCGGTAACGTGACATTCTACGGAGCCACCTCGGGCGAAGCTTTCATTCGGGGAATGGCGGGCGAACGGTTCTGCGTCCGTAACTCCGGTGCTAAAGTTGTGGTGGAAGGCGTGGGCGATCACGGCCTCGAATACATGACGGGTGGGCTGGCCATCATTCTGGGACAAACGGGCCGCAATTTTGCTGCTGGTATGTCGGGTGGTGTGGCCTATGTTTACGATCAGGACGGCACCTTCGCGTCGAAAGTAAATCCCGAAATGGTGAACCTGGAGCAGCTCACCGGCGAAGATCAGGGCATCATCCGCGAATACGTCGAGAAGCACTTCCAGTACACGACCAGCAATGTTGCGCTCGCTCTTCTTGAGAACTGGAACGAGCAAATCCATCGGTTTGTGAAGGTCATGCCCGGCGATTTCAGCAAAGCGCTGGCCGGACGCGGCATCTCACTGGCAGAACAGATTCGTGATAAGAACATTGTGTATCAGGATATAACGGTTGATGTGACGCAGGGGTAAGTTGAGTTCGTTACCGCAGATGGTAAGACAATTGCGGTAGAAACACGCTCGCAAAGCCAAATCAAAAAAATCAACCAGGCGAAAGCAATCCTGCATGTTCCAGAAATGGAATTACACCCTTAAAAAGGCTTTTAAAAACATTAGGACGCATTACCAGGATATGATGTTCCATCGAAAGGAACGTTAGAAACTGCCCGATACACAAGATGGGAAAACCTACCGGATTTTTAGAATTTACGCGTGAACTACCCAAAAAGCGCGACCCGCAGCAGCGGATTCATGATTATAAGGAAATTGAGGTTCCGTTTTCTGAACAGGACTCGCAGCGGCAGGCCGCGCGGTGTATGGACTGCGGTACCCCTTTCTGCCATAGCGGCTGTCCACTGGGAAATATAATTCCTGAGTTCAACGACGCGGTCTACGAACAGAACTGGGCCTATGCCTACGAGATTCTGGCTACGACCAATAACTTTCCTGAGTTTACAGGACGTATTTGCCCCGCACCCTGCGAAGCGTCGTGTGTATTAGGCATCAATAAACCACCCGTTGCCATTGAGTTCATTGAGAAATCAATTGCCGAAGTGGCCTTTGAACGTGGCTACGTGACGCCCAAACCACCCAAAGAGCGTACGGGAAAACAGATCGCCGTTGTGGGTTCCGGACCTGCCGGGCTGGCGGCTGCTTCTCAATTAAATAAAGCCGGTCATACGGTAACTGTTTTTGAACGGGCCGATCAGATTGGTGGCCTGCTACGCTACGGTATCCCTGATTTCAAACTGGAAAAATGGACCATCGACCGCCGATTGGCCGTTATGGAAGCCGAAGGCATCATGTTTAAAACCGGCGTTAACGTGGGTGTGCATCTGAAAGCCAACGACTTGCTGGATCAGTTCGATCTGATCATGCTCACCGGTGGGTCGACCGTACCGCGTGACTTACCAATTCCTGGCCGTAACCTGAAAGGTATTTACCCGGCGATGGAATTCCTGAGCCAGCAGAATAAGCGCAATGCGAACCTGCCCGTTGAAGTCGATCACCAGGGGCAGAAATATGGTGATGGCGAATTGCTGGCCACCGGCAAAAATGTTGTTGTCATTGGCGGGGGCGACACGGGGTCCGACTGTGTAGGTACGTCGAACCGGCATGGGGCAACGAGCGTGACGCAAATTGAACTGATGCCAATGCCGCCGAAAGACCGGGCAGAAAACACTCCCTGGCCCAACTGGCCAATGATGCTACGCACCAGCACCTCCCATGAGGAAGGCTGCGACCGTCACTGGTCAATCAATACGAAAGAATTTGTTGGCGATGAGCAGGGTAACCTGAAAGCGCTGCGGATTGTGGACCTGACCTGGAAGAATGAAAACGGTCGGATGCAGATGGTTGAACTACCCGGATCGGAGCGCGAAATTCCCTGCGAACTGGCTCTCCTGGCCGCGGGTTTCCTGCATCCACAACACAACGGCCTGCTCGACGATCTTGGTCTGGAATATGACGAGCGAGGCAACGTAAAAGCCACGAATTATCAATCCTTAAGCAATCCTAAAGTTTTTGCTGCGGGCGACATGCGTCGGGGTCAATCCTTGGTCGTATGGGCGATCTCGGAAGGCCGTGAAGCCGCCCGTGCCGCCGACTGCTACCTGATGGGCGAAACCAGGCTCGAAGCCAAAGCCGTTTCGATGATTGCGGTAGAGTAGTCAATAAGCCGTTTCGATTGGACTAAATCGTACGTTATTAATAATTATGAAGCCCGGTATCCTTCGATATCGGGCTTTTTTATGGGATTCAGATTGGAAAATCGTCTTGCTTCAAGCGAACGCTTAACTACCAGCTAACGGTGTTCCGAAGATGCCAACAGCCAGTTCGATCCAGATGAGAACAAGCATGAGCAGGATTACCCCACAAATGGCAATTCGGTAATTTACTCTCTTTACATTTCTAATCACTAACTCACACAACAGTCCCGTGCCAAGCAGTAAAACGCCAGCCACGATAAAATCGAAAGGGCTCCAGTTCACCTCAGGAGTGAATTGCATCGCAATTAGTGGTACAGACAATACAAGCGCTACCGTGAGCACAATGCCGATCAGTCTTTTGTTTTGAAGAAGCATAACCGTATTTCTTTATAGTAAAAAGTTCATGGAACAAATGTAATATAAAGTACTTTGTATTTCAAAGTGAATGAGTAAAAAACTTTTGGAAGCTCATTCTTCCTTAAAATTCAGCAGGAATATGTTACTCAAAATCGGCTAACCGCTGGGCTCTATAACGTCACTGGTTCTTCTTTTTCGTCGAAAAACAGGTAGTTCAATAAGTCACAGTAGGGCTTTATGATGCGGGAGCCGCGTACAATTTCATCGGCAAAACTAGGCTTGAGTACCTCTTTGTCCGTAAACCGGTGCATGAAGAACAACTCCTTCCGGCGTAGCAATGCGATTTCCGGATGGTCGGCTGGGTATCCTTTGGGGGTCGTTTTCATGACCTCTCCCGATGCCTCCGGGAAGTAGGCGTTGAATTCCTCAGCCTCAATGATCGTCTTCAGTTCCTCAACATTGTAATCTACTTCCTGCCGAAACTTGGCGAGATTGGCAGGAGTTGGCTGCCACATTCCCGCACCGAGAAACGATTGGTTGCCCGGCTGAATGTGTACGTAATAATCAATCCGACCCGAATGCCGGCCACCGGGTCCAATGGCAAACGCCAGGTTGGATTTATATGGAGCCTTATCTTTTGAAAAGCGAACGTCGCGATTAATCCGAAAAATACAGTCTTTTACAGCCGTGTTGGCCAGTGGTTCGAAGGGGCTTAATCCCGCCAGGACCCGCTCTACTACGCCACAAAGTTCGGCTTTGGCCGCATCATAACGAGGTCGGTTGGCCTGAAACCATTCCCGATTATTGTTTTGAACGAGTTCGCACATGAACTCCAGTGTAGGCGCCGTAAAGGCGGCTTTTGAAGAAGGCTTTGTTGTCATAACTAACCAAAGATAGGCAAAAACGGTATTCGGTTTACCGTTAACGGTTGGCTGACGCGTGAATTTCCAATGCATCAACCAACCGTTAACGGTAAACCGAATACTATAAACCTTCTTAGTTCAGTCCAAAAAGTTGCCGTTTAAACTGCCGGGGGCAGATGTGCTCGATGGAGCGAAAGGCATTGCTAAAGTGGGTCAGGCTATTGAAGCCCGATTCGTAGCAAGCATCACTGATCGTTTTGGTCGGATTGCTCAAAATAGCTTTCGACAGTTGAATACGCTCACTTAGAATAAATTGGGCTGGTGATACGCCCAGTTCACTCTTGAAAAGTCGGAAGAAGTGCGATTTGGACAGGCAGGCTTTATCACTCAAGTCTTCGACCGATAAGGCACGGGTGAGATTTTCCCGAATATAGGTTACGACATACGCCAAGCGATTCGTATTGATATGTTGACTTGTTTGCTGAAGCAGTCCCGTTCGAACCTGGGTTTGCGAAAGCCGGACAATCAGCTCCCGCAGGGTATTTTTGATAAAGAAGGGTTTAAATGGGTTATTTTCCCGAAAAAGCCGAATGAGTTTATCGGTGAGCGAGCTGATTTCAGGATCGTTTTGAAGGAGGTAATTTTCAACGTCCAGTTGCCATTCATTAGCCGTTTCAACCCGGGGAACCTGTTCATTGAGTTCGGCAATGGTTTCGCGGATGAACTCATCGGAAATCGTCAGGGCCAGACAACGCGTCGGCTCGTCAGTGGTTGCGTCGGGGAAGTCAATTTGCATCAGCCGATCAGATGGCAGCAACAACGACTCGCCGGGTTGGTAATTGAACGGCTCCATCTCGCGAAGGTGCATCACTTTACGTCCGCTCAGCATGCTTGTCATAACGGGGGCATTGAACCGCAACTGAATTAAGTGTGCTTGCTGAAACGTCTCATACAAATGTAATTCAGCCGAATCGTGGCTTAGCGTCAGTTTATTCTCTACCAGCGTGTCTAATCGGTTGCCCCACGCGCTAACCGCTTCGTTCTTCACTACTTTTCCTGTCTGTCTCATACCAGTAGCAAATGATAGGATTACGTAAGTTTATGAGAGAATAACGCAACTAAACTTGTACAATTTCGGCAAAATTTGTGAAGAAGCTAATTAATCACAAAAAACCTTTTTTCAGCCATGCAAACTGCAGAAGCACCGAGCAAGATTATGCCCCGGCCAATATTCAAGACTCAGTACGAAAATTACATAGGAGGAAAATGGGTACCGCCCGTTGGTGGTGAGTATTTTAACAATGAATCCCCGGTAGATGGCAGTTTAATTGCAAAAATGCCCCGCTCAAAAGCAGCCGATGTCGATTTAGCCGTCGACGCTGCCCATAAGGCGTTTGAAACCTGGGGAAAAACGTCAGTAACCGAACGCAGTAAAATCCTTTTGCAGATTGCCGATGTTATTGAGCAGAACCTGGAATTTCTGGCCCGTGTCGAAACGGTCGAAAATGGCAAGGCCCTCCGCGAAACGATGGCAGCCGATATGCCGCTGGTCGTTGATCACTTCCGCTATTTTGCAGGCGTCATCCGAGCGGAAGAAGGGTCGGCAACCGAACTCAATGCCGATACCTTATCCCTGATTATTAAGGAGCCTATTGGCGTTGTCGGCCAGATTATTCCCTGGAATTTCCCGTTGCTGATGGCGACCTGGAAACTGGCCCCCGCTTTGGCCGCCGGTTGCTGTGTGGTGATCAAACCCGCCGAGCAAACGCCGACATCGCTGGCCGTGCTGTTCGAGTTACTGGAAGGGATCGTGCCGCCGGGCGTGGTCAACATCATCCAGGGCTTTGGCCCCGAAGCCGGCAAGCCCCTCGCCCAGCACAAGCGCATCAATAAAGTCGCGTTTACGGGCGAAACGACCACCGGACGACTGATTATGCAGTATGCATCCGAAAACCTGGTTCCTGTTACGATGGAACTGGGTGGCAAATCGCCCAACATTTTCATGAAATCCGTGGCGGATCAGGATGATGAGTTTTTTGATAAATGCGTAGAAGGAGCCGTGATGTTTGCGCTCAACCAGGGCGAAATATGCACCTGTCCTTCTCGCCTGCTGGTGCACGAAGACATCTATGATCAGTTTATGGAGCGGGTTATCGAGCGCACCAAAGCCATCAAACTTGGCCATCCGCTCGATCCGGAAACCATGATGGGTGCGCAGGCCAGCAATGATCAATACGAGAAAATTCTGTCGTATATCGACATTGGCAAACAGGAAGGCGCGGAGGTATTGACGGGCGGTGGCCCGGCCAATAGTGTCGAAGGCGGTTTCTACATCCAGCCGACGATTTTCAAAGGCAACAACAAGATGCGGATCTTCCAGGAAGAAATCTTCGGGCCGGTCCTATCGGTGACGACGTTCAAAGATGCGGACGAAGCCGTTGCCATTGCCAATGATACCCTGTACGGACTTGGGGCCGGTTTCTGGTCGAGGGATGCCCACGAATTGTATACCATTCCCCGGCAGATTCAGGCGGGTCGTGTCTGGGTCAACTGCTATCACGATTACCCGGCTCATGCGCCGTTTGGTGGCTATAAAAAATCAGGCTTCGGGCGTGAAAACCACCTGATGATGCTGAACCACTATCGCCAGGTCAAAAACCTGCTGATCTCGTACAGTAAAAATAAATTAGGCTTTTTCTGATAACGAGTGAACGTACGAACGAGTGAATGAGCGAAAAGCAGGCCCACACCTGACTTTCGCTCATTCACTCGTTCGTTCCGCTTTTGCGGTCCGATTTCGCACGTTCGCTTATTCATGCTTTCACTTATTTTCTCACTAATTTTCCATTATGGTTCGTCTAACCGTTCTTTATCCGAAAACAGAAACCAGTCAGTTCGATCTGGCCTATTACCTGGAGAAACACATTCCTTTGGTGAAAGAGCGGTTAACTCCGTTTGGCCTCACGGGGGTCGATGTGAATGAAGGGATGGACGCGGGCGACGCGCTCCCGCCATACGCCATGATTACCTTCCTGGCTTTTAACACCACCGACGAACTGAACAAAGGCATGGGCACTCACGGCGGTGAACTGCTGGGTGACATTCCTAACTTTACGGATGTAGAACCCCAGACTCAGGTGTGTCGGGTGCTTTAAAAATTTGTCAACAACTTCCGCTTATGACAACGCAAACCACTTCCCGTGTTGATGTCACTCCGGCAGCTGCTGAGGTAATCAATAAAGTTCGGGCAGAGCATGGCCCCCTGATGTTTCACCAAAGCGGGGGCTGCTGCGACGGCTCCTCACCCATGTGCTTTGCCAAAGGTGAGTTCCGAATTGGCCAGTCCGATATTTTGCTGGGGCAGATTGACGGATGCGACTTCTGGATGTCGAGCGATCAGTTCGAGTACTGGCAACATACGCACCTCACCATCGACGTAACACCCGGACGTGGGGCGAGTTTCTCGCTTGAAATTCCGTTGGGTGTTCGGTTTTTGATTCGATCCCGGCTCTTTGAACCTGACGAGTTAGCGCACATGGCGCCCGTGCATGTCGGTCCGTTGGAGGAAATGTAGTTTACGGTTAGTGGTTTATGGTTGCCGACGCGAAGCTATACAGGCGTCAGCCAACTGTAAACCTCAAACCACTAACCATAAACTACAAACCACAAACTAACTCCCTGATCATCAGGTTGATTTCCTACTTTCGTTTCTGTACATTCGGTTAGTTTTCACTAAACCAATAACAGATATGAATATTCTGAATCGCGTTGAAAACTGGGGCGACACGCATCATCCGGCGTGGACAGATGCCCTCCGTATCGTACTGGGCATTATACTTGTCCTGAAAGGTGTCAGTTTTATCAGTGACACGGCTTATCTGACCCGCTTGGTGGGTGGCCTTCATTTTGGTCTTTTCCCGGTTATTCTGGTTCACTACGTAGCCTTTGCGCATTTAATGGGTGGCTTTCTGATCGCGGTAGGTTGCCTGACACGGCTGATGGTGCTGATCCAGTTACCGATTCTGGTCGGTGCGCTCTTCTTCGTTAATATCCGTCAGGGATTCTCACCAATGAATTCTGAATTGTGGCTGTCGGTTGTCGTACTGCTGCTATTGATCCTGTTTCTGGTGCTCGGGTCCGGACGGTTTTCAATGGACGAATATGTAAAACAACACGCCCGCTGATCAGTTATGGCGTTAATTAACTTAACTCATCAGCGTTATGGCAGACAAAACCTTAGAAAAAGTCGAAGAATCGTACGATGGCCAGCGGATCACCGACAACCAGGACAACGGTACTGGTCACGGCCAAAAAGGCAACGGCCGGAGTTCAACAGCGCACAAAAGCTCCCATAAAGGCAGCCGCAGTGCGGGTGGATCATCAGGTGGTAGCAAAGGTGGCAGTAAGACAAACTAACCGCAAATTCGCTGAGCTATGAACCTGTTTATCAAGTATTATTCGCCACAGATTGGTGGGGCCAATAATACAAAGAACCAGAAAAAAGAAGGGAAAGCCGGGAAGGACGGCAGCCATCAGCGCTCAACCAAGAAGACAACGGAGAAGAGCGATCCAGATAAAGAGGATACAAAAAAGAACGCCAACAGCGTTGGGTAACCTGACACAAAAGGCCCGTTTTCGAACGGGCCTTTTGCGTTAAAATATGTACCGGATTTCGCACCACGGGATTTCTTCGCGGACCATATCCTCAAAAATGGCAATCATTTTTCGCTTTAACTGGTGATTGTAACGGATGTTCCAGCCCCCAAACTGACTTACCTTACTCTCCTGCAACTCGGGTACCCACAGCAGTTCTTCCGCCTTTGGATTAATGGCCAGATTGGCCTGATGTTGCCATTGATTGTGGGTTAGAAAAATGACCTCGCACTTGAGCTGCGCCCGAACCTCGGGCCGAATGGCCGCGTCCAGTTGCTGAAATAACTCGCGGTAGTCATTCCGCCAGGCCTTTTTATCGCCATCGGGTCCACTGTACACGATGACCGGAGAGAAATTGACGTGTACTTCATACCCGGCATCGTAAAAGTCATTGATAGCCGCAATCCGCTTTTCAATGCTATCCGTGCGTACATCAACCAGTTTACTGACATGGCTGGGCATCAGACTAAACCGGATGCGTACCTTCCGCTTCGGATCGAAATCCAGTAAGAGCGGATTGACAAATTTAGTCGCGAAAGTCGCTTTGGCGCGGGGATGATCGCGGTAAAACGCGAACACCTGCTGAATGCCGTCTGTTAACCCATAGTCCACAGATATATCTGAATTACAACCAATGTCATACGTCCAATAGGCCGCATCGGTTTGGTTGATCGGCTTGGGCCAGGCTAACGAATTGACATGTTTATCAATACTTGCCAGGTTTTCATCAATGTTCGTGAAGAGCGTAATTGGATTAACGGTCTTGTGGCGGTCGACATAACAATAGGTACACGCCCCAAAACAGCCATTAGCCAGACTCGGGGCAATGTAGTCCGAACTACGCCCGCTCCATTTAATATCCTGGCTTTTGAGTCGCCCCAACACCAGCACATCGGACTTAACTTTAAAGTGATTTAACCCCAATTCGGGCAGGCGGTTATGCTGCTTCACTTCAAGGGTTTCAGCACTCGGGAACTGCGCCAGCACAGCTTCGCCCCGTTCGTTGAGCGCGTCGGCCGTATACAGAATGATTGACGGATTGAAATCAGGCATGAAAGACCGGTAAGAGTTAGCAGTTACATAACAGTCAAGAGCCGTTTATTGTTCATAATGCTCACCCAATAAATAGCTAATAATCAGCATATTATAAAATATTGTTACACTTAAATCACCTAATTAGAGACACCTCGCCTGCCCGTTGATTATCTATAAAGTCAACATGAATCCGTTGTCAATTTCGTATATGCATCAAATACCTTACTTTTAGAGCGTTATCTTCTGTTAACTATAGCGCACATGTTCTTCCAACGAGTCACCCTCTTAACCAGTTGCTTCTTTGTTCTGCTAATCCCCTATACACAGGCTCAGACTGTTTCAGCAGCGCTACTCCTAAAGGGGCCTTCCGGGCAGTCGGTTTCAATACCGGCAACCGTTATTAACAAACTACCCCACATTGAACACCAGGGGAAAGATCATGACGGTCAGGAACATACCTATACCGGGGTACCGCTGGCCACCTTATTAAAGCAAGTGGATGCCCCACTGGGAGGCCGGCTACGCGGAAAAGCGCTGGCAAACTACTTGCTCGTTGGAGCAAAAGATGGGTATCAGGTTGTTTTTGCTCTGCCAGAACTGGATTCGGTTTTTACCAAACAGGTTATTTTTCTGGCTGACCGGCGGGATGGCCAGCCCCTACCTGCCGAACAGGGGCCGTACCGAATCGTGGTGCCGCAGGAGACTAAACAGGCTCGCTGGGTCCGGCAAGTAACAACCTTGACCGTCCTGACGGCAAAAGAATGAGCACAAAAGGGCCGTACATCAGTACGCATCTTTCCTGATAGCTTCCTTGACAAGAATACTAGGCAGCGTTTTTTGTCATCCCGACAAAAGAGGGATTTTAAGGTATCCTTACTTGAGTATCAGGATACGTCAAGATCCCTCCTTTGTCGGGATGACAAAAACATTCACGGCAAACAACGGATAATCAATAATTTATTTATCTATGAAACAGCCTTTTATTCAAACTGAATCAGAAATTCAGTCCAGCCGCTTTCTTCCGTCCGAAGAGAAAACGGCAGTTTGTGGTTAAGTAGAATTTCGCGGGTGAGCGTCAGGCCAATGCCCTGCCCATCGGGTTTGGTGCTGTAAAAAGGATTGAAAAGGTTAGCTGCAATCCCGTCGGGAATAGGGTCGCCATTGTCCCGAATGAGTAGCGAGCGAACGTTGCTGATAACCTCTACGCGTTGGCCCGCCCGACAGGCTTCGAGGGCGTTTTTGACCACATTGATCAGCACTTGCTCCAGCTGGTCTGCATCAACCGACTTAACGTTTTTTTCGCTCACTATCTCCGTCAGAAAAACGCCCCGACCGACGGCTTGTGGCTGCATGAGCTGAACCACATTACGAACAAGTTCGCTCAAATCAATGGATCGTATTTGTGGCTGGGGTAAGCGAACGACATCAGCGAAGCGACTCATAAATCGATTCAGGCGGTCGTTTCGCTCGATCGCTACCCGAATAGCGTGTTTTACATCCGGTTCATCGACATAGGATTGCGTGCTGTCGAGAATGGAATTTACGGCGCCAATCGAGTTATTAACCTCATGCGCCATCATCCGGATAACCTTACTATATGACTTCTTTTCGGTAGCCAGTATCTCGGGCGTGAGCTCTTCAATCATAAGAAACGACCGCCGAAATCCCCGGTCCATAAAGTATGAACGCAGTACTTTATACGTCTCAATACCGTTGGGCTTCATAATGCGGGCTTCGCCATCGGCCAAATCAGCCACCTGAGCCAGCAGCGAATACCCGAGTTCAGATAACCGTTTGGCAATCATTTCGTCGGGCTGCATCCCCAGCAATTGGCTGGCCCTTGGGTTGACGGAGGCAATGCGGTCATCGAAATCGAAGATCAAAATGGCAATGGGTGCCGCGTCGATCAGTTTGTTAAGAAAGAATTGCTGTTCAACCTGCCGGGTTCGCTCGTGCCGGAGCTGGTCGATCATCAGGTTATAGACCGATATGAGATCATCAACTTCCTGATTACTCGTTGGCACAAACTTAACCGTAAAATCCTTATCCTGAATGGCTTCGATGCCCGACGCAATAAATTCCGACGGTTGCCGAAACGCCTGGTATAATCGAACAGCGACCAGGATAGAAAGCAGAATAAGCAGTTCCGACGCAATGAACACCGCCTTATTTTCGCGCAGCACCCACCAGGTCAGCCCAACAAGTGCGAGATGAACAGCAATGATATAGATCAGAAAGCGGGTACGAAGGGGTAGATTCATTCCTCGGTTGTGTAGGGAATGCCAAATTTCTCTAATCGACGGTAGAGCGCAAAACGGGTGATGCCCAGCGCCCGCGCTACTTTTGCCACCCGGTTCTGATGGAATGCCATCGCGCGGTGAATCATCTGATACTCCATCTCCTCCAGCGTCATGCTGCCAACGGGGGGAAGAGACGGTCCGGCAATTGCGCCAGAGGCCTGGAGCTTGGAGCCAGTTGTTTGAGTGAGGTTGCGTTCGAAATCATCAACCTGCAATTCATCATTTGACGACAGGAGTACGGTTCGCTCTACGCCGTTTTTCAGTTGTCGGATGTTGCCCGGCAGCGGAAGATTTTTCAACCACTTCTGTGCCGATGCACTGACCTGCAAATCGGGTCGATTGTAAATGACTTTCAGGTTATCGACAAAATAGGAAACCAGCAGGGGAATGTCGCCCGGACGTTCGCGCAGGGCTGGCAAGTGTATGGATATAAGGTTAATCCGGTAGAATAAATCCTCCCGAAACTGTCCCCTGCTGACCATTTCCTCCAGATTTCGGTTGGTGGCGCAGATAACCCGGACATCTACCGTCCGGGATTTGCTGCTTCCCAGCGGCTCAAACGTCCGGTCCTGCAAGACGCGCAAGAGTTTCACCTGACTTGCCGGGTCCAGGTCCCCAATTTCGTCCAGAAAAATAGACCCCTTGTCCGCGAGTTCAAAACGTCCGATACGATCCGATTTGGCATCGGTAAACGCACCCCGCACATGCCCAAACAGTTCACTTTCAAACAACGTGGAGGAGATTCCCCCTAAATTTACTTTCACAAATGGCTGGCGGTGACGACGGCTGTTCTGGTGAATGGCTTCCGCAATGAGTTCCTTGCCGGTACCACTTTCGCCGGTAATCAAAACGGGGGCATCTGTTGGCGCTACCCGCCCGATGGTCGTCAGGATGGCCAGTAGGTTCGGATCTTCGCCAACAATGTTATCGAACCGAAACTGCTGGTCGAGTTTACGGCGATTGGGCGACGTGGGTGTTGCCTGCGCCAGATTCAGGGCGGTTCGCACCGACTGAACCAGGTGATCATTCTGCCAGGGTTTGGTAATAAAATCCCGGGCACCGGCCTTCATTCCCTCGACGGCGAGGTCGATACTCCCCCAGCCCGTTATGAGAATGACCGGCACGTTCGGCAACCGCTCCCGAATCCGACGCAACAGGCGAAGGCCATCATCGCCGGAGGTGTCCACCGAAAAATTCATGTCGAGCAGGATCAACTCCGGCGTTTCTTCGGCCAGGATCTCAAAGGTGTCAAACGGCCCGTCGGCCAGACGCACCCCAAATCCCTCCTTCCTGAACAACAGGGAAAGAGAGGTTTGAATGGCAATATCGTCGTCAATGATAAGAAGCATATTTTTATAGGTAGAGACGCGACCCTTCGCGTCTCCTGGGCATCAGCAAAAAAACCATCCGGTCAGGAGACGCGAAGGGCCGCGTCTCTACTCTTCATGCAGGGCGGTAGCCGGTTGAATCATGGCAGCCTGCTGGCTTGGGAAGAGGGCGCATACGGTAACAAGCACATAAATTATCAGAATCGAAACACCGATAGCCGTTACGTAAACTCCTGCCTGTAAGTCAAATACGTTCAGTAGTGGAAACTGAGCCGCAAACAGCAACCCAATCAACAAGGCAAAGGTAGCCAGGACCCATATTTCGCCAATAAATTGGGTCGATATTCCTCCGCTAGTAGCGCCCAACGCCCGGCGCAGGCCGATTTCTCCCCGGCGTTTGGCAATACTCAGGTTTAATACCCCAAACAGCCCCAGCGCCACATTGATTAACAGAAAGCTGCAAACGATAAGCGCAATAATAATAGGCACCAGAACAAGATTGTGCTGATTTTTTCGTGAATCCGTCAGGTAATCGACTTCAACGTTCCAGCCGGTCACCATAGAAGCAATATCCTTTACAATCTTAGCTTCCAAAATAGCATCGGTGCCGGGCTTCACCTTGATCAACATCGTATCGTTCCAGATCGCATCGGCCTTCATTAACTCAAATACGGCCGGTTTATTCGACATAAATTCGCCTTTTGCCTTGAAATTATCGATCAGGCCAACCACTTTGAAACGTTCGCCGATTACTTTTCCCAGCGGATTCTCGTCACCGAACAACTCGTCTTTCGTTTTCTGGTTGATAACCACCGGTGTGTATTTGCCTACACTATCCGCATTGCGATACCAACGGCCCGCCGGTACCGCAATGTCGAGTGTCTTGGCAAATGCTTCATCGGTTACATAAAAATCAGCGAGCACTTTGCGCTTTTTATACTCGATTCCGTTATTCGTCGAGTTCGCCGAAAAGGGAAAGTTATTACTCATTCGGGACACCGACTCCACGTCGGGATATGCCTTTAGCCGCTGCTGCACCCGTTGGAGTTTATTCGCCAGATCGGTTGTATCCTGATTACTTTTCAGACCGATTGCCCAGACGTTCTCGTACGTGAAGCCCAAAGGCTCCCTGTAGTTGCGCACGTTGACGACGATCAAGGTTGCCAGCCCAAAAAGGACCATAAATGAAGCCCAGATTTCGACAATCAGCAAGGCGTGCGCTTTCTTTTTATTCCAGATTAATTTTAGCAGATGAGGGATCATGATAATAAGGAAAAAGGTGAATGAGCGAAAGAGTGAATGAGTGAATGAGTGAATGGATGGTTGATGCGTCAGCTATTCACTCATTTGCTCGTTAGCCTCTGAGCGCTTCAGCTATGTTTAGTTTCGACATTCGTAGCGCGGGTAACACGCCGGATAACAAGCCAAAGATCAAACTCACGAACAGACTGATCAGGAACACATTGATGTTGATTGTCAGATCAGCGTAGGCAATCCAGCCACTCGTATTAATCAAATGAATGACAATAACGGTTAGAATCAGGGCGATGACTCCGCCGATCAGCGTAATGAAGATATTCTCAACAATGAACTGCCACATGAGCGTGCGGATGGGAGCTCCAAAGGCTTTCCGAATGCCGATTTCCGAGGCTCTTTCCATGATCCGACTGATGTTTACGTTTACTAAGTTGATCGCCGGAAGGCCCATCAACATGAATAAAATAAACGCAATGACTCCGAAAAAAATGGTTTTAAGGCCCGCGTTACCGTCTAAAAGGGGACCCATAAAATTTTCCAGATAAGGTTCACTTTTTACTTCCAATGTCGCATACTTGAATCCATCCTGAACACCCGGAAATGGAATTCGATCTATGTGGCTCTGAAATTCGTCCTGAATTTCTTTTCGGTCCGATTCATTTTTAGCCAGAATAATGGCGACGTAACCACCGCGCATGTCGTTTCGCTGATAATTACTTTTAGGGGCTGTATACGGAAAATAGACGTCGGCGTAAGTAAATGGGCGCGTAACCGGGCTCCCTTTTACCACACCAATTACCTTATAATGAATCGTTTCTATTTCAATATCTTTACCCAAAACGGATTCAGACGAATTTTCGAAATAGTGTTTTTTCAGGTCGTCGGTAATCACCGCTACGTTTTCTCCACTGGCAATAGTTTGCTCATTGTAGGGCTTGCCCTCCAGGAATTCGAAGTCGGCCACCCGCCAGAAATCAGCATCGGTGAATTTAGTATTCAGCTTTATTTTCTGCGATCCCACATACGCATTCGAGCTGTTGATGAGGGTACAAATCGTTACCCGTTCGGGGGTTTTCAACGATTTGGCATAGTCCGTCAGAAATTTAAAACTCATTGGGCCCGACTGCCGGGATGTTCGGCTGGAATCATTCAATTGCATCTGCATGATATAGAGCGAACGATCCCGCTTAGTTTCAGGATAATGGCTCCCAATCAGGTGATCCAGAAACGAGGTCAGCACCATCAATACGGTTAGCGTCAGGCTAATTCCGAAAAGCGTGATGAAGGTGTAAAACGGGTGCCGCAGCAACACCTTCCAGGCGATTTTAATGTAGTTCAGTAGCATATCTAATCTTGAATGAGTGAGTGATGGAATGAGTGAATGGTTGGACAGAACGGCGGGATAGATATTATTCTATCACTCACCCATTCTATCATTCAACATTCACAACACCTGCGTCCCGTCAAATAACCTGATCAGCCGGTGAGTACGCTTAGCCATCTGTTCGTCGTGCGTGACCATCACAATGGTGGCGCCATCGTCGTTAAGCTGTTGCAAAATGTTCATGATTTCGTTGCCCATGGCACTATCAAGGTTACCGGTTGGCTCATCGGCGAGGATGATGTCAGGCTGGCCCACAATGGCACGGGCGATGGCCACGCGTTGTTTTTGTCCACCCGACAATTGCTTCGGAAAGTGTTTCATGCGGTTGCTCAAGCCCACTTTTGTCAGGGCATCTTTGGCATACTCCTGCCGGGGCTTCCCATTAGATGACCGATAGAGCAGTGGAATCTCGACATTATCCAGCACGGTCAGGTCGTTGATCAGGTGAAAACTCTGAAAAATGAAGCCGATTTTCTGGTTGCGTAATTTGGCCAGTTCCTTATCACCGTACTTTGTGACGGCCTGTCCATCAAGCTGAACCGTTCCTTTTGAAGGCTCATCCAGCAGGCCCATTACGTTCAGCAACGTACTCTTGCCGCAACCCGACGGCCCCATGATGGAGACGAATTCACCCTTTTTGATTGTCAGGTTAATGTTGTTCAAGGCCATCGTTTCGATGGTGCTCGTCCGGTACACTTTTTCGATGTTTTGTAAGGCGATCATGGTCAATACTTTATTTTCTGGTTCGTTTCAAAATCAAATAAGGTCAATAAGCGAAGCGTGTAGAACGCCTGCCAGTAATCGCGCAGGGCCAGAATGGCATCCCGACGGGCGCGGTCTTTTTCCTGGGTAGCGATACCTAGATCAGTCACACTCAGATCACTGAGCTTAAACCGATCCTGGGCAATCTGATACCGATTCTGACCGATCTGATCGGCTTTAGCGGTAAGCGTTACCTGTTGATTTAACATTTGAAGCAGGGTGACCTGCGTAAAGATTTCCTGCTCAAACGTTAGTTTATCCTGCTCGACGGTTTGCTGCGCTAATTGCCGGTTTGCCTTAGCCGTCTCAACAATTGCCTGCGCCCGTCCCCAGGTCATGATGGGGAGTGTAAACTGAAGAGAAACGTATTCGCGGTTCTGCGGGCGGACATAGACATCCAGCAAATTCGGCCCCTGATTCGATAACCCATAACCTGCCGTAAGGGTAGCGTTCAGGCCGTTGTTCTTCCGGGCTTTTTCCAGGTCCCGCTCGGCTTCCAGCATTCGTCGCCGGAATCCGATAGATCCCGCCCGGTTGGCAACAGCCTCATCGAATGCCCGCTTTACATCCACGATCAGGTCAGGAATCTGATTGGGGATAGCCAGTTCCAGCGGCCGTAGCTGACCGGCGCTCTCCTCGCGATAGCCCACAAACGTCTTTAATTTCAACGACGCTACGGCCGCCGTTTGCCGGGCGGATGCCAGATCTTTTTCGGCATTCAGCACACTCAACTGCAACTGCAGCAGGTCATTCTGCGAAATCTTACCCATGTCAAGCTTATGCAGCGCGATTCGGTACAGGGTGTCATTGTTGGCCCGATTGGTTTCGGCGATTTGCAGGTTCACCTGGGCCACCAGCAGATCAAAATATAGGTTCGTCGCCGATAGAGACACTTGTTCCAGGGATTCGATCTGGAGCTGATTGCCTTCGGCATACAACAGCGGCTGTATCTTCCGGTCCCAGCGCATCTGGTTAAACTGAAACAGGGGTTGCGTTACCCCGATCCCGAACGGTATACCGTTATACAAGGTGCTGCTTTGGATGAAATTATCGAACCGCTGGAGTTGCTGCTGGACAAAAATAGTCCCGCCCGTGGGCGCAATGGTTTGACTTAACGACAGATTCAGGATGGAGTTATTATACGATACCGGCTCAAAGCGGATGTTGCCATCTGGCTGCGTCACCTGTACATACGACCGCGTGAAGTTGGGCAGCGATCCGTCGAGACTCAACTGCGGCTTAAACTGGGCCAGGAAAGAACGGTATTGCCAATAATTCGTTCGCTGCTGAGTATTGGCTCGTTTTGCCGCTACCGACTGTGCCTGGGCCAGTTGCACAACTTCGGTCAATGTAGTCGTTTGGGGTTGAGCAGCAAGCTGTTGAGTAATAAGCAGTAAGGCAAAGAAAAGCCCATACAGGTGTTTTTGTATCGGAGCTTGCCTCTCCCCTCTCATGCCCTGTGTCCTCACAGGCCCCTTTTTCGTCAGCTCACGGTTGCCATTTGGTCGAGTGGCTTGTGGGGACACAAGCCACGGACAAAAAAGTAAATAAGTAGCGTTCATAGCGGTGGGGAATTAACGTTTCGGTTCAATAGTGATTTCTTCCAGATGCTCATAATCACTCAGATCGGTCAGAATAACCTGTTCGCCCGCCTGAAGGCCCGACTTTATTTCAACATAATCGAAGTTTGACAAGCCGAGAGCTACTTCCCGCCGACGGGCCACCGTACTTCCCTTTGGCAATACATAGATAAACTGTTTCCGTTTGCCTTTAAACGCTGGCCCATTGGCAACGCGCACGGCCCTTGCGACCCGGTCGGTGATGACGAATACTTCCACCTTCATGTCTGGCCGTAGAGACGCATGGTGGTTATTGTCCAGTTGAATCACAAACTGAACGATACCGTTCTTGATGGCCGGTTTGACCTGGGTAATAAGCCCACGTAAATTGGTTTCGTTTACTTTGACGATAACGGGCAGGCCCACTTTCACCTGATCGGCATACACATCGGAGCAGGACCCCTCGACCCGAAAACTAGCCAGATCGGCCAGCTTAGCCAGCATTTCCCCTTCGTTGACGGCTGAGCCAATGTTTTCATTGACCCAGGTCAGCACACCCGGCCGGTCGGCTATTATGTCGGCCTGTTTTAGTTTATGGGTTAACTCTTTCAGGTTTTTTTCTTCAATCTGAGCCTGTAACGTTGTTTCACGTAAGCTGGCCCCCATCGACTGACGGTTGTAAGCGAGGTCGTTTTCCAACTGCTTTTTCTCCAACTCCGCGACACGAAGTGCATTTTCAGCCCGCGTCACATCTTCGCCCGTGCTCCCGCCTACTTTCTTTAAGCGCATCGACCCTTCCAATTCGGCCCGTAAGCGGTTGATGTTAAGCAGCTTGATCTGGTCATTTACTTCGGCATCATACAGGCTTTTATTCAGTTTCATGCGCAGCTGATCGATGCCGTTTCGTTTCAGAGCGAGCTGGTCATTTAGCTTTTCCAGCTCAATTTCGGTCAGTGATTTATCGAGATCCAGAATCGCCTGACCCGGTTTTACGGCTGTGCCGGGTGTAAGCAACACCCGACGGATGCTGGCCCGAATGGGGCTAGTGATAATCTGCTCGTAAGCCGGTATCACCTCTCCGGTTGCGTTCAGCGAATTTTCGACAGGGCCAATTTCGGCGGTTGCCGTGCGAATTTTTCCCCCTTCGACTGACGTCTTCACGGCATCCCGCAGCCAGGTGATGGCAATCGCCAGAACAATTACAACCACCACCCCAATCAGCAGGCTTCGGTTGCGACTACGGTTGGCTATCTCCGGGGCAAGTTCTTTATCCATCATCTTGTTTACAATCTTATGTAGAGATAGCCAAACAACATGCCAACCAATAACCAACTGTTTATCAACAACTTGACCATTTATACAAAAATTAATTCGTGCGAAATCGCACCGTTTTTTGCGGTTTCGCACGAGTTAACAGGCGGCTGGGGTGCTGGTAGATGATGTGGTGTCGGTTCCTTATAACCGACACGTGAGGACGGTTCGCCGTTTCGATTCTTAAAACTGCGTCAAATTCAGCATCACACCTGGAAAGCTTCTGCCAGCATAGAAAATCGGTCGGAGACCGGATAACGCGGTGGCGTAGTCTCCGACTACGCCCAACATTACAGTACGCCAAACACCAACTGCCTTCGACAACACAATGAATAATATGGCGGCACAGCAAGGCGCTTCCGAAAGCTTTTCGTACCTTTTTAGCCCTTAGCTCAATCAGTGAAGTAACCCACTTAAAAAATGATGAAATTACTTTTTACAATCCTTTTTCAATCTCTTTTTCTCCTATCCTACGCCCAACAGAATCTCGTCCCCTATGTACACCCGCTCATCGGCACCGAAAAAATGGGGCATACGTATCCGGGAGCCACAGTGCCGTTCGGGTCTGTCCAGTTAAGCCCCGATACGGATACGTTGTCGTATGAACTTAATGGCAAGTACAATGGGGAAGTCTATAAATACTGTGCAGGCTATAAATACGAAGACAAAACAATAGTTGGGTTTAGCCACACTCACTTTAGCGGCACGGGCCATTCTGATCTCGGCGATTTCCTGATTATGCCGACGCAGGGGGCTTTACAACTCAATCCGGGCGTGTCGTCGAATCCAAAAACGGGGTATCGGTCAGCGTTTTCGCACACCAATGAAGTGGCAGAAGCGGGGTATTACAAAGTCAAACTCGACGATGATGGGATTCTGGCCGAAATGACGGCCTCCAATCGGGTGGGTTTTCACCAGTACACGTTTCCCAAATCGGACCAGTCGCACATCATTCTGGATTTGACCCACGGCATTTATAATTACGACGATAAGGTTGTCTGGACCTTCGTTCGGGTCGTTAACGATACCTTGATCACCGGGTTCCGGCAAACCAACGGCTGGGCCCGCACCCGAACGGTGTATTTTGCCCTGTCGTTCTCCAAGCCGTTTAAAGCCTATGGCCAGAAAAATCTGGATAAAGCGCAGGTTTACAGAGGATTCTGGCGAAAGTTTGATCAAACCAAAAACTTCCCGGAGATAGCGGGCAAGCGCATCCGGATGTATTTCGATTTCGATACGGAAGCGGGTGAAAAAGTGAAACTGAAAATGGCTTTATCGCCCGTGAGTCAGGAGAATGCGCTGGCCAACATGCAAGCCGAAGTTCCGCACTGGGATTTTGACCAGACTAAAGCCAAAGCACAGGCCGACTGGAACCGGGAATTAAATAAGATCCAGATCGACGCATCCGAAAACAACAAAGTTAACTTCTACACGGCATTGTACCATTCATTTATTAACCCAACAACGTACATGGACGTCAACGGCCAGTACAAGGGGCTGGATCAGAATGTACATTCAGCCACTGGCTTCACAAATTACACGACCTTTTCACTCTGGGACACTTACCGGGCTCTCCACCCGTTTTTCAACCTGATTCAGCCCGGCCGCAACAACGATATGGTACAATCCATGCTGAATCATTATGATCAAAGTACCCTGAAGATGCTGCCCGTCTGGTCGCACTATGCCAATGAGAACTGGTGCATGAGCGGTTACCATAGTGTGTCGGTGTTGGCCGATGCGGTGATAAAAGGCGTATTCAAAGGCGATGCCCAGAAAGCGCTGGATGCCTGCATTGCCACATCCAACCACCGCCCTTATGAGGGCATTGGGGCGTACATCGATAAGGGCTATGTGCCTTCGGCCAGCAACGGCACGTCGGTGTCGAACACGCTGGAATACGCCTATGACGACTGGTGTATTGCCCAACTGGCGAAGAAGCTGAATCGACCTGATGTATACGACACTTACTTAAAGCGGTCTCAAAACTGGCAGAATGTCTTCGATAAGTCCATTGGCTTTATGCGTCCCCGCCTGGCGGATGGGTCCTTTAAGAAAGAATTCGACGTTTATAAAACGGATGGCCAGGGCTTCATTGAAGGTAACTCGTGGAATTTCAGCTTTTTCGTTCCTCAAGATCCGGCAGCTCTTATTCAATACATGGGCGGCCCCAAGGCGTTTGCCGCTCGACTCGATACGCTCTTTTCGATGCACTTGCCCGATGAATTTTTTGCCGAAACGGAAGACATTACCCGCGAAGGAATTATTGGCGGATACATTCACGGCAACGAACCGGCGCACCATATTGCCTATCTTTACAACTGGACCAGCCAGCCCTGGAAGACACAGGAGCGTGTGCGCATGATTCTCAACATGCAATACAAACCGACAGCCGACGGATTAGGTGGCAACGACGATTGTGGCCAGATGAGCGCCTGGTATATGTTCTCGTCCATGGGTTTTTACCCGGTTGCACCGGGATCGGAAGACTATTCACTGGGAAGCCCCTCGGTTAAAAACGCCCGGCTTACCCTTGAAAACGGCAAAACGTTTACCATCGAAGCTATTAATCAGGGCGACAAAAATATGTATGTGCAGAAAGTATTGCTGAATGGTAAGATACTGACCCAGCCCGTCATTACCCATTCGGACATTCTCAAGGGCGGCACCCTAACGTTTTACATGAGCGCCAAACCGACGAAAAAATAAATCAACGCTATCCTGTATCTGTGACGTCAAGTCAGCAGAAAACAGATTGTTATCCTTGGTCCGTGTCCTCACGGACCATTCTTTTTGAGGGCGGTTGCAGCCCGCTGGATTTACCTGCTGGATAGGTGGCACGTGGGGCCACGAAGAAATCTGTGTCCCTATGGACCATGAACATGAAACCGACTTCAATCTAAATTACTATAAGCCAGGCACCTGTTTGATGATTCCTTTGGGCCGGTAGCGAATCCGCTTGCCGAATACCAGTTTAATATAGTCCGCATCAGTATTGATCAAGCCCTTGGAAAAAGTGCGATTTACTTTGGTAGTCGATCCATATATGCCTCCGTAATAACTAGCCGAGCTGTAGCCAAGCGTTACGGATGCCGTTCCCTGCCAGCCAGCCTGTAGCTGGCTGGCTGACTCGTTCAACTCCGTCTTCGTCTGTTGGTGTAGAACCGTTAGGCCGGGCCGTACTGTAAAACTCATAAAGTAGCGCTTATGAAAAATAACCGTCTGCGTGTAGCCAACGTCAATGCCCAACGACAGCGATTGCAGGCTTAGCAAACGGGATTCAGGACGAAAATCAGCCACTAATCCAGAGGGAACCAGCGACGAATCGGCCCGAATATACTGGTAAGAGAACGACCCGCCAAGATTCCAAGAGCGGGCGTTCCTGCGCTGCTCTTCCCGCTGTAGCAACGTAGCCGGAATAGAAAGCCGCAGAGGGTTAAACTGGTACAGTAACCGACTCGTCACGGTCTGACTACGGATATCATTCCGGTACGGATAGGCCGTCGAATGTTCGAACCAATTCGGCTGCAGAACATCGGGGTTGCTGAGGTAAAATCCCCGATAAAACTGATATTGCGTTGAAAACCAGAACCGGCGGTTGTTTAGGTTGATCGTCACCCCAAATGGCTTTGTTTTCCCGCGTCGCTCTGGGGTGTACCCAAAAAAGGGCAGCTTGATGGTTAGTTCGGTCCCGATCCATTTGTAGTTAACACCAAGCCCCAGCGCCCAGGGCAGATTTGGCTTATACTGTAGCGAATAGGCATTGCCTACGACCCGCATGTTATAACCCTGTCGATCACTGAGCGCGTACAGATGCAACTGTCGGTAGTAGGTTGTTATATACGCCCGATCAACTCGGGGCGTTCTGGTTTTTAGGAGCGTATCCAGCGGAATACCCAGAAACCCAAAGCCCTGGCCGTTGCTGATCAGGGGAAACAGCATAAGCATCACACAGATAATCCACCTGTTGGCCCGTACCGTTCCCATTCCTAAAACAGTAAATTTCTTCATAACGCGACCCGTAAAACATCTGCAACTACCTACAATACCACAACTGCCTTGCCCACCACCCGACGTTCCATCATATCGGTCAGCGCCTGTGGGGCTTCGGCTAATGAATAGTGTTTGGAAATGTAGGGCGAAATCTTACCCTGCATCGCCCAGGTAGCGATTTGCTGCATGTTCTTTTGGCTCAGGTCGGCTTCTTTCTGCGTGAACGCTCCCCAGAACACCCCCACGATGGAGCTGCCTTTGAGCAAGGCCAGATTGAGGGGAATTTTAGGAATTTCGCCACCTGCAAAGCCTACCACCAGATACCGCCCTCGCCAGGCCAGCGACCGAATGGCGGGTTCCGCCCATTGATCGCCGACGGGATCATAGATCACATCGACGCCCTTGCCCTGCGTGATCTCTTTAAGCCGTTCGCGTAGATCCTCCGTTGTGTAATTGATTAGATGCGTGGCCCCTTTCTGTTGGCAAACCGCCAGTTTTTCGGCAGTCGATGCGGCTGCGATTACGGTAGCGCCCATTAGTTTACCCAACTCGACGGCAGCCAGTCCTACGCCACCGGCAGCACCCAGTACCAGCAGGGTTTCCGGTTCACTGCCAGAATTGGCAGTGAGTTGCCCCCGATCTTTCAGCGCGTGATAGGACGTCCCATACGCATACATCGTCGATGCGCCGGTTATAAAGTCCATGCCGTCGGGTAGCCGTATGGTGGCGCGGGCGTCCGAAATCCGTTCTTCGGCCAGTCCGCCATGCGACCCGAACGTAAAAACACGGTCACCGGGTTTAACATGCGTCACGCCCGCTCCGACGGCTGTCACAATTCCGGACGACTCGCTCCCCGGCGAAAACGGCAACGCCGGTTTGAACTGGTACATATTCCGGATGGTGAGTGTATCCGGGAAATTCAGACTACAGGCTTTTACCTGGGTCAGCACCTCGCCGGGTCCCGGCACAGGCGACGCTATGTCTTCGAGCGTAAGGGTGTCGGGGAGCCCGAAGGCTTTGCAGAGAATGGCTTTCATGAGCTATTGTTGCGAATGAGTATGGGGCAGAGCAAGTGGGGACGAGTTGAAGTCATCGGCAAATGCACTTGTTCCATCCGGTCGTTTGAAGCGGACAAAATCGACGGAGCCAGTTCCTTCAAACTCATAACTGACCCCCACAATATCGTGGGCTGAATTGGGGGCAATAGCCTCGTAGGCTTTTTTACCGTTTACAAACAGGCTCGCTTGTTTGTTGCGAACCTCACAACGCAGGTCTACCCATTTCGACAGATCGGTACCAAAGGCCGTCAAATCCGTATTCTTGGCCTGCGCTTCGTGCCCCGCCAGGTAGAGATCCAAATTGGCGACACATCCTTTTGCCGACAGGGTAACGGAGAAGAATTCATTTTTACAGAGAATCGACACGCGAACATACTGGCAAGGCGACGTTCCTTGTTTAACGTCGTTTTTCAGTCGAGTTTCAAAAACGAAATTATCGGCTCTCAGGCGGTCAAACTCACGCACATAACGGTATTGAACCGTTCTGGGATGAGGTTGTATCGGAATATGAAGTTTTTCCATAGCCGCTGTGGTCAGGCTTAACGCTCCCTGATGAATAGCTTCACTAGCTTTAAAATAAATAGGAACGGGCTCTTCAATAACGGCCACATGCCACCCATCCGACGGGATCAGCAGGTTGTGTTCTTTCATAATCTGCTTGCCCACCACCAACTTAGCTCTGAAATAACCGGGATGGTAATAGATAGACGTATACTGATGGCCGTTTTTAGGAACCAGTTCGCGTCGGCGGGGGTCCCACGATTGTTGAATGAAAACGGAATCGGTGGGCGACGCTGTTGCATCATAATGAAAAACGACCGAGTTGGGCAGGCCACGGGCAAGGGGCTGGCTGCTGAAGGAAAAGTCGGTTGGGGAGAGCGCTGGCGATGGCGAGGAGTAGTTCAGAAAAAACACCAGTATCCCAGTCAGCCCAATCGCCAGACTGGCGCCAATCCACCAGCGTTTATTTCCGGTTACAGGCATTAAACGGGCGGGTTCAGGTACATCCCTGGTTGCATCGGTGCCGATGTCGGGTTGTGCTGTTGATGCCGGTTGTTGGGTGTTCGTTGGGGCTGTTTCCTTGAATTGCGGCCAATTTTCATACCCAAGAAATTGCGCGAGTGTGTTGAGCGTCGTGGCCGTTGGAGCCGAATCGTAGCGAACCCGCCCCCACACCCGCTTCAGGGTCGTTACGCTCAAGGAGATGCCCGTTTGGGCGGCAATCTGGTCGCTCAGCCGATCAAAATCCTGCGTCGACCAACTGTCGCTGCTCCCCCAACCTGTTTTCTCCTCAATTAACCGACGGCAGCGGGCGAGTTCTTTATCTTCCTGTTGCGAAACCATATTCCTGTCGGTCAACCACTTAGACTATTGAATAAACTTGAACAGAAGTTGAACGGCTCTGAATAGCTCCTTTTTCAGAGGCATCGCAAATTTGTTGCCGTTCGCTACTCCTTAACCAAATGTACAGAAACATCCGATGATTAAGCATTTGTTCGCCAATGTGGTTTTGTTCCTCGCCACCGCCAACGTCGTTCCAGCACAGAGCAGTATTCCCTATGGCCACAATCCAGAGACGGGCCATTACTACAATGTCGGTGACGCTAAAATCTACTATGAGCTTTACGGGCAGGGTAAACCCGTTGTGCTGCTTCATGGTGGCTTGTTTGGCTACATCGATGAGTACGAATTCCTGATACCAAAACTGGCTCAGACCCATCAGGTCATTGCTATCGGAACGCGTGGTCACGGAAAATCGGAGATTGGAACCAGGCCTTTTTCGTATCAGCAGCTAGCCGACGATGCCTATCAGGTTGTCAGGCATTTGACGAAAGATAGTGTCCTTGTGCTTGGCTTCAGCGACGGCGGTATCACAGGGTATAACCTTACAGCCACACACCCCGAACTGGTCCGAAAGCTGATTACCATCGGTGCGCCCAGACGTCCGACAGACCGTCTGTTGTCGGTTGAAAAAGAGGGGAAAATGACGGCCGAACGACTCGATACACTAGCGCCCGATTTTGTAAAAACCAGAAAGCTACTCATGCCTGATCCGAATCGATGGACTGAATTTCTGGACAAACTTGACATCCTGTGGAATCAGCCCAGTTTCATTCCCGACGAGGCCATTCGCCAAATTCAATGCCCGACTTTACTCATGGCGGGTGATAAAGATCCTTACTTTAAGACCGACAAGGTACTCGAAACAGCTCGTTTACTGCCACATGGCACGCTTTCAATCATCCCAGGCTGTGGCCATGTGGTGCTTTACTGCAACTTCCCTGCTGTCTGGGAATCAATTTCTCCATTTATCAAGTAACTAACTTGCTCATGAAAATCATCCCATCGACCTTACTCCTTATTTTGGCATCCCTTATGGCAACGGCGCAAAATGCAGTTGAACACTACGGCAACTTTTCGCCGACCCAATGGACGTTCGAGGGTAAACACGCTAATGCTACGTATCTGGGCAAATCCGGCCTTAAACTCATCAGCGACCAGGACAATGCATTGGGAGCAAATATCGCTTACCTCCGCAATTACACGTTTATAGACGGGCGTATTGACCTGGATATAGCTACGCCTTTTTCGCCCTCAACTGTCTCTTTTTTAGGGGTTCTGTTCCGCTTGAATAAAGTAGGCAGTGAATCACGGTACGAATGTTTTTACTTCCGACCGTTTATGTCAGGTAAATTGGGCGCCATGCAGTACATGCCTATTAATAACGGTCTCATTAATTGGCCCGACTATCAGGCAGCCATTTTCCAGGGTGCTCCTGTTTGTAAAACTCAGCAGTGGTTTCACGTCAGCCTGGACATTAAAGGACCAATGGCCACTGTTTTTGTGGATGGCAAACAGGTTTATCAGATTAAAAATCTGGCTCGGGGAAGCTCCAGGGGCTCCGTTGGCATTTGGCTTGGTAACACCCCTGAAGGGTATTTCGCCAATGTCAATGTATCTCGTGCGCACCCTATAGCCAGTAAAATGAAGTGATAAAAGAGACTAATCCTTTCCTATTTATTCCTATTATGAACGCCCGTTTGATCGCTCTCTTGCTATTTGTCAGTTCCTATACCTTCGGCCAAACCGTCGTTCCATTCGACTCATCGGCTTGGGTTTTCGCCGGGAAAGTAACTCAGGAAACGTTTCAGGGCAAAGCGGGCATTTCCCTGACGAATGGCTCGATTTATCTTAAAGACAGCACATTTAAAAACGGCAGTATCGAATTTGATATGACCCTTTCTAAAGAGCGTTATTTCCCTGGTTTCTGTTTCCGGATTCAGGATAAAGCCAACGTTGAGACGGTGTACCTGCGGCCACATCAGGTAGGCAACCCGGATGCGATCCAATACATGCCTGTTTTTAATGGGCAGGAAGCCTGGCAACTCTACTACGGGGATGGCTATTCCACAGCGGTCACTTATCCCCTGAACACGTGGATTCACGTTAAACTACTGGTTCGTGACGCTCAGGCAGAGGTGTACATTGGCAACACAGCCGCGCCGACCCTCGTCATTCACCACCTTAAACGACCCACAAAAGCCGGGCAGATTAGTCTCAACAATGACGCTCCGGCCCTTACGCGCTTTGCCAATTTTCAGTATACAAAATCAGATACGCCACCGATGGCGGGAACGTTTAAACCTGAGCCAACCCCACAACCAGGTACAATTCTTACCTGGCAGGTTTCCAGCCCATTCGACGAAAAACTACTGCAAACAGATTATAGCCTTCCGCAGCTACTGGTTAATCGCCTAACCTGGCAGACGTTAACCGCCGAAAACTCAGGCAAACTCAACCTATCCAGAATCAGCAAACTAAGCGAAGGCAATAATTCGGTCTTTGCCAAGGTGACAATCGTTTCGGACAAGCCACAGATTAAAAAGCTACAATTGGGCTTCAGTGACCGCGCCAAGGTTTACGTAAATGGCGGGCTAGTGTATACGGGCCATGATGAATTTGGCTCCCGTGACTACCGGTTTTTGGGCACGATGGGGTATTTCGATGCGGTTTATCTTGCGTTGAAAAAAGGCCCGAATGACCTCTGGATCGCTATCTCGGAGACGTTTGGTGGCTGGGGTCTTCAGGCCATGATGACCGATCAAACCGGACTAACTATCAACCGGTAAACGACAGAAGGCCGGTCAATTTCTGACAACTTCCTGCACCTCCAGCCGATAGCCAACTCCATGTACAGCCGCAATTCTGATGGTGGAATCACTTTGCAGAAGCTTCCGTAATCGCGATATAAACACATCCACACTTCTGCCCACGATAATGCCCTCATCTTCCCAGACCAGCTTCAAAATCAGATCGCGCTCCAGTACCTGATTGGGATGATTTACCAGCAAACGCAGCAGCTTGGTCTCCCGATAGGTTAAGTTGTGCTGGCAGGTATCGGTGGTGAGTATTTGGTTGTTCACATCGAGACTGGAACGTCCGAACTGGAGTAACGATGTTGGAACCGTTGACGAAGGAGCTGGTTCAGTCAACTGACTCGTTCGCTCTTTTCGGTGCCAGCCCGCGACGAGTAAACTCACGATCATCCCGCCAATGGAAAGCACTGGCCAGAATGGAACCGGCTGAGCGGGTTCGGTAGCTTCGTCGAAGGTGACTTGTAGCAGGTAACAACCAGACGTTATGGATCGACCTACGCACGGCACCGACTTGTGGTCCAGTATATCCTTCACGGAATACCCTACTTGTACTTTACCATTGGCACAATCCAGTACGGCAACCGTATACTCACCCGCAACCTTATGGAGCCGGAAGGATTCCTGAAGGAGAGCCGGAAGCCTGCCATAATCGAAGGCATGATCTATCTGGACACGATAGGTTTTTGAATCGAGTTGCTGTACGGCTGGAATTCGGGATGTTGAATCGCCAGCCGCACGCAACAGGTGGTGAAGCGTTCGTCGGAGGGCCAGGTTGACTTTTTCAGGTGTGTACGGCTGGTTCGCATTGGACGACGGTCCCACAAATCGGGCAAACAACAGGCTTATCATCAGGATAATCCCACTGACAATCAGCAGACGAAATACCGTCGGTAAGCCCGAATAAACCCGCATATACTATGGTCGTTTTCTAACAGTGATTCAGTCTGCGAAAGTTAATTATTTTCGGGGGTATTACCCGGCTAACCAACCTGTTAGCTGACGTTACCTAACCTTTTATTTGACCAGAATTTCATTATGAGGCAGTGCATACCGATTACTCACAGTCAGCAGCACAATGTTGTCGCCTTTTTTGCAGTTGGCTAACACCCGTTGCACAGGAATCTGACACATGGGCTTGCGAGAGTACATATGCAGCGTATTCGTCGCTTTGTCACGGATGGCCACCGTAAAAGGTATCTTGTTCAGTGGTTTGCTTTCCGTTGACGACAGCGCTATCGTCTTGACGGTCAACTCGCCGGAAGCCTTAGGCGACAGGCGGCACTGGCCCGTTGGCTGAAATAAATTGACAATCATTTTACTGTCGATAAAAGCAGCCGAGCAAGTCGAGAACGGCTGCTTTTGCTGGGCGAAGCTTACCGTGCAAAGGCTACAAAGAACGGCAATCAGGCTTTTTTTCATTACTTGTTTCATGGCGTTTGCTATTGTGTTTAGTGAAGTAGCAAAACTACCGGCCAGCAAACTGTCCTTTGTTAAATGCCTGTAAAACAATGTAAAGGAAATGTAAAAGTACGAAATAGCCCAACGGGCGGTAATTCCGTCATGATTTATAGGCTCAAGGATACGCTTCGTACCCGTTTTTTTACTCAGTCCGCAAGCTTTTCACCGGATCTAATAAGGCCGCTTTGATTGCCTGGAAACTGACGGTGATAACCACAATCAGGATAGATGACAATAAAGTTAGGATAAAGACGCCCGCTCCAATGGCTATCCGGTAGTCATAATCCTGCAACCATTTTTCCATAGTATACCAACCAATTGGCGCACCAATGACAAAGGCGATGCCCATGAGCTTTATAAAATCCCTGGTCAACAGTTGAACGATGCTGGTTACGGTGGCTCCCAATACTTTCCGGATGCCAATTTCTTTAGTTCGTTGCTGGGCGGTGTAAGCGGCTAATCCGAATAGACCCAGGCAGGAAATAAATATGGTCAGTCCTGTGAATAGTTCCGTTAGCGAACCCGTACGTTGGTCGTCGGAAAACTTGGCTTTGTACGATTCGTCGGCAAATGTGTATTCGAACGGATAGCCCGGATTATATTTTTTAAAGATCGTTTCTACAAGTTCCAGATTTTTGATTGCTGGGTTGTTTGGATTTAACCGGATACTCGTCCATGCCAGTGCCACGGATCCCTTAGGCCCATGAATGATGACCGGATTAATAGCTTCATAGGGTGAAGCAAAAATGAAATCTTTCACAACACCCACTACGTGCCAATTTTGGTTATCGAAAGCAATTGAGGTTCCAATCGGTTTTTTCAAATGCATCGTTTTCACCGCCGTTTCGTTTAGCACAACGGCGGTTGAATCCGTTGG
Source organism: Spirosoma radiotolerans (assembly GCF_000974425.1). Classification (NCBI taxonomy): domain Bacteria; kingdom Pseudomonadati; phylum Bacteroidota; class Cytophagia; order Cytophagales; family Cytophagaceae; genus Spirosoma; species Spirosoma radiotolerans. The sequence continues at coordinate 3,274,409 of NZ_CP010429.1, forward strand.
ATACTCCCGGACGTCAATCTCCCTGCCTGCAAGTAGTTTCGTTCCTGTCGTTTTCAGAAAATTGACATCAGCACCAAATCGATCGAACTCAACGTCTTTGTCGGCTTTTGTGCTACCGGGCCAGGAAAGGCCCCACTGACGAGAATTGATCATCGTAATAGGACCGAGTGATTTGCTGACCGAGACGGCGGCTCCACTATGGATCAACTCCTGTTGCAGAGAACCATAGTGCTTTTGCAAATCACCTGAGAGATACGAAAACATGAGATTATTTTGATCGTATCCGCTTACTCGGTTTTGAGCGTGATTGACTTGCTGCTTAATCACTAATGTGGCTATAATCAGAACAATAGCGAAGGTAAACTGTGCGATGACTAACCCTCGTCTTGGCGAGAAAACGGCATTTACTGGCCGATGAATCCCTTTAATAACCTTCACTGGCTGGAAATTAGCGAGAAAAAATGCAGGGTAACTTCCAGCCAGCAAACCCGTAAATAGAGTAAAACCGAGGGCAACAAGCCAAAACTCAACAGAGCCGAGCGACAAGGATAACTGCTTGTCAGTTAGCTTATTGAAGGCCGGCATATACAGCACAATTAGTAGCAGGGCCAGCATTCCAGCAAAAAAAGTAAGCATTACTGACTCACTGATAAATTGAAAAACAAGCGAAGTTTTTTGGGCGCCAGCTACTTTTCTAACGCCAACTTCTTTGGCTCGCTTTTCACTCCTAGCCGTACTTAAATTCACAAAATTGACAGCCGCAATCAGCAGGATAAGGGCCGCAATAATACCGAATAAGCGAACGGTAACAATTTTCCCTTCGGTCAACTGGCCATTTTCCTGTTTTGAGTACAAATGCCATTGGCTGGCCGGATGAAGAAAAATCTGCCGATTTGATACGTCATCGAGTATACCCTTGAGGTGTACGGCCGTAACTCGTTTGATTTTCTCATTGACAACCGCAGCATTAACCTTGTCTTTCAAAAGCACATAGGTATAATTATTATTCGAAGCCCATCCACCGGAATCCCAACTGGGCGTCACAAAGTACGTCCAGGGTAATAGGTAAGCTATACCGTTAAACCGAGTGTTGTCAGGCAAATTGTCCAGCACGCCTGTCACCGAAAAACTGTCCTTATGGTCGAGCTGAATAATTTTTCCCAGGGCATCGGTGGTCCCAAACAGTTTCTCTGCCAAGGATTTTGTGATAACGATTTTGTTCTTTCCTGAAAGGGACGTTTCTCGGTTACCCGAGCTTAACGGAAAGTCAAACAAATCGAGGAAAGCAGGATCTACAAATGCACCGTCGATATTCAGATTTTTGTCTTTTGTGGTCAAAAGATACGTCGTAGGCCGATACCTGGAGGCAGCCTCAATATCAGGATAATTCTGTTTTAGCGCGGGAGCCAACGGTTCGGGTGTAGTGTTCCAGACCTGCGCATTTCCGCTAAATACATCCCGATTACAGACTTGAAAAAGCCGGTCTGTTTTCTTATAAAAGCGGTCATAATTCAACTCACTTTGTATCCATAAACAAATGAGCGCAGAAGATGCCATCCCGACGGCGAGCCCGGCAATATTAATAGACGTATAACCTTTAGCCCTTATCAGATTTCGAAAGGCGATTTTCAGATAATTCCGTAGCATGTCAGTCGTTGTTGGGGTAGGAAACGGGGATGGTTTACGTTTGATGATAGAGGGCCGCATATATGAGAGCACCTCGCGCCAGTAGGTACCACGCGCTTTGCGTTCGCCCAACCGCCTGACCCGCAGGGCATAACGCTCATGTAGGTCCCCCAGCACTTCCTCCCGACAGTGCGGAGCCAGCAGGTTGCTGAGCAGTTTGTCGAGCCATTCAGGTGGGCCACTGTGGTTATGAGGTGACGGATCGCGGTTCATAGGGTCGATAGCTTACTCAATGCGCAAACTCTTCACTGGGTCCAGTAAGGCCGCTTTGATGCTTTGAAAACTGACCGTGAGCAACGTAACCGCCAGAGCGCCTATTCCCGTCAGGGCGAAGATCCACCACGACAGTTCCGTGCGGTATTCGTACTTCTGCAGCCAGTTCGAGAGCAGGTAGTACGCGATTGGCGTGGCCAGGATAAAGGCGATACCAACCAGATAAATAAATTCTTTACACAACAGCCCCCAGACATTGAGTATCGAGGCTCCCAGCACTTTGCGAACCCCAATCTCCTTCGTACGTCGCTCGGCCATGAACGATGCCAGACCAAATAAACCCAGGCAGGAGATAAAAATGGCCAGACCCGCGAAAATGCCAGCCAGTTTTCCAATCAGCGATTCCAGTTTAAACTTAGCGGCATAGCTCACATCGGCAAACTGGTAACTGTAAGCATAAGACGGATTGTGTTTATTGAACAGAGCCGTCATCTGTGTGAGAGCGTCCTGCGTTGCCAGACGAGGAGCGATACGGTATAACAGAACGTTGAGCGGGCCAGGTGTACAGACGAACATAGTTGGATCAGCTTTGGCAAAGGGCGATTCCATTAAGGCATCTTTCGCTACGCCGACAATCCTTAGTGGTCTACCTTGCCAGGTGATGAGCTGATCAACGGGATTCAGCAATCGAAACCGCCTGATGGCTGCTTCGTTGAGGATAACGCTGGTTGTGTCGTTTTCACCGCTAAAATCCCGGCCCTGCACTAACGTCATGCCTACGGTTTTGAAATAGTCATCGGCAACCCGAATAATCCCCATTTCTACCGTCTCACCCGCACTTTTGCCGGGCCATTTGTCTAAATCGGAATGCCACCAGATTTCGGTAGCCGGGCTCGATGACTGTGAGACATTTTCAGCAATCCCTTTTTTGATTAACTCGTCTTTTAGAATAGTGAAATTCTGACCTAACTCACTGTTCATGTTGGTCATCAGCAGTCGGTTCACATTATACCCAGTCGGCCTATTCTTTGCGAATTGAATTTGCTTGAAAACGATAACGGCACTCAGTATCAAGGCAATGGAGCAACTAAACTGCGCGACCACCAACACTTTGCGAGGCCAGGAAGCGGATTTCCCTACTTGCATCGTGCCTTTCAGAACCTTTACGGGCTGAAAGGAGGACAGATAAAAGGCAGGTAAACTACCGGCCAGCAAAGCCGTAATCAAGAGGCAGCCTAGCATAGCCGTCCAGAACCCTGCGTTTGCGTAAGGAATAGCTAGGTGACCATCAATCAACGCGTTGAATACTGGCAGCAGGAGTTGTACTAAGAGCAATGAAAACAAGAAGGCCACTACCGTAAGCAGGAATGATTCCGTCAGAAATTGGCTGATGAGCTGCTGCCGTAGCGAACCAACTGATTTTCTGATGCCCACTTCTTTTGCTCGCTTGGCAGAACGGGCGGTAGTCAGATTGACAAAGTTGATGCAGGCAATCAGGACGACCAGAACGCCAATGATGCTAAACATCCGTACGTATTCAATGAATCCACCCGTTTCTTTCCCGTTCGTATACGTTGAGTACAGATGCCAATTTTGTAAAGGTTGCAGGATAACCACCGAATTCATGGCATTGAGATTATTCCTCTCCGTATGTTCAATCAGCGCGATTTTGCCAGCTATCTGCGCGTAGGATACGCCGGGTTTGAGTTTAACGAAGAGTTGATATGAGTTATCGCCAAAGCTTCCGCTGCGCGCCATTCGCACGTCGTTTACTGTTGCTTCATAATAACTGAACGGAACGAGGTAGTTAAACTGCAGCGATGAGTTGGTGGGTAGATCTTGCAGAATACCCGTTACTTTTAAGTCGTTCTGATTGTCAAAGCGCACAATCTTCCCCATTGCGTTTTCGCTTCCAAAAAGCGCTTTGGCTGTCGATTCGGTCAGTACAATTGAATAGGGGTCTTTCAGCGCCATACCAGCCTCTCCTTCGAGCAGTGGATAGTGAAACATGTTCAGAAAGTCGCCCCCAATTTGGGCACCGCGTAAGTAAATCTTTTTGTCGCCTACCTTGAGTCCATGAGATCCCATATAATCGCTTTCGGCGACGTGTTCAATTTCTGGAATCTGATTGCGCAGGGCATTGGCTAGCTTAAGCGATGTCGACGTAAAGGTGAGCGTGTCGCCATTGCTGTTAAAATTTCGTCTTACCTGATACAGTTGCTGAAAGCTGGGAAGAAACCGGTCATACGAGTACTCATGGTGTATCCACAGGCCAATGAGCATGGCAACCGCCATGCCAACCGATAGCCCCGCAATGTTGATGAACGAGTAGCCCTTTTGCTTAAGTAGGTTGCGCCAGGCAATTTTCAAATAGTTTCGTAGCATGTCTGTATGTCTTGGATTAGGGTATACGGATGGTTTACGCTTGATGATAGAGGGTCGCACGTAGGCTAGCACTTCGCGCCAGTAGGTAAGGCGGGCCCTGCGTTCGCCCAGTCGCTTCACCCGCAGCGCGTAGCGTTCATGCAGGTCCCCGAGCACTTCTTCCCGCAGGTGAGGAGCCACCAGCTTGTTGAGCCACTTATCGAGCCATTTGGGCGGTGATGTATTTTGTTGGGTAGGTTCCATACGAAATGCCTGTTAGCTCCACTTCAGTATGGTTTGTGGGACAATACGATCCCACAACCGATTCCGAACGGCCCGTACCTCGCTCAGTACCCGGCCGCCCAAGGGCGTAACGGTAAACAGGCGTTTGCGTCGCCCACCCCGCTCAGCGGTTGCTTCACCCAACAGCGAAGTCAGATAGCCTTTCTGTTCCAGCCGCTGAAGGGCCGCATGAACAGCTCCCGTACTGACCGAGTTGCCCGTTTCCTGCTCCAGCTCTTCCGCAATCACCACCGAATACGCCGTCGGCGAAAGGGCCGCCACTGCCAGCAAAACCACCTCTTCAAATTCGCCTAAATCACTCCGACGCATGGAATTAGCTCTTAAGAATATACGTTGTGTTTTATTTCCTCTATTTCTGTATGTCAAATGCCTTGCCAAACTACAAAAAAGGCCACTCCATGGTGGAGTGGCCTTTTTTAAGGTAATCCAAAGCTGGTATATCGTCCAGAAACGGACACTTTCCGTACGTTTCTGGACAGACGAATGAAGCTATCTTGCTTCTATTCGGCTTAGCTATGCTCTACGTTAATCATGATTTTGGCCGTTGGCAGGTACAGCCTGAGCAACCGGTCTGGCTGGCTCCTGGGGCTTTTCGTCCTTCTTTGCGTTCTCCTTCAATTTTTCAAGCCCTTTTTTGCCATACGCAAGTTTCGAGATGGCGACGTACAGGACTGGTACGACGAAAATAGCCAGCGAAGTCGCAGCCAGCATACCGCCTAACACCGTTCGGCCAATGGTAGCCCGGGCAACACCCCCTGCTCCTGTGGCTAGTGCCAGTGGGAATACCCCCAAAATGAACGCCAGCGACGTCATTAAAATCGGACGCAAGCGCAGGCGAACCGCTTCAATGGTCGACTCCAGCAAATCCTCACCTTTATCGACCCGCTCCTTAGCAAACTCCACGATCAGAATGGCATTTTTTGCCGCCAGACCAATCAGGGTAATTAACCCAATCTGCGCATAAACGTTATTCGTCAAGTACGGAAAAATAATCAGTGCGGTAATAGCCCCCAAAGCACCAATCGGCACTGACAGTAAGACCGAAAAAGGCACCGACCAGCTTTCGTATAAAGCCGCCAGAAACAAGAACACGAAGCCAATCGACAGCATGAATATATAAATAGAACTGCTGCCGGCGTTGATCTCTTCGCGGCTCAAGCCCCCGAAATCATAGGCATACCCGGCGGGCAACACTTTAGCCGCCACTTCGCGCAGGGCGTCGTTGGCCTGACTGGTACTGTACCCCGGCTTGGCTCCCCCATTTAGTTCCACCGAACGGAACAGGTTAAAGTGTGAGATCAGTGGGGCATTCTCAATAACGCTGGTTTTGATCACTGTGCTGATAGGCACCAACTGACCCGCCCCATTGCGAACATAATATTGGTTAAGTGCTTTAATGTCGGCCCGGTACATGGTATCCGCCTGCGCCACAACCCGGAATTTCCGACCGTAAATAATAAAGTCGTTCACGTATTGGCTACCCAGCAGCGTCTGCATGGTGGTGTACACCGAACTAACTGAAATCCCCAGCTTCTTGCATTTATCCCGATCGACATCCACCCGGTAGGCCGGTGATTTGGCGGTAAAATAGGTAAAGGCACGGGAAATTTCGGGGCGCTTATTGGCCTCCACCAGGAAATTCTGGACCACGTTGTCAAACGCCCGTACATCGTCGTTGGATTCGCGCTGCTGAATCTCGAAGGTAAAACCGGACGATTGACCCAGACCCGGAATAGCGGGTGGTTGCAGCACCTGTGGACGGGCATCGTTCAAACCAGCCAATGCTTTTTGCAGCTTCACAACCAGTGAGTCGGCCTGCATATTCCGTTCCTTGCGTTCTTCCCAGGGTTTCAACTGCATGAACACCGTACCACTATTCGACTTGGATGCGAAGGTGATGGCGTTCAAGCCACCCAGGGCCGCGAAGTGAGCCACATACGGTTGCTGTTTCAAAATACCCATCACTTTGTTGAGTACTTCAAGGCTACGCGTTGTCGAAGCCGCTTCGGGAATTTCGTATGTAACAATCAGACGGCCTTCATCTTCCGTCGGAATGAACCCAGTTGGTTTCGCCCGGAACAACAATCCGGTTCCAACATACACCACAATGAGCCCGACGATGACCAGCGGAGTTGCTTTGATCAGTCGTTGGACCCCATTCGAATAGGCAGTGGTAACCCGTTCGAACCATTGATTGAACTTATAGAAAAACTTGTTCAATCCCGTTGCTTTCTCATCGATATGCATGGGGCGCAGGAGCAACGTACACAAAGCCGGGGTAAGTGACAGGGCCACGAATGCCGAAATCAACACAGAAACGGCAATGGTAATGGCAAACTGCTGATAGAGTCGGCCGACAATGCCCGGAATGAATCCAACCGGCACGAATACAGCGGCCAGAATCAGAGCAATGGCGATTACCGGCGCCGAAATTTCGCGCATAGCTTCCCGGGTAGCCTCTTTAGGTGTCATGCCTTTGTCGATGTTAACCTGGACGGCCTCCACCACCACAATCGCATCATCCACCACAATACCGATGGCCAGTACGAATGCAAAAAGTGTTAATGTGTTAATCGTAAACCCGAGCGGCACAAACAAGGCGAATGTACCGACGATAGACACTGGAATAGCCAACAGCGTAATCAGCGTAGCTCGCCAGCTTTGCAGGAACAGGAAAACTACCAGAATAACCAGGCCCAACGCTTCGAGTAGCGTTTCGACCACCTCGCCAATGGATACCTGAATAACCGATACCGATTCGAACGGCACTACGTATTCAATATCTTTGGGGAAGGTCTTTTTCAGGTTGTCCATGGCTGCATAAACGCCCTTCGCTGTTTCAAGCGCATTACTGCCCGGCAACTGATACACAAGCAGATACGAAGCGCGTTTGCCATCAACAAATGAGTTACTGGCGTAGGAGAACTTGCCCAATTGCACCCGGGCTACGTCTGACAGATAAACCAACGATCCTTTGGACGGATCGCTGCGGACGATAATCTTCCGAAAGTCGTCTTCCTTACTGAGTCGGCTATTGGTAAAAACTGAGTATTCAAAAGCCTGGGACGCTGGCTGGGGCGACGCGCCCACAGACCCACCGGCAACCTGCAAGTTTTGTTCCTGTAAAGCGGCTACCACATCATCGGGTGTCAGGCCTAACTGTGCCAGCCGGTCTGGTTTGATCCAGATCCGCATACTGAAATCGTCGGCCCGGCTGAAAATATCCCCCACACCCGGCACCCGCAACAGCGCATCCCGGATATAAATGTTGGTGTAGTTATCCAGGAACGACACATTGTGGGTTCCTTTTGGCGAATACATAGCCACCAGCATAAACAGCGATGGGTTCCGTTTACGAACCACAACACCAAGACGGGTAACTTCCTGGGGCAATTGCGGCTGTGCAATACCGACGCGGTTCTGCACATCGAGGGCGGCAATGTTTACGTCGGTGCCCACTTTGAACGTCACGTTCATGGTCATCCGACCGTCATTGGTAGCGTTGGTCTGCACATAGTCCATACCTGGTGTACCATTCACCTGGGTTTCAATAGGGGTGGCAACGGTTTGTTCCACCGTTTGGGCATCGGCTCCGGTATAGGTGCCGGTTACCTGAACCACCGGGGGTGTAATGTCCGGATACTGGCTGACAGGTAAGCTTAACAGGGCCAGTACGCCCATGACAACGATCACGATAGACGCGACGATGGCGGTAACTGGCCGATTTATAAATATTTCTGCGAACATGAGTCAGAGAGTGAAAGAGCGAACGAGCAAAAGATGGAAAGAGTGAATCGCCTGAACAGAGTGAATTGGGTACTTACTGCTTCCATTCACTCCTTCCATCTTTCGCTCGTTCACTCATTTATTTTTATTTTGCGGCTGTTTGTCGATTGTTGGAGTCGCCCTTCGCAGTACCTTCCTGACCTGAAGAGGTAACCCGCACTTTAGCGCCTTCACGTACTTTCTGGGTTCCTTCCGTCACCACCAGTTCTCCTTCGTTCAGGCCATTCTTAACAATCACTTTATCGTTGATGCGGGCTCCCAGCGTTACTTTCTTCTGGGTCACTTTACTACTATCGCCAACCACGTAAACGAAGTATTCACTCATCTGCTCGGTTACGGCCTGGTATGGAATCAGCAACTGAGGCTGGCCCGTACTATTTTTTACCCGAACATTGGCGTTAAGTCCTACTTTCAACTCCTTATTTGGATTAGGAAAAGCTACCCGAACGCGTAACGTCCCCGTTTGCGGGTCAACGGCGCGGTCAACAATGCGCACGGAGCCGGGGTATTTATAGGTAGTTCCATCAGGCAGCACCAACAGGAGCGTCGAATCCCGAGCAACGTTCTTCTGATTTTGCAATCGCACAAAACGTGGTATTTCAGCGGCATCTACCTGAAGGTCAGCCGAAATCGGGTTGTCCGAAGAAATTGTGTTCAGAGGGGTCGACCCCGGTGCTACAGCCGCGCCAAGCCGTACCTGCGAGATACCAATCGTTCCGTCAAGGGGTGCGTAAATTGTGGTGTATTTCAAATTCGTACCGACCTGCCGAATTGTCGCCTGAGCCGCTTCAACCTGCATTCGAGTGGCCTCCAGCGACGCATTGGCATTGTCGACCAATTGCTTGGCAACCGCGTCCTGCTGCGCTAGGGTGTTATAGCGATCGGCGTCTTTCTGAGCCCGGTTCAGGTTCGCTTTCTGAACATTGAGGTTTGCCACCGCCTGGTCGTAGCCAGCCCGGTATTGCTGTGGATCAATGGTATAGAGCTTTTGCCCTTTACGAACCTGCTGCCCATCCTGAAAGAAAATACCCGTGATATTGCCAGACACCTGCGGCTGAATTTCTACCTCGACCAGAGCCGTTATTGTGGCTGGGAATAGATCGTAGTAGGTAGCATTTCCCCGCTCTGCCTTCACGGCAGAAACAGCAGTTGGTGGTGGAGGAGCCTGCTGCTGGTCGTCTTTTTTGCCGCCACAGGCAGCCAGGAACACTCCTCCAGTCAGTAAAATCAGGTGATTGAAAAGCTTCATAAATGATTTGTTCCGGGTCGCCGGTACGAGTTACTATAGGCCGTTTATTCGTAGAATCCAGGGGTATATTCAGAGTTTACAGACAACCGGCAAATGAGTTTTATGGTCCTTTACTATTGTTGAAATTGAATAATGCCTAATGCCTGCTGAACATCTAATTTACTGATTAACACCTGATACAAGGCATTGAATACATTGAGTCGTGCAGTTCTCAGATCGGCTTCGGCAATGGTCACATCCAGATACGTTTTTATGCCGGATCGGTACTGAAGGTTAATCACTCGATACACATCTTCAGCCAGCAGTTGGTTTTCCCGAAGCGCCAGATAGTTAGACAAACTACCCTTGTAATTGGCCAGCGCCTGGGCATATTCAGCATCGACAGCACTGGTCAGGGCGGCCAGGTCCCAGTTCAACCGCTGAACTTGTAATTCGGCAATTTTAGTCTGCTGAATTCGTCGTCCTCCCTGAAAAATGGGTAGTGCGAGCGATAAGCCAATGGCTGAGTTTGGAAACGATGTATTGTAAATCTGACTGAAGGCATTATTCTGATACAGTAAATTATAATTACCAAAAGCCGATACGGATGGCAGATAAGCCCATCGGTTGTAGCGCACGTTAGCGGCCAGCAGGCGGCCCTGCGTTTGCAGTAGTTGATATTCTATCCGACTCTGTGGATTGGCCAGCAGGGTTGTATCCAGACTAACCTCGTTTGCCAGTTGAAGTGTGTCGTAGGTTAAGTTGAGTACCCCATTGGGTGGATAACCCATGAGTTGCTTCAACGTTTGCACCTTTGCTCCTACCAGATCCCGATATTGCTTTTGCTGGGCTCGGGAATTGTTGAGCGCAATCCGCGCCCGTTGCGGGTCCGTTCGGTCAACGATGCCGCCCTGATACTGGTTGGACGCATCCTGAAGGCTCCGTTGCAGCCGGACAATGTCCTCGCTTAGTATATCCACCTGCCGCTGCGTCAGAATAACATCATAAAAGGCTTTGCTGACGTTGACAACTACGTCGATCTTGTTTCTGACCGTATTTTGGGAAGCCTGTGCGCGGTACGCATCGGCAGTTCGGCTGGCCAGCAACACATCCCGATTAAAAATACTTTGCGTTACCGACAACGAAGCGGTCGATGTGTTCTTTGCCCCAATCGTTCGGGGAACGCTCTCTCCGGTAGTTGGATCAGGAAAGATCGTTGTTGGTAACTTAATGTTGTGAATGAGGTTGTACCCAGCGGCAATCTGCGGATACCAGGCGGCCAGCGCACTTTGAACCGTCCGTTCGGCAATTTCCTGATCAATGACTGACTGGCGAACAATAGGCTGATGGCCTAAAGCATACTGAATACAATCGGGCAGGTAAGCCTGTCTGGCTAAAGAGTCTGCTGTTTTTTGCGCGAAAACCGAACCCGAACATGCGCTGATAACTCCAAGAAGGAGAATAAACCAACAATTCTTCATAAATCAATGAGTGGCAATCGTATCCGCAGTTGATACTAGTCAACAACGTGTACTATCCAACAACTGTTTCTGATCGCTCTTTTGTTCACTCGTAATAATAAATTAATTAACGATCTTTGATTACTTAAGTAATTTTCTTCAAATAAAATCAGCAAATTCACTAAGCCTATACCCCTAATAATCAGCAACATAGGTAACCCTTAAATTTAAATAGCTAATTACTTCACTGGCAGCTTTAATTAGCGAAGCGTATATCCCTTACTTAGTTAGTGGTTTTTCGGCAAGTATTCATTCGTTTCAAAACAACTTGGTCTGGGTTTGTCAAACCCGCTCAAAGCCCGTAATTTCGGGGCTTTATCAGCAGCGATTAAGCGACATGAGTGAAGTAACCAAAGACTCCGACGAATACAGTGCGGCAGACCGCAACAACGCCGGAGGATCATTGAATTTTATTGAACAGATTGTTGAAGACGATTTAGCGTCGGGCAAGAACGGTGGCCGGGTACATACCCGTTTTCCGCCCGAGCCAAACGGCTATCTGCATATTGGCCACGCCAAGTCGATTTGCCTCAACTTCGGTTTGGCAGACAAATACGGCGGGCAGACAAACCTCCGTTTTGATGATACAAATCCCGTTACGGAAGATACCGAATACGTCGATTCTATCAAGAATGATGTCCGCTGGCTTGGTTTCAACTGGGAAAATGAATTTTATGCATCTGATTACTTCGACCAGATTTACCAGTTTGCTGAAACCCTAATTCTGAAAGGTTTAGCCTACGTCGATGATTCAACGGCCGAGGAAATAGCGGCTCAGAAAGGAACTCCTACCGAACCAGGCAAATCGAATCAGTACCGCGACCGGAGCGTCGATGAGAACCTCGATCTGTTCCGGCGCATGAAGGCGGGCGAATATCCTGATGGCGCGAAAGTGCTACGGGCAAAGGTCGATATGGCCTCGCCAAATATGCAGTTGCGCGACCCGATCATTTACCGCATTAAACACGCGCATCACCACCGTACGGGCGATACCTGGTGCATTTATCCCATGTATGATTTTGCCCACGGGCAGTCCGACGCCATTGAGCATATTACCCACTCGTTGTGTACACTGGAGTTTGAGGTACACCGGCCGTTGTATGAATGGTTTATCGATAAATTAGCCATTTTCCCTTCCCGCCAAATTGAGTTTGCCCGGCTGAACCTGACCTATACGGTCATGAGCAAACGTAAGTTGAAACTGTTGGTGGAAGAAGGACACGTGACTGGTTGGGACGACCCACGTATGCCAACCATTGCGGGCATTCGTCGGCGGGGCTATACACCGGCCAGCCTGCGTGAATTTGCTGACCGGATCGGCATTGCCAAACGGGACAACCTGATTGATGTTGGTTTGCTTGAATTCTGCATCCGTGAAGAACTCAACAAAACGACCCACCGGGTTATGGCTGTTCTGGACGAGAAGCCCCTTAAGCTCGTCCTGACCAACTACGAAGTTGGCCGTGAGGAAATCATGCGGATTGAAAACAATCCCGAAGATCCGGCATCGGGTGAGCGGGATGTGCCGTTTAGTCGGGAGGTGTATATCGAGCGGGATGATTTCATGGAGAACCCGCCCAAGAAGTTCTTCCGACTATTTCCTGGCGGTATGGTTCGGCTCAAAGGTGCCTACATTATTAAATGCGACGAGGTGGTGAAAGACAATGCGGGCGAGATTATTGAACTGCGTTGCTCTTACATTCCTGAAAGCCGGAGTGGATCCGATACGTCGGGTATCAACGTCAAAGGCACCATTCACTGGGTGTCGGTACCACACGCCGTAGAAGCCGAAGTCCGTCTGTATGACCGTCTGTTCTCCGTCGAGAACCCGGCCGCCGACGACCGGGATTTCAAAGAATTATTAAACCCAGATTCACTAACAGTCGTCCGTGCGTTTGTGGAGCCGTCGCTGGTTGAATCCATTCGGTCGGGTTCGCCAGCCAACGTGCAGTTTATGCGCAAAGGGTACTTCATCAGCGACCCTGATTCTACCGCCGAGCGGCCCGTTTTCAACCGGACCGTCACGCTGAAAGACGCCTGGGCGAAAGAGCTAAAGAAGGGTTAGGAATATATATCAATCTGGTGCCATCTACTCAAAACTCAATGGCGCCAGATTGAGCTAAAATTGTTAGCAGTATGCCCTATTTCGTTTTCAACCGAACCGTAACGTTGAAAGACGTCTGGGCCAAAGAGCAGAAGGAGAGATGAGATTAAAGAGATAGTTGGTCATAATTTATCATTAAAAAGTATGGCCAACTAGCTTTTATTTGTGGTGCCGGTTTCTTAAAAACCGATACGGGAAGGTTTCTCAAAACCTCCTTTACTCAACCAGCAGTACGCGGTTTTGAGAAACCGCTCACGTCAGTTTTATGAAACTGATTTCACCGATAAGACTTAGAAAACCTGCCTGGATTGTCCTAACTAAGCTACAATTCACTTTCCGCAGGCGGCACTGCCCGAACAGGCCAGGCTGACGAACAGCTCGGAACGAATTCGCCAGCCTTCGCTGTCTTTTTGCCACATGGCCAGATAAACGCCGGTTAGGGTTTGGATACCGTCGGGCCGCTGGAAACGGCCAACCCAATGACCCTGTTCAGCAGCCAATGGAGCCGACGTACTGACCCGTACGCTATCCGTCATCCGTACATAACCCAGAAACGACTTATCCCTGAACTGGACGGATACCGATGCCAGCACGGAATCTCGACCCGATACATGAGGACCGCTTCCCCGGGTTACTTCAATATCCGCCCGCATTGTCTTTCCAAATCCGGTAAGGTCACGCGCCTGTATGGCTTCATTCGACTGTAGTCGGAGGGCACGAATAAGCTTCTCATCGGCGGCCGATTCAGTTCCGTACTGAGCCAGTGAATAAAAGGGAGACAGTAGGGATATCAGGCTGATAACCAAAAATGGTGGTAAGGTTTTCTTCATCCCATGAAGATAGTACATAAACAACCGACACCAGTCAGCGATCAGGAGTACGACCGGCGCTTGATTAAATTTTCACCGTGAATAGTATCTCCCACCCCATTCTCTACTTTTGCTATCGCTACGTCACCTAACCATTTAGAGAACGATAGGCTACTAAAAACCCTTTGTGAACCAATGAACCTCAACCGCAGAGATTTCCTCCGGCAACTTGGCTTCGGGGCCGTTGGCCTGAGCATTGCCACTACCTTACCCGTAAGCGCCTGGACAGTCCCAACGAAGTCAGGTAAACTGCCCCGTAGTTTGCCTGAAAAACAAGGCGTCGCGCCCGGTGGCCTGTTGGATTTTGTCAACACTATCGAAGCGAAGAAACTCAATGTACACAGTGTTATGGTCCTTCGGCATGGGCAGGTTGTTGCTGAAGGTTGGTGGGCTCCCTATGCTCCCGACCTTAAACACACGTTGTATTCGCTCAGCAAGAGCTTTACCTCAACCGCCGTTGGCATGGCGGTGGCCGAAAAACGGCTGACGGTGGAGGATAAGGTTGTTTCCTTCTTTCCGAAGGATGTTCCGGCTACGATCAGCGCCAATCTGGCGGCTATGCGCGTGAAAGATCTACTGACCATGTCCACGGGGCATGATAAAGATACCACGCCATCGCTTCGGGGCGGTACGGATACCAACTGGATAAAATCGTTTCTGGCTCAACCCGTTGACCATAAGCCCGGAACATTTTTTGTGTACAATAGCGGAGCTACTTATATGCTTTCGGCCATCGTGCAAAAGCTCACCGGTATGCCTGTCGTTGAGTACCTCAAACCGCGCCTGTTCGGGCCGCTGGGCATCGAAGGCGAGGACTGGGAAGTCGATCCAAATGGAATCAATACCGGCGGATGGGGCCTTCGGCTGCGCACCGAAGACATTGCTAAGTTCGGCCAGCTTTATCTACAGAAAGGGGTTTGGAATGGCAAACGGCTGATTGCCGAAAACTGGATTGCCGATGCAACACGCGCCGAAGTAGAGTCTAAGGGTGGCAAAGGCGATGCCAGTGTAAACGACTGGATTCAAGGATATGGGTATCAATTCTGGCGGTGTCGCCACGATGCATACCGGGGCGATGGTGCCTTTGGCCAGTTTTGCATTGTCTTACCAAAAGAAGACGCCGTTGTCGCGATTACGTCCGAGTCGGCAGATATGCAGGGTATTCTCAATGCGGTCTGGGATCATATCTTGCCTGCGCTTGAGGGGAATGGACTATCTGCCGATAAAATTAAGCAGGCAGCTCTGACGCAAAAATTGACAACCCTGGCGCTGACCCCACCCACTTCACAGGCTAGTTCAACGGTAGCGAGCCAGATAAGCGGCAAGACATTTGCCGTCGCAGAGAACTCCTTGCATGTAAAAGATGTCTCGCTGACGTTCGGGAAAGATGGGTGCATTTTCAAACTTCAGGACGACCAGGGCGACCATCAGGTGCTATGTGGCGTTGGTCGCTACCGGGATAGCACAACCACATTTTCGGTCGCTCCCCTGTCGCTAACCCCGACGGTTGTGCCGGGAGGACCCGTCCGAAAAGTAGCGGGCAGCGGCAGTTGGCAGGACGCCAACACCTTTGTCATGATCTGGCGGTTCATCGAAACGGCTCACTATGATACCGTCACCTGCCGATTTGGCAAAGACGACGTTCAGGTCGAATTCCAGAGCAGCCTGAGTACACTCAATAAAACGAAGGACAAACGACCCGTACTAGAAGGCAAAATGACTGCCTGATTTATTTCAGCGGTATGGCAGCATGGCCCAGGCCTGACCTGTAGCATGCTGACATACCGCTGGACTTTTTTAAAACTACAACAACTTATCGAGCGTAATAGGCAGGTCGCGAACACGGCGTCCCGTTGCGTGGAAAACGGCGTTGGCGATGGCTGCGGGCATACCCACAATACCAATTTCGCCCAGGCCTTTCACGCCCAGCGGATTTACGATGTCGTCATGCTCCTCCACAAAAATGACGTCAAGGTCATGAATGTCGGCATTCACAGCCACGTGGTATTCGGATAGATTGTGGTTCATAAACCGTCCGAAGTTGTGATCCATAACGCTCTCCTCTTCGAGGGCTTTGCTGATTCCCCAAACCATACCACCCAGTATCTGGCTCCGGGCTGTTTTCGGATTCAGAATGCGCCCACCCGCAATCGCGCTCACGGCACGGGTCACTTTTACCGTACCCAGCTCTTCATCGACCATTACTTCGACAAATACGGCCGAGTGGGCACTCCGCGTGTACTTCCTCTGCTTCAGCATATTCGGCAGAGCGCCCGTCGTTTCCCGAACAGCTTTGCCCCCATTTTGATCAACGAGCGTTTGCAGAGAGAGCGCAACAGACGGGTCACGTTTCAGGCGCATGTGCTTATCAGAAAAAGTAACCTCCTCCCATTTAACTCCCTTGAACGGTGAGTCAGGCATCTTTTTAGCAAGTTTGAGCAACGTTTTTCCTACCGCCTGGCAAGCGGCCTGTACCGCCGAGCCTACCGTGGCTGCCGTCCACGAACCACCCGAAATAGGCGCGATTGGCATATCGGTATCGCCCAGTTTAAACAGCACGTCACTGACTGGCAGACCGAGCGTGTCGGCGGCAATCTGCGTCATAATAGTATACGTCCCCGTACCAATATCAGCCGTAGCGCTGCTCACGCGTAGCTTCCCATTTACCATCAGGACGGCTTCGGCACGAGCCGGCATCTGATTTGCTTCCCAGATACCGGTTGCCATGCCCCAGCCAATCAGATTATGGTCTTTTTTCATGGAACGAGGTACTGGATTACGACTCGACCAGCCAAATCGTTCGGCCCCCTGCCGGAAACACTCCCGAAGCTCCTTACTCGAATACGGCAGGTTTTGGTTGTGGTCCAGGTCAGTATAGTTTTTAAGCCGAAACTCCATCGGGTCCATACCTGCATTGTATGCCAGTTCATCCATAGCCTCTTCCAAGGCCGACATGCCCGTTACGCCACCCGGCGCCCGCATGTCGAGCGGACTATACACATCCAGCGGCACCAGCTTGTAGTCCATCTTGACATTTTCGGCGGGATAAAGCATGCCACCCCAATTGACGACCACTTCGGTATAATCCTCAAATTGCGACGTTTCTCCCACGGCATCATGATAAAGCGCGTTCATGGTTCCATCAGCCAGCGCTCCCAGCGCTACATTCTGGACTGTGGCGGGACGGTGACCGAAGGTGAACATCTGCTGGCGGGTAAGCGAAACCCGTACCGACCGCTTCAGTTCACGAGCCGCCATAACGGCCATAAACAACTGGTATTGAGGACGTAAACCCGAGCCAAACCCGCCACCCATATAGGGCGAAAGCACCCGAACATCCTTAAAGGGGATGTTAAATACCTGTGTTACGTACAGAATGCTGTTGGTTACGCCCTGCGTTTTGTCATAAATGGTCAGTTTACCACCCTTTTCGTAGGCAACCGTCGTAGCAAACAGCTCCATAGGATTATGGTGCTCAGCGGCATGGACATACCGACCGTTCACAGCTACCGGGGCCTCCGTATAGGCCTTTTCGAAGTCGCCACGGGGTTTTGGTGGTGGTGGTTTCAGCAACGAAGCGATACCTGATTTTGGTTTCCGAGCCTGGTGCAGGTTGGTTTCCAGACTGGTTTCGTGGGTATCTTCTTTGTATTCAGCCCGAATCAGCGTGGCTGCGTAGCGGGCCAACTCAAACGTTTCCGCAACGACCAATGCGATAGGTTGCCCGCTGTAATTAATAGTCGCGTTATGCAACGGCCGAAATGGTGAACCCGGTGGTGCATCCTGATCTTTATAACTAATGTCAAACCAGGCTAGCTTAGGGCGATTTTCGTGCGTAAATACAGCCAGCACGCCATCGAGTGCCAGCGCATCGCTCGTATCGATATGGGTAATTTTACCTTTGGCAATGGCACTGGATACAACGACGCCATAGGCCAGATCGGGCACACTGAATTCGGCGGCATACTTAGCCTTACCCGTTACTTTATCTACACCATCGACGCGGCTGATGGGTTTTCCAATGGATGGGGTCACTCCTGGTAGCGTGCTCATGCGGTCGGTTCGAGTTTAGCGGCCTGTCCCAACGCCCGGACAATCGCGCGTTTAGCCAGTTCGATTTTGAATGTATTATGACCAAATCCCTGCGCACCGGCCAGCAGCGACTCGGCGGCAGCCTGGAAGTTTTCTTTTGTTGCCGGTTTTCCTACCAGCAGGGTTTCGGCTTCCGGCTTGCGCCAGGGCTTATGGGCTACGCCACCGAGGGCGATGCGAGCCGTGGTGATCGTGTTACCGCGACCGTCGCTCTGATCCATCTCCAACCCAACTGCCACTGACACCAGCGCAAACGCATAAGAAGCGCGATCGCGGAGTTTCAGATAGGTGTGGAATTCAGGAAACCCACGGGCAGGCAAGTCAATTGAAGTTATCAGTTCGTCAGGTTGCAGTGTATTATCGATCTGGGGCGTATTGCCGGGAAGCCGGTGGAAGTCAGCGAAGGGGATGGTGCGTTCACCGTTGCTGCCTTTCACCCGAACCTCCGCTTCCAGAGCGGCTAAAGCCACACACATATCCGACGGATGCGTAGCGATGCAGGACGGTTCGGCCATTCCGCCGGTGTGGTCCCGGTCATGGGTACCCAAAATCGCATGAATCCGGTTGTAGCCATTAATGGCCGAGCAGCCCGAGCCGGGTTCCCGTTTGTTGCAGGGCGTAGCCGTATCGTAAAAGTAGTAACAGCGCGTCCGTTGCAGGAGGTTACCGCCATCGGTCGCCATGTTTCGTAGTTGGGGCGATGCTCCGGCCAGAATGGCCTGCGATAATAACGGATACCGCTGTATGACCTGTTCGTTGTAAGCCGTATCGGCATTGGTCATCAGGGCACCAAGCCGCAAGCCACCGGCTACGGTATCGGAGATTGTTGTCAGCGGAAGTTTCGTTATATCGATCAGGCGCGTGGGACGTTCCACATTTTCCTTCATCAGATCGATGAGATTGGTGCCCCCGGCAATGAATTTTGCGGTCTGTTCGGATGCCCGTTCGCGTACAGCGGTATCTATGGCATCGGTTCGGGTATAGGTAAAGCTGTTCATACCGTTTTCTGGTTCAAGACGTCCTCAATGGCGTCGACGATGTTGGTATAGGCTCCACACCGGCAAATATTGCCGCTCATCAGTTCACGGATATCGGCCGTTGTTCTGGCTTTCCCCTCATTCATAAGCCCAACCGCCGAGCAGATTTGCCCTGGCGTGCAATAGCCGCACTGAAAGGCGTCCCGTTCGATGAAGGCCTGCTGAAGCGGGTGAAGTTGCCCCGCCGAGCTGCCATCCTGCGGAGCCAGTCCTTCAATGGTGGTAATTTCAGTGTCTTCCTGCATAATGGCTAGTGTGAGACAGGAGTTGATGCGTTTTCCATTCACCAATATTGTGCAGGCGCCACATTGACCGTGGTCACAGCCTTTTTTGGTACCAGTCAGATCCATGTACTCCCGAAGGGCATCGAGCAGCGTTGTCCAGGGAGCAATCTGTAATTCCGTTACTTTTCCGTTGACCCTTAATTTCACGGAATGGATGGGGGGCAGAGACGGTGTTCGCTGGTCAGGCGGGTACAATTCTACAGCAGGGTTCATAATGCATCGAGTAAGTTATGTTTACTTAATTCAGAACCCTATGTAGCAGTGGTTGTTTAAAATTCATCTCACCGGGAAGTGACAACAAATTGATCCGTAGTATGGATTTACCGGGTGTATGGCTAACAACTCATCTGTATTTTGGTTAGAACAGCTACTTACTCGATGCAACAAATCAATCACTGACGCCTGGTGGTTGGACGTAAGACAACTCAACGGATATGAAATCGAAGAGCCTAAAAACTTTCTTTTCGGACCTATGGATTGTGATCCGGGATGCCTTTAATGGTTTCCTGGACGACCGGTGTTTAAAGCTAAGTGCCGCTCTTGCTTATTACACGGTTTTCGCACTGGCTCCCCTACTGGTGCTCATCATCTCGGTGGTCAGTATTTTTCTGGGGCAGGAAGCGATTCAGGGACAAATATTTTCCCAGATAAATGGGCTGGTGGGAAATGAAGCCGCCAAGCAAATTCAGGACATGATCAAAAACGTTGGTTTATCCGGTAAAACCAACACAGCGCTGGCCATCGGAATTATTACGCTGGTTGTTGGCGCAACCAGCATTTTCGTTGAAATTCAGGACTCGGTGAATATGATCTGGCGGGTAAAAGCTAAACCAAAGCGAGGCTGGCTGAAGATTCTGAAAGATCGATTGCTCTCTTCCTCTCTGGTTGTCAGCTTGGGTTTTCTACTGTTGGTGTCCCTGATTATCAACGGGCTTGTTCTGGCTATGAGTAATATTATTACCCGGTATATACCCAGCATTGGCTACCTTCTGATCACGGCACTCAATTTTCTGATAAGCACGTCGGTGGTAACCGCCCTCTTCGGTATTATTTTTAAAGTGCTCCCCGATGCTAAGATTGCCTGGAAAGACGTACGCTGGGGTGCCTTGTTTACGGCTTTGCTTTTTATGCTGGGGCGTTACCTGATTGGGTTGTACATCGAAACAACCAGCACCAGTTCGGCTTACGGAGCCGCTGGTTCACTGATCGTTATTCTGACGTGGATCTATTACACAGCCGCAATCTTGTATTTCGGGGCTGAATTCACACAGGCCTACGCCAATCACTTTGGTATCAAAATCGAACCGGCGGACTATGCCGTTTATGTCGAACAGACGGAACGCGAACGCGACGTGGCCGCTCTGCCGACTAAAAAATAAGGTAGACAGGCCGGACTGAAACCGCATTGATTACGCTCTCTTCGGGTCGAGCACAACGTGTTTGATGCGCTTTCGTTTCCAGGTGTAAGTGACGTGAATAAGGCCATCCGCTGTTTGAATAACCGCTGGATACGAGAATTCACCGGGTTCGTTTTCGAGAACCGCCAGCGTTTTCCAGGTTTTTCCATCATCGGAAATTGCTACGTCGAGGGGTGTGCGGGCTCCGCCATGTCCTTCCTTATTCCCGACCGGGTTGTAAACCAACACCTGACGACCGTCTTTCAGGGTCACCGCGTCCGTTCCCGAGTTCGGATTCAGCAGGGTTGTTTTCTGCAATGGCGACCAGCTCTTGCCCCCATCTTTTGACCATGTTTCGAGAATAAACCCAACTTTCTGACTACGGCAGAGGGCCTGTAACTGTCCATTCGGATGAAACAAAATACTTGGTTGAATTGCTCCGTCAGTGACGCCCTCATTGATGGGTGCTGTTTTCTGCCACGTTTTCCCCCAGTCGCTGGTTTGCTCGAAATGCACGCGCCAGTTGTGATCTTCCGAACTGCTGGGGCATAACAAAACTCCGGACGCCAGCAAAACAGGTTTATTTTTGATAGGTCCTACAATGCCTTCAGGAAGTCGCTCCGCTTCCGACCAGGTCCTGCCGCCATCTTTGGATCGTTTTAACAGTCCCCACCAGGTCGATGGGCTGGGCCCGACTTTATAGAACAGAATCAATTCACCTTTAGGTGCCTGAAACAGAACTGGATTCCAGCACGGCAACCGCTTTCCATCCGGTTGCGCACCGGTGGCTACTTCTACTGGTGTCGACCAGGCCGTGCCGGTCCGGCTACTCACCCAAATGCCTACATTGGGATGACGCTCATACTCGCCCCCAAACCAGGCAGCAACTAGTGCATTCGGCGTTTCGGCAATGGTCGACGCATGACATTCTGGCGTGGGCGGTTGTTCGTAGATCAACTCACTTCGGAGAATAGCCGGGTTAGCTGGCTGAGCGAACAGGTCCAGGCTGAACAAACAGAGAATAACAAGCGAAAGCGAGCGGGTTATTATTTTCACGTATGTAATTTGTTCTTAATCAATTGCCCAATAAATAGCAATGTTTTTGTACTGGGAATAATTATGTGCGCTTCTCTCATACCATACGCCTGGTCGAAGGGTTCTTTTACCCTGAGTGACGCCACGTTGTATTTGATGAACTCCCAAAGCAAGTCGATATCGTCTACTTCCAGGTAAAATGACTGTTCACCAATCTCGGCTCCAGCCCGTTGGACATGGACGGTGAGGTTATTTTTGTGGAGGATGCTATATGTTTCGTCATGCCTTGCCCGACGAAATGCCAGCACATCCTCAAAAAAGTGCGCGGTTTCCTTCAGATCAAAAGAAGGAATCATTGGACTAAGATGCAAGGCGTTGTCCATGTAAAAGTAGCTAGTTTGCTTTTTAATAATACTAGTCCTGATGGAACACACGGGTTAAGGAAACGGCGACTGGGGAGTTGTCGGGATTTGTTTCCATCAAATCGGCCATATAGGCCCACCAGCGCTGCATAACGGGCAATCCTGGTAACGCTTCGGTGGTATGGTTTGGCAGGCGCTTCTGTACAGCAAACAAGGTTCCTGTTGCATGATCGAGGTAAATCGAATAATCCCGGATACCTGCCTCCTTGAGAGCAGCCGTTAATTCCGGCCAGATCGCATCGTGCCTACGCTGGTATTCAGCCGCCACGCCCGGTTTCAATTTCATTGTAAACGCTATTTCTTCCATTGGCTTGTCGTTTAGGGTTTACAGTTTGAGGTTTACGGCGGTCCGTCGCACGGTTGGCTGACGCCTGTATAGCTTCGCGCTAGCCACCGTGCGACGGGCCGCCACAAACCGTGAACCGGACAAGGCGAGTAACCAGCGGGTTCACTCTCATGTGCGGTAGGGTCAATAAAAAGGCCTTTCAGGCAATCACCGACGTGGTGTACTTCTTTAGGTCAACGCAATCGCTTGGGAGCGGCTGAGCATTCCAATAAGAATGAATGGCCAGGGCGGCTCCTAATGCCGACGCCTGAGCCACCGAGGCAGCATACACGTCGATGTCGGGAAAGGCTTTAGCCAGCAGGTTCATGTAAATAGGGTTTTTTCCAAAGCCACCATCTACAAAAAGCCGTTTGACGTTTACCCGGTTGTTCGATGTGTCGGCAAGAACAAGGTTCGTTGAAATCAATTGCTGGGCAACAATATCCAGCATCAACTGATGATAAGCCTCCTCGTACGTTGCGAAATCCGCCAGGTCACGTTGCCCAAACAAAGATCCCTGCATGGAAAGCAGTTGTTTTCCTTTGGCATCTTCTTCTGTGGTTACCTGACTGACATGCTGACGCAGTTGTTCGACCAAGTCAGGGTCGTATGCTACCCGAACATAGGCATCGATCGGTACCTGAAAATGATCGGCCAGGCGTTTTACCTGATGCTCGTGCTCATAACCCGCAAACAAACGGGCCGATTTGACCGGCTGCCCTTTATAATGCATGTAGTTGAGACAGTCATACTGCAACTCCTCCGGAGTTAGCGGACTGCTGTTGAATGGGTTCATGCTCACGCACCAGGTCCCGGTTGAGATCAGCACAAACGGCTCCTGAAACGATGCCAGATAGGGAATTAATGCCGCCGAACTGTCGTGAAGACCAACGCCTACCTGAATGGAGTTACCGTTCACAGTCACCAGACGGGCCGAGTCAGACGGGACAATTGGCGCCAGACGGGTATCGAGTTTTTCTTTACCAACCCAGGAATGGTAGACCTGCCGGTCGAAATCCCAGAGCATGGTATGACACCCAATACTGGTCAGATCCGAAACTGGCCATTGGCTGATTAAATAGCTGGCATATTGCGGCAAATGCAGCGCGTAGCCCAGGCGATTGAACAAGTCGGGCTGCTCGTATTTAAATCGGTACAACTGAAGCCCGGAATTTAAACTGCTTAGCGAGGGTGAGGCCGTTTGTCGGGTAATCTCTGATTCAGGCCCGTACTTACGAAAAAACTGCTGGAGTAGTGTCGGGGGGTAAGCTTTCAGGTAATTATACAGCGGACACAGCGGTTTTCCGGCCGGATCAATCAAAACCAGACTAGCGCCATACGTTGAGAAATTAACCGCCTGAACGGAAAAATCAGGCAAGGCCAGCACCTCCGTCAGCGACAATGTTATCCAGTTGGTTAGCTGGTCAAGATCCTCACAGGCGTCTCCATCGTTGTCTGTAATCTCGACAAACTGTTCCGATTTTTCCCACACAATTCGATAATATTCATCAAAGAGGAACAGCTTTTTATTGGTCTTCCCAATATCGAAGACGGCAATAGCGGGAGTCTGTTTCATGTAGTAATGAGTGAAAGAATGAAAGAGCGAAAGAGTGGTAACGCGTGCGTATGCACCAAACCGGCAGACCGCTCTTTCGCTCTTGATTTACAGTCCCGTGGTTACAGTTTTGGCACCCCGCTCGCCAATAAGTTGCTGGCGGACATTTAACTGCCGATACAAACCCAGCGGATTTAAGGAAGCACCAGCCCGACGACGGGCTTCGGCAACCAGAGGCCGAACGTCGGTCCGGAAGGCGTCCTGCAAAATCTCCTGTGCCCGTACCGGATCGTTGGCCTCCCGGGCATCTTCCAGCGCTTCGCGGTCGACTATAAGCGCCTGTGCATAAGCAATTTGTATAGCTTCTACCGACTGAAGCAAGTCTTCGAGGGGATCTTTTACGTTGTGACTCGCATCGATCATCCAGCCAAGGTCAGTTGCATGGTTCATCCCGCGGGCGTCCAGCCCATCGACCAGTTCGGTGAAAATCAGGAATAACTGGTACGGTTTGATACTGCCTGCTGTCAGATCATCATCGCCATATTTGGAGTCGTTGAAATGGAAGCCCCCAAGCTTACCCTGGTGTAATAAAATCGCAACGATCTGTTCGATGTTGGCATTGGGCAAATGGTGGCCTAAGTCAACAAGGGTATAGGCTTTGGGGCCGAGTTTGTTGGCATACAGGAAGCTGCTGCCCCAATCGCCAACGGTCATTGAATAAAAATTAGGCTCGAAAGCCTTGTACTCCACAAACAGCTTCCAGTCATTGGGCAAAGCCGCGTAGATCTCTTCGAGACTCGACAGTGTCCGGTCAAATGCTTTGCGGAAGTTAAGCTGACCCGGAAAGCAGGATCCATCCGACAGCCAGACGGTCAGCGCATCGGAGCCCAACGCCACGCCATGCCGGATCACCTCAATATTATGCTCGATAGCCTGCCGACGCACAGCCGGATCGGTATGTTGTAAGGAGCCAAATTTGTAACTCTGCTGCGCATCGAGCTGATCCTGAAACGTATTGGAGTTCACAGCATCGAACCGCAATCCGTGCTGAGCCGCCAATTGCCTGATCGCGTTGGGATCGGTCGGGATATCCCAGGGGATGTGCAGGGAAATTGCGCCACTGGCGCGGTTCAGCGCATGGAGAAGGCCTACATCGGCGATTTTTTCTTCCAGACTACGGGGTTCTCCCCCACCCGGAAACCGCCCAAAACGGGTGCCGCCTGTTCCCAGCGCCCAACTCGGAATAGCAATCTGGAAATCAATTAGTTTCTGAATAACCGGCTCTGCCTTAGCCACCTCCTGTGTCCAGTAGGATAGTTTCCGTTGATGGCCTTCCAACTGCGTTTGGTTATACTCAGCAATAGATTCAGGGTCGAGTTTCATTAGGTTTAGGATTTATGTATCCGTTTTACAGGATTTGCGTCATATCTCTATTATCAGCCCACACATTTATGTGTGGGTTCACAAAACCAACTAGTCACCACTTGACAACCGTTTTAACGGTTTACCTGCAACCAATGAGCCATTCAAAATCTAAAATCTGGGTCCACGCCGTGATTTCAACGAAAGGCCGCCAACCCCTTATTCAACCTATTATTCGCCCAACCGTACATTCAGAATTACGCAATCAACTTATCGCCATGAACTGCTGTGTTGACTGCATCGGCGGTGTGGCCGATCATGTTCATCTTCTGTTTTTGCTCAATCCACAGAAGTCTATTGCCGATGTGGTTAAGCAAATTAAAGGGGGCAGTTCGCATGCATTTAATCAGACGAATTTAACCGCAGCGCATTTTGCCTGGCAAATCGGTTATGGTGCATTTTCAGTTAGTGAATCGCATGTAAAACGCGTCAGAGCCTACATTTTAAGTCAGAAGGAACACCACCGTAACGTGACATTTATGGATGAGTACCACCGATTTATGATTCACTATGGGTTACCAGATGATGCTATAGGGTAGCCCGGAAAACCGTTGAAACGGTTAAAAAATGTGGGCTATTCGATTGTCCAAACCCACAAATTTATTTGTGGGTTGATAAAACAAGTTTACGGTTTGTGGTTGCTGGCGCCAGCGCTCTTGACGCGCCAGCAACCACAATCCGTAAACCACAAACCTATTTTACCGAACAAAGGCCATGGCGACACCTCCATCGACATTCAGGACGTTACCGGTCGATTTAGCCAGCAATCCGTTTACGAACGCCAGGCACGCATTGGCGATGTCGTCGGGCAAAATGACTTCGTTCAACAGGGTGCGCTTGGCATAGTAGGCAGGCAATTCGTCTACGGTCACCCCGTAGGCTTTGGCACGGCCTTCGGCCCAAGCACCAGCCCAGATTTTGGAATCGGAGATAACAGCGTCGGGATTCACGACATTTACCCGGATGTGATCTTTGCCTAACTCGGCCGCATTCAGTCGGCTGAGGTGTAATTGAGCCGCTTTGGCTGACCCATATCCCGCGTTGTTGGGACCCGATACGAGAGCGTTTTTACTGACAATATTGATCACGTCCCCGCCCAGTTTTTGCTTGCGCATAACGGCTACAGCCTGTTGGGTAACCAGAAACTGACCTTTTACCAGCACGTCATACAGCAAATCCCAATCGCTTTCAGTATGCTCTTCAAGGGGCTTGGAAATACTCAGACCAGCGCAGTTAACGACAATGTCGACCCCGCCGAAGGCCAGGGCAGCGGCACTGTAGGCGTTCGCGATCGTTTCGGAGTTAGTTACATCTAACTGAACTGCCGTGTAGGCATCCTTTCCGTATTGATCCTTAAACTCCTCATTAGCAGAGGCCAGCCGATCGGCGTCGTTGTCGTTGATGATAACGACGGCTCCTTCGGCCAGAAACGTTTTCGCGATGGCTTTACCGATGCCTCCGGCACTACCCGTAATGAGCGCCACTTTCCCCGACAGCGGTTTTGGCTTTGGCATCCGCTGTAGTTTAGCTTCTTCCAGCAGCCAGTATTCAATATCAAAAGCCTCCTGCTCGGGCAAACCAACATAGTCCGAGACGGCTTCGGCCCCCTTCATGACATTGATGGCATTAGTATAAAATTCAGCCGCCACGCGGGCCGTTTGCTTGTCTTTAGCAAAGGTGAACATGCCCACGGCTGGCCACAGAATTACCACCGGATTCGGGTCGCGGATGGCGGGGCTATTATCGTGCTTGTTGCGCTCGTAGTAGGCGGCATAATCGTCGCGGTAGTCGGCAAAGGCTTTTTCCAGATAAGCGTCACTATCAGCCGACGATAATTGGATTGGGTCCAGAACCAGCGGACGAATTTTCGTGCGCAGAAAGTGGTCAGGACAACTGGTTCCCAGGCGGGCCAGACGGGACAAATCCGTTGAATTCACAAACTCCAGTACGCGCTCGTCGTCGGTGAAGTGGCCCACCATCCGCCGATGCCCCGACGCCAGTCCACGTAGGACAGGCATTAACGAGGCTGCCTGTTTTTTACGCGTATCCGCATCGGTATTCTCGCGGGCAGGCCCACCAAATACAGCGCGTTTCTTGCCATAATTAGCGGCCAGGTATTCGGACGCCTGTTCAATCACCTCCAGTGTATTGATATACGATTCATAGGATGTATCTCCCCAGGTAAACAACCCGTGTCCGCCCAGAATCACTCCACGCAGATTTGGGTTATTCCGAACGGTTTCTTCCAGTTTCAGGCCCAGGTCGAAACCGGGCCGCTGCCAGGGTAGCCAGGCCAGCTGGTCCCCCCAGATCTGGTGCATAATGGCTTCACCATCCCGGCTGGCCGCAATCGCAATGAGTGCATCGGGGTGCAGGTGGTCAATATGTTTGAAGGGCAATAACCCGTGTAACGGCGTATCGATCGAAGGAGCCGCGCACTTCGGATCGAAGAGACAATGATCGAAGAGACCAACCATTTCGTCTTCGAAAGCCAGCCCACGGTAGCGGTTTTTCAACGCATGCAAGCGCTCGACGTAGAGATTGGCACATCCTTTTTTAGTCAGTGTACCAATGTCCCCACCGGATCCTTTAACCCACATTACTTCTACTGGCTCACCCGTCAAAGGATTAGTTTCCATTAGTTTAACCGACGTATTCCCTCCGGCGTAATTCGTTAAGCGCAGGTCGGCTCCGAGCAGATTGGAACGGTATATAAACAGGGCGACTTCGTCACCAGCCAGTTCTGCCGCCTTTTTGTCATCCCAGAGGTAGCTCACATAGTTGAACGCTTGCGTCGTATTCATAAATATTTAGTAAGTAGTATCTTCAGAAATCGTGTTTTAGACAAAGTAAGCTTTTTCCCTTTTCTCCTGCTTCATGTACTCTCCTGTTAGTCTTATTAAAAAATAAGGTTCTTTTTAAGAGCTCGATTTACTTGACAAAACAGGTGAGCACAGGAAAGCTTTTGACGATGCACAGCATAAATTTGAAAAAACGTAGATAAAGTGGCTGTATTCCTAGGTGTCTTTTTTCATGCGCTGGGTGGTTTTGCCTCCGGCAGTTTTTACATACCGTATCAGAAAGTTCGTGGGTGGGCCTGGGAAAGCTACTGGTTCGTCGGTGGTTTATTTTCCTGGTTAGCCGCTCCCCTCTTGCTAGGCTCGCTAACGGTAACGAACTTATTTGGCGTACTGGGACAGATACCCCGCGAAACAATCCTATGGACTTATTTCTGGGGGGTTCTGTGGGGTTTTGGTGGCTTAACCTTTGGCTTGGCCATGCGTTATTTAGGCTTATCGCTCGGGATGGCCGTAACGCTGGGGCTTTGCGCTGTTTTCGGAACGCTGGTGCCACCCATCTGGCAAGGCCAGTTTGGGCAGTTGATCGGCACAACGTCCGGTCAGGTTATCATCCTTGGGCTGGGCGTATGTGTATTGGGTATCTCGATTTGCGGCATTGCCGGTATGATGAAAGAACGCTCTCTATCGGATGAACAAAAAAAAGCCGTCATCGCCGAATTCGATATTCGGAAAGGATTGCTGGTCGCTGTTTTCTCGGGTATTATGAGTGCCTGCTTTTCGTTTGGGCTTACAGCCGGCCAACCGATTGCCGATCTGGCGGTCAAAAACGGGACGGATCCTTTGTATATGAACAATGCCGCCTTGGTGATCATTCTGCTGGGCGGCCTAACAACAAATGCTATCTGGACGATCTACCTGAACATCCGCAACCGTACGTATACCGACTACGGTAACATATCCACGCCTATTGTCAAGAATATTATTTTCTGCGCCATGGCGGGCTTTACCTGGTATTTCCAGTTCTTCTTTTACGGCATGGGCGATAGCAAAATGGGCGAATACCGATTCTCGGGCTGGACGCTCCACATGGCGTTTATCATTGCCTTCAGTAGTTTCTGGGGGCTCTACCTGCACGAATGGCGCGGTGCCAACAAACCTACCATGCGCACCATTACGCTTGGTATCACGCTGGTTGTGCTATCGACGGTTGTTGTTGGCATTGGCAATTACCTCGCCGAATAATGTAGAAAACTACTCTTTATACATAAGCCGAGCCATTCTTATTAAAACAGCACGGCTCCTGTGTAAGAGAAAAATCAGAAGATCTCTTGCGCCACTTTCATGATGTTATCGGACTTACCCATGGTGTAAAAGTGCATCACGGGTGCGCCATAGGCGATCAGTTCGCGACATTGCTGAATGCACCATTCGATACCAACCTGCCGGGCCTGCTGATCGTTCTCGCAGGCTTCCACCGCACGGACCAGATCGGCCGGCAATTCGAGGTGGAACAGCTTGGGTAAAACCTGAAGTTGCCGGCGGGTGCTGAGCGGTTTCAGACCCGGAATGATGGGCACATTAATCCCTTCCTTCCGGCAACGGTCGACAAAGTCGATGAACTTTTTATTGTCGAAAAACATCTGCGTCACGATGTAATCCGCCCCTTTGTCTATCTTCTGTTTTAGGTACTGGAAATCGGTGTCATGGTCAGCAGCCTCAAAATGTTTCTCTGGGTAAGCGGCCACACCAATGCAGAAGCTACTGGGGGCCAGGGCTGTATCTTCTTCGTGCAGGTAAATTCCTTTGTTCATATTGGCCACTTGCTCGACCAGCTCGCTGGCATACATGTAGCCATTTTCCTTAGCCTTAAAGGTCGTAAACGGCTTGGCTGGATCACCCCGTAGAACGAGGGCGTTGTCGATGCCCAGGTAGTGGAGGTCAATCAGAAAATCCTCCGTTTCTTCACGGGAAAAACCACCGCAGAGCACATGCGGCACCGGATCAACGCCAAAGCGGTGCATAATGGCTGAACAAATCCCTACGGTACCGGGCCGTTTACGCGTTACAATTTTTTGAATGGTTCCATCGGGCAAGGGCCGCTCGATGTACTCCTCCCGATGGTAGGTAACGTCAATAAAAGGTGGCTTAAACTCCATCAGCGGCTCGATATTGTCGAGCAGACTTTTCAGATTATCGCCTTTAATGGGCGGAATAACTTCAATGGAAAAAATTGGTTTGCCGTTAGCAGCCTTGATATGATCGGTAATTTTTGTCATTAGTCAGAAAACACCAGCCAATTGATAAGCCAGCGAACAGAGGGGTAAAGTTAACGGGAAAACACCGCTAACCGCATGTAAATTCCATTAGCGGAACCCGTACTCCAGGGTTGTATATCCATCCGGCGACCCAGCGAACTCTGGTTTTTGACCTGGTGGAGCTTGGGAATCCCCCAGCCCACCAGCGAGCCAACAGCAGCTCCGGCAATCAAATCGGTTGGGTAATGCACCCCGGCTTCATACCGAAGCAAACAGGTAGCCGTTGCCAAACCGAGCGATCCGATCCAGACAACGGGCTTGAGCCGGGAATTCGGGAAATAGTGCCGAAACACTTCGCCCGTAAAAACAGCCGTAGCGAAGGCATGAGTGGCGTGTCCCGAAAAAAACGACTGCCGGGCATCCCGCGTTAATTTTTCCTCCAGGGGCACAGTCGGATTATAAACAAATGGACGCGGACGCTGCGTGACAGCCTTTACCACTCGCTCGAAGCCATTGGCAAACGCTATCGTTTCCACAAACATGATGCCCACCGTTTTAATGTCCTGCCGCATTGGTTTGGTACCCAGCGCGAGTAAGCCAAAAACGGCCGCATTGCCCGCCAGCGTAACATCACTTAGCCTGGCAGCCGACGTCGACCACTGGTAAGTCGCTTTCCGGTCGAACGAATTAATATCGGCCCGATTCAGGACAGAAACCTCAGCAGGAGTCAGTGGATCGATCGTCGAATTGAGCGCAAACAAGCCCCCCTGTATGGCGGCACCTGCGCCTAGCAAGGCAATTTCCCGGCCTGTCTTTAATTCGTAAGGCGATGGTGTTTGTGCAAATGAAGCATGGACAAAGAAAAATGAACTGAGAATAAGAACAAGGGTACTTTCTGTAACCAACTTTGGCGAATACTTCATGCGTTAACGATCATACATTGTTTAAACCACCTTCACGACGTTCGGTTCAGTTGATAAATAGACCAGCCGCCCTTCTACCTCATGAAAGCCCATCTCCCGGTATAAATTGGTAAAGTACTTCAACGAATCCATTGGGTTTGCCACCGATGAAGGCACGTCATTCAATTCGGATGCGACCGGCACCGACTCATACTGAACTAGTACGATATGCCCATCCGGATAATGCACAACGCGATGCGGGGCGCCATGCACGCGTTTATTGCTCAATATACTGCGGTCCGTATCGATCCGAAGCGATGCATCGAACAAGGATGACAGGGCGGGATGCGTGACGAGAGTCATCAGGCTTTGTTTTAACTCCGCCGTTTCAGCCTGGCGAACAAGGCCCTCGCTTACCAGTTGGCGCAACACGGTGTCAATGCTTTCCGGACCTCTTACCAGGCTCAGGGCCGCACAGAGTTTTCGGTCCCGCTCGCGGGTGCGTTCAAATGTCGCTACGTCAAACATACGGTCGGCCTGTCGGCGCAACTGCAAGTCCTGCCCCCGGTGCCCGCTCACAATTTCTTCCAGCACAATTTCATCGAGCGGTCCTTCCTCTTTCTGGTGCGAAAACGAATCAGTACACAGGCTGATCTGGTAACTGAGTTGCCCTTCCTGCCAGGCACAGCCGCAGTTTCGGGCCACCTCACTGTCGCGCAGGAACGCATGCAGCCAGTGGCTAATGGTATTCTGTTGCCCTTTGGTAAAATCCTTTGCTTCACTGATCACATAAAGCCGGTCTGTTGGTCGGGTAAAGGCCACATAGAGCAGGTTCATGTTTTCCAGAAACGTACGGGTGAACTCATCTTCGTACTGATCGGCAATTACCTTCGGCGTGCCGCGCAGTTTGCTGGTCGTATGGGCCGGAGCCGACAACAAGCGGGTTAGCTGACCCGCCCCGTTTTCATGCGTGAGGGCATCGGTCCGAATTGCTGACAGGTCGAGCCAGATTGTGCTATCGTTGATTGGCTCCACTTTCCAGTTGGCAAACGGTATGATAACTACCGGAAATTCAAGTCCTTTCGATCGGTGAACGGTCTGAATGCTCACCGCATTGCGGGCATTTCCTTCCACCGAAATCTTCTGTCTGACGCCTTCCCAGTACAATAGGAAATCACTCAGGTGGCCGCTTCGTTTGTGGTTAAATGCCAGTACCTCATCCAGAAAACGGAATAGAAATGGGTTATGCTCCGCCTGGTTAAACAGCCCAAACTGGGCAGTCAATCGCTCAGCCAGTTCGTATGGATTGAGCTGCCCCATCACGTAAGGGTCCAGCGGGTATCCTGCTTCAGCGAGGTACGCGTAGGTGGCGTCGATATCGCGTTCGGCAACGGCGCTCAATTTCCCAGTCAACACATCGTCAGGAAAAATACCCTGCACTACCCGGTGAAACAGATATAGCAATTCGTAACGAAGGAGCTTCTGGTCGGGTCGTTGAAGGAGTTGCATCAGCGTCACCAGCCACTTGACGGGATCTGAAAACTCCAGCGATAGAGAGTCCGCCGACACCAGCGGAATCCGTCTGGCATTCAGCTCGTTGGCGAGGGCTTTTGCGTGCGATTTTTTGCGACATAAAATGGCAATGTCGCCATAGGAATAGCCGTCAGCCAGCGCTTTATCCAGATGCGCCATCGTTTTTTCGAGCATCTGTGCGGTTATATCTTTCTCGGCCTCGACATCTTTGGCGACAAAGTCGATCTGAACATGACCGGCCGTGTGTGCGTTTGGCTGGGCTTTCTGGTGAAATTGTTTTCCCGGATCGAACACCTCCGCTAATTTCGGATGCTGGCTTTCGAACTTACGGGCGGTGAACTCGAAGAAGTCATTGTTGAACCGGACAATTGGCTCCGCACTTCGCCAGTTGGTATCGAGCAGGGCTTCCTGCAAATGCCCGTCCAGCATGTCAATACGATCTGCCGTCCAGGAACCGGGGTTATGCGCCTGTTTCAGCGTGTCCAAATCTTTCCGGTGCAGGGCAACAATCTGGTCCATATCGCCCCCGCGGAATCGGTAAATCGCCTGTTTTCCATCGCCAACGGCCAGGTTGAAATGATCGGCCCCGAGGGCGTTTTCGATCAGCGGCAGCAGGTTGGCAAATTGAAGCCGCGACGTGTCCTGAAACTCGTCGATCAGGATATGGTTGTATTTAGTGCCCAGCCGTTCATACAGAAATGGGACGGGCTCGGACGCGACAATGCTAAGAATTTTCTTATTGAATTCGGAGATGTGTACCCGGCCATCTTTCCGAAGTAGCTCATCAAATTCAACCCGCATCTGTTTCAGCAACGCCAGCTTCTGCAAATGCGGCAACAGGCAATCAAATAATGTGACCTGCAGGCCCCGTTCATCGCGAACGCGAAGAATGTGGGTAATACAGTCAGCTAACTCACTGGCCATACCGTCGATTAGGCCCTGAACGGGTAAGGGTGTTTTTTTGGTGTACCAGTCGCCATTGTTCAGCGCATTATGGACTCGGGTTCCCGCATCCCGCTGTGCGTTGCCTTCTGCAATGGCTTTAAAAAAACCGCCGACGCCACTGGCTCCGTAACTAAAATCTTTCTCGTCTAAACCAGCCTCGGTTATGCATTTCCAGGCTCGCTGGCCATGGGTAATAATCTCGGCCTCAACCTGTTGATTATGGGTAAGCAACTGAGTCCGAATGACGCGCAGCGCACCGGGCGACAGTTCCTGAGCCGCGTTGACAGCCTCATAGAATTGATCGGATGTAAGGTTGCGGCCAAATTCTTTGAGCAGTTCGGGGAGTTGGTTCCAGCTTTTACCTTCAGCAGCCGTATTGGTGTAGTACTCGCTCAAAATGGCTGTAATCTCCTCCATCTCGTCGGTACCCGCTTTTTCAATCAGGTTGTCGATGGCCATTTCGAGCACTTCATCGGTTTCCAGCTCTACTTCAAAAGAGTAAGGCAGGCCCAGCTCGTCGGTGAAGGCCATGACAATCCGTTGCGTGAAGGAGTCAATGGTGGTTACACTAAAATCAGCGTAGCGGTGCAGAATGGTTCGGAAAACGCCGGACGCTTTTTTGCGTAAGGCCCCTTTGGCTACATCGAACGAATCGGTACCTGGTTGCGCCCCATACAGTTCGGCCACCAGTTCAGTCAACAGAGGGGATTCTTTTGTCCCGGCGATGCCGGACAGATTTTCCAGAATCCGATTTTTCATTTCGTTGGCGGCCGCATTGGTAAACGTTACTGCCAGAATCCGCCGGAAATAGCTATCCTCCACATCTGGCCGCAGAGCCAGTTTAAGATACTCTTTTGTGAGCGTGTATGTCTTCCCCGACCCAGCCGAAGAGCTATAAATTTTAAACATGGATGTTTTTGAGGTGCGGTCAGCTCTTCTCCCTTCTACTACTCGCTCCTAACTCCTTTAAAAATTATACCGAAGTCCAATACCCGTGTTCAGGCTCAGGAAAAACGGGGACTGTAGGAGTTCGACGTAGGCCCCCGTTTCCAGAAAGATGGAATACGGTTTATTGACCGGAAAAAACTCCAGGCCACCAATACCGGAACCACCCAGTGAGAGTGTTTTCTGGTATTCGCCATTGAGCCGGAGCGGATAAGTCCGGCGGTTGTTTATTTGCCCCCCAAATCCGTAATACGCCCGAATACTTTCGCTCTTGGTCACGGCCGTATGCCAGAGATAATGCCCCTGAACGGTCAGCCCAACGCTTCGATAATCGCCGGGGCCATAACTGCGTTTGGTGCCATAGAGCCCACCATAAGTACCAATGTTGAGGTCGAAGGCGCGGTTGTTGCCAAAATATTTACGAACGTTGATACCCGATGGTTCCCCAAGCCGAACCCCCACCGACCAGTTGTTATACTGCGCCTGTGCAACAGTGGATGTCATTACCCAACCCAACAGGGCCAGTGACGAAATCAATACGAATCTTTTCATAATTACGATAGGAAATAACCTTTGACTTTCCCTGCCGGTCGAAGTAACAGACGGAACGGACTCGCCTTAGCTAAGGTCAGGCATTCGAAACAAGTTCCGGTCTGGTGGCTTCATCGCCGGTTCCGATGGGTAAATCTGTCGGCAATGGGGCATCTGGCATCTGCCGGAGCACCGCAATCAGGCTTTCATTTTCGGTCGTTGTACCCACTGAAATTCGCAGGCAACCATCGCATAATTTTACTTTCGAACGGTCCCGAACAATTACCTGCTGGTCGATCAGGTAGGCAAACGTAGCGTTGGCATCGGCAAATTGTACCAGCAGAAAGTTAGCGTCTGACGGGTGAATAACCTGCACCGTTGGCAGTGAGCGCAGTTTCTCGGCTAACTGCTGCCGTTCGGCCATGATCTGTGCCACCATTTGGTTCTTTTCCTCTTCATGCAGCAGCGCGTCCAGCGCGAGGGCCTGCGTTGGGGCCGAGATGTTGTACGGTGGCTTTATTTTGTTCAGGACGCCAATCAATTCTTCCGATGCAAAGCACATACCAAGCCGGAGAGCCGCCAGCCCCCAGGCTTTCGAAAAGGTTTGCAGCACCACCAGATTCGGGTAGTTATCCAGTTCGCCCGTCCAGGACGGCGTCGGAGCAAAATCAATATACGCTTCATCGACAATAACCAGCGATTGACTGGCTGCATTCAGGATGGTGCGGATGGCATCAGCCTGGAGTAAATTGCCCGATGGATTGTTGGGTGAGCAAAGCCAGATGAGCTTGGTCCGGTCCGTTATAGCGGCCAACACAGCCTCGGTATCTACCTGAAAATCGGGCGTTAAGGGCACTTTGATGATATTAACATCATTCACCGCGGCCGACACTTCGTACATGCCATAGGTTGGCGGCATGATCAGAATGGAGTCCTGACCGCCGGGCGTACAGGTGGCCCGAACCAGCAGGTCAATGGGTTCGTCGGACCCGTTTCCCAGGAAAATCTGCTCCGGGCGAACGCCTTTTATGGGTGCCAGCCGATGCTTGATGGCTCCCTGGTGCGGGTCGGGATAGCGATTGTAATCACCCTGGGTTGTTGTGGAGCCCAGTGGATTTTCATTGGCATCCAGAAATATACCTTCTTTACCCGTGTACTCATCGCGAGCTGATGAGTAGGGCGTCAGGCTCAGAATGTGCGGGCGGAGGAGATTGGTAAGACTAAACATCGGAAACAACGGTACGTTCAATTGACTAAGTTGATGGTTTATAGTGAATGACGAAATTGCTTTCTTTACTCAGCAACCAGTCCGCATAAACCTTTACCCACAAATATACCGCCTTCCGGTAGACCTAACCAGTTTCCCGGCTAAACAACATCAGTTTACCGGCATAATCAGGTTTTACAGACGCCTTCTGGGCGTTGAATAAGCGACCAAGTCGGGCAATTAATAAGAATAACGCGAGTAATGGGTATCAATTAGTGCTAGTCAACTAGTGCTAGTCAAAAAATTGAGTGCCGCAACGTTAAATGAAGTCATTATTCACCATGTAAATAAGCCTCGCCGGAGAGAGTCCAGCGAGGCTTATAAAAAATCTGTTGTCGATTGACCTGTTGATAATCGTCTAGTTTGTGTATTAAAACTTAGCCGTCAGGCCAACCTTCAAAGCCGAAACACCATAACCGACTTCAGCAAAGGCCCCAATTTTTGGACTGAACAGGTAGCGGGCTCCCGCATGAATGCCAATCCATAACCCGCTGTTGTAGCCGCTACCATAATCACTGTAGCTGTAACCGTACGAATCATGGTAACCCGCATGACGAAACCCAAGCGACGCGCCGATGTAAGGATCAAATTCGGAGTTTTGTACATTCAGGGCTTCTCCCAGATGATAGGAAGCGCGGGCACCGGCGTAGATAAACGTGTAGCCACCGGAATAATAGCCATAGTTATATCGGAAATAGTCGATCGAGCCACCCACCGAAAAGTTGTTTTTTACGTCAACTTCAGCCGAGACTCCCAGCGGTAAACCACCACCATAGTAAGCGGCTAGTCCGACACCGGCATTGAGGTACACGTGCCGCCCATTGGTACCCTTTACTAGTTGGGGTCGGGCCGGTGCCGACTGAGCAACCGGTTTCGCGTGAGCCTCTGTTTGCCGGGACACTACGGGTTCAGAAGTGGGTTTAGTTGCGGACGTTTGTGCTTCTGTTTTTACCGCACCCGTTGGGGCCGGGGCAAGCGCTGTTTTTTTAACCGACGTTTGTGCGGTACGGGTAGCCGAAGCAGCGGGACGAGCTGCGGGTTTCGTGGATGTACGCCGGACGGGTTGCTGGGCCAACGCAGGGCCAACCGAGAGGGTAACGGCCAGGGCTAACGTGGCGAATCGAGTAATCGTTTGCATGATTGATTGTTGTTTCTGTTTTTTTTGAGGAACGCTGCAAACGTACAGCTAGCCCCACCCCTGAACCAGGCATGTTTACACAAACTGCCTTTTTAGGCAGTTGAGATGCGATTTAAGATCCATGAAGTGATTTATTCTATTTGAGTAGCTGGCCTTATCCTGTTCTGACTGAGCATTAAATCAAGGGTAGTTTATGAAAACGCTTAAAAACAAATAGGCTTTGTTTAACCTCAATAATTGCCGTCCACATAAATCTCACTCCGCTCGATAGAGCGATTAAATTTATTAAAACTGGTTTCAATAAATTTGTCTATCCTCTTGAGACCTTTTCTACCTGATGACTTACGAAGCCTTGTCTCCGCTCTTTCTGGGTATGGTTTTGGCCATGTTACTGACCAATACGGTTCAGTGGTTTATGTACCGGGAGCGCATCTACGGTATCTATACCTTATACACCCTTACCTGGGCAGTCTATTTTACGATCAATCATTTTTACCTGCCCCAAAATATTGCTAACTTCGAGAAACTGCTCCTCTCCTATTCTGGGTATATCCTCTATCTGGAGCTGGCAAAGATTTTCCTAAATCTGCAGGAACGGCCCTCCTTTCTGCGTTGGGTAACCCGAGTGCAGTGGCTGCTGGTCTTTTATTGTGTCGTT
Organism: Spirosoma radiotolerans; assembly: GCF_000974425.1. Taxonomy (NCBI): domain Bacteria; kingdom Pseudomonadati; phylum Bacteroidota; class Cytophagia; order Cytophagales; family Cytophagaceae; genus Spirosoma; species Spirosoma radiotolerans. The sequence continues at coordinate 3,313,026 of NZ_CP010429.1, forward strand.
AAAACCTATATCTACCTGTTCACCGACTTCTGGCAAACACCCTTACATCAAATCCTGCTTCAGCCCATACGATTTGCGCTGCTGGCCGTTGGTAGCTACATCGTTTATTCCTTCTTTCGCTCCAAGGACATGGTGGCCCGGTTTTTTGTGGCCGGAACGGCGTCGCTGCTGATCAACCATTCCATCACCACATTTTTACTGATTCGCTCTCCCGTGCTTGATCAGCAACTACCCTTTTGGGAACACCCCGATTTATTTGTGCAGACGGGCGTGGTGCTGGATCTTATTTTCTTCGCCTTGGGGATATCGTTCCGCCACCGGCAGGAAGCTGTGCATAAGGCGGTTGTGCAGAAAGACCTGGAACGCGAGCGCGAGCAGCGGCACCGCGAATCACTGGAAGCCGACCTCAATCTACAACGCGTGCAGCAGGAAAAAACTGAAATGCAGATGCGGGCCTTGCAAAGCCAGATCAACCCGCATTTTTTGTTCAACGGGTTAAATACACTCTCGTCGCTGATCGACGAAAACCCTGCTCAGGCGGGTGAGTTTGTCGATGAGTTATCTAACGTATACCGGTATTTGTTACGCAGCAACGAAAATGAACTGACCACCCTGCGGGTTGAACTTCGGTTTATCAACTCCTATTTTCACCTACTTAAAACGCGCTTTGGGTGTTCGGTACGGCTGGATATTCAGGTCGATGAAGCGTATTATGAAACGCTCTTACCTCCGCTGACCTTGCAGTTACTGGTCGAGAATGCGGTAAAACATAATGTAGTGATTGCGCAGAAGCCATTACTAATCCGTATTCGGACAACCGCTGACCAGCAACTGATTGTGGAAAACAGCCTCCAACGAAAAACCCTTCGGGTCGAATCCAATGGGGTGGGCTTATCGAATATTGCGGTCAAGTATCAGCTTCTGAATCAGCCGCAATTGGTTATTGAAGAACAGGAAGGGTGGTTTCAGGTCAGGTTACCTCTTTTGAAGGAGCAACCCACTAGCCTTCAATCAGTTAATTAGTGGGACCAATGACTTATAAATTGGTTACTGGCGTTGGCCGCCACTGAAAGGATCGTTCATCAATGGCCCGCATGGTACAGAGTATGCCGTTCAGATGATCAAATTCGTGCTGAATCAACTCCGACATAGCCCAATCCGTAACGTTCCAGGATTGAGGTTGCCAGTGTTCGTCCCGGTAGTTCATGGTCAGTTGCCGGTGTCGCCGAACCCGTACCAGCAAATTAGGGAAGCTCATGCAATCATCCCAAAGGTCATCGGTTTCGGTGCTGACCGACACGAATTCGGGATTTAGGATAACCATAGGTCGGTCTACATTGAGGTAGATCAGCCGTTTCATGATTCCCAGTTGCGGAGCCGCGATGCCCCGTCCAAACTTATACTTGGCCCGAATTTCCTCCATTACATTATGCAGGTCGGCCACCCAGTCCGATACCAGCGGCAGTTCGGCTTCCAGAACGGGCGCGCAGGTTTCATACAAGCGGGGATCGCCCAGGAGCAGAAGGTCGGCAAGGTGCTTCATATTAGTGTCCGGTTCAGGGTTTCCACCAATGTCTCAATCTCCTCATCCGTGTTGAAGTAGTGGGGCGAAATCCGGAGTGCTGCCGTTTTCATGCCTTTCCGATCATAATCCAGAATGGCTGCGCCGTGCGTACTAATGGAGGTATTAATTCGCTCGTTTGACAAAGCAGTTTTCAGATCGGTAGCCGACTTCCGGTCACTGAACAACGTGATGATACTGGATAATCGGTCGCCTTCGTCCAGCAAACGAACGCCCGGCAACTGAGCCAACTTCGTGTGGAGCTTGCGGCAAAGAACCGCATTCCGTTCGGCAATAGCCCCAATTCCTACACTCAGGGCGTAGCGATGTGCTTCGGCGGCCCCCAGCACCAGGGCATGAGCAAACTCCCAATCCTCAAATCGTTTGGCTGTCGGCTCCAGCTTATACGTATCCGCCGACTCCCACGAAGCCCCATGAAGGTCAATGAAAAGGGGAGCCATATTAGCCGCCAAAACCTTATGAGAGACATACAGAAAACCCATTCCACGCGGCCCACGTAGAAATTTCCGGCAGGTGGCGGTCAAAAAATCACATTGAATGGCCTGAACATCCACCAACAACTGCCCTACGGATTGGCAAGCATCGACCAGATAAAGTACATCGTATTCGCGACAGAACTGCCCAATGGCTTCGACGGGCTGGATTAATCCCGAGTTGGTTGGCACATGCGTTACGGCCACTAGGCGGGGCCGTAACGACTTGATTTTTTCGGCCATGTCTTCAACCGAAACACCGGTGGCCGGGTCATGGGCTGCCCGAACAACCTTAACCCCAAACCGCTTCTGCAGGGACAAAAACGCAATCTGGTTGGAGACATAGTCGTTGGTGGTGGTCAGGATTACATCATCCCGCTGAAACGGAATGGACGACAAGGCACGGGCGTAGGCATCGGTGGCATTGGCAGCAGCGGCAATATGGTCGGCGGTCGTATTCAGTAGATCAGCCGTTGCCTGATAAAAATCCTGAATGGCTGTTTTCCGAACTTCAGCAGCTTCGTATCCACCAATTTGGGCTTCGAGCGTAATGTGAGCGGTAATGGCGTCGATGACCGGCTGAGGCATCAAAGATGCTCCGGCATTATTAAAATGGGTGACGTGTTGAACGCCGGGCGTGTCGGCGCGAAGCGTCGTGAGATCAAGCATAGGTAAACAAACTAAAGAACCGACGTCAGCGAAATGACCTGTAGACTAGAGGGGCGTTAGTATGGGTTGGTTTCGAGTAATGCCAGTTCTAAGAAACTGACTAGTTAGGTATTATAAAACCTAACTGTCCCGCGATGGCTGTATCCTCACCGTGAGTGTCAAGTTAAGTTAAATAGAGTGAGCTTCCTTGGTCCGCGTCTTCACGGACCGAGGAAGCACTGACAAGGACATAGCCTTTGACCTGACAGCCATTATGTCTTCACTAACCTTGGAGACCATCAAGCAGGCGATCCCAACTGCGAATCTCTCGCTGCCAATCGGAAGGATCGCCATATTTCTGGGCCACGCCACTCTGCGTCAACTTGGCAAATACTCCTTTTAACGAATCTCTTTTAAACTGTGTTTGAGCGGTGTTCCTTTTCTCTACCAATCGCCCACTCAACCGAGGCAACAACTGCATCAGCAACGCTTCGTCTTCCTCGGAGTCCATTTCAATCAATAACTGGCTCATGACTTCCTGACCGTATATTCAGCAAGATAATAAACTCAAACCGGATTTACTTCCGTCAGGCTCGCCAATCGCAAACTCACCGCCCGTTTGTGGGCCTCGAGCGATTCAGCTTCGGCCATTGCTTCAACGACCGGCCCCAGCAACTGTAACCCCTCCGGACTGATGTGCTGAATAGTAATTTTCTTAACGAAGCTATCCAGCGAAACGCCACTGTAGGCGCGGGCAAAGCCGTTGGTCGGTAGCGTATGGTTGGTTCCCGATGCATAATCGCCCGCCGATTCGGGGGTGTAGTTGCCGAGGAAAATAGAGCCGGCATTGATGATCTTCTCAGCAACTGCTTCCGCGTTTTCAACGCTCAGGATTAAGTGCTCAGCGGCATAGGCATTCAGTAAATCGATGGCATCGGCTTCCGTATCGACCAAAATAGCTTTACTATTTTCCAGCGCTTTTTCGGCCAGTTCCCAGCGAGGTAGTTTACTTAGCTGAGTTGGCAAGGCCAGATTAACCATTGTTATGAGTTTCTTGCTCGTCGACACCAGCAACACCTGACTATCAGCACCGTGTTCGGCCTGGGAAAGCAAATCCGACGCCACAAATGCCGGTATGGCTGAATCATCGGCATAGACAGCCACTTCACTCGGCCCCGCGGGCATGTCGATAGCCATACCTTCTTTGGCCACGAGCATTTTTGCGGCTGTAACATACTGATTGCCTGGCCCAAAAATCTTGTACACCCGCGGTACCGATTCCGTTCCGTAAGCCATTGCTGCTATGGCCTGCGCTCCGCCGATGCGAAATACCTTCGTGATGCCGACGAGCTTAGCCGCAAAATAAATGGCGGGGTGATTACTTGGGGTACAAAGAACAACTTCCCGACAGCCAGCCAGTTGCGCCGGAACGCCCAGCATCAGCACCGTGCTAAAGAGCGGAGCCGTACCACCGGGAATATACAAGCCTACCTTTTCGATACCTACGCTTTTGCGCCAGCACGTAACGCCCGGCATGGTGTCAATTTTTTCGATGGGTTGTTTTTGCCGCTCATGAAAAAGCCGGATGTTCTGATACGCCTGTCCAATGGCGGTTTTCAGCTCGTCACTCAGTTGGCTTTCGGCCGCGTCGAGTTCGGCCTGAGGCACCTCAAGCCCACCCTCCGACAGATCGACTTTATCAAACGTCTGCGCCAGCTCGATCAAAGCCGCGTCGCCCCCGGTGCGAACCCGTGCCAAAATAGGCGCTACGGCCGCTTCAATCTGCTGCGTTGACTGCACCGGCCGAGCCAGGAGCGCGGGCCATTCGGCACGATCGGGGAATGAGATAATATTCATAAATGATGAATGATGGATGATAAATGATGAACAGTAGCCGCTGACTAAATCATTCATCATTCATCATCCATCATTTTTTTAATAAATCATTTTTTCAATTGGGATGACCAGAATTCCTTCGGCACCGGCGGCCCGAATGGCTTCGATATTTTCCCAGAATTCATTTTCATTCAGCACCGAATGGACGGAACTCCAGCCCTCGGTTGCCAGGGGCGTTACGGTCGGGCTTTTCATGCCGGGCAGTAAGGCCGTAATCTGGTCCAGCGCATGGTTGGGTGCGTTCAGGACAATGTATTTATTATTTTTAGCCGCCTGCACCGACTTGATGCGAAACAGGAGTTTATCAACCAGAGCTTGCTTGTCGGCATCGAGTTCAGGCCGGGCAATAAGAATCGCTTCGGACCGAAAAATTGTTTCAACTTCTTTTAACCCGTTGCTTAACAGCGTGCTACCCGAACTGACAATATCGCAAACGGCTTCGGCCAGACCAATACTAGGCGCGATTTCAACCGATCCGCTGATTTCGTGAATCTCGGCCTTAACCCCCTGCCCTGCCAAATAATGGCCCAGCAAATTGGGATACGATGTAGCAATATTTTTACCCTGCAAGTCCTGAATTCCCGTCCAGTCGGTGCCTCGGGGAATGGCAATAGACAGTCGGCATTTCGAAAAGCCCAGTTTATGAACCGTCGTTACGGGTCGCCCGGTTTCAACCGAGACATTTTCCCCAACGATACCCAGATCAGCTACGCCATCTTCCACATAGCCGGGGATATCGTCGTCGCGGAGGAATAAAAACTCTGCCGGAAAGTTCGATGACACAGATTTGAGCTTACCCGTACCATAATCGAAACGGATGCCACACTCTTTAAAAAGTTGATACGAATCTTCGCTCAACCGACCGGATTTTTGCAGTGCAATGCGTAATACAGATGACATTCAGAGAGGTATGATATTGGATGTATAATGCAGTTCATACATCACGTAATTGATTGATTTCTGCGTAAAACCAACAGCCGTTCTGCCTGGTCCAACTGTACTTTAGTCAATCAGGGGGCAAAAGTACATGAAAAAGAGGACAGTCAATTGGTTTGGTGAGTCGACTGTTCAGCGTGTCAACAGGTCATTGTTAACGCGCAGGCCTAGCAGCCGCGATGATGGCGACGATGTCGAAAGGGAGAATGCGTGGCCCGTTGGGAAATCATGGCGCAAAGGTAACAGGAACAGGGTTATTTCAAATCAGCTAGTCAACAAAGAGTGGAACCGATAGGGCGTTTAAATCCTTACGGGTTAGACTGGAACTGCGTATCTTTGTCTTATGATTTTGGAACAGAAACAACAAAATAGACTGACAAATCCCGTGTCCACGGTGGCCGAATCCACGGTGGCCGAATCCACGGCGGCAGCCCTGCCGGTGATGGAAGCGTTTTACACGATTCAGGGAGAAGGCGCCCATACAGGGCGAGCCGCTTATTTTATCCGGCTCGGTGGCTGTGATGTAGGTTGCCACTGGTGCGACGTAAAAGAGTCCTGGGATGCCAGTGTCCATCCGAAACTAAGCATCGATAGCCTTGTTGCGGGGGCTTTGCAGTACCCCGGCCGAATGGCGGTCATTACGGGTGGCGAGCCGCTCATGCACGACCTGACCGACCTCACGGCTTCGTTGCAAGCGGCTGGTTTTCGGACTAATATAGAAACGTCGGGCGTGTGCCAGGTAGTTACGGGTTCCTGGGACTGGATTTGCTTTTCGCCCAAGAAATTCAAAAAGCCAAATCCAGCCATCTATACCCAAGCCGACGAGTTAAAAGTGATCATCTATAATCAGTCGGACTTCGCTTTTGCCGAGTCGTTCGCACCGCATCTTCGCCCCGATTGCAAACTCTTTTTGCAAACAGAATGGAGTCGTTCCAATGAAATGCTACCTCGCATCGTTGAGTACGTAAAAGATCACCCGCAATGGCAAATCTCGTTGCAGACACACAAGTATCTGGATATTCCGTAAAAGTCCCCAAATCCCCAAAGGGGGCTTATTTCAGTGTCATAAATTTTTTCTCAAAGTCCCCTTTGGGGGTTTGGGGACTTTTACTGCTTCTTTCATTCCCCTCCTTTTCGCAGAACCCAAAGGCGAAAGAGCTTTATGCCCAATCCATTAAGCTATTCGGGGAGCGGAAAGCGAGTGAAGCCATTCCATTTATGGAACAGGCCATAAAACTGGATCCTACGTATTCTGATGCTTACATCAAGCTGGGTCAGTTGCATGAATTCACCAAACAGTTTGAACCAGCGCTGAATGCCTACCGGGCGGCCATCCGGATTCAACCGGACAGCCCCGCTTCTGGCGCTGCCTATCAGGCCCTGAGCAATACGCTGCTTCGGCTGGGGCGCTACAGTGAAGCGATTCCTTATCTCGAAAAATACCAGACACAGTTCGCTCCTCAATCGGCTCAGGGAAAACGCGTTGCCCGGCAATTGGAAACTGCCCGCTTTGGCCTGGAAGCCACGCAGCATCCCCAGGCGGTTGACCCCAAGCCGCTGTCGGCCGTCTTGCAAACGACCCCTTCCCAATATTTCCCGGTCCTGACAGCCGATGAACAGACACTGGTCTTTACGGCCCTGAAACCGGAAGGCGATGAAGATCTGATGACCGCCACCTTTAATGGCGAAACCTGGACGCCCCCGGTATCACTGGCGTCGAACATCAATACGCCTGAAAATGAAGGAACAGCCAGCCTTTCGGCCGATGGACGCACGCTGGTGTTCACGGCCTGTCAGGGGCGAAAAGGCTACGGCAGTTGTGATCTGTACGTGAGCCATAAAACCGGCAGTGACTGGTCTAACCCGGAAAACCTGGGGCCCGCCGTCAATACGCACTTCTACGAATCACAGCCCGCCCTTTCGGCTGATGGTCGCCAGTTATACTTTGTTTCCGACCGGCCGGGCGGCAAAGGGCGTCGGGATATTTGGCGCAGTGAGCTTGGCAGCGACGGCAACTGGGCCGAACCGCTGAATCTGGGCGAACCGATCAACACCCCAGCCAACGAGGCATCTCCTTTCCTGCACGCCAATGGACAAAGCCTGTTTTTTGCCTCTGAAGGCCATATTGGTTTAGGTGGGTATGACCTGTTCATCGCTGATCACAGTGCTTCGGGCTGGTCGGCACCCACCAATTTAGGCTACCCAATCAATACGGCCGAAGACCAGGCGTCCTTGTTCGTAGCCGCCAATGGTACACGCGCCTATTATTCGTTTGAAGAACAAAAAGACGGCGTGTCGCAAAAATCCCGGCTCTACACCTTCGACCTGCCCGAATCCTTACGGGATCGGATACGGCCGGTAAGCTTTCTGAAAGGCACCGTAGCCGATGCCAAAACAAAAAAGCCGCTGGCCGCCACGGTTGAGCTAATCGACTTGAAAACCAATTTAGTTGTTTCGCGGGTGGAAGCCGACGCACAAACGGGACACTATACAGCCGTGCTGCCGAGTGGGGGCGAATACGCCCTTTACGTAAGTGTACCTGGTTATCTCTTTAAAAGTCTGTCGTTTGATTTTACCCAGAAAACCAAAGGCGAAGGGCTGTCTCTAAGCGTACCGCTGGAACCGGTTGTTGGGGGTTCGTCGGCGAATGAGACGTTGAGCAATCTATTTTTCGAGTATGGCCGTTACGATCTTGCCGACAAATCCCTGACCGAGCTTAACCGGCTGGCGGTATTTATGCAGACAAATCCGGCCGTTACCATTGAAATTTCGGGCCATACCGACGACAAAGGCGATGCAGCGGCCAACCTGACCCTTTCGCAGAAGCGGGCGCAGGCCGTGGTGGCCTACCTGACAAAGGCGGGTATTCAGCCGGGCCGCATCAAAGCCGTTGGCTACGGAAAAACCAGACCGCTAGTGCCCAATACCTCCGACGAGAACAGGCGTTTAAACCGCCGGATCGAATGGCGAGTGATGTAGAGGATGTATGATATAAGATGTATAGTGTAGGATATAGCTACATACACCCTATATCCTACACCATACATCTTATATCATACATCCTCCCCTACCATACTTCTTCCTTCTCTTTGCTTTCCGCGGGATTTTTTTCAATTTTGTGTATGTTGTCCGAATACCCTCCTGTTTTACGAGGCTATTTTCTTATTTCCAGACGACTTCGCTCCCATTGTAATGACATCCGAACACGTAAAGTGCTTGATTATAGGTTCTGGCCCTGCCGGTTATACAGCCGCCATTTATGCTTCACGGGCCAATATGCAACCAGTTTTGTACCAGGGCGGTCAGCCCGGCGGCCAACTGACTATCACGAATGAAGTCGATAACTTTCCGGGTTATCCAGATGGCGTACAAGGCCCTCAGATGATGCAGGACCTTGAAAATCAAGCCCGTCGATTTGGAACAGACATTCGCTACGGCTTAGTGACCAAAGTTATTTTTTCGGAACAGCCAGGTTTAGGAACACCCCACCGCGCTATCGTCGACGATAAACATGAGATTACGGCCGACTCGGTCATCATTTCAACGGGTGCATCGGCAAAATGGCTTGGCCTTCCTTCCGAGATGCGGCTAAACGGCCGGGGCGTATCTGCCTGCGCCGTTTGTGACGGGTTCTTTTTCCGAGGCCAGGACGTTGCTATCGTTGGTGCCGGCGACACAGCCGCCGAAGAAGCCAGCTATTTAGCGAATCTTTGCCGGAAAGTGTATATGCTGGTTCGTCGGGATGAAATGCGGGCGTCTCATTTCATGCAGAAACGCGTTCAGACTGCCCATAATATTGAAATTCTCTATAATACGTCGACCGAAGAAGTTCTGGGCGACGAGGATGTAACGGGTGTTCGGGTAAAGAACAGCGTAACGGGTGAAGAGCGTATTTTGGACGTAACTGGCTTTTTTGTCGCGATTGGACACAAACCCAATACCGACATTTTTAAAGAATACCTTGACCTTGATGAAAGTGGGTACATCCTGACCGAAAAAGGAAGTACCCGTACAAGTGTTCCCGGTGTATTTGCCTGTGGCGACGCTCAGGATAACATTTATCGGCAGGCAATTACTGCAGCGGGCACAGGCTGTATGGCTGCCCTCGACGCCGAACGTTACCTGGTGACCCTGGAAATGCAGGGAGAAGAAATTGTTCAACAATAAAATTCAATGAGTTTGTGGTTTGTGGGTTACGGTTGGCTGACGCGAACGAAAGCAGGCGTCAGCCAACCGTAACCCACAAACCACAAACTCATCTATATACGATGAGAGAAACCGCTACACGATGGCTGCTGGCCATTGGGTGCTTGTGTTTGACCGTAACGGCACAGGCCCAGGAGCGCGGGCGATTTAAAAATAACCTGCGTATTACCCCAAAAACGGGGAAAAACCCAAATCTTCCGGTCGTCGAACAGCCGCAAAAAGCGGACGACCAATTTGAACAGGAAACAACTCAACTGCGCTTCAATAGCCAGTTTGAGCCAAAAAAAGAATTAAACCCCGTTGTCAGCGAGGATACCAGCCAGATCGAACAGGGTGAAACCAGTGTTGTTGAAGTCATTGACTCGGTACTGGTTGGTACGGAATGGGTTAAAATTGCCGACTACTACGCCGTTTGGGATTCCCGCACTATTGATCCGTACAACATTAATCCACTGGAGTTCGACGAAGCCGTCGACATCAAACTGTATGATCCACCCGCCAACCGGTTTTGGTCAGCACCTTTAAACGAAGGCAAGATGACGTCCAACTTCGGCTACCGCTGGGGCCGCTGGCATACGGGTACGGACCTCGATCTGGACACTGGTGATCCTGTTTATGCCGCCTTCGATGGTATCGTACGCGTGGTTGGCTGGGATGGTAATGGATACGGCCGCTACGTGCTGGTTCGGCATTATAACGGCCTCGAAACCCTCTACGGGCACATGTCCAAGCAAACCGTTGAACCAGGCCAGCTCATTAAAGCGGGTGACCAACTCGGCCTGGGCGGCAGCACTGGACGTAGTTCGGGGCCGCACCTTCACTTCGAGACGCGCTACGAAGGGAACCCATTTAGCCCGCTGAACATCTACTCCTTCCCCGAAAATACAATCAACTCTGATCACTTCCTGCTCACGGGTTCCGTTTGGGATTATCTACGCGGAGGAAGGCCGTCATCATCATCCGAAAGCAGTTCGAGACCGAAATTTAAACGGACCGTATTACACCGCGTTCGGTCGGGTGAAACCCTCAGCTCCATTGCCGACCGGTATGGCATGTCGGTGTCAACCTTAAAGCGTAAAAACCACATTTCAGGCTCACGGCTTCGGCCAGGGCAGAAAATACGGGTACATTAAACGATGGCCCATTGACCAGTGTTACATACCCGAGACTTCAGACACAGGCGCTATGTAACACTGGTCAATGAGCCATCGTTTTTTTGCCTATCCTGACTTACCCTCCTACTGATCTGGCATGAAACGACTTATTTACGCAGTTACTCTACTGTCTGTTCTGAGCTGCACAGATAATGAAAAATCGGCCAGTCAGGAAAAAACCAGCCCTTCTACTGGACAGCAGCCCGAAAACTCAGCAGGCGCGCCCTCCAATGAGCCGTCTTCATCCCCCAAATCAAGTCAGCAAAATAGCCCTGCTACTGGCGCCACAACCTGGACGTATGAAAACAAAGTAGACAAGGACGGGAAGACCGTTAATAAAGCAGTCCTGACTTCACCGACAGTATTGAACTTCGATTTTCCTTATACGGGCGGTTCAACTGTGACGTTAACGCTTCGCCATAAAAACAGTCTTACGTATAGCTATCTGGAGGTCTCCAAAGGGCAGTTCAACCGAAGTTTCCAGGGTGGAAACGCCAGCATTCGATTCGATGGTAAACCGCCCGTCCGGTATTCACTGTCTGCAGCCGAGAATGGTCGGGCTAACATCGTATTTTTTGATTCAGCCCAAATGTTGATTAATCAGATGAAAGGGGCACGTAAAATGGTCGTGGATGTTGAGTTTGAGGGCCAGGGTAAACGACATATTGAGTTTACGACCCGCGGCTTACGTTGGAATCATTAATTCCTTCCCATCGACTTATTGGCAAGCCCGCCGAACCAATGCCGAAACCACAAGGTTATTCCTTTTCGGGATAGACCATGACCTTGTCCGAGAATGTATACCGCTGTGGATCAGACGCTTTTATTACTAACCCCGCCCTTTACGCAGCTAAACACGCCCTACCCGGCCACAGCTTATCTGAAAGGATTCCTGCAAACCAAAGGAATCAGATCGTATCAGGCAGATTTGGGGATTGAGGTTATCCTAAACTTGTTTTCGGCGACGGGATTGGCGTCGATGTTTGCGGAACTGGAAGCCAGCGATGCCGAACTGACCGACAACAGTTACCGGATCTGCCGCCTGCAAAACGATTACATCAGCACCATTGACCCCGTAATTCGGTTTCTACAGAACAAAAATCCAACCCTTGCCCACAGCATCTGTGACCGTACGTATCTGCCTGAAGCTTCACGATTTGCCCAGTTGGAAGAGCTGGACTGGGCGTTCGGGACGATGGGCATTCACGATAAAGCCCGGCATCTGGCAACACTTTATCTGGAAGATCTAAGTGACCTCATTCAGGAAGCCGTCGATCCGCATTTTGGATTCAGCCGGTATGCCGAACGACTGGGACGCTCGGCTACGCACTTCGATGAACTACACGATGCTTTACAGGCACCCTATACACGCGTATCCTCCAAGTTGGTTGAGCTACTGGAACAGAAAATTCAGCAATGGCACCCCGATGTTGTCTGTTTAACGGTTCCGTTTCCGGGCAATTTATATGGCGCTCTCACCTGTGGCAAGTACCTGAAGCAACACCACCCAGCCATCAAAGTCGTTATGGGGGGAGGCTACGCCAATACTGAATTGCGGTCACTAACGGAGCCCCGCGTCTTCGATTACGTTGATTTTATCTGCCTGGATGATGGCGAAGCACCCCTGTTGTCGCTGCTCGACTATCTGTCGGGTCAACGGGAACTAACTCAGTTGAAGCGCGTTTATGCCCGAATCGAAGGCGTAGTTACCTATTTCAATGGTGCTCGGGAAAGAGATGTTCCTCAACGCGAAACGGGCACACCCAACTACCGCGATCTACCGTTGCACGACTACCTGTCCGTTATTGAAGTCGTCAACCCCATGCACCGGCTCTGGAGCGACGGCCGCTGGAACAAATTAACGCTTGCACACGGCTGCTATTGGGGCAAGTGCTCATTTTGTGATGTTACGCTGGATTATATCAAACGCTACGAACCGGTTACAGCCTCGCTCCTGTGCGACCGAATCGAGGAAATCATTGAGCAGACGGGGCAAAATGGCTTTCATTTTGTCGATGAAGCCGCTCCACCAGCGCTCATGCGCGATCTGGCGCTGGAGATTATCCGCCGGAAATTAACCGTGACCTGGTGGACGAATATCCGGTTTGAATCCAGCTTCACGGCGGACTTGTGTACGCTGTTGAAAGCATCGGGCTGCATTGCCGTATCGGGTGGCTTGGAGGTTGCCTCGGACCGATTACTGGAGCGCATGAAGAAAGGGGTAACGGTAGCTCAGGTGGCCCGCGTGGCCGAAGCGTTCACCCAGGCGGGTATCATGGTTCATGCGTACCTGATGTATGGATTTCCGACACAAACCATGCAGGAAACCATCGATTCTCTGGAGATGGTCCGTCAGTTATTTATGAACGGCATAGTTCAGTCGGGCTTCTGGCATCGGTTTGCCATGACGGCTCATAGCCCGGTTGGAGTTGATCCGGCGAGTTTCGATGTCATGCGCCTTGGCCCAACCATTACTCCAGATCGTTTTGCCGTCTTCGCTGATAACGATCTGGAGCACAGCGACCCAACCGGAGCCGACCATGATTTGTTTGCGGAGGGATTGCGAAAATCCCTGTTCAACTACATGCATGATGTGGGCTTCGATTTACCGCTTCAAAAATGGTTCACGTTCAAAGTTCCGACTACCTCCATCCCACCCCGCTACATCGAGAAAGCCATTAGCCAGAACCCGGAGAAAGACCCGAGGCCAAACGCTTTCGTTATCTGGCCGGGCCACTTGCCCAGCCTGGACGTTTTCGAACTTCAGCAGGGACGTAACCTAGTGGAGATGGCCGAATTGGAGTTTTATAGCAAACAGGGGCAATGGCTGCTCGAAGCGCCTGTGTCCGTGGGGTACTGGCTGATGGATACCCTACCCCGGCTACTCATTGGTCAGCATGAACCGTGTTCGCTGGCTGAACTGAAAGCCAATTTCGACAGGTGCGAATTGGGTAACTTCGATGCCTTTACCCGATCAGCCGTTTGGGGAAAGCTTCGGGAGCAGGGCTTGTTGATAGTGTAATACCCGTTTACTCCTTAGAATTCCATTAGATTTTGGGATACCATTAATCATATATACGTTTCGGACGTTTAGTACCTAATCGTGTTTCTCTGATAAATGGCGGATAGACCCTCCCGATACGCACAGGTGCTGGCCTGGCTTGATCAACATGTCATTAAACGGCTATACACGGAGCGTGTCCGCCGGATTATTTTACAAAGTTTACCCTTTTGGGTGGCCTCCCTGCTAACCGGCCTGGTAGCGGTGGGTTACGAAGAAATATTCGTCTGGGCTGAGCAAACCAGCTTTACCTGGATTGAGAAACAGCCCTATCTGGTATTTATCCTGACACCGGTGGCCTTCGTTCTTGCCTGGTTGCTGGTAGCCAAACTTGCTCCTGCCGCACGGGGCAGCGGTATTCCACAAGTAATGGCGGGTATTGAGCTGTCCAGCCCGACAACGTATGGTCGTACGGGCTATTTGTTAAGTCTGCGGGTAGCCGTCGTGAAGGTTTTAAGTAGTGTTGTTCTGTTGCTGGGCGGTGGCGTGATTGGCCGGGAAGGCCCAACGATTCAGGTTTCAGCCGCCATTTTTCGTGCTATCAATCGATTGCAACCGGCCGGATGGCCGCAGCTTTCCCGACAGATTGCCCTCGTTACAGGGGGTGCCGCCGGACTGGCAGCCGCCTTCAATACACCTCTGGGCGGCATTGTCTTCGTGGTCGAAGAGCTTACTCAAACCCACATAACCCGCTTCCGAACGGCCGTTTTCACGGCGGTGATCATTGCCGGTATGACGGCACAAGCTATTCAGGGCCCTTATCTGTATCTGGGATTTCCAAAAGTTACCGCATCGACGGGTTGGTTTCTGGGTATTGTTGTCTTTACCGCCATGCTTTGCGGACTGGCGGGAGCTATTTTTGCCAAAACATTATTGTGGGTCAATGGCTATCGTCGTCGGTTTGGTACACCTTTAACGCAGGCCGCCTGGGTGGCCACATGCGGGCTCGTTTTGGCGGCTATTGCTTTTTGGGTAGGTACAGACGCGGTGGGCACCGGAAAGCCAATCATCAACCGGCTATTATTTCAAAACGATCACCAGACGCCCTGGTACCTTTTCGTCGTACGCTTTTTGGGTATGGCCCTGAGTTACAGCAGCGGGGCAGCAGGGGGTATTTTTGCCACTTCACTCAGCGCCGGAGCCATTCTGGGCGATGCCTTCGCCCGACTCGCGAGAGTTACGCCCAGCGATACCAATCTGGTCATTATGGTCAGTATGGTGAGCTTCCTGACGGGCGTTGTCCGGTCACCCTTCACGGCTGCGATTCTGGTACTGGAAATGACGGATCGGCACTCGGCTATTTTTCAATTACTGCTGGGTGGGCTTATGGCCCAGGGAGCCGCATCGCTCATTGATCCGGTGTCTTTCTACGAGCATCTGAAAGAAGGGTTTGTTCGGGAAGCGATGGCACAACCCATGTTGAGTAAGCCTGTTAGCCAGGCCTAACTATAAATAAAGCCCTGACACGACGCCAGGGCTTTATTTCGTTCAAACGGTTTTGAGCCGTTGGCTACTTGCTTAACTAGCCAGGAAATTGACAGCCTGCTTCAGTGTCCGCTCATTGTGGTTTTCCGGATCAGTGTAGGAACGTTCGCCTACCTCTATCGTCATTTCTTTACCCACAAGTTGTTTCGTGTCGAGGTCTTTGCCTTCCTGTACCGGAATCCCGGCCATCTCAAACAGATTGACAATAGCAGGCATTCCTGCCGACGATTGATAAAACCGATGCGAGATATACCCGTCTTCGTTTTCGAATCGAACCGCAAAGAATGGAATTCCTTTGTATTCGCTCGACCCTTCATCAATATGAGTGATCGTAACTGTCTGCCGTCCGTCAGCCAGCAATGTTTTATCCTGTCCCTTTTCTACTGCAATTTTCATGTCGTTGAGATTATGTTTTATTTATATTATAAACTCAAATATACCCGGTTTGTTTCCGCTTGATTCAACAAATAGCAGCCTAAACTCTGCTCATGTCAATTTAAATAAAGTTCCAGGTTCACCAGACTATATTACAAGTACATTATATACCTATTCATCCTGTTGGTTTCCAACCCTCATCGTTCCCATTTTTGTTGGAATAGGGCCTGCGATCAGGTGGCCCGCGTGGCTGGCTGACCGAATTTATTCATCCCGTTTACTCTAAAACAAATCTAAAACTGTACTGGCAACAACATCTTAACGTTACCAGATTATGACTTTCTTCAATTTCCTGACAAGTGACATTGCAATAGATTTAGGCACAGCGAATACCTTGATTATTCACAAGGATCGGATTGTGGTGGATGAGCCTTCGATTATTGCCATGGACAGATTAAGTGGCAAGGTATTGGCCATCGGCCATAAGGCTATGCAAATGCACGAAAAGACGAACGAAAATATTAAAACGATTCGTCCCCTGAAAGATGGCGTTATCGCCGATTTCACAGCCGCCGAACTAATGATTCGCGGATTAATCAAACTGCTTGAAAGTAGTGGAAAACTATTTTCGCCCTCCCACCGGATGGTTGTCTCGATCCCATCGGGTATCACCGAAGTAGAAAAACGGGCCGTCAAAGACTCCTGCGAGCATGCGGGTGCCAAACAGGTATACATGGTATTTGAACCTATTGCCGCAGCCATTGGCATCGGAATCGACATTACCCAGCCTAATGGAACCATGATCGTTGACATTGGCGGAGGCACTACCGAAATCGCGGTGATTGCGTTATCCGGCATTGTTTGCGAGCAATCCATCCGAACAGCCGGGGACGTTTTCACCCGCGACATTGTCGATTACATCCGTCGTGAACATAATCTGTTTATCGGCGAACGATCGGCCGAACAGATTAAAATGGAGGTGGGCTCGGCTCTTTCGGAGCTGGACAATCCACCGGCCGATTATGAAGTACGCGGGCGTGATCTGATGACGGGCATTCCGAAAGAAATCAAAGTGACTTATAGCGAGATTGCCTACGCGCTGGAAAAATCAGTATCGAAAATCGAAGAGGCAACGATGAAGGCGCTGGAAATGGCTCCTCCTGAACTGTCGGCAGATATTTATACCAATGGCATTCATCTGACGGGTGGCGGAGCCTTGTTGCATGGGCTCGACCGGCGACTATCGTCGAAGACCAAATTGCCGGTTCATGTTGCCGAAGATCCGCTGAAAGCCGTTGTCAAAGGCACGGGCGAGGTGATCAAGAACATGGAGATGTATCAGTCCGTTTTGATCAGTTAACCAATATTCAGTCTGTTTAGCTTTGTCCCGGTTGGTTCTAACGGGTCCCTACGGGCTATAGCTCGTATTCAAATTGAAAGGCAACACGGGTTAAAGCCCGTAGGGACCCGTAAGAACCAACCGGAGTCATGGCTCATTATATACCGATCAACGGCCACGTTTAGCGCAACAAATTGGGTATGTTGACCAACCAGGCGATCAGAAGCGTAAGCAGGAAAACTACGCCCATAAAAATTAACAACCAATCCGGTTTTCGGGAGGGATCCTCGGGCGAGCTTCCGGATCGTTTATGGCCCTTGCTCTGCCGAACCGGATTCGGTATGAATGAAGCAGGTTGCGCGTGAAGCAATTCTTGAGCGGCCATACTATAGCTTTAATGCTAGAACAGAGTTGAATAATACAAACTCAAAATTGCAAACAGTTGCTTAGTAAACGCTGATAAACTCCTTAGAATCTACTTAGAAGTCAGGGATAGCAAAGGCAGTATCAGGGTAAATATAGTTGGTTTGCCGTCCAGCGAAGACGCCGTTATCTGACCGGCATGTAGGCGAATGATTCGCTCGACAAGCGATAATCCAACACCGTACCCTCTCAGATCGGCCGTTTGGCGCCCTCGAAAAAAAGGTTCAAAAATAAAGGGCAGCTCATTTTCCGGAATGGCCGGGCCGGTGTTCTGAACCTGAATCGCCAGGACCTCTTCTTCAAAGCTGACGTTGACTAAAGCGTGTCCATTATCCGAAAACTTACAGGCATTTTCGGTCAGGTTTTTGAGCGCCGTCATCAACAGCGTTTTGTTTCCCTGCACGGTCAACTGTTCCGGGTCTTCAGGCAGTTCTCCAAAGGATATCGTCACCTGATAGCGTGGATTCATGGCGGTCACTTCGTCACGAATGTCCCAGAGAATTTCGTCCATCCGCACAACTTCCTTCAATAATGCGCCTGCATCTTCCTGATTCACCTGCGATAGTTGCAGCAACTCGTGGGTTAAGGTTGCCAGTTCGCGCACATCCTCGAGCACCGATCGGATCGTTTGCCGATACGCTTCGGGCTCCCGCTGGTTCAACAGACTGACTTCCAGTTGCGAGCTTATCTGGGTAAGCGGGTTCTTCAATTCATGAGACACATTGGCAACAAACAGCCGCTGCGACCGGAATGAATCCGCAACCCGATCCAGCAACCGGTTGATGGTCGCCGACAATCGGCTGATCTCATCATCGTCCTTTTTCACAACCAGTCGTTCATCCCGGTTATTGGGAAATATGTCGCTTACAGTCTGATCGATCTGTTGCATCGGCCGCAGGGCATCACTGGCGAAAAACCAGCCAGAGAAAGCCGTAATGCCGACAATCAGGCAAAAGAGTGCCGTAAAGGCCCAGATCAGCCGTTTTAAGAACTCGTCGCCATACACATTTTCGGCACTGGCAACGACGATAAACTGGCCACTGGACGCCCTGAACTGCGAACCTGATACATAATATTCACCCTGGGGAAAGTCTTTTCGCTGGTTCTTCCGAATAGCCGCCAATACGGATTTGGCTATGGGTAACGACCCCTGTTCGTCGGTTGAGAAAATGACCGAGTCCCGGCTATCGAACACAACGATCTTCTGGTTAGGTAACTGATCTTTCCGGATTCGGATAAGTTGTTTGATCAATTGAGCATCCAGCCGGTGGTGAATCAGCATTTCGCCCGTTGTGTGGGCTTTCCGGTTGAGTCGCCGGTAGAAATCTGACGAAATAAAATACCAGCAGAAGGCATAGATACTTACAAACGCCAGCAGCAAAATGCTGGACACCAGTCCTGTAAACCGTAACGCCAGGCGGTTGCGAATGGTCATTCCTCCTGTAGCATATAACCCATACCAAAGTGGGTATGAATCAGTTTCTTGGAAAAATTTTTATCAATCTTTTTACGAAGGTAATTGATATACACCTCTACGACATTCGTGCCCGTATCGAAGTTCAGATCCCACACCTGTTCGGCAATAGCAGGTTTCGATAAGACGCGCCCCTGATTGCGCATCAAAAACTCCAGCAGAGCAAACTCACGGGCAGTAAGGTCAATGGGTTGCCCGTCGCGGGTAACCATTTTCGCATCCAAATTCATCTCAATACCACCGTACCGTAAGTACTGGGCCGTCATGGTCACCTGCGTACCCCGTTTGGTGAGTGCGCGCACCCGCGCCAGGAGTTCAGCGAAGTGAAAGGGTTTGGTCAGGTATTGATCGGCACCTGCATCGAACCCCGAGATTTTATCCTCCGTTTCGCCCAGCGCCGTCAGCATCAGAATTGGCGTCGCAATGCCTTCTGCCCGCAACTGCCGACAAAGCTCATAGCCGTTAAGGCCCGGCAATATGAGGTCGGTGATGATTCCGGCGTAGTTATTTTTCAATGCCAGCCGCTTGGCAATTAACCCATCATACGCAATATCGACTTCGAACTGGCTTTCTTCCAGCCCTTGCTGGATCGCCTGAAGCGTCTTTGGCTCGTCTTCAACGACTAATAGTTTCATAACGTACCCAATTTAATAGACCTCAAAATGCGGAGAATGCAAGACAATGATCAAGCATTCACCAGCACGTCGTTCATGCGTTGCAGCAGCGTTTCGACATCCTGTTGACGGGCAAGCCGGTAGCGGGCAAACGACATACCCGAACCCACTTTTACCGTATAAGCCCAGTTGGGTAACTGCCGGAACATATCCTCATCAGTAGTGTCATCGCCCACACTGACGATGAAATCGTAAGAGGCTTGTTCAACAATTTTGAGTGCTACAGTTCCTTTACTGTGCTGTGCTGGCTTCACCTCAACCACTTTGCTGCCCTGAATAACGGTCAGGGGAATGGAGAAGGCTGTTCCCCGAAGCTGGGTGGCGAGTTCAACAGCTTGGCCTTCTACATCGTCGGCATCTGCCATCCGGTAATGCCAGGCAATGGCGGTTTCTTTTTCCTCGATAAACGAGCCGGGGAATCGCTCGACAGCTTCATTCATCAGGGCCCGAACGGAATCGACCCAGTCGCTATCGGATAAATCGAGCCGCTCCCAGGGCTGATTGGGCTTTTTCAGAAAGGCCCCGTGTTCGGCCACCAGATACAGCGGAATACCGGCAAACGTCTTTTCCAGAAAGGCCCGGTTACGCCCGCTGATGACGACCAGATCACTGCTTTCGGCAATGGTCAGAAAGGCGTCTTTTAGCGCATCCGATGGGCGGGCATCGGCTGGGTCGTTGACGAGTGGCGCCAGCGTTCCGTCGAAATCAAACAGCAGCAAACGCTGACGAGCCTCACTAAACGCAGCAATAAAGGGCTGAATAGGCAAGTCCGTTTCCAGATCGGTTTGATTTCCCAGCAAATTATCGAACGCCCGCAGAAAATCATTGCTCCACCGGAAAACATTGTGGTTTTGCAGATGCATCCGCATACGAGCCATGCGCTGCTCCTGCTCGTCGGGAGCCATGGCCAGCCCCTGTTTGATGGCATCGGCGACTTCCTGCGTATCGGTCGGATTAATGATCAGCGCATCGGGTAGCTCCTGCGCGGCTCCCGCTAATTCACTCAGGATCAACACCCCTCGCTGATCCTGCCGACTGGCCACGAACTCCTTACAAACCAGATTCATGCCATCCCGAATGGGGGTGATCAGGGCAATGTCGCAGGCCGTGTACAGGGCCATTAGTTCGGTAAAGGTGAGCGATGCATAGGAATACACAATGGGTCGCCAGCCAATGGTTCCGAAGAGTCCGTTGATGCGCCCGACAGTTTCTTCAATTTCCCGCTTGATTTCCTGATAATGCCCGATCTGATCTCTCGACGGAACAACGGTCATTACAAACGTAACGTTGTCATGCCAATCCGGATTCTGACTTAAAAACCGCTCATATCCTTGCAGCCGATACGTAATTCCCTTCGTGTAATCCAGCCGATCGACGGAGAAAATGATCTTGTCCTGCTGAAGCAAGGTCTGATACTGGGCTTTCATAGCGATCACGGCCGCATCCTGTCCGCTGCTGTTGAACTTGGTAAAATCGACACTGATAGGAAAGTCTTTCACCACGACCGAGTGATCGGGCAACACGATGCGAGGGCCGATAATGGGTAACGCCAGCACATCGGATACACTTTGCATAAAATGCTGAACATAATCGGCCGTATGAAAACCGATGACGTCGGCACCCAGAATACCATTCAACAAGGCATGCCGCCAGGTACGGGGCAATAGTTTAATGATTTCGTAGGTCGGAAAGGGAATATGAAAGAAATAACCGATGGTGGCCGTCGGCATCGCTTTCCGAACCATATCAGGCAATAACATCAATTGAAAATCGTGAATCCAGACCAGATCACCGGGCTCAATAAGGGCCGTAAGCTCTTCCAGAAAACGGGTGTTGGCCTGCTGATAACTATCGAAATCCGTTTCCCGGAAGGAGGCAAACGACGTGAAATAATGAAACAACGGCCAGATCAGGTCATTACTGAATCCCTCGTAAAAACCCTTGTGAACGGCCTCGTCCATAAAAACCGGGTGTGCCACGAAGGTTTCATTCTCAAACGCCGACGACTCGATGTGCTGAAGGGAGGCATCGGCATGACCAACCCAATGAATTTTGGTGGCGGCACCGTCTTGTTTCTGACCCATTCGCTCAGCCATCGACAGCACGGCCGACACCAGCCCACCCGAATTCTGGACCAATACAACCCCGTTATCTGTTTGCTGAAACGTGAAGGGTAATCGGTACGAAACGATAAGCAATCGGTTAAATGTGTTCATGCGATTTGCGCTTACTGAGCGCCCAGTGTAAGACAACAAATAAAGCAGTGTGGAATTAGAACTGGCTTAAGCAAATCTTAGAAACTGCTTAAAATACTTACCACAGGGTAAGCATACTCCTGACACGTAGGTTGATTGTGTTCCATCAGGTACTTTTTTGGGCGGCATTGGTTCGAAGCCCGCCAGTCGCCAACTCTTGTCCATCACCAGAGTTACTCTACATTTTATCTAAACCTTCCGTATTGCGTAATGTTTCACCTAAACAGGCTGAGCTTACCCTTATACAGTCGCTTTACCCAACCTGTTTCTTAATTCTCAACACGTATGGAAAAAAATAACGCAGCATTAGATGAAAATCTCCACTGGTACAAAGACGCCATTATTTATGAATTACACATTAAGGCCTTTAGCGATGGCAATAGTGATGGAATCGGTGATTTTCAGGGCCTGCTCGGAAAGCTGGATTACTTACAGGAATTAGGCGTCACGGCCATCTGGCTGTTGCCTTTCTACCCGTCGCCCCTGCGCGACGATGGATACGACATTGCCGATTACTACACCATCAACCCCTCTTACGGGACAATTGAGCAGTTTAAACTTTTTCTGGAAGAGGCTCACCAGCGCAACCTGAAAGTCATTACAGAACTGGTCATTAATCACTCGTCCGATCAGCACCCCTGGTTTCAGCGCGCTCGTCGAGCCCCCAAAGGATCGCCCGAACGAGATTATTACGTCTGGACCGACGACCCGACTCAGTTTAAAGATGTCCGCATTATCTTTCAGGATTTCGAAGCCTCCAACTGGACCTGGGACCCCGAAGCCCAGCAATACTACTGGCACCGCTTTTTTTATCACCAGCCCGACCTGAACTACGACAGCCCGCTGGTACAGAGTGAAGTGTTCAAGATGATCGACTACTGGTGCGAACTGGGCGTGGATGGATTTCGGCTGGATGCCGTTCCGTACCTGTTCGAACGCGAAGGCACCAACGGCGAAAATCTGCCCGAAACCCATGCCTTCCTCAAAAAACTACGCAAACACATCGATGATCATTTTCCGGGGGTTGTCTTCCTGGCCGAAGCCAATATGTGGCCTGAAGATTCGGCCTCGTACTTCGGCGATGGCGACGAGTGCCACATGAACTACCATTTCCCAGTTATGCCCCGGATGTTCATGGCGCTCCAAATGGAGGACCGCTACCCGATAACCGATATTTTCGACCAGACCCCCGCTATTCCGGACAACTGCCAATGGGCCATTTTCCTCAGAAATCACGACGAGCTAACCCTCGAAATGGTGACCGACGAAGAGCGGGATTACATGTACAAAACCTACGCAAAAGACCCCAAAGCCAAAATCAACCTTGGTATTCGGCACCGCCTGGCTCCGCTCATGGGCAACAATCGCAAGAAAGTAGAGTTGCTGAATAGCCTGCTGTTTTCGCTGCCCGGTACGCCCGTTATTTATTATGGCGACGAAATCGGGATGGGCGACAACGTTTACCTGGGCGACCGGGATGGGGTGCGGACCCCTATGCAGTGGTCACCGGATCGGAATGCAGGTTTTTCGAGCACCAATCCCCAAAAACTTTATTTACCGACCGTTCTCGACCCGGAGTACCATTATGAATCCGTGAATGTAGAAACCCAGCGTCGCAACACGTCTTCGCTGTTCTGGTTCATGAAGCGGATGATCAACCTGCGAAAAATGCACAAGGCATTCGGGCGGGGTGATCTTGTCTTTCTGACCGTTGAGAACCCCAAGGTACTGGCTTTCACCCGTTCGTACGAAGACGAAACGTTGCTGATTGTTATCAACTTATCCAAATATGCCCAGCCCGCTGAAATAGAACTCAAAGGTTTTAAAGGCTATGTACCGGTTGAAGTATTCAGTAAAAATGCGTTCCCGCCCGTAGCCGAAACGGAGTCGTACTTCTTTACCCTGGCTCCCCACGATTATCAGTGGTTTGCCCTGGAGAAACAGCGCGTCGAAGCTATCGACTCCGCTACGCTGCCTTTGGTTCGGGCCAAAAGCTGGGATGCCTTGCTGAATAACCGCACCCGGCAAGAGCTGGAAACGGTGGTGCTACCGGATTATTTACCCAAAACGGAGTGGTTTAACGGCAAGAATCAGACGCTGCACGAGATTTCCATAACCAATCACGCCCCGCTTTCCTTACCAGATGGATCAGCGCATGTGCTGCTGATCGAAGTCACTTATGAGCGGGGGTTGCCCGAATTGTACCAGCTCGTGGTTGGGTTTGCCAAAGATACGGCTGCAACCAAACTCAGGGAAAGCTGCCCGGAGTCTGTCATCGCCACTCTGGAAGTCGGCGAGGAAACAGGGCTTCTGTGCGACGGGCTCTACATGACCGACGTGCAACAGGCTTTGCTTCAGAACATGATTCAGAAGAGTTCGGGCAAAACAGCCGGGCTTCAATTCGAGAGCATACCAGCGCTGGACACCTATGTGGAGGAACACCCCGAGATCAAATCGAAACTGATGCCAAATGGCCCCGGCTATGCGTCGATCAGCTACGACTTACGATTCGTGCTGAAGCTATACCGTAAGCTGGACGTTCTGGTCAACCCCGATACCGAGATGATACGCTTTCTGTCGGAGACGGCCCAGTTCAAATTTGTTCCTGCCTTCTCCGGCTCCGTCGAAATAACCACGACTGACAAGCCAATTATGCTCGGAACCATGCAGGAAATGGCCGATAATCATGGTGATGGAAAAGGGTATGTGCTGGAACGGATCAATAACTTCATCGAGCGAATTCTGGCCCGTGACAAAGAGCAACTGGATAGTGCCCTGAGTGCGCCCCGTGGCACGTTAACGCAACCCATCGCCTTCGACGACCTTCCGTTCGAGACGCGGGAACTGCTGGGGCAGCGGGCCGCCGAACAGGCCCGACTGCTGGGCATTCGGATTGGACAGATGCACCAGGCCCTGGCATCCAGCAAGTCAGTCAAGGACTTTGCTCCGGAAGACTTTTCCCTGCACTACCAGCGTTCTCTCTTCTCGGGCATGCAGTCGCTGGTTCGGGAGAGTTTTCAACTCCAGAAAAATACGCTAAAATCCTTACCCGACATGGTCAGACAGGATGTGGAGCAGTTACAGGGCCAGAAGGAAAAAGTGCTGACAACCCTCCGGCGAATTTACACTAAAAAGCTGGATACGGCTAAAATCCGGATTCACGGCGATCTGAAACTGGAAAAGATCATGGTTACTGGCAAAGACATCGCCATTCAGGATTTCGGTGGCGATCCGGCCCGCAGTTACAGCGAACGACGGCTGAAACGTTCGCCCCTACGGGATGTAGCCAGCATGATCCACTCCTTTTATTACGTGACGTATGAAGGTTTCCTGAATAACAACCAGGTGCCGGAAGGCGATACGACATTACGGTTGCTTCCCTATGCTACGTTTTGGGTGCACTACATGCGGGGATTCTTCATTAAAGCGTATTTGGAGACTGTTCAGGGGAGTTCGTTTGTTCCGGCTGACCCCGCCGAGCAGCAAATGATGATCGAAACCTACCTGCTCGAAAAGGCAATTCCCAGCTTATCGTATGAGCTGACTCACCGGCCCGACTGGGCACGCGTTCCACTGGAAGTAATCAAATCGATTATCAACAACGTGAGTAATAAATAGCCGTTTTTGTCATCCCTCCTGCCGCATCGGCGGACCGGCCGGGATGACAAAACTCATTCACGATCAACTGTGAGCCAGGCGATTAAGACATTCACCCTCCTTAATCCCTACTAAATAATAAAAGCAGGGTTGACAAACGAAATGGGTTTGATGCCATACAGACACGTTGTCCGTATGGCATCAAACCCATTTCGTTTAGGCCAATTTAGCCACCGATCAGGCAACCGGTTCCGTCTCTTCAACCCGCAGTTCGGTCATCCGCTGTTTTTGCTGGGCTACTTTTATCGGGCTTCCGAAGGCGTAGAACCACTTGTTCCGCCATCCTTTGGCACTTTTTACATCGCGAACAATGTCGGATAACTCATGGAAATTAATGTGAAATGGGTTGGCCTTCTGGTCAATATTGGTCGTAATCCCATAAATCGGGCGTTCTTCTTCAGGTTGGTAGGTGTCGAAGATCCGATCCCAGAAAATAAACGTTGCGCCAAAGTTTTTGTCGATGTACTTCTCCTGCGAACCATGATGAACGCGGTGATTGGACGGTGTTGCAAAAATATATTCAACCCATCGGGGCAGTTTTTTGATGTACTCTGTGTGCACCCAGAATTGAAAAAGTACCGCTAACTGGCTAACTGTAAAAAATACTATCGGGTGAAAACCTATCAATGCGACGGGTACAAAAAAGATGATCTTCAGATTCTGAATCCAGCTTAATCGAAATGAAACACTCAGGTTATAATGCTCTCCCGAATGATGTACCACATGCGTTGCCCACCAAAAACGCTGCCCATGCGATACCCGGTGTGCCCAGTAGCTGCAAAAGTCGAAGATCAGATAACAGGGGATCAGCGTCCACCACTGAAGCTCCATCCGCCAGGGCAACTGATTATAGACCCAAACGACACCATACAGTAAGCCCAGCTTTACGCCCGCCCCAACCACCAGCGACCCCAGCCCAACCAGCACGGAGCCAACGGTTTCCCATTTATCATAGTAGGGTTTCTCCTGAATGTAGGTAACAATCATTTCGATTGCGGTCAGCACAATCATGGCAGGAACTGCCCACAAGATCAAATTGGGTGCCCCTCGTTCAACCGTCCAGAGTTGATCGATTGGAATAACGGGAGCACTGAATAAGGATTCAAGCATAATGACAAGCATTTAGTCGGTCGTTGAGTAGACCAAAACACTAATTTTAAGCTTAAAAAGGAGTTAACCAAACCTTAGAAAGTTATTAGAGTTAGCCAAGGATACGCAATCACCTATTTGTACTAAATAAGCGCCGATATTTTCCATCCTAACCGGACTGAAACCCAGTGAGAATGGAAAATACCGGCACTATTTGGGCGATTTATTATTTCAGATCAATCAGGGAATAGTGGGCAACTAGTTGACTAAACCAGTTTTCAGCGCTTTCACAAAGCCCCGTTTAGAAAGGAATATCCTTTATTTCCCGATACCTGGCAACACCGTAAGTAAGCTTCGTCCAGTGGTAGCAACGGCCTCGCGAACCTGATTACCGATAATGTTTTTGATGATATCGCCACTGTCACGTTCACCCCGGACCAGTGCCTTTGTCAGCTCGATAGCCTGATCGGTTGTGATTTTTCCAGGCATGGGCGGTTCATTCTGATCCACAATCGCATCTACAATGACAGGGCCGTCGTGAGCCAGTGCCCGGCGAATGACATCGTCTGCATTTTTCGGATCATCCAGCGTAAACCCGGTGGCTCCGCAAGCCTGGGCGTAGGCGGCAAAGTCAATCGACTGAATATCAACCCCAAACTCAGGGTTACCTTCCAATACGATCTGCTCCCACTTTATCTGCCCATACGAATTGTTATGGAATATGAACACTTTGATGGGCAGCTTATATTTAACCGCCGTCGCCATTTCGCCCATCAGCATCGTAAAGCCGCCATCGCCCACGAGCGCAACCACCTGCCGACCAGGGTAGGCCACTGAAGCCGCGATAGCATACGGTAAACCCGATCCCATTGTCGCCAGCAAGCCCGACGTTGAAAACTGCATGGTGCCCCGCATCTGAATGTGGCGGGCTGCCCAGGTCGTGTTATTTCCACAATCGCAGGTGACAATAGCATCATCGTTCAGCAACGGGCTGATTACGTGGGGCACCACTTGTGGTTTCATGGGAATGTTCGTCTGGGTACCCCGCTCGGTCATCAGCTCGCGCCAGAAGGTCATTCGTTCCTGTGCTTTTTCCAGGAAACTGCGGTCTTCCTTGTGGTTAATGAGCGGCAAGAGGGCCTGAAGAACGGTTTTGGTATCGCCAATTAAGCCCACATCGACCGGCGTTCGCAACCCGATATGCGTGGGATCGAGGTCGATTTGTATGGTTTTTGCCTGTCCGGGTTTTGGATAATATTCCAGATAGGGGAAGTGAGTGCCAATCATGACGAGCGTGTCGCACTCTTCCATGGCATCCTGCGAAGGAGCGGTGCCCAATAGGCCCAACCCTCCGGTAGTGTACGGGTTATCATCGGGGACCACCCCTTTACCCAACAGCGCTTTAATAATAGGTCCACCCACGGCTTCAGCCAGTTGGATAACCTCGTCGCGGGCATGAAGGGCTCCACGACCCGCAAAGACAACGACTTTACTACCGGCATTGATCAGGTCAGCGGCCCGCTTCAGTTGATCAAGGACGGGCGATATAGCGGTACTCACCCGTAATACATCCGTATGCCCCTTAACATTGGGCATCGTTCGCGTATCATCCCCAACGGTCCAATCCTGAAAATCTTTCGGAAAGGATATGTGCGATACGGTGCTTTGGCCCAGTGCTGTTCGGATTGCCTGATCGACAGCGTTGACCACATGATCCGGCCCCATAATGCGCTCATTATAAGGAGCTAGATCCAGAAATACTTTCGTCAGATCGGCATCCTGCTGGTACATGGAGCCACTGATATCGTGGTACGTATGGCCAGTAATGGCCAGCACCGGCTGGCCATCGTATTTGGCATCATAGAGCCCATTCAACAAGTGGAGCCCGCCACAACCGGAGGTGGCCATACAAACGCCCAGCTTTCCTGTAAATTTAGCATACCCGGCGGCCATGAAGGCAGCCGCTTCTTCATGACGTACCTGAATAAAGCGAATCTGGTCCTGATGCGTACGCAACGATTCAAAAAGGCCGTTTATACCATCGCCGGGCAAACCAAAAATGGTATCGACGCCCCATTCAATCAACCGTTCAATTAATAGATCTCCTCCAGTTTTTGCCATAAGTCAAACAGGCGTTTCTATCTGGTTCAGTGGGTAAACGACCTGCTACAGTGTATAAGCGTCGTCTAAACTATATTGTTGGTTCCGATACGGTAGTTTAATGTGAATTATGAGTGTATGCGCCTGAACAGGGCTTCTACTCAGGTTACTCGCCGGGTATGCAACGCCTTAACCCATTCATTCCGTTTGCAGCGTGGGCAAACCTGATTCAATACAGACGAAGGCAAGTGCTGAACATGACCACAAAAGCTGCAACTGTAGGTACCAGATTGCTCAATTTTCGCTGATCGTTTGGCGAATAACTCGGGCAGGACGGGCAGCCCTGGCTTCACGTCGGTGTCTTCATAATAATAGAGGCTGATGTTTCCGCTACTTTCCACGTAGGCTCTCCGTAACTGACCCAGGTGCTCGACCCCGGCCGATCGAAGCTCCATAAAAAACTCATCCTGCCCCATATCTTCCTTGGCAAATTCGGCAATGGCAAATACCCCTTCCTCAATGATGAGCACGGCTTTGCCTTCTACCCAATCCGACAGTTTGACGGACTTTGAGGCCAGTTTGGCTAAAAGCCGATAGCTGATGATAATAATCAGGAAAACAGCCAATGCAGGCAGTAGACCAACATCATCGTAAAACATGGGATCACCAGCCGCCGATCCAAGACCAATGATCAGAACTAGTTCAATAACCGATAGCTGCCGGACAGTACGCTTTCC
Source organism: Spirosoma radiotolerans (assembly GCF_000974425.1). NCBI lineage: Bacteria > Pseudomonadati > Bacteroidota > Cytophagia > Cytophagales > Cytophagaceae > Spirosoma > Spirosoma radiotolerans. The sequence continues at coordinate 3,342,590 of NZ_CP010429.1, forward strand.
CGTAGCCCGCAGGGCCAGAAAAATAACGCAAAACATCACCAGTGACCGACCTAAAACTTCCAGTAAAAACAGGGGGGGTTGTTCTCCGAACAGAATGCGTTGCCAATCGGTAAGTTCGTAAGGGTTCATCAACCGAACTATGGTTAGGTGGCGAAATCAATCGTTGTCGGGCAGTCCATACATGTATACCCCGACGAGTGGAATTCTATACTAAGCTAACTTCCGGATAAGGAAATAGTTTACAAGGTTTTGATTCGAACGAATACACTGGCTCGCCACTCAGGACGATTTGTAGGCCGTTGGATAAACTTAAATAGCTTTTCCAATATCGATTTTGGTTGTGTTCGTATACAAGTTTATACAACCACCAATCTTAATACAATGGAAGTAAATGGCCCGATCATCTTTATCGATGATGATGAAGACGACCAGCTTATTCTCAAGCCTATCTTAGAAGAAATTGCCCCATTAAGCTCTATTTTATTCTTTACGAATGGACAGGTAGCGGTAGATTATTTAAAAACAACCGAACAGCGCCCTTTTCTAATTATTTCCGAAGTCAACTTAGCGGGAATAAACGGATTGGAACTACGTCGACAGATTGAAGAAGACGCTCAGTTGAGGAAACGAGCCATCCCCTTTATCTTCTTTACCCATCCCGTTTACAAGCATATGGTTGAAGAAGCGTATGACCTGACAATTCAGGGTTTCTTCGAAAAAAGGGATAGCATTAGTGAGATACGCCTGCAGCTACAGGCGATCATTGATTATTGGTCAAAATGCCTGCATCCCAACCGCTTTACAAACGAGGACTAACTCACAAACGAGGATAGTTCCTTGTGTCATCGTCAAGCACCAGCACCCAGTCCTGCCCATAGCCCTGGGTGGGTGGCTTGAATTGCTGTGCCTTCTGATTATTGAAATGGCCAGCCGACTGAGTTTTGCCCGTTCGCGGATCGAACCAGGTTGCTGTTAAACTTTTTCCCGAAACCTTACCCGGATTCACGGTAAATGCTTTGCCAGTTGCTGAATACACAAAGGCGTAGTCGGTTCCCCGCGTAGCCTGAATGCGTTCGGCAGCACTCAGGTTATTTTCAACAATCAGGGACTGATCGGGGACCCGGTCGAGTTGCGGCCGAGATGTCATCAGATGACGCACATGTGCCATTTGATTGGCACCCGGAAGCTCCATCGCTTCCGGCCAGAAGAAGTGAGGCCCATTGACGGATGGGCGCTTGGCACTGTACATCTGCCAGATGTCGTGGCACCCGTACGTATGGCCATGCGCCCCCGCAAACAGATCGAGGTAGGCATATAAGCGTACATCGTACGCGTTGGACGTACCCAGATCTTTGGCATTGAAGCAGACCGGATGGTCTTCATAAATCGGTTCAGCGTCCATCGTTGGGCGGGTGGGTTGGCGGTTATACGACATGCTGATATTGTCATAAATGGGTGTAAACCGGCAATGCCCGTTCTGGTGCATATTGAAGTCGAACCAATCATCGGCCTGGAACCATTTCGAGGCTCCTCCCTCCTGTCCATTGGGCTGCGGGTGGTAGGTCATTAACGCCTTGTCGGCTCCCCCAACACTCTCCTCAATGCCATCAGCCATTGCCCGCCAGATGGCCAAATCCTGCGATCCTTCGCGGGGATTGCGGTCACCACCCAGAATCCAGACGATATTCTCACGGTTTTTATACCGATTACCAACATACCGGCCGTATGCCTTCGCATTGGCTACGGTGAAAATTTCAGGACCCTGGCCCCAGGTATTTTTAAATATCTTGTCGCCCCAGGTTGGCAGGAAACCAATCACAATACCATACTGAGCTGCTTTGTCGACAATAAAATCGACATGTTTAAAATAGGCCTCATTGGGCGTGGTCGGATCATTATTGAGCAAGGGCGTATCACCATAGGGATTGGGCTCTTTCAGGCCGTCGAATTCGGCCAGCGCTACCGCCTGCACCACTGTAAAGCCCTGTTCTGCCCGACGTTTGAGGTATTGATCAGCCTCTTCGCGGTTGAGCCGGTGAAACAGTTCCCAGGCCGTATCGCCCAGCCAGAAAAAAGGAGTATTGTTCTGATGAACCAGATAACGTTTATTGGCTGACACCTTCAGTCGTCCGTTGGCAAACGGTTGCTGCGCCCAAACGAGGCTCTGTATAAGCAGCAATCCAATAAGCATAAGGAGTTTTTTCATCGGAAATTGTTTTAGTTGCGGTTACAACGGTTCATCCTCTACGTTTTTTGTCCGTCGTACCCTACAAACCAGAAATCCGCTTATAATTACCCATGCCCCACTTCCTGCAAGCCGGTCCCATCGGCGCTCAGTACGAAAACGGTTTTCTGCGCTACCTGAATCAGGGCGATGCAGAAATTATCCGAATGATCTATTTTGCCATTCGGGATCACAACTGGCTCACGGCCGCGCTGACGATTACCAATGAAGTGATTGACAAGCATGCCGATGCCTTCCGGATTCAGTATGACTGGCATACCAGCGACCCCGTTATTCAAATAGCGGGGCATGTTGACATCCTGGGTGATCAGCATGGCGTTATTACCGTCGACTTTTACGGAAAAGCGCTGGTGACTTTTCAGCGAAACCGAATTGGCCTCTGCGTTTTGCATCCAATTGAGGGCGTTTTAGGGCAACCGGCTGAATTGACTGCCCCCGACGGCACGGTAACGGATGCGCATTTCCCAACGACAATCAGCCCACACCAACCGTTTCTGAACCTTCGGACGATGCGCTGGCAACCCGCTTCCGGCACTGTCTGGCAACTTGATTTTTCGGGTGATGTGTTCGAAACGGAAGATCAGCGAAACTGGACGGATGCTTCGTTTAAAACTTATTCGACCCCACTTACCCGACCGTTTCCGGTAACGGTTCAGGCCGGTGACGAGGTTCGCCAGCGCGTAGTTTTCAGGCCATCGGCCCAAGCCCTATCGAACCAGCCAACCGCTTTATTACCCAAAAACCCGGTTCAGTCCGTAGCGGCACCGAAACCAGATCGCCTTCGTCTTGGCGTTGGCCAATGGGCTGGTGGCCCGCCATTGACCCCGACCGAAGCGGCTTTGCTCCGGCGGTTAGGCTTGTCGCACCTGCGGGCCGATGTTTTCTTTCGCCTTCCCCACTGGGAGGCAATCCTGACAAATGCCGTAGCGGATGCCCAACAGTTGGACATTCCGCTTGAGTTAACCGTATTTTTCGGGAACGACCCTTTGACAGAACTAAGGCAATTACTGAATTTCCTGCAAAGACAGGCCGTATCCGTTCGCTCGATGCTGCTCCTCGATGCCGCCACCTTAACGACCTCCGATAGACTATTACAGACGGTGGTTCCGGTATTGCGCGCGGAATGGCCCAATCTGTTGATAGGCGGGGGCACCGACGACAATTTCGCCGAACTGAACCGGCATCGCTTTGATTTTAGTCTGGTCGATTTTGTCTTTTATTCGATTAACCCGCAGGTTCATGCGTATGACGATCTGACGCTGGAGGAAAACATAGCTGGACAACCAGAGACGGTGTTTTCGGCCCGATTATTCAGCGGAGGCAAGCCAATTCATATTTCGCCCATTACACTACTCCCCCGCTACACAACTGTGGCGGAAACGGCCCTGGAACGCCTGAACGCCCCTGCTGATGGGCGACAAACCACTCATTTTGGAGCTGAATGGACGCGCCAGAGCCTTCGTGCCCTAGCAAAAGCTGGGGTTGCGTCGGTTACTTATTATCAGTCTCACGGTCCGGGCGGACTTGTCAATGGCGACACGGTTTATCCCCTATTCTCGGCCTTTACCGAGTTCTGACCTACTTAACGAGTAACAATCGACCGCTACGGAGCCAGTAACCCGACAACTACTACTTGACCAAAGTACAGAGTAGATGCATAATTTGTCTGGGCCAAGTCGCAAAGGCGCACCGTTCTAGCTTGGCCCAGACAAGATCTCGTTCAGGAATAATAATGAAATTGGCTGAAGAAGCGACAATGCGGTACACGTCTCTTTTCAACAATTCAGTCATTACCAAAATCAGCCGTTATGGAGAAGGCGCCCCTTCTCCGGCAGGAACGGCCATATCGGTCTCCTTTCAGCTTGATGGGCAGGACTCTGACCCAATCGCTGGTCATTTCCAGCGAACCAACCCTCGTCATGAACGTTTCAACAAACCAATTTTGAGCGTTACAACAAAGCAGCCCGGAGAGTCAGGACCGACCTTTGTCAAAACAAAAAGCACATAAAAATGACAACTGTTTGGTTTATTACCGGAAGTTCACGCGGCCTGGGCCGCAGTTTAACCGAAGCTGTACTCGCTAAAGGCGACAACGTAGCCGCAACGGCCCGCAACCCCGATCAATTGTCGGCTCTTGCCGAAAAATACCCGAATCAGCTCTTGACCATCCAACTGGACGTAACCAACAAAGCGCAAATTCACACTGCGGTTGAGCAGACTGTCGCGCATTTCGGTCGACTTGATGTGTTGGTGAACAATGCTGGTTTTGGCATTATCGGGGCCGCCGAAGCCTTCACCGACGAACAAGTCCGTAGTCAGTTGGAGACGAACCTCTACGCACCCATCGACATAACCCGCGCTGTTTTGCCCATTATGCGCAGGCAACGTTCTGGCCATATCCTGCAAATCAGTTCCGTCGGCGGTCGGGTTGGCAACGCGGGCCTGACCATGTACCAGGCCGCTAAATTTGGACTGGGCGGTTTTACCGAAGCGCTCGCCAAAGAGGTAGCTCCTCTGGGCATCCACGTAACCAGTGTAGAACCCGGCGGCTTCCGAACCGACTGGGCTGGCGATTCCATGAGCTATGCTGCGCCCGTAGAAGGCTACGAAAATACGGTTGATCAACGCGCTGACTTCATCAGAGGAGGCTCCTTTGTACCCATGGGCGACCCAGCCAAAGCCGCCACCGCGATGATCAACCTGATTGGGCAGCCTAAGCCGCCCGTGCACCTGATCCTGGGCAGTGAAGCGGTCGCCATTCTTAAACAGGCCGACGCCAACAGAAAAGCGGAGCTTGAGGCCTGGGAATCGGTAAGTCTGTCTACTGATCATATCGATGCCATTAACTTTCTGGATACGGAACAAGGGCAGGCGATGATCAATCGCTAGAGTGGCGTATTCACTACCTAATAAACAAACGACGACCATGAATAAAACCATTATCCTAACCGGAGCCTCCTCCGGTATAGGGAAAGCAGCCGCTAAAAAATTCGCAGCCGAAGGCTGGAACGTGATTGCTACCATGCGAAATCCGCAGCAAGAACAAGAATTAACTCAACTCCCAAATGTGCTGGTTACTAAACTGGATGTACAGGACCCAGCCAGCATTGACAGTGCCATTCAGGCAGGAATTGGCCGGTTTGGCCAGATCGACGCCGTTGTCAATAACGCCGGGTACGGGCAGAACGGGGTGTTTGAGGCCATTACGCCAGAGCAGATCCAACAACAATTCGACGTGAATGTATTCGGGGTTATGAACGTGATTCGGGCTCTGCTCCCTCATTTTCGCCAGCAAAAGTCGGGCTTGATTCTCAACATCAGTTCGGGCGCGGGTCGGTTTACCTTACCGTTGATTTCGCTGTATGCAGCCTCGAAGTTTGCGCTGGAAGGCTTTTCAGAAGCGCTCTCCTTTGAGCTGTCTACGCTCAACATTATCGTTAAGATTATTGAACCGGGAGGTACCGAAACGAACTTCAGCAAGGTCACCCGTGAACAATTTGCACACGACCCCAGTCTGGCCGACTACACCCCGTTTACCGAAGCCGCAGGCAAGATGTTTGCGGGTATGGTGGCCGCCAGGCTGGTAACCGCCGACGATGTTGCCGAAACCATTTATATGGCTGCCACCGATGGCACCGACACACTTCGGTATGCTGTGGGCAATGCTGACTTTCAGAAACGATTGACGGCCAGAGCTGAACTACCCGACCAGGCGTATATTAACGTCATCCGGGAAGGCTTTACGCGGTTTATGCCTCAAATTTAAGTAACACTAAATCAGCAGGGTTGTAACGAATTTGGGCAACCCTGCTGTTTACCAGATACCCTAGCTCGCTAAACATGCCTGAACTCAAGAAAATTGACCGGCTTCCACAAATCGTCTATTCCTGCTATTTCACCAGAAGTCGGGAAGGCGAACAATTCGTACCCGAACATATTTTTAGCTACCAGATTGCCGGTACGCTTACCATGAACGATGGCCATAATGATTACACGTTTAGGGAAGGCGATTTCCGGTTCAGCCGACGCAATCAGCTGATTAAATTCGTTAAGCAACCACCCGCCGATGGTGAATTCAAGGCGCTGTCTATTTATCTGGATCAGGAAACGTTACGTAAGTTCAGCCTGGACTATGGCTACACCGCGGAGCCACATCAGGAAGGGAATCCCATTTTGGAATTGACACCTAATGCGCTGTATAAAAGTTACATGGACTCCCTGTTGCCTTATTTGCAGGCCGAACAGCCCATTAACGAAAACCTTCAGGCGCTAAAGTTGAACGAAGCGATCTTGATTCTGCTCCAGGCAAATCCGGGATTAAAAGATATTCTATTCGATTTTTCGGAACCGGGCAAACTAGATCTGGAAGGCTTCATGAATAAAAACTTTCACTTCAACGTAGAATTGAAGCGATTTGCTTATTTGACAGGCCGAAGCCTGGCCACATTCAAGCGGGATTTTGAAAAGATTTTTCACAGCACTCCCAGCCGGTGGATCCAGCAACGCAGGCTCCAGGAAGCCTATTATCTGATTAAAGAAAAAGGCAAAGCACCTTCCGATGTGTATCTGGAACTCGGTTTTGAAGATCTCTCCCATTTCTCCTTCGCCTTTAAAAAGACGTACGGCCTTTCACCCTCGAAAATCTAGGCTGGGTTTTGGGTAAACCTTATCCTGTATGGCTGTGAAGCGGATTAACTATGCGCTTTTTTATCCGCTACCACACGCAGGCAAAGGCATTTTCTTTTCGGCAACGTTGACAGGAATAAAAGCCGTCAGAAACGAGCAAAAAGCGAACGCTGCGAATTACCTTCGTCGGTGGATAGCTGGTTCGTCTACTTTTCGATAGGGAGAGTCAGCTACTTATCATAATCTGACAACCTTTACCCAATGAAACACAGTGCATTACCCATGTGGGTGCTGGTGCCCCTGCTCGCGCTATCAACGATGGTAGCCTGCCACCGGCAACTTTCCACCTCAACAACCTATTACCCACCCAAAGGCGACAACTGGGCTCACCTTGCTCCCGAAAAAGCAGGCATGGATAAAGCCTTACTCGATGAAGCCGTGGCCTTCGCCAAAACGCAGGAAACAACCCAAATGGCACCCGACTTCTCGACCCAGGAAGAGATTTTCGGTAAGCTCCTCGGCCCCATGCCAACCAGCCGGGCGGCAACCAATGGCATCGTGTTGCGGCATGGGTATATCGTGGCCGAGTGGGGCGATACTCAACGCCCGGACCCAACGTACAGCGTCGCCAAGAGTGTCTTGTCGACGGTGACAGGCATTACCATTGAGCGGGGCATGATTCCCAATGTTCACGATCCGGTGGCCAACCTGATCCACGATGGCGGCTATGAATCGGCCCAAAATAAAGGCATTACCTGGGAGAATCATCTTCAGCAAACCAGCGAATGGGAAGGATCGCTTTGGGGAAAGAACAGTGACTTTGTCGGGAAAGAAGCGTTTGGGAAAGGCGAACGCAAACCTCGCACGCTTCAAAAGCCCGGCGCTTATTATGAGTACAATGATGTTCGTATCAATCGGATGGCCCTTTCGCTGCTCCGGTTATGGAAAAAACCACTGCCCGAGGTGGTGCGCGACGAGATCATGAACCCAATTGGCGCGTCGGATAGCTGGCAGTACATTCCTTATCCTAATGCGATGGCCGATGTTGATGGCAAGTCGATGCCGTCGGTGAGTGGCGGAACCCGCTGGGGCGGTGGCCTGCGCATCAGCGCCCGCGACGAAGCCCGTTTCGGGTATCTTTTTCTGCGGCAGGGGCGCTGGCAAAACCGCCAGATTGTCTCCGCCGATTGGGTAAAGCAGGCAACAACGCCCAGTCCGGTTGGGCCCGACTATGGTTACCTGTGGTGGCTAAACACAGGCACTAGCTCTACGGGCAAGAAAGCCTGGCCCGACGCCCCCGCCAGCAGTTATGCAGCCCTTGGCGCAGGCTCAAATACGGTATGGGTCGATCCCGAACATGACATCGTGATCGTATGGCGCTGGCATAACGGTAGCCCAAATGAGCTGATCAAGCGGGTGCTGGCAGCTGTAAAAAAGTAATGAAAAGTTGGAATGATGTTTGCCTATATTTCGGGGAAGACCACCCTACCGTTTCACCCTCCGCTAACTATTTATGAAGGTATTTCACTTTACCCTACTCCTGTGGCTGATAAGCGTTGGACCGGGATTTTCCCAGTCCATTTACCAGGGTACCAAACCCGAAGCATTGGTTACGACAGCGTCCGAAAAAGCCTTTCTGGCGGAGTTCAATACAAAATTTAAACCTGATTTTGACGCAACCAGCCAATACGCCAAACTCAAGACCACTGGTCTGGACGCATGGGAAATGAGCCTTTTCGACGCTCGTAAAGCCCAGTCTACGTTCTATAAAAGTTATCCTCAGGCTGATCAGTTTTCGAAACCATTTCAGCAATACATTAACGCCTGTATCCGTTGGAACTACTGGCATTTGCTGTTGGCCTATCCCATACTTCGGGGTGATAGCCAAACCGCCCAGCCGAATGTGATGTCGCTGCCATCGGTCATGGTCGACGATTTAGCCACCCTCTCTGTGAACGATGAAACGGCGCTTCCGGCCGAACCGTATCAGAATTTTCTATTTTTCTACGTCACGTATTTCAATTCAAAAGCCCGCAATTTCGCAAAATATACTCCGACGGATATTCAGACCAGCCTGACCGACAAAGCTACGTTTGCCCGCCAGCACCTGACGGCGAACGTTTACCAGTATGCGCTGGCGCGGGTGCTGGTCGAAAACTGTGATAGAGTCCCCCCGTCGTCTGTTCGGACTGTATTCGATATGCTCAGTAAAACCCCAAACGCTGCGGGTTATATTGCTGCGGTGAAAGCTCGTTGCGGTGAGGTGATGGCCCGTAAGGACGAGCCGGTCGCGGCAGCATCCAAGAAGAAAGCGATCGATCCCAATGCGTTCTCTTTTACGAATGAGAAAGGGGAATTAGTTGCACTCGATGCGTTTAAAGGGAAAGTCGTTTACCTTGACGTGTGGGCGAGCTGGTGTGGTCCCTGCCGGGCCGAATTTCCGTTTTCCAAGCAACTTCAGGAACGCCTGACCAAGAAGCAAAAAGAGCAGACCGTGTTTCTTTACCTATCTATCGACGACACCGAAGACGTGTGGAAAAAGGCCTTGAATAGCCTCCAGTTGTCTGGCGAACAGGGTTTGTCAAAAGGCGGCTGGAAGTCGCGCACCGTGCAGTATTTTGGTATTCAGAGTATCCCGCGCTACATCCTGATCAACAAAAATGGGCAGATCATTGATGCCAATGCTAAACGCCCCAGCCAGACTGATGCCATCCTGGAGGACATTCTTAAATTGATTGCCGAATAGCTAGACGTGGCGTTGATGTTAATTTATACCGGCCCTGTGTTTGATCGGATCTCCCGTGTCTGTAAGGACACAGACACGGGAGAATCACCCAGGCACGGATGAATCACTCAAACACAGGACGTAGAGATACTGAAAGTAATTCTCTGACTTTGCCGGACCGATAACGTTCTATGAGTATAACTGCAAATAGAGTTCCTCCACTTGTTTTCGTGCCCAGTCTGTTTTGCGCAGGAACGTCAGGCTCGATTTGATGCTGGGGTTATTCATAAAACAGTTGATCCTGATCTTCTGCCCCAAGGTCGCCCATCCATAATGAGCCACCAACTCGGTTAGTATTCTTTCAAGTGTTTTGCCGTGCAGCGGATTATTGGGCTGTGCATTCATGATGCAAAAAACGGAATAATGCGGATTACCTGTATTTTCAATTCACCTTTGTTCTTAAAATTGGGGAGCTAACTCAAAAAATCCATCTTGCATTCATTAAGCAATAGCCTGACAATGAGCCCTTCAACCTAATGATACAAGCACTTTCAGTTACCGTCTCTGTGACATATTAAAAAAAAAGGACGTCTAAATGACTAATACCTGACACGTCTTTTTACCTGGTTACATCTTATTTAACATCGCCATAACATTGACCGAAGTTTTTAGTTGTTTCTATATAATTTGGCAAAAGATTTGTCTTACGAAAAAGACTAAAGCCAAAAGATTTTCTTAAGAATACTCAGCGTGCATACTATCTTTGACAGCTTTGAGCACGCACTACTCACAACACTCACCGTAGAAGTTGATATTTACTGACTCATATGCCTACTGCTGAACGCGAACGTATCTACGAACGAGCCGATAATAAAGGCTGGAAGAAATGGGGGCCTTATCTTTCCGATCGTGCCTGGGGAACTGTCCGGGAAGATTATAGCCCGTACGGGGATGCCTGGAACTTCGTCAGCCATGACATGGCCCGCTCCCGCGCTTACCGTTGGGGCGAAGAGGGCATTGGTGGCATTTCCGACAACAAAGGGCATATTTGCTTTGCGCTGGCATTCTGGAACCACAAAGATAATATCCTTAAAGAGCGGCTTTTTGGTTTGAACGGCCCCGAAGGCAATCATGGCGAAGACGTGAAGGAACTGTACTATTATTTAGATAGCACACCCACGCACTCGTACATGAAAATGCTGTATAAGTATCCACAGCAGGAGTTCCCCTACAATCGTCTGGTCATTGAATCGACACGAAGAGGGCGGCAGGAACCTGAGTTTGAACTTACAGATACCGGCATTTTTGATCAGGATGAATATTTTGACATATTCATCGAATATGCAAAAGATACGCAGAACGACTGGCTGGTGAAAATTACGGCATACAACCGTTCAGCCGGAGAGGCTCCACTCACGCTGCTGCCGACCATCTGGTTTCGCAATACCTGGTCGTGGGGCTATGAGCAATACAATGCGCGACCTATGTTGCATGGCATTGCCAATAATCAGATTGAAGTGAATCACAAGCAGTTGGGTAAATATAAACTCTACTGCGAAGAGGCCGACGCCTTACTATTCTGCGACAACGATACCAATTCCGAGCGGTTGTATGGGCGACCAAATGTGTCGAAATACACCAAAGATGGCATTAACAACTATGTTGTATCGGGTGGCAAAAAATCATTTATTAATCCCAACCAGATTGGTACTAAAGCCTCGGCCCAATACACCCGCAACGTACCCGCTGGCGAGAGCATAAGTATCCGGTTGCGGTTCAGCGATCAGACAACACTTACGCAGCCATTCGCTGACTTCAACGACATCTGGAACAAACGGGTCGATGAAGCGAATGCCTTTTACGCCGACTTACAAAAGAACGTCACCGACCCCGAATTGCTGGCTATTCAGCGGCAAGCCTACGCGGGCATGCTCTGGAGCAAGCAGTTCTACTATTACAACGTAAATGAGTGGCTGAAGGGTGACCCAAAAATGCCCGTTCCGTTTCAGGGGCGCGTCTACGCGCGAAATGAAAATTGGCGGCATATGTACACAGCCAATATCCTGTCCATGCCCGACAAATGGGAGTATCCCTGGTTTGCGGCCTGGGATCTGGCCTTCCATACCCTGACGCTGGCCCGCCTTGACCCTCACTTTGCCAAGCGGCAACTGGCCGTTATTCTGCGCGAGTATTACATGCATCCGAATGGCCAGATTCCGGCTTATGAGTGGAATTTCAGCGATGTCAACCCACCGGTTCACGCCTGGGCGACCTGGAAGGTCTATGAGATTGATAAAGAACATAACGGTGTCGGCGACGTAAACTTCCTGGAGCGGGTATTTCATAAGCTGCTGCTAAACTTTACCTGGTGGGTCAACCGGAAAGACGTATCGGGCAACAATATTTTTGGCGGTGGCTTCCTGGGTTTGGATAACATTGGGGTATTTGACCGGAGCCAGCCCCTGCCTATGGGCGGACGCATAGAACAGGCCGATGGGACTGGATGGATGGCCATGTATACCCTGAACATGCTGCGGATTGCGTGTGAAATTTCCCTTACCCGCCCCTCCTACCAGGACATGGCCAGTAAGTTTTTCGAGCACTTCCTGCACATTGCCTCAGCCATGAACAATCTGGGCAAACAGAATATCAGCTTATGGGACGAAGTTGATCAGTTCTATTATGACGTGCTCCACATGCCTGATCATAATGCCCGCCTGCTGAAAATCCGGTCGATGGTGGGTTTAATTCCCTTGTTCGCGGTCGAAATTCTGGATGAATCATTGCTGTCGCAACTACCTGATTTCAAACGCCGGGTTGAATGGGTGCTCACGAACCGCCCCGATCTGGCCTCGCTGGTGTCGCGCTGGCACGAACCGGGTAAGGGCGAAACGCACCTGCTAAGCCTGCTACGGGGACACCGGATGAAGATGATCCTGAAACGGATGTTCGATGAAACCGAATTTCTGTCCGATTACGGTATTCGGGCGTTGTCGAAATACCACGAAAAAATGCCGTACCAGTTTGAGCTGAACAGCGAAATTTTTCAGGTGCGTTATGTAGCGGCCGAGTCGGAAATGAGCATGTTTGGTGGAAATTCAAACTGGCGCGGCCCGATCTGGTTCCCGGTCAATTTCCTGCTTATCGACTCCCTGCTGAAGTTTTATCAGTATTACGGGGATGATTTCGAAATCGAGTACCCCACGAATTCGGGACACGTAATGAGTGTGAAGCAGGCGACACTGCTGGTCATCGAGCGGCTGCTCAACATCTTCCGACGTGACGAATCAGGTCGGGTAGCGGCCTTCGGTGCCGATAAAAAGATGCAGGACGACCCGAACTTTCAGGGCCTGTATCTCTTCTATGAGTACTTCAACGGCGACAATGGTATGGGATTAGGCGCTAACCACCAAACCGGCTGGACAGGGCTGGTGGCTGACCTGATCGAGTACCTCTACAAATACCAGACTCAACCGCATGAGCTGGCCGTGGTGGCCGATAAATAACGCAGAAAGCCGGACGTCGAGTCCGGCTTTTTGTTTACTAGGGTCTTCAGTTCATACCCCTATACGACCTAAATCTGGATACAACAATACGTAGTTTGGCTACTGTTTCGGTTCTGGCCTCCCTGACCTTTGTTCCAGAAAATAAAAACAGAAAGACAAGGTATGAACACGCTTCAAAAAACGAATTTAGGCTCTCAGGGACTCGTGGTGCCCGCCATTGGGTTAGGGTGTATGGGTATGACGCAGATCGCCGGTAACGATGTGTACGGCAAAGCCGATGAAACGGAATCCATCGCCACCATTCACCGATCGCTGGAATTAGGCGGCAACTTCCTCGATACAGCCGATTTATATGGCCCACTGCAAAACGAACGGTTAATCGCTAAAGCCATCAGAGGAAACCGGGACAAGTACATTATTGCCACAAAGTTTGGTTTCGAGATTGACGATAACGAACAACTCACCTGGCAGTACAATGGCAAACCCGACTATGTAAAAAAAGCTGTTGACCGCTCGCTCAGAAACCTGGGCACCGACTACATCGACCTGTATTACCTGCACCGTCTGGACCCAAACACGCCCATTGAAGACACCGTTGGGGCTATGGCCGACCTGGTGAAAGAGGGAAAAGTAGGCTACATAGGGCTTTCCGAAGTTTCTTCGGCCACCATACGGAAAGCACACCAGGTTCATCCGTTATCGGCTATTCAAACCGAGTACTCGCTGTTTGAACGAAGTGTTGAAGAGGCCGGGATTCTGGATACACTTCAGGAACTGGGTATCGGTTTTGTTGCTTATTCACCGCTAGGACGAGGCTTTATTTCGGGCGAAAATAGGATTAAAAGTCCGGACGATTTCCCGGCGAATGATTTCAGACGGGGCATTCCCCGCTTTCAGGGCGAATTCTTTTACAAGAATATTGAGTTAGTCAACGAATTGACCCGGTTAGCTACCGAAAAACGGGTGACTACTTCTCAGTTAGCCATCGCCTGGGTGATTGCCAAAGGCCATCTGCCAATTCCCGGCACAAAACGGGTCAAGTACGTAGAACAAAACATCGCAGCAGCCAATATCAGCTTAACATCCGAAGAGCTGGACCAACTGGAAGCCATTGTTCCCCTGGGAACATCGACGGGCGAACGATATGACGCATCAGGTATGCAATCAATTGACCAATAAACTGGTTACGTAACATGGACCTCTGGTCCGCCTGGCTGAGTGCTGGGTAAACATGCCAGCTATTACTGCGACTGTGCGATCCGCGTTACTTTCATTCAATGAGAAAAGAACCGATTCAACCCTACGTTATTAATTCAGTTTCCGATTTGCATCGCCTACTGGCCTTACCAAAACCGGAGCATCCGCTGCTGAGCGTCATTGATATGAGTGATATAAAATGCCATTTCGATGAAACTATCAAGAGCGTTATCTACAACTTCTATTCGGTCTGTATCAAAAAGAACTTCACCGGGAAGTTAAAGTACGGGCAGAATTATTATGATTTCGATGAAGGCGTCATGACTTTTTTTTCACCCGGACAGGTCATCTCAACGGTTACGCCCGAGGATATGGCTATGAACGGGTGGTGGCTGGTTGTCCATCCCGATTTTATCCAGTCGTATGCGTTAGCTAAAAATATTAAAGAGTACGGTTATTTCAGCTACGCCGTCAATGAAGCGTTGCACCTTTCGGACAAAGAAGAGGCTATGATGACGATGCTCATTGAACAGATCGAACAGGAATACCGCTCCACAATCGATCACTACAGCCAGGATGTGATTGTGTCGCAAATTGAGCTGTTACTCAATTATGCTAACCGCTTTTATAACCGGCAGTTCATTACCAGAAAAAACGCCAGCCATGATTTGCTGACCAGGCTGGAAGGCATCTTATCCGACTATTTTGACCACGAGCAGGTGCAGGAACTGGGCCTTCCGACGGTTCAGTACCTGGCGGATAAACTGAATGTGTCGCCCACTTATTTGAGTGATCTATTAAGAAAGCTAACGGGACAAAGCGCGCAGCAGCATATTCATAACAAGTTGATTGACAAAGCAAAACAGATCTTGACGACTACTTCGCTGTCGGTCAGTGAAATTGCCTACCAACTCGGTTTTGAATACCCGCAATCCTTCAATAAGCTATTCAAGAGCAAGACCAACGTATCTCCACTCGAATTCAGGCAATCATTTAATTAACGATAGCCAATAACAAAAACGGGAAGCCTAATGACCAGGCTTCCCGTTTTTATTGACACATACTGACTACAGAATTAATCCGCTCCGGCGTAGCATCGCTTTGGGTGATGGCTCGCGCCCACGGAATTTCTTATAGAGCTCCATCGGCTTTTCGCTACCGCCTTTTTCCAAGACGTTTTTACGGAAGCTGTCGGCAGCCGCTTTATTGTCCAGACCGCCTTTTTCTTTGAAAAACTCAAAGGCATCAGCATCAAGCACTTCGCTCCATTTATAGCTATAATACCCCGCCGAATAACCACCCGCAAAAATGTGCGAGAAAGCCGGGCTAACGGCGATTCCATCGACATGCGGGAACAGATTAGCGACGGAATCGACCCGGCTCTCAACTTGAGAAATGGTCTCACCGGTCGGTTTCTGGCCGTGATAATACATATCGACCAAACCCAGGCGTAACTGACGCAGATTGGCCATACCCGCCATGAAATTCTGACTGGCGCGAATTTTTTCGATCAGTTCATTTGGAATCACTTCACCCGTTTGGTAATGCTTGGCGAAGAGTTTCAGCGCTTCGGGGTCATAGCACCAGTTTTCCATCACCTGCGAAGGCAACTCCACGAAATCGCGGGGCACACTCGTACCGCTCAGACTCTCGTACTTTCCGTTGGCCAGCATGCCATGCAGCCCATGCCCGAATTCGTGGAAAAGCGTCGTGACTTCGTAGAAAGTCAATAACGAAGGCTTGGTATCCGTAGGGCGGGTGAAGTTACAGACGTTGATGATGTGCGGTCGAATATTCTCGCCATTCTCAACTTTCTGACCCTGAATGTCATTCATCCAGGCACCACTCCGCTTACCGGCCCGTGGGAAATAATCGCCATAAAAAACAGCCAGAAACTTGCCATCTTTATCGAACACATCAAAGGTTTTCACCTCTGAATTATACACCGGAATATCCGTGCGTTCCTTAAAGGTTACGCCGTACAGTTTGTTGGCTACAGTAAAGACACCGTTCAGCACGTTTTCGAGTTTGAAATACGGCTTCAGGGTTTCGTCATCAAGATCGTACTTCTCCTTCTTGAGCTTCTCGGCATAGTAGCTGTTATCCCAGGTCTGAAGTTTGTCATCCGTAAACCCGTGGGCTTTCGCATAAGTCGTCAGCTCGGCCAGTTGGCGTTCGGCGGCAGGGCGGGCATAGGTCACCAGTTCATTGAGGAAACTCTGCACCTTATCTCTGGAGCCAGCCATGCTTTCTTCCAGCACAAAATCGGCGTGGGTTTTATAGCCCAGCAGATTAGCCCGCTCATAGCGCAGGTTGACAATCTTGTTGATAATGGCTGAGTTATCGTTTTTGTCGCCGTGGAAACCGCGACCGTTGTAGGCCATGAACAGCTTTTTGCGCAGTTCCCGGTTATCGGCATACTGCATAAACGGCCCATAACTTGGTGCCTGCAACGTGAATACCCAGCCTTCTTTACCTTTCTGCTTAGCCGTCGCTTTAGCAGCATCACGGGCAAAATCAGGTAAACCAGCAAGGTCCTTTTCATCCGTCACGACCATCGTGTACTCGTTGGTTTCATTCAGGACATTTTCGCCAAATTGCAGCGATAGTTGCGACAGCTCCTTGTCGATAGCCCGCAGCCGTTCTTTTCCTTTTTCGTTCAGGTTAGCGCCATTCCGGGCAAACCGTTTGTACGACTTTTCGAGCAGCATCGCACTTTCGGGGTCTAACTTCAGGCTGGCACGCTGGTCATATACCGCTTTCACTCGGGCAAATAACTTCTCATTCAGCGTAATATCATTGCCGTATTCACTTAACAACGGCGATGCTTCTTTCACAATTTTCTGAAGTTCGGGCGTTGTTTCGGCACTGTTTAAATTGAAAAGTACGGAGGTTACTTTACCCAGCAGATCACCCGAGCGTTCGAGCGCAACGATGGTGTTTTCGAACGTTGGCGTGGCGGTATTGGCAACAATGGCATCAACATCTTTACGTCCCTGCGCCAGGCCGTCTTTCAGGGCAGGCAGGTAATCCGCATTTTTGATTTTGTCGAACGGCGCCGTTTGGTGCGGTGTTGTGTACGACGAAAGAAATGGATTTTGGGTCATTTTGGGTTGTTGGGGCGAGGGCTGGGCCAAAGCCGCTGTGGCGGCTACAGCCAGCAACACGCTGGTTTGCTTGATTCGTTGATGGTTTAACATACTGGTTTACGAAATGAGTTTCCGCCTAAAATAAGAAACAACGACAGATTTTGCAACGCAATGTTGCTCAAACGGTTGTAGTTTATGGTGAGTGGAAAAGCACAAAAAACGGCCGGCCAATCTGGCCGACCGTTTCCAACTCTCCCTTCTTCAATCAATAGCCATAGGGTCCATTATCTGTTCCGCGGCTATCTCAATAGCGGCTATCTCCATAGCCACCATTACCGTAGCCGCCGTTACCCCGCCCACGTCCTGCCATGCGTTCATAAGGCCGCATGCGTTCGATGACCCGGTCGCGTTGTTGGGTGTTGAGGACGGCCATCATGTCGAAAAACTGACGTTGCCGCGCCTGCCGGAAGAAATCACGCTGACGGGGATCACGACTATTTATGTTCTGCGTCTGCTGCGTAAAGCGCTCCCGAATCCGGCGAATTTCACGCTCCTGCCGCCGGCTCAGATTCAACTCACGATCCCACCAATCGAGGTGCCTATCGAATTGATAGTCGTCATAGTCGTAGTTGTAATTCGGCTGGCCATAGCCGGGTTGCTGGCTGTACCCCGGTTGCGCGGGGTAATTCGTGTTCGGCGACGGATACCCGTACCGTTGCGCCATGGCACCGGTCGAGAGTAAGGCAATGAGGGTTGCGGCAGTCAGCAATACTTTTTTCATGGTCGTGTACTGTTTCAGGTTGTATTTGTCGGTTTGAACAAGACGCCACCAAATGGTTTAATTTATTCTTTAAATAAATATAAAGTGTAGGCCAAAAAGGGAAATTATAGGATTTTATTAAAAAACTTAAAGTGGTGATTTGTATCTTGGTTACCGATTGTTTACCCAACCAGTCATCTTTCTAAATTTTTCCCTGTGGTTATCTACAACGCCAAAGATTGGCTGGGTGCCCTACGCCATTTTCAAACCAGCTATGTGATCCAGGTGCTCCTTCGCCGTGTGGCTTTCGTGGCCGCCTATGGTTCATTGATTACGCTGATTGACCAGAATTGGATTGATATTGAGGTACCAATAGACGGGACCTTTTTTTCGCTGCTGGGTATTCTCCTGAGTTTGCTGCTTGTGTTCAGAACCAACACGGCTTACGACCGATTTTGGGAAGGGCGCCGACAATGGGGCATGCTGGTCAACTACAGCCGCAACATGGCGGTGCTGCTGGATTCGCTTCTACCGGACGACGATCGTGCCAACCGACTTTTCTTCGCCCGTACGCTGGCTAATTTCGCCCTGATTCTGAAAGGGCACTTACGAACCGGTATCTCGGTTGATGAACTGGAAGAAACGGAAGCAGGTGATCGGGAAACCCTACTACAAGCCAAACATGTGCCGAGCCGGACGGCTGCCCTGTTGATGCGCCGTCTACAGGCGCTGAAACGCGAACACGTTATCAGCGAGGGCGATATGATCACCATGCGGTCGTATCACCAGGCGCTGCTTGATATTACGGGTTCCTGCGAACGGATCAAAAACACCCCGATTCCCTTCTCTTACAGCTTTTTCATCAAACTATTCATCACCCTTTACTTGCTGCTCATGCCACTTGTTCTGGTTGAAACCTATCAGTATTTCACCATTGTAGCGATTACATTTGCGGGTTATGCGCTGCTGGGTGTGGAAATGATTGGCGACGAGATAGAAGAACCGTTTGGGATCGATTGCAATGACCTACCCCTTAATCAAATCGCCCAGACCATCCGCCGGAACATGCACGAAACCCTGACTGGTGAGGTGTTAGCGGTGCCGCCAGCACAGGTTGAGTATCAGAAAGTGAACTGAGTTCAATACTTATATTCCGCTAATGGGGCCTGGTCTTCCTGTTTGACAATTTGTTCGTATTTCGCCCGGTCAAATTCACCTTCGTTGTTGGCGATGAAGATGGTGGCGACCGTATTGCCAATAATGTTTGTAATGGAACGGGCTTCGGACATAAATCGGTCGACACCCAGCAGTAAGGCCAGCCCCTCCACTGGAATTACTTTGATGGCAGTCAGCGTACTGGCCAGCACGATAAAACCACTACCCGTTACGCCCGCGGCCCCTTTCGATGTAACCATCAGGATGCCGATGATGGTCAGTTCCTGCCCAAGGCTCAGGTTAACCCCAAAAACCTGTGCCAGAAATACCGTTGCCATCACCAGGTAAATGGTTGTGCCGTCGAGGTTAAACGAATAGCCAGCCGGAACCACTAACCCTACCACCGACCGGGAGCAACCCATCGTTTCCAGCTTGTCCATAATCTGGGGCAGGGCCGACTCCGACGACGAAGTACCCAGCACGATCAGCAACTCTTCTTTAATGAACTTCAGTACAGTCCATAAACTGACTTTGTAATACCGAAGAATCAGATTCAGTATAACGAATACAAACAGGAACATGGACGCATACACCGTTCCCATAAGTTTGGCCAGCGGCAACAATGTGCTTAAGCCATACTTGCCAATAGTAAAGGCCATGCCGCCAAAAGCGCCAATGGGAGCCAGCACCATCACCACACTCAGAATATTAAAAAATACCTTGGACAACCGCTCGAAAGTAAGAATAAGCGGTTTGCCCGTTTCTCCCATACGGGTAAGGCCAACACCAAAAAGGACCGAAAAAACAAGCACCTGCAGAATTTCACCCTCGGCAAATGCCTTAATGGCGTTACTGGGCACAATGTGAATGAAGAACTCAGTCCAGTCCATACCCGCCCCCTGTTCGGTGTATTTGCTGATGTCTCCTCCTTTAACGGCCGCCGTTTCTACCCCATCGCCGGGACGAATCAGATTCGCCAGTACCAGTCCAATGGCCAGTGCGCCCGTTGTCACGATTTCGAAATAAAGCAACGCCTTTCCCCCTACCCGGCCAACCTTCTTGAGATCGCCCATGTTACTGATTCCCAACACAATGGTTAGGAAAATAATGGGTGCGATAACCATCTTGATCAAATTGATGAAGATATCGCCCAGTGGTTTGAGTTTAGCGGCTGTTTCGGGAAAGAAATAGCCAGTCAAAATACCCAGCGTTATGGCTATCAGAACGCGTACGGTGAGGTTATTGAGAAGTTTCATTGGGTGAAAGATACGCTGAAAATGGAAAATGTATACTGGGCTGGGGCGTCATATCCAGTATAAATCCTGCCTCGGGCTCATATCGTGTGCAATTTCAACACCTGCTGCTTTATCTCATGAATGCGATCATTGAAGTTCAGGTTTAGAAAATCGATGTTCGGGACAAGGATTGCTTCAAGTAATTGCTTCACCGGTTCATGGTGCGGAATGCGTTTGCCGGTGGCAACGCTAATGTATTTTGACGTCATCCAGAGTACGTTTTTGAGGTGGGTTTTACCATCGTCGGTCATAATGTACTCTGTCACAGTCGTATCTTCATTCACATAAATAAGCCTCGACAAGATCCGTACCCACTCACTCACCCGCGCGGGCCGAACATAGGCAATTTGATGCTGGTAGACGACCCAGCTCGTTTTCAGTTCCTGAAACAACTGTCCTGGATTAAAGTCATATAGCTTAGCCACCTGGTCTTCCCGAGCGTTGAAATAATAGTCGAAATACTTGGCATTATTGAGGTGCTGCAACGGATCACAGTCCTGAAAGCGAATAATTACCCGCGATTCGGTTTCGGTTGGGTAACTACGGTTGGGGTCACGTTTGAACATTTTCTGAACCAGGATTGGTCTGCTTTTAGTGATTTGTCTGATTTTCGAAACGGCTATCTGTCCATGGGCTCTTGAATTGTATTCACTAACACCGACGAGCCAGCAGACGATTCTGAACAATGTTAAACAAAAATCATAGAAATCATTTCAATTGCGAAAATCCGGTAGGGCCGCCGGGCGGTTCAGACAATTTTCAGCCATATTTACGTTAGTACAAAAAAATCACTGTTTACTTACAATCACTGCCTTATGAAACGGATGCGTTTTCTGCTGCCTGTATTCTCGCTATTTATTACGCTGACTGCTTTTGCTCCCGCTGATGACTCCGAAGCCGTTGTTGGGACCTGGTTAAATGGCACTAAAAAAGGGCATGTACAAATCTATAAACAGGGAGGCACCTATTTCGGGAAACTTGTGTGGTTGGGTCAGCCCACCGACCCAGCTACCGGGAAGCCCAGAACCGACGAGAAAAACGCTGATGTGTCGAAGCGATCACGCCCATTAATGAATATGCCATTAATGTATAACTTTAAGTACGACGGGGGCAATGTCTGGAGTGATGGAAAAATTTACAACCCGGAAGATGGCAAGGAATACAACTGCAAAATGACCCTAAAAGACCCCAATACGCTGGAAGTTCGTGGTTATGTAGGCATCTCGCTGTTTGGAAAAACCCAGATATGGACGCGGATTAAGTAGCGTTGATGGGTATACGGCAGTTGATTTACGGTTAGTGGTTGCGCATCCGTAGCCTGTGTCCTCACGGGCCACTCTTCTTGGGAGAAGTGATTGCTGATGCGAAGGTGGCTTGTGAGGACACAGGCCACGGATGCGCAACCACTAACCGTAAACTGTAAATCCCAAACCGTAAACCACTAACCATATACCAACTACCGTATACCCCATGCAGACACTCATCATTGGTGCGGGACCGGCTGGGCTGGCGATGGCGGGCCAGTTAGCGCAACGCAAGTTGCCGGTTACGGTGCTGGAAGCCAGTGACCACATTGGCCTGTCCTGGCGAAATCATTACGACCGGCTCCACCTGCACACCGTGAAAGAATACTCCGCGTTACCCCATTTCCCTTTTCCATCCGACTATCCAACCTATGTGTCACGTCTTCAAGTAGTTGATTACCTCGAACGTTACGCGGAACGCTTTGCCATAAAGCCCCTTTTTAACCAAAAAGTAATTGGCATTCGGCGCCACTCAGCCGATGAAAGCTGGCAGGTCCAAACCGAAACTGACCTTTTCACCGCCGATGCGGTTGTGGTAGCCACGGGCTACAACCGGATTCCCAACTTACCTGAACTACCCGGTCAGCGCGACTTTCGGGGTATTATCTGGCACAGCCATGAATACCGAAATGGAGCGCCTTTTCGCTACGAAAATACCTTGATTGTTGGCATGGGAAACACGGGTGCCGAGCTGGCCCTCGATTTACTGGAGAATGAATCAATCCCCTTTATTTCAGTTAGGGGCCCGGTTAACATTGTTAAGCGAGAAACACTTGGCCGCCCGACGCAGCCTACCGCCATTTTTTTGAGCAAGTTCCCAAATTGGTTTTATGACTTCATGGCCAGACTATCACAGCGGCTAACGGTGGGCGACGTGTCGGCTTTTGGCCTGGGCAAACCAACACATCCCCCTCTTACGATACGCGACGGGGCAAGATTCCGGTCATCGACATTGGCACCCTCGACCAAATTAAGGCCGGAAAAATTACGGTTCTTCCAGGGGTTGAGCGCATTCATGCCAAAACGGTCACCTTTACCGATGGACGGGAGCTTCCATTCGATGCCATAATTCTGGCAACCGGCTACCGACCGGGGCTGGCAGCTGTTCTTGGAACCGACCTAGCCGCTACCGTTCTAAATGAGCGAGGTTTCCCCAAAGGACTTTGGTTTAGCGAGCCTAATCTGAAAGGACTGTATTTTCTGGGTTTTACAACGCCAGCCACCGGTGTGCTGTATAACCTGAGCATAGACTCAAATCGGATTGCCAATCACATTTTAGAAAACAATTTCGTCCCGTCATAGTTCTATTTAGGTAATCAGAGTGATTACGGATCATTCAACGTTATAAACACTACAATCATGAACGAGACAACCATCAAAGGCGGCTGGAACGAATTGAAAGGGAAAATCAAACAAGCCTATGGCGATTTGACCGACGATGACCTAACCTATACGGAAGGCCAGGAAGATGAAATGTGGGGCAAGGTTCAGCAGAAGACAGGAAAAACGAAAGACGAAATTCATAAGGCAATCGCTGATTTATAAGCGGCCTATCCAGAAATGAAGAAAGCCGAAACCCTAGGGTTTCGGCTTTCTTCATATTTAGGTGTCCCAAACAGCCTTTGGCTGTTCGAGGAAAAGACTCACGTTAATAGCCTGCTCGTAAACAGTCAGCGGCTGTTCGGGACGAAAACCCATTAAATTCCAGGCTCCCAGCCTTTTTCGTACTGGCGAGTCCAGAGTTTCATCGCATCGGCATCGCGGATGTGGCCGTTTTTAGAATCAACCGCAAAAGATTTGTTGGTACGGTAAGCAATGTTCGCTAAATGACAGAGCAGCGTACTTCTGGCTCCTTCCTCAATCGTTGAATTCTGTTTGGCTTTGCCCCGAACGGCGTCGAAGAAATTCATCATGTGGAGCGTCGTCATATCGCCACCGCCCCCTAGCGCCGTACCCGACTCAGACCCTTTGGATTTACTTGTTTTAATTACCTTGCCATCGCGGCTGAAGAGCGTATAGCCGTCGCGATCCACATAAACGGTGCCATTGCTCCCGTAAATGATGGTGCCTCGGTCGCTGCCGTAGGTTTTATGCCCGTTACGGCTTTTTCCATCCCATTTGATGATCTTATTGCCGGGAAACCGGAAGGTTGCGTCCATTGTATCATATACAGCCCAGCCATCTTCTGGAAATGACCGTTTCGCGGCTTCCACCGTGACGTATTCAGGAAATTCTACCTGCAGCGCCCAGCGAGCTACATCCAGTTCGTGGGTCGCATTGTTACCCGCTTCGGCGGTGCCATATGTCCAGCCGTACCAGTGCCAGTTGTAATCCCAGGTGTCGTGGGTGTATGGTACGCGGGGGGCTGGCCCCTGAAACAAGTCCCAGTCGAGACCGTCGGGAGCCGGTGCTTTTTTAGGAGCCGGAACTTCACCACGGGCATTGGCATAAAAGGCCACCGCTTTGTAAGGCGTTCCGATCACACCATTGTGAATCTGGCCAATGATATCAATGGATTCCGGCGCAGAGCGTTGCTGATTCCCCATCTGGATAATTTTGCCGTATTTTTTCTGGAACTCAACCAGAATTTCGCCCTCGCGGGGATTATGGCTACAGGGCTTTTCCACGTACACGTGTTTCCCCGCCAGCACGGCCATCCAGGTACCCGGCGCATGCCAATGGTCGGGGGTCGCGTTGATCAGCACATCCACATTCTTATCGGCAATCACCTTCCGGATATCGTTTTCCAGCTTGGGCGTGTAGGTGATGTGCTTGGAGAATTTTTGCACCGCGGCCTCGCGCTGTTTTTTCATTACGTCGCACAGATATACCAGCTCGACGTTGCTTTCTTTTTTGGAAATTGGCTCATAGTAAGCCGGTAGGCGCCGACCAAGTCCGGCAATGGCGACATTCAGCCGTTCGTTTGCTCCAATAATTTTAGCGTAGCTTTTAGCCGACATCCCATTTGCCAGCCCGCCAACGGTCAGGCCTGCGGTACCTAAAGCCGCTGTTTTGATAAATTCTCTTCTTGAGGTTTCCATTGTATTCAGGTTAATAATAGAGTTCGCCAATTAGGCTTTTCGTTTGCCTTGTTTTGTGGCGTCACATACACCTTTGAAGTAGCCGACGGATTCGGCAATGCCCGCCAGCGGATCTTTCATGTCTTTTTCATATTCCAGACTGCAACAGCCATCGTACTTGGTTTTGCGCAGCATGGCCACGAAGGCCGGTATGTCAATCACCCCGCGCCCTAGCTCACAAGTCGTACCTTCTTTAGAAGCTGCGGTTACGTTTTTCAGGTGAATATCAAAAATTCGCTTGGCGTATTTCTCCAGATCCGCAATCGGATCATCGCCGTATCGCTTGTCATGTCCCATGTCGAAACAAAGCCCGATGCGCGGGTCAAGATCCTTCACCGCCGTATACACCGATGTGGCACTGGGAAACAATTTGATATCGGGTCCGTGGTTGTGAATCGCATAGCGCATATTGAACTCCTTCACTTTTTTGTCGATATAGGGCAAATCCTCCGGATTGGGAATACCGATAATCAGGTTGACACCCACGCGCTTTGCATAATCGAATCCGTTATCGATTTCCTGCTTCGTTTTCATGTAAATCGGCCCCACGGCGTAGCCTGTTACCCCCGACTGCTTCAGTTTTTCATGAAAGGCCGCAATTTCGTCGGTGGTGCTGGCATAGGGCAGGTGGAAATCTTTGATGCATAGGTAGTGAACGTCCGTTTTTTTCATCATCTCAAGCGCTGGCTCGAGCTTGAAGTTAACGAAACTAAACCCGGCCATCCCCAGCTTGAACAAATCATCGCCGGCTGCGCTGCGCGTTTCCGGTGTATTGGCCAATGCAATGGCCGGAGTCATACTAGCCAGGGCCACACAGCTGCCCGTATTTCTTAAAAATGATCGTCTTGTGGTCATGCTGACTAACGGGAAACACTACGTTTAGTAGTCTTAAAAAACGGCATGAGCCTTTTTCTACTGGCAGGATCGAATTTTGGCTCAATGGCAGTACGATTCGAGCAGCCATTCAACGACTGAGAAGCGCCTTATTCAGGTTCGATACAGCTTTACGGGTGTTTTTCTCCGTTTCACAAAAACAAGCGACTTTGCCTTTTCAAAACTTCTTTCATTTGGGTTTCCATTCGAAAAAAGATGAATCGGTTTGCCCTTGCTGTCTTCTTATTTTGTTCACTAACGGCTACTGCTCAAACCGTTATAAGCACGGTTCAGGAGGCCCTGACGTTTGTCCGGCGGCACAACCCAGACCTGGTGAATGCCCGTCAAAATCAATTGGTACAGGCCCAGCAACGCACAGCCACCAAAGCGACCCTGCTACCCCAGGCCCGCTTGTTTACCAATTTCGATTATAACTACGCCCTGCCGGTATCCCTTGTTCCGGCTGAATTCTTGGGCGGCAAGCCAGGCGAATTTCGAACGCTCCAATTCGGTCTTCCCTATGTGCTGGCCGCTGGAGTCGAAGTAACGGTTCCGATAATTAACCGCCCAACCCGCGCTGACCTGGGTATTGTGGAACAAAATCTGCGAATTACAGATGATCAGACGCTGGTTTTGCAGGATGATATCTCGACCCAAACGGCTCGTGTGTATCACGCGGCCCTTCTGGCCCGGTCGGCCATTGCCATTACTCAGCGGAATCTGTCAGCCGCGGATACACTGACCCAAATTGCCAGTCAGCGGCTAACGAAGGGCTTGATTGAACCCCTGGAATACAACCGGATACGCTCGGTGCAGTTGACAACGGCGGACGTACTTTACCAGAATGAACTGGCGTATACCCGAAACCTCAACCAGCTCAAGCTGTTGCTTGGCTTAACCCTCGCCGATAGTCTGGTGCTTACGGAAGACCTGTCTACCCGCTCACTCGGAACGACTAGCTTTACGATACCGGCGAATCCGGTTGAACGCCCCCAGATAACGCTTCAGCAGGCCCGCATCGAACTGGCCCGATTACAACTCAATCGCGAACGATTACAACGCTGGCCAACCTTGTCAGCCTATGGTCGATTTACGGAACAGGCGCAACGGAATCAGATCAACTTCCTGAATGCCAATCAGCCCTGGTACCAGATTGGCGTAACCGGTTTGCAGTTCAACTGGTCCCTGTATACGGGTGGACTTCGCACCAGCAATTTACTACGGGCCCGGCTACAACTAAAACTGGCAGAATCGCAATTGATGTATGAACGCAATCGACAGCAGACCGATACAGAAGATATCCGAAATACGTATAACCAGGCCATACGGTCGCTGGAGCTGAACCGACAGAATTATGACCTTAGCAACCAAAATGTGCAGATCGCGCTGATCAAATACCGGTCGGGTTTGTTCGCCTACGATCAGTACCTCAACGTATTCAACGAGGCCTTAACGGCCCAGAACCGGTATCTGAACAATTTGTCAAACGCCTTTATCAACCAAACCATCTTACAGATTAGAAACGGACAGTAGATCAATCCGTTAAGCGCTGAAACGTTTCGTCAGCTTTTCAGGCCTACTCCCGCTTGATTCCTGATCCAAAACGAAGTGCCTGAGCTACAGTTATTCACATTCCATGAAAACGAACGTTTATTTACTCTTACTTTACCTGCTGAATGCCGCCTGTACATCCAGTAGCGACGGCACAACGCCCACCTATCGGGCGCTGACAGAAGCCGTCTATGCTTCGGGCAATGTATATCCCCGCAATGAGTATACGGTTACGGCCGATGCTACCGGCGTGTTACAACAACGCTTGGTCAACGAAGGCGATTCGATTCATCGAAATCAGTTGTTGTTCGTGCTGGAAAGTGCTTCCGAAGATGCCCGTCAGCAGGCAGCGGCCCGTGCCTACCGGCAGGCACGGGCAAATTTGGGGGCCAAATCGCCCGTGCTGGCTGAACTGGAGGCTCAGGTACGAAACGCCCGAACCCGGCTCAGCAACGACTCGATCAATTACAACCGGTTCAAGGAATTATATAGCCAGAATGCCACATCACGGGCAGAACTGGAACGGGCCGAGTTGAATTATACCCTGTCTCGCAATAGCCTTCGTGCGCAACTCAATACGTTCCAGCGCAACCGGGATCAAATCCGGCTCGATGTGGCCAACAACCGCAGTCAACTTGTAACCAGCGAAGTGGCGGGCCGCAATACCCGCGTTCGCAGTTTTGTGGATGGGAAAGTGTACGAGGTTTACAAAGATCCCGGCGAGGTTGTTCGGTTGGGGGATCAACTGGCGTTGGTGGGCAGCGGGACGAAGCTGTATGCTCAACTGGCCGTCGATGAAAGCGATTTCGGACGGATTCGGGTGGGCCAATCGGTCATACTTAAAGCGGATGTGTATAAAGACAAAGTGTTCAGGGCGCGCGTCAGTAAAGTGTATCCAAAACTAAACCGCACCGATCAATCCTTTCGTGTGGATGCCGAATTCACGGGAGAAAAACCCGACTCGTATTACGGCTTAACGGTGGAAGCGAACATTATCATCAGCGAGAATCCACACGTGCTAACCATTCCCAAAGCCTACGTCATCGGGGCCGACAGCGTGCTGGTGGAAAAAGATGGCAAAAAACAAAAAGTAAAATTTCAGAAAGGTGCCGAAAACTTCGATCTGGTCCAGGTAAAAGGCGGACTAACGGAAA
Source organism: Spirosoma radiotolerans (assembly GCF_000974425.1). Classification (NCBI taxonomy): domain Bacteria; kingdom Pseudomonadati; phylum Bacteroidota; class Cytophagia; order Cytophagales; family Cytophagaceae; genus Spirosoma; species Spirosoma radiotolerans. Next base: position 3,371,150 of record NZ_CP010429.1, read on the forward strand.
CGAGTAAACTACTACTGAATGATGAGTGACAAATTATGAACGATGAATAAGTCGTGCGCCCTAGTTTATGTATTCTTCATTCATCACGCTTCATTAACGAAAGATGGATCTACACATCACCTCCCAGATTGCCCAGACGCACCTGCTGGCCAAAAAGCGGCAGACGCTCGTTGCCATGCTGGGCGTAACCTTCGGTATTGCGATGTTCATTACGATGATTTCGTTTATGCAGGGTGTCAACCAGTTTCTGGAGGATTCCGCCCTGGACGCCAGCCCACACATTCGGATGTATAACGAAGTGAACACGCAGCGGCCGGGCCTCATCGATGAGCTTCATCCGGGCAACTTCAACGTCATTTACCATCAGAAACCAAAAGACGAACAGGCCCGCATTAAAAATGGAATGGCCATTGCCGAACGAATCGAGCGGGAGCCGGGCGTGCTGGGATCATCGCCCCAGGTTGCTACGCAGGCCTTTTACAATAATGGTCCTATACAGCTTTCCGGCACGATTTCAGGGGTGGACATTGACCGGGAAAACCGGCTGTATAAGTTAAGCACCCGGCTCAAGACGGGCAATCTGAATGCCTTGAAGACAAACCCCGATGGCCTGATCATGGGCTCGGTGCTGGCCCGAAAACTTAATGTCGTTGTGGGCGACAAGGTGACGGTGACAACGCCCAAGGGCGGCATCCGTATTCTGCGCGTAGTCGGCACGTTTGGTTTTGGAGTTGGCACCGTCGATAACACCAAGAGTTACGCCAATCTGTCGACGGTGCAGGAAATGCTGCAGAAAGACCCGAGCTACATCACCGACATTCACATTAAAATGGTTGACCCCTTGCAGGCACTTCCCTTCGGAAAACGGCTGCGAGCCGTGTACGGCTATTATACAGAGGACTGGGCTACGGCCAACACCGCGATTCTGGCGGGCGAGAAGATCCGCAACATGCTGACTTACGTCGTTTCCATTACGTTGCTGGTTGTGGCCGGGTTTGGCATTTACAACATCATGAACATGACGGTCATTAACAAAATCAAGGACATCGCGATTCTGAAAGCTACGGGTTTTGAGGGCCGGGATATCATCGCTATTTTTCTGTTACAGGCCGCTTTTATCGGTTTGTCGGGTGGATTGCTGGGACTGGGAATTGGTTTCGGGCTGAGCTACCTGCTCTCGATCACTCCCTTTGACGCAGGTGATTTTCTGAGCATCAAAACGTTTCCAGTCATTTTTGCACCTAAATACTACGGTATGGGTCTCCTGTTCGGCGTAATTACGACCGTTCTGGCAGGCTATTTCCCCTCCCGAAAAGCCGCCCAGGTCGACCCGGTGTCTATCTTGAGAGGATAGTTATTTAGGTAGGATATAGGATGTATTTCTCAAGCCATACATCTTATAGCCTACATCATACATCATACATCTTTCTATGGCCACTGTTCTTTCTGCCCGGCAACTCAATAAATACTTTTACGACCCGGAAAAATTTCAGGTGTTGAACGACGTGACGTTCGATGTGCAGGCGGGTGAATTTCTGGCTATTGTAGGAAAGTCGGGCTGTGGCAAATCGACCCTGCTGTACCTGCTCTCGACAATGGATACCGAATACGATGGTCAGATTGAGATGGCGGGCACAAAAGTAACGGGGCGCAGCCAGGATTTTCTCGCTCATTTTCGCAATGAACACCTCGGCTTTGTTTTTCAGTTTCACTTCCTGCTACCCGAATTTTCGGTCTTACAAAACGTCATGCTGCCTGGTTTGAAACTGGGCAAATACTCAGACAAGGAAATTGAAGAGCGTGCAATGGACAAATTACGCCTGATTGGCATGGCCGACTACGCCCGCAAACCAGCCAGTAAGTTATCTGGAGGGCAGCAGCAGCGGGTGGCCATTGCCAGGGCCCTCATCAACGACCCAACCATTATCATGGGCGATGAACCAACGGGCAACCTGGACCGGGCCAATACCGAAAATGTCTTCGAAATTTTTCGTGACCTTGCCCAAAAAGGGCAAACCATTATTGCTGTTACCCACGATCCCGACTTTGCCGCCGGAACGGATCGCGTTATTGAAATGTCGGACGGGATGATCATCGCCAGTCATGAAAATAAAGTTTAACAAATACGTCGAAATTGGCTTACTCTGGATCGCGCTGGGAGGCATTATCGCCCGCCAGTGGCTCATTCCCAGCATCACCTGGCAGTTACAGGCCTTCCTGTTCCTGCTATCCTTTGTGATGTTAAACCTGATCTGGATCTTTCATTATGTCTTTAATGAGTGGCTGAATCAGCGGCTACCATTCGAGAAAAATGTACGCTGGCGCATTATCGTTCAGGTTCTGGGTGGCTGGTCTATTGTCAAGACCGTTTACGTAACCTGTGGGTACTTTATTGCGACAGAGCTCTTTACACCCGTGCTATCCATGATCAATAAGTTTACCTTTATCATCGTTGGGGTAATGGTTTTCCTGGTGAACACGGTCATTTGTCTGGGCTTCATGGCCAGCCATTTATTAAAACGATGGCAGGAAAATGCCATTCGAACGGCTCAATTGGAAAAAGAGAAAGTGCAGGTGCAACTTGACAGCTTAAAAAACCAGATTAGTCCGCACTTTTTATTTAACAGTCTTTCTTCGCTCGATAGCCTGATCGATGACAACCCGGTGCTGGCGCGGCAGTTTCTACACCAGTTATCGAAAGTATTCCGGTATGTGTTACAACACAAAGAAAAGGCGCTGGTGCCGCTCGAAACGGAGTTAGAGTTTATCAAAAACTACATTTCGTTGCTGCACACCCGCTTTGACGGCGCCTTTATTATTCAATGTCAAATCGATGATAAGGCACTTGACCAGCAAATTGTGCCTGTCACGCTGCAGATTTTAATCGAAAATGCCATTAAGCACAACATCATTAGCGAGGCCCGACCACTCACGGTCACCATCAGCGCCGGCGATGGTTATGTGTCCGTAACAAACCCGATTCAACGCAAGCGACAAGTCGAAACGGCCAATAAACAGGGGCTCGAAAACCTGAAATTGTTGTATGCATACCTGAGTGACCGCCCCGTCGACATTGACGATACAGATACGTTTTTTTGCGTCCGATTACCATTGTTGGAGGTTGGCTGAGTACGTAGTACTCGGTTTTGGCTTTCGGTTTACGTTAGACGCGAAGGCTCCCGAATAACTATAAGCACCAGCCGCCCCTATACCGATTAGCGTAAACCGAATATCCCATGACGATTCTGTTAATTGAAGACGAGCCGCTCATTGCCCGGCAACTACAGAAACTGGTTCGTGTCTTGGAGCCAGGAGCTACCATCGATGGACCGCTTGCCAGCGTTCAGAGCATTTGTGCCTATTTCAACACGATTCGCTCGACAGCCCGACTAACCCCGGACCTCGTTATCGCTGACATTCAGCTTGCTGATGGCGTGAGTTTCGAGGCTTTTCAGCAGGTTGGACTCGATGTGCCGGTTATTTTTATCACCGCTTTTGATGAATATGCCATCCGGGCTTTTAAACTGAATAGCATTGATTACCTGCTCAAACCCATTGATCCCAACGACTTGAAAACAGCACTGGTCAAATACCATCGTTGGGTGGCAAACGGCATGACTGGTTTCAGTGAACAATTTCAGCAGTTCCTCAGCCAGATACTCGAAAGACCTACTACCCCACAATACAAACGGCGATTCACGGGGCACTACCTCCGACAAATTATGTCGGTTACCCAGGAAGAGACAGCCTATTTTCTCCGCAATGAACTCATCTACCTATACACCAACGACGGTCGGAAATTAATTACCGATTACAAAACGCTCGATGAACTGGAAGAACTCCTCGATCCGGCCTGCTTCTTCCGGGCGAATCGCCAGTGCCTGGTTCATCTCAATGCGGTTGCGGGCTATCGGCCGCTCGACAACAGTAAACTTCAGATCGCACTGAAGCCCCCTCATGAAGCGCTGGAGTTGCTGGTTAGCAAAGAAAAAGCCGCTGCTTTTCGACACTGGATCGAAGGGTGAATAGACCTGTCTACCGTTCATCCTAATTTTTGTTAACACGTTATAATACCCGTTGTTAAACAATTCCTTTCTGCGTAACTATACGGTTAGTTTATTGACAACCCAACTAACTGTATTTTTATGAAAAACAACCTTACCAAAAGAGGTTTGTTGGCCGCTGCCTGGTTCGCCAGCAGCCTGACGTTCTCTTCGGCACAGGACAACAAAGCAGCCGCAGCCCTACCCGAAGGCATTACCAAAGGTGCATCTGTTGAAGGCATTACGGAGTATAATCTGAAAAATGGCCTGAAAGTCCTCCTCTTCCCTGACCCATCTAAACCCACGATTACGGTCAATATTACCTACCTCGTTGGTTCGCGTCATGAGGGCCTCGGCGAAACAGGCATGGCTCACTTGCTGGAGCATATGGTGTTCAAAGGGTCGACCAAACACACCAACATCCCGCAGGAGCTTACCTCCCACGGCGCCCGACCAAACGGAACGACCTGGCTCGACCGCACGAATTACTTCGAAACCTTTTCGGCTACCGACGAGAACCTGAAATGGGCCCTCGACCTCGAATCGGACCGGATGGTAAACTCGTTCATTAAAAAAGAAGACTTAGCTACCGAGTTTTCTGTGGTTCGGAACGAGTTTGAAATGGGCGAAAACTCCCCGCAGAACGTCCTGAATGAGCGCGTTGTTTCGTCGGCTTACCTATGGCATAATTACGGCAACTCGACCATCGGTAACCGGACGGATATTGAGAAAGTGCCTATCGAAAATCTGCAGGCATTTTACAAGAAATTTTACCAGCCCGACAATGCTGTCCTGGTCGTAGCCGGCAAAATTGACGAGTCCAAAACACTGGCCATGATCAACCAGTATTTCGGGGCTATTCCCCGCCCGACGCGGGTATTGCAGCCGACGTATAGCCAGGAGCCTACCCAGGATGGGGAACGCATGGTGACGCTTCGGCGTGTGGGCGACACGAAAGTAGTGTCCGCTTTGTACCACATTATGCCCGGTTCCCACCCCGACTATCCAACCATGGATGTGGTGATTGAACTGTTGACCAACGAGCCATCAGGCCGCTTATATAAAGCCCTGGTTGAAACCAAGAAAGCCTCGCAGCAATACGGTTATTCGTTCACCACCAAAGATCCGGGTTATGTGTATTTCGCAGCTGAAATGCTGAAAGATAAATCGCTGGACGATGCTAAAGCGGCTTTGCTGTCGACGCTGGACTCCGTTGCGATCAAGACGCCCTCGAAAGAAGAAATTGAACGCGCCAAAGCCAAGCTGCTAAAAGATGTTGAGCTGAGCTTTAAAAGCGCCGAGCGCGTGGGCCTGGCCATGAGCGAATACATCGCAACGGGCGACTGGCGGCTGGGGTTCCTCTACCGTGACGCCCTCGAAAAAGTAGCTCCCGCCGACGTAAAGCGCGTGGCCGATTACTACTTTAAGCCCTCCAACCGCACCGTTGGTCTGTTCATTCCGGAGCAAACCCCCGACCGGGTCGACGTACCCAATGCGCCTGACATTGCGGCCCTGGTGAAAGACTACAAAGGCCGGGCATTGGTTGCCCAGGGTGAAGCCTTTGACCCATCGCCCGCCAACATCGACGGCCGTACCCGCCGTTCCGAACAGCCGAATACCATTGAACTGGCTTTCCTGCCGAAATCGACACGGGGCAACGAAGTAAACGCCCGTATGACCCTGCGGTATGGGGATCAGAAGAGCCTGATGAACAAGAGTGCAATTTCGGTGTTTACAGCCTCCATGCTCGACAAAGGCACCACGACCCGTAGCCGCCAGCAGATTAAAGATGAACTCGACAAACTGAAAGCGCAGGTGGGCGTCTTTGGTGGTGGTAATCAGGTGAACGTAACCATTAAAACGACTAAAGAGAACCTTCCTGCCGTTATCCGGATCGTGAGCGACATGCTGAAACACCCGGCCTTCGACGCCAACGAGTTTGAGAAACTGAAGCAGGAACAACTCGCTCAGATCGAATCACAACGTTCAGAACCTCAGTCGCTTGCTTTTACGGCGTTTCAGCGCCAAATGAACCCGTACCCGAAAGAAGACGTCCGGTACACCTCCACACCTGACGAAGACGTAGCCGATGTAAAGGCCCTGAAATTGGACGATCTGAAACAATTTCACAAGGATTTTTACGGTGCCCAAAACGCAACGCTGGCCGTTGTTGGTGATTTCGAGGAGACGCCCGTTCGGAAAGTAGTGACGGATGAGCTGGGTACCTGGAAAGCGAAGAAGCCGTTTAGCCGCCTGGTGTCGAACTATAACGATATCAAGCCAACTCCCCAATCGCTGGAAGCTCCCGATAAAGCCAATGCCTTCATGGTAGCCGGTGTCAACATTCCTCTGCGCGATGATGATCCCGATTATCCGGCCCTTGTTCTTGGCAACTACATGCTGGGGGGCGGCTTCCTCAATTCACGGCTGGCCGTGCGTATTCGTCAGAAAGAAGGCATCAGCTATGGTGTCGGCTCGCAGTTATCGGCCAATCCGCTCGATAAAACAGGGATGTTTATGACCTACGCCATCTACAATCCGGAAAATGCCGAACGGCTGGAAAAAGCCTTCCGCGAAGAGATGGACAAAGTGGTTAAGGAAGGATTTACGGCGGATGAAATTAAAGCCGCCCGCTCGGGTTTACTGCAATCCCGGATGGTATCGCGGGCGCAGGACCCTTCGCTGGCGGGTACGCTTAACAATTACCTGTACCTGAACCGGACCATGAACTGGGACGCCGATTTCGAAAAGAAAATGGAAAGCCTCACACCCGAACAAGTCAATGCCGCCATGAAAAAACACATCGACCCGTCGAAAATTTCGATCATCAAAGCCGGTGACTTTGCCAAAGCGGCCAAGAAAGCTTCTGAAAAACAACCAGCTTCGTCGGTGAGTGGCGGTAAGAACTAGGCAGAACCGCACAGCCTACACTGTTCGTGGTATTCAGCTTCGCAAAGTGGACAGGCTTTCTGCTGTAGATTGGGGATAGCCCTTTCAAAAGAGTCGATTATCGTTTGTAAACTCTGTTCAGTGGAGGAGTCTTTGACGGGTAAAACCGCGAATGAATATTGTCAATCCAGTAAAGTTCGCGTTGCCGCGTCGGCGATCCGATTGTGTTACTACCGAAGCAGCGGCTCAGCCACAGGTAAAGTTTCGTGATTAATTATTAATTGAAATGGAAGCAGAATAAATGAAAAGCGCCACAGTTAATCTGGTGATTTGACCAGATTAACTGTGGCGCTATAATAAGCGTAGTAACGTGTACGATTATTTTTAGGTTAGGTACGGCACACGTAGCATTCTTACCTTAATCTGTTTGAAATGAATGGTGCTAGTTTACTTCGATAGCTACTTTACCAACATACCCGCCTTTCTCAGCGTACGCATACGCTTCTTTACTTTGTGCAAACGGGAATACCTTACTTACTTCGATTTCCAACCCGTTGTCGATAGCCTTCACTAAACGATCGATCGTCTCTTTATCCGGTGTGCTCAGCAATACAATTTGCTTTTTGCTTCTGAACAAATTTTTGATGGGCGTTGTCAGAATGTCAACCGGGCTGGGGATCGGATTAATAAATACGGACTTAGCTTTCATGATCTTCCGGGCGTTTTCATACCCCATTTTTCCGGAAAGATCCACTATCGCGTCATACGTATCGCCTTTAGTAAGTACATTTTCCTTGCTATAATCGACTACCGAATCCGCTCCCCATTGTTTGACAAAGCTTAGGGCATGAGTGTCCGCCACTGCCGTTATGTTTACCCCGTCAAGTCTTAATAGCTGCAGTAAAAACATGCCAAAACCGCCAGCGGCTCCATTGATTAAAACCCTGGACTGGGCCGTGGTTTTACCTATCTTTTGCAAAGCCATCAACGCAGCAGCCCCCACGGTAGGAATAGACGCAGCCTGAACGAAATTGATAGCAGCCGGTTTTTTCCAAACCAGGGTAGACGGCACAGCCGCGTATTCGCCCAGTACGCCTTCCTTCATGTTGTTTTTCACCGTGCCAAAAACCTCATCTCCTTTTTTGACGTTGGTGACTGATGCACCGACTGCGTCAATAATACCAGCAAAATCAGTTCCGGTGTGTTTAGGAAATTTCGAGCCGGACATGAGTTTCATCTCTCCCTTTCTAAGTTTCCAATCCAACGGATTAATTGAAACTGCTTTTATTTTTACCAACACCTGGTCTGCCTGGATCGTAGGCATCGGTTCATCTATGGTTTGCAATACAGCGGTGCCGCCAAACTCCTGATAAGCGATCGTTTTCATGTTCTGTTCTGTTTAGTCTGAACGATTACATGACAAAGGTGGGCGGATACAGGCTAATAGACTTGTATCAGATCACTATTGTGCTTCAAAGCGATGGGTGGCATGCCAAACATTTCATGCATATACTTATTAAATTGGGGTAAATCATAAAATCCAGTGTCGTAGGCAATATCGGTTAGCCCCCTATCCTTTTCTGAAAGGGTGATGTAAATAGCCTGACGTAACCTGGTCCACAACAAATATTTGGATAAGCTACTGCCAGTCTGCTCTTTAAATAAGGATGCTAATCGGGAGGGAGAGAGAAAAACCAGATCCGTAAACGTCTGTGGCGAGATATCCCGTTCGAAGTAATTAGTCCGGATGTAATCAACCATTTTGGTTACCCGTTCATCGTAAGATGTAGTCGCTACTTTTGACAGCAGGGCGTTGATAATGGTGCTGATTTCAAATGAATTGGTTTCGAGTTGAAAAAACTGGCGTACCTCCGCCCTCGAATTAAACACAACGTAGCCCCGGTCGCCCTCAAAGCAGTTTGAAAGCTCCAAACCCACGCTGGAATAAGGTTCTATATTTAAAACGTTCAGCGTTCCATTTTCAGCGACGCACAGATGGGTGACCTGGGGTTTGATCAGGAAGCCATTGATCGCCTTATGGAACTGCCCATCAATGGTAGAATCAAATGGCTCGTCGTTGGACAGTACAATCTGATAGGCTGAATGCTGATGAATCGCTACTGTAAGATTGCGGGCGGTCAGCGCCAGAATAAATGGATTACCTGGTAGTTTTTTCATGTGATTTTACTCCCAAAAAAGCAGTTTAAAACTGATTGTAGGCATGACGAAAGCCTGCTTGGTGCAGGCTGGCAGGGTCCCTGCAATTGCTTCTCCCGTCCTTCTGGCCCAATTATAGACGGGATTAAATAATAAACCGGCGCTGGAAACCAGATTAACCTGATTTTCCAACGCCGATTTGTATCGACCAGCTTAATTGACTTTAGCGAGGTCGGCGAGCGCCACCACCCGTCGGTGCTGGCTGTTGTGGCTGATCGCCACCGCCTTCGCCACCTTTCACGTCGTCGTTGTTAACCGATTTCTTCTGACGCTGTGGGGCATCGAAACTGAGCTTACCCAGTTTATAGCTAAAGTTGACCCGTACGCCCGCATTGTACAGGTTTGTGGTACTGCTCTGCGCAAAAATAGGCGACGACGATTCCGACTTAATAGTGAACGGATGGCTGAAGAAGTTTTCGGCCGCAATGCCGAAGCTACCCCGTTTGTCTTTCAGATCTTTCTTGAGACCAATGCTGTAGAAAGCAAACCCGCCCTGGTAGCCCTGTAGCTGAATTTGCTTACCCCGAATGAAGCCAAAGCCCTGAACACCCCAACCGTTTTTCAGTGTTAAGTTGGTGAAGAAACGGCCTGTCGTCACCCATCCCGAATTAGTTGCATTATACACCGAGCCCGCATTGTTGTTGGTCAGGTAGGAATAATATAGATCGAAGCCCCCGCCAATCTGCCACTTCGAGAAGAAGGTGGCGTTACCAAAAACGTTTGTTCCGTACGCCGATTCGCGACCAATGTTCAGGTAGGTCGTTTGGATCGCCTGCGCCAGCGTCGGGTTGGTCACTTGTCCGGCACCGGTCGTAATCGTATCACGAACGCTGGTGATGGAGTTGTTCGTTTGTCGGGCAAATAAGGCCACGTTCAGGTAAACGCTCTTGATGTAAGCGCTCGTACTAAACTCAAGGTTATCTGTTAACTCGGGCGACAGCAAGGGGTTCCCTTTTGTAATATTGGTTGGGTTCGAGGTGTTCACGTTCGGGTTCAGGAATTGAATTCCCGGCCGTTGCAGTCGACGGTTGTACGCCAGCTTGATCGTCTTCCCGCCTTTCAACGACTTCGAAATATTGATACTAGGCACCAGATTGCTGTAACTTGGAATACCCAGATCCTGACCAGCAGCTCCCCCCTGCTCACCCGGCTGATTCTGGCTGTAGTTTGCGTTGATCACCGTGTGTTCGTAACGCGTGCCCGCCTTTATGGTGTACTTGTTCTTGGTGGTCAGGGTATACGATACATAACCGGCACCGATGCTCTGGTCATAGTTCAGTGTATTGCCGGGACGTGTCGGATCGGTTATCAATTCGCCTGTTCCGCTGCCCAGCCGGTAGCTGAAGGCGCTTTGGACCTGCCGAAATATGCCTTTGCCCCCAAATTCGAGCAGTTGATTCTTGCCAATCGGTGTCTGGTAATCGCCCTGAATCGTCGATTCCTGGTTAAAGCTGTTATTAAGATTCTGCTGACGGGCCGTAATGGTCGAAAAATCAGTCGTATTCAGAATATCGGCCGTGAAATCGTTGTTACGATTGTTACGGCTAAACTGCGCCGACACACTTAGCTCCTGCTGTGGTTTGGCAAAAGTGCGGGTATAATCGATGTTTGCATCGACCGTTCCAGACAGATCTTTGGTCAGCACATTCCGGTCCGACACGATGGGAAAATAGGAGCTTGGCGAGAGCGTGCGGGTGAAGAAGTTGTCCTGATTCTGGTAGTTATTCCGGGCGCCATACCGCAGGCTGGCCGTAATCGAGCTGGTCTTGCTGATGTCATAATCCCAACCGAGGGTATACTGCCCAAAGAGGCTGTGGTTGCGGGTATCCGCCGTTTGGTCGGTAGTGGTCGTTCCGGTGCTGCCAAATGTTTTTTGTGTATTGGCAAAATTTCCGATTACGTTGTAGTTGGCCCGTCCGAAACCACTCAGGCTAAAGCCCATTTTACCCGTCCGCAGGTTCCCGTTCAGCCCCAGATTACTTCCCCGGTTACCTACTCCCGAATCGATGTTCAGCGTAAAGCCCTGCAGGGTCGTTTTCTTGGTGATGATGTTAATAATCCCCGCCGACCCTTCAGCGTCGTATTTTGCCGATGGGCTGGTAATAACCTCAACGGTTTTGATCATGTCGGCCGGGATCTGCTTCAACGCGTCGGCAACGCTGCTGGCCACAATGGTGGAAGGTTTGTTGTTGATCAACACCCGCACGTTGCTGCTGCCTCTCAGGCTAACGTTACCATCCAGGTCGACGGACAACAGCGGCACTTTACGCATGACATCGGTTGCGTCGCCCCCTTTGGCCGTAATGTCTTTGTCAGCGTTATAGACTAAGCGATCCACTTTTTCCTCGACTAACGAAGCCTGTCCAACCACTTCAACCTCTTTCAGTGTACGAACATCAGCGCCCAGTTTGATATTCCCCAGATTAATATCCCCTTTGCGATCGAGTTTAAGGCTTGAGATGGTTTTGTTGCGATACCCGACAAACGAGATGAGGAGTTGAAAGTCGCCCTGTGGCAATTTGGTGAGGGTGAACTTACCCTTGTCATCCGCCACCGTTCCGTCGATTGGCTTTTTCGTTTCGGCGTTAATCAGGGCAATACTGGCAAATTCAACGGGCTTACCCGTTGTCGAATCTGTCACCACACCGGTAAGCTTTGCGTTGCCACGAGGTGATGTATCGCTCGACGTGCCGGGGATGACGGCCGCCGGTTGCTGGGCGCCACCCGGCATCGTTGGAAACTGCGCCCGAACGATAGTTGGGGCCGTTAACAAAGCAGTGACAACACATACAGAAAGTACTATTTTCTTCATAGTCAGGTTATAATCAGCAATAAAGGTATTTTGCCTTGTAAGAACCCTTTAATGGGTTTACAAAGACAACTTAGTTGACCAAAAATCGGCACAAATTTCCTGATAAAATCTTATTCTACACAAACGGACGGCCATATGGACAGGCGGGTCAGGTTACTTAGCTAAATAATTGAGTACTATTGCTTAGTTCTGGGTAATTGGCTGGTGCCAGGACCTCTGGTACATCACTTGGCTCCGTTCGGGAGGTAATGCGCTTGCTGATGCTGTAGCTGTGCATTCTGCTCGCGGGGTATTGATGGGCAAGCAACGCCAGGGCTTCTTTTTCCGTCAGATCATCGTGTAGCCAGGCTTGTTCAGCATCGGGCGTCAACACGCAAGGCATTCGTTTTTTTGTGTTATGAATTGCAGCGAGTAGCGGATTGGCTTCGGTGGTCAGCAACGTGTAGGTTGGTATTAACTCACCCGTTTCGGGATCTGGCCATTCGTCCCACAAACCGGCAATGGATGCGATTTTTTGATCGCTGGTACTGATGTAAAAGGGATACTTTTTGCTCTTCTCCGTGTACCATTCGAAAAAGCCCGTTACCGGAATCAGACACCGTCTGCCGGCCTGAGCGGCCGGGCGGAAAGATGGCTTTTCGTAAATCGTTTCGGAGCGGGCATTGATCGTTTTAGTACGAATTTCCTCGGCGGCATCCTGACTTCGGGTCCAGTTTGGAATAAGCCCCCAACGAATAAGCTGTAGTTTGCCCGGCTCCTGTCTGGTTACGATGGGCCAGGCTGGTAAATTATACGCATTGGCGTGGTAGATCGGTTGAAAACCAGCGGAAGGCGGCAACGCAGCCTGATAACGATCCTCCAACTCGGAGGCACTGGCATTGAGTGACTTATGGAAACACATACAAGAAATAAACGCGTCGGTTGACGGCCTGTTGATACATTGAATAAACCAGCAAACACCCTTGCCGGTTATTCAATTTTATGGATTAAGTCAAATTTTGTGGCATCTCCGAGTCAGCCACTTTGGCAGACCCGAACAATTGACGACCACGATTCGTTTATCAGCCTTACCAACGCTCTTCTTTACCTATTCCTTTACAAATGCCTGCCCCCGAAACCTCCAATTACCCCGGCCTTTCGCTTACCTTGCCTACTCTTGAACAAAAAAGCTGGCAACAACTTGTAACCGTACTCGACAACAGCTCAGGCGAGACGACCGCTCCCGGCTTCAAAACAATGACTGTTGCCTCCCGCACCGCCACCGGCGCCGATGCCCGAACGGTGGTGCTCCGAAAAGTGGACGCCGATCGAAAGTATGTCTGGTTTCATACCGACGTACGAGCAGCCAAAGTGATGCAATTTGAAGCCTTCCCCGACTGCACCTTATTATTTTGGGATGAAAAATCGCAGGTGCAACTCCGGCTGACGGTCGAAACCCGTCTTCACACAGATGACTATGTGGCCGATGAACATTGGCAAACCATAGGCGCTGGCAATCGAAAAAACTACCTGTCGGAGTACCGACCCGGTAGCGAGCAACCCGCTCCTTACCCCGGCTTTCCTGCTCATTTGGGCGCTGGCTTGCCATCAGCTGAAGAAAGCGAAGCTGGGCGTGCCAATTTTGCGGTCATTGAATGCCGGGTACTGGCAATGGATTACCTGCAACTTAATCGGAGCGGACAGGTGAGAGCGCTGTTTCAATACGAACCCGAATCAAAAATGGTGTGGCTGGCTCCGTAGGCGCTACAACAGGAAGCAATCCGGTGAATCGGTATTGGGTTTGCCTATGCCTGAAGGAAATAAATAGTATGCTCAGAATCAAACAGCGTCATGTGTCGTAAATATAACGACACATGACGCTGTTTTTATGAATACGACCACAATCAATTACTATTTTGGTCCAGAAATGCTCCACCCCTTCAATCTGTGTTTGATCTGATGGAAGTAAGCCGCCGGGGCTTATCAAAGAAAGCGATTGCAACCATGGCCCGCCATCTCGGCATCGCCCAGGCAGAATTATTCATTATCCTGCATATCTCAGCCCGTACGTGGCAGCGATATACGGATGAGAAGTTACTTCCTCAGGAAGTAACTGAAAATGCCTTACAGTTGGCTAATCTCTACAAACAGGGAGCAGAGGTGTTTGGCAATCCGGACAAGTTTAAAGGATGGATGAATCACCCAAGCCCTATTTTTGGCGGCAAAAAGCCAATCGATTTGTTAGATACTCAATTTGGGTTTCGGGCCATTCAGGATGAACTGGTTCGGATTGACTGGGGCGTTTTTGTTTAATGGACGTATACCGTTTAGCGAATGTCCGGCGGGCCGATGACCTGACTGGCACAGGTGCCCGCCTAACCGATGGCTGCTGGAATGATGTCGGAACGTCTGTATTGTACATCGCTGGCTCCCGCTCACTGGCCGCCCTGGAAGTACTGGTCATAGCCCGGTCTCGTTTATACCGGACCACTACCAACTGCTCGTGATTCGTGTCCCCGACGATTCATTACTGAGCGTCCCCTTAAACGAGTTACCTGAGGGTTGGAACGAGCCACTAGCACCAACGGCCCTCAAGGCTATCACCAAGCAATGGTTATCGGACAATCGCTTTTTACTGCTGAAAGTCCCGTCAGCCGTGGTGGCTGGTGAATACAATTTCTTGATTAATCCAGCCCATCCCCGTATGGCTGAGGTGGTTATTACTACCAAAGAGCCCTTCCGATTCGACTCCCGGTTGTCAAAATAATAGCCATTTGCGCTGCTTAGTTGTTATGTCGAATAAGACCTTATTCGTTCTGTTCAATGGCAACCAACGACCGCGCCTTTAATTACGACCTCGACTACCGTACCCTGAACCTTCGCGAACAACCCGAACTTTACCGGGTGGGAAAAGGCGAAATGGGCGTTCTGCTGGTGCGGCCCTACAAAGATGAAATACTACCCTACTGGCGATTTAAAACTCCCGAAATAGCCAGGGAATCGTCTGAGAAAATCTACCAGCTATTTCTCGACTACAAACAGAACGGAGACTTCATTGGCATGGACATGGCCAGAAAGTTTTTACAGATGGGCTACACCCGGTCCCGGCGTTACGCCAATCATAAAACCGGCCAAAAATACGACGGAGCAGTACCCGATGATAAGAAAGGGCAATCGGGCGCGCATGGCCGCGAGCAGCTTCCCCGCGAGGAAGACCCCATCAAAGCGGAGTCAGCACGTATTTTCTACGGGAAGTATCTGGAAGCACGGGAAGATGAAGACTACAAGAAACTGAAAAAGGAATGGCAGCTGAAGTACGGGTAGTTTCCCAATCTTTGCGACCTTTGCGCCATTCTATGAAACTTTACGTTTCGTTTTAGCAAACGTAAGGGCCCAACGGTTTCGCCACCAACGCAAAGACAACTCTATGCAACTCCTTGACGGTAAATTTCTTTCGGCACAAATCAAACTGGAAATCGCGGCAGAGGTCGCGCAAATCAACCAGCAGGGCGGTAAGATTCCGCACCTTGTGGCCATTCTGGTTGGCAACAACGGGGCTTCGGAAACTTACGTTGCCTCTAAAATGAAGAACTGCGAAGAGGTCGGCATGCACTCAACGCTCATCCGGTTCGACCCGTCGGTGACCGAAGCCGAATTACTCGATAAGGTTCGGGAAGTGAATGAGAACCCCGATATGGATGGGCTGATCGTGCAACTCCCTCTCCCCGACCACATCAACCCCGACCGGGTGATGGAAACCATTAACCCGGCTAAAGACGTGGATGGTTTTCATCCCATCAATATTGGCCGCATGGCGAAAGGCCTGCCGGCTTACATTTCGGCTACACCACAGGGTGTTCTGGAAATGATCAAACGCTACGATATCGAAACGGCCGGTAAGCATTGCGTAGTGGTGGGCAGGAGCCAGATTGTGGGCCTACCCATGTCTATTCTGATGCAGCGGAACACCTATCCTGGCAACTGCACCGTTACGATTACCCATAGCCGCACCCAGAACCTGGCCGAGATATGCCGCTCTGCGGATATTCTGGTAGCCGCGCTTGGCAAGCCCGAATTTGTCACAGCCGACATGGTGAAAGAGGGTGCCGTTGTTATCGACGTAGGCCTGGAGCGGGTGCGCGACGCCAGCAAAAAGAGTGGTTTCTCACTCAAGGGCGACGTAAAATTCGATGAGGTGGCCCCTAAAACGAGCTTCATTACGCCCGTTCCCGGTGGCGTGGGCCTGATGACAATTTGCTCGCTGATGCAGAATACACTGAAAGCAGCCCGCGGGGAGATTTATAGTAGACATGATTGAGGATATACAACACAAAGTACGGGATGAGTTATTTGAATTATCAAGTCATGCACTGACTCGAAGTATACAGCGCCAAGTTGTCTAATTTTGGGGTATACTCAAAACCAACGACCTTTACATAGTCAATGTAGCTATCCTTCACGGCCTTTGCTGAAAATTATTACGGTTTACGAACCAACATTTGACAGATGGGAAACGAATCTAAAGAGAAGAAGGCCATGAACTGGCCGAATGATACGTTACTCGAAACCCATGTCCGCTATATTCTTGATATGAATGGACAACTATATGTGTTTGAGAATGTACCGGCCCGGGTCAACCTTACTACTGACGAACAGTTCTTTACGCCTGCGACTGTGCGTCGTATTCAACAAATTGCCTTATCGGCAAAGCCCCCGACCCAGACTATTCAAGTTGGCTTATATGAGTGGGGAAACGCAGCTTGACCAATAGTCGGTAGTGGTCCGGGTTTCTTATCAATTCCGACTGACTGACAGCCATCGATTATCCTTAACAAACTTTAACAGCCCGTCCTGCCTCAGCCGGGCTTCTTTTTGCGTAATTTTGGCCCGGCCTGGATTTGGCCGGGCCTGAATGGGCCACTACTTACACAAAAGCAGTCCGTTTAATCTTCATTTGTATGCCGTCATTCAAACGCCTGAACACCCTGACAGGCTGGTTCGCTTTCGCCGTCGCGCTCATTACTTTTGCGATGACCGTCGAACGGACAGCCAGTTTCTGGGACTGTGGCGAGTTCATTGCGTGTTCCTTCAAGCTCCAGGTTCCACACCCGCCCGGTGCGCCGTTCTTCCTGCTGTTGGGCCGAATTTTTTCGATGTTTTCCTTCGGGAACCTGACCAGCGTGGCCTACTGGGTCAACATGGCCTCGGTCTTAGCCAGTGCCTTTACCATACTTTTCCTGTTCTGGACCATTACCATGCTGGCCCAGAAGCTACTTAGCAAGCCAGAGAGTGAGTATACCACGGCTGATACCTTACTGGTTATCGGTACGGGCGCGGTGGGCGCTTTAGCGTACACCTTCTCCGATACGTTCTGGTTCTCGGCGGTCGAAGCGGAGGTGTACGGGATGTCGTCATTTTTTACCGCCATTGTTGTCTGGGCTGCGTTCAGATGGGAACGCATTGAAGACGAAGCTGCGGCCAACCGCTGGCTTATTTTTATTGCTTACCTGACCGGTTTGTCCATCGGTGTTCACTTACTGAACCTGGTCACGCTACCCGCCCTGGCCCTGATCTATTACTTTAAGAAGTACCCTAAGCCAACCTTCTGGGGCGGTGTCACCGCGTTTGGCATCGGATTGCTTATCTTGGGCATCATCAACGCCGGTATTATTCCGGGTCTGCCAGGTATGGCCTTTGCCGTTGAGCGGTTCTTTGTGAATATCCTCGGACTCCCTTTTACATCGGGTGCCATTTTCTTCACGGTGGTGTTCATTGGTGCCATTGTGTACGGCATCATCTGGTCGGCTAGCCAGAAACGGGTTGTGCTGAACACGGCCCTGTTGGCGCTGGCGTTTGTCCTGATAGGTTATGCCTCTTACATGCAGGTATTGGTGCGGGCTGACTTTAACCCGCCCATCAACGAAAACGACCCGAGCGACGAACTCAACTTTCTGTCGTACCTGCGTCGGGAGCAATATGGCAGCCGCTCGTTGTTATACGGCCCTGTGTTCACGGCCCGCCCCATCGACCAGAAGCCGGGTGCTGCTATGTGGAAAAAAGAAGGAAACAAATATGTTGTCTTCGATCACCAACCCGAGTACGTTTACGCGCCCGGCGACGAGATGCTGTTTCCGCGTGTGTATAGCAGCCAGCAAAACCATCCCGCTTTGTATCGCCAGATGCTTGGCCTAGCCGAAGGGCAGAAACCAACAATGGGCGACAACCTGAAATTCCTGTTCAGCTACCAGCTAGGCCATATGTGGTGGCGTTACCTGATGTGGAACTTTGCGGGTCGCGAGAGTGACGAAGAAGGCGCAGGCTACCTACTGCCCTGGTCAACGGACCAGAACGCTCCCGATATGCTGGTTCATAACAAAGCGCGCGACAACTTTTATATGTTGCCGTTTATTCTGGGTCTGTTCGGAATTACGTTTCAGTATTTCCGCCGTCGGCGTGATTTCCTGATTGTTGGGCTGCTCTTTTTATTCACGGGAATTGCCCTGCAAGTTTTCCTGAACTCGCCCCCATCGGAGCCCCGCGAACGGGATTATATCTATGTCGGTTCGTTCTATTTCTTTGCGATCTGGCTCGGGCTGGGCGTCATGGCCATTGCCGAAGGCTTGCGAAATACGCTGAAATCCGACGTAGCTCGTAATGGTCTGGTGGCTGGTCTTTGTTTGCTGGTTCCCGTGATGATGGGCGCGAAAAGCTGGGATAACCACAACCGCGACAAACGTTACCAATCCGTTGATTTTGCCAAGAATCTGCTGAACTCCTGTGCGCCAAACGCGATCCTCTTCACGGGTGGTGATAACGATACGTTCCCGCTCTGGTACGTACAGGAAGTGGAGGGATTCCGGCGTGATGTTCGGGTATGTAACCTGAGCTTGTTGGGTACTGAGTGGTACATTCAGCAGATGAAGCGCAAGACGTATGAGTCGGAGGCTCTGCCTATTTCGCTCGAATTCGACAATTTCAACAAAGGCAAAAACGACATTGTGCCGTTTTATGAAGTGCCGGGTGTGAAAAACGGCATTGACCTTAAGCAATACATCAGCCTCATTAAAACCAGTAGCCCGGCGGTTCAGGTGCCGCTCACGAACGGCGATATGACGAGTATTCTGCCTTCGTCGGTGCTGTTCCTGCCGATTGACAAAGCGGCTGTTGACAATGCGAAATTTGTACCCGCTGCGCTGCGCCCGCTCATGAAGGACACCCTACAGTGGACCATTGGCAAGAAAGATCTCTATAAGCCTGACCTGATTATGCTCGACATGATTGCGACCAATAACTGGAAGCGGCCTATCTATTTTTCGAGCACGCTGGCGAGCGACAATTACCTGAGCCTGAAAAACTACATGCAACTGGAAGGCTATGCGTATCGGCTTATGCCGGTTGCGGTACCGGGCGCAACAGATGGGTACGTCAATTCCGACATCATGTATACCAACATGACCAAGAAGACATTCTGGCGCGAGTTCGATAATCCGGACGTATACTATGATGAAACCTACAAAGGACCACCTGTCATTTCGGCGCGCATTGCGTTCTTCCGTCTGGCCGATCAGTTCATTCGGGAGGGCCGAAAGGACAAGGCGCTTGAGGTACTCAATTACTCACTGAAGGTTATTCCGGACAAGTCAATCCCGTACGACCAGATTTCGTCAAATTATGTGCGGTTCCTGTTCGAGGTAGGCGATAACAAGAAAGCCCTTGAAATTGCCGACATCATGGCCAAGCGTGCCGATCAGGCGCTGACGTACGACAAAAGTGGCAATGGCCGCTTCGGCAACCCTGATTCGGATCTCTACATTCTCCAAACGATTGTAGAAGCCTGCAAGGAAGCCAAGCAAACGGCGGCCGCCAATAAGTATGAAGCCATCTTCCAGAAGCACATCAATGCCTTTGGTTGATAAAAACGATTGCTCACAACAAAGCCCGGACTACGCCATGTGGTCCGGGCTTTGTTATGCATTACGCTTAATGAATGGGGTGATTTACTTTTTCTTCTTCCAGATCAAGGCGGGCTTCCTCCTGGCGAATCACCTCATCGTCAAACTCGTCCAGGCTACGAAAATAGAGTAGCGCATTGCGTTTGGCGGTAATAATGTCGGTCAGAATTTTATTGTACTGATCTACCTGCACCCCGTCGCGCTCCAGCGAACCCAGGTGCCTTGTGATGGAATGCAAGTCGTTTTCCATTCGATTTCTCAGGTTGCTCACCAGTTCATTATTGATGGCTTCGATGGCGTACTTCTCCTCTACTTCTTTTAAAGCAACTTTCAGCAATTTAAGCCGGATGGCCGATACTTGCTGGTCCTCGGGAGCCCGATGATCCGGATCTTTATAATTGACCTTTCTAATAATCATTGGCAAGGTAAGGCCCTGAAAAACAAGCGTAAATAAGATAACGACAAACGTAATAAACAGGATCAGGTTCCGATGTGGAAAAGGCTCGCCATTGGTTAAGGTCAACGGAATAGATAGCGCCGATGCGAGCGACACCACCCCGCGCATACCCGCCCAACTAACGATAACCGGCCCACGCCAGCCGGGACTGCGGTCGGCGACAGAAATCACACGGCCAATTATCCGGGTGAAAACAGATGAAAACAGGACGACCACGATCCGGGTCACGATAATCAGAAACGTAATCAGCAATGCGTACAGAATCGATTCTGTCTTTGAATAGCCATCCAGCCCATTGATGATAACGGGTAGCTCAAGACCAATCAGCATGAAGACCAGTCCGTTCAACGCAAAAGTAACCGTCGACCACATCCCTGTGCCCTGAATTCGGGCGCTGTGGTTCAGAATTTGGTGGCTGTGATTTGACAGAAACAGCCCGCCACTCACCACGGCCATCACCCCCGAATAGTGAAATTCTTCGGCTGTTAGGTACATAATATACGGAGCCATGAACGTCAGCAGAATGCTGATTCGGGTTGTGGTGGGTAGCCATCGGTGAATAACGTAAAACACTAAAGCGACTGCCAGTCCAATGACAATCCCCATCAGCGTAACCATGACGAAACCGGTGGCGGCTTTCTGCCAGACAAACGAACCAGACAACACTGCCGCCAAAGCAAACCGGAACACCACCAGACTGGACGCATCGTTTACCAGGCTTTCGCCTTCCAGAATGCTGATTACCCGCTTCGGCACATTCACTCCTCGCAAAACAGACGTGGCCGCGACAGCATCGGGTGGCGAAATGATGCCTCCCAGCAGGAAGCCTAACGCGAGCGTAAATCCCGGAATAACGGCACTTGACACATAGGCGACGGCAAAAGCCGTAAAGATAACCAGCCCAAAAGCCAGCACGACAATGATGCGTCTCCACCGCCAGAACTCTTTCCAGGACGTAAACCAGGCCGCTTCATAAAGTAAGGGCGGCAGAAAAATTAAAAAAATCAGCTCAGGATCAACGACGATACGCGGAACACCCGGAATCAGGCTAACGACCAGCCCACTAATAACTAG
This sequence comes from Spirosoma radiotolerans, assembly GCF_000974425.1. Taxonomy (NCBI): domain Bacteria; kingdom Pseudomonadati; phylum Bacteroidota; class Cytophagia; order Cytophagales; family Cytophagaceae; genus Spirosoma; species Spirosoma radiotolerans. The sequence continues at coordinate 3,392,573 of NZ_CP010429.1, forward strand.
GAAAATAGGCGCCGAAATTCGTAACCGCTGGCCCAGCATGACAAACAGGGAAATTGCCAGGAGTAGGGATAAACAAAGCAGTAGTGTTTGATGCATATGAGTGTAGGAGAGGTAGGCGACGAAAATAGTACAACACCGGCATTATGTATAAACATCAATCGCAGATTCTTCGACTTGGTTGTGGTTCTATGAATCAACTGGCACATTTTTATTGGGGATTTCCTTTTCTAAGGAAGTGTGTTTTCTTATGGAAAATCAGTAGAACGGAGCGAGTTCGATTATACCAATTCAGCTGAAATCCACGCCTTCACCATTTTGGCTAGACCATTCTGCCAGCGAGTCATTTTATACCATAACTGATTGTAGACTTTTGAGCACAAATCAGAAAAAAAGTATCCATTTTCAACGCTAGTCTATCATTACAAGTCCAAACACATACCATCAATCAACAAAAAAGCCCCAGATAGGGGCTTTTTTGTTAGTGTTGTAATCATGATCAAACCAATTCACATCAGTTCTCATCCGTGAAAGAAATCCTTCATCTTGTCGAAGAAACCTTTCTCATTTTTATTGGGCTTTGGCTGGAAATTCGGCGAGTTGCGTAGTTTCTCAAGAATACCGCGCTCTTCGGCCGATAGCATTTTGGGCGTCCAGACGTTGACATGAACCAGTTCATCGCCCCGTCCGTAGCCGTTCAATTCTTTGATACCTTTCCCTTTCAAACGAAGAATTTTGCCGCTTTGTGTACCGGGTTCAAGCGTGATGCGGGCTTTCCCATCAATGGTCGGCACTTCGACGTTGGTCCCGATGGCCGCGTCCACAAAGTTGACGTATAAATCGAATACAACGTTATTACCGTCGCGTTTGAGGTCAGCATCTTCCTCTTCTTCAATCACGATCAGTAAATCGCCGGCCACACCGCCCCGTGGGGGAACGTTGCCTTTGCCACCAACCGACAATTGGATGCCTTCGGCCACGCCAGCCGGAATCTTGATGGGGATAACGTCTTCCTGCAAGACACGTCCTTCACCAAAACAGGCGTCGCAACGGTCGGTAACAAGTTTACCTTCCCCATTACAGGTTGGGCACGTACTCGTTGAGACCATTTGACCGAGCATAGTGTTGACCACTTTGCGCGTCTGGCCCGTACCGCTACAGGTCGAACATGTCTGTACAGCCGTTCCGTTTTTGGACCCGTTGCCGCCACAGGTGTTACAGGTGACGTGACGTTTTACTTTTATCTTTTTCTCAACCCCGTTGGCAACTTCCTGCAAATTCAGCTTCAGTTTGATGCGCAGATCGGAGCCGCGACGAACGCGCTGCCGACCACCACCGCCACCACCCTGAGCGCCCCGGAAGAAACTGCCAAACGGCGAATCGTCGCCGAAGACATCGCCAAATTGGCTGAATATATCTTCCATCGATGGGCCGCCAGCGCCGTATCCACCTCCGGCTGCACCACCCATTCCAGCATGGCCAAACTGGTCATACCGGGCTTTTTTCTGAGGATCGTTCAAGACATCATAAGCTTCGGCCGCTTCCTTGAACTTCTCCTCGGCGGTTGGGTCGTCAGGATTCTTGTCTGGGTGATACTTGATCGCCATCTTACGATAGGCTTTCTTGAGGTCTTCTGTCGAGACGTTCTTATCAACGCCTAGTATTTCGTAATAATCGCGCTTCGTTGCCATATTTTTGAATGAGTGAATGAGTGAATGAGCGAATGAGTGCATAGCTGACGCAAGCCTTCATTCGCTCATTCACTCATTCACTCATTAGGTTAACTGCCTACAATCACTTTTGCAAACCGAATGACCTTGTCATTCAGGTAATATCCTTTTTCAATTTCTTCGATAACTTTTCCTTTCAGATCCTCGCTGGGAGCCGGGAATTGTGTCACAGACTCGTGCAGGTCAGCGTCGAAGGTTTCGCCTTTGGAAACCATGGGTTTCAGGCCTTTTCCGTCAAGCGTCTTGACCAACTTCGTATAGATTAACGAAACGCCTTCTTTCAAAGCCGCCACATCGTTTGTATTGTCGATGGATTGCATGGCCCGTTCGAAATCGTCAACAACCGGGATCAGCGCTTTCAATACGCCTTCATTGGCATTGTTAATCAACTCGAGTTTTTCCTTTGCTGTACGCCGACGGAAGTTCTCAAAATCAGCGTATAAACGGAGATATTTATCTTTCAGTTCGGCTACTTCGCCAGCACTTTTATTGGTGTCCGTTGGTGCGGCTTCAGCCACGACGCTTTCTGTTGACGTCGTTTCATCGGCTTCGGCTGGCTCTCCACCATTCACCGTTACAGCCTCTTCATTTGTCAGGTTGTCAGGTTGTTGCGTATCGCTGGATGCCTGATCATCCAAAATGTCTTTATTTTCCATTACTGAGCTTCTATTTCTCTTCCAGAAATTCATAAGCAAAGATGGGCAAAAGACCGGCCAAAACCGCATCTCCTGCCAACTTGGCACGATACATGACCTAGGATTTATGTAATTTGACTTACTTGCAGGATTTATCTGGTTAATAAATCTGTTTTGCTCGTACCGTTCCAGACGTTTTCACGATTATGGATTTGAATTCGCTGAGCGCGACAATTCTCTTTCGATGGAAAACGAAAGCAGCCTACTTATTTTGTCATGCACTCGCCAGCCAGCCATTATACGCAACTCATTAAAGCGAAAGCCGCAGCCTTAGGCTTTGACTTTTGCGGGGTGGCTAAAGCCGATTTTCTGGAAGATGAAGCGCCCCGGTTAGAAACCTGGTTGAAAAATGGGATGCATGGCCAGATGAATTATATGGCCAATCATTTCGACAAACGACTGGACCCTCGGTTGCTGGTCGATGATGCAAAATCAGTACTAACGGTACTACTTAATTATTATCCCGAGCAGAAACTTCCTGAAGGTGATGATGATTTGAAATTATCCAAATACGCCTACGGCACCGATTATCACTTTGTTATAAAAGACAAACTAAAAGATTTACTGACTTTTATACATGACGAAATTGGCGAGGTAGGCGGGCGTGCTTTCGTTGATTCGGCACCGGTAATGGATAAGGCCTGGGCCAAACGTGCCGGGCTTGGCTGGGTGGGCAAACATACGAATCTGATCAATAGAGAGATCGGTTCGTTTTTCTTTATCGGCGAACTGATTCTTGATCTGGAACTGGAGCCCGACGGTCCCATAACCGATTACTGCGGTACCTGTACGCGTTGCATCGACGCCTGCCCGACCGATGCCATTGTTGGTCCATATGTGGTCGATGGTAGTAAGTGCATTTCCTATTTTACCATTGAACTGAAAGAAGCCATTCCAACTGAAGTCCAGGGGAAATTTAACAACTGGATGTTTGGTTGTGATATTTGCCAGGACGTGTGCCCCTGGAACCGCTTTGCCCGCCCCCATAAAACACCCGCCTTCGACCCTCACCCCGACTTAGCCAAATTGACTAAAACCGATTGGGAAGAAATTACGGAAGATGTTTTCCGGGAAATATTCCGCCGGTCGGCCGTTAAGCGGACCAAACTGGAGGGTCTGAAACGAAACATTTCCTTTGTCGCCCCAACGGCTGACCCGTCTCGCAGCGAATAAAGCTGTTTCCGCCAAATCTGCCTGATACCTATTCTACCTGACTATTGTGGTTGCTCTACTGCATAGTACGCTTTGAGAGCCTCACCGACACGCCAAACCTCCTCAAAGGTATTGTACAAAGGAGTTGGCGCCAGACGAATACAGTCCGGTTCGCGCCAGTCGCCAATGATGCCCTGCTCTGTCAGGTAATTGAATAAGCCTTTGCCGTTTTTGCGAACCAGCAACGACAGCTGGCACCCCCGCTGATTCGGGTCATCGGGTGTCAGAATAATGACTTCCTTCAACTGGTTCAGTATATACTCCAGAAAACCCGTCAGTTGTTCACTTTTTTGCCGGAGCGCTGCCATACCGGCTTCAGCCGTGATGGCAATGGCCGCTCTGTGCAGCGATAAGGCCAGGATATTGGGCGTGCTGACCTGCCAGCCATCCGCACCGGGAGCGGGCAGAAAACCGGGCGTCATCTCGAATCGCTTGTCTTCCCGATAGCCCCACCAGCCGGCCAGTCGAGGTAAGTTCTGAGCGTGGTGTTTTTCATGCACAAACACGCCCGATACGGCACCAGGGCCACCATTGAGGTATTTGTACGAACACCAGGTAGCAAAATCAACGCCCCAATCGTGCAGTCGCAGGGGGACATTACCAATGGCGTGTGCCAGATCGAGCCCAATAGGAACGCAATGCGTTCGCGCTGTTTCGGCAATGGCAGCCATGTTGTAGACCTGACCCGTATAATAATTGAGGCCACTCATCCAGATCACCGCCAGCGAGTCGGCATATTCGGCAATAGCAGCCTGAATATCGGACGTGTGAATTAGACCATCATCGGGTCGTGGAGCGACTTCGATAATCGCATCAGATGGCTGGAAATTATGCAGTTTCACGTGGGTTTCGAGCGCGTACTGATCCGACGGAAAATCACCTTTAATCGTCAGGATCCTGTATTTCTTAGCGCCTAGCCCATCCATGCGGGGCCGATAAAAGGAGGCCAGTAACAGATGAAGATTCACGGTTAGGGCGTTCATGGGGCAAACTTCGCTGGGCTGTGCCCCAACAATCTGCGCCAGTAACTCTTTACAGGTTTCGTGATACCGTAGCCACGGTTGTTCGGCGGCTTCTGTTTTGTCAAACCAGCCTTCAACACCCAGATTCTGCCATGTATTAAGTTCCTGTTCCAGAGCCGCCCTGGCGGTTTTGGGTTGCAAGCCAAGCGAATTTCCGCACAGATAAATCAGATCCTGTCCATTGCGTTGGGGAATGTGAAAGCGGTCGCGATACGAACGAAGCAGGTCGGTCTGATCGAGTTGGCGGGCAAAATCAAGGGTATTTTTGTAGATCATGGATGGAGTGTGTAGGTTTTTCAAGTGCCAGATTCAAGCTATTTATGCTGCTTCAGCAACCATGCATAGAGCGCATTATCCTCATACAAGTATTGAATGCTGTGGCCTTCTTTTTCCAGTCGGGTAAAATTCACCCGCCCCTGACAGTCAGTTAACCGTTTCACCAATCGCTCTGTTTCCGAGATTGGAATTACCTCGTCGGCCGTTCCATGAAATGTCCAGATTGGCATGTGTTTGATCCGGCAAATTTGGGTCGAATCATCGCAGCCCCCACACAGCGGCATCACGGCTGCAAATTTATCCGGATAGTTTACGGCGGTTTGCCAGACACCATAGCCACCCATGCTGATACCGGTCAAATAGACACGCTTTGGATCAACCCGGTACGTCGTTGTTAGCTCAGTATACAGCGAATCGAACCAGTTATCGGTCGACCAGAATTTTCCATCCGGGCATTGAGGTGAGGCAATAATAAACGGAAATTCACGGCCTTTATCGACCAGGTACGGGAGTCCGTATATCTTCAGCTTACTCAAATCCTGCCCCCGCTGCGACCCGCCGTGCAGGTAAATGACTACAGGGTAACTGTCTTTGGTAGTGTTGTAGTCTTTCGGTAGATAGAGCAAATAAGGGTATTTCTGGTAGTTTTTGGGCGTATGCTGCGCCTGCGTTTTTGATGATACAATCAGGGTAAGCAGGGTAATGAGAGCAGTAACCAGATGTGTGCGCATGAGTAGCGAAATTGTCCCCAAAGATTGGCAAATGTCCTTTTAATCCAGCCGGTTTCAGTAAAAGTCTTTCAACCTGAAATCACGACCTCATTGGCAACCTTGACACCCGACAAAAATTACCGATTAACAAATAAGTTAACCAATTAAAAGATCTACTAAAACAGTAGAATATATTACAAGTTGTTCTACTAAATTAAACAACGTTTTATGAAAAATCTTTTAGTAACAAAAACACATTGCCGTCAGACTCTACAGTACGCATTTCTTGCCTTACTTGCTACGTTCTCATTAACTGCCTGTCAGGACCACCGGTTGCCACAGCCCGGTCAGAGTATTCAGTCCAACAGCCCTAAACCCGACTGGGGACCAACCATCACCCCCCAAATGTTGGCCGTTATTGAGGAGCTAGGCCGCCTGGCTCCCACTCCACTCAACCAGCTTTCTCCACAGGATGCCCGAAAACAGCCATCGTTCAAAGACGCCGTCAATTCATTGCTTGACAAGAATAATATTCCTCGCCCAAAAGCCAACGTCACCATCAGCGAACGGATGATTACAGGGGCTGACAACGCTCAGATACGAGTCAAAGTTTACACCCCCAACAACGGGTCGGCCCCAATGCCGGTTATTGTGTATTACCACGGCGGAGGCTGGGTGATCGGCAGTCCGGAAGTGTATGAATACTCAACGCTGGCGCTGGCCGAAGAAACTGGCGCAATCGTTATGTCCGTCGATTATCGGCTGGCTCCTGAGTTCAAATTTCCAACGGCGCACGAAGACGCATATCGCGCCTATGAGTGGGCAAAAAATAATGCAGCTACCATTAATGGAAATCCCGCGAAAGTAGCCGTTGCCGGCGAGAGCGCTGGTGGTAACATGGCCATCACTGTCGCGATGATGGCCCGTGATCGCGGTTTGGCTCTTCCGATCCATATCTTGTCGGTGTTTCCGGTAGCGAACAACGATCTCTTCACGGAATCGTACAACCGCTACGCCAACGCCAAACCATTGAACCGCCCTTTGATTCAGTACTTTACGGACAACTATTTCCGCACGCCAGCTGATGGCGATAGTCCGCTGATTTCGCTGGTCGATGTCGCTAACCTCAGCGGTTTGCCACCGACAACCATTATTGCAGCTGAAATTGACCCGCTGCAAACCGAAGGCATGTTACTGCGCGACAAGCTCCAATCGGTGGGTGTATCGGTCACGTATCAACTGTATACTGGCGTAACGCACGAGTTTTTTGGTATGTACGCCATTGTTCCCGAAGCCCAACAGGCACAGACCCTGGCGGCTACCCAGCTAATCAACGCATTCAAGTAAAGCTGATTTCCCTACAAACAAACAGCCCCATGTCTTATGAGACGTGGGGCTGTTTGTTTGGGTCAGCACGTTTATTGATGAGCCATACCGCTGTCTTTTTTGCAGCAGCTTGGCAGTTTGTTATACCCAGCTTCGTCAGCCGCTACTTCTTCCGCGTCGTAGCCTGTTTTGCTGATGTTCGCTTTCAGTTTGGATACGTCCGTTTTGGCCGGATTGTATTTGATCGTGACGACTTTAGACTTCACGTCGAGATCAGCTTCTTTGACACCTTTTTCGTAAGACAGATTCCGTTCAATACGGGATTTACACATACCACAAATGGCCGATGTCTTAATTTTAACTTCTTTTTCCTTATCGTCGCGGGTTGGTGCGCTGGCGAACAGGTTACCCAAAAGCAGTAAGGATGTCAGGGCGGTTAGAAACAGGTTACGCAACATAGTTGTATGTGGTTTATGGTGAATGAATAACGACAATTTATGACAAATGGTGCCCGGTCTGGAGTGGTCTTGCTTAACAAATCAGATGCTTGCTTAGTGATTCATTCCCTTCATTTGACGATGCCCCGAATGGTTCATGCTTTTCATGGTCATCAGGCTGGGCGTCAGGCGCAGGTAGATTTCTCCCGAAATGGGCATGTTTCCATAAAGAGATTGTAAAAAACGATCGGGCATGCTGGCCGTTACCTGGGCTCCCAGCACCAGGTCCGTATTGTGCTGCTGAATGATTCGGTAGTTCATACCCAATGTCAGGTTATTGATTAGGAACGATTGCTCGCGGGTGATCTGCCCAATTTCACCTGATGGCGGCTGGTAAATCCCTAACTCTTCCGCTGATTTTCTAACATTTTCATAGCGACCATAAAAAGCAACTTTATCCATTTGCAGGCTGCTTTCAGCCAGATACGAACTCTCACCAGCGCCATCGTGACTATTGCGTCCCCAAACAACCGCCGACGTTACGTAGCTACCAGGTCCCAGTCCTTTACTGTGCAAAATGGATGCCGTTGTTCGGGTGATGTTTTCTTCGGGATGTGCTTCTTCAGGACTGTGCAGAAATCCCTGCGAGAATTGAAAAGCAAACGAAGGCGATGGATTGATCGATAACCGATAAGAATAACTGTCAAATTTGGGGACGTCGAAGTTATAGCGGTTCTCGTCGGGTTCACGTCCTTTAAAGGTTGATGCCTCCAGTTTAGCCCATTTGTACCGGAAACCCGCCGTAGCAACCCCAAACAAGATATGGGTAGCATCCTGCCAGTGGTGACTCAGGGGCGCGTCGGGGTTGTTGAACGAGGAAATGCGGTGCATAAAGGCAGGCGGCCCAAGAGCAGGTTCGCCTGGATAACCGACGTACCCGTATAGATCAACATCTTTGCTAAGAGCATGACTATAACTCACCGAAAGCTCCGATACAAGATCGTGCGGGTGTTGTCGGTCTATCAGCGGCTGACCTTTGTAGGTTTCGCCCGTTTGAAACAGCAACGGGTACCCACCGTTGCTAACCGTCAGCGGATCGAGCGACAGCATGGCGCGCACCTGAAACAAGCCCCGCTGCCCAACTTTACGCTGTGCCATACCCATAAACCAATTCGGTGCACCCAATTGCTGCCCACGACCACGACCGTCAGGATTGTTGCCATTCTGACTTGTATATCGCAGGTAGATGGCATAGTGCAACATGTAACTCCAGCCTTTGGGTGTTGGCTGGCTCATGTAGGCATACATGGGTGTATTGTCAGGATGCCACGATGTGCCGGACCCATTCCGATTCATCGGCAAGTTTCGCGACAACGAATGCGTCATGCCCATCGTCGTGTCCATTGTCAGGCCCTGATTCAGGGTTTTCATGTCACCCATTGACCCGGTCATGTCCATGTCTTTGTGCTGGCTCATATTCATACCGCCATGCCCGGAATGATCCATGGATTTGGTGGTATCAGCGTTTATTTTACCGGGCGTTTTTGCTTTCGCTGGCGTATTGGGAGTGGGCACTTTCATGCCGTCATGGTGCTGATGTTGCGCATGAGCGGCACCAGCCAGCGCTATGAACCAAAAAATGAGAAGTGTCCTAGTCATAACGTCGTTTGGGGTCTGCCCCTACCTGAACGAAGGAATACGGGCTATGCCCTTGATCGAAGGCGTGTTTTAACATTGATTAGTAGCCGTTTGCGTACTACTAATCAATGTTTTTATACTACACGGGAAGTCATTTTACGCATTTGCCGACATGGACCGGCACTCTTCAGCACATTTGCGGCAGGCTTCGGCACAGGCTTTACAGTGGGCGAAGTGATCCGCATGTTTTTCGCATTCTTCGGCACAGGCTTCGCATACTTCGGCGCATAAAGCCATGAAATCGCGGGAAAATTCAGACCCACGAGCATCTAACCGCCCACAGAGTGTGCAAATATCCGCGCAATCGCGGCAGAGCTTTATGCAGGTCGTCATGTCGTGCCCTTTGCCATCTTTGTCGCCCATTTCCAGGCAGGCAGTGGCGCATCGTTCGCAGGCTTCCGCGCAGCTAAAACAAGTGTCCGTGTGGCTGTGGTTGTGTTGCATGGTTTCCATAATCGTTGTCATTTTATCGACCACCGTTGGTCTGACAAAATAACTACGCTTTCCCGATAGGGTTTTTACATAATTGTGGTCTGGTTTCATAAAACCAGCCTACTGACCACCTGACCTTAGGCTAGGAGTCCTGTCAGAGTTACTGTTTATGTAAATCGTTACGCTGGGCACCGCTTACCCGATCCCGCAATACGGTAAGTAATCAAGAAAAACTTTTGGCAAAGCTGCGCTCTACAGCTGTTTGATTATTGCGATTGCTTACACCTGCACAAATAACACGTCGAGACTTTTCTCCAGATCGGCAATGGAGACAAAGACGTCTTCCTCGATATGATGCTTTGTCTGCCCCATTTTAATGACATGGCTGTAGGCTGAGTAGCGCATGTCCATAACCTGAGCGAGGTACGCAAAGTGATCGACAATCATGTTGGCCGGAAATAATTCAAACAGGTGCGTTCCCGGTTCGCACCAGATGATATTCGTGAATGAAGCCCCATGTGGGCCCATGATAAACGAGGCATTTTTATAAATCGCTACCTGCTCCGCCACAGACCGGGGTTTGTCTTCAATAATGATGAAGTCGTATTTCTCCAGAAGTTTAATCAAAGCGGCTTCATTCACCACTTTACGGCGAGTGGACCGGCTTACATAAATGCGGTGTTGATTTGTTCGTTTGATCATCAGCTTGGCCTCGACCAGCTCTTTCAAGGCAAAAATATCGGCAGGGTCCGGGTAAAACCAGTGCCCGCTATTGGCCAGAATACACCGGTCAAACCGAATATCATGCACGACGCTATCGAAGATATGATCCGGCTTAACCCCGATTAAATCCAGATATTCCTGCTCGTAGGTCGTCTTAAAAAGCGGATATGACAGGGCAGCCAGATCAAAAACCGGCTCCGGCAATGCGGCTTTTATTCGGCTCAGTTTTGCCGCCACCAGAATCACGAAGTCATAATAGCCTCCAAAGAAGACAACATCCAGGTAATGGCTGAAGGGGGCAATAACCGTTTCATACCTTAAACCAATTCGCTTGCCGAAGCCTCGCCAATTCCTCGCTAAATGGTAACTCTCAAAATCCAGACATAATAGCTTGCCATCAGTCAGGATGCCCCCGTAGGGTAGTTGAACGGCTTTTTTTGTCCCTGGTTCGTAACTCCAGACAAATGACTGGTGCGTGACGGCCCGGACGGGCGGAAAAATAAGTTTTGTCAACTCGCCCTGATTTTGTACGCCGGGTATAAAAACCTCTCTCACCGGGCTATTCGCCACTTGATAGTTCTCCAGAAAAGCTTCTGTTTCCTTTTTCGTTAATGGGTCAACTTTACATGCTTTCAGGACCAACCGAAGTAAGGCTCTGGGGAAAGCTTTAAGTGATGCAAAAAGAGAATAGATCATACGATTGGTTAGGTTACGCTACTTTAGACTGATTTCTTTTATTATCAGACACATACGCTATCACATGTTAGACTAATTCTGCCAAAATAGGTATCCAGCTTAGGGTACAGGGTGGCTATTCCGTGGGCTGTTAGGATCGGAACCTCGACCGAACGGTCCTCAGAGAATGCAAGTGAATGACTAAACCTCCTTATATAGCGTCTAGATTGCGTCGGCTGGCATGGACAGACTTTCTGAATTGCCCCGGCGTTTGGCCGGTTACCTGTCGAAATTGATTGGAGAGGTGCTGAACGCTGCTGTAGCTCAATCGCCAGGCTATTTCGCTTAGGGTGAGTTCGGCGTATTGCAACCACTCCTTCACCTTTTCGATTTTGAGTGCAATAATGTACTTCTCCAACGTCTGACCCTCACTGGACGAAAACAGGCCGCTCAAATACGAGTATTCATAGCCTAGTTTCCGTTCCAGAAACGTCGAATAATTTTCGGTCGGCAGCCGCTCAGCTTTCAGGTGCTGGACCTCATTGATGAGCAGCACTTTGATGTGTTCTACGAGCGACTGTTTTTTGTCGTCAACCAAATCAAATCCATTTTCCTGCAACCTGTGACGGATGGCCTCGATCGTCTGGGCAGAAGGTGGGGTTTCGAGGTCAACTTCGCCCAGTTCGACCCGCTTAACAACGAAACCCATTTGTTCGAGTTCATCCCGGACGACACGCTTGCAGCGATCGCACACCATATTTCGGACGGTTAGTGTCATTAGTTTACTGGTTTAAAGCGAAATCCAATGTATACCATACGCCCCGTTACAGGTCCCCAGGCTCGGCCTGCCGCATCGAAATCAGGCCCGTAGGGATCATTAGCCGCGAAGATGGGATTCAGTTGCCGGAAGCCCGTCAGGTTTTCTCCGCCCAGGTAAATTTCCCAACCTGTCCTAAAGCCCCGGCTAAGCTGTGCATTCAGGTTAGCAAATCCCGGCGAGTAGTCGGTTGGGGAATTCTGGTTGCTGGCATGCACATAGCCTTCACGCAGGTAATGAATCCGGCGGGGGCCGTTCCATTGTAGCGTTGCGTCAAATTTCCATTTATCGTAGGGCAATGCATAGCCTACGTTCAGCAAAAAGCGCTCACGGGGCACCATCATTTTGGGGAGCAGCACCGTATCACCCGCTGGCATGGCCGTGCTCTGTTGGGTGTCGAAAAGCCGGTAGGCCACTTTCACATCGAACCGCCGGGCAGGCTGTATGTTCAGCTCAGCCTGGAAACTATTGGCAAAGGAACGCCCGTGATGCGTCGCGTCGCGCAGGTTATAAAAATACAGGAGAGACGAATTTTCGACATTGACCACCAACTGGTTCTGAAAATCAGTGCGGTAGTAGTCCAGCACCAGCGATGCTTTTTTACCCAGTATCGTCAAGTCTTTTGTTAAACTAAGGCCATAATTCCATGAAACTTCGGGCTTCAGTGGCGTCAGGTTCCAGTTCACGTAAGGGCCGGCGTTTCTGTTTTGGTACATAAATACGGCCCGTGAGCTAACTAAAAACCCCATGTTTTCGCTGATCGGGTTGGGCACCCGGAAGCCACGCCCAGCCGAAGCTCTGAGCGTCAGACTTTGGCTCAGGTTGTACTTCACATGCGCGCGGGGCGTCCATTGCGCCCCAAACAGGTTATGGTAATCAAACCGTCCGCCGAGTACCACCGTCATTTTTTCGGGATAGGTGTACGTATATTCAGCAAAAACCCCCGGCACCGATTCGGTACGACTGGTGGCTAAAGAGGCCAGATCTTCTTTGTAATCATCCAGCAAATAGCTTAGTCCCGCTTTGTACGTGTGGTTCGTGTTGCCAATGATGTTCTGATAGATCAGGTTTGCGTAGATCGTTCGCTGTTGACCATTGTAGGGTCTAAAGCCAATGATGGCCGTTTGATCATGATGAACACCGTTTAAGATCAGTCCCAGGCCTTTATATGGTTTATCAGGATAAAGAATGGCCGTTTTTGAGAAAAACTCCAGTCGCCGGGTTGTATTGCCGAACTGATACCGGGCGATACCCACTGGCGAACGAAACGTTGACAGTTGTCCCCCGTCGCGGTCTTCATAAAGCGCCTTCACGCCAAACTGCGCCATAAATCGCTCGCTGCTGTACTTATACCGATTGATGGCGTTGAGCTGGGTGTACAAAGGCAAATCACGAAACCCATCGTTGTTCTGATCAATTTCTTTCTGAAGGGTACTGGCATGACCCAGAACGCCCACACTCCACTTTTTAGTAAGCGTGTGCGACCAGTTTACATTGCCTTCGATTCGCCCGAAACTGTTTGCGTAGCCGTTTAAAAACAGTTTATTCGTGTCATCCGGCTTCTGCAGTTCAATGTTCATTTGGCCGCTCATGGATTCGTAGCCGTTCACGACAGACCCCGCGCCTTTGCCCACATCGATGCTGGTGATCCAGGTACCGGGAATGTAGTTTAATCCGAAGGTAGTGGCCAGTCCGCGCACGGTCGGAATATTCTCGATATTCGTCTGAACGTATTGGCCACCCAGTCCCAGAAACTGAATTTGTTTCGCCCCAGTAACGGCATCACTATACGACACACTCACGGAAGCATTGGTTTCGAAGCTCTCTGACAGATTACAACAGGCCGCTTTGGCGAGGGTTCGCTGGGTGATCAGTTCGGTTTGAATCGGGTTGATCCGGTCAACCTGCCCCGGCGCTCCCGATACTGTTACCTCCTGTAAAGTGCGTTCTGAACGCAGCGTCACCATTAGCTCGGTCGATGGATCGGTAACCGTTAGGGTATCTGCCTGATAGCCAACATAGCTAATGATCAACCGGTTTTCGGTTGGATGCTTTGGTAATTGAAAAAGCCCGTTCGCATCTGTATTGGTACCCAGGGTCGTGCCAGCCCAGATGACCGTCGCGCCAACCAGAGGTACGCGTTTACTGTTGACGGTTTCACCGACGCTTCCCCGAACCAGTGTTTTTTTTTCGACAAGCGTGGTATCTGATTGTGCCTGCGCGGGGGTCTTTATGGCGAATAAGCCAACCCCTAGCCCACTGATAAGCAGGACAATCCGTAAAGAAAGAAAGTACATGAGTTTGCTGATTAATGAATACGTAGAACAAGCCCGTGTTTAAAACACCGGCCAGAACAACTTAATCAGCGTATCAAAGGAGGAGGCTCTGAACGAGCGTCAGAATATCGCGCCCGGAAAGCGAAGGGGGCGACGAAAAGAGCGAAACAGTAGCTGATTTCCCAGCAAAGACGACCTCGATAATCCAGGCCATAACGGCCACAAAGCCGGTTATTACCGCTTCGGTAACAGTCTTGACAAACTTGGCAACGAACTGGCTCAACGACGACGAGATGTCGACGTTTTCATAGTGCTGATCGTCCTGACAGCAGTCGGCTTTTTTGACAACCGTTTGCTGCTCGGGCAGTGGCTGTTTGCTGGTCGCACAACCGGATGATGATTTTACCTCGCTAAAGGCAACAACCATCGTTTTTTTCTTGCCACGCATCTGACACGAATGCTCCACCAAACCAAAGCCGGTACTGCTTAGCAGCACAACGCAGGCCATGAGTAGGTTGAAGAATTGGAACAGGTTACGTTTCATGATGGGGCAAATATCAGCATGGAACGAATTCAACGCAAGTCTTGACTCCTGAAAGTCAGGAATTTCGTAAAAAAAGAATGCCATTCTGTAAAAGGATGGCATTCGATTCAACAGTTAGATAGTTTCCGGCTCGGGGCTAAGCACCTCGCTAAGCGGGCGAAGGTTTCGCTGCTCCTCTTCATTATACGGAAATATTTCCAGAATCTTAGTTGTATTGACATCCGTGATCTCGAATGGATCAAGGGCGCTTTTCAGGCTTATTTCGACTTGCTCATAGGCCTGCTTGGGCGTTTCAGCATTGACGAGCATTACACTGGGCGTTTTCTTTTGTTTGCCCGTTTTTTCATCGTCGGTGATAAACATGGCCTTCACTTTAAACCAGGTTTCACCCCCCTCTTCGATGTGAAACACGTCGGCCAGTTTCATACGCGAAATGTTTGTAATCTCGAAGTCGGGTGTATTGGCAGCAATCTCCTGATAAAGACGAGCCTCCGCATCGGTATAGCTAACGGCATCCACCAGATAGGCTTCCGTTACGGTTTTCTGCTTGATAAACTCTTCATTCCGGGTGCCGACATTCGAGTCGTCAATGGGCTGCTGATAGCGTATTTTCCCGAGAAACCAGTTGGGCATTTTGAAAGGTTTTGATACGTAAATAGAACAAAAATCTGTTGGCAAAGGTGCGGAATAATGGTGAAAGAGCGAAAGATTGAAAGAGCGAATTCACCGGCTGGTTTCGCTCTTTCAATCCTTCGCTCTTTCGCTATTTTTACTCGCCCGGTTGGCTTGTTTGATGGTCTGCTCAATCATATCCCATTGTTCGGTCGTGACTTTATCGAGGTGACTGAACTCACCCGCCATCAGCACTTCGCCCCCATCGATGGTGATACTTTCGCCAGTAATGTATCCTGAATAATCTGACAACAGGAAAGCCGCCAGGTTCGCCAGTTCGCCATGCTCGCCAACCCGGTGGAGTGGAATGCGGCTCGTGGGGTCCATCATGCTGGCCAAGGGTTCGGGAAAGAGCCGATCCCAGGCACCTTTGGTCGGAAACGGGCCCGGCGCAATGGCGTTGAGCCGGATGCCATATTTGCCCCATTCGGCGGCCAGCGATTTGGTCATAATCAGGGCACCGCCTTTGGCAACAGCCGAGGGCACCACATAGCCCGAGCCCGTTGTGGCGTAGGTGGTGGAAATGTTCAATACAGTCCCCGGAATTTTATTGGCGATCCAGTATTTACCCACGGCCAGCGTAAAGTAATAAGTGCCGCGCAAAACGATGTCGACAATGGTATCGAACGCCTTATAAGACAGCCGCTCGGTAGGGCTGATGAAGTTCCCGGCAGAATTATTGAGTAAGCCATTCAGCTGGCCAAATCGCTCAATCGTTTTCTGGATAACATGCTCGATTTCGTCTGTTTTACGAACGTCGCAGGCAAGGGCCAGTACAGTCCCCGATCCATTGTTCTGTTTCACCTCCTCCATCAACTCGTTGGCGGTTTCATCCAGTACTGCCTGACGGCGACTACAGATTGTGACGTTGGCCCCCAGTTGCAGTAAATAGCGGGTCACCGATTTACCCAGGCCCGTGCCGCCCCCGGTCACGATGATCGTTTTCCCTTTTAGCGCATCATCGCGCAGCATTCCAGTTGTCATAATTAATTTTGAATGAGTGAATGCTTAAATGAGTGAATAAAATACCCGACTTCTCCGGCTGAAATAAACGAGTAATTGTTTTGTACGCTATTCATTCAATCACTCATTCGTTCATTCACTCATTGCTTTAATAACCTCGGTTTATCTTTTTGTTGAATTCGGCTTTGCGTTTCTCAATGGTGGCCTGCATGGCTTCGCCAAAATCCACCGATTGCATCTGGCTGGAGTTCCAGACGGCAACGTACTGCAAACCGTCTTCGATGGATTTATTGACACTGTAGTTAAGCACTTCTTTGGCGCCTTGTACGGCCGGAGCGGGATTATCCGCAATTTGGCGGGCCAGCGTATTGGCAGCTTCAAATAGCGCATCGGGCGTCTCGTAGACATGATTGACCAGACCAACGCGCTCGGCAAACGTAGCATCGTAGTCGCCCCCAGTAAAGGCCATCTCGCGGGTAAATCCCTGACCGATCAGATGGGGCAGAAACTGCAATCCACCAATATCGGGCGTAATGGCCAGCTTGGCTTCCCGAAGGCTGAATTTGGCGTCGCGGGAACACAGACGAATGTCGGCCGCTGCAATCATGTTTACCCCTCCCCCAATGCACCAGCCATGAACAGCCGCAATGACCGGTTTGGCAGACTCGTGCATTTTCACGAAGCCGGATTGCATAAACCGAATCTGAGCCATGAGCTTCCGACGCTCATTGGCCATTGGGCTTCCGGAAGCCATCCCGGCGATACGCGGCATCATCCGGGCGATATCAAGGCCATAGCTAAAATGATCCCCACTACCCCGAAACACAATGCACCGAACATCGGGCATCTGATTTATTTCATCCATTGCGTTGGGTAGCTCCTCCCAAAATTCAGGTCCCATTGCATTTCCTTTGCCGGGACCAAGCAGCGAAACGGTCATCACGCCATCCGCTAACCCAAATGATAACGATTGATATGGTTGATTCATAAGCTATAGTATGCTTGCATACGAATTTCTAAAAGTAGTACACTGACGGCTATTACTGGCACTCGGTAAAAAATATTTCGTAGCGCGGACCGCATGGGCGGCCCCGATCCTGTCCGCATAGCCACAGGCTAGCTTGCCGAAAAGAAACAGGAATAGTCCTCAACAGTATATCGTGACCAAGCGGATAGGATTAGAGCCGCCCGTGCGATCCGTGCTACGAAATATCAACTTTCTTTCTGTTCCTGCTGTTTCGATGTCGAGTCTGTAATCCGTTAGTCCTTAATGACCACTTTATGCATTTCGATACCCTTGCTCTTCGCGCTACCCATCAGCCAGATCCAACCACCGGAGCCGTTGTTTCTCCAATTCACTTGTCAACCACTTTTGCCCGCAATGAGGCCAACGAGTTGCCCGCAAATTACATATACGCCCGCCCTAATAACCCGACCCGCGAGTCACTCGAAAAGGCAATCGCTGCCCTCGAAGGGGGAGCCGTTGGGATGGCGTTTGGCTCAGGACAGGCGGCAGCCATGACACTTTTTCAGGCGCTTCGGCCGGGCGACCACGTATTGCTTTCTGCGGATGCATACTATGGCACTCCGGCTCTTCTCGAACAGGTTTTTCATCCCTGGGGGCTGACCTACACACGGGTGAACATGAATGATTTAGACGCCGTCGAGTCGTCGCTTCACGAGAATACGCGCATCGTGTGGTGCGAAACGCCGTCAAATCCGATGCTGTCTATAACAGACTTATTGACTGTAAGCCGATTAGCGCATGAAGCGGGGGCCATTTGTGTGTGCGATAACACCTGGGCAACCCCTGTCCTTCAGCGCCCGATCGACTTCAACGTCGATGTGGTCATGCACTCAACGACCAAATATTTTAGTGGCCACTCTGATGTACTGGGGGGCGCGCTGGTATTCAAACAGGATAATGAGTTTACGCAGCGTGTTCGGCTGTTGCAGGGGCTATCCGGGGCGGTTCCCTCGCCGTTCGATTGCTGGCTGGTAAGCCGGGGCATTAAAACGCTGGGGGTCCGAGTGCGGGCACAAAGCCTGACCGCTCAAGCCATTGCCGAGTTCCTGGATGGGCATCCGTCCGTTGAGAGAGTGCATTATCCGGGCTTGGCCAATCACCCCGACCGGGCTCTGATTCAGCAACAAATGAATGGACCGGGCGCTATGTTATCCGTTCAGGTAAACGGGGATGCCACCGACGCGTTGCAGTTCATTAGCCGGCTGAAATTAATTACGCGGGCAACCAGCCTCGGCGGTGTAGAGAGCCTGATCGAGCATCGAGCCAGTGTGGAGGGAATAAACTCAACGACACCCAAGAATCTGCTTCGCTTATCCGTCGGGCTGGAACATGCCGATGACTTGATCGCCGATCTGGCGCAGGCACTGAGATAAAGAATCATATCCGCGCGGCAGCAACCAAGCGTTGGCTTTTGCCTGGTCGTCAATGCTTTTTCGGCGTTATATGCGGGACTGTCTTCGGATACAGGCCTGGCGGTTCGATTGGCCCGTTCGGATACCGACGCGCCCCAGGCATGGTATAGGTCGTGGACGAATCCGGCACTGAAATGGGCATGTTGTCCAACGTAGCCCGCACGATGTTGGGGCCGTCCTTGGGGGTACGGTAAAAGGAATTGTTCGGCCTCGCAGTGGGCATTCGGCTGGATTCGTTTAAATCAGGCGAAAACCGTTGCCGTTCCTCCGGAATGGAATCCTTCCGAATGGATTTAACAGGACCTTGCGCATACGCATAAGCCGAGATCAATAGTAAGTAGAGTAACTTGCTCATCGGCTTAGTCTGGGTTAAGTTTACAGGATGATGCAAAGACCCATTCTATTCCATAATCGTTGCATTACCTACCCGCTTTATCGGTGGAAACTAAAGCAGTAACCCCGTGGTTTGTAAGGCATATTCTCTGAATTGACCCCATGAAAATTACACTAGTTTCTACCTCATCGCGCAAAAACAGCAATTCTCTGCGCTTCGTTACCTACGTCCGGAATCTTCTGACGGCCGGGGGGCAGCACGAGGTAACCATTGTTACATTTGAGCAGTATGATATTCCATTTGTCGGGCAGGGATCGGTCAAACCCGATCAGTTGACCCCTTTTCAGCAGGAGTTAACGAGTGCCTGGGAGGCTGCTGACGTGGTTCTGTTTGCGATGCCTGAGTATAACTGGACAGCTCCACCACAGGCAACCAACGCGATTCATCAATTGGGTGGCCCCTCGTTCAAGCACCTGTTCGAAAACAAAGTCTTCGCAATGGTGGGCATTTCGAATGGACGCGGTGGCCGCCAGCCAGCCCTGGATATGACAACGGTGATGAACAAGATTATCAGCTTCACCAATAGTTATTCAATTGTTTCGCCGAAGTTGTATGAGTCGCACGAGACAGACAAAAACCTGGACGAAAACGGCCAGTTCAATGGCCACGAAGTATACGAACGGACGGTAAACGCATTTTTGACTTACACACTGAATGTGGCCAATCGGTGGTTAGCGCCAACGCTGGTGGAAAAATAATAGGGACTTTGTTGCCCGTAATGAAAAAGCACGAAGAGCGTTCAACTCTTCGTGCTTTTTCATTGGCCTGAACTCCGTGATTAATCTTGCTTACCATGAAACAACGAATTTCACAGATTAGCCTTGTCGTTGCTGATTATGATGAGGCCATTGCCTTTTATACGCAAAAACTTAGCTTCACGCTGGTTGAAGACACTGTCCTGAGCGAAACGAAACGCTGGGTTCGAATAGCTCCGCCTGGCTCTACAGACTTTTGCCTGTTGCTGGCCCAGGCCGCAAACGAGGAGCAAAAAAGGCGGGTAGGTAACCAGACGGGTGGGCGGGTCTTCCTTTTCTTGTATACAGATGATTTCTGGCGGGACTACAACACCATGATTGCCAACAACGTAACGTTTGTACGTCAACCTTCAGTAGAAGAATACGGCACAGTAGCTGTATTTGAGGATTTATATGGCAACTTGTGGGACATGATTGAGCCCAAATAGCGTAGCGCACTGACACTGCCTCAATCGTTCTAAGAGTGGGCAGTGTCAATGGTTAGTACCTTACACAAGCTTACCCTCTTTGGCGTATAAGCCAACCAACGTGTCAACGGCATAATCGATCTCATCGGGAGTATTGTATTTACCGAATGAGAACCGAACATAGCCCCGGTCAGCATCGAGGCCCGGTAAGGCGGCCAACACGTGGGAGCCAATACTTGAACCACTTGAACAGGCCGACCCTCCCGACGCAGAAATACGGGCAATGTCTAAACTGAACAGCAGCATATCACTGATATCTGAGGCAGGCAGACTGACATTCAGCACGGTATACAAGCTATTGTCAACGTCAGCCGAATCGCCGTTGAACTGCACCTCCGGCATTTGCGCACGTAGTTGCTCAATCATCCGATTTTTCAGCGACGTGATGTGCTGCCGATGTTCGTCCATATCGCGGTAAGCTATTTCAAGAGCTTTGGCCAGCCCGACAATGCCGTATACATTTTCGGTGCCACCCCGCATGTTGCGTTCCTGCGCCCCACCATAGACAAACGGATTAATTTTCACCCGGTCGGCATTGACGTACAGGAAACCGACGCCTTTGGGTCCGTGAAATTTATGACCGGCACCCACAATGAAATCGACAGGCAACTGTTGCAAGTTATGCCGAAAATGGCCCATCGTCTGTACCGTATCGGAATGGAAAATGGCATCATACGAGCGACACAACGCCCCTACCCGATTCAGATCCAGCATATTACCGATCTCGTTGTTGCCATGCATGAGCGAGACCAGTGAGCGGGTTGATCCGGCTCCAGCCTGTTGATTTTTCCGTAGAAGTTCTTCCAGATGAGCCAAATCAATATGCCCTTTCTGGTCTATGTTCACCATGCTTAGCTGGATAACGCCCTGTTTGGCCAGGTGTTCGAGTGTATGCAGCACGGCATGGTGCTCTAGTGGCGAGGTAATCGCATGAGTAAGACCATAGGTTTCAACACTGCTCCGAATGGCCGTATTGTCGGCTTCGGTTCCACCCGACGTAAAGAAAATTTCGGCAGGCGACGTGTTCAATAACGTAGCCACCGTTTTTCGCGCTTTTTCAAGGGCCGTTCGCACCGCCCGCCCATGACTATGGATGGACGAAGGGTTGCCAAACTGCTCCGTCATGAGCGGCAGCATAGCGTCCAGAACTTCGGGGTCGAGCCGGGTAGTAGCGGCATTATCGAGGTAAATGGCAGCGGTCGGTTTCATCATCAATCGGTTGTATCCGTTCACAAAGGTACGGCGAATGCACTTACCATTGAAACAGTAAGTAAACGCGCGTCGTTCTCGTTCTACACGATTACCTTTGCTTAATGGATTTTTCTCAGGCTCCCGGCCTTATTTACGCCGAACTCTCTCTCTGGATACGCAACGCCATCCGATTTGTGCCAGAATTGGCCGTGGCGATCATTGTCTTCGTTCTGTTTACCTTCCTGTCGCGTTGGTTAAGCCAGGGAATGGTACGGGGGCTACGCCGAGTTAGCGACAATCAATCGCTCGTTAACCTGACGGGAGCACTAATCAGGGTGATGGTCGTTGCGGTCGGGCTATTTGTCGCGCTCGGCGTATTAGGGCTCGACAAAACGGTAACTTCCCTGCTGGCGGGTGCGGGCGTTATTGCGCTGGCGGTTGGGTTTGCGTTTCAGGATTTAACCGCCAATTTTATTTCGGGAACGATGATTGCCCTGGCCCGTCCGATCCAGGTGGGTGATACAGTCGAAACCAACGGCTACACCGGCAAAGTTCTTGACATTAAACTTCGCTCCGTTGTAATGGACAATGGACAGGGCCAAACCGTTGAGATTCCATCGAAAGATGTTTTTCAGAAACCAATCACCAATTTTTCGCGGATTGGTATTCGCCGGATCGAACTGGCAGCCGGTGTTTCGTACATCGACGATCTGGCAAAAGCCCAGCAGGTTGCCAAGATGGCCGTCGTCAGGCTTCCGTTTGTCTTAAAAGATCATCCCGTTGAATTGCATTATCGAAACTTCGCCGATGCCAACGTACAGTTTGTTCTGTGGTTCTGGATCAACCCATCCACGACCAACGCGCAAGCAGCTTTGAGCGAGGCCATTATCGCCGTCAAACGAGCCTTCGATGAGCACCAGATCCTGATTGTCTTCGCCGGTCAAACGTTTGATCTGAAACAGAAATTGGCGAATACCCAGCCGGGAAGCTAAGCAATCCTACGTGACTACGCTAAAAAAAGGGATAACCACATCGTCGGTCCAATGTGGTTATCCTTTCTTTGCTAGGGTAAACGTTATTTCAGCATAAAATCAGTACTTTTAGCGCTACGAAACGTCTTCTCATTACATATTATCCCTCAAGACTGAAGCGCCTTATCACCAATAAGTAGGGCGTTGCTTACTGCCGTATGCCGGTTGATGAGCGATCAGTCTTCCGCTTGCCTCAGGCAAGCCTTTTCCTTCATTTCCTAAAAGTCAATTTATGAAATTTCACGATTTCATCACGGGCATACTATGCTTACTGGTAGCCCTGACCCTATCGTGCTCCAAACCGCTATCCAAACGGACGGCCAACCAATTGCATACCATGCAGAAAGAAACACTCCATAAATCACTGATACGCGATTTCTACCGGCGGGCCGTGGCCCAGGGCGATACTGCCTTTGCCGAACAGCTTATTTCCGATACTTATATTCAGCATAGTTCAGCCCTGAAACCTGGCAAAGCGGGAGTTCTAGAGGCTCTGAACCTGATGAAGCAGATGCCTAAACCAACCGCAACAGCCACACCATTTATGCGGCTCATTGCCGAAGATGATTACGTGGTTACGAACCTGCGTTTTGACTGGGGAGGTAGACAGAAGGTCGTCGTCGATCTATTTCGGTTCGAGAATAACCAGGTGGCCGAACACTGGGACGCGGTGCAGGAACAACCCGAAACAACGGCTAACGGTAATGCCATGATGGATGGAGACTTACCATCGGAAGATACGGCCCTCACAGCGACCAATAAAAAAATTGCGGTCGAGTTTTATCAACGGATTTTCATTGACAGGCAAGTACAGGATCTACCTGAGTTTGTTGCCGATGATCTTATCCAGCATAACCCCGAAATTGCCAATGGGCTTGAGGGATTGCACGCTTACCTGCGCCAGCCTTCCGACACCAAGTCTACCCTGACGATTCACAGAACAATTAGCGAGGGCAACTTTGTGGTTATTCAGGCAGAAGGTAAACGCGCGGCTAATCCCATCATGGTTTATGAAATTTTCCGCCTTGACCAGAGAAAAGTAGTCGAACAGTGGACGGTGGAAAGTAGGCTATAGTTTAGCCAACAAAAAAGTCGTCAGTATCTATTGGATAGATCACTGACGACTTTTTTGTTGGCTACCTTACGACTTTGTCATTTCACTTTATAGAATTTGGCCCCGAACAGGAAGATAACCGTGTAACAGATAATGGGCAGGTAATAAGCCGATGCCACATCGTGTTCGGCCGCCATACCCATCAAAAAGGGAAAAACGGCCCCGCCCACGACGCCCATTGAAATAAAGGAGGATGCCTGCTGCGTATGCGAACCAAGGTTCTTTAACCCCAGACTAAAGATGGTTGGGAACATGATGCTGAAAAAGAAATTGAGCATCAACAGCGCGATAAACGAAGGCCAGCCAAAACTTTGGGCGATGATGAGACACATCACAATGTTACAGGCGGCAAAAATAGCCAGCAACGAATGGGGCGCGATAATCCGCATCAGGAACGTACCCGCAAAACGTCCGGCCAGCATGAGTCCCATAAAGAGAATCATGTAATTGCCCGCTGTAGCGTCGGAAAAGCCCATTTTCTCGTGGCCATAATTAATGAAGAAGGCCCAGGTTCCGCCCTGTGCGGCCACATTGAAAAACTGAGCGATAACGGCCCAGATGAAATGCTTGTGTTCGAAAAGAGTTTTTCCGGGCGCCGTGTCCACATTGGCGGCATCTGGATCGGCCACAACAGCGTGCGGGTCCGTCAGTGCAGGCACTTTGACAAAGGAAAACAGAATGGCAATGCTCGCAATAACGCTACCGATCACAATGTATAAGGTCTTAACCGACGTCAGGTCAGTGCTTCCGGCGGTATTGTTCCGGAGCAGAAAATAAGAGCCGATAGCGGGTCCGATGATGGCCCCCAAGG
Source organism: Spirosoma radiotolerans (assembly GCF_000974425.1). Taxonomy (NCBI): domain Bacteria; kingdom Pseudomonadati; phylum Bacteroidota; class Cytophagia; order Cytophagales; family Cytophagaceae; genus Spirosoma; species Spirosoma radiotolerans. The sequence goes on from NZ_CP010429.1 coordinate 3,416,980, forward strand.
CGTTGAAGGCCTGAGCAAAGTTAATGCGCTGGTCGCTGGTACGCTGGTCGCCAAGGGAGGCAACAAAGGGGTGCGCAACGGTTTCAAGGGTTGAGATTCCACAGCCCAGGATAAAGAGAGCAATGCCAAAATACGTAAAGGATGCAGCCGCAGCGGCCGGAACAAACAAAAACGAGCCCAGTGCAAACAGGGAAAGCCCTAATAATACCCCATTTTTATACCCAAACCGCTTCATAAACAAACCGGCAGGAATACCCATCACAAAGTAGGCGCCAAAAATAGCAAATTGGACGAAGGCCGATTGTGTCTTGGTAAGGCTTAGAACGTGTTGAAAGTGCTTGTTTAATACATCGCCCATGGTAATGGCAATGCCCCAGAACATGAAAAGCGACGTAACAAAGACAAGAGTAATGAGGTACTTAGTTTCGGTAAAAGCGGCTTTCGATGGGCCGGGGACAGTTGTTGCCTGCATGGTTTAGGTTTATTATAGGATGCCTACGTGCTATTTTAATCGGACGCTGATCGATGATGTATACTTGTCCACGTTGGCAAAGTAATTTTTGGGTCTAAATTACCGCTTTCAGGTTAATTCCTGTATACCATGACGACAAACACAGCCCAGACAAATTTATCAGTTTCAGAACGATTCCACCACCAAAACATCAAACCCAAATGGTAAAACTCATTGTTGGCATTTGTCTTACTGGCTTTATAGCGCTAACCAATAAACTCTTACCAGACGTACTTATACCATCTAGTTTCCGACTGGCAGCGGCCACAGAGGCCAGCGTTCGGGATACGATACAGCATGATGGCCAGGTTCGTATCTACTGGGTACACCTCCCATCATCGTACGCAAAAACCGATACATCCCTACCATTGGTCATTGCGTTACACGGGGGCGGAGGAAGTGGACAGCAATTTGAAGCTCAATCGAAACTAAGCGAAAAGGCTGACAAGGAAGGATTTATCGTGGTGTATCCCGATGGGCGACAAAACCCCGGTGTGCTAAGGTTACGTACCTGGAATGCCGGTGGCTGCTGCGGTCAGATTTCCTCGGTTCAGCACACGGATGATGTAGGGTTTATAAAAAAATTAATCGACAAGCTGGCCGATACGTATCGGGTCGATACCAAAAGAGTGTATGCCACTGGCCACTCCAATGGTGCTATGCTTTGCTACCGGCTGGCCTGCGAACTTCCGGATAAACTAGCGGCTATTGCGGCCAATTCAGGAACGATGCAGATCAAAACGGCTTGTCAACCCCGACGTGTCATGCCCATTCTTCATATACACTCCCAGTTGGACCAGAATGTACCGTTCGCAGGGGGTGTGGGATTGAGAAGTCTTAACAAACAATGGAATGCCCCCGTCGATAGTACGTTAAACGTGTTTGCTCGACTAGCCCACTGCACCACTCAAAAGCAAGTTGTACAAAAGACGTCGAGCTACACGTTTTATAAATGGGCAACTTGCACCGATGGCATTGAACTTCACTATTACCTAACCACCGATGGGGGTCATTCCTGGCCGGGCGGCACCAAAGCCGTTAGAATGGTTGGTGATCCACCCTCCGAAGCATTTCTGAATAATGACATCATCTGGCAGTTTTTCAAAAACTATGCCCTTCCCTAGCACTAGTCACTAATTCGGCACCGGCTTTGAATCCGGTGCCGACCAAGAACTAATCCTCCCGCCCTTCTTTCCGATTTGCGTCGGCCATCCGCACGATTTTAGGCGTAAACGTGGCCAGTACCGATACCAGATCCCGTTGAGCGTCGATAACGGTTTTTATGTTTTTATACACCATCGGCGCTTCGTCCAGATCGCCCCCGACCAGCTGAATTCCGGCCTCCTGTAAGGCTTTGTTCCACTGCGAGCGAGTCAATGTATTAAACGCCTGGCTTCTGGACATAAGCCGACCGGCCCCGTGCGAGGCTGAGTTGATGGATTCGGCATTGCCCCGCCCCTGCACCACAAAACCTGGCTGGGTCATCGAACCCGGAATGATTCCCAGCACACCAGCGCCCGCCGGTGTTGCCCCTTTCCGGTGAACGATTACGTTCCGCCCGTCGGCTAATTGCTCTCTCCAGGCAAAATTATGGTGATTTTCAACCATCGCCAGCGGCTTTTGCCGTATGGCTTTGGCCAGTTTGTTATGGATTTCGTGGTGGTTGGCCGAGGCATATTCACCCGCCAGATTCATGCCGATCCAGTATTCCTGCCCTTCTTCGGTGTTCAGGTCGAGCCACGCCAGATGAGCCGCCTGTTTGGGCAGTCGGGTTTTCTGCATGGCCAGTTTGGAATAGGTGTTGGCTATGGATGCACCAAATCCGCGCGAGCCAGAGTGGGATAACAACGCCAGGTATTCGCCCGGCGGCAGGTTAAGGGCCAACGGTTCGGCTGGATGTTCCGTCTCATGGATCGTTACGATTCCCCACTCCACAAAGTGATTTCCGGTACCAGAGCTTCCCAACTGCCGGTAGGCTTTGTCTTTCAGGTCACGAATCACTTTAGTCGCCTGCCATTCGGGCAACTCCATCACGCTCTCGTCAATTTTCTTACGGGTTTCGCCCCCCATGCCAAACTTGGTTTCCTCGACCAGCGATTTTTTGAGCAGTTGCGGCTCACGGGCCAGAAACGCAGGCGGCAAATCGAATATGGATAAGCACATACGGCAGGCAATATCGACGCCAACGGCGTAGGGAATCACCGTATGCTCATCCGTAGCCAATACACCCCCAATCGGGAGCCCATAACCCTGGTGCGCGTCGGGCATGAGCGCCCCGGCCAGCGAAACCGGCAGGCTGACGGCTGTTTGCATTTGCGCCAACGCCCCTTCTTCAATTTGCTCCCGGCCAAACACCGCATAGGGCAATGGTTCAGTGCGCAGCCCAAAGGTGTTCTCGGGTTGTTTTTCGTGGCTCGCTAATACAGGCGGAGCGACCTCACGCGGCAGGAAACGCACACCCGTTTCACTGAGCGGGATAACGATGCCCTGCTCATTCAGGTCATAAATAGACTTAGCCAGATTCGTGACTTTGTTTTTGGAAAAGGCAAACTTTTTTGGATTCTGAAGCATCTGCGCCAATAACCCCATCGCTTTTTGTTTAGAGTATTCGGCACGTTGGACGAGGCCGTTGGCTACCCGCAGAAAAGCAGGCTGCAAGTGATCGGGGATTGGCCCCAATGAGGTTATATCGTCAAGCGAAACTAATGTTTCCATGTGTTGTATCTTTGTGAGTTACCTTAGTGTTGTGACTAACAATGCATTACATATTATATGTGTAGTCAGGTTCTCAAACCTGCCCGCACGAATTGTATGGTTTCGTGCTACTATGCTTATTGCGATTGGCCACGAACGAAAAGCTGCTTCAGTTGATCGACCATCGAGCCATTGTTGGACACCGAAATCGAACTGATTTTATCCGCAATTTTCTCTACGTATTCCATCTCTTTCAGCTTCCAAAGCATTTGGTTTTCGTCCATCAGCTTGGCGGTGTTCAGCAAGCTACGGGTCGATGCCGTTTCTTCCCGGCGCATGATGCTGTTGGCCTGCGCTTTCTTCTCGGCCATCAGCACCTGGTTCATGATGTCGCGCATATCGCCGGGCAAAATGATGTCGCGCACGCCCCCGTTTCGCACGTCGACGCCTAATTCAGCGGCTTTTTCAGCCGTTGCCCTGATGACGAAAGGGCCCAGTTCCCCTTTTCTGTCCAGAAGTTCATCGAGCGTTAGTCCACCAATGTATTCTCGCAGAGCCAACTGTATAGATACATAGAGCTGCTTGTCGAACTCTTTGTTGTCAACCAGCGCTTTAACCACATCCTGCACCTGAAACTGAACGTAAAAGCTCAACCGCAGAGACGCTTTGTCTTTGGTCAGGATTTCCTGTCCCGACACGTCCATTTGCTGCTGGCGCATATCCACTTTCAGCACATGAACCGGTGTGTTATTTTTCCACCACATATACGTCCCGGCAGATAAAACCCGGTCAAATTTCCAGTCGATGAACAGCACCCCCTGTTCGTGCGCTTCCACGCTATATGTCCGCACATAAGCCGATAAGGGCTGAGGCATCAGCGCAACGAGGTCAATCGCTGCGGGAATCTCAAGCTGGCTCATGTCCGCTTTTCTGTATTGGTACTGCTTTACGCCCTTCCAATACGCCCAGCGGCCTTTGCGCAGGATGGTCTGAAAAAGCCCATCAGCGTATTGTAACGCGATTTCATTGTCTTTGACCTCAACTACATCGAGCGCAGCGGCTACCTCCGGATAGGCAAGCAACACCGCCAGATCGCAGGGCGGATTCTGTAGCAGTTCTCCCCGGTTGTAAACATAAACGGTTTCGTTCGACCAGAGCCAGTGGTTGCCCGCCGAAAGCATTTTTTGATAGCCGCCATGTTTGAACACTAACCCGATTTGAAGGGCCTGGATGCGTACAGTTTTCATGATTGTTGTGTGTATAAATTAAGGCATACGGTTAAATTTTACGAAACGCCATCGGCAACCGTATACACCTACCGACGAGTACGCTTATAAATCAGTCAGAAGCACCCCATTTAGCGAAAGCGGAAGCGGGTGAGCCTTTGTTTTGGTACGCCGGTCTTAGAAAGGATTCGGGTAGGTATGAAGGACAACCGCAAACGCTTTTGCCTTCTCAAACATCGGCCCGGCATACATTCCAGAATCAGCGTACACCCCACAAACGCGGAGCCCGCCTGCTGGCTCTCGCTAAACTGTTTTATCCGGGCAAGCCCGAACGCAACCGGATAGCTTCCAACTGATCTTCTTTCAGGAGAGCTTTTTAGAAGTGCTCGTCTTCTTCCATCCAACGGATCAACGTGACAGGTTGATAGCAGGATTCGAACCCGCATTTTGGCGACAAAACCAACGCATAACCAACAGCATATCAAACCGGCCAGTGGCCGCGATACTATGGGGCTTTCAGAAACCCGCATCCGGTTTGGGTACGTTTGTTTCCGTCGCATCGGCGAACCGTCGCATCGACGAACCGTCCCTACAAAGGTTTGACGGTACTGCGCAGTGTTTTTGCGCAGGTCAGAAAATTTTCTCATTTTTCAAAAAATTCTGCCTTTACCCACCACAAATCGTTCGTCAGTCCGTGCCTGCCAACCGAAACGCGCTTGTCCGCTACAAAACCATTGACGCCTGCCTTCGTAACAGACTCCGCAAATGGACGCTCGATGACCTGATCGAAAAAGTATCCGAATCCCTGTATGAATACGAAGGCATCGACAAAGGCATTAGTCGGCGCACGATTCAGGCTGACCTTCAATTGATGCGAAGCGACAAGCTGGGATACTTCGCCCCTATTCTGGTTGTCGACAAAAAATACTACACCTACGAAGACCCGACCTACAGCATCACCAATATTCCCCTGTCGGAGGGCGATCTGTCGCGAATGAATGAAGCGGTCGACGTACTCCGGCAGTTCAAGGGGTTTTCCCATTTCACGGCGCTGAATGAGGTCGTTCAGAAACTGGAAGACCATGTGTATTCGACCGCCCGAAAGTCGGTGTCCGTTATTGATTTCGAGAAAAACGAAAACCTGAAAGGGCTGCATTTCCTGGACGATCTGTACCAGGCCATTATTCATCAGCGCGTGCTCTTGATTCAGTATCAGTCGTTTTCGGCCCGGCTTCCGCGCACCTTCGCGTTTCATGCCTGGTGGTTGAAGGAATTCAAAAATCGATGGTTTGTGGTGGGTATTCGTGATAAAAAAGGCCATCCCATGAACCTGGCGCTGGATCGTATTGGCTCGGTAGCCGTTGCGCCCGACGTTGCCTACATGGCCAACCAGCACTATGATCCCGAGATATATTACCGGGATGTCATCGGCGTGACGGTCAGTGCAAGCCTGCCACCGATTAAAGCAATACTTTTTGTCAGCCATTTACACGCTCCCTATGTCGAAACAAAGCCGCTTCACCATTCACAGCAGGTACTGGAGCGAACAAACGACGGCATTATTATTCAACTCACCGTACAGCACAACTTCGAGTTAGAGAAAGAGATCCTCGGATTTGGCGATGGGATGCGTGTTCTCGACCCCGCACGACTCCGTCAAAGTATTCAGAGCCGCTTGCAGGCTGGTTTGGCTGCTTATACCCGAGCCAACGCTAAACCGGATGATCGGCAATAACCCAGCTCGTATAGTGCTCATGTCAGCTTTTTGAAACTGACATGAGCGATTTTGGCAGTAGCAGTCTGGGCAAAACCGCCATTTAAAGAAGATCAGCGCCTATTTACACAAGCCGACTAAAATAATTCGTCAACCGGAAACTTTTACATCCATTAGTTTAGTTAACACCGTTATAAAGCATAACACTACCCAACATGGGCATCCTTGAGCGTCGGTTACGGCAAAAAGTAGAAGTTAAAACCAGCATCTTGCAGGCGGCCTGGCAGCTCGTTCTGGAAGAGGGTTGGCAGGCGCTTTCTATTCGTAAAATCGCTGATGCCATTGAATATAGTGTCCCTGTTATCTACACCCATTTCGAGAACAAGGACGCTATTCTCGAAGAGTTCACCAAAGAGGGCTTTCGGCAACTGACGGAAGTCATTATTCAGCAACGGGATAGCCAGCTTGATCCCAGCCAGCAATTGGTAGCTATTGCGCAAGGCTACTGGGATTTCGCTTTTGCGCATAAGGAGTACTACCAGGTTATGTTTGGGCTGGGCATCCCCCGTTGCGAGCAAGTAAATCAGGTGGCGGAGATTAAGCAGTTTTCTCAGATACTCATTCAGGTTATCCAGAACGCGATTGATAAAAGTCAGCAACCTGAGGTCAATGCGTTCCTGAAATTCCACACGTACTGGTCTATTTTACATGGGCTGGTATCTATTCAACTCATTGATCAACAGCCTAATGAAAACCCATGGAGCCAACTGGTGTTGAAAGATGCCATCGATGGATACATTAAAGCATTGAACAGCTAATTTTTTGCCTAATTCCTAACAGTGTTAGTTTTTATATCAGCACTAACATCTCTTGTTGCCCAATCACAAACCATAATAAACCAGCTAAATCAGTACTTACAATCATGGCAACTACAAAATGGGTCGTTGACCCCATGCACTCCGAAATCCAGTTCAAAGTAAAACACCTGGTTATCTCAACCGTAACCGGTACATTCCGGAATTTCGAAGGTGGTGCTACTACCGAGCACGACGACTTTGACAATGCCGAAGTGCATTTCTCTCTGGATGTCGACAGCGTGGATACCAATCAGGAAATGCGCGATACACACCTGAAAGCACCCGACTTTTTCGATGCCGCAACCTATCCGAAAATTGCCTTCAAATCGACCTCCTTCAAAAAAGTTGATGACGATGAATACGCGATGACCGGCGATCTGACCATTAAAGGTGTTACCAAACCCGTAACCCTGAAAGCCGAATACGGCGGAACGGCTAAAGATGCCTATGGTAATCAAAAATTTGGTTTCGAGGTGACGGGCAAAATCAACCGCAAGGAATTTGGCCTGACCTACAACGCCTTAACGGAAACGGGTGGCCTAGCCCTTGGTGAAGACATCAAACTATCCGCTAACATTCAATTGGCCAAAGCGGCCTAATCAGTAGACTAATGGACGTCGAAATCTGGAGTGATATCATGTGCCCTTTTTGCTACATCGGTAAGCGAAAGTTCGAGCACGCCCTGAGCCAGTTTGGGCACAAGGATCAGATAAACATTGTCTGGAAGAGCTTTCAGCTTAACCCCGACATGAAAACGGAACCCGGCAAAAATATTAATCAGTACCTGTCCGAAATAAAGGGATGGAGCCTGGCCGAAGCGAAACAAATGAACGACCGCGTCACGGCAATGGCCCAAGAAGTTGGTTTAGCCTATGACTTCGACAAGGCCGTTGTTGCCAATTCGTGGGATGCGCACCGGCTTATCCAATTGGCGAAACAGCAGGGTCTGGGCGATGCCGCCGAAGAACGGCTGTTTAAGGCTTACTTCACCGAAGGTCGCGACACGTCCGATCACGCAACGCTCCTTGAACTCGGTACGGAGATTGGCCTGGATGCAACCGCTATTGAGCAACTTCTGACTAGCGATCAATTTGCCGAAGCCGTTAAACAGGATGTGTATGAAGCCCAGCAAGTGGGTGCCCGGGGCGTCCCCTTCTTTGTCCTGAATCGCCGGTATGCTGTTTCGGGAGCCCAGCAGCCCGAAACATTTTTGAATGCCCTCGACACCGCCTGGGCCGAGTGGGAGAAATCCAGACCTACTCTCACTGAATTACCCGCCGATGGCCCAAGCTGTAAGCCCGGCGAAGTTTGTTAACCACTCAATATAAAAAATACAACCTACCAATGGAATTACTTGAAGCAATGAACTGGCGGTATGCCGCAAAAAAAATGAATGGCCAGAAAGTGCCCGCCGAGAAACTAGACACGATTCTGGAAGCCATCCGTTTATCAGCATCGTCGGTAGGCTTGCAGCCCTACAATGTCATTGTCATCGACAATCATGAACTAAAAGGCAAAATTCACGAAAAAGCCTGTCCACAACCGCAGATCGTCGAAGGATCGCATTTGCTGGTTTTCGCCCACTGGGCCAACCTGGACGCATCCCAGATTGATGCCTACATTCAGTTGATTGCCAGTACACGCAACGTTTCTGTCGAATCACTGACTCCTTTCGCCGATTCGATTAAAGGTGGACTTTTATCCAAAACGCCGGAAGATCAGGCGATCTGGGCATCTCGCCAGGCATACATCGGCTTGGGATCAGCCCTGATTGCAGCCGCCACCGAGCACGTGGATGCTACGCCTATGGAAGGCTTTAATGCCGCAGCCCTCGACGAACTTCTGGATTTGCCAGCCAAAGGCTTACGTAGTGTGGCACTGGTTGCCCTTGGCTATCGGGATGACGAAAAAGATTTTCTGGCAAAAGCACCCAAAGTGCGTCGCGCCAAAGAACAATTCTTTATTGAATTAGCGTAGTTCTATAACCTCAACGAACAGACCCGGCATCACTTCTCGGAGAAGTGATGCCGGGTCTGTTCTATTTCCTCGGTCCGTTTCCCCACGGACCGAGGAAATAGACACAAAGCGAATCAGTCAGTCGAAAGACTTGTATTTCTTTAGGAGTTTCAACCGGTGTCTTACCTGCCTGATCCACTCGCGCGCCATCAACTCGTGGGCAAATACTATCCTTTTCGAGATAGCCTTATCAATCCAAAAGCATGTATTCTTAAAAAGCAGCCGCAAATTCCCTGGCGAAGTCAGCCAGTTTTACCTTACCCATTGTTGTTGGCTTATGCAGGTCATAATCCTCCCGCAACGCTCCGCTGTGAATGCAGGCGCCCAGTTCGACAAAACCCGCGACGAAGGAGGCTGGCATTCCGGCCTTTGTCATCGCGTCTTTCACCTGTTCATCAGTAAAAACGACCCATTTCAGGTCAGGCTTGCCAATGGCAGTTCCTAAAATCTGAGCCACTTCGCTGGCCAAAAGGTCATCGCTGGCTATGTAGCGGACCTGTCTTCCTGTAGAGGGCGTTTCAAGTTCTTCGGCGGCTACAGCGGCAATATCGCTCGGGGCAACCATCACCAGCCGATCATCTCCCCCATAATTTGTCCCAATAAACCCCTGCTCTTTGATCATCGGCACAAAATTGTACAAGTTGTAGTAGAAATAGCCGGGGCGCAAATGCGTAATGGCCACGTCTGACAGCTCATTGAGCATGCCTTCCGTATAATGCGAACCCAGAATCAATCCGGTTCCTTTATCTAAATGCGCCCCGTAGCTGCTGAGATAAACCACCCGCTTTACAACCGACTGCTGGATGGCCTGTATGTACTTACCAACGATTCTCCGGTAATAGGCTAACTGATCGGGCTCGGTATAGCTCGGCGGCACCATGGCAAATAGGGCGTCGGCACCGGTAAACGTAGCGGCCAGAAAATCAACATCGTCCAGTGAGCCAATGGCGGCAATGGCACCCAGCGCTTCAATATCATGTTGCTTCTCCGGCTTGCTGCTGATCACCGTAACGGTATGTCCTTTTTGTACTAACTCCGTGGCCAGTGGTTGGCCAATATGCCCTAACGAACCTGTCACTACGACTTTCATAACACTTGGTTTTGGTTTGTCAGACAAAGGTCGGCCACCCGGAATTCAGGGGTGTAGCTTAATCGTTGATTGTTGTAGCCGTTTCTTGACTCGTCGCGGAGAGAGGCTGCTGAAAGGAGTGCCGAAAGTCTAACGGCGAGAGATTGGTTTTGCTTTTGAATAATTTACTGAACGACTGCGAATGTTCGAACCCCAATTCATAGGCGATTTGACTAACCGAAAGCGTCGTAGTCGATAATTTTTCTTTCGCTTTTTCGATCAGTTTATCGTGTATATGCTGTTGGGTGCTTTGGCCAGTCAGTACGTTTAATAAGACACTCAGGTAATTGGGCGATACATTCAATACGTCGGCGATGTATTGCACCGTTGGCAACCCTTTTTGCGCTAGCGCGTCGCTGTTGACATATTCGTCAAGGGTGTCTTCTAAACGGGTCAGAAGCTGATGGTTTGTAATTTTTCGGGTAATGAACTGGCGATGGTAAAACCGATCGGCATAGGTCAGCAATAAATCAAGCTGGGCAATGATTACGTTCTGGCTGAATTTATCAATCGGTGAGTGATATTCCTGCCCGATGTTTTGAATAATACCGGCGAGCATGGCTTCTTCTTTCTCCGAAAGATGCAGGGCTTCATGCACGGCATAGCTGAAATAATCATATTGCTTTATGGTTTTGGCCAACGGCGTATTCCATAAATAATCGGGGTGAACGAGCAACATCCAGCCCGTATGTTTCAGATCTCCTTCAGCCTCAATGGAAAAAACCTGACCCGGCGAAATAAACAGCAGTATTCCTTCGTCAAAGTCATATTCCTGCTGGCCATATTTCAATTTACCATTGAAATTTCGCTTGAGCGCGATGGAATAAAAGTTATGGATGAGGCTCTTGGGACTATCGTGCGGCAAACGTTTAATCGCGTCAAAATTAACGACACTAATTAATGGATGCTCCGGTTTTGGAAGACCCATCAGCTGATGATACTCGCTTATCGTATTAATCCGGAGGGGCTGGGCACTTTTCATGATCTGGAGAAAACGTATCAGTTACCCTAATACATCGTTTATTTACTAGTGCTTTTTACGCTTTGTTAACCCCAATATAGGCTATTCTCGTTCGGTTAGACGGGTCAATCTTTCCGGCCAGTCTGTCCCTGGTGAACAATGATGTCGACATGTCCCGTTTTGGTGTTCTGACTTTCCGCTTACCTGATTTATCGAATTAGCCAGTTTTCCATAGTACAGTCAGTTTCCGTAAAAACGGTGGTATCAACCAGCCAATAGCTCACTGATCAGCAATACTACGTGGGCCATCGCATGGGCAATCATAGCCAAAACGAGCCCATACCGCCAGTATACCCACCCGAAAACGATACCCGCCAGCGTATTCGCCAGGATAATATACGACACCAGCATAGACGATGGCTGTGCTACCATGAGCCGCATGGCTGGCAAGTGACCTGCCCCAAACAGCAGAGCCGCCCCGATAATAGCAATCCAGTATACAGACCCATTCAACGAGCGGAACACCTTGCTCAACAGCCATACGAAGAGAGTCATCAGACCAAACCGCACCACAATCTCTTCCGTAATGCCGCCGTACATAAACCGGGCCAGGGGCGTTAAATCAGTGTTCTTACCCAGCATAGCTAATTCACTGGGAATCAATTGCCGGAATAGCAGCACAACGCCAATAATCAGTAACCCAGCGACCACACCAGGCACGATCCCGTTGCGCAGCACATGACCCGCCACAACTTCCGGGCGAAAATCAGTCCGGTGCAGGATGAACAACGCAACCCTTCGGTACAGCAACGACCCAATAATTACACTGATGATCAGCAACAGCAACGGATTAACCAGCATCAGCAGACGCAACTGATCGGGCGAAAACTGCTCCAGTATCCGTTTTGGCAAGTTCGTCGTTGGAAAATGAACCGTTAACAGAGAAGCAACACCGAGCAGTCCGGCAAGAAACAGCGTTAGCCCAGTACGAGTTGGCGAGGGGGCAGATTGGGTCATGGTAATCATTGGTTATCGGCGATTAATAATCGATTTTGTTGGTCAGGTGTTAGTAGCTGGCAGCTTGTTGGGCTACCAAACCGATGCCGATTTTGGGCAAATTTAGCATAGAGCACATCGAGCGGGGTGCGGGGTAACCACCGAAACCACCATATCCAGCGCCAGGGGGCCGTTAGCCGACGCCCGATTCGGAAGATAGCCTCCGATTGGATGTACGTCGTGTTCCCCTCGATCAGGACGATGCTATCGGCAAGTATGTCTCCCCCGGTTGCGCGCAACTGCTGCCCCCGTGTTGACTGCGCCGAAACAAACGAAAAGTAGCCGCCTGGATCACGCCGGATCACAAACTGAACGTAGGCATTGCAGACGCCACATACCCCGTCGAAAACAATTATCGCGTTCGTCATCGGTGAAGGCTGGGCGGGGCAAAACGCCCCGCCCATGGGGGTTTAGGTTAGACTTGGGCAGGCGATACAGTCGCCGATTTGAAGCTCGGTAGCCTGGGCACCAGTTTCTGTAACGGGCTCGCCAGAGGCAACAGGCTAAACGGCTGATAATAGGGGCGCAGGAAAATGATCAGTGCGGCTGTCATGGCCATAAAGAAAGTGGGCAGACCATGAATCAGGATAATCATGAAATGAAACCCAATACCGGCCCAAAGCATATACCGACGGTATTTTGGTTCGAGTGTGAGACCAAGAAATAGCCCTCCCTCCAGAAATAACACACTCCAGGTCAGTAATACAACACACCAGCGATTGGCCAAAATGGGCAGCAGCAGGCTATGTACTTCGGGGGACAGGCCAAACGTAGGATTTGAAAACCAGTAATAAATGGCTGTGCCATCGGCCCATTCGGCTACTTTGAACTTACCAACGCAGGCTTCAAAATAAATCAGCGCTACCTGAAGCCGCAACAGCGAGTACGACGTAAGGGCTAGTAGTTTGCGGAATCGAAACGCGTACGTTTCGCGACCGACAATTGGCCCCATCGACCAGTGCCACATGCGCGGATCGGTGAGCGCCAGCGGCAACAGCAGCAAACTCAGCACCAGCGTTACCTGATCGCCCCCATCGACCAGCACGGCCGTCGACATAAAACTAAATCCGACGTACACATGCAGCAGCGCCGTAAAACGAGGATAAATGCCAATCAGCACCAGCAGGAGAATTCCCACACAGACCCAGCGGGCCGTTTCGATATCGCCCAGCCAGCAGAACAGACTGTATTGAGCCAGCCCCACGCAGGCCGGGCAGTCAGTTTGGCCGGCAATGGGCCGAAAGAGCGTACCCATATCGTTCAGAAGCAAGGTACAAAGGGTTCCTAAAGCCAGCAGGGATCGGACAACCCCATACACATTGGTCCAGGGATTACGCGCCATCAGCGTGTTCAGGTATCGGTCGAGCGTAGTTAGCGTTTGCATACAACAGTAAGTTTTAGGATGGAACAGGGAAGGGTAATGTGGTCGGCCTGTGACGCCCAGGCCCAGGGAACAATGCCTTTTTGAATGAGGTAGTAGGTACCCGCCAGAAAGGGCCTCGGCGTGTTGTTTTCCACGCGAACGTTGGTCAGTTTATGAGTGCGGATAAACGATTCGGGATCGTTTTCACAGCGCGCCCAATTGTCGGCCGCTACATTATAAAGCAGGTAAGCGTACTCCACGCTCATGGCGCGCGAGGCCCTTCTGAAACCCATCAGGTTGGCAAACGTAGCCTGACGCTGCCCGTCTACCAGGGTCAGCTGGTTGTTTTCCCAGCGATACAGTTGGATCGTTTCATCGCGTGGACTTTTTGTGAAGAAAGCCCAGCCCTGGGGGAATAGCGTGCGGAGGTTATGCTGAAACTCATAACTGAACCGGATGGGATTATCTTTTACGTAGGTAAGCAGGGAGAAAAAGGCCAGCCCGGCCCAGACCAGACTGATACCAACAAACGTGATTCGGGTTGCTTTCATAGCCATATCGGGTTTAGTGGTTACGTTTTTTTTCGTCGACAGACCGGATCAGTTGTCCGCTTCTGTTTGGTGTATGAAAGTTGCGAACGGCGCCGTTACCCCTGAATTTTATTATACTACTGCCTGTATTCTCCTTACGAAGCCGCGTTTTCTCCATAAAAAAAGAGGACGGTTTTCGCTAGGAAAGCCGTCCTTTACAGGAAAACAAGTACCGATTATTCCTGACTACGCAGCCGTTCGAACAACCGAACAGATCGAGAACGCTATCTGCTCGATCAGCAGGGGCGATGCTTTCTGGGTCGTCGCGATTTGTTCATCTTCGAAGATGGTAGCGGCACTAAGGATGTAGATAACGTCGACGCAGGCAACGACATTAACGACCACAATAACCGCTCCCTGGCTTGAATCCGCTACCTTCTTTAGTTGGTAACCACTCCCCTCGCTCGTCGGCGAGCTATACAGCGTTTTTAGGGTTTGGGCTGTGCGCTCGGAAGCGGTTCGAAGCTGTTGCTGAATGGTCAGTACATTCTGGCTCAGCAAAGCGGCTTTAAAACGGGTAAAAAAAGCCGCATCTGTTTGTTTCAGATGGTCGATGATCTGCCGACGTACGGTTTCGACCTGAACACCAGTGGGCTGCGAGGTGGCATAAGCCGCTTTGAGCGACTGGATTTCGGGGATCAATCTGGCAAACTGACCTTCGGCAAAGAAGATACCACGATACATTTCTTCACCGGTAAATAGCCTGTTTTTTTCCGAAGAACCGAAGCCAGCCAGCGGACTAAAGCCAGCCAAAAGGGCGAAACTCAGTTGTTTCAGGGCACTGCGTCGTGATGTTTTCATAAGAAGAGTAGGCTGGGTTTAGGCAATTTGGGGCGCTATGGTACAGATCGAAGCGACCAACTGTTCGTGCATCAGGGAGTGACTGTTTGCTCCGTTTACGCTGATTTCTTCTTCAACGGCAACCACCACCACAACCCAGAGTACAATAGCGACAGCCAGAACCGTCACCAGGCAGGTACCCTTGTTGGCATCCACGGCTTTGCCCTTCTGCATCTGAGCCACCAGCTTCTCGATGGCCTGCCCATCCAGCTTGCCCCCCTGACCGGCCGAGGCCGCCTGCGCCTTCGCCTGCCATTGAGCCAGCTCGGCCTTGTCCAACTTGTACAACCCATCCAGCGCCTGAGCCACCAGTTGCTGACCCTGCGCCAAGGCCCCACTCACCCGCAGGTGATCCCCGCTCTTCATGGCCGACTTGAACTGAGCAAAGTAGCCTGGATGAGCCGAAGCAATCTGAGCCAGCACTGCCTGACGGACTTCCGAGACAGCTGCTTTCTGGGCGGCACTCTGGTTGTGGTTGAGGTAAGCCGTTTGCAGCGACTGGGTCTCGGGCAGCATCTGAGCGTAGGCTCCTTCTAAAAAGAAGACGCCCTGGAAGAGTTCTTCTCCGCTCAGAAAGGCGGTGCGGGTAGCTTTGTTGGTGTTGGCAAAGCTGTTGACGGAGGCCAGCACAAAGCAGATCAGCAAAGGCAGGGCGGTGTAGGCATTGAGGAGCGACTTACGAATAAAAGTAACCATGAGTGATAAAAGGGTTTAGCGTTGGGAAAGGAGTCGGAGGATGGGGATTGGGGTTAAGACGGATTAGCCGCTACCTGACAGATCGAAGCAACCAGTTGCTCGGTCAGTAGTTTTGAGTCGCCCTGCGCGAGTTCTTCCGACTGAATCATCATGATGACGGCACACATGGCGATGATTGTACAATAGTTTGCGATGACAATGCACGTACCTGTTTCGCGTCGAATTTCGAACTGGGCTTTATTCTTGTCTTTCATGAGGTGCTCAATCGCTTTCGCCGTGATGGCCCGGCCTGATTCGAGTGCTGCCTGGACCTTGGTGGGATTACCGCTTTCAAAGGCTACCTGAAGGTTTTCGAAATAACGGGGTTGTTGCGTTTGAATGTACTGCACGATCTGGCTACGCACTTGACGAACAGCCTTTTCATCAACCGGTTTCGCTAGTTTTTTCGAGTAACTTAATTGTAAGCTCTGTAACTCAGGAATGGCTTCGGCGTAACGACCTTCTCCAAAAAACAGGCCGCGAAACATTTCTTCCCCTGAATAGCGATGGTTGGCCGTGAGTGGCTTAGCCTGAGTAGACCAGCCAGCGATTAACAGGCAAATCAGCAGCGGGAACACGGTGTAGGCATTTAGTAAAGACTTACGAATGAAGTTGATCATGGGTGATAAGGAGTTCAGGGTTCAGGAGTGAAGCAAGCGAATAAACGGGTCGGCGTATGGGCACCGGTCTGCACCAACGCCGACCCGGAATAAATTTGAGGTATTAAGCGATTTGAGGAGCTACTTCGCAGATCGAAGCGACCAATTGCTCGTGTAATAAGCTCTTCGTGTTGCGGTTGTCACTGATCATTTCTTCGGCGGCCAGCGCGATAGCTACCCATACAGCCGCTACTGCTACCACCAGTACCACCACGGCTACCACAGCGCAGGTGCCATTGTTGGCATCCACGGCTTTGCCCTTCTGCATCTGAGCCACCAGCTTCTCGATGGCCTGCCCATCCAGCTTGCCCCCCTGACCGGCCGAGGCCGCCTGCGCCTTCGCCTGCCATTGAGCCAGCTCAGCCTTGTCCAACTTGTACAACCCATCCAAGGCCTGAGCCACCAGCTGCTGACCCTGCGCCAAGGCCCCACTCACCCGCAGGTGATCCCCGCTCTTCATGGCCGACTTGAACTGAGCAAAGTAGCCTGGATGAGCCGAAGCAATCTGAGCCAGCACTGCCTGACGGACCTCCGAGACGGCTGCTTTCTGGGCGGCACTCTGGTTGTGGTTGAGGTAAGCCGTTTGCAGCGACTGGGTCTCGGGCAGCATCTGAGCATAGGCTCCTTCCAGGAAGAAGACGCCCTGGAAGAGTTCTTCTCCGCTCAGAAAGGCGGTGCGGGTAGCTTTGTTGGTGTTGGCAAAGCTGTTGACGGAGGCCAGCACAAAGCAGATCAGCAAAGGCAGGGCGGTGTAGGCATTGAGGAGCGACTTACGAATAAAAGTAACCATGAGTGATAAAAGGGTTTAGAGTTGAAAAATTGACGAGAAATAATTATGAAAAATGAAGTACACGCTGTCGGGGCAATGACTTAAACCGGTAAGCCACTGTCAACGACTATCTTACAGGAAAGAAGATACAGGCAGGAAAGAAGGGCGGTTAGCGGTCCAAATGACTCACCGTTCGGGGTACTATCAGGCCGGATTGGCGGCTAGCTGGCAGATCGACGCAACCAACTGCTCTGTCATCAGTTTTGAGTCGGCATGCGCCATCTCCTCAACCGCTACGACATAGACAACGATGGGGCAGTACAGACAAACAATGAGTACACAAACTACACCCGTTGGCAGCAGCACACAGGTACCACTATCTCGCTGAATATGAAACTGGTTCTTTTGCAATTCGGTAGCCATACGTTCTATAACCTGCTGATTCAGTTTACCTTCTGCCGATAGGTTAGCCGCCTGTTTCTGGAGGTTTGCCAATTGGCCGGCATTCAGCTTGTAGAGTCTTTCGGCCGCATCGGTCAGTACCTTATGACCGGTGCGCAAAGCCAGGTCCACCTTCATGTGGTTTCCACTTTCCAGGGCTGCCCGAAGCTTGTCGAAATAGGCCGGGTGGGTGGTACGAATGGTGGCGATGAGCTGGTCGCGGGTCTTGTTCACCATTGCCTTGTCTGCCGATTTAGCGAGTTTGTACGCGTAATTCAGGCTAAGGCTTTTTAACTCTGGCAGATGCTCGGCATAACTACCTTCCAGGAAGAATAAGCCACGAAACATGTCTTCTCCCGAATACTGATGATTGACCGTGAGGGGTTTGGCCTGACTGGTCCAGGTAGCCACCAGCAGACAGACCAGCATGGGTAGTGCCGTATAGGCATTTAACAACGATTTGCGGATAAACGTGATCATACATAAAGGAAGTTTAAAGGTTTAGAAATAAGCATTTGTGTAAACTCACTGGTCTTCTTTAAGGTCACTCTGGCGTCGTTCCCGGCTTTTGGCCGACTCCTGACGCGGTCCTGTCTTACCAATCCGGTAGACCACCGTCAGCCGAACGCCCCGGTTATATTGATAAGCCACGCTGCGAAAAGCGAAGGTGGACGCTTCGTTGTAACTGACCCAAGGAACCCGTCGCTGCAAGGGATTGTCAACCCCCAGGGCAATACTGCCTCGTTGCTGAGGTAAACTTTTGCGTACGCTCAGTTGATAATAACTGAAGCTGGCATCGCGTCCCTGTAGGCGTATCCGTGCTGAATTATACCCGCCGTAGAGCTGGATTGCCCATGTTTTCGATACATCATAGGTCGACAGGGTACCGAGCGTGTAATTTGTTCCCTCGTTGGTCAGATTACCCAGCCCTGCCCCACCCCGTAGAGCTGCGTAGTACAGGTTAGCCGTCGCTATCGTTTGCCAGTGCGGCCCGGTCTTTACAGAGGTATACAAATTGATACCTATGTCTGTCTGATTGGCCAAATTTACGTATTGAGTAACCAGCGCATTGCCGACAAGCGAATTGTAGGGACTAATGGGTTGGTTTACGTGCCGGACAAACGCACTCATAATGATCGAGTTCGCTTTCACATAAGTGCTAAAGCTCAGCTCAGCCGTATGAATCTGCTCCGGTAGTAAGAGCGGGTTTCCAGTATAGCGACTGATCGGGTCGGTGGTGGCTACGGCGGAGTTCAGCAACTGAGCCGGGGGCCGCTGAATACGAAGTCCGTAGGCTATTTTCACGCTCCGGGCATTCTTCAGCCTTTTCTGAATCAGCACATTCGGGAACAGGTTTGTGTAGTGCTGGCTCCGTTGATCCACCTGTTGCTGGATGTCGTTCGTAGTCGATTCCAGGCGAACCCCCGTTCGCAGGCTCCACTTCTTTTTCAGATCCCATTGACTGGATACATACGCAGCAGCCAGTTGCTGCCGATAGTGCAGCGTTGTCAGTCGATGGTCAGCCAGCGAATCACTCAGGCTATTGCTGATGTCTCGTGTCGTGAAACGAAGGCCCGTTTCCAGCAGCCAGTTCCGGCGAATTGGATGCTGGTAATCAGCCTGAAACACGTGCTCGTTGTTCTGCGACCGAATATCGGTCTGCGTGGGTGGAGCAGGCATCGCTACCGTTTGATTGCGGGTGATCCCTCCAGTCCAGCTTATCGTTAGCTCCTGCTGAGCCTTACCAAACGTATGACTATACTCGGCGTTCCAGTCGTTGGTTTTCGAGTCGATCAGCGAGTGATAATGGCCGGCGGGTAGCGTTGGTTCGTCGGTACCGGTGCTAAACTGAGCGTCGCGGTCGGTCCAGACCTGCCGAACCCGGTGG
This sequence comes from Spirosoma radiotolerans, assembly GCF_000974425.1. NCBI lineage: Bacteria > Pseudomonadati > Bacteroidota > Cytophagia > Cytophagales > Cytophagaceae > Spirosoma > Spirosoma radiotolerans. The sequence continues at coordinate 3,436,429 of NZ_CP010429.1, forward strand.
TTCAGCCCGACCAGCAGGCGCGTTTTATCCGATAGGCGATACTCTACCCCAGCATTGGCATTCATCACTCCTATTCCAATGGTGCCGCTGGCTTGCTGACTGATGACCCGCTGCCGGTCGCCCCCCCGAATTCGATACACGTCGGCATCGGCCGCAAAGGGGTTGTAGAACCAGTTGCCAGTAAGCCCCGAACTGATGCTTAGCTTCTTATAGTTCATAGACAGGCTGCTGGCGGCATTACTACCCGTACTACCGATGCCCCCATTTAGGGTTGCGTTGAGGCCTTGTGTCAGGTTTCGTTTCGTAACAATGTTGATGAGCGTTGACCCTTCGGCTTCGTATTTGGCCGATGGAGACGTGATCACTTCAATCGTTTTGATGGATTCGGCTGGTATCTGCCGCAGCAGTTCAGCCGGATTGTTCGATAACACTGAGCTTCGACCATTTACGAGCAACTTCACGCTAGTAGCCCCCCGAACCGACACCCCGCCGTCGGGCAATACCGTCACCAACGGTACCTTCCGCAGGAGGTCAGTGGCTAACCCGCCCTGAGCCGTCAGGTCACGATCAGCATGGTATACCAATCGGTCGAGTTGCTCTTCTACAATGGGCTTATTGCCCCGCACCGACACTTCCTGAATTGCCGTTACTATAGCGCGCATCGCAATGGTCAGCACCGTTCGCCGGTTGGCATCAGGTGGTGGAACGGCCAGGCTTTTGGAAGCAAATCCAACGCTCGACACATCCAGGCGGCAGGCTATACCGGGCATCACTTCAACCACGAACTGTCCGTTTGCATCGGCCGTCAGGCCAACCACTTCGCGCTTCGTCGTAACCTCAACCAGCCGTAGGGAGGCAAAAGGTACGGGCTGTTTTGAGGCCGAGTCAGCAACCGTGCCCCGGATTAGCCACTTACCCTCCTGCCGAACGACAGCAAACGTATCGGATGGGCTATGCATTCGGGCGGCTGGGTAGCCAACACCGGGCAGGGTGCCGATCAATAACCAAATAACCAAATACGCGTTCATGGAGGCTGCGGGTAAGGGTGAACAATGACTCCAAAAGGAAACTAAGCGACTACTTGCCCGTTGGCATTCGGAACAGCGCTTCATCGGCAGGCTTGTTCACCTCAAAGCTGCGGTCGATTAAACTCGCTTTGTTGCCACCGCTGATGACCTCGACAACGAACGGAAACCAGTAGCCATCGACGCTTCGATAATCGGCATAATAGATTTCCGAACTCTTGGTAATCAGCTTCACCAGCATGTAGTTTTTCTGGGAGACATAAGCCGTATAGTGTCCGCCCGACGACGTCGCTACGGTCAATTTATGACAGAGATCCCCTTCCATTTTTTCATCGCCATCGTAGGTGACCGTATGCCCTTTTGCCTGCGCGCTCACGAGTGGCCCAAACAGATCGGCCTGTGCAGAAGCTGATTTTGCCTGCCTGGCCGATAACGCAACGGCTTGTCCATTGCCGTAAAGGGCCGGGTTTACTTGCCAGCCACTATCGGCACGAGCGACTACGATAATCTGCGTACCCAATGCATTCATCTCGCTCCGAACGCCCTTACCGGGCAGGATGTACAACGTTTGCGGTATTTCCTGATTCTGAGCCGAGGTCGTTTGCCGGACAATCACCGTTTTGAGGGCGCTAAGTTTTTCGATTCCGCCAAGTGCCTGTAGGTGCTTATCGAGTACAGCCTGGGCCGTCAGTACAGGGGTTCGCAGGGCGGCAAACTGTACGGGCACGTTCTGAGCCTGAGCCGTAGGGCCGATGGAGGGAGCAGCCAGCAGCAGGGCCGCAATGAGTACATTTTTCATGGTTTCAGTCGATTATAAATAGTTCGTTTTTAGGGAGTTCAGATAGATTAATAGCAACTTTATTGGTCATAAAAACAGCAGGTCAAGGCTCAAATCGTGGCCTAACCACTGGCGAATGGCACCGCTGATGCCCAGTGTACCGGTTAGCAGTGACCAGTCGGTCGGTTGATAGCCAGCCTGTACATCGGCCAGAAGCTGGCCAAGCCAGTATTCGCCTTCGTGCTGAAAATCAGCTTCTCCGGTGATCAGATGCAGCCGTCGAAACAGTAAGCTTAGTCCGGCTTTCCCATCAATCAGCCCCGGTGGGTCAAGTCTGACGCGGTTCATGGCGCGTCGCTGCAGCACAAATCCCGACAGCCGGTCGGCCCAGCGTGCCACGTTTGGCTGTTCAAGGAGTTGATGCGCCCGGTAAAGCAGTAACAACTGCCCTACATCGCCGACCTCCCACGTCAGCCGCTCCGTTATATTCCACTCATCCCCGCATACCGACGTCGGAAACAAAAACCAGGTATCGGTTTGCGAATCAACAGGAATCTGGTGTTCCAACAGGTACCGCAGATAGTGGTCTATGATGGCCCCAAGTTCACTAACGCCATGCGCTATACGCTTCTCTGATGCTGTCCTTTCGGCCCCTTCGATCAGCGTGAGCATCAATCCTGTCTGGCCATTCCCCATCGATAAATCCACCATCGAACTGGCGTAGTTCATTGGGGTATGAGACGCCAGCCGAACAAGCTCATCACTATACTGACGGGGTTTTTCCGAATACATGCTGGCTAGTAGCAGGTAGTGCAGGGATGCCGCGCCACCCGATAAAATACCAACCTGTCCCTGGCTTAGTCGGCTCGTCGCCTGTTCGTAAGCGAGTTTATCCATGTGTTCCAACAGAACCGTCTGTCGCTTAGTGGGTTGTTGTCGATATGCCTGTAAACACCCGATCAGAACAGGCAGGCTAACGGCACTTTGTGCATTGTCGGCAAGTATTCCTTCCAGCAGTGTCCAATTGGCAGAGCCGTTCCAGACCGAATACAGCCACTGGTCGGCACGGGTCATACGCTGTTCTTCAAAAGCCTTGTGGACAAACCGGTTCACCTGCCGTTCTATCGTCTGGAGAGTGGCTGCATTGGCCGGTAAAATCAGAGCGTTCATGCTTTTTCGTGTGCGTTGAGCAAGCCGTGAAACAAAGTAAATTGGGTGGGTCGATCCAGGCCAGTTTATTGTACCAATCGCCCGTTGCGTTATACGAAGAGGTTGTTGCCCGATAAAAGGACGGGTTCAAAACAGGGTCGTCGGTAAGGTTGTTATGCCTCGACCTTTTCCTGAGCCAGGGTTAGCAGATAGGTTTGCCACTTTCTTTACGGTGAGATTGAGTTGAACGGTAGTTGCAGTAGAGGTTTTCATGGCTTATTTTGGTTGAGGTTTGGATTTGTTTGCGTTGATGTTCGAAAGTTGCACCATCCATCCCGCTTGCCCTAAAATATTATACGAAGCCAGTCTTTCTCCATACAAAACCCTACTTAGCTGCTTATGCATCGCCTGATAACGTGGCTGAAAGCCAACCGAAAGACTCTCCTCATTCATACATCGGTCTGGGCCATCTACCTGCTGATCAACAATCTTTTGTTGTTTTCGTGGAGTCTCCAGCGTGCTTTTATCGTGCAAATGCCCTTTACGTATGGGTTGGTTGCCATTTTATTCTACACGAATATTTACGCCATTATCGACCCCTGCATTCAGCGAAAGCAATACGTTCGTTTAGTGCTTTACACACTCCTGCTGATTGGCGGATATGTGGCCATACGGTTTTGGCTGTTTTATACGCTGATGCCTGCCTTGGGGATCAAAACAATCTACACAAAATCATTCATCGTTTATGACCGCTTCATTCCCGATTCGCTGTGGCTGGCCATGCAATACATCATGTTTAGTTACGGCTACTGGTTCGCGATGTATTCGATTGGGCTGGAGCGCGAGAAGCGGTTCAATGAAAAGCGAATTGCTGCCCTTCAGGCCGAAAAAGCGCAATCGGAACTGGCTTTTCTGCAGGCGCAGCTTAACCCGCATTTCCTCTACAATACGCTCAATTTTTTCTTTGCCGATGCGCTCATGGTGTCGCCCCGGCTGGCCGACTCCATCATGGCCCTGTCGCAGATGATGCGAAGTGTATCGGAAGTGGGCTACCAGTCGATGGTGAGCGTTGGGCAGGAGTTGAATTACATTCGGTGTTATCTCAAAATCCAGCAGTACCGCTTCGGCGATCAGTTGCACGTGCAGTTACACATAACGGGCGACGAATATGAGCAACAATTGACGATTCCACCCCTGATTCTGATTTCGCTGGTCGAAAATATGTTTAAATACGGCGACATGTTCGACCCAACGTCGCCCGCTGTTATCAGCATTGAGTTAACCGAAGACAGTATCCGATTTACTTCATCGAATCGCAAAAAGGATGTTCCTAATTATACTCAGGGAGGACTTGGACTTACTAATATCGACAAACAGTTAAATTTAATATTCGGAACTAAGTACAGCTTTGAAAAGAACGAAATAAATAATATATTTTCTGCAGCTTTATTCATCGACATGGCAAATCTATAAATTCTACCTAACCAGTTGTTCATTATGATAAACTGTTTTGTCCTGGATGACGAGCAGGCGGCCATTAACGTACTGACAAAATATATATCGGACACCCCCTATCTTCACCTGACAGGCAGCACCACCTCGGCTCCAAAGGCCATTGAATTACTCAAACAAACCCCTGTCGATTTACTGTTTCTCGATATTCAGATGCCACTGCTCACGGGTCTGCAATTCGTCGATCTGTACAGGGGCACTATGCAGATCATTTTCACAACGGCCTACAGCGAGTTTGCCCTGAACGGATTTGACCGGAATGCGCTGGATTACCTGCTGAAACCGATCCCGTTCGACCGGTTTCTGAAGGCCACCGAAAAAGCCCTCAACCATTTCAATCGGCAGCAAATTACGCCCCCCCTGAACACCCCCGTCGCGGACGATTTTATTCTGGTTAAAACCGAACATAAGGGCAAATTACGCAAAGTCAACTTCGACGAAATTGTTTACATTGAAGGGCTCAAAAATTACGTATCCATTTTTACCAGCAAGCAGGAGCAAATCGTAACCTATAGCGGTATCGGTGAACTGGAAGAGCGGCTGCCCGCCCGGCAGTTTGCCCGGGTACACCGCTCTTACATCGTAGCAATCCGCATGATCAATGCCATCGACGGCAACGAACTGTTCATGAAAGATGCCCCCCGCATTCCAACATCAGGGCGCTATAAAGACGACCTGCTCACCTTGCTGCAGAAATCGATTCTTCAGAATAAGTAACTCCCTGTCGTATGACCCAACTGCTGCCAGCCGATTTCTTTGTGCTGCGTCGGCCGCTGTTTGCCATTGACGACTACCTGGCCATCCAGCAACGGCTACAGGAAGGCACCTCTCTGGCCGACGCTCTTCAGACTGTTTATACCGACCTGCGGTGTCAGGAGGCTCTCTTTTATGCGTCGCCCGCAGTCCATACCCTGCTGGTTGACTGGTTGGGTGGCCGGTTAAAACCGACCGACAGCTTCCTCTTTACGCTCTACAAATACTACATCCGGATGACCACCCGCAGCACGCCCTTTGGCCTGTTTGCGGGAATCAGTTTAGGAGCGTGGGGAACCATTTCGGACCTACAGGCCAGACCGGCCGTTACGCGCAATGTTCGCCTGGATATGGGTCTGCTTAGCCAACTCATCGGGGTGATCAACGACCTGCCCATTGTTCGCCAGCAGCTCCTGTACAAACCCAACGAAAGCCTGTGGGTAGTAGGCAATACGCTCCGGTATGTGGCTTATACCGAGCAGGATGGCCAGCGGACCTACTATCAGCAGGCCGTCGATACCGACCCAACGCTGCGCCAGGTGCTTGATTGTGCTCAGCCGGGCGTATCGTTCGGGCAACTTGTCGGGCTGCTGCACACATCGGGGGCCGCTGCCTCCGAGGCATCGGCTTATCTCAACGCACTCATCGACAACCAACTTCTGTGTTCCGAGCTGAGCGCAACCCTAACGGGTCCCGACCCGCTGACTGTACTGATTGCCCGCCTTTCCGAGCTATCGGAAACCAGTTCGCTGGTTGACCAGCTCAATCAGGTGCAGCACTTGCTCGGCCAGCGGGATGTAGCGGCTCACCGGCAACTCAAAAGCCTGCTGGAGACGCTCCTCCCGACTAGCGGCTCATCGCTCGTGCAGTGCGACGCTTTCTTACCTGCCGACACAACCATACTGAGCGCATCCCTAAAAACGGAACTAACCACATCGCTGTCAAACCTGGCTAACCGGAGCCCGCCACTGGCTCTACCCAGGCTCGACGCCTTCAGACACCGTTTTTTTGCCCGCTACGAACACCAGTCCGTTCCGCTGCTGACGGCCCTGGACCCTGACCTTGGGGTCGGCTATGATAGCCAGCCGGGTGTTCCAACGGCCTGGCTAGACAGCCTGCCCTGGATAGCGTCTGCACCATCAGCCCCAACCGTGACACCCGTTTCGGAGCATCTGTTGCGACTGTATAGCCAGGCCATCCGAAACCGGCACTTCACGATTACACTGTCTATCAATGACCTGGACTGTATTTTACCGGTACAGCTCAACACGGCGCTGCCCGCCAGTGGGTATGCACTGGGCCAACTAATCCGCCCGGCCGACGGGCACGCCCCTCTATTCCTATTGAAAGGGATGGGCGGCCCTTCGGCGGCTAATCTATTGGGCCGTTTCGCTCACCTTTCTCCTGAACTCGAAACAAGTTTGCGCCACTGTTTGCAGGACGAGCAGGCAAGCTACCCCAATGTACGGCTGGCCGAACTGGTTCATTTGCCAAGTGCCCGCACGGGCAATGTACTTCGCCGGCCCATTCTTCGGGAATACGAAATACCGATTCTTACTCAGTCGGCGGTGCCGGAACCGCAGCAGTTACCCCTGCACGACCTGTTTGTCAACATGCCAAATGGCCAGCAGGTCGTACTTTACTCGAAGAAACTAAACCAGCGCATTGTTCCCCGCCTGTCAACTGCTCACAATGTCCTGTCTGGTGGTCTGATGCATTACCGATTTTTGTATGATCTTCAACACCAGGAGGCCAGCCTGCGGGTGGGCTGGGACTGGGGAATGCTGACAACCATGCCTTTTCTCCCCCGTGTGCAATTTCAGACGGTGTTGCTCAGCCGGGCACGCTGGCACCTTCGGCTGGAGGACATTGGGCACAATTTTGGTGTAGACTGGACATCCTGGCGATTAGCGCAGGGATTGCCCCGTTTCGTATTGCTGGTCGAGGGCGACAACGAGCTGGTGCTGGATGTAGAAACGCAGGCTGGTCGCACCTTACTGCAACAAACGCTCAAACGAGACGGCCAGGCAACGCTGGTTGAATGGCTCGATGCAACCACCGAATCCGTCGTTCGGTCTGATGATCTGAAGCGGTGGAATCACGAGCTACTGATTCCATTGCATAGAGAGCGACCGTCGTTTACGCCCGTTCGATCAGCCGCAGCCCGGCCGTCGGATCAGGCCCTGCTTACCCGTCATTTCGCACCGGGGAGCCAGTGGGTCTACTTGAAACTCTACGCCGGTTGTGCTTACCTGGATGAGTTGCTCCTGGAAAGCCTGCCCGATTTCCTGACTGATCTGGCGCAGAGACAGCTAATCCAATCCTGGTTTTTTATCCGTTACCTTGATCCGCAGAATCACCTGCGTATTCGTTTTCTGGCCACCGAAGCACAGGATCGGTCGCTGCTCGATGCCGTGAGTGCCTGGGCTAACCAACTCATGACTACCGATAGTCGCGTTATGCAGGTGCAATTCGATACCTATCAGCGTGAAATAGAGCGGTTTGGCTCGACAACGATTGAAATTTGCGAAAACTGGTTCTGGTATGATAGCCGGGCCGTTCTAAACCTTCTGGTACTGCTCAATGGGCAGCCCGACTGGCAGCGGTTACGCGTGGGTTGTTTGTTTGTTCACCAGTTACTGATTGCCTGGCAATATGACCCAATAAGCCAGTGCCACCTGGTAGAAACTTGGCGGGATAGTTTTCTCCGCGAATTTCGGGTCGATAAATCATTCCAGACCGACGTCAATAGCCTGTTTCGCGATCATAAACACGCGCTTGTAAAACCCAGCCCTAACGAGCAGATACTGATCGGGCTACTGACCGATTATCATGCACAGGCCGCTACGTTCCATAAAAACCTCCAGACAGCGGATGCCCAATCGCCCGAACGACTGTTGTCGTCGATAACGCACCTGTTCCTCAATCGCCTGTTTATCGACAGTCAGCGGAAAAATGAGCTTATTGTCTACTGTTTTTTGAGCAAATTGATTAAACAATGGCTCAACACCCGGTAAACTTACGGTCATCTTCCAAGGACATCACCACACCCGACTTGCGGCCAGGTTGATCAATACGTTGACGACAAAGGCAATCCCAAAGGACAGCGCAACAGAATATTGGTTCAGTAGAAAGGCTTGCAGAAAGAGAAATGTAGTAAAGCCCAAAAGACCGATGACCAGACCGCGCAGTGTGGTAATGGTAGCGCTGCTCCCCTGAAGTGTGTGCGTAAAGATGGCCAGAATAGTCGTCATGATTGGAAAGGGCGTCAGGATACCACTCCAATTTGGGCCCAGCACGCTGGCTAATGCCGTAATGGCTAAGACAAATACCGTAGCAACGGCCATCCGAATGGGAATATCGAAAGGCAATCGCCGGGTGCTCGCTGGCGGGCCGATCGGCAATGGATAAAACTGTAGACTGAGTACTACGCTGATCATGACAATGGCATAGCTGACGTATAAATTCAACTGTAAATACTTGAAAACCAGAGCCGTAGCGGTATATAACCCGTAGGAGATCAGGAGTGTAGGAAACCAGGTAAAGTTGCGGGAAAAAGCCGAGTAGCTGACACAAAAACTAATCAGCGCCAGTATGCCGGTCATTGACCCCTGAATGGAATAGATGCCAAACGACTTCCCTTGTTCCAGGATAAAAAAGAGCAGAATAGGACCTGCCACCCACGGCATACTCCCAATCAATCCGCCTGCTTTACTACCCCATTTTCGAATGGCCAGCGTAACCAGCGCAATGACGGTAGGCATTAATGTTACTTTGAGCAGGAGTATGTTCATTCGAAAAACAGTTGCAAAGCAGGCCAATAGTTGGCTTAGTTATTACTACTAAACGCAAAGGCTCATGCCGACGCGAAGTTACAAGGCTTTTTATGGGTTTCCAGAAGCAAAAAAATTCGAGTCCTACTTCTATAAACAGCTGATCGCTGACGCGACTGCTCTAAAGCCTTATACTGTTGGTTGCTTGTCCTTTCAATACATTAGACTTGGTAATTTTCTTCCCGTAATTGTTGGCGGCAAGGCTTGCAGTAACTCGAACAGCCTTAAAATTATTAAACTTTTTTCGTTAGTATTGACAACTCTTCTACTGGCTCTCTGGCTGCTTTACCTAGGCCGAGAAGAAGTTATTTCTAGTAAGTGTATAGTGCGCCGAGCCCCTCGTATGATATGAAGAATACACCCGTAACCATCAAGGATATTGCCCGCTCACTTAACATCTCTATCTCAACGGTTTCGCGGGCACTGCGGGGACTACCTGAAATTCATCCAACTACGCGGGATGCCGTAGTTAGGTTGGCCGAAGAGCTTGATTATCAACCAAATCAGTTGGCCAAAAATTTAGCCAAAAGCCGCACAAAAACCATTGGTGTCATTGTGCCCAATCTTAGCTATCATTTTTTTTCTGCGATGCTCAACAGTATCGAAGAAGCTGCTCTTCAGGCGGGCTATAGTGTGTTGGTGTGTCAAACGAATGAATCCTATCTGCGCGAAATCACCAACATTCAGAATCTATTACGAAGCCAGGTAGAAGGCTTTATCATCTCGCTGTCGCGCGATACGGACAATTATGAGCATGTCGAACGGCTGGCTCGCAAAAACATCCCCCTGGTGCTGTTCGACCGCTATGCCGAAAGTATTGATGTGTCAAAAGTCATTGTCGACAATGAGGCTGCCGCCTTTAAAGCAACGGAACACTTGATTGAAAATGGTTGCCAGCGAATTGGCTTCCTGGCTGGCCCGGCTCGATTAGTGTTGAGCAACCAACGCATTAAAGGGTATCAGGCTGCCCTGGAGAAACATAAGGTACAGGTTGGCGACCAATATGTGTTTCACTGCGACTATACCCAGGAGAATACGATTATGCAAACGATAGCTATGATGAGTCTGCCACAGCCACCCGATGGCGTGGTTACGATTAGTGACCGGGTAGCCTATCCAGCCATTTATGCCATGAAACAAAAGGGTCTTCGTGTACCCGACGATGTGGCGGTCGTTAGTTTTAATAACGAACCCGTATCGGCTTTTTTCTCGCCAGCACTGAGCAGCATCAGCCAGCCTATTCAGGAGATGGGTACAGAAACGGTTCGCCTGTTGCTCAACCAGTTAGACGCTAAAGATGGTATGACCGTAAAAGAAACCCGGATTATGGACACTCAGCTCATTGTGCGAGCCTCATCACTTCGGTCAACGGCCTGATACGTTACATCCGATAACTCCGAATGTATTCGCCGGGAGGCATTCCCACCAAATCCTTAAACTGGCGGTTAAAATTTGACAGGTTTGTGTACCCACAACTGAGCGCAATCTGGCTAATGTTTTCCCGCGATTCGCGCAGATGTCGGCAGGCGTGTTCAATGCGAACCTCGTTGAGCAATTGCGAAAACGTTTTGCGCGTGTGCTGCCGAAAAAAACGACAGAAAGCACCAGGCGTCAGGTTCGCTACGCTGGCTATATCCTCCAGGGAGATGGGCCGTGCATACTGTTGTAGTATATACGAGAAAACCTGCTCCAGCCGACGCTGATCGTCTGGTCGCTGAGGCCGTGCGTAAGCCGTAGCCGACAGCACCTCCCGGTCCGGATTCGTTGCCAGATTATCCAATAAGTGCAGTAGTACCAACAATTGCTCGAATGGGCGCTGTTTTGGCATGTTTTCGAACTGTGTTGTGAGCGCGTTGCTCACTCTACAGCGCAGTCGGACACCATGCTGAGCCTGCTGTAAGAGAAAGCGTAAGTGTTTTGTTTCCGGCAAATTCAGCAGGGTTGCTTCCAGGTGTTCGGGCCTGAAAAGAACCGTAACCGAGGTGGCCAACTGCGTCGAATCAGGTTGGTAATAACGGGGGTCACTCAGTAAAACATGGGGTATATTAGCCCCCAGGAGTAAAATATCGTACTGGTCGAAGCGATCTATTTTATCACCAACAATCAACGTCCCTTCCCCTTGCTGAATGAGGGTTAGTTGTATTTCGGGGTGAAAGTGCAGGTGCCCATAAAAATGAGGTGCGCTGTCCTGCTCAATTCGAAATGAGCGATCATCGACGGTGGGTACGCGGAAGAGAAGTGGCTTCATCAATACGTAGTTGGCTTGCTTTCGTAATAAGTTTGCTAATATGGTGAAATAAGTATTAGTATCGATGAATAAAAGGCAACGGCCTACGGCGAACATTAGTGAACTTTGAGTGTGTCAACTGACCAGACAGTTTAACTGAATCATTTATCATTAAAACTACGCCAATGAATGTATCTGTACTGTGGGAAGGTGTCTATCCCGCACTCCTAACGCCATTTACGGCCGATGATGAACTGGACATCCCGCTTTTTGAAAAGAATTTGCATGCTCAACTCGAAGCGGGTATACACGGATTTATTATTGGTGGTTCATTGGGCGAAGCCAGTACGTTGCTGAATGAGGAAAAAATCAGCCTGTTGCAATCGGCACTGGCCGTTTGCCAGGATAAAGTGCCCGTGTTGGTTAATATTGCCGAGCAAGGTACCAAACAGGCGATTGCCCGCGCCCACGAAGCCCAGGCAAATGGGGCCGACGGGCTCATGCTCCTCCCACCGATGCGCTACCCGGCCGATGCCCGTGAAACGGTTACGTTCTTCAAATCGGTAGCCCAGGAGACGACCCTGCCGATCATGATTTACAACAATCCCTACGATTACAAAATTATGACAACGGTGGCCATGTTCGAAGAACTGGCGGAATTGCCCAACATTCAGGCCGTCAAAGAATCGACCCGCGACCTGACCAATATTACCCGCATGCGCAACGCTTTCGGCAACCGGTTCAAGCTAATGGGTGGTGTCGATACGCTGGCCCTGGAAGCCCTCTTGCTCGGCTGCGATGGCTGGGTAGGCGGCCTGGTCGATGCATTTCCGCAGGAAACAATGGCCGTTTATGACTTGACGAAAGCGGGTCAACTGGCCGAGGCACTGGAAATTTACCGCTGGTTTATGCCGCTGCTCGAACTGGACATTCACCCGAAACTGGTTCAGTATATTAAGCTGGCTGCGCAGGCCACCGGCATTGGCTCGGAATATGTCCGGGCTCCCCGCCTACCGCTCATTGGTGCCGAACGAGCCCAGGTTGAGCAGATTATTCAAGAAGCCCTAGCCAAACGCCCACTCATTAACGCAGCCTAACGAGTTGCTCTTATGTGTATTGACTAATACGGTTGTACCCGTGGGCTTCAGACCGTGTATAGACTGGAACACCGGCTGAAGCCCGTGTATATAATCGAAGCCGTTTAAACAATTTAGACTATTCGTTTTTACTCTTTCCAAAAAAAATGGCCGAGTATCACTTTTTCTGCATCGACGCTCATACCTGTGGCAATCCGGTTCGGGTGGTTACGGGTGGCAGCATTCCGTTTCTGCAAGGGGAAACCATGAGCGAGAAACGGCAGCATTTTCTGCGTGAATACGACTGGATTCGGAAAGGGCTGATGTTTGAACCGCGTGGCCATGACATGATGTCGGGGAGTATTCTGTACCCACCCACCAACCCGGCAAATGACGCGGGCGTCCTGTTTATCGAAACCTCGGGCTGTTTGCCCATGTGTGGACACGGCACCATTGGCACCGTAACGGTGGCAATCGAACAGAATCTGATTCGCCCCAAAACACCCGGTGTTCTGAATCTGGAAGTACCCGCCGGACTCGTTCGGGCCGAATACCAACAGGAAGGCAGGAAAGTGACATCGGTGAAGATTACAAACATCAAATCGTATCTGGCAGCCGAAAAACTAACCGTCGACTGTCCTGAACTGGGCCTGCTAACGGTCGATGTTGCCTATGGTGGTAACTTTTACGCTATTGTCGACCCCCAACCGAACTTTCCCGGACTGGAGCAGTACAAGGCCGAACAACTCATTGGCTGGGCGCGCGAGATGCGAACGCGTATGAATGAACAATACACCTTTGTTCACCCCGAAAATCCGACAATCAACGGGCTTAGCCACATTTTGTGGACGGGTAAACCGCTGAAAGAAACCTCCACCGCCCGCAATGCCGTTTTCTATGGCGACAAAGCCATTGATCGTTCGCCCTGCGGCACGGGCACATCGGCCCGCATGGCGCAATGGTACGCCCAGGGCCGTCTCAAACCGGGCGAAACGTTTGTGCATGAGAGCATTATCGGGTCTATTTTCAACGGACGTATTGAGGCCGAAACAGAGTTGGCGGCTCGTCCCGCCATTGTACCCAGCATTGAAGGCTGGGCACGGATTCACGGCTATAACCACCTTATTCTGGACGAAGACGATCCATATGCGTATGGATTTCAAGTAATATGACACATCGGGCCTCGACTAGGATTGGCATTGTTGGCGGAGGCATCATCGGGCTTAGCTCGGCCTACTATTTACACAAAGCGGGGCACCACGTTACCCTGTTCGATCAGACGTCTATCGCCGACGGCTGCTCGTTCGGGAATGCCGGCATGATTGTGCCCAGCCATATCATTCCGCTGGCCCAGCCGGGTATGATTGCCAAAGGTATGCGCTGGATGCTTGATTCCACCAGCCCATTTTATGTAAAACCCCGCCTGAATATCGAGCTGGCCCGCTGGGGTTGGCTGTTCTACCGGCACTCGACGGCCAAACACGTTGAATACTCCATTCCGGTTTTACGCGACATTAGTCTATTGAGCAAAACCCTGTATCAGGATTTAGCGGCCAATGGTGATCTGGACTTTGAATGGCAGGAACGGGGCCTGCTGATGCTTTACAAAACGGCATCAGCCGAACACGAAATGGCCGAGGAGGCTAGTGTAGCGAATCGAGCCGGTATTGACGCACAGGTACTAAATGGCCAGCAGGTTCAGGATCTGGAGCCCCATACGCGAGTCGATGTGCGCGGAGGTGTGTTGTATCCCGGCGACGCACACCTGAATCCGGGCGAATTGATTCGCTCACTGGTGGCCTATTTACGTAAACAGGGCGTTACCATTCTGGAAAATCATACCGTAACGGGCTTCGGCAAACAGCAGTCGCGCATAACATCGGTACAAACCCCACAGGGTGATTTCCCAATCGATGAACTCATTGTGGCAGGGGGTGCCTGGTCCCCGTCGCTGGCCCGATTGCTGAACATGAACTTATCGATGCAGGGCGGAAAAGGCTATAGTTTTGCCCTTCGTAATATTAAAAACAACATTCGTGTCCCAGCCATCATGCTCGAAGCGCGTGCTACGGCCACTCCTATGGGCAACGACCTGCGTTTTGCCGGTACGCTCGAAGTAGCTGGTACCGATATGACGGTCAATATGAATCGGGTGCGGGGCATTGTTCAGTCGATCAACAAGTATTACCCCGATGTACCAGTTACCATGCCCGATGTCGAAGTGGTATGGCGGGGCTTGCGTCCCTGCTCACCCGATGGCCTCCCCTACATTGGCCGAACGAAACGATTCGACAACGTTATTCTGGCTACCGGCCACGGCATGATGGGGCTGAGTTTAGGACCTGCAACGGGCAAGCTGGTGAGCGAACTTGTTGCTGGAGCCGCCGACAGCCTGGAGATTACGCCCTTCAGCCCGGATCGCTTTGCCTGAGTTTTCTCCTGGAAGCCGTTCGACCTGGTGAAGTCGGGTTTGAGAACCCGACTTCACCAGGTCGAACTAAAACACCTCACCAAAATTAAAAAAGAATCCCTGCGCCCCACCAACACCAAAGCCATAGTCGATGGCCAGATTGAGGTTGGAATGTTTGTTCATTTTAACCCGTAACCCAACGCCCCCACCCGGCAGCAGTCGGCCGAAATGGCTCGTGTCGGGGTAGTTGCTGTAGGTCTGCATATTTGTAAAGACCACTGCGCCCAGCAGCCCATTGCTCAGCAGTTGTGTACGGTATTCGGCTTCCAGATAAACGAGATTTCGACCCCGGAAGCGGCCTTGCACATAGCCCCGCCCCAGGTTCGAATAGGTATCCCAGCCACTGCTGGGCAAGTCCAGATACGGCGCCTGACCACCAAAACTAAGCCAGTTCATGTTCCAGAAAGCCAGAATATGCTGACCCGTCGATGATAGGGGTATGTATTTTCTAAAGTCAGCGATAACCGACTGCCAGTTCTGATCACTGCCCAGCCATCGTAGGTTTGGCCGCACAACTACATTCCCGAAGAAGCCACTTTGTGGGTTATTCGGGTTGCGCCGGTTGGTGTATTGCACGCTAAAAGTAGGCCCTGATGAGGTCGTGTGATCGGTCGACGTGTATTGGCCAAAATCATTATTTAGCTGGGGCGTGTTATTCACATCCTGGATATGCCAGTGATAATCGAGCGCGTACCCAAGGCCAACCGACAGATTCGGAGCAACCTGGCGC
This sequence comes from Spirosoma radiotolerans, assembly GCF_000974425.1. NCBI lineage: Bacteria > Pseudomonadati > Bacteroidota > Cytophagia > Cytophagales > Cytophagaceae > Spirosoma > Spirosoma radiotolerans. Next base: position 3,451,982 of record NZ_CP010429.1, read on the forward strand.
AGCACCGATTGGTGAAAGCGCAGATAATAATACGTAAGTCGGTCATCCGCATTGCCGGGCGATTCGTCGCCTAACCCAAAGTTATCGGCAGAGTAGTCGTAATAGCGCCAATCCGTAACGATGTTATATCGGTTTTCTTTTGTCCAGAAATTGACAACAACCGGAATGATAACTTGCTGGTACTGTGTGTACTGTGGAGTCGAAATAATGGTTGAAACGTTCTGTTCGGGATTAGCGCTGGTAAAGGACAGATTCGCATTTAGCCCAATCGCTACGCCCGTTTGCAGGGCATATGCTAACTCAGGAAATATGGTTGTATGCAAACCGGGCTTATAGTGCTCCGTCCGCCTATGGCCTTTCCGGTTGATGTATCGATAATACACATCCCACACATCGGCCAGCGAATCGCGCGATGAAACATTTGTTTGTTCATGACCAGCTACTTGAACAGAGTCAGTCTGGGCAACGCTTGTGGCTGATGAATAAGCGATTAACCCAAAACTAATGAGTAGCAACCGGAAAAGAAACCAGCGATTTTGCAGACCACATTCAACCTTTTTCGGACTGCAGAAGTAGATTTTAATCATGCATAGTCAATTGCTTTTTAACTTATTCGTGTACCATTCCGTTCCCGTACATGAGTAGACCATACTTGACGGATTCAGACAGATGGCGTTCGCTGGTTCCAACTGGACTTTGAAAACGCCGTTTTCTGCAGCAATAAAAGCAAAAAGTCGCTTCCCGTTATGGAAGGCGACTTTTTGCTTAGGTCGTACGATGGATTTTAATCCGGCGCAACGGGCTTATTCTTTTTTGTACTGTTGAATGATTTTATACAAAGCCTTCTGTTTTTCCAATTCAGGAAAGAACTCGAACAATTGGACATGGGCGTCATAATCCAGTGAAAGCGCAGCCTCCAATTGAATGAGCGATTCGCGGTAATGACCGGCATGAATCAAATAAACAGCCGAGCGATAATACAAATCAGCTTCGGCAGGCATGTCGTTGATACCCGACTGGATAATGTCGTTAGCCCGCAGGAAATCGCCCTGATCGAACGGCACCAGCGACCATGTCAGGTACACGTCGGGATTTTCCGCATCCACTTCGGCCGCTTTTTCAAACGCTTCGACACTCGACAGAACATTCCCGATTTTGTACTCCGTTTCGGCTATAGCGAGGTAATATTCGCCGTTCTGATCGCTCAGTTTAACTGCTTTTTGCAAAAACGGCAGGGCTTCGTACCACTTACCCGATTCGCTCAGACAGACACCAATCCCAAACCAGGCTTCGTCCCACATTGCGTCCAACTTGATGGCTTCGCGATACTCCTTGATGGCTTCGGGGATGCGATCCTGTTTTTCTAGGCTGGCTCCCAGGTGACAGAAGGTGTCGGCAGTTGCTTCTTCGTATTTCAGCGTTTCGCGATAACAGGCTTCGGCCTTCTCGAACAACCCCAGATTCATGTAAGTATTGCCCAGGTTGAAATGCGCCGAGGCAAAATCTCCTTTGATAATGACAGCATAATCGTACGCTTCAGCGGCCTCGGCATAGCGGGCCAGTTTGCTGTAGGCAATACCGATGTTGTACCAGGCATTGTAGGAATACGGATCCGTATCGATCAGTTGCTGGTAATAGGACAAACTGTTCTCTAACTCGCCCGTTACGTCCAGGCAAAACGCCAGTTCATAAAGCGCATTTTCATTATTGATGTTGAGCGCAATAGACTTTTTGTACTGCGTAATCGCTTCATCGTATTTACCCCAGTTCTGATAGCTCTGCCCTAGTTGAAACAGAATATCGTCTTTATCATCGGCGCGGTCGAGTAACTCTTCCAGCACCTGAATCGATTCTTCATAACGACCCGCCATGTTCAGCACGGAGCCCTGCATAAAGGGGACATCCAGGTCACCGGGGTTAAATAAAGAAGCCCTTTCCAACAAATCCAGCGATTCATCAAACCGTTGAAAATTAGCTAGAATCTGGGCCTTGTCGAGCATCAGTTCCAGCGCATAAGGGAAGTTTTCCAGACCGGCTTCGGCGGCTTTAAACGCCTTGTCTAAATCACCTTGATTGAGGTAATGCTCAATCATTTGTTCATAGACATCCAGGTCGAAAAACTGACTTTGTTGCTGATCCAGCATCTGCTCAAAACGCCGGATTGATTCTTTTATATCGCCTTCTCGTTCTTCGAACTCTTGCTCCATGCTATTGCCTTCAAAATGTGGGCGGATAGGGGCCGCACCAACGGTGCGATTTATCCTTTGGCACTTCAATATAAACTCAAAAAAGCGAAACTCCAACCCCCGAACCGAAAAATTACGGACCGTCTGGGAGCTGCCTGAATGCGGCTGCCACGCGCTTCAGGGTCTCACTCAGCACTCGATACTGAAAGTCAAGCACCTTCTCAATGTTGTGCCCGTCATACTGATATAACGAACTTGCCGACCGCGCGGTTTCTTTAGTGATCAGCGGGGCCTTGTTCATCAGCCAGGCCCGCATAGCTTCCAAAGGCCAAAGCAAACGGCTTACAGTAGGCGGAATTGACACGGTTGGTGGTCGCTTGCCCAGCACGGCGGCTATCTGTTCTAACAAGGAACGATATGGAATGGTGCCCCCGTTGAGAATGAACCGCTGGGCGCTTATGTCAGACTGCATCAGACCGACAAGCGCATCCGTTACGTCGAGGACGTCGACATAATTGACTAAACCGGCCGGGTAAAACGGTCTTTCATCCTGTACGTATTTGATGAGCTGAAGGCTGCTTCGGCTCCAGTCGCCCACACCCAGTACAATAGATGGGTTGACCATCACGGCGTTAAGTCCCTCGGCGACGCCCCGCCATACCTCCAGTTCCGCCCAGTATTTTGTTTTGGCATAAGTGGAATTGTTTGGCGAATCTTCCCATTTCAGTTGTTCATTGATCAGCATGGGTTCGCTAGCCTTTCCGCCTTTGGACACCGGCCGACCGATAGCAGCTACTGAACTAACATACCCTAGTTTTCGAACACCTGCTTTCAGACAAACATTGACGATGTTGGCCGTTCCCTCCACGTTGATCCGTTCCATTTGATCCCGATCTTTAGGAACGAACGAGACGATGGCAGCGGCATGAATCACATCTATACCAGCCTGAATGGCCGTTTCGAGAGAGGGAATATCCAGCACGTCGCCCTCCTGCCAGGTTAGTTGATCTGCTACATCGGCCAGAAGCCCGTAGCCACTTGTCGGTCGAAAGAGCACAGTAACCGAATAGCCGTCAGCCAAGTAGCGCCGGGCAATATGAGAGCCAATGAAACCCGTGGCCCCTGTAATAAAGACTGATTTAGGTAAGGATGAATTCAATTGAAGTTTTTGATTTCGACCCAGTTGAGGAAATTATTCGTATTCGGCGTGGTGTTCTCCATAGCAGCCCGGCAGTTCTCTTTGTGTAAACATAACAACGTTCGGCCCTGAATTGCTAATTTTGCGGGCAAATAAGGTTTTCCGTTCCCCGTTTACGGTAGCTCCCTTTAGCTACGGTTAAACCGAAAACCAGAAACCGAAAACCGAAAACCAATTTATGTCTCTAGAAAATCCACAACGCTATACCGTTACGGCGGCTCTGATCTACGCAAACGGGCCCATTCACATTGGGCACCTTGCCGGTTGTTACCTACCCGCCGACATTTACGTGCGCTACCTCCGCTCAACGGGCAAAGATGTCGCTTTTATCAGCGGCACCGATGAACATGGCGTGCCCATCACCATCAAAGCAAAAAAAGAAGGCATCACGCCACAGCAGGTCGTCGATAAATATTATGGACAGATCAAACAGGCGTTCAACGACTTTGGTATCTCGTTCGATATTTACTCACGAACGTCGAATCAGATTCACCACGAAACTTCGCAGGAGTTTTTTACAAAACTTTATGAGCAGGGCGATTTCGATGAGGAAGTGACCGAACAATATTACGATGAGGTAGCCGGGCAATTCCTAGCCGACCGGTACATTGTTGGCACTTGCCCAGTTTGTGGAAACCCCAACGCATACGGCGATCAATGCGAGCGGTGCGGTACCGCCCTCAGCCCAACCGAACTCATCGAACCACATTCCATGCTGTCGGGCTCCAAACCGAGTTTGCGTTCTACCAAGAACTGGTTTCTGCCGCTGGACCGGATGCAGCCCAAAATTGAGGCATACGTCAACAGCCATACGGAATGGAAAACGAATGTATTTGGCCAGTGCCAGTCGTGGCTGAAGGAAGGCCTGCGCCCCCGCGCCATGACCCGCGACCTGGAGTGGGGCATTAAAGTCCCGCTACCCGATGCGGATGGTAAAGTGCTGTATGTCTGGTTCGATGCGCCCATCGGCTACATCTCCATGACCAAGGAGTGGGCCGATGAGCAGGGCCGCGACTGGGAATTATACTGGCGCGACGAACACACCAAACTCGTCCACTTTATTGGCAAAGACAACATCGTTTTCCACTGCATCATTTTTCCGGCCATGCTGATGGCCGAAGGCAGTTATATTCTGGCGGATAACGTACCGGCGAACGAGTTCATGAACCTCGAAGGCGACAAGATCAGCACTTCCCGCAACTGGGCCGTCTGGTTGCACGAGTACCTCGACGAGTTGCCAGGCAAGCAGGATGTGTTGCGCTATGTACTGGCCGCCAACGCGCCCGAAACCAAAGACAGTGAATTCACCTGGAAAGACTTTCAGGCGCGGAACAACAACGAGTTGGTGGCGGTATTCGGTAATTTTGTGAACCGGGCCGTTGTGCTTACCCAGAAATTCTGCGATAACCACGTTCCTGTTCGGGGCGCCCTGACCGAGTACGATAAAACGGTCTTTAACGAACTGGCGCTGTTTCCAGATCGCATTGGGCAGGCCATTGCCCAATACAAATTCCGGGAAGCGCTGGGTCACCTCATGGACTTGGCGCGTTTGGGCAACAAGTACCTGGCCGAAACCGAACCCTGGAAAGTGGTCAAGACAGATCCGCTTCGGGCGAATACCATCCTGAACATTGCTCTTCAGATTTCAGCCAATCTGAGCATTGTCTGCGAACCATTTTTACCCTTCACGAGTGAGAAATTACGCAGCCAGCTCAACCTGACGGAACACTTCAACTGGACCAACGCTGGTCGGGTCGATTTGTTGACCGAAGGGCATTCGCTGGGCAAAGGGGAACTTCTGTTCGCTAAAATTGAAGACGATGAAATCAATAAACAGATTCAGAAGTTGCTGAATGCCAAACATATGAATGAGTTAGAAACCAAGACCGTTCCGGCCCTCCGGGACGAGATTACATACGATGATTTCGCCAAAATGGACATTCGTATTGGTACGATTACCGAAGCGGAGCGGGTGCCCAAAAGCGATAAATTGCTGAAACTAAGAGTAGACGATGGCCTGGGTGGACGTCAGATTTTGAGTGGCATTGCCAAGCATTTTGCGCCCGAAGATATCATTGGCAAACAGGTCACGTTTCTGGCCAATCTGGCTCCGCGCAAAATGATGGGTTTCGAATCGCAGGGGATGATTCTGATGGCCGAAGACCGGGATGGGAAATTAGCCCTCATCGCTCCCGGTGAGGCCGTCTGGAATGGAGGAACAGTCTCCTGACAAACGTATAAGTAGAAATAAAGAAAGCCGGAAACGATAGCTTCCGGCTTTCTTTATTTCTACTAGTGTCCTTCACCTGCGCCAGTTTCACATCGAAGCCTCATACTAAGGCAAAAACATAGCGTTCTCCGTGATCGGTGAGGACACGGACCACGGAGAACGCCTTACCCTAACGACTAGGGTGTCCTTACAGCAAGCTCACCTACCTGACAAGTGGCTTAAAAATTCGAGAAGTGTTCGTTCGGTGATTGAACGATAGTAGTTTTTATAATGGCGCTTGATAAAACGCTGGGCAACTTCTCTTTTCAACCCTTTATCGCGTGGTCCGTTTTGACATTCTGCCCTGACCAGATTCGTTTCGATGTCCAGTCAAGCGCCGAGGCCGACCAGAATTCATCGGATGCGGGCAAACCCAACGGCAGAAACGCTACTGAACACAAATACAAACTTCCGGTAGAAATGTACGTTTCGCCAATGCCCGGCTGGTGGCCACAGAGGCCAATCCGGAGCCAGCCCTTCGCATCAAAGGTGCCGTTCATGTCCATTGTGCGCCGAATAACAGCCGTCAACGCTGACCGCACCTGACCCGGTGCTAATTCTGGGGGTAAATTCTTTTGCAAGGCGACCTGGGCCAGCAATTGAAAAGCTCCGCAACGGTAAGCCAGCGACCGGCCAAAAGCCGCAAAAGAACCGTCGGGATTGATCAGTCGCTCCTGTACGATGGCGTAACGCTGCGCTCGGACCAACAACGATTCATACAAATCCTTTTCGGCTTTCCCGGCATCCACCAACGTTTTGACCACATCCAGCAACATGGGCTGAATGACATAACTGTTGTAATAATCCCAGTGAAAATCAGGGCCGTCGCCGTAGGCTCCATCCCCCTTATACCAGGCCTGATGCTGCCGGATGGCGTAATCCATCCGAAGTTCATCACCGGCTCCCCTGTATTTCAGCAAAGCCGCTTCGACCATGGCACTGAATAACAGCCAGTTGCTATAGCCCGGTTTGATAACCCGACTCGACTGTAACGCTTGGATCACATTTGCCTGTTCGGTTGTGCTTAACGCCTGCCATAGTTTCGGTGACCGGATCAGGCCATGGGCCAGGAAAGCCGCATCGACCAACGGTTGCCCATTCCGGGTAAAGTTCAGGTAATCGGGCGATTTGGGATCGACGCCGTTGGCAATGGATTTTCTGGCCAGGTCGAAGTACCGTTGACGGGAAAGGTTTTCCTGTGTATCGTCACCGGCACTCAATTCAAGCCAGGGAGCGAGCCCGGCCATTGTTCGGCCGAGTGCTTCCAGATGGGATACCGCCGTTCGGCTCGCCTGCTGCCCCGGCGCACACTCAATGGGCATGGTAGCTTTCAGGCGATTATCGGCTAAAGCGGTCAAAACCGGATCAACGATTTTTAGTAAAGTTTGCAACCAGTATGCCCGATCACTACCAGTAACACTGACTTCTGATACTATGGAAGAGAAGGCTCTATCCTCTTTCGTAGTCATGCCCAAACTAACCGGCAACGCGGTAATAAGCCGGGTAAACATCCGCCGTTTCATCATTTGCTTTTACATCAGGAACTCTCTCACCAAAGCGGTCGTGCTCGTTTTTTACTGCTTCGTACCGTAAGGCCCGGTGATTGCATCCATTCCTCGGCAAATGCCGGTTGCGGTGAAACGTTCGGTTTGAAAACACTGTTACCCATCTGAACTTGCCATTTAGTTACCCTGTGAACGAAGAACAGAAAAGCGCTGGCCGGATATTTGATTTAGCTATCCTCCGGCGACTATACGCGTTTGTAAAACCATACCAGGCGCGCTTTTACCTCCTGATCGGTATCATTATGCTGGCGGCCTGCCTGGCTCCGCTGACACCCCTGCTTATCCGCTACACCATCGACAATGTAATTGCCATGGGCGATTACCAGCGGCTGACGGTCATGCTGGTAATCATGATTGGCGTACTCGTTGCCCAGGCCGTTATCCAGTTCCTGAATACATATTTATCCGGCTGGCTCGGTCAATATGTGATTCGTGATATCCGGGTACAGCTTTACCGTAAAATACTGCACCTACGGCTCAAGTTCTTCGACAATACGCCCATTGGTCGGTTAGTCACCCGCTCAATTTCTGACGTCGAAACACTGGCCGATGTCTTCAGCGAGGGCATGGCGGCTATTGCCGGCGATATTCTGCAACTAGTTCTTATTATCGGTGTCATGTTTTACACCGATTGGCGGCTGGCGGCCATCAGTCTGTCGACTATTCCGCTCATGCTGTTCAGTACGTATGTGTTTAAGGAAAAAATCAAAAAGTCGTTTAATGAAGTGCGAACGGCTGTTGCTAACCTGAACTCGTTTGTTCAGGAACACATCACGGGCATGAACATTGTCCAGATTTTTGGCAGTGAAAAAATTGAAGCTGAAAAGTTTCGGGCCATTAATAACGAGCACCGGGCCGCCAACATACGCTCTATCTGGTATTATTCGGTTTATTACCCCGTCGCCGACATTATATCGGCGGTGGCGGTTGGTTTGGTCGTCTGGTACGGCGCTCAGCAGATCATCAGTTCAGACGTCACGTTCGGGACGGTTACTGCCTTTGTGATGTTCATTAACCTGTTCTTTCGGCCGATCCGGATGCTGGCCGACCGGTTCAATACGCTTCAGATGGGTATCGTTAGTACCGACCGTATTTTGAAATTATTGGACAGCGACGAATTCACGCTTGATAATGGTACCTACGCCCCCGCCACAATTCGGGGCGCCGTTGAGTTTAAGGATGTCTGGTTCGCCTACAATAATGAGGATTGGGTCTTGCGCGACATTTCGTTTCGGGTTAATGCGGGCGAGACGGTGGCCTTTGTTGGGGCAACGGGTGCGGGTAAGTCGTCCATTATCAACCTGCTCAGCCGTTTTTATGATATCAATAAGGGAGAAATACGCGTAGATGGCACAGATATTCACGAATATGAGCTCGGCCATCTCCGCCGGAATATCGGCGTTGTGTTACAGGATGTTTTCCTGTTCTCCGACACCATTGAAAACAACATTACCCTGGGCGACAAACGAATCAGCCGGGAGAAAATAGTGGAAGCCGCTAAACTGGTTGGCGTCCATGATTTCATCGAACGACTACCCGGCGGATACGAATACAATGTCATGGAACGTGGCTCTACTCTTTCGGTTGGTCAGCGTCAGTTGATTTCATTTGTTCGGGCCATGGTGCAGGATCCAAAAATCATCGTCCTCGACGAAGCCACCTCTTCCGTCGACACAGAAACCGAAGAGATGATTCAGGATGCAATTGGCAAGCTGATGAAAGGGCGCACGGCAATCGTTATTGCGCACCGGCTGTCAACGATCCAGAAAGCAAACAACATCATCGTCGTGGATAAGGGCCGAATCGTTGAACAGGGTAACCACGAGGAATTGCTACAGCAGGAAGGCTTCTATGCGAACCTGTATCGGATGCAGTATAAGGAGGTCGTGTAATACCGAAATAGTAACAAAAAAGGATTCGAACGACAATCAATAGTCAGGCACCTAGGGCGGCTTCCTCATCGTCAAGGCCGGCACCCGTAATTCCTTCGGTAATGACTTTATGCCCAGACACATTCGGGGTATCATTCGTTGGACCGGGACCGCTGCCGTCGAGCGCATACGCTATTGACGCGGCTAAATCGTCAGGGACAATTTTTGCTGATTGCTCCACGGGTTTGGGATACTCTTCACCCGTGTTTTGGTTAATCACTTCCTCATCGGCATTGGGATCGTTATCCATACCTGATGGAACACGGCTGGATGTATCACCGGTCAACTCGTCGGAATCGGGGCTGAAGTGTCGCATGGGTGTTGATGAGTTTAATTTCATCTATAACCCACGAAACCGGACAGCTGTTTATTCTTCGGCCAGTTTCTTGACCATTATCTTATCAATTCGGCTCTTATCCATGTCCACAATCTCGAACCGGTATCCATGCCAAACAAATGTTTCGCCCGCCTGGGGAATGTCTTTCAGGATGTATAAGGCAAATCCGCCCAGTGTATCAAATCCGGTCAACTCACGACGCGTCTGGGCATTGATATTGATCGACAAAGACGACAGGAAATCCTCGAAAGGCAATTGCGCATCAATCAGATAACTACCATCTTCGCGCTCCCGTATTTCATAATCGGAATGCACATCGTCGTTGATATCGCCAACCAGCACATCCAGAATATCGTTTAGCGTGATAATGCCCAACACGCCCCCATACTCATCCACAATAACACCCACATACTGCCTGCGCTCCCGAAACCGTTCTAAAACCTGGTAAGCCCGGTTATTTTCGGGGATGAACAAGACATCCCGTTTCATGTCGCCCAGATGCAGCAGTTCCGAGTCGAGATCTCTACCCAGAAAGTCCTTGGTGTAAATCAGACCAACCACTTCATCGACGCCCCCATTGCAGAGCGGATAAACCGAATGTTTGTGCTCCAGAATTCTGGCTTTGTTTTCAACCAGATCATCTTCCAGATCCAGGAAAACAATTTCCTGCCGATTCGTCATCAGGGAAGTAATCTTACGGTCGCCCAGTTGAAAAACGTTTTGCACAATTTCCTGCTCAATTTCTTCAATTGCCCCCCCCGAGGTCCCTTCCTGGATCAGGCTTTTAATTTCTTCTTCGGTGACGGCATTCTCATTCGGCCGGATATTCAATACCTTCAGTAATAAATCACTTGAAATGGTCAGTAAGGCAATGAACGGCGATGTTAACCGCGACAGCAAAATCATAGGCGCGGCCATGGTTTTGGCAATACCTTCCGGATTAGATAAGCCAATTCGTTTGGGTACCAACTCACCAAAAACCAGCGAAAGATAAGTCAGCAGCAGGAGCACCAGGACAACGGCTACGGAGTGCGCATACGGACGGATAAACTCGATCCGGGCTACGTACTCCTGTACATCAGTCGTCAGTTTGTCACCCGAAAAAATACCAAGCAAAATACCGATCAGGGTGATCCCAATTTGAACGGTTGACAGAAACCGGTTGGGTGAGTTGGATAAGTCGAGCGCGACCTGGGCCTGTCGATCTCCGTTCTTGGCAGCTGATTCTAATTTAGACTTACGAGAGGATACTAAAGCGATTTCTGACATCGAAAACACGCCGTTCAGCAACGTCAGAAGGAAAATAATGAGGAGTTCCACAAATAGGTTGATTGGCCTGTTGCAAAAATATAGAAATGGAACTGGTTTGCAACAGATTCAACCGTGCGACAGACCATCTGTTTTGCTACTTTTACGCTTTGAACTGCAAATTTTCTGATGATTGTCTTTATTAATGACCGGCCTATTCGGCTCGTTGGCCCCAAAGCCGCTGCTCAATTGACCAATCCAGCGTTGGCAAATCAACCTGAATTCGTTGACTATGACCAAATAGTCGATGCGCGACTGGAAGCCCTGAAGCCCGACGCCCTGCATGGCCATCTGCTCGTTATTAACGCTACACCGGCCACTGTTAATAAACTGCTCACGCTGCTTCAGAAAGCCAACGCGGGCCAACTATTGTCCATTACGCTGGGTTGCCTGGATAAAAAAGACTGCGAAGAGGCCATTAAGAAACCGTTCAAGATTATTAAAGCTGCCGGGGGCGTGGTTTTTAAAGGCGATAAAATGTTGCTGATGTTTCGCCGGGGTGTCTGGGATCTCCCTAAAGGCAAGTTAGATAATGGCGAATCTTCCCGGCAGGGAGCCGCCCGGGAGGTTCAGGAAGAAACCGGCGTTCAGGTATCTGTCAGCGAACGGATCTGCACCACCTGGCATACGTACACGCTCAATGGCAGCCGAATCCTAAAACGCACGAAATGGTATCGAATGGCGGTCGTCAATGACAGCCGTATGGCCCCTCAGACCGAAGAAGATATTGAAAAGCTCGCCTGGTTTGATCGCCGGGAAACCAAACTGGCGCTTACGAATTCGTTTAGTTCGATTCGATACGTGTTTGATCAGTTAGCGCTATAAGATGTGGACGGGAATACGTTCCTGTTCACTTCGCTTTATCAGGTACCTGTAGTTGATACGGAAGAAACTCGTTTACATCCTGACCGTACCGATGAAGGTCACGGATAATACTTGAACTGATGGGCGCCAGATGCGGTGACGTAATCAGAAAAACGGTTTCTACGTCTTCATAAATGTATCTGTTCACCTGCGATATACCGTTTTCGTATTCGAAATCGGTTGTGTTACGCAACCCCCGCAGCAGGAACTTTGCCCCAATCGCACGGGCTACATTGGCCGTCAGGTCATCATAGCTCATCACACGGACGGCGGGCTGGGAGCGGAATGCCCCTTCGATGAGCTCCGTAATCTGCTCAAGCGGAAAGTAGCGCACTTTGTGGGAATTCCGACCGATGCCAATCACAACTTCGTCAAATAACTGCAAACCTCGCAGAACAATGTCTTCGTGACCCCTGGTAAATGGGTCGAACGAACCGGGAAAAAGGGCGATACGCTTCATAATGAATGACTAAATGACTGAGTGGCCGGGTTGATTCGATGAATCACTTATCCACCAGCAGACCTAACCCGTATAAACTCAGATACCGATGATCGGGCAGGTCAGTAAAGTCGGCAGCTATGGATAAACCTGGTGGCGTTTGCCCAAAGGCCAGGTTGGGCAAAAAACGACTTAACTCCATATAAGACTCAGCGAACGGCGTAATCTCACCAAACAACGAAACCCGCGTTTGTGTAGGATTCAGTTTCTGCTCATCGAGTACATAGAGAATGTAATAAGTTAGATCCTGCACGTTTTTATAGCCAAACCGATTGCAGTAGCGCATCTGATGTGCGTGTCGGTAAATGACCGTCACGAACTCATCTTCGAAAAACAAATACAGGTTATCTGGCGTCAGCGCATGACGGTCAAGGTCGGCGGTGGCCTGTATCAGCGCACTTACCTGATGAACAAACGTTAGTGGCTGAAGCGGATACATCTCCGAAAAGAAGTCAGCCAAGGGGTGTTCGAGATTAAAGACGGACAAAAATCCCTCGGATTGATGCGCGAAGGACTGGGCAAATTCATGAGCAGGCAGTGCGCTCCCCCGCATCAGCGCCAGATAGCTACCAGCGTATTCTTTTCGAAAAAGCGGAGCGGGTATCAGCGTAAATGAAGGTGAATTTACACCGATACGAATTTCCTGCCAGGGCCCGGCCGACAGCACGGGATGTTGGCGAAATACGTCCGGTAAAATGCCTGTCATTGACCGATCACTTAGTAGAGACGAAAATGTGTAATCATTGAGGTAGATACCCAAACCCCGCTTATCCTGCACCAGCACCCGGAATCGGTCTCGGCCAACCTCCAGACTTAGTACCGAATTTTCGGTCAGCCGTGGATCGAACGAATCAGAACCAATAGAAATAGTGGGTGTAGGGGTCACAGCGATTTGCACAATATCGACTAACTAAAGTTTACAAGAAGTTCAATTGATAAACATAGTTAAAACGGGCAACTATTTCTCAATGTTTTCATTGCAAATAGCCACTTAGTTTAAAAACATCATCGAGCGAGTGGCAATATCGGAACAAGGCATGGACTTCTTCCGGCGGGTAACTTTTTATTTCATCAAAGCTCATCAATCGAACTTCTTCAATAATTTGCCCATCGAGACTCATTTCCGGATCGACTCCCTGACGAAGCACTCCTCCGGTAACCTTCACCTCGAAAAACAATTCCATGGCATGAAGGGGCGGCTGCATGAACTCATTCACGAACAACATATCGCCGATTTCGATGACCAGCCCGGTTTCCTCCATAAATTCGCGAACAAGGGCTGCGGGGGCTGTTTCACTAAATTGAGCCCCACCTCCTGGGGGCACCAGAACGTATCGGTTGGGCCAATACCCCGATGGCGAACCATCAATAACTGGTCACCTTCCCGATATAGGCCGCAAACGCGCAGCCGAAGCCGGTTTCCATACAATTTAAGTACCTCTTCCCGAGGAGTCTCAGCTACTTGCGTCACAGTATAATGCGTATTTGGGGACGCAAAGGTAAGGAAATTAGAATGTATGATGCATGATAGAGAATGTATTTGCCTAACTACATCATACATCTTATAGCCTGCATCCAATTAATACGGGCTTCCGGATATGTAGCTTTCAAGCGAGTCGATTCGGGTTTTCTGATCGCGGATGATGGCCGTAACCACGTCGTTGATGGAGATTATACCAATCAGGTTTCCCTTTTCCATAACCGGCAAGTGGCGAATGTGCCGGTCAGACATAATAATCATGCAATCTTCCAATGACTGCTCGGGCTCAATGGTGATGACATTTGCCGTCATAACATCCGCAATCCGGGTGTCGTCGGAGTGGCGATCTTTCAGGATTACTTTACGGGCATAGTCCCGCTCCGAAAATATGCCGGTCAATTCGCCATCATCAACAACGAGCAAAGCGCCTATATTTTTGTCGGCCATGACCTTAAGTCCGTCCAGTACCGTTTGATCAGACGAGACGCTGTAAAGCGCGTTAACAGACTTTCCCTGAAGTATTTGACGTATGTTCATTATGGTAAAGGTTTAGTAGAGGGTGAATATAAGAAAAAGGGTGTAAGGCCGAAAGTGGGAATAAAAAAAGGATTAAAAAATTAAAAAAACGGTCGTCTTTTTCTCCTTTCCTGTTTCCTCTTTTTTTCGTAAATTAGTTGCATGAACGAAACCCAAGCGGCTGCTGATTTGCTGGCCAAACGTTTCCCTTTTAAGCCTACGCCTGGCCAGGAACAATTCTTCGAACAGATTGGCCAGTTCATTACTCCTCAGGAAGTTGAACACTATCGCGACTGTTTTTTGCTGCGCGGTTATGCCGGCACCGGAAAAACGACACTCGTTGGCACACTCATAAAAGTACTCCCCCGATTTGGCTACAAATCAGTGCTGCTGGCGCCCACCGGACGGGCCGCCAAGGTCATGACGAACTACGCCAAGAAATCAGCCCAAACTATTCACCGGAAAATCTATCGGCAGGTGGCCGAGCCGGGTTCAGGTAGCCTGGCCTTTCAACGGCAAAAAAATTACCACGAAGACACGCTGTTTATTGTCGATGAAGCTTCGATGATTTCGGATGAAGCGGACTTTGGCGGAAAAGGGCTCCTGACGGACCTGATTGATTATGTTTTTGAAAACCCAGGCAACAAGCTTATGCTCGTGGGCGATACGGCTCAGCTCCCCCCCGTTGGCCGCGAACTGAGCCCGGCGCTGGACCGGGGGTTTCTGGCCAGTTCCTTCGACATGACGGTGTATGAACAGGAATTGACGGAAGTCATGCGGCAGGACGAAGAATCAGGTATTTTGTACAATGCAACCAGCCTGCGCATGTTATTGGATGGCATTTCCGCTACGCCCAAAGCGGTTGGGTTTGATGCGCTGCTTACCGATAACCCCGCCCCCTCGCCTACCGATATGCCGCCAATTCAGCTTAATGTCCGATCATTCAATGATATTTATAAAATGCCCTTGATGAAGCTGGAAGACGGTATCCGGTATGCATATGACAAATATGGGCGTGAGAATACGGCCATCATCTGCCGGTCCAACAAGACAGCAGTGCAGTACAATCAATTTGTTCGGCGGATGATTGACCAGTGCGAAGAAGAACTCGACGCGGGTGATATGCTGATGATTGCCCGAAACAATTATACGGTGCTGGACGAAGATTCTCCGGCGGGCTTTCTGGCGAATGGGGAGTTTGCTGAAGTGCAGAAAATTCGCAATAAGGAAGAAATGCACGGTTTTCGGTTCGCAACGGTTACGCTGCGCCTGGTCGATTATGAAGAGCAACCTGATTTTGATGCAAAAATTATGCTCGACACGCTCCATACACCGGTGCCCTCGTTAGCAGCCGACCAGTACAAGGCCTTGTATGAAAGTGTGGCAAAAGATTATTTTTATATTAAGAGTAAAAAGGAGCGATCCGAAGCGATCCGACGCGACCCCTATTTAAACGCGCTTCAAGTTAAGTTTGCCTATGCGCTCACGTGCCATAAAGCGCAGGGTGGTCAATGGAGCGCTGTCTTTGTGGATCAGGGATTTTTACCCGAAGGCCAGGTAAACGACGAATTTGTGCGTTGGCTGTATACCGCCCTGACGCGCGCGACAGATGAAGCCTTTCTGATGAATTTCAATCCGCAGTTTTTTAACTAGTTTACGGTTTTTGGGTTTACAGTTTGTGGTTTGTGGTTGGTTGATGCGTAAGCTACCTTTGCAACAGCCACCTACAAACCACAAACTGTAAACCCAAAAAATATGTCCCTCGAATGGATTATGAGTGCCTGCATTGGCGTTGGCCTGGCTGCCTGCTGTGGGTTTCGGGTGTTTGTGCCACTGTTGATTGCCAGCGCAGCGACAAAGCTGGGTCTGATTGGCCCAATGACTGGTTTTGAGTGGCTAGCTGGCTGGCCGGCTCTATTGGGGCTCACGGTGGCCACGGTCTTTGAGGTTGGCGCTTATTACATTCCCTGGCTTGACAATCTGCTCGATACCATTGCTACACCAGCGTCTATCATTGCGGGCACCTTACTCAGTACTTCTTTTCTACACATTGATAACCCCGTGATTCAGTGGGGGCTTGGGCTGATGCTTGGCGGAAGCTCGGCCGGAATTGTTCAGGCGGGAACCAGTTTACTACGGCTCGGTTCAACGGCGACTACCGGTGGGACCGCGAATCCGGTCGTGGCTACGGGCGAAAACGTAGCCTCGTTTGGGTTGTCCGTGTTTACGATTTTTTTACCCCTCGTGGCTGTGGTTATCATCGCACTCATCCTGATTTTCATTGTTGGCCGCCTGATTTCCCGGCGTAAAGTTTGGTTTACCCGAGCCTCCAGCAAACAGGCAGGCGGCCCCATTAGCCAGATACCTCGGAGCAACAATGGCCGGATGTAAACAAAACCGGGATTTTTATGATTTGAATGATCGGCCTGATTTTGATAAATCATAGGTCGTCATCCAAACATAAAAATCCCGGTTCAGATTCAAGGTGGTCAGCCATCACATGAATCACAAAAATTCCGGTGTGGCTACCTGTGTGGTCAGAACTACAAAGTAGCCACCGTACGCTTCACAAAGGCCGTCAAATCAGCACCTGTAAGCATATTTTGCGAAAGCAGTGCCAAATCATAGACTTGTTTAACCAGGGCTTTCTGTGCATCAACGTCCGTTTCAGCCAGAATTTTGCCGATCAATGGATGATTCGCATTAACGACCACATTGTGCGTCATCGGGAAATTGCCGTAGAAGGACTGCTCGCCCGAAAGCGCCGACATGTCCTTCATCCGGCGCATGAACTCCGGTAATGTAATCGTAACAGGCAGCTCATCGGTTGGCTGGGCTTCTATGCTGACGTTGAGCATTTTATTGTCCAGCACTTGGTCGAACACTTCTTTCAATTTTGTCTTGTCCGCTTCTGACAAAACGCTTTCGTTATTCAGCCCCTTGTCGATCAGTTTGTCAAGCGTATCGGCATCTACCCGCTGGAAGTTGACCTTTTCAAGCTTTTGTTCCAGGGCGTTGATGAAGTGGGCATCAATAACGTTGTCCATCAGCAGGACATCGTATCCACGCCGACGGGCCGATTCGATGTACGCATCCTGCTGTTTACGATCTGAGGTGTAGAGCAGCACCAGCGTCTCGTTTTTGTCGGTCTGGTTCGCCTGCACTTTCTCGCGGTACTCATCCAACGTGGCAAACGCACCGTCTGTATTTTTAAGCAGAACAAAGTTCTTGGCTTTCTCCCAGAACTTGTCGTCGCTCAAAATGCCGTATTTGATAAACAGGCCAATGTCGTCGAACTTCTCTTCGAACGACTTCCGATCAGCATTAAACAAGTCGTTTAACTTGTCAGCTACCTTACGGGTAATATAGCCGTTAATTTTCTTAACGTTAGTATCCGACTGCAGGAAGCTGCGCGACACGTTAAGTGGGATATCCGGCGAGTCGATCACGCCATGCAGCATCATCAGGAAGTCAGGCACAACGTCCTTCACCTCGTCGGTGATAAACACCTGGCGGCTATAAAGCTGAATTTTCTCGCGCTGGAACCGCAGTTCGTTTTTAATCCGGGGGAAATAGAGAATACCGGTCAGGTTGAACGGATAGTCGACATTCAGGTGAATCCAGAATAACGGCTCCTCGCTCATTGGGTACAACTCCCGGTAGAAGTTCTTGTAGTCTTCATCGGTCAGGTCCGAAGGCGATTTCGTCCAGATCGGAGTTGTATTATTTACAACCTTTCCGTCGAACTCGACGGGCACGGGCAAGAAACGGGCATATTTATCCAGAATGCCCTGCAGGCGACCTTTATTCAGAAACTCTTCCGAATCTGAAGCGATGTGCAGAACAATATCCGTTCCACGCTCAGCCCGTTCGGCAGGTGCTAATTCAAACTCCGTCGAGCCATCACAGGTCCAGCGTACGGCTTCTGAACCGTCGCGGTATGATTTTGTGATAATATCGACCGTCTCAGCCACCATAAATGCCGAGTAGAACCCTAAGCCAAAATGACCGATAATCTGGCCTTTGTCATCGGTTTTGTCTTTGTATTTTTCCAGAAAATCTGTCGCGCCGGAGAACGCAATCTGGTTGATGTACTTCTTGATTTCATCGGCCGTCATACCGAGCCCATTGTCACTAATGGTGATCGTTTTAGCCTCTTCGTCGAGCGACACGGTAACCTTCAAATCCCCCAGCTCACCTCCGAACTCACCAAATGAGGCCAATTGACGCAATTTTTGGGTAGCATCTACGGCGTTTGATACCAATTCCCGCAGGAAAATCTCGTGGTCCGAGTAAAGGAATTTTTTAATGATGGGAAAGATATTCTCGGTGTGAATCGAAATCTGGCCCTTTTCGTTTTGTACTGCTTCCATAATTTAGTCAGAATGAGATTATGAATCTGTTCAGGCGACGTCAAATCCTGTTCCACCCTATTCATTTATGACACATTGACAGAGTCATTCGTGACAAAAGAAGAAATTGACGATTTAGCCACCCTAATCGCTTTTCTGGACGAACAGCTCGTAGAAATCGGTTGTTATACCTGCGTATGTCTACACACACATATACGGATATAACCTTACCTGAACTGGAGGAACTTCGTAACCAACCACACACGGCGATTGTCGATGTGCGGGATGAGTGGGAGTTCGACGAATTTAATATTGGTGGCCTTAATATACCGCTCCCTGACATTCGCGCCCGAAAAGCGGAAATCCTCCCCTACCAGACGCTAATCGTCATTTGCACCAATGGCGTTCGAAGCCGGGTAGCTGCCAAAGACTTACGTCGGCAAGCTGAGTTTCAGGACCAAACGATCTACCACCTGCACGGCGGTATAATAGAAGCCGTTGACTAGGTTACGATTGTGAACCCTGGCTTGGCAGCCTGTTTGTCTACGTGAGGTAGGTAAATCTGCAAAATATCGTGCACGCCCACACGAATCAATTGACTTAACTGATTCAAGGGTAAGTCGTTGCGCTCGAATCCAAACGGTTCTTCTATTTCCTCACCAATTAATTCCAGTCCCACCAGGATATACGACGTTAGTAGAACGACCGGAATCGTCAGATAGCCAAAGGCTGTAATGACCGTGAAGGGCAGCATCATGACATAAAGCATGATAAACAGCTTGATAAACAGCGTATAGGAAAACGGGATTGGCGTACTCTTAATGCGTTCACAGACACCACAAACGTCCATGAGTGTCGTTAAATATTGATTCAGATTGATGTGCTGCGACTCGGAGATGTGACCTTCGCGGTACAACATCTCCGTTTTCACCCAAAGCTGATTGGCTACACCCGCTGGTTTATGATCGAAATTACTCAAGTTACGTCGCTCACCCACCTCAACCATGTCCAGTTCGCTGAGATCCGTCATATCGCGCAAATGATTTTTCAGCGCAAATGGGAAATTCGAGATGGCCTTGGCAAAAAAGTGGCGGCTGTTTTCATCCCCTTCGGGTAAAACAGCATTGAAGAAAATAGCCAGATTACGGCAGTTGTTCACCAATTCACCCCAGGCCTGACGCCCTTCATAGAACCGGTCATACGCGGTGTTTGTCCTAAAAATGAGCAACAGGCTCAGAAGAATACCCATTGCACTCAAAAAAGAACCGGGCGTGTCTTTCAGACGAATATCCAGGAAAGTCATCTCGCCAATAGTGACCAACGTTACATAGACTGCGATGACGATCAACTGGCGTAGTAACGCTTTAGCCGTGGGGCCTGTATGAAAGTGCCAGATAGATGGAAATAAACCTTTGTTCTTGTAAATAATCATTCTGTTAGTTGAGTACTTGGCTTTTAGTTAACAAGCTAACTCCCTAAACAGTTATACTTCCCGCAAAAACACGTTTGGCTGGGCCAATCAGATAAATAGTATCGAATGTACCATCGCCCGACTGCTTAAAGGACACGCGCAGATTGCCACCAATAGTTTTGATAGCAACAGGATCAGTTAAAGCCAGTTGCTGGTGGGCGGCTAACGCAACCGCCGTTACGCCCGTGCCGCAGGAATACGTTTCGTCCTCAACACCCCGTTCATAGGTTCTGACAAAAACGGTATCGTCGGCAAGTACCTGCGCATAATTGACATTCGTACCGCCCGGCTGAAAGGAATCACTGTATCGAATGGCACGACCCTCAGCCACGACATCGAGCGACTCCAGGTCATCCACGAATAAGACAACGTGAGGGGAGCCGGTGTTCAGAAAGGTCAGCCCATCTCGGTCTTCGGTTCCTGATACGGCGCTCATTTTCAGTGAAATACTTTCTTCATCGACAATAGCCGTATGTTCGCCATCTACGGCTATGAACCGCGTTTCCCGATCAAAAAGGCCCAGATCGTGGGCAAACCGAACAATACACCGCCCACCGTTGCCACACATGCTGCCTTCCGCTCCATCGGCGTTGAAATAGACCATCCGGAAGTCATAGTCCGAATCGTTCTGCAGCAAAATCAACCCATCGGCCCCAATGCCAAATCGGCGATGGCATAAGTGTTCGATAAACGCCTGATCAGTTGCGGGAAACGTTTTATGTCGGTCATCGATCAAGATAAAGTCGTTGCCGGTACCCTGGTATTTGAAAAAGTCCATGACATTTGGGCCTATTGACTACAAAAAAAGCCGTCTTTACAGACAGCTTTTCCAACAATGTTGTGTAAGATCGAGGCAATTAAGCTGCTGCAACTACTTTTGCTTTACGCTCTTTAACACGAGCAGCCTTACCTTGGCGACCGCGAAGATAGAACAGGCGCGCACGGCGAACTTTGCCCAGACGGACGATTTCGACCTTGTCGACATTGGGTGACAGAAGCGGGAAAATGCGTTCAACGCCAACTCCATTTGATACTTTGCGGACGGTGAAAGTCTCGCCACCGGTGCTTGGATTACGGCGTTGAATCACCGTTCCTGTGAACACCTGAATACGTTCCTTATTTCCTTCGCGGATTTTAACGTGTACGTTCACCGTATCACCCGCCCGGAATTGGGGCAACTCGGTGCGACGCTGCGCGTTGTCTGCCTCCACTAATTTGATTAACTCGCTCATGACCGTATATAAATCGCCAGATAACTATTTGCGAAATGAGCCGCAAAGATAGTAATTTTCTCAGTAGGAGAAAATACTTTTGCAAAATTACGTGCGGCACCAACAACCAACTTTATGAAAATACTGAACGTTGATCAAATTCGTTCCCTTGACCAATCGACAATACAACACGAACCGATAGCGCCAATTAATTTAATGGAGCGGGCCGCACTCACCTTTGTCGACTGGTTCGTTGATCACTTTCCCAGTACAACCAAAACAAAAATTTTCTGTGGATTAGGTAATAACGGGGGCGACGGTTTGGCCATTGCCCGCTTGTTGCTGGAACGTGAATACCCCGTCGACATCTTCGTTGTGCGCTATGCCCCCCGCGAGTCGGATGATTTTATGCACAACCATCGGCGGCTTAAACTCGTTACCGAGAGGGTTCATTACATTGAGTCAACGACCGATATACCGGCCATTCGTCACCATGATGTTGTTATTGACGCTATACTTGGTTCAGGCCTGTCGCGCCCAACCGAGGGCATTGTCAGTGATACGATCAAAGCGATTAATCGCGCCCCAGCAACGGTTATTTCGGTCGACATTGCCAGCGGACTCTATACCGATCAGCCGAATAGCCCGACCGATGTCATTATCGAACCCGATTATACGCTTTCGTTTCAGCTACCCAAACTGGCCTTTATGCTGCCCAAAAACGAACCCTACGTGGGTGATTGGCAATTACTGGACATTCGGCTGCATAAACGATTCATTGACCTGGCCCCAACGCCTTATTATTTTACCCAACCCGATGAAGCTCGTCTGTTGCTCCATAAACGAAAGCGATTTTCGAACAAGGGCACGTTTGGTCATGCCTTGTTACTGGTGGGTAGTTATGGAAAAATTGGCGCAGCCGTTTTAGCCGCCCGTGCCTGCTTGCGGTCGGGAGTTGGGTTGTTGACAGTACAGGTGCCCCAGTGCGGCTATACCATTTTACAAACCAGTGTTCCGGAAGCGATGTGCAGCCCAGACCGGCACCAGAACGTACTTACAGGAACGGCTCCGGCGGGTCATCCGGGCAATGAAAGCATCGATCCATCGGACTATTCGACGATTGGCATTGGTCCGGGAATCGGTAAAGCTCCCGAAACACTGGCCATGCTGAAAGGGTTATTACCAACCTTAAAAAAGCCGATTGTTGTTGATGCCGATGCCTTGAATTTACTGGCTGAAAATCGTGAAGCATTGGCAAATCTTCCCAAAAACAGTATCCTTACTCCTCATCCCAAGGAATTTGAACGGCTTACAAAAAAATGGAATGATGATTACGAGAAGTTGACTATCCTGCGTGATTTTGCCAAAAAATACCAGGTGGTCGTTATTTTAAAAGGCGCTCATTCTGCCGTTGCGACACCCGGTGGGGACATCCATTTCAATTCGACGGGAAATCCGGGGTTAAGTACCGGCGGCACCGGCGATGTGCTGACGGGTATTTTAACGGCTCTGCTTGCTCAAGGCTATGATCCGGTCGAAGCGGCTGTGCTTGGCGTTTTTTCTCATGGCCTGGCCGGTGATCGTGTAGCCCAGCAACGTGGGCCTATCGGCATGACAGCTTCTGATGTAATTGATGCGTTACGGTGGGAATAAATTTACCAATAAGTGTGGATTTTGTTCCACATATCCACACAACTAAATAGAGTAATGTTTAATTAAACTTACCGCTTACGAAATATCCAGGGAGGGTAGTAAAAGGTAGTTATACGTATTCAGCAGATTCCGGGTTTTCGCTCTATTTCCAGCTAAAACAAGGTCCCAAATTTGTGTCAGTATTATCAAACAGCATACTACTGCCCACAAATGAAACACACAGTACAGCGCGATTGGCGTACGAGCCGCCCCTCCCGGAGAAATCGAGTATCTTTTGATCAAACAACTGCCCTGGGCGGTCTGACGATGGCTCTGTTTGCTTATATACTCTACTATTTTATTTATCCAATGATTGCCAAAGGGTTACTTTGGTAAGATTAATGCCGGCTACTTTAGAAACTGATAGGTAGCCAGGGCAGAAACATAGGCGAGTACCATCATATAGGTTAATTGTATGGCTGGCCATTTCCAGCTCTTTGTTTCGCGTTGGGTAGCGGCTAGTGTACTCATGCACATCATAGCAAAAACATAGAAAACCAACAGCGACCAGGCCAGGGCTGGTGTATACATAACCTCCCCCGTTTCGGGATTCCGCTCCTGCCGAAGCCGCTCCCGAATCGTGACGCCAGCATCATCGGCGCCATCACCAATACTGTATATCGTGGACATTGTCCCAACGAACACTTCGCGGGCGGCAAACGAGCTTAACAGGGCGATACCGATTTTCCAGTCATAGCCCAGTGGCCGAATAACGGGTTCGATAAAATGGCCGAAATTACCAGCGTAAGACGCTTCGAGTCGTTCGGATGCAATGCGATTCTGCAACACATCCGCGGCAACTGTGGGATTTTGTTGACGGACATCAGCCTCCGCCTGCTCCATCGAATTACCGGGACCATAACTAGCCAGCACCCACAGTACGATAGATATCGCCAGAATAACTCGCCCGGCTTCCCACACAAACGACCGCACACTTTCCCAAACCGTTAACCCGACATGGTTCCAGCGAGGCAGTTTAAACGTGGGCAATTCCATGATAAAATACCCGCGTTCTTTTGTTTTAAGAAAGAGCTTCAGGACGTAAGCAGCCAGCAAAGCGCTGACCAGCCCAAGCAAGTACAGGCTCATCAGCGCCAATCCCTGAAGGTTGAAAACACCCAGAACACGCTGACTAGGCACTACCAAGGCAATCAGAATCGTATAAATGGGCAGTCGGGCCGAGCAACTCATCAACGGCGTTACCAGAATGGTAATCAACCTATCCCGCCGGGTACCGATACTACGCGTCGCCATAATGGCGGGAACGGCACAGGCTACCCCGGAAATAAGCGGCACGACACTCCGACCATTTAACCCGAACTTACGCATGATCCGGTCCATGATCACCATCACCCGCGACATGTAACCCGACTCCTCTAATAGCGCAATCAGCAGAAACAGAAAGGCGATCTGCGGAATAAAAACGAGTATACCGCCAATACCCGCCAGTACGCCATCCGTAAGCAGATCAGTAAGTGGACCCGGTGGCAGGCTTTCTTTTAGTTGCCCATTGAGCCAGGCAACACCCGTATCGATTGCATCCATGAACGGCTGTGCCCAGGCAAAAATGGCCTGAAAAATTAACAGCAGCACAAAGCCGAAAATGGCGTATCCCCAAACGGGATGCAATAAAATCCGATCCAGTTTCTGGCTCCAGGTCGGCTGGTTAATAGGACGCTTGTCGGTAACGACTTCCGTTACGATTGCTGCTATACGTTTATAGCGTGTGATGGTCTCGTTCGCCTGGAACGTTGACTCGTTGAACTGATGCTTATCAATAATGGCATCTAAGCCAACCTGTTGTGTACGACTGAGAAACGAAAACCCATCATGTTGAATAATGTACTGTAGCGCGAGGTAGTTATTTTCGAGCTGGTACTGAGTTCTGGTATCTGCGATTAAGTCTGTAGCTTCATCGGCCGGATCGAAGAAAAGTTTACCCGGCAGGGTTGGCGTCTGGATTTGTTCCTGAACGGCCTTTTTGAGCAAATCGATTCCTCCACCAGTCCGGGCGTTGATCCGTACGACGGGTACGCCCAGCCGCATCGCCAACCGCACGGCATTGACGGCTTTGGACTGCTGCTCGGCTACATCAAGCATATTCAGAGCCAGAACGGTCGGCACGCCCAAATCAACGACTTGTGTAAACAGGAGCAGATTCCGGTGAAGATTGGCGGCATCAACGACAACAACAGCCACATCGGGGTAATCGGGGTGACTGGGGTTAGCCAAAATGTCAGTAACGATTTGCTCGTCCAACGACTTTGGGTAAATGGAATAGACACCTGGAAGATCGATAACAATAGATGAGGTCTGTGCATCCAGGGGCCACACGCCGGATTTTTTATCCATCGTGACACCGGGAAAATTACCCGTCTTCTGACGCAAGCCGGTCAGTTGATTGAATAAAGACGATTTACCGGCGTTTGGGTTGCCAACAAGGGCAATTATAGAAGACGATTTCAAGGCACAGGTTCAGACGGGGCCGTCCTTACACAATGCATGAAGACGGGACCATCCGCACGGTTAAGTACAGTTATTCTTTATTCTGAATCAGAATCGTAGCGGCTTCGGACTTACGCATCGCCAGGCAATAACCGGCTACGTTCAGGCATATTGGATCACCCAGGGGCGCTTTGCTATGCAAGCATATTTCAGCACCGGGCAAACAGCCCATTTCGAGCAACTTAAGCGACATTAACTGATTATTGAACGACTCAATAATGGCTCGTTCTCCTATTTTCAGGTCAGCTACGCTACGGTTACTCATGGTCTTCTTGAGGCTAATCTTTATTTAGATTCAGTTTAATTAACACAAGATTACAACGGAAAGTTTATTGATGCAAATCTATCGTAGCAAATCCCACGCAAACCGGACAATTGTTGCCGCAATCAGCGCCAGAAAAAATACGCGGATAAAACGATTACCTTTCAGAATAGCCAGTCGTGCGCCTAAAAAAGCGCCAGTCAGGTTGGCAATCGCCATAGGAAAAGCCAGGGCATACAGGATTTTACCTTCACTCACAAAATATAAGGTGCTGGCTAGATTCGTGGATGCGTTAACCAATTTAGCGTGGGCGCTCGCCTTCAAAAAATCGAAACCGATCAGGGCAATAAATCCCAGCACCAGAAAACTGCCCGTTCCCGGTCCGAAAAACCCATCGTAAAAGCCAATAGCCGCTCCCATACTCCACATGCGTGTCTGCTGCTGCCGGGCCGTCACGATTCGGTGAGCGACCTGCCCAAAGTCTTTTTTAGTGAGCGTATAAATAAATACTACAACCAAGATAGTAAGTGCAAGCGGCTTCATGAAGCTATTGGGCACCTGCGAGAGCGTCCATGAGCCGAGCCAAGACGCCCCAAAGGCAATGGCCATCATGGGACCAATGAATCGCCCAACGACAGCAACACGACGGCTGTATTGAAAAGCGCCCATCAGACTGCCAAACATAGACGGAATTTTGGTCGTCCCGATCAGGGTTGGCACCGGATATTGCGGTAGGGTGAATAACATAGCGGGCGTTTGGATCAGCCCTCCCCCACCAATGATCGCGTCGACAAAACCAGCGAGAAACGAAAAACTACAAAGAATCAGAACGGTCGAATAATCCATTAAGTAAGCGTATTCCTTAACTAGCACCGATGCAAAAGTAGTTATTGTGAATGCGATTCAGGCTACCGTAGCGATTATTGACCAAATCAATTCTGATACCAACGCCAACCTACTTGTACTCCGTCAGGCGATCGCCCAATAAGCTGTAGTATAGATGGCATCAGAAGGTGAAACTATTTCTTTTTCGCATCAGCATTGCGCTGTAAATTTGCAGAATTAATAGATCGAGCATGGCAGAATCAGTACGGCAAATGAGTGCGTTGATGCGGAAGGAATTTCTGCTGGAGTGGCGACAACGCTACGCGCTCAACGGAATGCTGCTGTACATTGTGGGAGCGGTGTTTGTGTGCTACCTGAGCTTCAACGCCAAACGCGGTCAACTAACTCCTATTGTCTGGAATACACTGTTCTGGATTATCCTGCTGTTTACAGCCATCAATGCCATTGCCAAGAGTTTTGTGCAGGAGCGAGCGGGGCGTCAGCTCTATTATTATACGCTGGCCAGTCCGCAACAGATCATCCTGTCAAAAATTCTGTATAATACGGTTCTCATGCTCATACTGTCCTTTTTAGGCTTTGGAGTTTATGCCTTTGTAATGGGTAATCCGGTGAACGATGTACCGCTTTACCTGCTTACACTGTTGCTGGGCGCTATCGGTTTTGCGTCATCGCTAACCCTGGTGTCGGGTATTGCCAGCAAAGCCGAAAATCCGGCAACGCTGATGGCCGTTCTGAGTTTTCCGATCATTCTGCCACTGCTGCTCATGCTGTTAAAAGTCTCGAAGAATGCGCTGGATGGTCTTGATCGAAGCGTCAGCTGGAGTGAAATTGCAACCGTATTGGCTATCGACGCCATTGTGGTAACACTTTCGTGGTTGTTGTTTCCGTTTTTATGGCGGAGTTAATGGAACACGGACATTCTGTCCGCCCTTATTTGCATAACACTGCGGACGAGAGGTCCGCATTACTTAGATGAGAAAAAACTGGTGGAAGGCCCTGGCGGTCTTGATTTTAACGTATGTGATTTTACAGGGATTGCTGGGCGTTGTGCCGCGCCAGCCAATTCTGAACGAGAGCATTCGGAACGTCTATTTTCACGTACCGCTTTGGTTCAGTATGATCGCTCTGCTGCTGACGTCGGCCATTTATTCGATTCGATACCTGCGAAGCGGTCGTCTGGACGACGATCTGGTAGCGGTTGAGTTTGCCAATTCCGCTATTTTATTTGGCTTACTGGGTTGCCTGACGGGTTCGATCTGGGCCAACTTCACCTGGGGCGAACCCTGGCCAAATGACCCGAAACTAAATAGTGTGGCGGTGGGAATGCTCATGTATCTGGCTTACCTGATTCTACGCGGCTCCTTTGACGACGAGCAGCGTCGGGCTCGCATCTCGGCGGTGTACAATATTTTTGCTTTTGCCGTATTTGTTCCCCTGATCTTCATCGTTCCACGCCTAACAGATTCGCTGCATCCTGGTAATGGCGGTAACCCGGCCTTTGGCAAGTATGATATGGACAACCGAATTCGGATGGTATTTTACCCGGCCATTATCGGCTTCATCCTGCTGGGCGTCTGGATTACGGAACTGCGCGTTCGGTTCCGACGGCTGAAAGCCGCTTTAGATGATTAAAGTCATAGCATTATAGCACTTGCCGAAACTACCATTCGGGAATGATTCAGCTTATCTTTGCGTTATTTTTCTAACTACTACGTACGACAATGCGACTGCCTTTTCGCTTAATCTGTCTCCTGGCAACATTACTTCTCCTTAGCCAAAACTTGATGGCCCAACAGCCGGTAGCGGATGGTATTGAAATGGCCGACCGGCTGCGCGCCGACGGTAAAATATGGGTAGTGGTTGCCGTCATCGCGGCCGTTTTTACCGGCATTATCATCTACCTTATTCGGCTCGACCAGCAGCTTGGAAAGTTGGAGAAAGAGGTGAAGGAAAATAAGAAGCAATTTAGTTTGTAGTCCGTGGCTGTGGTTCACTAAACCCGTTAAACCACAGCCGATAAACCAGTTAACACCATGAAGCTTTCTCACATTTTTGGTATCGTCGTCATCGCTTTAGCCATCGGTATTATCGTGGCAACAGCGGGTGATGCCAGTTCTTACGTTACGTTCAAGCAAGCTACGGAGCTTGCTCAGGATGGCAACGATAAAATGATCCACGTAGTCGGTAAGGTTCAGAAAGATGCACAGGGCCGTATTACAGATATGTTGTATAACCCCGCCATCGACCCAAATCACTTCGAATTTACGCTGGTCGATAATGATAACCAGGCAAAAAAAGTGATCTTCAACAGTCCGAAACCACAGGATTTTGACCGGTCAGAGCAAATCGTGATCATTGGCGCCATGCAGGGTGACCATTTCCAGTGCAACAAAATTCTGTTAAAGTGCCCCTCTAAGTACCAGGATGGTAAACTGGAAACGACGGAACACGAAGCAAAAACGGCACAACTATGAGCGAGCGAACTAGTATGCTAGTTCACTCGTTCGCTCTTTTCTAATCAGCGAATGATACATACCACAGTCGGGCAACTCGGCCATTTTTTCGTCATATTGTCGTTCGTTACGGCACTCGTAGCCACGGTCGCTTATTTTCTGTCTGCCCTTGGGCTCGGGAAAACGAGCGCTCTAACGGAGCCCGTTGAAGAACCTCAACTGGCCTACGCCGGTGAGTCGGGTTTGGGAAGCAAAAAGGCGAAACACAAGATTCCATCGAAGCAAACCAGCCAGCCAGAAGCAGCCGATAAAGACGATTGGCGAACGCTGGCGCGCTGGGCTTTCTACATTCATGGCGCGGCTGTCATTGGCGTGGCGTCAAGCCTTTTCTACATCATCTACAACCATTATTTCGAGTATCATTACGCCTGGAGCCACTCGTCACGGGCGCTTCCAGTTCAGTACATGATCTCGTGTTTCTGGGAAGGTCAGGAAGGGTCCTTCCTGCTGTGGCTTTTCTGGAACGCCGTACTGGGGGCTATTCTGATCCGCACGAGCGGAAAAGGCTCATTATCCCGCCAGTGGGAAGCGCCGATGATGGCGGTTTTCGCGCTTGTACAGGCGTTTTTAGCTTCCATGATTTTAGGAGTCATCTTCGGTGATTCGTTCAAGGTAGGCTCATCGCCATTTCTGTTGCTGACCGAAGCCATGCCCGATGCGCCAATCTTCACGGCTGACCCGACTTTTGTACCTAAAGATGGCAACGGCCTTAACCCGCTACTCCAGAACTACTGGATGGTGATTCACCCGCCAACCTTATTTCTAGGTTTTGCGCTGGCGCTGGTCCCCTTTGCGTATTGCATCGCTGGTTTGTGGCGCAATCAACCCCTCGAATGGATACGGCCAGCATTGCCTTGGACTTTGGTAGGCGGCATGGTACTGGGCATCGGTGTGATGATGGGTGGTTACTGGGCCTACGAAACCCTCAACTTTGAAGGGTACTGGAACTGGGACCCCGTCGAGAATGCGGTGTATGTGCCCTGGCTGGTGCTGGTGGCGGCCCTGCATACGATGCTGATTGCCAAGCGCAGTTCAACTGGACTGAAAATGGCTATCATTCTTACCATTGCTACATTTATCCTGATTCTCTATTCTACCTTTTTATCGAGAAGCGGTATTCTGGGCAATGCGTCGGTTCACTCGTTTACCGATTTAGGTTTATCGGGGCAGTTATTGCTTTATCTGATGGCCTTTGTCGTGCTAGCGGTTATTCTGGCAGCCAGTAAGTGGAAATACATTCCGGCCGACAAAGAAGAAGCATCGGTGTACACTAAAGAGTTCTGGCTGTTTATTGGCGCTACGGTACTTTGTCTGGCGGCTTTTCAGGTGATTGCTACAACGTCTATTCCGGTTTATAACAAGGTCCTGGAATCGTTCGGCAAAATCTCAAATCTGGCGCTCCCAGCCGATCAGGTGGCCCACTACAGCAAATTCCAGATCTGGTTC
Source organism: Spirosoma radiotolerans (assembly GCF_000974425.1). Taxonomy (NCBI): domain Bacteria; kingdom Pseudomonadati; phylum Bacteroidota; class Cytophagia; order Cytophagales; family Cytophagaceae; genus Spirosoma; species Spirosoma radiotolerans. The sequence continues at coordinate 3,482,433 of NZ_CP010429.1, forward strand.
TTTGTGGTCATTGCGTTGCTGACGGGCGTTGGTCAATACATGTGGTGGCGCAAACTGGAAAATAAAAAATGGGATGCGCTGATTACGCCCGGTATTGTCACCATGCTCATCAGTGCTGCCCTGATTGCCTTTGGCGAGATGAAGAATCCGGTGTACATGGCGTTGCTGGTAGCCTCGGTTTTTGCTTTAGTCACGAACGGAACGGTTTTGCTGGGCGTAATGCGGGGCAACTACCGACTGTCGGGGGGCGCCATTTCGCATATTGGCATGGCCTTGATGCTGGTCGGGATTCTCTATTCAGCGGGTTACACGAAAGTAATTTCGCTCAATAACAGTGGTCTGCTCATTTCCAAGCAGGAGGAGTTTACCAAAGACAACAACAAGCAAAATAAAGAAAATAAGCTGTTGTGGCTCAATCAGCCAGAGCGCATGGGTCCGTACCAACTCACCTACCGAGGTAAGCGTATTGAGGCCCGTGATGTGCCGGGTTACATTCCCCGGCAGGATGTAGTAGTCATTGAGGGCGATTTCCACGGTATTGCCCAGCGCGATATTGAACAGAATGGCAAGGTCTATCACAAGAAAGGAGATACCCTTGCCCTCTATCCGGAAAACACCTATTACCAGGTTGAATACCGGGAACCGAGTGGCAAAATTTTTAATCTGTACCCTCGCGCCCAGGTGAATGAACGGATGGGGCTGCTGGCCTCCCCAGACATTCGGCACAAGACGGATCGGGATATGTACACGTATGTATCGTCGGTGCCAGACCCGGAAGCCGAGAACACCTGGGAGAAGACAGAAACCTACAGCGTGGCGATCAAGGATACTTTTTTCCTGAACGATTATGTCGCTATCCTGGACGATGTAGCCCGCACCAACGAGGTTGAAGGGGTTGACATTGGACCAAATGATGCTGCTGTTCGGGCTAAAGTCCGGGTACTCGACAAAAATGGCGAACACATCATCAGCCCCGCTTTTGTGATCAAAGACCGAATGGTCGCTCACCCAGCCGAGGTTAGTGATGAGTTGGGTGTACGGATGCAACTAAACGAAATTGACCCACGTACCGGAAAATTTACGTTCGCTGTTAACCGGACCCAGCGGGATTATATTGTCATGAAAGCCATTGAAAAACCCCTGATCAATATCCTCTGGATTGGCACCCTGATCGTTGCGATCGGCTTCCTGATTGCTACCGTTCGTCGGTATCGGGAGTTTAGTAAAATGCAGAATAAAGCAGTTTAACGGGTTTGTGGTTCGTAGTTTGTAGCGTACAATGTGGCAACATCCATTCAGTACGTTATCCACTACGAACCACAAACTATTAACTGTAACAAAACGTATGAAACTCTCCGAGATGCTTCTTTTAGCTGTTTCCATTGGCTTTTTAGTCATCTGGATTGCGGAATATCAGCGGACCACTTTTGGCGATAGTTACTGGTTACTCATGCTGTTTTTAGGCTTTATTCTGGCCTTTCAGTACGTTAGGAATAAGCGAATCGAACGAGAGAAAGCCGTCTCCCCAACGATCAAGCAGATGATCGAAGACCGAAAAAAGAAAAAGAAATGATTTGCCTGGGCAAATCATTCTTCATGCATAACTCATCATTTTTCATTAACATTTGGAACCTTACGCTCTATTAATCGGTGCCTTACTGGCTCTTGTACTTGCTGGATTCTTCTCGGCAGTTGAAATGGCCTATGTATCGGTCAACCGATTATATTTTGAATTGCATAGCAAACAGGGACCGCTGAGTGAAAAACTGGTTTCGAATTTTCTAAAAAATCCTATTTTATTCGTTGGAACCACCCTTACGGGTAATACGCTCTTTCTGGTACTTTACACTGTATTGGGTGTTACAGTTCTTAACCCGTTTCTGACGATCATCTTACCCGAAAGCTGGGCTGCGCACGAATCGGTATTCATTTCGATCGAAACCCTGATTCTAACGGTCATTTTTCTGCCTCTGGCAGATTACATTCCCAAAAGCCTTGCTCTCATTCACCCCGACCGATTTCTGGAAGCGCTGGCCGTACCGCTTTGGGTGATTTATAAAGCCATTGCCCCCATTGTTCGGGTATTGGTAGGTACAGCACGATTTTTTATTCGGTACGTACTGGGCAAACGCAATCCAGAAATCCGCCCGGTCTTCGGCTTGACAGATCTAAACCATTACCTCCAGCAACTCAATCAGAAAGCCGATACCGAAAAAGACGTGGAAGTCGATACCAAGATTTTTAATAACGCCATCGAGTTTCGGGATGTACGGGTACGCGATTGTTTGGTGCCCCGGACAGAGATCACCGCTATTGATGTAGATGATACGGTCGAAGATCTTCGGCTGGCGTTTCAGGACAGTGGCCACTCTAAAATTGTGGTATACCGCGACACGATTGACGATGTGATCGGCTATTGCCATGCTCTGGCGCTCTTCAAAAAACCAGCTACGGTCGAGGAAATCATTACCCCCATCATCATTGTACCGGAAACCATGCCCGCGCAGGATTTACTTCTTCGTTTTCTGTCGGAGCGGAAAAGCCTGGCCCTTGTCGTCGATGAATTTGGCGGAACGGCCGGCATTGTAAGCGTTGAAGACATGGTTGAGCAGATTTTCGGCGAGATTCAGGACGAATACGATACCAACGAAGATTGGGTAGAGCAGCAACTCGATGAATCAAACTGGTTGCTAAGCGCCCGCCACGAAATTGATGATCTGAATAAAACCTACGGCTGGACGATTCCCGAAGGGGATTACGACACGCTTGGTGGTTTGATTTTAGAAACGCATGAAGATGTTCCCCGGGTTGGCGAGGTCATTGAGTTTTCGCCCTTTACATTTACTATTATCTCAATGGACGGCACACGGATTGATACCGTAAAAGTTCACTTGAGCAAAGAATAACCTATTTGCTTTCGTTACCATTCTCTTACATCGTGAATAAATCATCTATTCAAAAAACTGTAGCGCGTTATCTACTAGAGGTACAGGCCGTTCGGCTTAAACCTAATGAGCCATTTACATGGAGTTCGGGCTGGAAATCGCCTATTTACTGCGACAATCGAGTTACGCTAGCCTACCCAGAAGTACGTACCTATATTAAAAATGCCCTGGCGGATGCTATACGGCAACGGTTTCCATCGGCAGAAGTCATTGCGGGCGTCGCTACAGCGGGCATTCCTCAGGGCGTACTGGTCGCCGATGCGCTGGGTCTCCCCTATTGTTATGTACGCCCCGAGCCTAAGGCACATGGCATGGGCAAGCAAATTGAAGGGCATCTGTCCAACGGCCAGCGAGTTGTTGTTATCGAAGATCTGATTTCAACGGGCGGTAGCTCCCTGAAAGTAGTCAATGCGCTTCGGGCAGCGGGTGCCGAAGTGGTCGGCATGGCGGCCATTTTCACGTATGGATTCCCCATTGCTGAACAGAACTTTGCCAGCACCAACGTGCCACTGGTGTGTCTTAGTGATTATGACGCGCTCCTGCTCGAAGCGCAGGAACTCGATTATATATCGGCTGATGCGATGGAGTCGCTATCCTCCTGGCGGCAAAATCCGGCGCAATGGGGTCAATAACTTGGGCATAGCCAACCAAGAGGACAAGTTTCCAATCGTTAATTTACTACTGAAATCCGGCACATAGAATGAACGGAGCGATACTGGCTAAATTCTGACAAGCGGATTGTTAGATAAGTAATTTTACATAGAATTAACCCGACATCAACGGTATGCTTTAAAGCATGTTATGTGTTCATCAATTCCCCCTGGTGTTTGGCAAACAAGTAATTTTACTAATTGTCTAACCTAATCCATCGCAAAGGCCACGCATCCTGATCATCTACCAGTAAACAGTTTTTACTAAGCATCGGTTGATCAGGTAACGATGGTTGCTTACGGTAAACGCCCTAGTTTTTTCATTTTTGCGCATTCGGGATGAACGGAAATGACCACTTGCTGCTTAACAGCTTACTTCAAGTCATTATTCAGTTGGATCTGGATGGTTATATTACCTATGCCAATCCGGCAGCGGCCACTTTAACCCAATACTCCGTTCAGGAGTTAGCCAATCTGCACGTATCACACTTGTATAACCCAACTGGGGATACGATTAAGGCGCATTACGAACTGAGTTTGACCAAAAAGGCTGGTCATTTTCGTACCGAGGGCTGGCGGACGAAGAAAGACCAGACATATTGTTGGTGTGAAATCATATACTCCTGCTTGTATAATGAGGAAAAAGGTTTCCTAGGCTATAGTTGTACGCTGATCGATCGCTCGGCTCAAATGCAGGAAGCTCATCAACTGCGGCAACAGGAAGATCGGTATCGGTTAATGGTGGAAGGCGTCAGAGACTACGCCATCTTTATGCTGGATCCAGAAGGGTATATTCTTACCTGGAATGAAGGCGCTAAACGCATCAAAGGCTATGCTGCCAGTGAGATCATTGGTAAGCACTTCACAACCTTTTATACAGCCCAGGATCTGGCGGATGAAAAACCAGTCCGCGAGCTGGCAATTGCCATACAGACGGGCAAGTACGAAGAGGAAGGCTGGCGGGTCAAAAAAAATGGTTCCGTATTCTGGGCTAACGTAGTCATTACGGCTTTGTTCAATGACCAAAACCAACACATTGGTTTTTCCAAAGTTACCCGTGATCTGACCGAACGCAGGCAAACCCATGAAGCGCTCCGCCAAAGCGAAGAGCAGTATCGATCGCTGGTTGAGCAGGTGTCTGACTACGGCATTTTCATGATGGATGAAAAAGGACGGGTCATTAATTGGAATGAAGGAGCCAAGCGCATAAATGGGTATTTAGCGGCTGAAATTATCGGCAAGTACTTCTCTATCTTTTACCCTCAGGAAGCTATCCTTAATGGCAAGCCCGCTCACGAATTGACCGTCGCCCTGGAGACGGGTAAGTACGAAGAAGAAGGGTGGCGCGTTCGAAAAGATGGTAGCCTTTTCTGGGCTAGTATTGTCATCACAGCGATCTATAATTCGGAAGGCGTCCACATCGGCTTTTCAAAGGTAACCCGCGATCTGACCGAACGTAAACAAGCGGAACAGTCCTTACGGGAAAGCTATGATCGGTACCGATTGCTGACAGTTGAGTTGCAACGCTCGAATGAGGATCTTCAGCGGTTTGCCCATGTGGCCAGCCACGATCTGAAAGAACCAGCTCGGAAGATCAAGCTGTTCAGCAACCGGCTTCAAGACGAATACATATCCATGCTCCCTGAGAAAGGACAGCTCTTTGTGGCTAAAATTCAGCAGGCAGCCGACCGAATGTTGTCGATGATCCAAGGCATTCTGACCTACTCGTCGCTGAATGCCTTGTCTCAGCTTCTTGAAATAATCGACTTGAACACATTACTGGAGCAAATTGAAACAGATTTAGAAGTCCTGATCCTGGACAAGCAGGCGCACATTGACAAGCAGCGATTACCGCCCATTGAAGGGGTCCCTGTACTTATCTATCAGCTGTTTTATAACCTTATCAATAACTCACTGAAATTTAGCAAAGTGGGCGAACCACCCCTGATCAAAATCTTTATGGCGAGTGAAGCTGCTGAAAATTTTGTAAAAATCACTGTAACCGACAATGGAATAGGCTTTGACAATCAATACGCGAGCAAGATTTTCGAGACATTTACTCGTCTGCATGCCAAGGATGCCTATGAAGGCACCGGATTAGGCTTAGCCTTATGCAAGAAAATTGTCGAACGCCATCAGGGAACGATCACTGTACAGAGTGTCATCAATCAGGGAAGTACCTTCATCATTACCCTCCCCCGAAAGCAAAATTGGCCAAATTACATTTAACATCCTGTGTCTGCTTATTTTTCATAAAGACGGAGCCCTTTATTTAGGATAACTCCCTGGTCGCATTTGTCGATCATCCCTTCATACTCCACTTTTTTGGCTTAGAACCAACGTGTTCCTCAAATAAGCGGGTAAAATGGCTAAGATTGGAAAAGCCAAGCCGATATCCGGTTTCCGACACCGTAAGGTTTTCTTCACGCAGCAGGCGGGCGGCTTCCTGCATCCGGATGTGCTGAAAATAATCGTACAAGCCCATGCCAAAAACTTGTGTGAATAATTTACGCAGCTTTAGCTCATTCATCCCGGCTATTTTTACCAGTTCCTTTACGGGAGTAGGTTCGTTCAGTTTTACCATCAGGGCATCCCGTACCTTATAAATTGCCTTCAGTTCATCAACGCTGATGTTGCCGTACGTGCTTTCCTTTCTTTTCCTTAAATCACGGAATAAAAAATACAGCAACTCTACTGTTTTCAATCTGTAGAAGAAAGCGGGCAATGCGGGTTGCTTACGGGTGCTGCTGATTTCATTGGCAACCCGGACAATATCTGCGGACATGAATTCTTCAATAAAAAACTGGTTTTCGTGTCCGAATAAAAAAATGAAACGCGAGTGCTCCTCTTTTAAAAGCGACTGTAAATAATCCAGACTTATTATAACTGAAATCAGCTTCCGATGCGAATGTTTCGGCAGTTGAATGCTCGCTCCTGCCTGTAAAGACATGATTTGTATACTCGGTAATTCTTCTAGCAAAGCCGTTTTTTGGGGAGCGGTCTCTTCGAGTCCATCATCAAAAAAGTTATTGAAGGCAATCAAGATCCCGTGTTTAATCGCGGTTATAGCCCCCCGTTTGAACGTGAATTCCTTTTTGGATACCATGCTCCGTATCATTAGTGCAAACTCCGGCAGAAAATCAAAAATCTGGACGTTGTTTAGCTCAACGCTGTGCAAAAAATCGTCATGAACCTCGCTGGATAGCTGTACGCCCAGGCGATCTGCCATTGCCGCCATTTTTTCAAAGTGCTGTTGACTGCCTGACCCCGGCTCCATGTTTACGACTAATTTTAGTAGTTATCGCGCTATTTTAAGCCTAAAAGCTAGTCTTCCTTTGCAAAAGAATTAAAAAAAGGAAAGCAAATATGATAAAGTCAGTTTTAATTTCAGGTGCCAGTATTGCAGGGCTTACCATGGCATATTGGATGAAACGATATGGCTACCAGGTAACCGTCGTCGAAATTGGTCCTGCCCCCAGAATGGGTGGTTCACCCATCGATGTACGTGGCGATTCATTGGACACGGCCAAAAGAATGGGCATACTCGATGCCATAAAAGCCGCGAAATTGCCATCGGTTGGCCTTGAATTCATGAATGCAGCCGGTGAAGTGGAAGGAATAAAGCGGGTTGAGGAAATCGGGGCGATCCGGCCTGGTGAGGATACGGAGATTCGCCGGGATGATCTAGTCAACATTTTATACGAAAATGCAAAAGGCGGCATTGATTATCGATTCAACAACCGCGTAGTCGACTTGACGCAACAGGAAGATGCGGTAACGGTTACCTTTCAAGACGGAACAGTAGAAAAGTATGACTTCGTGATTGGTGCCGATGGCATTCACTCAGGAGTGAGAAAGCTCGCTTTTGGGCCCGAAGAACAGTTTGCCCATTTTTTGAATTTTTATTTTTCCGTTTTCCCTACCGACACAAGCCTGGGTAAGAAAAATTATGGACAGATTTATACCACACCTACCAATCTGGCCCTGGTCTACTTTTACAATGAAGATTATGCGGACGGATTTTTAACGTTTAAAGCGAAAGAAAAGATCAGTTACAACAGGTATGATATAGACGCTCAAAAGCGACTTGTCATTGATGCCTTTGAGGGCCTGGGCTGGAAAGTACCCCAGTTGATCGACGAATTAAAAAAAGCCGATACGTTTTATTTTGACCAGGGTTGTCAAATAAAAATGCCTGCCTGGACAACTGGCAGAGTCGCCTTAATTGGTGATGCAGGGTATGCTCCGGCCTTCCCGACAGGTATGGGAAGCACTTTGGCCATACAGGGAGCTACCGTTCTGGCCGATGCAATGGCTGAAAATGACCAGTATGAAGTAGCTTTTCAACAATACAACGAAACCTTCCGGCCAACTGTCGAGGCATTGCAGGCAACCGTTTATGACGGCCTTTCCTTCTTAATGCCCGAAACCCAGGAAGCCATTAACATTCGCAACAAAGGGACGCAATAAAACAGGCTGATCGAGCTGACAACGCCGTGATTAGCGTTTATTTGTGTATATTCCATTCCCTTAACTACACTAAATGTCATGGCCACAATTACAGCGAGCATTCAGCGAACGCTTTATGAAACGCATCTTTCAACGGATTCGCAGGTTATTGTTGCTGATGAACCCGTTGACATTGGTGGACAGGATAAAGGCATGCGACCGGGCGAGCTGTTGGCGGGATCGCTGGCCGCCTGTACCGTCATGACCTTGAGAATGTATGCCGACCGGAAAGGCTGGCCGCTCGAATCGGCGGTTGCCCATGTCGACTACACCAATGATCCGGAAACCAAGCGGTCACTGTTCACAGTACGATTGATCCTGAACGGTAGCCTCAACGACGAACAACGAGCCAGGTTACTGGAAATGGCTGACCGATGTCCTGTGCATCGGACCCTGCAAAATCCCATTGATTTCAACACCATTCTGGTTGAAGACATGCGATCTACCAGGAAATTATCAAGCATTACGGAAGCCACGGATTAAGTCATTTATTTAGCAGCCAACAGCCCATGAACTCCTCCGAACCTACACCTGACATCACCAAAACGTATACCAACGGCGAGATTACCGTTGTCTGGAAGCCGAACGTATGCATCCACTCGAAACTTTGCTGGACACAGTTGGCTGACGTTTTTAATCCAAGAGAGCGCCCCTGGATCAGGATGGACGGCGCAACCACAGAACGCATTGCCGAACAGGTCGACCGTTGCCCATCCAAAGCATTAAGCTATTTCCGAAATCAGGAAAACATCCAACCAGAGAACATCCAGGCCGAAAGCATTGTAGAACCCATGCCCAACGGTCCGCTGCTGGTGTATGGAAATTTAAAAGTAAAAAGTCCCGACGGCCAGGAAACGCAGAAAAACAAAGTCACAGCTTTTTGTCGATGCGGAGCCAGCAGCAACAAACCGTACTGTGACGGTTCACATGTCAGGATTGGCTTTGTTGGTTGACAAAAGCCGAATCTGGATAGGTAATTGACCAATGCTTAGTCGGGTAGCATCGAACTCAAATCCGATCCGTGCGTTGGATAAGCGAACAATGTGTTTCCCAGGTCTTTAGCCGAAATGCGGTGCTTTATGGCCAGGGTGAATAAATTGATCACTTCGTCGCAGCCAGCGCCCAGCAAATGCGCACCGACAATTTCCTTTGTTTCTGTATCGACCAGCGTTTTAAACGCGGAGAAGGACTCGTTGATTCGTCGGCTGCTGTACCAGTCGCTGGTTTCCTGAAACGTCACCTTTACTTTCCTCCCCTGCGCATGGGCCTGCTCCTCCGTTAAGCCAACCGACGCCAACGTTGGCAAGGTGTACACGGCTGATGGCGTTGGGGTGTCCTGATACGTCTGTCGATTCCCATTCAATATATTATCAATGACTATGTTGCCTTCGTAGGAAGCTAAGGGTGTAAGGGGCAACCCTTTATCGGCGACATCACCACAGGCATACACAATCGAATTTGACACGCTTTGCAGGAATTCATTGACCAATACGCCTTTTTTGCCGACCTCGACACCCGCTGTCTCTAAACCCAGTTCAGCCGAATTGACCACGCGCCCGGCCGCGTGAACGACAAGATTAGTCGATACAGAGTGGCTCTTCTTTTCCTGCGTGTACGCTACGGTTAACTCGTCTTCTTTTCCCGAAACAGCCGTTACGGTGGCGTTCAGCATAATGCGTATGCCAATGGATTCCATCGCTTTGACCAGCACTGCCACCAAATCGGCATCGAAACCCTCCAGCGGTCGCTCACCCTGATGCAGAATGGTCACCTGTGCCCCGGCCCGAGCTGCAATGTGCGCAAACTCAAAGGCAATGTAGCCACCGCCAACCATTACAATCTTATCGGGTAGCTGTGGAAGATCCAGAAACCCCGTGCTGTCAATCAGTAGTTCCTCACCAGGAATGTCAAGTGGCTTAGGCTCCAGTCCTGTCGCCAAAACGATATGGTCTGCCTGCAACTCATCCTCCCCGACGCGGACTGTATTCGCAGACGAAAACGAAGCGACGCCGTGGAAAGCCTGGATACCAAGGTCAGCGAATTTGATTTCAGTTCGTTGGGGTACCGGATTCGTAAATGTTTTCTTGAACGTCATCAGTTCAGGCCAGTCGATAGCAGGTTGATGAGTGACCCCTTTGCCAATCATCTGTTCGGATCGGGCGATGATCTCAGCGGCCCCAACCAGTACTTTTTTGGGATCACAACCCCGTTGTGAGCATGTCCCGCCAAAAGGTAATTTATCAATGATGGCCACCGCTTTACCGGCTTCCCGGGCTTTCTGCGCAACTGTAGCCCCAGCCGAACCCGTGCCAATGACAATTAAATCAAAAACCAGCATACAACCTGTGAATGGTGAAGAGTTAGATCTATAACACAAAATGAGCAGTATTGGCTAAAAAAAAGTGGCTGATTCAGGTGAATCAGCCACTTTCTTCAAATAAAATGTCTAATCAAAAATAATTACGCGACAGCCTCGTACAACTCCTCCCGCTGCGCCTTGACACGCTCGTCGGTGAGGTACTCATCGTAAGTCATGAGTTTATCCAGAATACCGGCCGGGGTAATTTCAATGACGCGGTTAGCAACCGTCTGCACAAACTGGTGGTCATGGGACGTAAACAAAATTGGTCCTTTAAAATCGATCAGACCATTGTTCAACGATTCGATTGATTCCAGATCGAGGTGGTTGGTTGGTTCATCGAGCATGAGGAGGTTAGCCCCGGAAAGCATCATTTTCGATAGCATACAGCGTACTTTTTCGCCCCCGCTCAGTACCGTCGCTTTCTTGAGTGATTCTTCGCCCGAGAACAACATGCGACCCAGGAAACCGCGAATAAAGCTCTCGTCTTTTTCTACCGAATACTGACGCAACCAATCGACCAGGTTCAGGTCCGTCTGGAAAAACTTCTCCTTCTCGGCGTCTGTCGGGAAATAAGACATGGTGATGGTAACGCCCCAGCGGAACGTACCCGAATCGGCTTTACGTTCACCCGCCAAAATGTCCAGTAGTGCCGAAACGGCCAGTCCATCCCGGCTATAGAGGAAAATCTTATCCTGCTTATTGACTGTGAACGACAGGTTTTCAAACAACTTCGTCCCATCTTCGGCTGTATACGTCAGATTTTCAACCGTCAGAATCTGATCGCCAGGCTCGCGCTCTGGTTTGAAGTTAACGTAGGGGTATTTCCGGGATGATGGCTGAATATCTTCCAGAGTAAGTTTTTCCAGCAACTTGGCACGACTCGTCGCCTGTTTCGATTTAGATGCGTTGGCGGAGAAACGACGAATGAATTCTTCAAGTTCTTTCCGTTTGTCTTCCGTTTTCTTGTTCTGGTCCTGGCGTTGTTTCAGAGCAAGCTGGCTTGACTCGTACCAGAACGAGTAGTTCCCGGCAAAAAGCTTAACCTTGCTGAAATCCACGTCGACAATTTGCGTACAGACCTGGTCCAGGAAGTGCCGGTCGTGGGATACCACGATCACGGTGTTGTTGAAATTGGCCAGGAAGTTTTCAAGCCAGATCACCGACTCTACATCGAGGTTGTTGGTCGGCTCGTCAAGCAGCAACACATCGGGACTACCAAACAAAGCCTGAGCCAGCAGAACGCGCACTTTTTCGGAGCCGTTGATTTCACTCATCAGCGTATAGTGCATGTCCTCTTTAATACCAAGACCCGACAGCAGACTAGCGGCATCTGATTCGGCATCCCAGCCGTTCATTTCGGCAAATTCGGCCTCAAGTTCAGCGGCTTTTTCCCCGTCGGCATCCGTAAATTCGCTTTTGGCATACAGGATGTCTTTCTCCTGCATGATGTCATACAGGCGTTGGTTCCCCATAATAACCGTTTGCAGCACGGGATATTCGTCGTAGGCGGACTGATTCTGGCTTAGGACCGACATCCGTTCGCCAGGGGTCATAACGACCGAACCCGTCTGCGGCTCGATTTCGCCCGATAATATCTTAAGAAACGTTGATTTACCGGCTCCGTTGGCGCCAATAACGCCATAACAGTTGCCGGATGTGAATTTTATAGTTACGTCGTCGAAAAGCACCCGCTTACCATAGCGCAGTGAGACGTTTTGGACCGATATCATGACGTGATCTCCTGTTCAGATTGAGCCGCAAAGGTACGAATTTTTAGCGAGAAATCCGGGCTGTCCACGATATGCATCTACGACGACAAAACGGAATGCCCAGCCGTGGTATTTCACTTTTCCCGAACACACCGAAAGCCGAGATTATTGCTCCCGCTGCTTATTTCGCCCTTGCCCCGACTACCGGCCTTGTACCGGATGCAATACTGATCGCTGCACAGAAACGACCCGCCCCGCTGCACATGCTTGACAGCGCCCGGCTCTTCGGGATCATAACTATCGGTAGGGCCTTGCGGATCACTTTTGGGCGATTTACTATAATAGTCAGGCCGGTATAAATCCTGGCACCATTCCCATACATTGCCATCCATATCATACAATCCATACGGATTGGCCGGAAATGATTTAATGGGGGCTACGCCCGCAAAGCCATCTTCGGTCGTGTTATGGGCCGGAAAATCACCCTGATAGATATTGGCAATCCACTTCCCGGCGGGCTTTAGTTCATTGCCCCAATAATACGTCCGATTCCCTTTCCCTCCCTGGGCGGCAAATTCCCATTCGGCCTCGGTGGGTAGCCGTTTTCCGGCCCATTTGGCATAGGCCGTGGCATCCTCATAACTGACGTGTATAACAGGTTCATTCTCATGCCCGACCAGGTTACTTTTGGGGCCGTTTGGATGGTTCCAGCTAGCTCCCTTCACATATTCCCACCACTGCAAGGGGTTTGCCAGAGAGACTTTTTGGGCCGGGGGCGTAAAAACCGCCGAGCCGGGCACCAGTTGCTCAGCCGGAACGCCCGGATAATCGGCGGGATTGAGTGGGCGCTCAGCTACCGTTACATAATTTGTGGCCGATACAAAACGGGCGAATTCGGCGTTGGTTACCTCGTGTTCGTCCATCCAGAAGCCTTTTACCGTAACCGAATGCACGGGCCGGGCGTCCGGGAACTCGTCGGCACCCATTAGAAACGTCCCACCCGGAATCCAGACCATTTCTTTCGTTCCCGGCGCTCCTGAGCCAGCACCCGAAGCCGCCGTGCGAATAGCCGCCGAGCGCGACGGCATTCCTTTGGCAACGCAAGTAGCCCCCGTGTCAGCCGTCATGGCCTGCTCGTTTGCCGATTTATCTGTGGAATTACAAGCGAACAATCCAGCCAAAAGAGCGCAGCTCAGTACTGTATTCAGTCCGTTATAGTTTACTTTCCAGAAGGGTAAGTGCCTCATCATCCTTGTACTTCTGTATTTGCCCCTTTAGCCTCGTTTTCAAATCCGCCGTTACGGCTTCGTAACCGTTCATGCCGTACAGATTGTGCAGGTTGTGCGGGTCTTTTTTAACGTCATATAACTCCCAAAAATTCTTCGGTCCATAGAACCGCGCCAATGTATATTGGTCTGTCCGAATGCCAAAATGCGGATACACGTGATGTGGCTCGGGGTACTCATAATAGTGGTAATACGCTTCTTTGCGCCAGGGAATTTTCTGTCCTTTTAACAACGGCAGAAACGACTCGCCCTGAATCGCCTTGGGAACGGCGGTGCCAGTCAGGTTCAGCAGTGTGGGTGCCCAATCGATATTCGAAATCAGGTCGCGGATTTGCGTACCTGGCTTAATAACCCCCGGATAACGAATAACAAAGGGCGTTTTCAGCGATTCTTCGTAGATAAATCGCTTGTCGAACCAACCATGTTCGCCGAGGTAAAAACCCTGGTCAGAGGCATAAATGACCACCGTATTTTTGGCCAGGCCGCTCTTATCCAGATGATTCAGTAATTGGCCAATGTTACGGTCCAGTGAATTAGCAACCGATAAATAATCTTTCAGATAGCGTTGGTATTTCCATTCGGCCAGGGCACGACCGGAAAGTTTTTTGGCGTCGAACTCCTTGCTGATTTTGTTTTCGTAATAGTCGTAGAAAGGGTTTTTCTGTTCGGGCGTAAACCGATTAAAAATACCGCTGTTTTCGTAGTCAGCGTGTACTTTCAGGTCTTCTTTCAGGCGCATGGTTTTTTCGATGGTCATGTCCTGATCTTTGGCCGCTTCACGACCGGCATAATCATCGTAAAAAGTCGGTGGGAGCGGGAAATTGACCTTATCATAAGCGCCCAGATCAGGGGCGTCGGGTAACCATTCCCGGTGGGTCGCCTTGTGCCCGACAACCAGAAAAAACGGCTTCGATTTGTCGCGTTGATTAAGCCAGTCAATCGACAACTTGGTAATCACATTGGTTACGTAGCCAGGATAGCGAACCGATTCATTTTTCGAGTTGATAAACTCCGAATTGTAATAGTGTCCATGCCCAGGCAGCACATTCAGGTAGTCGAATCCATGCGGTAAACTACCCAGGTGCATTTTGCCCACCCAGGCCGTTTGGTAGCCATTTTTCTGCAACTCTTCCGTAAATACCGGCTGATTTACATCAAATACTTTTTCATTCAGTTTATAGCCGTTCAGATGGCTAAATTTTCCGGTAAGCAGAGTCGCTCGACTTGGTCCGCAAATCGAGTTAGTCACAATATTTGTGTATAAAATAGCGCCTTCGTTGGCGATACGATCAATATTTGGGGTTTTGGCCAGCTTGCTTCCATACGCACTGATAGCCTGGGAGGTATGGTCATCGGAGAAGATAAAGATGATGTTGGGCGGAACGGCATTCTGGCGGGCGGGCGAAGCTGCCTCCTGCTTTTTGGTGGTACTACCAGATACCACCAGCAGACCGGATAGCAGCGCGCCAATGGCAAGAATAGACAGTACGGTATTTTTTCGGTTCATAACGGGTTTATGAAATAGGCTCAGGTAGGCCGTCTCCAGGTAAAGGCTAACCTTAGCCTGTTTTTACTTTTTAGCGATATGCGTTTGTGAGTTCAATACTAAAATTTTGCGTTTAAGCCCCCAGCTTAACCAATTCTTGCCACGAAATCAGGCCGATGGCCAGTACGGCTAATCCTAATCCAATTTTGTTGGCCGTCGATAGCTTCTCCCGAAAGAAGAGCATGGCCATCAGGGCAGCCACTAAAATAACACCAATGTTGTAGAGCGGGTACACAAAGGCGCCATTACTACCAAAAGCCGACAGGGCCAGTAAGAGCGTATAGAAACTAAGAAAATTAGGAACACCCAGGGTTACAGCGCCTATCAGGCTTTTAGCCTGAATCGTTTCTTTCCCCTGAATGACCCGCACAATCAACATACCAAGACCAGCCACAATAGCCCCTAACACCATGGTCAGGGTTACCTGAACGGTTTTGTCGGCAGATGGAATGTAGTGCAGATTCATGTAATTGATCATGGTGTTGGTGGCACCATAAAACAGAAATACACCGACTGGCAGCAGGATATTTAAGCCTAATCTGCCCGACTGCCGTCTCTGAGCATCGCCCTGTTTTTCCGCACGTTGCTCTTTTTTGTAGGTACTCAGACCAACCGCAACAAGGGCAAGCACCAACCCTAGGTAATTGAGTGTATTGAAGCCCGATGCTCCACCGCCCGTCCGGAAGACAAACAAACTGAAACAGACTGGAATGACCAGCGACAGGTTATTGGCCAGTGATGTCGCTGTAATCCCCGTTCGCTGGGTCGATGCCCCCGATAACAGAAACGTCAGAATAAACCCCACGCCAAGCCCCAGCGATAGCCACGTCCAGGTTTGCGAAAAATCAATGGTAAACGATTGCCCGGCAGGTAGCAATAGCCAACCTGTCAGGAAACAGATCGGGTAGTTGAAAACAATGGCCTGAAAGGTATTGATTTCGTAGCGCGGAAACAGCCGGAAGTTTAGCAGCAGAAATACCGAAAGTAGAATACTTAGGCTTAAAAAGAACATGATCGGCAGGTATCGGATTGGTAATTTTGGGCCTAAGTTACTCCACTGTTCGGTTGTCCGCTTATCTTTAAAGGCGGTTTACGCATCAATTCTGAAAACAGCCACTCCGTTATGAACCTGGATTTACGCCTGCTGATTGCTCTTCTGTGGTTTCCGGCAACCTTGGTATTCGGGCAGCAGAAACTATCGGTTTCAGCAACGGTGGTTCCTACCTATTCGCATACGTTTTATAATTCCCGTTTTTTTTACCCCAACAGCGCTGGACAGATCGTAGAGCCCATTTACATGAGTGGCAAACGGTGGGCTCCGGGGTATTCGGCGGGGGTGTCTGTTCTGTACAACTACGCACCGGGCTGGTCGGTGGCGTCGGGCATCTGGTATCAACAGTTAACCACACGGCAGGCCCGCCAGACAGCGGCTGGCGAGGGGACAACAACTGTCCGTAACCGAGCCATTCGCATTCCCATACTACTCAATTATGCCACGTCAGCGAAACGCTTATCACCGTATTTCTCATTGGGCTTCCTGACCGATATTCCTATGTCGGCACGGGTGGTCGTTGTGCGGTCGGGTCAGTCAACGCAGAACCTTATTCTGGAGGCTAATAGACGACCTGTTTTTAACCTTATGCTGGGAGCCGGGGCCAAATACCAGTTGAATCGTCGGTATACGCTGATGGCTCAACCCATATGGACCTATCAACTGGGGCAACTGGGTGGCGCCAATACCGATAACCCAAGGTTTGAACTTAGCCTGCTTACACAGGTAGCGTATTCATTTTAGGGTTGTGCAGAGGCTGGTGTTTCATTATACCAAATAGGCTCCAATTACCCATTTTTTAGGCTAGTTCACTGAACGATCAGATTAAATTCCGGGGTAGTGGGAACATAGCCCAGGGGCGTCAGCAACGACCCAACCATCTGGATAAGTGGGCCGTGAGGACACAGCCCACCAAGAAGCGAGATACGACCCATGGAGAAGAGAACACAGTTCTCCAACGAGAACCTAACCACTTAATACAGTTCGTTGGCATTGATCCTTCTAAGCGTATCGCTGATGTCCAGGCGTATCTTCCTATTCCCTCAGTAAGGCAGGTGAATCTTGCAGTAACCGCATCCGGTATGCATTCATAGCCGTTTGGCCGAGTTGGTTCACAAGTCGGTAGTTGACCACGATGCCAACAGCGGCTCCAATGCCGGGAATCAATTGCGCCATCTTGGCCAGATCAATGTAGTCACGGTATTCCTGCTGAAAGGTCAGCCAATCGAACTGATTGATGTCATTGGGTAACTGGCGGCTGTGCTCCGGCCAGTTGGCGATATGCTGATAAACCACCTGCCGACGCTCCTGACTCGAAAAGGCCAGTTGGAAAACGTACAAGATAAAAACCCGCTCGCGGTAATCGCTGGCAGAATACCCATAGAGGCTCGCTATTTCAAACAGCATTTTCATTTTCAAGCTGAGCAATAGCGGAAAATCAGCCAGGCCCAGCAGTATACCGCCCGCGCCCGTAACACCCCCTTCGGCGGCACTCGTTTTCTTGTAAAATTCGATACGCCGGGCCACAGCCGCATCACGCTGAATCAATGTCTGACCGGCTACGGGGGGGCGATTCAGGAAATCAACCCCGAACAAAACCGCTCGGGTCATCTGCTTGATAGTCGCCGTAATGAGGGCATGGATACGGTCCGGAATGATTCGGTTAATCCGCTTTTGTACCGATGTAGAAAGCCTCCCAAAGGTTGAGGGCGGCTTTTGCATGGCCTGCTGCCAACGAATCAGTTCGGTCTGGACGGCTTGTTCATATGGAGTCATGCTGCTAATTTTGGCAAAAAAGTGGTATCTTCATCGAATCAAAAGACCCGTAAGCTTGTTGAAATTATATGCATATTCATAAATCCCGACGTCGCAAGTTAGTAGGTATGATGAATGTCCTGGTTGTCATGGTGGCTCTGGTATTCATTTATTTTGCCAGCACCGGACACAAAACCATACCAGCCCCTACGACTAAACCCGTAGATGTTGCCACTAAGAAAACCAAAACCATTGCTCATCTGGATGTTTACGATCAGTTGAATCTGAGCAAAGTGGGCTTACAGAAAAGCGTTTTTGAATACGCCCTCCGCGGCTGGCAAAAAATCGACACGGCTAAATCAATGCTGACGATTGTTGATCTCAGCCAGCCTTCTTCCCACAAACGGTTGTATGTAGTTGACTTATTTCATAAGAAGCTACTATTTAATACCTACGTTTCGCACGGACGTAATTCCGGCGATCTGGTGGCCAACCGGTTCTCCAATGCCCAATCGTCGTTTCAAAGCAGCCTGGGTTTTTATCAGACGCTCAATACGTACATGGGCAAACACGGCCTTTCGCTGCAATTGAAAGGGCTGGAAAAAGGCTTTAACGATAATGTGTTCAACCGAAATATCGTTCTGCACGGAGCCGATTACGTTTGTGAGGATATTATTCGCAAAACAGGTCGTCTCGGTCGTAGTCAGGGATGTCCGGCCGTACCGTATGCCGAATCGAAAGGCATCATTCAGGCTGTCAAGGGCGGTTCCTGCCTGTTCGTTTACTCGCCTAACCCCGATTACCTGAAACAATCCGCTTACTTAGCCAGCGAGTACACGTCTTTGTAAAAATGCAGCTTGCCGCTGGCATCAACATCGGCGATATTGTACGTAATAAAGACCGGAAACTTCTTTGGAATGGGGAGCGTACGGGGTTTCTGGTCAATTAAGCATTTGTTCATAAACGCAGCATCGAAGGTGTTGGCGCCTAATACCAGGTTAGCCAGTTCGACGGGTTTCTGAACACGCACACAGCCGTGGCTGCGCCAGTGATCTTTGGTACTCGTGAACAGGTCACGGCTATTTGTATCATGGAGGTAAATGGCCAGTGGGTTTGCCAGGTTGAACTTCAGCAACCCAAGTGAGTTCTCGCAACCCGACGCCTGCCGAACACGGTACGGAAAATTCGTCTCGGATAGGCTCTCCCAGTCAATTTCTTCCGGGTCAACTTCGTGTTCCTTTTCGTCCAGAATCTGGAGATTCTGGTTGTAGATGTACGACAGGTCCCGTTTCATCCGGGGAAGCATTTCTTCCAAAGCAATGTTTTTCGGTACGTTCCAATACGGATACATGACAATGTCCTGAATGTAAGTGGTCATGCAGGGCGTCATCTTATCCGGCTTACCCGAGATGACCTGCATCGGTAATAACCGTTTGCCGCTCCGGTCAAATACATTCAACTCACCGGCCGGAATATTGACCAGCACAAATTGGTCAGGATCAAACCGATTGACGTACCGATAGAAATTAAGCGTCTGCCGAATTAACCGCAATGAGTCGGCCAGAGCTGGATTTCCGGTTCCTTGCTTGCGGATTCTGTTGTAATGTCCAACCAGTTGTTTGTAGGGTGTAAAGGTAGTCAGAGCCGCCAACGAACTGGGTTCCGCTTTAGCAGACCAGTTGGAATCTACCGTTTCTTTCAGGCCGTTGAATGCCATGCGGGAAGGCTTCTTTCCGTAGCGAATCTCCATCATGACATCCGCTAGAACTTCCTCATTATGGGCAACATCAGCGCTGAGTGTATAACGAGAGGTGTCAATCCCCATCGAGTCAGCGTACCGACATGCCTGGTGCACTAACTGAGCGACCTGCCGGGCCGAGGCTTCTGATTTTTCCTTCTCAATTTTTGCCTGATCTGTCTTTTCGTCTTTGTTTGTGAACAGGTACTTTCCAACAAAGAACAGAACAACCAGACCCACAACCACTGCTACGCCAATTCCTATTCTTCGGTTATCCATGTGTATTTATTCAGTATGCTTACATCATATAACACCAAATACCACTATTGGTTGTAACATTGCCGCCAAAAGCAGGTCCAGACGCCGTTAGCCACTTGAGGAAGCCACGATATACACCCTTCATTTTTTCTGTTTTAGCGATCACGTCCCTCGCGTCCTGTCGGGTATTTAAAGCCCAGCCGCCAGCCAAATTGTCGGATACGTATTGCTCGCCCACGATTCAATATGCATATGATTCGACGCAACTGCCCCTGCCCAACATTCGGTTGATTCTTCAGGCCGACACCGGCCTAACGCGCCAGTACTCACAACACGACTTACTGCTAGCCAATGCGGTGGGCATTTTACCTTTGCTGAAGGACTTGACAAGACTGGAAAAAAGTGCGAAACTAGACGACCGTCTGGAAAGTATCCATAAACGGCAGCAAATTCTCAACCGCCTGCTGCTGGCTTCTACCCAAATCGCGGGACTAGCCGCCGAACTGGACTGCGAAGGCGAACGGGCCGACCAAATTGCCACGTATCTGGATCAGCACGATACCAAACGCATTAGGCGGCTAACTATCTTATCCGTCGTGCTGGGCGCTGCAACAACCATAGCCACGGCTTTGATTCATGCCGATGGCGCCAATAAAGTGGTAGGTGTAAGCGGTGGGGTAATCAGCGCCGGATTCGGTGGACTGGCCGCTTTTTCGTCAAACCGCTCGGTGAATTTCCGGCATGAACGCAATCTATTGACGGACATCTGGCTACAGCCCAAACAGTCGTCGGTGTATCCGCCCGTGGTTTGGTATGTACTGAATGAAACCCTGTTCAGCAACCTTGGCGACCATCCCATTAGCTATAATATTCGTCAGCGCTGGCAGAACTATGTACTCGCTGATGTTCCGGCAACGCAGCCGGAACTATATTTTGGAAAGGGGGGCGATTATCAGGCCGACGATCTGCATAACCGGGCCAATATGCTCAACCAACTCCAGTCTTCTGTTCGATCCATCAATCAGGATTTACAAAGTCTAGTCCTAGCGCTGGCCCGGTAACAAAACGCCGAAGTCCAGAAAGCAATTGCTTTCTGGACTTCGGCGTTTTTGGGTTTATACCAATTTATTGCTTGGACGCCGTTGGCATCAGTACGGTATCGATTGAATGGACGATACCGTTTGTGGCTTCAACATCGGCCTGGTTGATAGTCGCCGTATTTCCTGCCCCGTCGGTAATGGTTAGGTTATCGCCCTGCTTGCCTACCGTCAGCGTTCCGCCCGTAACGGTTTTTAATTTCTGACCGTCCTGCAACTGGTCGGCGGTAAACTTGCCCTTCACCACGTGATAGGCCAGCAGTTTTATCAATTTAGGTTTGCCTTCGGGCTTCCATAATTCAGCCACTGATTCGGACGGGAGTTTTTCAAAAGCCTCATTGGTTGGAGCAAAAACGGTATAAGGTCCTTTGCCGCTGGCCTGCTCGGTTAAGCCTGATACGCGCAAAGCCCGAAACAAGATCGTGTGGTTGGCCGATTTGGCAGCACTAATTGCCAGGTCCTTTCCCGTCGACGTGCCCGTCTTGGCCGTTGTCGTCGTTGTAGTGGTTTGGCTTGCTGAGTTCTGACTTTGTGCAACAACAAAAGTGTGCGAACCCACCAATAGTGTAAATGATAATGCCAAGCCTAAAAACGGTGTCTTATTCATTTGGATTTAGTTAGAAATAAAACATTCGGCTTGTTGTGCAGACAAGCCCGGAACAACCGCTCCGATTTGTTGATTAAACGGTCAGATCACCCCAGAAAATTGTTCAGGAAGGGAAGAAACTGAGTGAAAGGGACACAATAGGTTAATGAATAACTGACAATTGGCCTCGGTAAGTCGTGTTCAACGGTTTGTTACCAGTCTTAATCTGATAAGTATAGACCCCGGTTTGCACAGTTGCCTGCTTGTAGGTCCCGTCCCAGGGGCGTTCATATCCCCTGGAATAAAAGATAAGTTCGCCCCAACGACTATAAATCGACACTTCGGCTTGCGGGAAAGAACCAATGTTAGGAATTACCCATGAATCGTTCATGCCATCGGCATTGGGCGAGAACGCCGACGGAATGTATAGAGGCTCGCTTACCTCAACCAGCACACTAAAGGTAGCGACGCAGCCACTTACACCGACGGCCGTTAACTGATAGGGCGTCGTTTCAACCGGGCTGGCCTCAGGGCTGGCGACATCTGCCTGACTAAGAGCCGCTGGCGGACTCCATTCGTATCGACTAATCGGCTCATCACTCTGGGTTACAAGTTGAACCGTGGCCCCTTTTACGATACCATACGTAGTCTGGCCACTTAGCACAGGCCCTCCCGATACAACGGCCCAACGATCCGCCGACACCCGACAACCCTCGGACGATGTAATCGTGTACGTCAGTTCATGCCGACCCACTCCAGCCAATGCGGGCTCGAACGTGTTAGCTTTCACCCCAGCGCCCGCATAAATCCCCCCCGCCGGTTGCCCCTGTAAGGAAATTGGCGCAGGATACGTAATGCAAACGGGCGCAATAGAATCGAACTGCACCGCCGGGCGGTCAAACTGGCCCAGCACATAGGGATTGGAAACGGCGGTGCAACCCGTTGGCGCCGTGACCGTAACCTGATACGTTCCTGCCTGACTTGCCGTGACCTGGCTTTGGGTATCTGCTAATTTGGCGCCGTCACGCTGCCAGGTATAGCTGTTGCCACTCGCCGATACGACCGTTAGCTGGACGGATGAATCGGGGCAAATTTTGGCCGCCGAGGCATTAAGCTGCGCTACAGGTCGATTATTTATCGTTACTTGAAGGCTATCAAGCCCATCGCATTCGGCTACAGATGATTTTGTCAGCACCCGATAGGTTCCGGACTGATAGACCCGTAGTGTAGCCTGCTCTCCGGCAATCGCCTGCCCATCCCGACGCCATTGGTATTGCGTACCGGGCTGTCCGTCGGCCTGTATCGTAACCGTGTCACCGGCACAGTAAGGGGCTGGCGTTCCTACCGAAAGTTTAACGGCGGCTGTTTTCGACACCGCCACTTTCACCGCCTGCGACACCGTATCGTTGGCACAAACTTTGGCCTGACTCTTGACGACGGTATACACACCCGACTCCGCAACCTGAAGCGTGTCGGTTACTGACCCCCTGATGTTAATGCCATCTTTCTGCCACTGGTAGGCCCAAACCGAATTTTTCTCGACGCTGAGCACCAGTGGTTTCGTACTGCACCAGTTAATTTCAGCCGTTGACTTTCCATCGGCCAGCACAACGGCCGGGGGCGGTGTATTCTTAGAACAATCGACAACGGGGAGTTGGAAATCCCGACGCACAACCCCGATCAACACCCCATTCCGGTATTCTTCACACTGAACAGTGAACAAATAAAGCCCTTCCTGACTAGCCCGTACCGACAGCTGACCTGTTGCCGGGTCAATACGCAACGCTGGATTACCCGGAATTATGTTCGACAGACTGTATCCCGGTGCCCACGATATAAGGGGATAGGTGGCTCGTGGCGACTGGTCTATGCTGTTGGGGACACCCCGGTTTGTGTAGCCGTTCAGGGGTGTCACCAGCGAGTACTTGAGTTGATCCCCATCCACATCTGTGGCCCCGGCGTTGAATGTAAACGACTTATTTATGCAGATGTAGCTTCCATTCGGCAACCGAAAATCAGGAGCCGAGTTTTTAAAACTCACTCCATTTTTCATCATTGCCGGAAATTCCAGGTAAAAGACCATACCAACACCGGCAGCGATACTGCTGTTCACGTTCGTCAGATTATCCGTTCGGCAGCAGCGTTCCCAAACCATGTAGTAGCCGCCGGGGTCCGTGTATTTCTGGGTATCGAACTGATAGGTTGTATAATATTTTGCCTGTGTAAATTCTAACTTACGAAGGGTTGCGCAGGCAGCGTTATCGAAGGTGAGCGGAAGTGTTTCCTGAAGATCGAGTTCAATTCGTTCAATTAGAACTGGGTTCTGCTTCCGGTAAATGAGCAAGGTAACGGAGGCATCCCGATTACCGGCACTCGTTTTGGTTTGGTCCCAATATTGATTTAACTGCAACAGAAAAAGGCCGGGCGTTGTGCCAACCGCATGCATGCTTACATCTCCCCCAATGATGTGCGTTGCCCGAACGCTGAACGACAAGAGCGTACCGACAACCAACATCAATACCCTCTTTAATTCGGGGGACATTCCGCTCTTCACCCGTTGCATAACGCCAGTGCCGATTAATTAATGTTGTACAGTCAGCTTCACAAAAAAACAATACTGAATATACAAACAGTGATAGCACTAATGCGTCATTCGGCTAAAGCCTATTTATCCTATGGTACTTTAGAGTAATATTAGTAAGACAAGTATGTACAAAAAAACTTATTTGGAGAGGATACCTTTGGCAATAAGGTATGGAATCAAAAGCCAGAGCAGTCCTTTGATCAGAAAGAAAAGAAAGCCGCCCCAGCCGACGCGTCTGAGCCAAAATTTGAACCGCTCATTCATAGCCTAAAGATAGTAATTTCCAATTGCCTGGTTTATTTCGCAACGGCGCTCGCCTTGCCACAGTCTGACCAACTCCAGCCAAAACGGATGATCTGACGGGAACAGCGGACGGATAATGTAAACTTAAGTCAGGGTCGTTTAGGAACCAACAAAATACCTTTGGATAGCCTTAAAACGCGGTTCCGATAAATTATCCCAAAAATAAAAGCAACTTTGCCCGCTCGTTTGTTAGTCATAAAGAATCATTTTAGGGCAGAACCAATCATGAATATTACAAAAGACAAAGTTGCCGCCATCCACTATACCTTGCGTGATAGTAACGGTAACATACTGGATTCCAGCCAGGGGCGAGATCCCTTGTATTACCTGCATGGCGCAAACAACCTGATTCCGGGTATGGAAGAAGGGCTGGAAGGCCGCACAAAAGGCGACGTACTGAAATTAGACGTCGATCCGGAGAAAGGATACGGCAAACGTGATCCTCAACTGGTAGAAGAGGTACCAATCAAGGCGTTTGGTGGGCAGAAGGTTGAAGTAGGCATGCAGTTTGAAGCTAACGATGGCCAGGTAATTACGGTAACCAATGTTGGCCCGGAAACCGTAACCGTCGATGCGAACCATCCTTTAGCCGATCAGAGCTTACATTTCGATGTTGAAGTGATTGACGTTCGGGACGCAACCTCCGATGAACTCTCGCACGGCCACGTTCACGGCCCCGGCGGGCATCATTAACCCGTTAGTCGTTTGTGGTTTGTCGAAACGAACGAACCACAAACGACTAACCATTCTTATCTTTGTGCCACAAACTCATGGCACAACTAGGTACAGATAAGGCGATTGCCAAGGCATTTCTGGAAGCGGGAAACGTAGTCGGTATTCCAACAGAAACAGTATACGGCCTGGCCGGTAATGCGCTCAACCCCGATGCAGTTCTAACCATTTTTCGGGTAAAAAATCGCCCCGCCTTCGATCCGCTCATCGTTCATACGGATTCGTTTGACAAACTCGATCAGTTTGTTACGGACATTCCCGACCGTGCCTATCAACTGGCAAAAGCCTTCTGGCCTGGTCCGCTTACCCTCCTATTGCCTAGGCGCGATTTAATTCCAGACCTCGTTACGGCGGGTTTGCCCAGCGTTGCGGTTCGTATTCCCAACCATCCTCTAACCCTCGACCTGCTTCGTTCGCTCGACTTTCCGCTGGCAGCGCCCAGTGCGAACCCGTTTGGCTATATCAGCCCAACCACGGCGCAACACGTAGCCGACCAACTGGGCGATCAGGTACCGTACATTCTGGATGGTGGTCCCGCCAAAGTCGGCATTGAGTCCACAATCATTGGGTTTGACAACCAGGAAGCCACGGTATTCCGACTGGGAGGCATGGCTCTCGAGCAGATCGAGGCCATCATCGGCCCTGTTTCGGTGAGAACCCATTCGACCTCAAATCCCAAAGCACCAGGCATGCTGAGCAGCCATTATGCCCCTCGCAAGCCACTGATTCTCTTACCCTCGGGCGCAAGTCCTGAGCCGGGACCACGAGTCGGCGCATTAGCTTTCCGGGAACCCTTTGGCGGCATTCGCGCGGAGCAGCAACGCATCCTCTCGCCCACCGGCGACTTAACCGAAGCGGCAAAAAACCTTTTCGCCCACCTGCGGGCTCTGGACAATCTTCCCGTCGATGTTATTTATGCCGAACCCTTACCCAATGAGGGACTTGGCTGGGCCATGAACGACCGGCTCCGACGGGCCAGCGTGCAGGAGTAAGTGATGGCTAGACCTTTTCCCGCTCAATTGAATCGGCTGCTTTGTCTGCCAGTTCTATAATCATTGGCAAGAGGTGGCCAAACCGAGCGTCCTGGCTGTGTCCCTGTTTCCAGCGGGCGTAAATCTGCTGAGCAATCACCGCATTTTTGTAAAGCCCAAATACATAATAGAACAGGATATAGCTGACGTCCCGGCCGCTTTTTTCGGCATAACGAGCGATCACTTCCTGCCGGGTGAGGTTACCGGGAAGCCATGTCAGGTTGAAGTTTCGATAGGCCGGGCTATCGCCAGCTTCCGACCAATAGGCCAGCGTGGCACCTACATCCATGAGCGGATCGCCTACTGTTGCCATTTCCCAGTCGAGTACGCCTTTGATTAGGGGAATTGGCTCGCCCGTGGTCTTATCCAATTCCAGCAGCACATTGTCGAATTTATAGTCGTTGTGCAGAAAAGCGGCCGCCTGTTCGGGCGGGTAATTTTCCTGAAGCCACGTTCCGGTACGGTCCATAGCGGGTATCTTATCCGTTTCGGCAGCACGATAGCGCTTTATCCACCCCTCGACCTGCCGCTGTACGTACCCATCCGGTTTCCCCAACTGCCTGAGCCCGGTGGCGTCGATATCCAATGTGTGGATAGCCACCAGATTGTCGACGAGTACTTCCGATAGCTGACGCATCCGTTCGGGAGCAAGACTCAGTGTTGGAGCCATCGACGCCCGTAAAATAACCCCTTGCACCCGTGTCATGATGTAAAACGGAGCACCCAGCACATCGGGTGTTTCGTCGTATACGACCGGTTTTGGAATTTTGTCGTAATGACCCGTCAGGAGCGATAAGACCCTGAACTCGCGGCCCATGTCGTGGCCTCCTTTGATGTTGGCACCAAACGGCGGTCGGCGCAGGACGTATTCCTGATTGGCAGTTTTGAGTAGATACGTCAGATTCGAGAACCCACCCGCAAACTGTCGAACCTCCTGCACGGTGCCTACATCCGGCACATTTGCCAGGAGGAACGCATTGAGTTTTATTAAATCGAGTTCTTCACCCGAACGGACCGAACGCGGCAAATCAGAAGGTATCATAGAAAAATTTGTATCACTCGGCACCGATCGTTTTTTCAGCCGCCATCATCTGGCGAAACTGCCGCAACTCTTTGGCTTTCTGTTTAATATCGAGGCCATATTTTTTCAGAATGCTGATCGCCAGATTCTGTTTGTGCACCTCATCGGCCCCGTCCCAAATGCGGGCGCCACGCTCGTGTCGGTACATCGCCGACAAAACAGTATCGTCCGTAACGCCCAACGCACCATGCACCTGAATGGCCCGGTCGAGTACGCGCAGAAACGCATTGGCCACGTAAAACTTTATCCCCGAAACGGCTTCCCGCACATTGCTTACGCCAACCGTGTCGATCATATACGCCGTGTTGAGCACATACAACCGACAGGCGTCAATCTCGGCCCGGCTTTCGGAGATAAAATCCTGGATAAATTGCTTTTCACCCAACATCACACCGTCTTCAATCTCCCGCGTCGCGGCCCGTTTACACAGCAGGTCCAGCGCTTTTTCGGCATTTCCTATCCACCGCATGCAATGGTGTACCCGGCCCGGGCCCAGCCGTTCCTGCGCCAGCCGAAAGCCCATACCTTCCCCGGCAATTACGTTCGAAATGGGCACGCGGCAGTTTGTGTAAGTAACTTCAGAATGACTGAACCATCCCTCTCCCGCTTCGCCAAACACGGGTATGTTTCGCTCGATAGTAAAGCCCGGCGTATCGGTCGGGACAATAATCATGCTGGCCCGCTGGTGAGGAGCCGCGTCTGGATTGGTCACGGCCATGACGACGGCAAACGCAGCGCCGTCGGCCGACGACGTAAACCATTTACGACCATTGATAACGTATTCATCCCCCTCTCTTACGGCCAGGGTAGCCATCCGAGTTGGATTTGAACCTGCAAATTCGGGTTCCGTCATGGAAAAGCAGGAACGGATATCACCTGCCATCAAGGGTTTTAAATAGCACTCCTTCAGTTCATCGGATGCGAATTTGTTGAGCAGTTCGGTGTTGCCAATATCGGGTGCCTGGCAGCCAAATACATAATGCCCAAAAAACGGCGCGTATGCTAATACTTCACTAATTTGACCAAACTCGCAAAGTGTCAGGCCATGACCTTGCTCTTCTGCGGAGAGATGCAATCCCCATAAACCAGCCGCTTTCACCTGCTGGCGTTTCTGATCGAGGATAGGAATTAGATCACCAAGTTTATTATGTGAAAAGCCGTCTTCCAGCGGAATCAGCTGTGTCTCGACGAATTCGCGAACCCTTGCCAGCAAGGGCTTTACGCGTTCCGTAGTGAAAATCGTGTCCATCGTTTGTTAACGTAAAGACAGGCAAATTATGGCATTTTTTCACAGTAAAATAGCCCGTTCTGAAATGTTGCTGGCCACCCATCACTCATAATTCTTCTATTACGACCGATCGAGCTCATCACTCCGCCCCTGCAAGCCGCCCGTATGCACGGCCACGACGGTCGCTCCATTGGGAAAATACCCTTGTTGGGCCAGATCGTAGATGCCGTAGAGCATCTTACCGGTGTAAACCTGCTCCAGAAGTATGCCATTTTTCTGTTCAAAATCCCTGATGAACGTCAACAGTTCGGGGGTGGTTCTGGCGTATCCGCCAAAATGGTAATTCTGTACTCGCCAGCCTGTGGCTACTGAGGCCGGCATTGCCGACAGCCAGAGGCTATCGGGCACTTTCAACACCACAAATCCCATCACCTGGGTCGCTTCCGGGGCTGACTGCGCTAGTCCGGCCACGGTGCCACCCGTCCCAACCGGGCAACACACATAATCGGGTGTGTGACCAAGTTGAGCCACAATTTCCGGCATAATTTCGGCAGTTCCCTGGATAGCCAGTTCATTCGTTCCCCCTTCGGGCAGCACATAACAAGGCCCAAATTGATCGGTTAAGTCAGCCAGAAACTCAGGCGTATCTTTTCGCCGATACGCGTCCCGGCTGACGAAATGAAGATCCATCCCCACCCCCTGGCAAAACCGCAACGTGTCATTTAATGGCTTCCCGGCAAGTTCGTCGCCCCGGACAATTCCAATTGTCCGAAATCCAACTGCCTGACCAGCTGCCGCGGTGGCATACAGATGATTGGAATAGGCTCCGCCAAACGTCAGCAATGTGGTATGTCCCTGTTCGCGAGCGGCCAGTATATTATACTTAAGTTTACGCCATTTATTACCCGACACCAACGGATGCAGCAGATCGTCCCGTTTTAAGAATAGGTCGATGGCAAGCGGTTCCGAAAAAGGGTCGTCAAGTAGTTGCAGTGGCGAGTTACCTGCCAAATTGGCGAGTTGCCGGGCAAGTTCGTCCATAATCCGTATTTTTGCTGATTCATTACAAACCTAGGCGGTTTTTGAACCGGATGGGTCTATTAGGCATAGAAATGGTAGCGGAAACGGAAGACGAATTACCCGAAGACGACGAATTATACGAGCATCACCGAATCGTGGTAGATAAAGGCCAGAGCCTTCTACGGATTGATCGCTTCCTGATGGACCGGCTGCAGAATGCAACGCGCACCAAAATTCAGGCCGCTATCGATGCCGAATCGGTGCGGGTAAACGATAAGCCAACCAAAGCCAGTTACAAAATAAAACCGCTGGATGTCATCACGATTTCGCTTGCCCATCCACCCCGCGAAACGGATGTCAAACCAGAGAATATACCCATCGACATTGTCTTTGAGGACGATGACTTACTGGTTATCAATAAGGTAGCGGGTATGGTTGTTCACCCGGCCCACGGCAACTGGGACGGCACGCTGGTCAATGCCCTCGTCTATCACTTTCAGAACCTGCCCACCTCCCGGAACGGTGAAATCAGGCCGGGCCTGGTCCACCGCATCGATAAAGATACATCGGGTCTGATGGTGATCGCGAAAACGGAATATGCGATGACGCACCTGGCCCGGCAGTTCTTCGAGCACAGCATCGAGCGAACGTACAACGCGCTGACCTGGGGCGTACCCAATCCACTAATTGGTACCATTACGGGCTTCATTGGGCGGTCGATCAAAGACCGTAAAGTGCAAGCCATTTACGATGATGAGTCAAAGGGAAAGTGGGCCATTACGCATTACACAACGCTCGAAGAGTTGGGGTATGTTGCTCTGGTACAGTGTAAGCTGGAAACGGGCCGGACCCACCAGATTCGAGCGCACTTCAAGCACATTGGCAATCCGTTGTTCAACGATGCTATGTACGGGGGCGACCGGATTTTGCGCGGTACACCCGTTGGTAGCTACAAAGCTTTTGTCGAGAATGCCTTCAAACTGTTACCTCGCCAGGCACTGCATGCAAAGTCGTTAGGCTTCACGCATCCCCGAACGCGCGAGTGGCTCCAGTTTGATTCTGATTTACCAGACGATTTCCAGGCAGCCCTTGCAAAATGGCGAAGCAAAATGACAAATCGTTCAGCCGGGGTGGATGATCAATAAAGTTGTATATTCGACCAGTCACAGCCATTTACTCCCTATTTATCATTCATGATTTCTATTCGTCCCGGTACCCTTGAAGACGTACCCGAAGCTTTCGCCCTGGTAACTGAACTCGCCATTTATGAACGGGCAGCCGATCAGGTTACCAATACCATCGAGCAAATGGCAATCGATGGTTTTGGCCCAAATCCACTTTTTGGAATGATTATGGCCGAAGACTCCGATCGTAAAAAAATTGTTGGTATGGCCCTGTATTTCTATCGGTACTCGACCTGGAAAGGCAAACGGTTGTACCTCGAAGACATCATCGTTACGGAGAGCTTTCGGGGCTATGGCGTTGGAAAACTACTCTTGGACGCCACCATCGAAATGGCCCGCGAAACCCACTGTACAGGTATGATGTGGCAGGTACTCGACTGGAATGAGCCTGCCATTGGGTTTTATAAACAATTTGGCACCCGTTTCGACGACGGCTGGACGAACTGCCATTTGGACTTTTAAAGTAGGATTAGGAGCGGAGAGTGAGGAGTTAAGCGGGCTGACGCCTACTTTTTGCTGACGCCGGTCTGCCGGTGCGGTTAGCCCTCCTAACTCCTCGCTCCTAATACTGCCACGAATACCTTACCTTTGCCTTTCGAGCATAGACATTAAGCATGACGTATCGTCAACGGAAAGCCATCCGTATAGCAGGATGGGTGTTTTTAAGTATTTTTTTGCTGGCTCTCGTAGGCGCTGGCGTGGCCTATTCCAAACGGGAAAGTCTGTTAAAAACCGCTCTCGAACGAGGTATTCGCAAGGCTAAGCGAGACTATAACCTCGATGTCAGGATCGGGTCCGCCAAATTCACCGGATTAAGTTCGTTAGCTTTTACCGACATTTCAGTCGTACCTAACAAGCGCGACAGTCTGGCGCGGATTCAGCGGGTAGAGCTGGAAGTCCGGTTCTGGCCATTGCTGGCTGGTAAAATCGGCCTATCGGGGATGACGCTCGAAAATGGCCTGATTCAGGTGATCAAACGCGACTCTCTATCCAACATAGACTTCCTGCTTCACCGCAAACGCGATTCAACCGCAACCGACAGCGCCCCCGTTGAACCAACTCGCCGGACGAATCTGGCCGATGTGACGGAAAACCTGATCGACAATATTTTATCCAAAATTCCGGACGACCTCAACGTTAACAATCTGGAGTTCAGAGGGATTGATATCGGCAATGATACCATTAACCTGCTCACGCAAACCGCCGTTATCAAGAACGAAAACGTTACCTCAACCATTAAGTTGAACGGTAATCAGGCAATCTGGCATCTGGCCGGCACAGCAGATCCCGGCGACCGCGAATACAACCTGGCCCTCTATGCCGAAGGGAAGAACGGGCGCCCGCAACCTATTGATATTCCTTACGTTCAAAAGAAGTATAACCTTAAAGTTCAGGCAGATACGCTCCGCGCTGAGCTGCGGGATGTAGACCGGTCAGGTGGGCAGTTCCGGCTCGAAGGGGCAGGCTCCGTACGAAATCTTCGGATCAACCACCCGGCTATCGCCCGCACCGACGTGTTGGTTAGCAGTGCCGCCGTCGATGCGAATCTGTTTGTTGGCGAAAATTATGTCGGTATCGATAGTTCATCGACGCTCCACCTGGGCGAAGTTAGTGCGCGGCCCTTCATAAAATACACGCTCCCCGATGCAGGCTCCTCTACCGGGCAGGGGAAACTGTATGACGTGCAATTACATACGGATCCGATGGATGCGCAGGCTCTATTTAATTCGTTCCCGCAGGGGCTTTTTGAGTCGCTGGAAGGCATGCAGGTTTCCGGAAAGCTCAAATATGACCTATCCTTTCAGTTCGATACGGCCCTTCCCGACTCGGTAAAATTCAATTCCGGTCTGACACAGGACAACTTTCGGGTGATCAAAATGGGCCGAACGGATTTTGCCGCCATCAATAAACCCTTCGTTTACACGCCTTACGAAAAAGGCAAGCCCGTTCGTGACATTATCGTTGGCCCTGAAAATCCGGACTATACCCCGATCGACCAGATTTCGCCCGATCTGCGAAATGCCCTCCTGACGTCGGAAGATTATAACTTTTTCACCCACAATGGTTTTAATGAAAAGGCATTCCGGGTGTCCATTGCGACCAATTTCAAAGAGAAATCATTCAAGCGGGGAGCCAGTACCATTTCCATGCAATTGGTAAAGAATGCGTTTCTGAGCCGAAATAAAACGCTTTCGCGCAAGATCGAGGAAATCCTGATCGTGTGGCTCATCGAAAACGAACACATCGTTTCGAAAGAACGGATGTATGAGGTGTATCTCAACATCATCGAGTGGGGCCGCAATATTTATGGTATTGGTGAAGCGGCCCGCTATTATTTTGCCAAAAGTCCGGCCGATCTGAATCTGGGGGAAAGTATTTTTCTGGCCTTCGTTGTTCCGCGCCCGAAAGCAGCGCTGAATTGGTTTATTCCCGACGGCACTCTGCAAACCCGTAATGTGCGGGGCTATTTCAAGCTGATTGGCCGGATCATGGCCCGTCGTGGCCTTACGGCGCCAGATTCAGGCGCTTATGGCTTTTATGACGTCCGATTACGTCCGGGATTACGGAAAGAAGTGGCCCCAGTCGATTCTCTGTTTCAGGGCGATAGCCTAATGACTGACCCGGTCGATACAGAGATTGATGCCGATGAAGAAGGCGGCAATGGTATCGGCAATTTCTTCCGCCGGTTGTTTAAAGGCAAGAAAACGGACGACAACCGCAATACAGATGAGCAGCCAACGGTTCAGCCAGATCGCCAGGAAGCGCTCCCCGGCATACCGGCACCTGCGGACACCGTTAAAACCCGCAAGCAGCTTCGGCAGGAAAAACGGGAACGAAAACGACGGGAGAAAGAAGCGCGG
Source organism: Spirosoma radiotolerans (assembly GCF_000974425.1). NCBI lineage: Bacteria > Pseudomonadati > Bacteroidota > Cytophagia > Cytophagales > Cytophagaceae > Spirosoma > Spirosoma radiotolerans. The sequence goes on from NZ_CP010429.1 coordinate 3,515,949, forward strand.
CAGGCGTTGGAAAATAGTAATCAATAAATCGGAACGGATGAAAGCGTTTTTTAGACTTTTGCTGATCGTGGTCGTGCTGGGTGGCCTTGTCCTGTATGTCGTTTCCCGGCAAAATAATACATCACTTACCCCACAAACCATCGACCTGCAGGTCGACTGTTCTGATCTGGAAAATGTTCTGGTTACTTCAACGGTCAATGTGGCTGTCAAGAATTTATCATCCCGCTCGCACAACGATATATCTGTACAACTGGTAGCCTACGACGACGAAGGGAAGGTGCTCAAGGAGAAATATACAACGTTTTCCCGAACGCTTTTACCAAACAGCAACTTCGACAAACCCGTTACGCTGCCCGCCGGAACCAAGCGTTGTGACTGCAAAATAGTGAGTTCGCATCCCGTTCGTTAACGAGCTACACTAGGCTCCAGTAAGGGTAATGGCTTTTCGTCGATAGGTATTTTTATCAAGCTGATTCAGCAGGAAAGCGGCTACATCGGCGCGGCTGATGCGGGGAAAGTCAAATCGGCTGAATGGCAGATGCTCACCAACCCGGTAATGTCCGGTTATGGGGCCGTTTGTCAGGCTGGTAGGTCGTACGATTGTCCAGTCAAGCGCACTTTCCCGAACAGCCTGCTCCTGTTTTTCTTTTTCGGCAATCACACCACTTAGTAGCGTTTTAATGATCAGCTTACTGGGTAAGGAAGCCTCCTCGTAGCTCGTACCAACGCCCAATGAAGACACGACGAACAGCGTTTTAACGCCTGCCTGGTACATTGCCGTTATCAAATTACTGGTGCCATCAGCTACGGCCTGATCCTGTTGGCCTGGACGGCTACCCAACGAACAAATAACTGCGTCCTGACGCCGAACGGCTGGCAATAAGGTTTCGGGCTTTAGAACATCGCCGGTTATGACGGTCAAATGGGGGTGTTGAATGGAAAGCCGGGCCGGATCACGAACGAAAGCCGTCACGAAATGGCCCGCCTGAAGTGCCTGTTCTACCGCTTGCCGCCCTGTACCTCCGGTGGCACCTACTACGAGTACTTGCATAAAAAGCTGATTTTAGCTACAGACATAACCCAAAATCAGCTTTTCAGTTTTTACTGTTTTAACGTGAGTAATCGTTTTATTCAATCGCTACGCGATTGGATGTTTGTAGAAGAACTTTTTAAAGTTTAACACCAAGCGTAAGTCCGCTTTGTCCGGTTGGCGTGAAGTAAGGATCGAGGGTTACCTTCTCCATGTTCTTTCTTCGTTTATGCCACTCTGGAATGAGTATGCCACAGGCCGCTCCTACCGCAAAGCCCGTCATGACATCTGTCCTGAAATGCTTGCCAGCCTCCATTCGATTCCAGGCAACCAGAGCCGGTGGCACACTGGCAACGGAGTAGGTCAGGATACGTTTCCAGCCTTTAATACCATGATAATCAGTAAATACCTTTGCCAGAAAGTAGGTAGACGTGGAGCTAAACGAAACGTGACCGCTATAAAATGAGTTGGTTTTTGCCTCGCCAATTTTCGATTCCAGCGGAAGTCCCGGATTGTAGGTCAATGGCCTTGCCCGCCGGATTGAGTAAGCCGATGCGAAGTAAATAATGTTATCGACGGCGTGCGTTACTGCGTATAAAGTCAGCAGGTCGAGCCAGTCTTTTCGTATGCGTTTGTCGGCCATCAGCAATACCGGGCTTAAAATAGCGACATTCAGAAAGAGGTCCGACCGGGCCTGTGCTCGCTCAAATCCGGCTGGATTGTAGAGTGCGACTGGCCTGTCGAAGGCGTTGATTTTGTTAATGTCGAGTGCCTTGACGTCTTCTGCCGTAAACGAGGCCAGATGGTCCAGTTTCTTAAACCCAACCGAGGATACGCCGATGAAGAGTATTGAACCGGTTAGTTCATATTTTTTGGTTACCTGGTAAATCTTCTGGTTCGTAGAATCCGATTGACCATACACACTATGGATAACAACCAGCCAGAGGCAGAGGGCGGTACGAATAGTCATAGTTAAACTAAAAATTGATTATTCATTAATTCTCAACAGGTGCGTATAGATGGCTTCCTGCGACCGTATCGGCGCACCCTCTGTTAAGACGGGAACCATCCTTAACTGGTCATCGATAAAATACGCCTGTGTGTTGTCGGCCAGTTGGAAGTCGATCAATTGCCGGATCTGGGCCTGCAAACGAGCCTCATAAACGGGGAAACAAACTTCAATGCGCCGATAGAGATTCCGGTTCATCCAATCCGCCGAGCCAAGGTATGTTTCGGGCTGATTATTATTGTTGAAGATGTAGACTCGCCCATGTTCGAGGTAGCGATCAACGATCCGCCGAACGGTAATGTGCTCACTCTGACCAGGCACACCCGGCACTAACGTACAGATGGCCCGAACGATCAACTCTACCCGCACCCCGGCCTGGCTGGCTTCGTAGAGTTTGTCGACCATCGTTTTTTCCTGTAAATTATTGAGTTTAATCGTGATATGGGCTTCCCGGCCAGCCCGTTGGTGCGCAATTTCCCGATCAATCAGGGCAAAAAAATGATCCATCAAGTTGAACGGGGCCACGAGCAAGTGTCGGAAAGAAAGAGACGGGTATTTGTCGGGCTGCTCACGGGTTTGCAGGTAAGTAAAGAGCAAATCCAGTTCCTGCGTCAAGCCCGGATGGCTCGTCAACAATACATGATCGGTATAAAACCGAGCCGTCCCTTCATTAAAATTACCCGTTGCCAACAGGCCATACTGCTGGCTGCGTAAACCCTGCTGCCGTTTTACCAGCGCCGTTTTAGCATGTACTTTTAATGACGGAATACTGTATACGAGCCGAACACCAGCCGCTTTCAGTTGCTTTCCCCATTTTAGGTTGTTGGCCTCGTCAAAACGAGCTTTCAGTTCAACGAAAACCGTAACCTCCTTGCCATTCTTTGCCGCGCTGATCAGGGCATTCACAATCGCTGAATTGGCCGCTACCCGGTACAGGGTTACGTATATTTCGCGCACGTGCGGGTCGATGGCGGCTTCGTTAAAAAAACGCAGTATCGAATTATAGGACTGGTAGGGCAAATGCAGCAAATGGTCCTGCTGATCGAGCTGGGCAAAAATAGAGGTGTCGCCCTGTAGAACCGGATAAGCAAGCGGAGGCCGTGATGGGTACCTTAGCCGATTACCCACCGGATTGGGCAGATCAGCCAGATCGCTCAACGTATGATAACGCCCGCCCCTGGTCAGTTCCTGTCGGGTCAGGTCAAAATAACCGCAGAGAAAATCGAGCAGGTCGGTAGGCAGGGCTGCATCGTACAGAAACCGGGTCGGACGACCAGCGGTGCGCTGGTCGAGCATATGCGCTACATTCTCGTCCATTTCTCCCGAGAACTCATCCACGATACTAACATCGGCGTTTCGGTTGATTTTGATACTATAACATCCCTGTATCGTAAAGTCCGGAAAAACAGCGGTCAGATGCTGCCGAATCACATCGTCGAGAAACACCAACTGACAGCAATTATCCAGGGCAGGCAGTTCATAAAAGCGAGGCAGGTGCTGGCGAGGGATAGGTAACAGGGCGTATCGGACGGGTTCTGTTGCTTCGGGCGTTTTGAGGGCGACGACAAAATAAAGCGAACTGTCGGGCAACTGAATTGCTTCCCGGTTGGCCTCAGAAAGCCATATGGGCTGAATAAAGGTCAGCACCTGGCTAAAAAAGTAATCGGTTACGGCTGGTTCATGGGTGGGTATCAGCGGTTCGCCATAATACAGATGCACGCCGTTTTCCACCAGTTGCGGCAGAAGCTGACTTGTCAACAATCGCCCAAACTCTTCCTGACATTGCAGCACCGTTGCCTGTACCTCAAGCAGCAAGTGCGGATCGGTAGCTTCATGATCGGTAGACCCGAGTTCACCCAGCGCCATCAGGGCCGACATTCTGACCCGAAAAAACTCCTCCAGGTTGGATGAGAAAATGGCCAGAAATCGAATGCGTTCATACAGCGGCACTGCCGGATTAGCCGCTTCCTGAAGAACCCGGCGATTGAAACTGAGCCAGCTCAGATCCCGGTTAAAATACGTGTAGGACGAACGCGGGGACATCTTGTTTCGGTTAGTCGTTGCAGAACGGTGGGCCTTTACTCCAGCAGATCAGGTCGCCGAATTCGTGTTCGTTCGAGGGCCTGTTCGTGCCGCCATTCGTCGATTTTAGCTTCATGGCCCGAGAGTAAAATATCGGGAACGCGATGACCTTCAAATTCGGCGGGACGCGTATAGACGGGTGGCGCTAACAGGTTGTCCTGAAACGAGTCGGTCAAAGCGGATGTTTCGTCATTCAGAACGCCCGGCAGTAACCGGATTATGGCGTCAGACAGCACGCAGGCAGCCAGTTCTCCCCCAGACAGTACATAGTCGCCAATACTCATTTCCCTGGTAATGAATACCTCGCGCACCCGCTCATCGACGCCTTTGTAATGGCCGCACAGGATGATAAGGTTCTGTTTTAAGGAAAGTGAATTAGCCGTCTGTTGGTTCAGTCGTTCGCCATCCGGCGTCATATAAATAACCTCATCGTAGGTACGTTCGGCCTGTAGTGATCGGATGCACCGCGCAATCGGCTCAATTTGCATGACCATACCGGCCCCACCTCCGAAAGCATAATCGTCTACACGCCGGTGTTTGTCGGCCGTGTAATCGCGCAGGTCGTGAACAACAACCTCGACATAACCACCCTGCTGTGCCCGTTGCAGAATGGAATGGGCAAAGAAACTATCCAACAGCCGGGGCAGGCAGGTTATAATATCAATCCTCATCGGTATTGTCAGCGTCACCGTTCACTTCTGCGTTTTCATCAGTCTTGCTATCGTCTTCCATGTAGATCTCAAGTAAGCCATCGGGCAACACCACATTGAGTTTCTGACTAGCCCGGTCAACCGTCCGAACGATGTCGCTATTGATGGGAATCAGCACTTCTTTGCCCAGGTAATCCATCGCGATCAAGTCCTGCGCATTCATGGCGTACACCCCCCGGACAGTGCCTAGCTCACCCGATTCGGCGTCAACAACCTGGTAACCAACGATTTCGTGAAAGTAGAAACGCGTTTCATCAGTAATAGGCTCCAGTTCATCCAGTGGTAAAAATGCGCCACAATTAATGAGCCGCTCGGCTTGCTCAATGGTGTTTACGTCTTCGAACGCAACGATAGCCCGGCTCCCTTTAACAATAGCGATGGATTCGATAAAGTACGGAATCAGGTCACCCTTCACCTCCAGCAAAACGGATTCCAGATCGGCGTATTCGGCCGCGTTGTCTACATCTAAAAAAAGGACTAACTCACCACTGACGCCATGCGTTTTGGTGATGTGTCCTAGCTGGTAACAATCATCTTTTGTCATATATAAAGTGGCCCGCTGGCGCTTTATCAGAACCTATTCTTTTTAATTATTGATGCGGCAATTCAGCAAAGCAACGACCGTTACCACGCCGACCGACCGCATGTTGTACAAAAATAGCCTGTTCAACGATGAACAGGCTATTAAGTAGCATTTTTACAGAAGCGCGGGGCTCCGTAGAAAATTATTCAGCAGCTGGTGCGTCCGGTGCAGCGGCTTCCGTTGCAGGGGCAGCTTCAGCAGCAGGTGCGTCAGCCGCTGGGGCTTCTTCCACTTCTGGAGCGGCTTCAACGACAGGCTCTTCTACCTTGTTTTTCTTAGCGATAGCTTCAGCGCGCGCTTCGTTCACTTTTTTCTCAGCATCCAGACGAGCAGCACGATCCTGCTCTTTGGTTTGCGATTTAGTGTCGGCAGCACCGGCTTTGCGGTTTTCTTTCTCGCTCTTCCAGGCCGTGTACTTTTCATCGGCCTGCTCCTGTGAGATGGCTCCTTTGTTAACGCCAACCTGCAGGTGTTTGCGATACATGATGCCTTCGTGCGACAATACCGAACGAGCGGTATCCGTCGGCTGAGCACCTACCATGAGCCAGTAAACGGCCCGTTCCGACTTCAAAACGACCGTCGAAGGGTCGGTGTTGGGGTTGTATGAACCGATTTTTTCAATAAACCGGCCATCGCGAGGAGAGGTTGACTCAGCGATCACGATGTCATACATCGCCATTTTCTTGCGTCCACGACGCGCTAAACGAATTTTAACAGCCATTTGTGCTTGCTTGTTTTTGACGGGAGACGCATCCCCCTTGTAAAACGTGGCCGCAAAGGTAAGAAAAAATTCGGGTAGACCAAAAAAGTTTACAGTTTGTGGTTTACGGTTGGCTGGCGCATACACGTTCGATGCGTTAGCCAACCGTAAACCACAAACTGTAAACCATAAACCAAAAAATCCCTCACAACACGAGTCTATAAGCCGGGTTCTGTCTTCCCGCCAAAAGCGAAATGGCTTATCATTTATCTAGGATGGCCGTCACCGGCCACCTCGTTCGACCTACCCGCATCGGCAGTAAACGCAGGCCCGGTTGGGCTTACGCTGAAACGGGAACGGGCCGCCCCACGTCCGACGCTTATTTGGTCTTTCAGCCCCTAAGGTTTATCCTGCCCCGCTGGTCACCCAGCGGGCGGTGGGCTCTTACTCCACCTTTTCACCCTTACCCCACCAAAGCGGGGCGGTATATTCTCTGTGACACTGGCTGTCGAACGGTCGTTCCCAACCGCCCGCCTTCCCGTTAGGAAGTAGGGTGCCCTATGCTGCCCGGACTTTCCTCGCCTAATTGCTCAGACGCGATAAGCCGACTCGTATCGTTCGGGGAGCGCAAAGGTACAGATATGTGGCGGTTTTGAGAAACCAATCTGGGCGGATATCCTTCCAGCGCTTGTCTTATTGCAATCCCTCTACCTTCACGTCAATCCGTCCTCTGGCATTGACAACCGCCAGCATGGCCGTTGGGGTTAAATAAACCTGATCGGGTTTTATTTCGTCAATATGCCCATTGATCGTGATCCCTTTGGCAATCTGGTTATTCTTCAGCCGCTCCTGCAATAATTTTTGCATATCGGCTAGTTGGGAGCCGACCGGTATTGTGAGTTGTTTTTCGAGCGTTCGGGCAAAGGGGCCTTTCAACAACCAGCTGGCTGATTGCTGCAACACGTTTCGAGTGTCCAGGTCATAGCGTAGGTCTTTCAGCGAAATGGTCTGCTGCTGAGGATCGTAGTAGGGCCGGCCGCTTAAGTAAATGTCGCCATTGATGGTTCCTTTTAAGCCAGCTTTGATAATGAGGTTATCATTCTGACCATACATATCCATGCTCGTAATCGTGATGGTGTACCGATTTTCGCTGAAGGAAAAGGACTTCCCGACAAACTCATCGGCGGCAAGTTTAGCCGCTTCCGGATACGTGGCCTCACTCAGTAGCCCAATCTGAAAATCATCTTTTACCTGCGCCACAACGACCAGATCGGGGAGTGATACGGCTGGCTTCACTTCCGGTTTAGCACCGGTTGTGGTGAGGGTAAATCCTTCAAAACCAATGGTAGACCGGATAACCCGCCCCTCAAAACGCAAGGGTGTAATGAGTATCCGTTTGGGTACTACCTGCAGGTAGGTCCGGTACTTTTCGGAGATCAAATAAGGCTCCCGGATTGTATTCCAGGCTTTTAACACGGGCGTTCGCAAGTCGATATTCTTACGCACCTGCTGATCCAGCGTTTTCGTGATGGTACCCAGGTTTTTGTCGATCATCCGGCCAACAATATTTGTGATCGGGATATTCAGCCCGACAATATTCACCGTTGGCCGACGCACCCAGCCGTACCCATCGGCTTCGGTATGCGTATTCACGGACCAGTCATGGTCCAGGTCGAACTTTGTTTTGAAACGCAGATCGATTTCAAACTCCGTTTCTTTGTACTGCGTAAAGCCGAGTACCGACACACCTGCTTTAACCCAGATCCGCAGCGGCACGGTGAAATGAAACAGGCTGTCCTGGGCATTGACCAGGATAGTACCCCGTTTCCAGACCTTTGTCATGAATTGATCACGGTTATTGTCGTCCAGGCTGTTATCCTCATAGATCAGTCCATTTACCTGTGCATTGATTTGCCGTTCAACATCGCCCAGCGCAATGGATACAGGGACATGCGCAGTTGACAAAAAGCGTTCATTTCGAACTTCCATTTCGGTGGTCGTATAAGCTTCTTTAGGTGCTCTGGTAGTCAGACGATTACCAGATGGATGTCCGCAACTTAACAGAAAAAAACTACAACACAGAAAAATGACGGATAAACATCGGGCCGCATAGCACCAGGCCAAACCCGTGACCTGCGAAAATACGGACCCGTGTTCCTTCTTATTTAAGGGTGACCTTGGTGGCACCATAGCCAAATTTCTGCTTTTGAGCGTCTTCAAAAAATTTAACATTCGGGTGTTGACCTAACCGTTTGTGAAGTTCGGTGCGCAGTGAACCACTGCCTACGCCATGAATGAACGTAATATCGCTCATGCCACTGGCAATGGCGTTTTCGAGCGTTTTTTCAAATGTATCCAGTTGAAGCTTCAGTAACTCGGCCGGATTGCGGTTACCCGCTCCTTTGGGCAGCAAATTCTCGATATGCAGATCAACTACCGATGTCGGCCGTTCAATGGATACGCTGTCTGGATCGGATTTAGGCTTCAGCATTTCGGCCTTTAAATCCTCGGCATGAATGATTGTTGGCTTTGGCTGGGCGGGCCGATTGCTGGCTGGTGCGGTTGGTTGCGGTAGATCACTCTCGGCATCCAGTTGCGTCAGGAAACCCGGTAGGTTGATTACAGGCGCGGTAGTTTTATTCTTGAAGAAAGTCGTTGCCCGTGCTTTAAACCGTTTGACCAGTGGCTGGCGCAACGACGATTTACCTGCTCTGAACCAAAGCCCCTGCACCACAAACGTCGGCCAGTTTTCGAAGCTGGCATGCGCATACAGATCGTTCATTTTTTGCTGCGATTTGGGTTTCAGGAGGCCACTGTGAAGCCCCCGGAACTGAACCCCTCCGCTAATACCCGCCGATTCCTCACCCAGCACATAGGCAAACTCCCAATCGGTATTGTTGATCAAGTGAAGCGTATACTCCCGATCATTGACGGGCATAAACGCCAGATAAATACCCTGATTCGACAGGATCGTCGGAGCTTTGGGCTCTGCTGTTTTTTGTGGAGCAAACGTACTGGTTCTGAGCAGACGGTCGGCTTCCAACGGTGAAACCGGAACCAGCTCCGAACGCATGACCGGAATCCGGAACCCGTCTTCAATTTCGATTTCAATCATATCGCCGGGTAAAAAACGCGATACGACACCCTGTTCTTTTGCCCGCAGTAACCGGACTTTATCCCCAATATTCATAACAGTCAATGGTCAGTGGTTTTACGTCAATAGTCGATCGGCCTTCCAGCCTTCAGCATCGTTGACTTGCCAAAAGTATAACGGATATAAACAAAAATCCCTTCCATAAATGGGTAAATCATTTGAAGAGAGAGGGCAGCCCGCCGTTTCCCAGCCTCATTATTCGGTAAGGTTTCGTGGTAAATCACTTGTGTCGAGGCCGTTATTATCTTTTAAGGCAACTCCAGTCAATTGCAGCCGGAAAGCGGCTTGAATTAAGTACATGAGCTTATCGACGGCCATTTCTGCCGATAAACCCTGTTCCCGAATGTTCGAGATACAGTTTCGGCGCTCATCTGTCAAGCCGGGCGTGGGCGCGTAGGTGATATAGGCGCCCATGCTATCGAATGAACTTAGCCCCGGACGTTCACCGATGAATATAATGGCCAGCCGAGGACGCAGAATTCCCCCAATTGCGTCGGTAATGGCCACCCGGCCCTGCTCAACCACCAGGAGTGGCGCCAGCGAATAACCCGCCTGCTGAACCCTGTTGACCAATAACTGAACCACCGGACCGGCATTTTTCATAATTGCCGTTGCCGATAACCCATCGGCAATGATAATACTGATGTCGGCGGGCGGACTATTAAGCTGTTGAAGGTACTCAACAGAACGGTCGTTGAGCAAGCGTCCGTAATCGGGTCGCTGCAGGTACATATCCCGATTTTCGGCCCGGCTTCGCAGGCTGTAAATGGGCAACTCAACACCGGCCAGAGACGCCTGTAAATCCGCTAAATCCAAGTGCGAATACACGGCATCTTTTGCGTGTGCATGCGCCAGTTTAAATTGAAGTGATTCGTTTAGTGGCACCGAAACACCGGTTCTCCCAAGCGCGATCCGGGCTCTGGTATATGCCTTCAGGGACTCCCATTCGTCGGCCTGTATGCCGTTTTTTTTCGGTTCGTTCATGCTGGAAGAAGGGCCGCGAATAACTGTTTTTGCGCACCGCCCGCCAAGCGATTTCCCATACCATCCATTATGCCCTGCCGAAGAAGCCACTCCTCAAATTCGGGTGCTGGTCGCAGGCCGAGCACCCGGCGAAGGTACAGGGCATCATGAAAGGAGGTCGACTGGTAGTTGAGCATGATGTCGTCGGCGCCGGGAATGCCCATGATGAAGGTAATACCGGCTACGCCCAGGAGCGTCAGCAGCGTATCCATATCGTCCTGATCGGCCTGCGCGTGGTTGGTGTAGCAGATATCCATACCCATGGGTAAGCCCATTAGTTTCCCGCAAAAGTGATCCTCAAGCCCCGCCCGAATGATCTGCTTCCCATCGAATAAGTACTCCGGGCCAATGAAGCCAACCACAGAGTTAACCAAAAAGGGATTAAACTGCCGGGCTACGGCATAGGCCCGGACCTCACACGTTTGCTGGTCAACCTGATGATGCCCTCCCGATGAGAGCGCACTCCCCTGCCCCGTTTCGAAATACATCAGGTTGGTGCCCATCGTACCCCGCTTCAGCGAGAGGCCCGCTTCGTGCGCTTCCTGCAGGAGCGATAAAGTGACGCCAAAACTGGCATTCGCTTTTTCGGTACCGGCAATGGACTGAAAAATAAGGTCGACGGGTACCCGCTGTTCAATCAACTGCAAGGTGGTCGTTACATGGCTCAGCACGCAGTTTTGGGTTGGCATATCGAACCGCTCGCGCAGATTGTCGAGCATGTACAAGAGTTGCGCCGTTGCCGCCGGGCTGTCTGTGGCGGGGTTAATCCCAATCATGGCATCGCCACTGCCATAGAGTAGTCCATCGATAATGCTGGCAGCTACCCCTTGGGCGTCGTCGGTTGGGTGATTCGGTTGCAAACGGACGGATAAGTGCCCCGGCAAGCCCTGCGTATTTCTGAATCGGGTGACGACTTCACATTTTTTAGCCACCAGGATCAAATCCTGATTCCGCATTAGTTTCGACACGGCAGAGACCATTTCGGGCATAAGTCCGGGCGCGATCTGGCGTAACAGAACGGTGCTGGCTTCGTCGCTCAGCAGCCAGTCGCGGAGGTCACCAACGGTAAAATGGCTAATTGATGAGAAGGCCTCCTTGTCGTGTGTATCTATGATCAGGCGCGTTACCTCGTCGCTTTCGTACGGAATAACGGCCTCGTTCAGAAAGGCAGTCAACGGTACATCGGCCAGCGCGATTTGGGCCGCTACTCGCTCTTCATAGCTCTCAGCGACTAATCCCGCCAGCGCATCGCCCGAACGCAGCGGAGTTGCTTTGGCCAACAGTTCCTTCAGGTCCTGAAAGCGGTACGTAAAGCTACCAATGGTGCAAGTATAGGCCATTCTGCGTTTGTGATTTATCGCTTTGGGAGACTTTTCGTTGTGCTGTATTACTCAGCCGGGCTCGCCATCATTTCCTGCTGCCAGACCTGTTTAACTTTTTTATACCTGCCCGATGCGTAAAACACGCCCGTGAGAACAACCAGCCCAATAAAGAATAGAAAGCTCAACCAGCTATAAAAGTAAATCATGGCAATGAGCGTCACAACCGCCAGCAACAACGCCAGCGCCGGAAAGTAAGGATACAACGGCGCTTTGAAGGATCGCGGTAAAGCAGGCTGGGTCTGCCGAAGCCGGAACAACGACAGCATACTGATGATGTAAACGACGACGGCCCCAATCGTGGACAAGATCACCAGCTTACTCGTATCAAACGAAAGCAGCGCGATAATGCCAAAGACAGCACCCGCCAGCAACGCCCAGACGGGGACTTTACGGGTTTTACTGACCGAAGCCAGTCCGTGAGGCAGATAGCCGCTACGGGCCAGCGCGAAGATCTGCCGGGAATAGCTGATGATAATGCCGTGAAACGACGCAATCAGACCAAATAGGCCAACACTGGCAAAGAATTTGGTCAGTGGATTCTGTCGGCCAAGCACAATGGCAATGGCTTCGGGCATTGGGTAATCGAGGTGGTCCAGGTTCTCCCAGTTTGTAATGCCGCCCACACTGATCATGACCGTAAGAGCCAGAAATGTCAGCGTCAATACCGCTGAAATATACCCTTTGGCGATGGTATTTTTGCCATCCTTCACTTCCTCGGCCACCATCGCGATGCCTTCCAGACAAACGAACAGCCAAATGGCAAATGGCAGGGCCGCAAAAACGCCTGACCAGCCAAACGGCATTGGGTTGTGGAGAAACGTATCGAAGCGGGTGTATGGATACACGACGCCAATAAAAAGCAGCAGTTCGCCGATGGCAATGATCGTCATCGCCAGGGAGAACCAGGCCGCTTCTTTTATGCCCAGCAAATTGATGAGCGTAAACACGACGAATGACCCAATGGAACACCAGACAACCGAAATGGCAGGATACAGAAAATGGACATAACTGCCCAGCGCCAGCGCAATGGCGGGTGTGGCAAACAAAAACTCGATCAGGGTGGCATACCCGGCCACTAACGCCCCCAGAGGTCCAAAGGCTTGCAGGGCGTAGGCAAACGGCCCACCCGCATTCGGAATGGCCGTTGTGAGTTCGGTGAAGCTAAAAATAAACGTAAAATAAAGCAGGGTAATAAACAAGGTAGCCAGCAACAGTCCTACGGTTCCAGCGACTCCCCAACCATAATTCCAGCCGAAGTATTCGCCGGAAATGACTAGTCCCACGCCAATGGCCCATAAATGAATTGGTGTCAATGCCTTCTTTAATGCAGTGGATTCTGTAGCCATCGAGGTTGCGCGTCGTAGTTGACTGGTAATCAGAAAAGGTCAATCCTCTAAAAGTAAAGACAAAAAGCGATCAGCCAATAAATAGCCGATCGCTTTTTGAAACTGATCTCCGACTGTATTATACAGCGTTACTCAATCTTCCCTACCATATCTTCCGGCTTTACCCACTCATTGAACTCCTCTTCCGTCAGGTAGCCAAGTTTGAGGGCCGTTTCTTTCAGGGTAGACCCGTTTTTGTGGGCCGTCTGAGCAATTTCAGCAGCTTTATAATAGCCGATCTTCGTATTTAGAGCGGTTACCAGCATCAGCGACGAATCGACGTGTTTTTTGATGTTCGCTTCGATGGGCTCAATGCCTTCAGCACACTTGTCGTTGAACGATACGCACACGTCGCCGATCAGCCGGGCCGAATGCAGGAAGTTGAAGATCATGACCGGCTTGAACACGTTCAGTTCGAAATGACCGCTCATACCGCCAATGTTAATGGCCACGTCGTTGCCCATTACCTGCGCGGCCACCATTGTCATGGCTTCGCTTTGGGTAGGGTTCACCTTACCCGGCATGATCGACGACCCCGGTTCATTGTCGGGAATGTGCAGTTCGCCGATACCCGCGCGCGGGCCGCTCGACAGCATGCGAATGTCATTACCAATTTTCATGAGGCTGGCGGCTACGGTTTTCAGCGCACCGTGAGCTTCCACAATGGCATCGTGAGCAGCCAGTGCTTCAAACTTATTTTCGGCCGTGATGAAGGGCAAACCCGTAACGCTGGCAATGTGCTTAGCCACGTTCTCAGAGTAATTCGGGGGCGTGTTGATGCCGGTTCCCACTGCGGTGCCACCCAGGGCCAGTTCGCTCAGGTGAGCCAGCGAATTGTTAATGGCGCGCAGACCATGATCGAGTTGCGAAACATAGCCCGAAAGCTCCTGCCCTACCGTTAGTGGCGTCGCATCCATGAAGTGCGTCCGACCGATTTTGACGATGTGCATGAACTGTTTCGACTTGGCAGCCAGCGTGTCGCGCAGTTTGGTGATGCCCGGAATCGTCACGTCGACCAGAATTTTATAGGCAGCAATGTGCATCGCCGTCGGAAACGTATCGTTCGATGACTGCGACTTGTTTACATCATCATTCGGGTGCAGAAACTTTTTCTCGTCGGCGAGTTGTCCACCATGCAGAACGTGCCCGCGATAGGCAATCACTTCGTTGACGTTCATGTTCGACTGCGTACCGGAACCGGTTTGCCACACGACGAGGGGAAATTGATCGTCCAGCTTTCCGTCCAGAATTTCGTCGCAGGCCTGCCCGATCAGGTCGCTCTTTTCCTGCGTCAATGTACCCGCGTCGAGGTTGGTCAGGGCGGCTGCTTTTTTCAGATAGGCAAACGCCCGGATAATTTCGCGGGGCATTTTATTGATGTCCTGAGCAATTTTAAAGTTCTCGATCGAGCGCTGGGTCTGGGCGCCCCAATAAACATTGGCCGGCACCTGTACCTGGCCCATCGTGTCTTTTTCGATACGGTATTCCATGAATAAAGAGTAAAAGAGTGTGAGAGTGAACGAGCGATTTAGATAGACGATGGGTTTCGCTCAGTCAATTTTCGCTCGTTCACTCGGTAATAGGACTGCAAAGGTAGAACTGAAAAACAATTCTCGCCTATCGTTTTGGGTTGAACTGAATTCTTACCTTTAGCCTACTGTTATCATTTAACAGGAATAAAACTATCAAATTACTATGCAAGTATCCATTCCTCAAATAATGACTGCTCTGGGGGGAGAATCAGTTGTAAAGCGACATGTAGAAAACACGTTTGACTTAATTGACTTGGTCAATGAAGGCTTGCCAATGCAATCAGTCAAGTTTTTACAAGACAGGCTTGGCTTTTCGAACCGTACAATGAGCCATTTATTAGCCATTTCTGAAAGTACCTATCAGCGTCGAATTAGGGCCAAGTCATCTTTAACTAAAGATGAAACCGAAAAAGCTATTTCCCTCTCAGAACTCTATGCCAAAGGGATTGATATTTTCGGTAGCTCAGAAAAATTCCACTATTGGTTAGACAATCCTAACTACGCGCTGGGAAATCGAAAACCTGTCGATTTACTGGACTCAACTATTGGACGCCAAGAGGCAATGGAAATCTTATTTCGCATCCAGTACGGTATTTATTCATAGACCATGCGATTATACCGTTTCTCGCCAACCGCTTTTGCAAACGATCTTAGCGGTACCGGTGGCCTCTACAGTGCTGGGCGATGGAATCGTAAAGGAACTAGAATTTTGTATACGTCAGACTGTGTCTCGCTCGCAAAACTTGAGCTACTGGCCAACTCGACAACATTACCGGATAACCTTATGTTAGTAACCCTTGAGGTTCCGGAGGATGCTACCTGTTTTAACGTTCCGCTAGGCACGCTCCCTACAAATTGGCGAACAATTCCATACCGTTCCGAATTGGCTATAATCGCGGAACAATGGCAGAAAGCAATGGCCTATTGGCTATTGCAAGTCCCATCCGTTCATTCCCCAACTGAGTTCAATTATCTTCTCAATCCTCTTCACCCCGAGCACGAAACACTTAAATTGATTAGTGTTGAACCACATTCGTTTGACCCAAGGCTGAAATAAGCTCAGGAGTAGTGGCCTATGCGATCTAAAATCGACTCAAAACAGTTAGTATTGACGAAAAGGCCAAAAGGACTTCAATATGCCTCCTTACAAACTACCCCAGAAAATAGCGGCTCGTCAGCACGAAATAACGGCTGATTTCCTCCATATCATTGACCGGCATCTGGCCGATATCGTCGATGGTCGCGTGCTGGATATGTACGAAATCCGGGACATTGCCGAGGAAATGCACATTCACCCGACGCACCTCAGCAATACCATCAAACTGACAACCGGTAAGGCGCCGTGCTTCTTTTTTGAAGAAAAGATCATGATCATTGCCCGAGCGATGTTACAGGACAACCGGCGCTCCATTGCTGACATTGCCACTACACTCACTTTCGACCCGTCAAACTTTACCAAGTTCTTTAAACGGTTTCAGGGAATGACGCCCAAGCAGTATCGGGAATCGGTTTTGCAGGAAGAATGGGCAAAAACTGAACTACTCACCATTTAATCTGAAGCTGTCACCATAACCCGACGGCCTCTAAGCCGCAATTTTGTGCCATCATACTTGAACACAATACGATGGCAACTGAAAACAAAATTGCATTAGTGACCGGCGGCAGCCGGGGTTTGGGCAAAAATATGGCCCTCCGTTTGGCACAAAAAGGCATTGGTGTCGTGCTGACGTATAACAGCAAACAGGAGGAAGCCCAATCAGTCGTGACTGAAATTGAGGCCCTTGGCCAAAAAGCGGTAGCCCTGCAACTCAATACCAGCGACGTCCGGAGCTTCGATGCGTTTTATGAGCAACTTAAAACCGCGCTGCAAGACACGTTCATGACAGATCGCTTCGACTTCCTGATCAATAATGCTGGTACGGCCGCGTATGCGTCGTTCGCCGATACCACCGAAGAGCAGTTTGACGAGATGGTGAACATCCACTTGAAGGGTATTTTCTTCCTGACTCAAAAAGCCCTGCCCCTACTCAACGACGGTGGCCGGATCATCAACATTTCAACAGGGCTGGCTCGCTTTGCTACGCCAGGCTATTCAGCCTACGCCAGCATGAAAGGGGGAGTCGAAGTCTTCACCCGATACCTGGCCAAAGAACTGGGCGCACGGGGAATCGCGGCCAACGTTGTAGCGCCCGGTGCCATCGAAACCGATTTTGGCGGAGGCCATGTGCGCGACAACGCCCAGATTAACAGCCAGCTGGCCTCGGTTACGGCACTGGGCCGTGTCGGTCTGCCGGATGATATCGGTGGAGTGGTTGCGTTTTTGTGCACCGAGGAAGCCCGGTGGATCAACGCGCAACGCATTGAGGTTTCGGGCGGCATGTTTTTGTAAAAATCGTCTTCCGTAAAAAGTATTGGTCCGAATAAAGGCGAGCAAGCATTTGTCAGGGTCTGTGTCCTCACAGACCTTTTTTTGTCAAGTAAGGCGTCTGGCTGGTGCACGCTTGTATTTCCGTGAACGATTCGTCAGTTTTACAGGATAAGCCCTTAACCAGATTACTCATGGATCAACGAATTATCAATCTCTTTGACGAATACACGCACAAGCCGCTGAAACGAGACGATTTCCTGAAACGACTGGCGCAGCTAACAGGCAGTATGGCCACGGCATTAACCGTTTTACCGCTTCTGGAAGTCAACTATGCGCATGCCGAAACAGTAGCCCAACAGGACGACCGGATCAAAACCGAATCGGTGACATTTCCCGGTTCGGACACGACCATGAAAGGGTACCTGGCCCGACCCGCAGCGGCTGGAAAGTACCCTTCCGTTGTAGTCATTCACGAAAATCGGGGTTTGAACCCGCATATTGAAGACATAACCCGCCGACTGGCGCTGGCCGGTTTTCTGGCCCTGGCCCCTGACGCCCTTTCGTCCTCAGGCGGCACACCAGCCGATGAAACGCAGATGCGTGAACTGTTTGGCAAACTGGATCCTCAGAAAACCCGTGAGAATTTTGAGAAAGCCCTCGATTATCTCAAAACACGTCCTGAAAGCACGGGTAAAGTAGGATGCGTAGGTTTCTGCTGGGGCGGAGCCATGGCCAATCAGCTCGCCGTTCACTATCCTGACCTGAAAGCCGCGGTTCCTTTCTATGGCCGCCAGCCCGATGCCGCCGATGTGCCCAAGATAAAAGCAGCCGTACAGCTCCATTATGGTGGTCTGGATGAGCGTATCAATGCCGGCATTCCAGCTTACGAGGAGGCCCTCAAGAAAGCAGGCGTCCCCTACGAATTGTACGTGTACGAAGGCGCTCAACATGCCTTTAACAACGATACAGCACCCACGCGTTATAATGAAGCCGCTGCCAAACTGGCCTGGGAGCGGACAACGAAATTTTTAAAAGCGAAACTGGCTTAGTACTTCTGCAGCCACTCCATAAGAACCAAGTACAATTCGGTAGGCACCTGTCTTATCTATCAGTTGCCTCTTCAGCTTCTGTGTGCTGATTGACCACTGATCAGGAAAAGTGTAGGTAGCTACAAATTGAATAGCGAGCCGGACTTAATGACGACACCAGCCAGATAGAATTAAACAGATGAAACTTTCGGCTTAAGGTCGCTTACCCCATAATTTTTTGGCTGTATTTTCCAGAAATAATAACTAAAAAGTTGGCAATACTGGAAAAATAAAAAACTACTATGGGTTACTTTCTTTCTTGCAGCGTATTAACAACGTAGAAATCTACTAACCACTTCAATTTCACCAACGACATGGCAAAATCTGCTTTTTTCTTTCTGTCAATGATGGCTTTAGCCACGGCTTGTTCCAGCTCAAAAACAGAATCAACCACATCGACAACTGCTGTATCGGACAGCACATCCATGATGAGCGATTCAACACAAACGATGACCGACTCTACATCGACAATGACGAGCGACACAACCAAGAAAGACTCCATCAAGTAGTCTTCTTTCGTACCCGTATAATGACAAAGACCCTCATCACTAAGGGTCTTTGTCATTATACGGGTACGAAAGAAGTTATTTTTTTAGAAGAGCAGCCGCTTTCTCATCGACTAGCCAGACCAGTTCACCATCGGCAGGCTTGATCACCTGCGACGGATATTTATCCGGATTATAGTTTCCTTCAAGTACTTCTTTCAGTGGTTCCGCTTTTTTAGGACCGGCGACTAAAAACGCAACACAGGAAGCCCGATTCACAACGGGTGCCGTGAGTGTCAATCGGTACATGTCCTGTTGAGTCAGAAAATAAGCGTTGGTCCAGGCAGTTGTTTCATGTACGACCTCAGTGCCTGGGAACAACGAAAGTGTATGCCCATCGTCGCCCATGCCTAGCAGGACAAGGTCGAAAGTAGGTCCGGTATCGCCGAAATATTCATGTAGAATTCGATCATAATCGGCGGCAGCAGCTTCGGGCTCGAGATCCGTTCGCCAGACGTGTATCTGCTCTTCGGGGGTGTAAACGTGCCCTAGCAGGGTATCATAAGCCATACCTGCATTGCTTTGCTCATCGTCGATGGGCACATAGCGCTCATCGCCCCAGAAAACATGAAGTTGAAGCCACGGGATCTGATCAACGTAAGGGGCCTTTGCCAATAACTCATGCAACGCTTTAGGCGTACTTCCCCCCGACAGGGCAATCGTGAAACGATCCTGAGTTTTGAGAACCTCCTTAATGCGTTTGGTAATAAAGTCAGCAGCGGCTTTGGCCAGATCTGCCGGGTTCTTTTTGATAATGAGTTGCATAACAGACAGTTCAGCTCTCGCTCCCAACACTGAGCGAGTGGTTGTTAAACAAAATCTTCGCGCATGGGCGTAAACACATCGACCAGCACACCAGCCTCTTCACAAACGGCTCCGTGCCAGACGTTTGGTGGAATGTAATAGGCGTCTCCTGCCCGCACAATTCGCGTTTCATCTCCAATCGAGATGGTAAACACACCACTGTCCACGTAGCTCATCTGGGTGTGTACATGGCTGTGCGCTGCACCAATCCCTCCCGCTTCAAACGCCACTTTGACCATCATCAGGTTAGCATCGTAGGTCATGATTTTACGCTTCACGCCCTCGGCTACCGTTTCCCACGGTAAGCGTTGGTCATCGACAAACAGAGTAGCGAGTTGGGACATGGTTTACGGTACTTGGTTTGTGGTATTCGGTTTGTGGTTTCTCCGTGGCCTGTGTCCTCACGGGCCACTCATGCGTCAGCCTGCTTACCTACCGGACAGGTAGCCCGTGGAGACACGGGCCACGGAGAGGTTGGGGCCTATGCTGTGGTTTGTCGTTTACGGTTGTTTACAGTTGACTTTCTCCGTGGCTTGTGTTCTCACGAGCCACACATGCGTCAGCCAACCGTAAACCACAAACCATCAACGTCTATTTCATCATCCACTGAAAACCATCTTTCTCGACCAGTTGCTGAGCCGCGTCGGGCCCCCAGGAACCGGGTTCATAATTTGGGAAATCGACAGTGTCGGATTCCCAGGCTTCCAGAATTGGGGTAACCACTTTCCAGGCGGCTTCAACCTGATCGGCCCGCATGAATAGCGTAGCATCACCGGTCATGACATCCAGTAAAAGTGTTTCGTAGGCTTCCGGCTCCTGTTCTTTGTAGGCTTCCTTGTAGCTGAACACCATTTCTACGGGGTCGATAGCGAGGGTTTGCCCTGGCCGCTTGGCCTGGAACCGCAGCCGAATGTCCATAGCCGGTTGAATCCCGATCGTCAATTGGTTCGAAGACCAATTTTCGGTGGCTTCATCAGGGAAAGCGTAGTTGGGAGCCGGTTTGAACTGGATATTGATAACCGTTGCTTTTTCGGGAAGCGACTTGCCAGTGCGCAGGTAAAACGGCACATCTTCCCACCGCCAGTTGTCGACAAATAATTTGACAGCGGCAAACGTTTCGGTTTTTGAATCGGGCTGAACGCCTTCCTCCTCGCGGTAGCCGGGAATAGCTTTGCCGTTTTTCTGACCAGGGCCATACTGTCCGCGAACGGCCACATCCTTCACTTGTTCGGGCTTGATCCGGCGGATGGCGTTCAACACATCCACTTTTTTGTTACGAACCTCGTTAGCATCGAACGATATAGGGGCTTCGGTAGCCACCATACAGAGCATCTGAAGCAGGTGATTCTGAATCATATCGCGCAGGGCACCAGATCCTTCATAATAGCCGCCCCGTCCTTCGAGACCTACCGTCTCCGAAGCAGTAATTTGTACATATTCAACATAACGCCGGTTCCAGATTGGCTCAAATAGCGAGTTGGCAAAGCGGAGGGCCAGAATATTTTGCACCGTTTCTTTCCCTAAATAGTGGTCGATCCGATAAATCTGCTCTTCGGCAAAGAGGCCACCCAACAGGGCATTCAGTTCCTGCGCCGTTTTGAGGTCATGCCCGAATGGTTTTTCAACGACAATTCGAACACGCGATTTATCACAACAGAGTTCGAGTTTACCCAGGTTGGTTGCAATACCGGGCACCAGTTGGGGCGCTACCGCCAGATAAAAAACAATATTGGCCGGGCCGCCCCATTCGCCTTCTTTTGCGGCTACAAAGTCACTAAGTTTCGAGTACGCACCCGCATCGCCCGCATCCATTTGCAGGTACGAGATGGCCGTTGAAAACGACTTCCACGTAGCCTCCAGGTCGTCTTTTCGGCGGGAGAACGATTGTACTCCTTCCAGGAGCCGCTCCCGAAACGACTCGTCAGTATACTCGCTCCTACCCAATCCAACCACGGCAAATTGGTCCGATAAGTAGTTATCAAGATACAAGTTGTACAGGGCGGGGGTCAATTTACGGAGATTCAAATCTCCGCTGCCACCAAAGATAAATAAGATCGTTGCCGATGGGCGCTGATTAGTAGCTGGAATCATAGTCGATTGTATTGACGGGCTGCAAATTACCGCCAGTCTGTTTTCCGAACAAGTTTACTCAGTTAAGGTTTCATCTTAGCACATGATTCTGCTACTTTTGGCTGTTGTTTTAATTCCTACTGTTTACATATGAAAATTGCCATAGGCTCCGATCACGCTGGTTTCCGCTACAAAGAAGCGATCAGACAATTCCTCACCGGTCTGGGACACGAGGTTATTGATAAGGGCACGTATGCCGAAACACCCTCGGTCGATTACCCACTTTTCATTCGGCCCGTTGCCGAAGCCGTTGCTGCGGGCGCAGTGGAGCGGGGGGTTGTGCTGGGCGGTTCAGGCAACGGAGAAGCGATCATGGCCAACCGCATCAAAGGCGTGCGCTGCGGCCTGTGCTGGAACGAAGAGTCGGCTCGTTTGTGCCGCCAGCATAACGACGCCAATGTTATATCAATCGGCGAACGGATGATGAGCGAAGAAACAGCCCTCAACCTGGTTAAAATCTGGCTCGACACACCCTTTGAAGGTGGTCGGCACCTGGCCCGCATTCAGGAGCTTGACCAGTAATTGATTCGACCATGCTCATACTCTGGAACTACCTGAAACCGTATCGCTGGCTGGCGGTGCTGGCATTAGCCCTGGCAGGTATTGCTCAGATATTGGCCTTGGTCGACCCCATTATTTTTGGCAAGCTTATCGATCAGTATGCAACCAATCCCGGCAAAAAAACCGATTCAGAGAAGATCAACGGGGTGTTGTTCCTGCTGGGAATCGCCGTTGGGGTGGCTGTTCTGTCCAACATAACCAAGGCCTTTCAGGAATATACCACGCGGCTGGTTGTTCAGAAATTTGGCACCGATATTTTTAACGATGGGCTGAAACAAACCCTTCGACTCTCCTATCAGGAGTTTGGCGATCAGAGCAGTGGAGCTACGCTATCCATTCTGCAAAAAGTCCGTACCGACACCGAGAAGTTCATTAATGCCTTCGTGAACATCCTGTTTTCGTCGCTGGTCGGCATTGGATTTCTTATTTGGTATGCCGTCACGAAACACTGGGCGCTCGTTCCGGTGTTTCTGATCGGCGTGTTGCTACTAGGTGGGCTGACAGGTTTGCTCAGTACCCAGATTAAGACTACGCAACGGTCGATCAACCGCGAAACGGCGTTGTTATCGGGCGTCATTACCGAGTCACTCCGCAATATCGAACTGATCAAAAGCCTGGGGCTAACGTTTCCGGAAATCAGACGATTGAAAATCCAGACCGGGCGAATCTTCGATCTGGAAATGTTTAAGGTAAAACGGGTTCGGTTGCTCTCGTTCTGGCAAAGTACAACCCTGAATATCCTCAAACAATCTGTCTTGTTCACGCTGCTCTGGCTTATTTTCCGCCATGTGTTGAGCACTGGCGAGTTGATTTCCATGCAGTTTATTTCGGTCGCCATTTTCAACCCGCTCCAGGAGTTGGGCAATATCATTCTGGCGTATCGCGAAGCCGAAGCGGGCTTGCATAGTTTCGACAAACTGATGCAGAAACCCATCGAACGAAATCCGGAATCCCCCGTCGTCGTCGGGCCATTGGAGCGATTGCGCTTCGACGACGTCGTGTTTCGCCACAATGGCGCTGCTCAGAATGCAATCGATGGCGTTTCCTTCGAAGCTAAACTAGGTGATACCATTGCCTTTGTCGGGCCGTCCGGGTCCGGGAAGTCTACAATGGTTAAGCTGCTGGTTGGGCTTTACCGGCCCGTTGGTGGGGAAATCTATTACAATGACATTTCCACTAAAGACATCCGGTTTAATCCGATGCGTCGGCAAATCGGCTTTGTTACGCAGGATACGCACCTGTTTGCTGGCACCATCCGCGAAAATCTACTCTTTGTCAAGCCCGATGCAACTGAAGCTGAAATGCTCGATGCGCTCGATAAAGCGGCCTGCGATCACCTGCTGGCTCGCTCGGCCAACGGGCTCGACACACAAATTGGCGAGGGAGGCCTCAAAATGTCGGGGGGCGAAAAACAGCGGTTATCCATTGCTCGGGCGCTGGTCCGGCATCCACGCCTGCTGATTTTCGATGAAGCCACGTCGGCGCTCGATTCGCTGACTGAAGAAGAAATTACCGATACGGTTCGGAGTGTGTCGGCTCTGAATGAGCAGATCACCATCCTGATTGCTCACCGGCTGTCGACCATCCTGCACGCCAATACCATCTTTGTGCTGGAGAAGGGCAAAATTGTTGAAATGGGCAGTCACGATGCATTGGTTGCCCAAAAAGGCCTATATTATGCCATGTGGCGGCAGCAAATCGGTGAGCGCCGAACAAGCCTGACGTCAATTGGCCAGTAATTCCTGCGTAGTTTAGCAGCATAGAGCATTGACACGAAACCGGCTCGGGTTGCCGGTGATGCCAGCGTCATCGGGGCACGGCTTTTGCCAATACCGTATAGGAGTTTCTTTATGAACAAGCGTGGTCGGCAGGTCAGCTATTTTTTGTCCAGCCAATATTTTTCTGATGGGTTACGCATAACGCTGTCCATTCTGCTGCCTTCTTTACTGCTTGCTCAGTTCGGACAGCTCCAGGCAGGCATGGCTATGTCGCTGGGAGCCTTGAATGTAAGCCTGAGCGATGCTCCCGGTCCGGTTATGCACCGACGCAACGGAATGGCTATCAGTGCCTTGATCAGTTTCTCCGTAACGTTCATAACGGGTTTCGCCCGAATGCACCCTTACGTGTTAGGCCTTGAGATCTTGCTGTTCAGTTTTTTCTTTTCCATGTTTGCCATCTACGGCAGCCGCGCTACGTCTGTCGGGACGGCGGCCTTGCTCATTATGATCCTGATGATCGACCGGCCACTCGATGCGCGGGGTGTCGTACATGAGAGTACGTTAGTGCTGGCCGGCAGCGTCTGGTACAGTACCATCAGTTTGATAGCATCCCGGCTGCAACCCTACCGGCTGGCGCAGCAGGCACTGGGTCAATGTATTCATGAGATCGCCAAACTGATGGCTATCAAAGCGGACTTTTACGATACCAGCACCCAACTGGACGACAATTACCGCCGGTTGATTGCCCAGCAGGTCGATGTGAGCGAAAAACAGGATGCCGTGCGGGAAGTGCTGTTTAAAAGTCGACGTATTGTTACGGAATCCACGCGAACCGGCCGGTTGTTGCTCCTGACGTTTGTGGACGTAGTCGATCTGTACGAGCAAATCATCGCGATGTATTATGATTATTCTGACATTCGCGAACGATTCGGGAAGTCGGGGGTGCTGGATGAGATTTCCCGCTCCATTCGGCGGTTGTCGGTAGAACTTGACCACATCGGCTTAGCCATCCAGTTACCGGTACCATTCCATAGGCCCGTAAATAACATGGCTGATCTGGAGAACCTGAAACGCAGCATCGACGTCATCAGCGATCAGGATGGCAGTACATTAGTCCTCAAAAAAGTGCTGGTCAGCTTACGAACGATCAGCCAGCGGGTCAGTACATTACAAAAAAACCTGGCATCTACTAAACTGAATCCGGTCGACAACGAGGCTATGGAATATGGCCGGTTTGTGTCTCATCAGGAAATCGACCTGAAGTCGTTTCTGGACAATCTGACGCTCAGTTCGTTAACGTTCCGCTATTCGATACGAGTAGCCATAGCCATGCTGCTGGGATTTATCATCACCAAGCTCCTGCCTTACGGGCACCATAGTTACTGGGTGCTGCTGACGATTTCGGTGATCCTGAAACCCGCGTTTAGCCTGACCAAGCAACGAAATATTCAACGCATCAGCGGCACACTGGCCGGGGGCATTCTTGGTGTGCTTGTGTTAACCTATTTCCCCAACAAAAACGTACAGTTTGGCTTTATGGTCCTGTTTATGCTGGGTACCTACAGCGCCCAGCGTATCAACTACATCGTTATGGTAATTTGCGTAACGCCCTTTGTGCTGATCCTCTTTAGCTTTCTGGGCGTTAGCTATTTAGGCGTTGCCGAAGAGCGTTTTTTCGATACATTGCTGGGGGGCGTTATTGCTTTGGTAGCCGGGTATGCGTTTTTCCCACAATGGGAGTCCGATCAGTTAATCAAACCCATGAAAGCCATTCTGCACGCTAACATTCGGTATTTACAGCTTCTGCTCGATAGTCTTTCGGGTGGAAAAATTGATTTGGTCGAGTACAAGCTGGCCCGAAAAGAAGTGTACGTAACCTCGGCGAACTTGTCGGCAGCTTTCGAACGGATGCTGTCTGAACCGAAACATAAACAGCGAAATGAGAAACTTATTTACGAATTTGTTGTCCTGAATCACATTCTGTCGGCAAACATCGCCACGATCACGTCTGCTCAACTGACGGCCCAGCCTATGGTTTATCCAACCTCATTGGTACGACCGGTCAAACGGGCTCTCTTTACGTTGACGGAAAGCCTCCGTCGGTTAGGGGCAACAGCCGAAAAACCGGTTCAGGATACCACAGGAGTTACATCCGTTTCTTTACCAGTTGCAGACAATCCAGCTGACCCACTCTTGAGTGATCAGCTAGCGTTTATTCAACAGGTCAGCAGTGATATCGGGAAACTGGTGGAGCGGGTAGACAAATAAAAAAGTCCCCAATAGATTGACTATGGGGACTTTCTCGGCTTGTTGTAAGTAAAACGGTGTTAGCGCTCGATTTGTTCCGGTATAGAAAAACTGTCTAGTAGTTTTTCATTTTAAACAGTAACTTTTTTTCTTAATTCTTTTTATTGCATTTAAGCGTTAAAAACATGCCTTATTTAGTTCTTGACCTCGAAATGACGGGACCCGAGCCTGATTACAACGAGATTATTCAGATTGGTGCTGTCCTGTTCGATGACAACTGGATTGAGAAAGGCACTTACCTCACAAACGTGTATCCTGAAAATAAGGAAGCATTTTCGTCTTCTTCTGAGCAGATTCATAACCTATCGCTGGCTGAGCTGGAAGACGCGCCTATGATCTATGATGTGCTGCCTGAACTGGAAGAGTGGATCTGTACGCAACTTGGCCTTCGCGTACCCAAAGGGCAACTGGACCGAACCCCATTCTTACGCGACGTGATTATCTGCGGGCAAAGTGTAATAAACGACATCAATTTTCTCAAGGAAGCGTATCGCTACGAGAAACTGAAATGGCCTTACTCCCGGGTGCTGCTCGATTTGCATACGCTGGCTTATTTTACCTTCCGGGTCTTGAAAGCAAACGGCCAAAAAGTACCCGATCGTCTGAGTCTTACGGCGATTGCCGGTTACTTTGGGTTTACCCGTGAAGACGGCTTTCACAATGCCCTGGAAGACGCCGTACTTACGGCCAAATGCCTGAAAAAAGTCTTTAAACTGGCCGATGAGATGAAATTAATAGCCTAACAGCATGCAGATTCGCTTCGCGTTTGAGGTAGTCCTGGCGTTGTCTATCATCAACATCGGCTTTTTTTCGGCCGGGCTGCTCTGGTTTACAAGCTACAACCGGCAAGCTAACCGCTTTCTGGCGGGATTAATGACGGCTATCTCTTTCTGGCAGATTGACGGTTTTTTCCGGGTGTCGGGCTTATACAGACAAAACGCGGGGTTGTATTTCCTGCCTATTTTCTATTCGTTTGCCTTTGGGCCGCTTATTTATTTTTACGTCAAAAGTCTGACCAATAGCGATTTCCGGTTCGAACGAAAACACTGGTTGCATTTTTTGCCGGTTGCCATTCAAGCGTTGCTGTATATCTTCCTCACTTGCCAGTCCTACGAATTCAGAAACTGGTTTTGGGCAACGGTTCATTATCCGATCACTTACAGCATCGAGTTCGACGGTTCCTGGCTTTCCTTGCTGATTTACCTGATTTTATCCTTGCGGCTGCTCCGAAAGTATAGCCGCTATGTGCAGGAAAACTTCTCGGAAACCAGCCGGTTGACCTTACGGTGGCTTCAGGTTTTACTGGTGATATTGGCCGTGGTGTGCGTACAGTGGGCGGTCGAACTTATTCTGCGCGACGTTTTTCACTCCTTTTACCAATATGATTACTCATACTGGCTGCTTTGTCTGCTTCTGATTGTGCTGGGTGTGGCCGGTTTGAAGCAGGACAATTTAGCCAGCGTACAATTTAAAAATGATGCGGCAGCCGATAGTCCGATTAACCCGGTCAAAGTAGCCATCGACGTCAATCCAGACCATGTCGAGCGCATTCGCCGAGCCATGGATGTTGACAAACTGTACCTCAACCCCACCCTTACCCTAACCGAACTGGCCCAGCATGTCGATTTAAACCCAAAGGTTGTTTCGCAGGTCATTAACGCAGGGATTGGCAAGTCGTTCAATGATTTTGTAAACGACTATCGGGTTAGCGAAGTGAAACAGCGGTTGCGCTCAAATGACCTGGCTCGCCTTACTTTGCTGGGTATTGCGCTGGAATCAGGATTCAACTCAAAGACGACCTTTAACCGGATATTTCGGCAGCATACCGGGCAATCGCCCAGCGAGTTTGCCCAGCCCGACTAAGCCCAAATCATCCGTTGGGACGTCCCAATCCTATTCTGGGGCGCTTATGGCTACCTGAACTCCCACCTTTGTATCGTTCAAACGAATTAAACACGTTCCAACGATGCGCCCATTTATTCTCCTCCTCACAACCCTTGTCACTGGCCTGTTCATTGGCCCAATTGCCACCGCTCAACGTCGGGATTCAGGCTGGTCAGACAGAAGCCGACTACTACCCGACAAGCTCCGGTCGTTACCGGTTGGGCTTACGCTTTGGCATACCAACAACCCCTGCGTTCCTACGCTGGAAGGCGATACCTATTACTGGAAACATGCCACGATGGTTCGCGCTGAAGTTAGCGACCTCGAACTGGTTGAAGCAGGTAGTTTTATCTGGTACGACTCAACGGGATGGCATCCCAACCTGCAATACGATACTAACCTGTTCGCCGAAAAATTTGACTGCCCAAAAGGACAATTAAAAAAGGATCAGACCTACACGTTCGGTAAAAACTGGCGATTTGGCAAAAAGGCCTACGGGGGCGATGCCTTATGGTACATCATCGCGCGAGATCGCTCAGGAAAATTATACAAAGGCTACGGCCTGATCGAAACGGAAGGAAAACTCAATAATTAATCAACTCATTCAAACCAAATACGTCCATGAAAACGCTTACAAACCTCATCTCCGTCTTTGTTTTCGTACTCGCCCTATCGACCTCCTCTCGGGCCCAGAGCCAATCCTTCAACATTGACCCTGACGCCAGTCAACTTACCTGGACGGGTTATGCCGAAGTGGGTTCATGGGCACCCACCGGCACACTGCGTCTGGCCAAAGGATACGTAACCCGAACGGGCAACCAGATCAGCAGCGCCACAATGACGATGGATATGACCAGCATTCAACACGAAAATGACCGGCTGCAAGCGCACCTTCGGGATGAAGCGTTCTTCGATGTGGCTCGTTTTCCAACGGCTACCTTTGTTTTGCGGTCGCTATCCGGCACCACGGCTACGGGACAACTCACGCTGAAAGGTGTTACGAAGCCCGTTTCGTTTCCCGTTACCATTAGTCCGGATGGCGCTGGTCTACGCATCAAAGGCCGGGCGCTCATTGACCGGACTCAGTTCGGGATCCGGTATAATTCGACAAGTTTCTTCGCCGATCTGGGCGACCAGGCGATCAAAAACGAATTTTCGTTACAATTCGATGTGCTTGCCAAACCGGTGGTGCCGGCCAAACGAAGTGCTTCGCGTTAAGAGCTAAAACGGAAGCGCAGCCAGCAGCTTAGTATACAAACGGACGGGGGCTAAAACACAGGACAAAAACAACCAGCGCCAGCCACCCCAACAACTGCCGTTTACCATTAAGCGGCTCCTCAAGTTCAGTTTCTGGGTGGTAAATCCCCAGGAATCGTCCTAATACGAAGGCGAACGCTAGAAATCCAGAGTACCCTTCGATATCCGGCCGCACCCAAACGACCACCAACTGAGTAGCGACAACGCTGAGTGTAATGATCAGGGATGTCATCCGGTTTTCACTGATCCGCGAAAAAGCCAGATACAGGAAGCCAATGTATAGACCAAAATTGCCCAACTCCGAATAAAAAGCTTCGTCGGTTGGAACGGCAAAATCGCTTGGCTTAAACACACCCAACCCAGCGTAAAAGGCAAAAGCGGTAAATAATATAGGCGATACCCATTGGAACCGCTTGCGGCCAATGAGGGCATACAAAATGTGGCCACCGTCTAACTGCCCGATGGGAATGAGGTTCAATGACGTGAAGAACAAAGCCAGGTAACCCGCCATCAGATATGGATAATGAACCATTTCGTATGGATGCGGCACGCGGGCAGGATCGGCTACGTGGTTTTTGAAGAAATTAAAGAGCAAATTATCACCGAGAGCAAGGGGGGCAACGTCTTTCGGCAAATTCTGATACGCATAACGGCCATAGTCGAGCCCCCATTTCTGATATTCCGGGTGGATGGTGAAGATAAATTCGGGGGGCGGCAAATGCGTAAACCCATACCAGAGCACAACCAGCGCCAGGGCAAAACCAGCCAGTGGACCAGCAATACCAATATCGAAGTATTTCTGACGGCTGTTGATGTAGTCTTTGATCCGAATGAACGCTCCCAGCGTACCAATACTTTGCCCAATACCAATCCACAACGGAATATAGAAAGGCAATGTAACCCGCACGTGGTTGGCTTTTGCCGTAAAATAATGGCCAAACTCATGAACAGTCAAAATGGCCAGAAAAGGGATCGAAAAGTTAAATCCCTCCACAAACTCCGCCCAACCGAGCGTTTTCATTCCCTCAATTGGTATGAACAGACGTCCAAACATCCACTCGGCTCCCGCCATGGTGGTCGTAATCAGGGTAATTAAAAAAAGACCTCCGTGGAGGAGGTAGGTACGGGTACGTGGGCTCATTTATGATGTCGGATGTATGATATAGGATGTATGATGTATGGCTAGTCGTCGGCCTATATCATACATCCAACATCATAAATCTTTTAGATAGTCAATTATTGTCAACGGCGGCTGTACGTGTTCGGCCTGAATACCTAACCCGGCAGCAGCCTTGATGTTCGCAGCATTATCGTCAAAAAAAGCGGTTTCTTCGGCAACCAGTCCACCTTCAGACAGCACATGCTGATAGATTTCGGGCGATGGTTTTGCCAGACGAACCTCGTAGGAGTAAAACACCCGTTCGAAAAGCTCCTCCAGCGGTGGCTGCCCCATACCCGTCAACACGCTATTTACCTTGCGGATATGAATCGGACTGGTGTTGCTTAGCAGGAACAGGCGATACCCCGATTTCAATTCTTTGATCCGCTCAATGCGTTCAATCGGCAAGTCGAGAAGGATGGTATTCCAGGCGGTGTCGATTACCTCATCGGCCCATTGGTCTGATGACACCGTTTCAGAACCCGGTTCGCTGGCCCGGTTTTTCAGCAGCGTTCGCACGTGCGTCCGAAAGGCATCATCATCGATCAGGCCGGTTTCATACTGCCCAACGATGTCGTGTTGCATCCAAAGTTCCCGCACCTGCTCTTCGGGCAGGTTGGCCAGCATGGCAAAGTTGCGAATGGGAGCGGTCAGATCTATCGGGATGATCACATCGCCGAGGTCGAAAATAAGGTTTTTAAGCGTTGATGTATTGAGCATAACCTGCACGTATAGCGTCGGTTCGGGCATTAGGTAAACCGGAAGCCAAAGATAACGTTAGATTTGCAGACAAACGGTGAAACAGGATGGCAAAGTTGACGGTAAAGAACGTCGGCCCGATCAAAGAGGCTGAGTTAGAGGTGAAGAAGCATACCGTATT
The DNA here is from genome assembly GCF_000974425.1 of Spirosoma radiotolerans. Taxonomy (NCBI): domain Bacteria; kingdom Pseudomonadati; phylum Bacteroidota; class Cytophagia; order Cytophagales; family Cytophagaceae; genus Spirosoma; species Spirosoma radiotolerans. The sequence continues at coordinate 3,547,240 of NZ_CP010429.1, forward strand.
TATCGGCCCGCAGGGTTCGGGGAAAAGTACGCTTGCGAAGTTGATTGCAATCCTATCATCAAGGAAGTCAGGTAAGTTCACTCGTGAAACATTTAGGGATTATAACATACATAATTACATTACTCCTAACTCAACAGTATCATTTTATAGTAGCCGTTTTCAAGCAATTATACGTGATGGTAGTCTAACTTATAGTGTGTTAGATGACGAAGGAAAGGTATTAGCTCAAGATTCAGCACTCCCAGATATCGAATCAAAGCCTGCCGATTGGCCAACTGATCAAGGCGACATGTTGGAAGCTTTACAAAAAATATCTGAACTTACGCCTGATATTCAAACCTCTGAATTATTGAAAAACTTACTCAGCAGAATAAAAAAACTTCCCAATGTGTGGCGCTCTTCAGGCGCGATAGTAGAAGAGTACATTCCATCTGAACGAATGTTACTTTCTGTGCTTTCAAACTCGCTATGGAGCTTAGTGAACGCACATGTAGATTTCCCTGCAACTATTCTTGCTTTTGCCAGTAAATTTGAAAGCGTTCGCAACCAGATTGTAGACTTTCATATTCCATTTCTAAATATCACTTTCGAACATATTCAAGGTAAAGACATTTTAATACACGCAAACGGCAGAATTGACCTAAATCAAAGTGCAAGCGGCTACCAATCAATATTCCTTTATTAATGGTTGTTGAACAGTTGCGAATACAGTACAGTCGTCGCTTCATCATCGAAGAACCCGAGCTCAACCTTTACCCTACCGCTCAAAAAAACCTAATATACAGCTTAATGGGTGGTCTCCAACCCGACGTTAATTACCAGGATGCAGAATGGGTTATCACAACGCATAGCCCTTATGTGCTCAGCTCATTTAACACGTTGATGCTGGCGTACAAGGTGGCGCAACGCAGTGAGGAATTACGGGCAGAAGTTGAGAGAATCATACCGGCTCGGTGCTGGATCAATCCCAATGATTTTGCCGCTTATTACGTAGATGGCGGTACAGTTCGAAGCATTATCAGTGAGAAAACCGGATTGATTGCCGATAACGAACTCGACGATGTTTCGGAAGACTTAGCCGGAGAACAGGACCAATTACTCGAACTTAGCCGTAGCGTACCCCGTGATTGATACTATCCGACAAACATTCCCAAAAATTCAGGAAAACAATTGCTTACAAACCCTTACGGATTCCGAATTCTGCATTTATGATACGGATAAAGGTCGGTGTACAATCCAGAGTGATCTTGGTGGCATAAAACATTTTACGATTGAGAACCCGACACAACGTAACCTCCACTTTCTGGCCATAGATAAATGTCTTTTTCTGGATAGTGATGGTACTCAACGCTGCGACTGCGCCGTTTTCGATAGTAAAACATTTTGCTTCATCGAAATAAAGGAAGTCGATCACGCTGCCCGTCGAGCAGAACAACTTCGTAAGGCGAAAGAGCAACTTAAGACAACGATTTTATACTTTCAGGAGCAGTTAGAATTTAAATAAAGCGGATTGAAGCCTATGCTTGTGTTGGCCGTACGACAGCAAGGTCCACCCGACAGGCAACCGACCTCAATGATCAACTGGAATTTGCCGAGTTAGGCGCGGCCTTATACCACGGAAATATTAAACGCTTCGCCTAAACGAACGAAGCCGCCAGGGGATTTCCTGGCGGCTTCGTTCGTTTAGGCAACGGCCAATCTGGAGATTAGCCCGGACACTTATTCCAGAACAACACCCATTTCACAGAATTTGTCAATGCGTTGATTGATTCGTTCCTGTGGGTCGATGGCGTTTAGTTGTTCAATGGCATTCAGAATAACTTCTTTCAGATGGTTGGCCATGGCCTGATGGTCATTATGAGCACCACCCAGCGGTTCCTCCACAATTTCATCCACCAGTTTGTTCATCTGCATATCACGGGCCGTTAGCTTCATGGCTTCGGCAGCCTGTTCTTTAAAGTCCCAGCTACGCCACAGAATGGTCGAACAGTTTTCGGGCGAAATAACAGAGTACCAGGTATTTTCGAGCATAAATACCTTATCGCCGATGGCGATACCCAGCGCACCACCCGAAGCGCCTTCGCCAATCACGATGCAAATAACGGGCACCGTCAGCATAAACATTTCTTTCAGGTTGCGGGCAATCGCTTCTCCCTGCCCGCGCTCTTCGGCTTCCAGACCCGGAAACGCACCAGGGGTGTCGATCAGCGTAACGATAGGCTTGTTAAACTTCTCGGCCAGTTTCATTAGGCGCAGGGCTTTCCGATAGCCTTCGGGGTTGGGCATACCAAAGTTCCGGTACTGGCGCTGCTTGGTGTTCCGCCCCTTTTGCTGACCGATGATCATCACGGTTTGGCCCGGTTCGCCGGCACGGCCCAGTTCGCAGAAGCCGCCGACCATCGCTGGGTCGTCGCGAACAGTACGGTCGCCGTGCAGTTCGATAAACTGATCGCACATGAGCGAAATGTAATCGAGCGTATAGGGACGATCTGGATGCCGCGATAGTTGGACGCGCTGCCAGCGGGTAAGATTCTGAAAAATTTCCCGTCGCAGTTTATCAATGCTCTGTTCCAGCACGTTAACCGCTTCACTGACATCCACGTTGCTGGTTTGCGCTAATTTCTTAGTCTCCTCCAGCCGGGCTTCAAGGTCAGCAATGGGTTTTTCAAAGTCAAGGTATGTTCTCATGTATGATGATGACCGGGTCGCCGGTACGATTATGACTGCTGAGGTAGACATGATAAAAGCAGCCCGCAGCCTCATCCATCATGCCTACCTCAGCAGTCATCCTTTATAAGTCAAAACTTTCGCCCTTCTTCGGGATAATAACCTGTGGGAAACCTTCTTCGGCCAGCGTGGCCTTAAACGACTCCATGCTTTCGTATTCGCCGTGAACAAGGAAAATATTTTTGAGCGTTTCGGGCGACTGCATCCGCACAAAATTGATCAGGTCATTGCGGTCACCATGACCGCTGAAAACGTCAATTTTTTCAACATTGGCCAGCACCTGGTGGTCTGTGCCTTTAATACTGAGGGTCTGCTGGCCATTCAGTAGGCGCCAGCCGAGCGTACCTTCAGCACAATAGCCAATGATCAAGATCGTCGCATACGGATTGCTGATGTTTTCAGCCACGTGGTATTCGACCCGACCGCCCTGCACCATGCCCGATGAGGAGATGATAATGCAGGGTTCAGCAAAATTGGAGACCGCTTTGCTGGCCTTTGATGATTCCAGGAACTGGAAATTCTGAAAATCGAACAACGTTTCGTTCTCCTTATAAAACTCCCTGGCTTCCTTATTTAACATGCTAATGTGCTGCATGTAAATTTTGGTACTCTCGAACCCCATGGGGCTGTCCGAAAAGACCCGGATAGGCGGAAAATTTCGCTCCGTGTATAACCGATTAAGTGTATACAGCAGCGCCTGTGTCCGGCCAACGCTGAACGACGGAATAATAAGCCGCCCCGGAATGTCGATGCAGGTGCGCTGAATAATATCAGCCAGGGCATCTTCGGGCGTCATCTGGTTCTCATGAAGGCGGTTTCCGTAGGTACTTTCGCAAACCAGGTAATCAACGGCGGGCACCGTAGCCGGGTCGACTAAAAGCGGGTAATTTTTCCGCCCAATATCACCCGAAAAGCAAATACTTTTTCGCTCGCCGTTTTCCATCACATTGATAACAATGTGCGCTGCCCCGAGTAAGTGGCCTGCCGGAATGAACGTCACATCGACGCCATCGGCAACCCTGAACTTGCGGTTGAAGCCAATGGGGACAACATTCTCCATTGTTTCCCGAACCTGCTTGTCTAAAAACAAGTCCTTCTGCATCTGCAGCTGCCGATCTTTCACCCGCTGTTTTTTGCTGGCGTTCAGCTCGTTGATGCGCTTTTGATTGAGCGATGCGGAGTCTTTAAGCAGCACATTAGTCAGGGCGAACGTGGGCTCCGTACAGAGTATCTGGCCTTCGTAGCCTTCACGATATAAATTGGGCAAATTACCCGAGTGATCCACGTGGGCGTGGGTCAGCAGAACCAGATTTATACTTGATGCCTCAAACGGAAAAAATCCCGGATGAGTAACGGCGGGGGGTGTTTGACCGTTTGAACCAGAGCGCTCCAGATCGGAACCACAGTCAATCAGGATGCGGTAATCATCCTCCAGTTCCAGCAGATACATACTGCCAGTTACTTGCCGGGCCGCCCCCAAAAATGATAATTTCATGCGTGCAACTTTAACTATTCGGTGTCGTTTATTCGATATCTTAGGATAGGTGCTTTTAACGCAAGTTGGGTGGCGCAAACTTCGTAAGTTTGCAAAAGTACGAAATAGCCGTTGAATCGCCTAACTGTTCCTGAATGCGCTTTATTCCCCATTTTCGAGCCTTCTTTTCGCTTGTTTTGCTAGCCTGTCTGCTCCTCTTTTTTGCCACTTTTCCTACTTTCTCCCAACCCCAGCCATCAGCGGATTCACTGGCTATTCAGCAACTGCTCAGGCAGGTAGAAACGTTCCAGGCGAGTCCGGCCATTCGTAATGGTACCGTGGCGCTGTCCGTTCGGCGGGTACGCGACGGGGAAGAATTCGTCGGATATAATGCCCGATTGAGTCTGCCCTCAGCCTCAACATTAAAACTTATTACCACAGCGACAGCCCTGGCGGTGTTGGGCCCCAGCTATACCTACACGACAAATCTTGAGTACGATGGCGCGGTAAAAGACAGTGTGCTGACCGGTAATGTGTACATCCGGGGTACGGGCGATCCTTCGCTGGGAAGCTGGCGGTTTCCGGCTTATTATGATTTACCGGCTTTACTAAAAAGCTGGTCAGATGCGATTCGGGCTGCGGGCATTCGAAAAATTCAGGGGACGGTTGTAGGCGATGCCAGCCTGTACGACGACCTGACGACGCCCGGCACCTGGCCATTTGGCGATCTTGGTAATTACTACGGCGCCAGCCTAAGTGCACTAAATATAAATGAAAACCTGTTTCGTGTGTTTTTCAGACCTGGCAAATCCGTCGGTGCACCCGCGAGCGTGCTGCGCACAGACCCTGTACTCCCTTATCTTGACTTTCGAAACACGGTTACGACCGATGCGGCCAATACAGGCGATCAGGTCAATATTTACGGGGTCCCGTTTATGAATCAGCAGTGGCTGACGGGCAAAGTTCCGCTTGGCGAGCCGGCCAACGAGTTCAGCGTAAAAGGCTCCCTACCCGACCCTGCTTTTTTTGCCGCTTTTGCGCTTCAAAATCAACTCATCCAGGATAATGTACCGGTCAGCAACTCAGCCGTATCGGAAGGGGGCGGCTTACCCAAAACGGTTGTTTCAACCGGCAAACGAACGCTCCTTAGTCAACATAAGTCTCCGTTGCTGACGGAGTTAGTTCAGCAAACAAATTACCAGAGTATCAATCTATACGCCGAAGCGTTTCTGCGAACAACGGCACTGGCGTTGACCAAACCCGTTCGGTCGACGGAGGCTAGTGTGGACGCCCTAACGGCCTACTGGAAAAACAAAGGAGTCGATCTGAACGGATTTCGGATTCGGGATGGAAGCGGCCTTTCGACTGTGGGCGCCCTCACGGCGGATAACATGACCGGGATTCTTAGCCTTATGGGCCGCGAAAAGGTCTTCCCTCAATTTTATGAAACGATTCCAATTGTTGGGCAGACCGGAACCGTACGAACGCTGGCCCGCGGAACAGCCGCAGCAGGTAATATCCGGGCCAAGAGTGGCTCCATCGAGGGTGTTCGGGCCTATGCGGGTTACTTTACCGCTTCGGACGGCGAACGGATGAGTTTTTGTGTGTTGGTCAATAAATTCACTCCTGGCCAGAACCGCGCCGTAACGAACGCGCTGGAAAAGATTTTTGTCGATCTGGTCGGTCTGAAAGGAAAGAGTGAAAGAGTGAAAGAGTGAAAGAGTGGTTTAGCAGGACGTTTATTCACTCATTCACTCTTTTTCTATTCGTCCTCCGAGTGTTCACAAACAGTCACCACATTGAACCAGTACTGACCAATGGCTTTCGTCACTTCGCTCAGTCGCTGAAAGGTAGGCGGCTTTGTTATAAAGCTGTTGGCACCATTAAAATAAGACGTTTCAATATCATCTTTAGCATCTGACGTGGTCAGCACCAGAATGGGAATATGCCGAAAGGCATCGTTCGACTTAATTTCCCGCAGGGCTTCCCGGCCATCTTTGCGAGGCATGTTCAAATCAAGTAATATAAGCTCAGGCAGCGTATGAGCTGCGCCTGCATACCGCCCTTCATACCGCAGGAAATCCAGCAGGTCTTCGCCGTCTTCAGCAAATGAAATACGGCTTGCTGGGTAATGCTGATGAAAGGCCTCCCGAGTAAGGTAACGGTCGTCTTCGTCGTCGTCAACCAGCAGGATATGAATAGGTTTCTGAAGTTGGTCGGTCATACTGTTGTTGTGATTGGCTTTCTGGTAAAACGACTACAAACGTGGTGCCCTCATTTGGTTGGCTGCGGGCTGTAATGTAACCGTGATGATACATGACAACGCGCTTGCAGATGGCCAGTCCAATACCGGTTCCTTCAAAAGCGCTTTTGCCATGTAATCGTTGAAAAACTTTAAAGATGTGGTCAAGATATTTCTCCTCAAACCCAATTCCATTATCCTCGATCGTAATTTCAAAATAGTTTCGGCCGGGTATTAACCCGGCATAAGACTCCCCATCGATTGCCTGAACATCAATACGAAGGAGCGGTTGAACATCAGGACGAACGAATTTTAAAGCATTGGAGATCAAGTTATTGAACAAATGATCCATTTGGCTGGCAATGCCTTCAATGACGGGTAAACTGCTTACCTCAAGCTGAACATCCAACCCCTTGATGCGTAATTCCTGGTCATCCAGAATTCGCTGCACGATGTCACTCAATGAAACCGGTTCAAAATTCTCCCGGTGACTGGAAATGCGGGAAAAATTCAACAGGTCTTTTATAAGTTTGGACATGCGCTCGGCCGAGTTCGATATTTTACCCATGAACAGCATACTGTCGGGATCGAACAAGTTACCGTATCGGTCCGTAATTAGATTCGCGAATGACTGAATTTTACGCAACGGCTCCTGCAAATCGTGGCTTGCCACAAACGCAAATCGCTCCAGTTCTTCGTTCGATGCTTCCAGTTGTCGAATCTGGCCTCTCAACTGCGTATCATATGCGCGCAACTGATCTTCGGTCTGCTGCCGATGGGCCAACTCCTGCTCCAGCAACCGATATAGAACGACTAAGGTAAGGAAGGTTAGCAGCGATAACGCGGCAATAATAATGAGCGTGTTTCGAAACGATCGATCAGCCTGCCGGTTTCGTACATCCATTAATGTCTGCTCCGTTTCGACCATCAACGCCACATGGGTTCTCAACAAATCCATTCGGTGTTTGCTTTCCTTATTAATTACTAAACTTTTGGGGTCAAGAAGTTTAGTCGTTAATCGCGACTTTGTAATAGCCAGCTTGTCCTTAATGAGCTTCTCCAGCAGGAACCGACGTCGGATTTGAACGCGATTATCGTTGGTCAGGTTTCGTAATTTGTTAATTTCTGAGGGTAACAACCGAAGCGCGGCTCGATAGGGCTCCAGGTAGGTGACGTCATTTGTAATGGTATACCCTCTTGAACTGGTTTCGACATCCTTGACCAACGAGAGGATATTATTAAGCACCTGAATAACTTCATACGTGTGGCGAACCTGTTTTGTATCGTCGCCATACCGGATATAGCTGTAGAACGAGATGGTAAATCCTGAACCAATCAGCACCATAGCTACGATAAAACCCATCGCGATGCGACGGTTCATCAGCAATGAGCCAATTACGTTCATTTTTTGCATACCGTAGAGTTAATCAGTACAAAGATAGACAACGAAGCTGGGTGTCGTCAATTTCTATAACGTTTCAACGACCAAATTATGGTTCGTATATATGCATACATCGGCGGCAATGTGCAGGCTCTCACGAACCATTTCTTCGGCCGACAGGCCCGATGCATGTTTTTTCAGAGCTAAAGCTGCTGACTGAGCATACATCCCGCCGGAGCCGATAGCCGCTACATCGGCATCAGGCTCAATGACATCACCCGTGCCCGACACCAACAACAGATCGTCTTTGGAGGCTACAATTAACATGGCTTCCAGCTTACGAAGATAGCGGTCTGTCCGCCAGTCTTTGGCTAATTCAATAGCGGCCCGTTTAAGGTTTCCCCCGTAGGCATTGAGTTTTTCCTCGAAACGTTCAATCAGCGTAAATGCGTCGGCGGTAGACCCGGCAAAACCAGCCAGTACTTTTCCGCCCATCAGTATGCGCACTTTACGCACATTACTCTTGGCAACGGTATTGCCCATCGTAGCCTGCCCATCGGCGCCAAGTGATACCTGGCCATTGTGCCGAATCCCGACTACTGTAGTTGCATGAATTTTGGGTTGCATGAATTGTAATTTGTTGATGTGTATAACAGGCCGAAAGGGGTTTAGGGTTCATTGTATTTGGTATTTGGGTTACGGTTTGTGGGTAAAGGCAACCCGTTGCTATGGCTGGTTGGCCCTGTATGAGCCTGTCGACACGCTAACCGAATACTACAAAGAGTAAACCGCCATCTACCCTTCCGCAAAAGGAATTGGCCGGTTTACGCTTTCTTCGAGCGAGATAAACGTTTCGGTTCGCTGAATACCACTCACTTTCTGAATTTTATCGTGCAGTACTTCGCGCAGGTGTTGGGTATCCCGGCAAACAATCTTGGCAAAGATGCTATAGATACCGGTCGTATAATGAATATTAACCACTTCGGGAATTTTTTCGAGTTGCTGGGAGACCTCTTCATACAACGAACTCTTATCCAGGTAAATACCCAGAAAAGCGCTGATGTCCCAGCCAAGCTTTGCATGATCGATAACCAGTTGCGACCCACGCACAATACCCATCTGCTTCAATTTGTTCATCCGGACGTGAACAGTACCGCCAGAGACAAAAATACGTTTACCTATTTCGGTATAGGCCATATTGGCGTCTTGCATCAATAGACTCAGTATTTTCAGATCCGTATTATCAATTTCTAAATTTTTCTCCGTCATTTTAGAGCATTTTTTGATGAGTGTCAACAAAATTACCTCTTTTTTGAGCCATTTATAAATTTTAGGAAATTTTTATATAAAATTTGCAACGAATAGCCCATCTGCACTATCTTTGTATTGTCAAGTTGATCGAGCGGGGTCACACGCCGGTCTTCTTGATTTTTTTCCTCACACTGTAGGATGTCGAAATTGGCAGACGTGCCCTCCTGTCTCGGGGGTGGTGATAAAGGATAAACGCAGCATAATGCCGCCTGCAAAGGCGACTGGGGTTGACCACCAGAGTTGTACTGTAGCTAACTGCACCGTGGGCGGTTCGAGTCCCCCTCCTACAGCAACGCTCCGCTTAAGCGGGCAACGATTTTAGTTTGTTGATGAAGTGTAATTGAACACGCCGGCTCCCCGATGAGTCCGGCGTTTGTTTTTTTACAGCCATTGCGGGAAAACTCCTTTGCCCAGGATAGTAGTCAGGAAAATCTCCTCAACGGAGTCCTCATACCTGAAAAAGCTTCGTTCATATCTGTTTCTCCATTGACAGCTACAAACTTGTCGCACCAGCGCTACCCACGTCTAGCTTAAACGCGGACTTTTTTGCGTATTTTTGCCGTTTATTAAGTAAGAAAGACTCCCCGTCGTAACGACGATCCGATATTCCAACGTGAAACATATTCGTAATTTTTGCATTATCGCCCACATTGATCACGGCAAGAGTACCCTGGCCGACCGTTTGTTAGAGTTCACCAAAACAGTTGGCTCCCGCGACATGCAGGCCCAGTTGCTGGATGATATGGACCTGGAACGTGAGCGAGGCATCACGATCAAGAGCCACGCCATTCAGATGGACTATGTCCACAAAGGAGAAACGTACACGCTGAACCTGATCGATACGCCGGGTCACGTTGACTTTAGCTACGAGGTGTCACGCTCGATTGCCGCTTGTGAAGGGGCGTTACTTCTGGTCGATGCATCGCAGGGAACCGAGGCCCAGACAATCTCAAATTTGTATCTGGCCCTCAATAACGACCTGGTTATCATCCCCGTCCTGAACAAGATCGACCTGCCGGGTGCCCGGCCCGAAGAGATCAAGGACGAAATGGTGGACCTGCTGGGTTGTGAACGTGACGACATTATTCCGGCGTCGGGTAAAGAAGGGATTGGTGTTCCTGAAATTCTGGCCGCCATTGTCGAGCGCATCCCAGCCCCAACAGGCGAGCCCGCGGGTCCGTTGCAGGCGTTGATCTTCGATTCGCATTTCAACTCCTACCGGGGCATCGAAGTTATTTTCCGGGTCAAGAACGGCCGCATTCGCAAAGGCGATAAGGTGAAGTTTATGAATACCGGGAAAGAATACACCGCCGATGAAATTGGGACGCTCCGCCTGACCCAGGAACCCAAAGACGTCATTGAATGTGGCGATGTAGGGTACCTGATTTCAGGCATTAAAGTAGCCAAAGAAGTAAAAGTCGGCGATACCGTTACCACAATCGACAATCCGGCTACCGTAGCGATTCAGGGTTTCTCGGAAGTAAAACCGATGGTGTTTGCAGGTATTTATCCGGTAGAGACCAGCGAGTTCGAAGACCTCCGCGATGCCATGGAGAAGCTGCAACTCAATGATGCCGCCCTCGTGTGGGAACCCGAAACATCGGCGGCTCTGGGCTTTGGTTTCCGGTGTGGTTTCCTCGGTATGCTCCACATGGAGATTGTGCAGGAACGCCTGGAGCGCGAATTTGACATGACCGTCATCACAACGGTGCCATCGGTACGTTTCGAAGTAATGACCACCAAAGGCGAAGAGCTTCAGGTATCGGCCCCCGCTGATATGCCCGATCCAAACCTGATCGACTACATTGAAGAACCGTTTATCAGGGCACAGATCATTACGAAGGCCGAATATGTCGGTGGGATCATGGGGCTCTGCATGGACAAGCGGAGTTTGCTCAAAAACCAGGTGTATCTGACCGCCGACCGTGTTGAACTTCAGTTCGAGATGCCACTGGCCGAAGTGGTGTTCGACTTTTTCGATAAACTCAAGACAATTTCGCGCGGGTATGCCTCCCTCGATTATGAGTTTATGGACAACCGCGAGTCGGACATGGTGAAGCTCGACGTGATGCTCAACGGCGACAAGGTGGATGCGCTCTCTGCCATCGTTCACCGCTCGAAGTCGTACGAATGGGGCAAGAAACTGTGCGAAAAGCTCCGCGAGTTAATTCCCCGGCAACAGTTTGAAATTGCAATCCAGGCAGCCATTGGCCAGAAAATCATTGCCCGCGAAACCTTGAGTGCCCTCCGTAAAGACGTATTGGCCAAGTGTTATGGCGGTGATATTTCCCGGAAGCGTAAACTGCTCGACAAGCAGAAGAAAGGGAAGAAACGAATGCGCCAGGTTGGCAATGTCGAAATACCGCAGGAAGCCTTTATGGCCGTATTGAAAATCAATTAATTAAGAAGGCCAGCTCGTTTCCGGGCTGGCCTTCTTAATTATAAAGATGCCAATTGACTACGCCAGCGTAGCGTCTACCTTGATCGTTGTGTTAAACAGTTTTGAGATCGGGCAGTTGTGCTCAGCATGATCGACGAGTTCGTCAAACTTCGCCTTGTCGAGGCCCGGTACGGCCGCTTTGAGTGTCAGCACGGAACTCGTGATGCCGCCATCTTCGAGGGTAATCGCGCAGTTTACATCAAGGGAATCAGCAGCAAAGCCAGCCTGTTGAATATTGAATGCCAATTGCATGGCAAAACAGCCCGCATGAGCCGCTGCTACCAACTCTTCTGGATTTGTCCCTACGCCATTTTCAAAACGCGTTTTGTACGAATATTGCGTTTGGTTCAACACGGTACTGGCCGTCGTTACGGATCCCTGACCATCTTTACCGGTTCCGGCCCAATGAGCCTGTGCATTGCGGGTAATTTTCATAATTTTATTGGTTGACTTCGTTTGTAATTTCGTTTTGTTGGGTCAAAAGTAAGAAGCACGATCCTACCTATTTTTCACCTATGTTAAAAAGTATTTGTGATCAAAAACGGAATTACCGTCTCAAATCTAGCCTATGGCATCTCCCAAGTACGTTACCTTACAGCAGCAATTACAACAGTTCGCCCAGCTTTCGGATGCAGACATTGACCTCGCAACTGATTTCTGGCAAGCCAGAACCGTCAGCCGACATGATTTTTTCAATACGCCCAATTCCCTTTGCCGGCATATTGGTTTCATCGTAAAGGGAATCTTTCGAGTGTATTATGTAGACCCCCGAACGGAACTGGAACATAACCTTTACTTTGCCACGGAAAATATGTTTGTCACCTCTCTGAAAAGTTTGCTGACCCAAACCACCTGCCCATACACCATCGAAGCGCTGGAAACCTCAGAACTGATGGTCATGCAGTATGATCACCTGCAACAACTGTATGCCCGTTCGCACGGCTGGGAGCGATTTGGCCGGCTGTTGGCGGAGCAGTATTTTCTGATGAACCAAATTCGATCAGAGAGTTTGCTGACCCAAACCGCCGAGGAACGCTATGTCGACTTGTTAACGAACCATCCGGATCTTCTCAACCGGGTTTCGTTGGGTCATATCTCTTCTTTTTTGGGAATCAAAGGCCCTTCGTTAAGCCGGATTCGGGCGCAGGTAGCGCGTAAATCGTAAGCACGGGCGACGCAAAATAATTGGCAAGAATTACTCTTCCCTGAATAAGCCGTCCCCTGTCTAATACACTCAAACTCTAAAACTTAGGTCTCCCCTTCCTTTCATACTTACTTTGATTAGATCCATTAACAGCGCTGCGAGTAGCCACTAATAACCGTATATCCCGATAGAGTATTAGGTAATCGCTTGATAATCATTTTTTTACATTTATTTTGGAAAAACAAAATACACTATTCACCTTTGCCTAGTAGTTAACAAGGCTAGCAAAGCTTTACCCGTTCGATTCGCATGACCACGTTACACCAACCGGCACATTTCGTTGCAAACATCACCGTTTCTCCTTCCCGGAATTCAGGAATGTGCCGAATGCCGATGCATCTCTGTTGCTGCAGCTAAGTTCGTCTCCGCCCTGTAGTAGGTGCCCGTTTATCTGACGGAACACGTTTGCCCTGCTTACTCAAGCCCATATCCGCAAACAGACAGGATATAACGAAGAAAATCTTACCCTACTTAATCAATAGAATATATAAACACTCGATGAAACATTTCTTTCCATCAGCCATTCAACTATGCACACTTCACTCATTTCCTCCCAGTCCGACGCGAAAGAACTTGTTGCGCACGTAACGTACCAGATAGCGGGTTTCGATCGGCTGAACTTTGTCAGTGACATTACCAATACCATACCGCAGGATGAAGGTTACACCATTCGGGCCCTGGCCTTTGAGGGCGATGGTATACAAGCCAGTGGATTGCTGACGGTTCAGATGCAGGAAGAACATCGGCTCAACGGTTTTCTGGTCCAGCGGTTGCGCTCCGTGCGGGGTATGGTGAGTGTGCGGGAAGTCTAGTAGATTCTTTTTCGATTACCGGCCTGTGAATCAGCGGCAACTGATGTACAGGCGCATAAAAAAGCCGGAACGGCGGCAACCGTTCCGGCTGGCTAACAAGAAGGCTCTGACAAGCCTAATTTTAACATAACCAAGACAAAGTAATGCAAAAACTTTTATTTGCGGGAGTAGTCTGGCTACTCTCTTTCGGAGGATTGCTGGCACAATCTACCGTAACACGATTATCGGGCACCGTTCGAACCGATAACGGCGAGCCACTGCCGGGCGCTAACGTGGTGCTAAAAAACCAGACAAAAGGAGCCACAACAGACGCCAATGGCCTTTTTAGTCTGGAAGCCCGCTCGGGCGACGAACTGGTCATCTCGGCCATTGGCTATCAAACAACGCAGGTTAAAGTTGGCTTAAAAACAACGCTCGATGTCTCATTACGGGAATCGGCCTCGCAATTAAATGAAGTGGTGGTGGTGGGCTATGGCACCCAGGACCGCAAAAACCTGGTCGGTTCAGTCTCGCAGGTCAACGCCGACGAAATCAAAAACCGCCCGGTTGCCAGTTTCGATCAGCAGTTGCAGGGTCGGGCGGCTGGCGTTCAGGTGGCGGCCAACACGGGCGTACCGGGTGATGGGATTTTCTTCCGTATCCGGGGAACAACGTCGATCAACGCCAGTAATGACCCGCTGTATGTTGTCGATGGTGTGTTCGTAAATAACCAGTCACTCCAGAAAATTACGACCCAGGGCCAGTCAAACAACCCATTGGCCGACATTAACCCCGCCGATATTGAGTCTATCTCGATTCTGAAAGATGCCGAAGCGACCGCTATTTACGGCGCACGGGCCGCCAACGGGGTTGTCCTGATTACCACGAAACGGGGGGCTTATAACAGCAAAACGAAAGTTAGCCTGAATGCATCGGTGGGGCAGGCCTGGGCACCCAAACTCTGGGATCTGGCCACGGGTCCCGAACATGCAACGATCATCAACGAAGCCTGGATCAACGATGGCAAACCAGCGGCTACCCGGCCTTTTCGTCCCGTTTCGGAAGGGGGGCGCGGGTTACCGGAAGAACAGCCTACTTATGATCGGTTGCGTGATATTTTCCGGACGGGAGCGCTCCAAAATTACGATCTGGCCGTCTCGGGTGGCACCAAACAGACCCGCTTTTACCTGGGTGGCGGCTACACGAGCCAACAGGCAACGCTTCGCACCAATGACTTCAGCCGGGCAAGCTTCAAACTTAATCTGGATCAGGACATTACCGATAAAATCCGCATCGGTACGAGCAATATTTTCTCCCAGTCGAACCGCACAAATGCCCGCGTTGGCGATGGACCACAAGGCGGTATTTTACAGGCAGCTCTGCATACGCCAACGTATTTGCCCAAGTTCAACACCGACGGTACGTACGCGAAATGGGCTGGTTTCGATAACCTGGATGTGTTGATCAACAACACCGATATGCACTCGACCAGCACCCGCTACATTGGTAACATCTACGGTGAATTCGACATTAGCAGGGGCCTTAAATTACGCAGTAGCTGGAGTCTCGACTACAACAATTATGACGAATACGAATACTGGAATACACTGACCAACCGGGGCAGCGCCAGCAAAGGGTTAGCCACATCGAGTGTCAGCAAAAACACGATCTGGATTAATGAGCAGACGTTGTCGTACCGAAAAAGTGTTGGTAATCAGCACAATGTCGGGATTTTAGTAGGCAATACATTACAGGGTAACGTGGCTACTCAGACACTGGCGCAGGGCACCAATTTTCCGTCAGATGCCTTCAAACAGATTGCGTCGGCTTCGGTAACGACGGCTTCGTCAACGCGCAACCAGTATAACCTGGTTTCCTTCTTTGGCCGGGCCGATTATAACTTTGCGAAGACGTACTTTTTCGAAGCCAGCCTTCGGGCCGATGCGTCGTCAAAATTCGCACAGGGGCATCAGTGGGGTTATTTTCCGTCAGCCGGAGTTGCCTGGCAACTGAAACAGGAAAACTTCCTGCGGGATGTTAGTTTGGTCAATGATCTGAAAGTTCGGGCCAGTGTGGGCTGGACGGGAAACCAGAATGGTATCGGTAACTACGCGTCGCGGGGCTTGTGGGGCGGGGGAAATAACTACCTCGATAATCCGGGGACGACACCGGTGCAGTTAGCCAACCCTGACCTGAAATGGGAAACTACCCGGCAAACCAACATCGGCCTAAACATTGGTCTCTGGAATAACCGAATTGGCGTTGAAGTCAACGCGTACTCAAAATACACCTACGACCTGTTGCTTCAGGTACCGCTGGCTCAGAGTTCAGGATTTGCCAGTATTTACCGGAACGATGGCGAAATCAGTAACCGGGGACTTGAATTTGCCGTCAACTCCCAAAACATCAACAAAGCTGATTTTCAATGGAATACCAGCTTCAACATTGCGGGTAACGTTAACCGGATCGAGAAGTTATCCATTCCCGTCGATGCCAGTTACGCAGCCGAACGAATGGCGCAGGGCCAATCATTCCACTCGTTCTACGTCTATAAACAGCTTTATGTCGACCCAAAAACGGGCGATGCAGTCTATGACGATGTCAATAAAGACGGAAAGATCACCGTGGCCGACAAACAGTTTTACGGGAGCGCACTGCCCAAGTTTTTCGGTGGTCTGAATAACACCGTCGCTTACAAAGGCTTCGACCTGTCGGTCTTCTTCAATTTCAGCTACGGCAGCAAAGTCTTGAACAACAACCGCTTCTTCCTGGAATCGGGTGGTACACGGGACGACCGGCGGGCCATTAACAAGAACCAGTTAAACCGCTGGCAGAAAGAAGGCGATATTACGGATGTGCCACGGGTTACCACCATTGGTAATAACTACAACCTCAGCCCAATCAGCCGCTTTGTAGAAGATGGTTCGTTTCTGCGGCTGAACTCGCTCGTGCTTGGCTACACGATACCAAAATCGGTGCTTCGCCGATTGGGCGTTGCCTCGGCCCGGGTTTATTATAGCGGCTCGAACCTGTGGCTGGTAAGCAAGTATCAGGGGCCAGACCCTGAAGTGAACGTGACGGCCGACCCAACCACCCAGGGGTATGACCTGGGTACGCCCCCGCAACCCCGAACGGCTCAGTTCGGCCTTAATCTGACCTTTTGATTCGTTAGCGCTTATTTACCATGAAAATCAAGTTTAAACTAATCTCCTTTTTCCTCTTGCTAACGGGCTGCCACTCTTTTTTAGACGTACAGCCTGAGCTGCAGGTCGATGAGGCACAGGCCATTACCAATGCCAGCACTGCCGAAGCTGCGTTAAATGGCTTATACAATCGCCTGGGCAGCGATGGCTATTATGGCTCTAACTTCCAGTCATTGGTCTATTTATCGGGTGGCGACATTCAATGGACTGGTTCACAGGGCGCACCCCAGGAAATCACGGCGCGCAAATTAACGGCCGACAATAGTTATGTTAGCGCGGCCTGGTCGGCAATTTACCGGACCATTCT
Source organism: Spirosoma radiotolerans (assembly GCF_000974425.1). Lineage (NCBI taxonomy): Bacteria > Pseudomonadati > Bacteroidota > Cytophagia > Cytophagales > Cytophagaceae > Spirosoma > Spirosoma radiotolerans. Next base: position 3,564,320 of record NZ_CP010429.1, read on the forward strand.
TCAGGCCAATTACCTGCTGGAAACCGTACCTACGCTGGCTGACCCCCTACTAACTGCTGACCGGAAAAACCAGATTCAGGGCGAAGCGTATGCCTTACGGGCCCTGTCATATTTTGACCTGGTGCGGGGCTGGGGTGGTGTGCAGGTCGTCCTGAAAGCAACCCGTACGCCATCCGATAATACGGGCATTACACGCGGAAGTGCCGACGATACCTACTCCCAGGTACTTAAAGACCTGACGGCGGCCGAACCATTACTGAGTGCAACGACCAACCGCAACAAAGTCACCCGGAAAACCGTCTGGGCGCTGCGGGCACGTTACCATCTATACCGTCAGGAATGGGACCAGGCCGAAACCTACGCCAGCAAGCTCATTGAGGATTCAAACTACAAATTGGCTAAACCTTACAGCGCTTTTTTTGCAAACAACGCCGTAGCCACGCCCGAATCGGTGTTTGAAATCGCCTACAGCAACTCATTCAAAAATGGGAACTACAACTGGTGGCTACCGCCAGCCCTCAGCGGTCGCCGGGAATGGGCACCCAACGACAAGCTCGTGGCCCTGCTCAATGACCCCAATGTGGGTGGTAATCGGAAGGAGCTGATTGCACAAACGAGTCCGCCGGGTAATTTGTGGTATGGCAAACTGTATTATCGCACTCCGCTCGGCACTGATCCGGCCTATGTCATTCGGATTGCGGAGCTGTATCTGATTCGGGCGGAAGCTCGGGCACAACTTGGCAAAACAGCGGCCGCACTTGCCGATTTGAATGCCGTTCGGGACCGGGCAGCCGTACCGGCAGCGCAGGCCGCGACGAGAGACGCTCTGTTGCTGGCCATTGAAACCGAACGGCAGGTAGAGTTTCCGTTTGAAGCCGACCGCTGGTTCAATCTGATCCGAACAGGGCGGGTAGCTACCGTGCTGGGCATTACAGATACCACTAAATACGTGCTGCCGATTCCGAACAGCGAAATTCTGGCCGATAAAGCACTAGTACAGAATCAAGGTTATTAACTTATCTTCGTGAAGTTGGGTACAGATACGCCAACACTCGAAAACAACCGCTTATCATGAAACATTCTTTCGTACTTCCTCTCCTTTTGCTGGCATTAGTTGCAGGAAGACTTTCGGCCCAAACGCCCCAGACCATTGGCCCTGAAAAGGGGGCGCTCGTTATTGTGGGCGGGGGCAGCATGGGTCCCGAACTCTGGAACCGGTTTGTGGAGCTGGCGGGCGGACCTGCCGCAGCCAACATTGTTATTATTCCAACAGCCGGTGAAGATTCCTCCGCGAACAGCACACCGCGCGAAAAGGAAAAACTGCTAAGCCTAGGGGTTAAAAACATTACTGTCCTGCACACCCGCGATCCCAACGTTGCTAATCAGGAATCGTTTGTCGCGCCCCTGCGCAAAGCCACCGGCGTCTGGTTTGTGGGCGGCCGGCACTGGCGGCTGGCCGACTCGTACCTGAATACGCTGGCGCACAAGGAATTCAACGCCGTACTAAGCCGGGGCGGAGTAATTGGCGGTACGTCAGCAGGCGCTACCATTCTGGGTTCTTTTATGGTACGGGGCGACACCAAAGGCAATTCGATCATGGTTGGCGACCACACCCAAGGGCTGGATTTTATTCATAACGTCACCATCGATCAGCATTTTCTACGCCGGAACCGTCAATTTGATCTTATTGAGGTAATCAAAGCAAGACCGGAATTACTGGGCATTGCCATTGATGAGGGCACCGCCATTGTGGTTCAGCAGAATACCTTCGATGTAATCGGCAACTCGTATGTGGGCATCTACGAAGCGGGGCAGATTGCCAGCAACGGTAAATATCCGTCGGGGCAGAACAGCAGCGGAGGTCCGTTTTACTTCCTGGGCAAAGGACAGAAGTTTGATTTAAAGGGGCGCAAAGTAATCAGCCAGCAGCCGCAACGGCCTAATGAACCGGCAAAGTGAGTTGATGCTCAATGGACGGCTTACGCCCGTTTCCTCGGTCCGTGTCCTCACGGACCGCATCACTAGTAGCATATCTGGCGGAGCCGACTGATAGGAACGGTCCTTGAGGACACGAACCGAGGAAACAGGCTCTATTTCTGATTGTGGTGTCAGTTTTGAGAAGCTGACACCACAATCAGAAATAGAACACTACAACTCAACCTATCTGTCCATTGCACAATTAATCTATTTATCCTATAGAATATATAACATACTATTCACTATGTCTACCCTAATTCCTACTCCATCCGAACCCGCGTGGACCCGACCGGAAAAAACGCTCTTTCGCTTTGTCTTTATCTACTTCCTGATTCAGGCCATTCCCCTCGACTGGCGATTTTATCGAAACCTATTGTCAATCGACTGGGGAGCTTCCTACTACCGCGACCTGTTCTACCTGGCACGCTACGCTCCCCACTTTTTCGGCCCGACCGATACGTTCATAAACTGGGCAGTTGTCGCCCTGATCGCACTGGCGGGTACGATAGTCTGGACTGTTCGTGATCCGAAACGAATGACTTACGACGGGCTATATTACGGGCTCCGGGTCATTGTCCGGTACCGGCTGGCAGTTGCGATCCTTGCGTATGGGTTCATCAAATTGTTCCCTATGCAGGCCCCATTTCCATCCCTTAGCAGCCTCAACACGCCTTATGGAGAGCTTACAGCCTGGAAGCTTTTCTCGCTTAGTCTGGGCATTACACCCTCGTATGAATCCTTCCTGGGCATGGTCGAAATTTTGGGTGGACTCCTGCTGCTTAACCGCAAAACGACCGTCATTGGCACCCTGATTATCCTGCCGTTTCTGGGCAACGTTTTTGTATCCAATCTGGCCTACGAAGGGGGTGAGTCTGTGTATAGTTTACGGCTCATTACGTTTGCCCTGCTGTTGTTTGCTTTCGATGCGGTTCGCCTGTTTCGCCTGGTTTCGCTGGAGCAAGCCGCCCTGCCCAATCGCTTCAAACCAGTATTTGCCGAAGCCTGGCAACGCTATGGCCGACTGGCCCTAAAAACTGGTTTCGTCTTTTTTGCAGTGTTCCTCTATGGTTACAAAACCTACGCAGCCTATAAGATGGGACCATATCAGTTTCCCAAAACGCCAGGCCTACCCGGAGCCGCTGGCGTCTATGATGTTCAGACGTTTAAACTAGCTGGCGAAACACTCCCCTACTCTCGAACCGATTCAGTACGCTGGCAGAATGTCGTATTTGAAACCTGGAACACGTTGAGCATTAAGTCGAACCGGCCGGTTATTCCAGATCGCTCAAACACGGAGGAAATTCCGGTCGATGATGCCAATCGCACTTACGAACAGGCTGGAACAACGGGCCGCCACTACTACAGCTACCAGGTCGACTCGGCTCAGCATATTCTAACGCTCACCAATCGCAACCCGCATTACCCGAACGAAACACTGACGCTCCGTTACAGGCAGTCACCCCATCAACTTGTCCTGTCCGGACTTAACGAACGCCGTGATTCCGTCTACGTGGTTCTGAACAAACTCAACAAAAAATACCTGCTGAACGAGGCTGCCAAAGCCGGTCGCCGGGGAACCCTTACGCTTTAATTACGCAAAACAATGGCACTCCCGAATAGTAACCCCGAACGTTTGGCCTTAGGCCTGGTTTCACCCGATGAACGAACCGCCACGCAAACCGCAGACAGGCAACCGGTGGTTCCTGCCCGTCCATTTACAGAAAAACAAGCGCACACGGAGGGCACCAAAAAAGGCCGCTACCCAGCCTGGACACGAAGCGAGAAAATTGCCTTCCGCATTGCGTTTATTTTCTTCATTGTGATGTCCATGCCGACCAATGCGAGCTGGTACAAAAATGTAGCCTCCCTCGACTGGCTACACCTGCACTACCGCGACCTGTATGACGTGGCCCGCTTTCAGCCAAACATTCTCGGCCGGGTAAGTTGGTGGCCCGCCTGGATGGGCTATGGCGAGTGGGTTTTCATCCTGCTGGTGTCTGCTGTAGCGGGCCTGGTCTGGACCGCCGTTGTTGCCCTCCGACGGACAGAGCCACGGGATTACAACTGGCTCTATTACTGGCTTCGGGTGGTTGTTCGCTACCGGGCGGGCATAGGCATCATTGGCTTTGGTTTCACCAAACTGCTGCCCACACAGTTACCCTACCCGTCGCTTGGCTTGCTGAACACCAATTTCGGCGATCTCACCGCCCAGAAAATCTATTGGCTATCCATCGGCATTGTCCCCTGGTATGAAGTGTTTACGGGCGTTGTGGAAGTGCTGGCCGGTGCGCTTTTGTTTTTCCGGGCAACCACCTTCTGGGGAGCTGTTCTGTTGTTTGGCGCACTGGCCGATATTGTCTACGTCAACCTTGCCTATGATGGTGGCGTACATGGGTACAGTTCTTATTTCGTTGTCCTGTCGGGTTTTCTGCTGGTGTATTATATTCGGGATTTGTACACTCTATTAATTAAAGAACAGCTCACGATTCCAGCTCATTACTACCCTTCGTTTTCGGGTTGGCAACAGGGCGCCCGCATCGGGTTAAAAACGGCAACTATTGGCATTTTTCTCGTTCTTCTCTTCTGGATTCAATACGTCAATTTTCGGTACGATCCGTACAAACAGCCAGCTCAGAAAGGCGTTCGGGAACTTCGGGGCAATTATGCCGTAACCGAATTCAGGCTTAACAATAAGGAAATTCCGTATTCGCCGGTAGACTCCATCCGGTGGCAGGATGCTACCTTCGAAAACTGGTCGACACTCACGTTTAAAGTAAATCGGGCTGTCCCACTCGACCTCTCTAATGGGGGCGGCTCACCCATGCGCGACATCAACCGAACGTTCGAGCTGACAGGGGTGGCTGGTGGTCAGCGGGTATTTTATTACGATGCAGACCCGGTCAATCATGTGCTGTATCTGCAGGACAAATACCGGCCCGCCACAGGTCGGCGGGGAGAAGGTGGCGAGAATGAGGAAGGTACTGCCAAAAAGCAGGCAACGACGAAATCCACCAGAAAGAATAAACAGGCCATCGCTGACGACCAGTGGATTCCAGCGTCTGCACTGGCCAATATTGGCCCGGAAGACCCAAAGATTGCTTCGATTGCCCGCACGACCCGGCGCACTAAAGGCATTAAAGCGGAATCCCGGCAGGAAGATGGAACGCGTAAACGCATGATTCTCAAGTACCAGACAACCGACGGCTCACGGGTGGTGCTAACCGGCATCAATGAAAATAAAGACTCCGTTTATGTAGTATTGCATCGAATTAACCGCAATTACGCCCTATCAAAAAGCACGCTGAATGCGGGCGAGTATTAGGCTAAAACAAAAATAGATCACACCTACACCGGAACAGTTAAGCCCGAAACGGCTGTTATGCGCTTGATTCTAATTCCTGCTAATGGCTAACTATGAATTTGATGCCGTGGTTGTCGGCTCCGGTCCTAACGGACTGAGCGCTGCCATTACACTGCAACGCGCTGGCTTGTCGGTCGTGGTGCTGGAAGCAAAAGAGACCATTGGCGGGGGGCTTCGCTCGGCCGAGCTAACTCAACCTGGCTTTGTGCACGATATCTGTTCGGCCATTCATCCGCTGGCCGCCGGTTCACCGTTTTTTCGAACCTTACCGCTCGCGGACCATGGCCTGGAATTTGTCGATCCACCCATTGCAGCGGCCCATCCGTTCGATGATGGTACAGCGGCTGCGCTCAGACGCTCGCTAGTCGAGACGGCTCAATCGCTCAGTGTTGATGAACAGGCCTATCGAAACCTGCTGGCGCCTATCGTTCAGGACTGGCCAACCATGGCCCCCGATATTCTGGGGCCGCTGCGGTTCCCGAAACACCCGATCAACATGGCCAGTTTTGGCCTCGATGCTCTTTTGCCCATTACGCAACTGGTCAAACGGTTCAAAACGAAAGAAGCGCGAGGGCTGTTTGGCGGCATGGCCGCACATGCCATTCAACCCTTGAGCAACCTGACCACTTCGGCCATTGCGCTGGTACTGATGACCGCAGGACACCTCTACGACTGGCCGATTCCCAAAGGTGGTTCACAAACGATAGCCAATGCGCTGGCCTCCTATTTCCGTTCCCTCGGCGGGAAAATTGAAACGGGGCAGCGAGTCCAGTCGCTGAAAGATATTCCGTCTACACGGGTTGTCCTGTTCGACGTGACGCCCCGGCAACTCCTCGGCATTGCTGGTGAACGGTTTTCAGCCCTTTATCGAACCCAATTGGAGCACTACCGCTATGGCATGGGCGTTTTTAAAATTGACTGGGCGCTGGATGGCCCCATTCCGTTTACGGCACCCGAATGCCAGCAGGCAGGGACAATTCATATTGGCGGTACATTTGAGGAAATTGCCGATGCGGAACAGGCCACGTCATCGGGCAAACATCCCGATAAACCCTACATTTTGTTAGCTCAGCAAAGCCTGTTCGATCCGAGCCGGAGCCCGACCGGAAAACATACGGCCTGGGCGTATTGCCATGTACCAAACGGATCAACGGTTGACAGAACCCAGATTATTGAGCAACAGGTCGAGCGATTCGCCCCCGGTTTTCGGGACCGGATTCTGGATCGGCATACGATGAACACCGCTCAGATGGAAACCTACAACGCCAACTACATCGGGGGCGACATCAACGGCGGGATCATCGACATCGGGCAGTTGTATACGCGACCTGTGGTTAGCTTATCACCTTACAAAACATCAGCGCCGGGTATGTTTATCTGTTCCTCCTCTACCCCGCCCGGTGGCGGGGTACATGGTATGTGCGGCTATCATGCGGCCAGGGTGGCCCTGCGCGAAGGGTTTGGCCTGCCTGTTCCCATCACCCTGGCGACGACCTGACAACCCGGTCGCATCGTGGGTCTGGCAGCCGGCTTGTCCACTAGCACAGGAGCCTCAAAATATCCGGCATTTTTTTTGCGGGGTGCGTCTTTACCGCCACTTACTGTCCTAAAATGCGCATTCTATTCATCGCTCTTATACACCTGTTGAGTTTGTCCTATGCGTTCGGCCAGGTAAACGTATCCCTCGTCCCGCAGCCTGCTAAACGCCGGGATATACCCTTTACCATTTCGGCCGTTGATGATAAAACATCAGCGGTATTACCTGCCAAATTCACGATTCAGGCTAAACAGACCAAGCAGAAATTTAGCGGAGAAAGTAGGCTTGGCATTCCATATTCGTTCACATTAACTCATCCAGATACAATCAATGTTATTGCCAGTACGCCCGGTTATTACGAAGCGGAAGAACTAATGACTGTTTTCTGTGATACTTGTGCTTTTGAGTATGTAATTCGGCTTGAAAAAGAAGATCCTAAGACGGACAGTGTGTTTCGTAACCTGGAAGTCAACCAGGCGTTTCGATTAGACAATGTCTATTTCGACCAGAGCAGTTATGTACTCCGGCCAGAATCCTATCCGCAGCTGAACAAGCTGGTTAAAACCCTGATCGCCACGCCGAAGCTGGTCATTGAAATTGCCGGACATACCGATAACGTAGGCGACCGGCGACTCAATCAGGCACTGTCCGAAAACCGGGCCCGAATTATCACCAATTACCTCGTCAACAAGGGCATTCCGGAAAGTCGATTGCGCCATGCGGGTTATGGCAGTAGCAAACCGGCCGCCCCCAACGATACAGAAGATAACAAACGAAAGAACCGACGCGTTGAATTTGTTGTCTTATCATTGTAGTGATTGGTGGTTCCAGGCAAGCTTATTACTAAATGGGCAATGCCAGCGAACTGCCTGATCACCAATGACTATCGTAACTGTTCATCAATGAGTTTTTTTGTTAAACCCGGCTCAATTACCCGCCAGATATGGGGCGATGCCGATGTTATTCTTCTCGTTTTTGCCGGTTCAGCCGCCGAGTTTGCCCTGAATCGGGCGGTAGACTGGTTATTTTATACGGGTAAACTCCCGGCGGACCCCATAGCCCGGCTCTTTTCGACGGTTCGCTACGCGCAGGATATCGTCTTTTCGTCGGACGAAAAAGCCCGCCAAGCCATCGCCCGCATGAGTGCCATTCATTCGGGTGTTGAGCAGAAACGAGGGTACCAGATTCCCGACTGGGCCTACCGTGATGTGCTGTATATGCTGATCGACTACTCCATACGAGCATTCGAAACCCTCCACCACCCCTTGACCGACATCGAGCGGGAAGATGTGTTTGCTACCTTTCGGGAAGTGGGCGCGGGCATGCATGTTCCCGATCTGCCGACAAATTACGCCGACTGGCGAATCGACCGGGAAACCCACCTGAACCGCGATCTGGTGCGCAGTGAATTTACGGATAAGCTCTTTCAGCGGTATCGCGAACAATTGGGGAACTGGCGGTATGATCTGCTCCGGCAAGCGCAGGCCGTTCTCGTTCCTCAGCAAGTTAGCCAGCGGCTAGCTTTACCCGAAAAACCTTTTCTAACGCATACAATTGGTTTGTATAAAGTTCTGAATACGCTGGGGCTTCGCTCCGTTGTTCAACGGGTGCTGTTACCAACCGAATACCTCGATCAAATCCGAGGTTTGGACCGATGAGTTTACAGTAGTACGTTTACGGTGTTCCATGAATGATGGCTCCAGCCTGGTGCCTACTATTCTCCGGCCTCTGACCGGTAACAAATCACAGTTCTCTCAATACCGGCCAAAGGCCGGAAAATAATAGACACCAGGCTGGAGCCTGGCGCCATCAACTTCATCAACATGACTACATCGCCCATCACCACATCCATTTTCGACCTGTTCAAGGTTGGGCCGGGGCCATCGAGTTCGCATACGATTGGCCCCATGAAGGCGGCTTTTGATTTCCGCCAACGGCTGGCTCAATTACCCACGGATATCCAGCAGCGGGCCGATGCTATTCATATTCACCTCTATGGCTCACTGAGTGCAACCGGAAAAGGGCACGGAACCGACCGCGCGGTAGTAGCAGGTTTGCTGGGCTGGCAACCCGAAACGACGGACCCCGCTGCCATGCTGAAGCTATTGCGCGACCCGGAGGTTTTGTACCCCGTTTCACTGGGCAACCAAACAATTGATGTTGGCGCGGCACAGATTCATTTCGAACGGAAACGGTATGACTCACCCTTTGCCAACACGATGGTGCTCAAGTTAAAATCGGGCGAAGAGGTGTTGGCCGAAGAGGAATATTACTCAATTGGGGGCGGGTTTATCAGTCGCAAAGGAGAGCCCGAAGCGGGCACCAGTTCCCATACCGTGCCTTACCCATACAGTTCGATGGCCGAGCTGAAAGAACACCTTAAAACCCATTCCATTTCGCTGGATGAACTATTGATGGCAAATGAAATGGCGTTGACCAACCGAAGTCGCGCGGAAGTAAACCAGCGGATCGACCAGATTCTGGATTTTATGCACAAGGCCGTTCGGCGCGGCCTCAAGCACAAAGGCGTGTTGCCAGGCAACATCAGGCTGAACCGCAAAGCGCCCATTTTGTTCCAGCAGGCCAAAGGCATGAGTCATCCGGGGGCGGCCCTCCGCTCAGACAGTTTCCTCATTTTTTTAAACGCCTATTGCCTGGCCGCATCTGAAGAAAACGCAGCTGGTGGCATCGTTGTGACCGCTCCCACTTCCGGCGCATCGGGCGTGATTCCGGGCTTGACCTTTCTGGCTAAACATCATTTTCACTACGACCGGGCAACGATGCGGGTGGGCATGCTGGCCGCAGCCGTCATCGGATTTCTGATCAAGCATAACGCCAGTATTTCGGGCGCTGAAATGGGCTGTATGGGCGAAATTGGTTCGGCTTCGGCCATGGGAGCGGCTTTCCTGACGCGTTGCACCCAGTCTACCAGCGATATCGGTCCGATTGAAGCCGCTGCCGAAATCGGCATAGAACACCACCTCGGCATGACCTGCGATCCCATTGGCGGCTATGTACAGATTCCGTGCATCGAGCGCAACGCGATGGGAGCCGTGAAAGCCTACAATGCTTACCTGTTGGCCACATCGGGATCCGCTTCGTTTCAAAAAATTTCGCTTGATGCGGTTATTAAAGTAATGAAAGCCACTGGCCGCGATATGTCAACCAAGTACAAGGAAACGTCGCAGGCTGGGCTGGCACTCAGCGCGACAGAATGCTGAGTATTAATACTCTATGCAAATTTGAGTATACTGGAAGCACACCAAACGAGGGTGAAAAGGGGAGCGACATGAAGCGCTTCTTTCTTTTCACCCTCACTTTTGTGAAGGCTTGCCCGAGCATTGGGTTAAACAATTGGTCGCTTTTAATACTTTTTTAATAAATCCGCTTAGTAACGCGGCCTTACACGGACCTATGACAACTATTTATACACCCCAGCAACAACGCATTTTGCTCATCACTAGCCTGATTATTATCGCAGGCTTCATCATATATGGCTTAAGTGGTTATATATCCGCTTTTCTGGGAGCTGGCATTCTGTATGTCGTTTTCCGTCCCTGGTTCACAGCCCTGGCCCTCAAGCGACACTGGAATCGGTCTCTAGTCACTGCGCTCCTAATTGTCTTCTCCATCGTTGTGATCATCATGCCGTTTCTCACGCTGAGTCTGCTTTTGATTGATCGCATCCAGTACTATTCACAGCATACCGAAGATATCCTGAATCTAGCGAAGAAAGCTGAAGAGTTAACGGGCTATCAGATTACCAGCCAGCAGAATATTCAGGCTATTCTTCGGCAGGGCGGAACGTATGCCAGTCGGCTATTGCCTTCGCTGGCAGGCGGTGCGCTGGATTTTATTGTCATTCTGGGTCTGATGTTCTTCACCCTCTATTTTATGTTTGTTCAGCAGGAAACCTTTCAGAAAGGGCTTCAGAAATACCTGCCTTTCAAACATGATACCCAGAAAGAACTTGGCGAATCTCTCAAAAACAACGTGAATGCCAATGTACTCGGCCAGGCGTTGGTCAGTTTGGTACAAGGTGTGTTGACAGGCGCAACACTGTGGATCTTTGGCGTTCCCGATGCTCTTTTCTGGGGTACAGTAGCCTTTTTCATGGCGTTCATTCCTGTGCTGGGCACGCCACTGGTTTGGGGACCAGCCGGACTCATTCAACTCTCGCAGGGCAACACGAGTCAGGGCATTGGTATTTTAGTGGTGGGCGTTGTCGTGATCATTAATATCGATAACCTGCTCCGGATTATGCTGGCCAAGCGCATGGGCGACATTCACCCACTCGTCACTTTAGCAGGCATTGTGTTAGGCGTTCCTATTTTCGGCATTCTGGGTCTGGTTGTTGGTCCTTTACTTGTGTCCTACTTCATTGTTCTGATCCAGGTATTCGAACGGGAGAATAAGAAACAGGAAAAAGAGGTCGCGATAGCCCAGGAACGCGTGGAAAAAGAAGCCGAGTTGAAGAAATAAATCTAAAAACTCAAGCCAGAGATTTTATTGAACCACAGAGGCACAGAGAACACAGAGCGTGCTCGTTACATAAAGTAAGCAGTGAAGAAACCTCTGTGTTCTCTGTGCCTCTGTGGTTCAATAAAATCTTTAGTACAATAAAATCTCTGGCTCACTGAAACGTGCACTAAAACGGAATCAATTCATGCTGTGCGCCGGATGAGCTGTTGGAAAAATCACCAGGGCATCGTAACCCAGAATTGTTCGGCGCAGATCAACATCGTCTATGTTGAGCTTCTGCCGTTGTAACGCCTTTCGGATCGGTAACAGGTTAAATACAACCCAATTCTGCTCAGGTGTAGCCTCGAAAAAAGGCTTTATAAACTTCAAATCGCCGTTGACGGGGTCGAGTTGATGAGCCGGCAAAGCCTTGAAGGGGCTTCCCTGAATTCCGTTTTTGCCAAAAATGGCAATGTGGTACGAGCTTTTGTACTCACTTTCGGCCAGGTTGCTGAGCAGGCTTCCGCAGTCATAAACGGTCAGGTAGCTCTCCCCGCGAGCGCAATGCATGGCTCCCAGTTTAACCAATACTTTTTTATCTTTGATTGACGATACATAAGCCGACATGAGCTGGTGTTTCATTAATTGCACCCGCAGGGCATGGCTTTGGGTTTTATAAATACGGGCCGATAATTGAACGGCATCCAGTACTTCTTTCTCATAAGCGGTCATGGGTTCTTTTGCCAAAGCGGCCACATCCTGGTCAAAGGCGGCACTTTGCATGTACATGGGATGGCTCAGATCCAGCGTTGCTTTCGTTGCCGAGATGGTAGCCCGTTCGGTCATGGCGGCATAACGCTGGCGCGTGCTGGGGCGAGTGGCTTTGTGCGCCAGTTCATTGTACAGCAGTTGGTCCGACATCATCATGACCTGGTCGAGACCGATTAGAGACGTGTGCGTACGGCTTGCTTCCCGAAGCATGTGAAACTCTTCCTGCAGGCTGTAAAATGAGAGGGCGGGCCCGGCCTGTACGGCCCATTTCATGAGTGAGGTTGTATCCGATTGAGCAAGTTTTTGGTTCAGTAGCTGCGCAACATAGGGGTCTACCTCCAGCGCGAAGGTGTTGAACGAAGCGGTTTTCAGTACTTGCTCGGTGAAGTAAGGAATCTCTGACATGAAATGATCCTCCCCGATCAATACATATTGATTGTCTTTGACCCCCGCCTGAATCAAGTTCCATCCTTTACCCGTAAAGCCGGCCGCACTGGGTTGTAGCAATAGGGTATTTTCCTTCAGCAGACGCGTCCATAAGGTATCGGGCTGTTGTGCAAATCCGGTAGAGAAGGTGAACAGAAAGGCAATAAGTACTAGTAATTGACTTGTGCGAGACATGCGTAACAATGGTTAGTCAGGTTGGTTATCGGCCCAATTGGGATACATAGTCCATAAAAAATGGCTGCGAATTGAGAGGCATCTCGTCCGGCAATTCCAGACAAAACCCGGCCAATTCCACAGCCATTTTCACTATAGGTTACTCTTTACTGACGCGTCACTTTGCTGGCACCCGACGTTTCAGAGTCAAGTGAACCAACATGACCAAGTGTTGCGTGGCTGGCTCCGCTGGCATCTACCGACGCTTTATCGATGTTCAGGCCTGTTGCTTCGATTTTACTGGCTCCACTCAAATCGGCTTCCAGTTGATCGACATGCCCCCGCAGCACAGCGTTGGATGCGCCCGATAATTGAATGGATAACTTCTCGACCGTTCCGTCGAAGACCGTCCGGCAGGCACCACTCATGTCGATGTCCAGGTTTTTATAATTGCCGAAACCAACAAGACTCGCTTTGGAAGCACCCGACAGTTTCAGTTCATCGATGTTTGGTACGGTGATAGTCAGGCCGACCCGTTTGCGGTTGTTCCAGTCGAACAAGCCTCCTTTCCGGTCAATTTTCACTTCCAGCGTGCTGCCGTTCACCCGAACGTCCATGTCGCTCATGTCATCCTCACGACCGTCGGCGATAACTTTAAACGTATCTCCTTTCCGGAACCGGACAACAAAGGCCCCCGCAATATCAACCTTCGAGAACGCCGTCACATTAAACTGGCGCGTATGGTCGCCGATGCGGTCGAAATCGTCGCCAAGTTCACTGGCTACGGCACTTTGTACATCGTCGGTCAGATCAGTCACGTCGTTGTCTTCATCATTGTCGCTATGATCTTTTTCGCGCGGGTAGTTGATACAGACCAGCCCATCCTGCTTGGTAAACTTCCAGAGGCTGGACGACATCCGGTCCAATTCCCGTTCGCCAAACTCATTGCGGATGTAGCGGGCGAAGTCCTCGGTCATCCGGAATGGTTTCTCATATGGAATCATCAGGTCCATATCCAGGTCCTGCGCCCGGAAATGAGCTTTCGGTAATAACTCCATCGAATTATCGAACCGTACAACCGAGTCTTTAATCGTGTAGGCGTAGCGTACCTGCCGGGCATTGGCTTGTGCTTCGGCGCGGGTGCGACCCTGCGCCCGAAACGACTGGACAAGGTTCAGCGTCGTGCCTTCATACCCTTTCAAATCAATTGATGGACGCGTATCCCAATTGTCCCCGTCATTGTCGACATCATTAAGGGCAAACATCGGGATGGCCGCCGGTACGGTCAGTATTTTGGTTTCTTCGACCGTTCCCCGGCGTTGAAAGCTGCTGATCAGGGGAGTTACCGTTCCGCCAAAAACAACCAGACCCACCAGCCAGATACCGCCCAATGTAAGGGCCGTTCGCGTCGAGATGACCGACCGTGTGGTGATCAGCATGATGCCCAGCACGGCCAGCGCGAAGGCAGGAATAAGCCCCACAACAATACCTGACAAGACCATCGGCGCCGTCACGTCGGCCCGAATCAGATCAGAAGGAAACCCGCCGGGGCCAATGGATGTACTTGACCATATACCAATGGCAGCCCCGATAAAGGCCAGGCAAGCGATCATGAAGGCGAAAGCCATTATAAGCATCAGCACCCCGGCAAAAACCCGGATCAGCGATACGACGCCGTTCAAAAGTGGTCCTAATGCCCGGCCCAGTCCGCCCAGAATGGTGGCAATGGCGCGAAAAGGGAACAGCAGAATCCGTGTCAGAGCGCTCTCGTTGTTGGCCGTTTCGTTAATATTCAGGTTTTGTTTAATGCTGTTCTCGATGTTGGACAGCGTGATGGGCTGCCCCTGCATTTCCATCTTTTCGGTAAGCGTATTAGCGGTCGGCGCAATCATCCAGAGAACCAGATACAGCAGGAAACCTACCCCAAAAAACACAATACCCAGCACAAACAACAACCGAACAATGCCCGTATCGATGCCAAAGTAGGCGGCAATTCCGGAAGCAACGCCCCCCAGGACTTTATCTTCGGGGTTACGGAAAAACTTTTTGACGGTTTTATCATCTTCAATCGTTACAACGCCGGGCAGCGCAATCCACATAGCAATGTAGACGATGAAAGTAAACCCACTCAGGCCACCGAAAAACCCATCGGGGCCATTGGAAGCACCACTCAGGGCCGGCAGACCGATGAACAGCCCGACAAAAATCAGCCGTACCCACACCACGTCCATGTTGAAATAGTGGGCTAGTCCGGCGCAGACGCCACCCAGTGTCTTCCGACGCAGGTCACGCACCAGGCGACGGGGCTCATACGACACCCCAGGGTTTGGTTGTGGGGCGAATGTAGTTGTCGTCGAGCCGTTTGCCGGATTGCCTTTTGCCTGCGCACTACCAGCCGATGTTGCCGAATGCCGACCACCGTTCGTAACCAGTACTTCTTCCTCCTCTACAGCTTCGAAATCAGCGACGGTACCCATGGCGGCCACGAGTTCATTCACATCGTCGAGCGACACGACCTGTTTGTCGGCTGCTTTCAGTTTAGCCAGCAGCTTTTCGGCAATCCGGTTTTCAATATCCGTTACAATCTCCTGGCTGTCTTCGTAGGTTGAGAAATACTGCTGAACCGTAGACAGGTAATTTTTCAATTTGTCGTAGCCATCCTCTTCGATGTGGAAGATGACGCCACTAATATTAATACTGATGGTCTTTTTCATTGCGGTCCGACGTTGCGGTTTTATGAAGGGAATAGGTTAAGCGTTGGCTGGAGGGATGGTTGAATCGGCTGAGGGCGAAACGGCAACAGCACCATTCGTGAGCTTTTTATGGAGATCAACTTTTCCAATGATCGCATTAACAGATTCGGCAAGTTCCTGCCAGGTGTCGTTGAGGGATTCCAGCGAATTGCGGCCAAGATCGGTTAGAATATAATACTTACGTGGCGGCCCCGACGTAGATTCTACCCATTTGTAATCGAGCAGACCGGCATTTTTCAAGCGGGTTAACAGCGGGTACAGTGTGCCCTCTACAACCATGATTCTGGCGGAAGTCAGCTCGTCGAGCATATCGGAGGCATATATTTCACCCCTCGATATGATGTGCAAAATGCAGAATTCCAGAATTCCCTTCCGCATTTGCACCTGAGCATTTTCTATATTCATTGGTGTATTTGATTTCGTTAATTTCTTGTATCAAAGGTACAATAAGGTACTATGCGATGCAAGGTACCTTATATTTTTTATCCATATTTCGGTATTAATGGCAAAAAAGTGAGGATGAGTGGTAGTACAATTATGAATTGAGTACGTGTAATAGTCTCTCAATTTTGTACATCTCCTCACGCTATCCAGAAAAGTCTTTTATTTCGTAATACTGAGCGTCAAGAGTCAACGTCCATTTTCGTATCAGCCTATAGCCCTTATTCGCCTAATCGGCAAACTCGACGGCTCCCTTGAAAGCCTTGTGTGGCTTCTTCGTGGATTAGCTCATATGGTAGAAAAGGGGTATCTTCACCCGCTATTTGTCGGCCATCTGATTCCTGTCGGCTTACAGAAAGACGACTCCCTTATCCTCGATGCTTACTGCTACCCAAACAGCTATACAGGAAGAAAATGACCGACTGAAGCACCAGATCGAGCAATTACAAGCCGTTCTGAACAACATTACAACCGGCGTCTCCCTGCTGGAGCCACTCTACGACAAGACTGGCCAGATCGTTGACTTCAGGAACATCGTCATCAACGACTATAACGCCCGTCGTTTTGGGAAGTCTATTCAGGAGTTAACGGATGGGCGGGGCGTAGGCGAGTTGTTCCCTGGCTGGCAAGAAACCGAAAACTTTGCGATTTACCGACGGGTTTTTAACGATGAACAGCCGCGCACGTTCGATACCTTTTACGATCAATTTGGGCTACGAAGCTGGCTGGAGGTGGAGGTTCGCCGGCTGGGGGTGGGTGTGCTGGTTAGCTTCAGGGACATCACAGCCCTGCACGAGTCGGAGCAAAAACAACGCGAGCAGGCCGAGTTACTACAGGCCGTATTCAACAACGCGTATGTGGGTATAGCCGTGTATGAGCCCGTCCTGGATGAGGAGGGGCAAGTGACCGATTTTCGATTCCAGTTCACCAACCCTACTGCTTTCCGCTTGCCGAATCTTACCCAGGAAAATACAGCGGGACGTTTGTCATCGGAGATTTATCCAGATTACAAAGAGCGGGGGTTGTTTCAGGAACACCGTAGCGTGTATCAAACTGGCCAGCCGCTACGACTGGAGAAGTATTATCCGGAGTTTAAAATCTGGGTTGACGTGTCCATCACCAAATTGGGGATGGGAATTATGCACACCTTTGCCGACATTACGGAGCGCAAGCAAATCGAGTCGCAATTGAAGTACCAGGCCGATACGTTCCAGGCCGTTTTAGGGGCTGTCACGCATGGGCTGAATGTGTTTCAGATCATCTGGGATGAGACTGGCCAGTTAGCCGATCTGCGCTATGAGTTTGTCTCGGATCAGATGTTGCGTGATACGGGGCTGAGCCGTGAGCAGGTCATTGGTAATACCCTGATAACCCTGTTCCCCACAGCCAGACAGTCATCCTACTGGCCAGCCTACCAAGCGGCTCTGCAAACCGACGAACCCCAGCGATTCGAAGAATTCTACCAGTATGATGGCTACAAGAATTACATCATCGGCGAAGTATGCCGGGCTAATCATAACCGACTGATTACGACCTACCGGATTATCAATGATCTGAAAGCCGCTCAGTGGCAGGCCGAGCAGCAGGCGGAGCTAATCCGATCGGTACTGGATGGATCGCCGAACGCGGTCATTGCGTTCGATGCCGTCCGTGACCAGGCCGGCACCCTGATTGATCTGCGGTATGTATTGCAAAACGAAGTCAATCGCCAGCGCGTTGGTCGGTCGGATGAGCAACTGCTGGGCCAAACCATGCGGTCATTCTTTCCCGATGTCGTTGAATTGGGGCTCCTTGACGGCTATCGGCGGGTCATCGAGACAGGGCAGCCCTGGCACTGGGAAGGGGCCTATACTTACCCTAATCGTAGCGGCTGGTTTGGGTATACGGCCGTTAAACGGGGAGACGGCATGGTGTTGACCGTACAGGACAAAACGCTTGAACATGAGGCTCAGCAGCATATTGAAGCGGCCAACAGGACACTCATAAAGTCCAACGAGAACCTGCAAAGTTTTGCCTATGTGGCCAGCCATGATTTACAGGAACCCCTGCGTAAAATCCATTCCTTTAGCAACATCCTGCTACAACAACACGCCACGGAGTTGTCGACGGAAGCAAGCGAAATGCTGCAACGCATGCAGGCGGCTTCCGACCGTATGTCGGGCCTTATCCGGGATATACTGGCCCTGTCCCGCCTAGCCACCCAGCAGCAAACCTTTCAACCGGTTGAGTTGGAAAATCTGGTGCACGAAGTACTGATGGACCTGGAAGCGGTCGTTATTGACAAAGACGCAGCTGTTGACGTCGCCAGTTTACCGACTGTCATGGGCGATGCGCTGCAACTGCGCCAGCTTTTTCAGAACTTACTAAGTAACGCCCTGAAATTTACGCAAGCGGGCCGGAGGCCCCAGGTGCGGGTCACTTGCGAACTCCGCTCGCCAAATAAAGTGCCTGACAACGAACAGCTGACAGCAATACCCGCTCATTTGGCAGCCGAAGCCGTTGCCTCGTTCTGGGCCATTTCAGTCGCCGATAACGGCATCGGTTTTGATGCAAAAAAGTATGGCGATCGTGTTTTCGGTACGTTTCAGCGCCTACACGGCCGCACCAGTAACTACAGTGGTACGGGCATTGGTCTGGCTATCGTCAAGAAAGTAGTCGACAACCACCGTGGGGAAATCACCGTCTGGAGCCGGGAGGGCGAAGGGGCTACGTTTACCGTTTATCTACCCGTTTCATAAACGCGTTGCACGAACCAACCGAACCGGAGGCTCAGGCTTTCTGACCTAAGCGCCATCCTGCACGCTGGTCAGCCGATTGAGGAGGCCCTGTAACGAGATTATCTGCTACGACACCAGTGGTGAAGGCATAGATCCCCTTGTGCATCAAGTCGATAAGTTGCTCATCCGCAGGCCAGCTCCAGGGTAGCGCACCCACACCGGTGGCATTCTCCAGAGTTTGATCGTTGAGTAACCGCAGGTTCATGAACAAAAACGAGCTTACCGGCCCTCTAATGCCGTGTTGAGCCATTACGCCCCGAACGATTCCTAACACGATCCCCTGCCCCCAGTGCATGGTCCAGTTGAGTCCTAGCCGCTGCTGGTCGGGTTTGTGAGGAAGACGAAGTAACCGCTCCAGGGTGTGAGCCGGTACGTACGAGTTGGGACGATTGGTTACTAACTGCTCCAGTTTCTCGGCTAGTGTCATGGCAGCTACTCCGGCCAGTCCCGCAACCAGACCACCCAGTACGGCTTTCGTTTTCATAGTATTTAAAGATTAATAAAGGTTTTGTCCAAAACTGCGCCTACATCGATCAGTTGGGCATAAGCGAAACACTTTACCAAAGCAAACGGCAGCAAAAAGGGCTAATTATGAGGTTATGGTGTTAATTGGCGGCTTGATGAGGTGGCTACGAGTAGATGTGGCGCTCCAACTCGCCTGAGCAGTCCAACTCAATCGTCACGTTTCCTTTTAGTAGAATACCGTTTAACTTAGCTTCACTACCCTTTACGCTCCTGATGCTGAACAGAAGAGAATTGCTTACAAACGCCCTGGTAGCAGCTGGTGGACTGGTTTCATCGGCGTATGGCTGGCCAGTGACTGCGCAACAGACCAAGAAAATTGGCATTCAGACCTATTCCATCCGCCGGGAATTAAAGCAGGATATGATCGGCTCCCTGAAAGCGTTGAAGGCCATCGGCTTTTCCCATGTGGAACTCTATGGCTATCAACAGCAAGACAAAAAGGGCTCTATCTTGGGCTATTCGTTAACCGATTATCGCAAAATCCTGGAAGACATTGGCTTAGAGCCAACCAGTTCTCACCTGGAACCACCCCTGCAAAGCGTTTACAAATTTGGCGATGGTGGTGGCTCAGGCAAAGGGGAGCGCAGCATCCAGATACAACCCTACACCAAACAGAATATCCCGGCCATTATTGATTTTTGGAAACGAGCCATTGCCGATCATCAGGCCTTAGGCGTTCCAGTGATGGTACAACCGGCAATGCCCATTGTCAATACAGTGGATGACGCTAAACGGGTTTGTGACGTCTTTAACCAAACCGGTGAACTCGCCAAACAGGCCAACCTGCGGTGGGGCTACCACAACCATAGTGCGGAGTTCAAACGGATTGGACTAAAGCGGGGCCAGGATTGGTCCTCGGAGATGGCCATCACTCCAACCTCTTACCCTAGCGAAATCTTCTATGATTTTTTGTTGACCCATACCGACCCTGCCCTGGTTTTTTTTGAAATGGATGTGTATTGGGCCGTCATGGGCCAGTGTGACCCAGTCAGCTATTTCAACCGCTACCCTGGCCGCTTTCCGCTTTTGCATATCAAAGACCGGGACATTCTGGGTTCAACGGGGTTTATGAACTTTGCTAACATCTTTACGGCCGGTTATGCCAAAGGTGGTCTGGAACGATATTATGTCGAGCTTGAATACCCGAATCCAAGTAGTAGTTCTTCGGTATCCCAATTAGAAGCGGTGAAGAGGTCCTATTCGTATGTGAATCAAGCTCCGTTTGTAAAATAGACACCTATCAACTAAGGGGATACTTCTTCGGTAGGCTCCCAGGGCGTATTAACTGGGTTGGTTATTTCCTACGGAACGCGGTTGGTGTCTGCCTTTATACGGATTAGTTCGCCCAATAATCGAGTTCGGTTGGCCAGTTCAGGCTTACCCAGCCGTTCAGCCAGACGGGCGACAGCCAGGTTTAGTGTATCGATTTCCGTTTCGCGACCGTGGTTAATGTCAACCAGGGTAGAAATCAGCTGGCCATCGGAACGTTGACTGATCTGCAGCAGTCGCTGTTCTACGGCCTCCCGGTTTAGGTTGATGCCCACTTCTTCGGCCACAGCCACACATTCGTCGATGATCTCACCAGCCAACGCCAGCGCTGGCACATTCCGGTGAAAAATGCCATTATCGATCCCCAGCAGTGGGCAGATGGCATTGAAAACACAGTTGGTGATCACTTTTTCCCAGATAGTCTGCTGAATGGCTCGCTCGGCGCGGAACGGGAACTGGGGTGTACTCATCTGTTCGACAAGTGCTGTCAGTATGGATTCATGGCCCTGAACTACCCCAATTGCCGAAGCCGCAACGGGCTTATAGCTCACCACATGCGGAGCCTGCACCTGACTAGTCGCCAATAACACGCACCGATACACGGCAGGGAAACCGGCGTCTAAAAACGGCTCTTCGATACCCAGCCCGTTTTGCAGCAAAACCAGGGGCGACTGACCTGTCTTTCCTCTTAATCGCTGGGCCAGCTCCGGGTTGCCGAACGATTTGCTGGTCAGCAACACAAGGCCGTTCAAAAGGCCCACCTGTTCCAGGGTGCGGATGGGAACAGACGCTGTCACGGCTGTACCATCGCTGAGCTCAACGGTAATACTGGTTTCTTCGGTTTCCGGGACGCTCCCTTTCCGACCGTGCAGCAACATGACTTCTTTGCCGGACTGCTTCAGCAGCACAGCTAAGGTCATACCAATAGCGCCGGCTCCAATTATATAAACAGGGTTTTCCATGAGCGGTGGGTTGTCTCGGTCAAGAAACGACCAGGCTTGTTAAGGTGATTTGTTCAGGGTAAGGTGGTCACCTCAATGACAGAAGCCCCATACAGCCGATGACGGGCCGGTTGAAAGTCAGCGGCTCCTGCTTTATAAATGTTTTCTACGAACGTCTGCGGGTTTCGGTCGATCAGCGGAAACCAGCTACTTTGCACCTGAATCATGACCCGATGTCCTTTTTTAAACGTATGCAGCACGTCGGGCAACTGAAACGTCACCTCTGTGACCTGATTCGGGATGAAGGGTTCGGGTTTTTCGAAACTGTGCCGAAACCGGCCCCGCATCACATCCGCCCTGACCAACTGCTGATAACTGGCTAATGGCGTTTGGGCGTTGGGCTGGTAGGGATGATTCGGCTCGTCGGGTGGATACACATCAATGAGCTTAACGACCCAGTCGGCGTCGCTACCCGTGGTGCTGACGTTCAACCGAACTGCAATTTCTCCACCTACTGTCAGGTTTTGGGTAAGTATGTCCGTTTGAAAGGTGAGCACATCAGCCCGCTTACTGGCAAACCGCTGATCGGCCGACATATAACTAAATAACGCACTGAAATCAGATTCGGCCGTCAGGGTCGCTTCGCTGTAAGGGACTGGATGAGCGGGGTCGCTGACATATTCCCGAAAACGGGTCGGGTTAGTAACCTGTGTACTTAGCTGCCCCGTTGGGGTTAAATACCAGCTTAGGCGGTGGCTGGCGGATGCGGGCCAGGTCGAAAACGTTTTCCAAGTCTTCAGCCCTGTATCGAACAGACAGATTTTAGGTAACCCCGTTTTGCCATCGCCAGCGCCTTTCAGGTAATGATGAAAGAAAGGCGCTTCCAGTTCACGCTGATAATAGGTTGCCAGACTGTCGCCAAAAATACAGATCGTTATGGAGCGTATGACCGGTCTCTTCCGACCAGCCCCGGTGCCCAAACGGCCCCATCACCAGCACCAGATGCGATTCCGGGCTGTGTTGGTCAAGCGTCTTGTAAATGCTCAGGGGTCCGTACAGATCTTCGGCATCGAACCAGCCACCAACCACCAGCACCGCAGGCCGAACCTTCCTCAGATGAGGCAGTAGGTTTCGCTCCTGCCAGAAGGTATCGTAATTGGGATGGGCCACCGTTTGCTGCCAGAACACATTTCGGGCCAGATAGGGCTGCGCATTGGCCAGCGGCCCCAGGCCCATATGCCAGGCATATTCCGTCTGGCCTCCCGTCTGTATCCAATCAGCCATGAACCAGGGGTTGGTCGTTGGTCCGGATGGACGGTCACCGAACAGCGGATAGGCCTGTAAATAAACCTGCGTGAACGCTCCATTATGGTGAATATCATCGCGAAAAAGGTCAGCAATGGGGGCTTGGGGCGACGAGGCCTTCAGCGCCGGATGGGCATTGATCGAACCGGCTATGGCATAAAAACCCGCATAACTCATGCCCCACAGCCCGAACCGGCCGTTGTGATGGTGCACATGGCTGAGCAGCCAGTCAATGGTGTCGTAGGTATCAGTGCCTTCGTCGACAGGCCCGGAGCCTGGCGATTTTGTCCGGTCGCTGACAATGGGTGTCATGTTGGTCCAGCGGCCTTCCGACGCCCAGCGCCCCCGCACATCCTGATACACAAAAATGTACCCATCCGCCTGAAGCGTGGGCGAAGGGCCCAGGGCGGATGGGTACTGATCAGGACCATAGGGCCTGGACCCAAAGCAGGTCCGTTGCATCAGAAAGGGATAGGTATGGCCCGGAGATGCATCGCGTGGCACATACACGGCGGTATAGAGCGTAACCCCGTCGCGCATCGGTATTCGGTATTCCAGCTTCTGATACCGCTCGGCCACCGGGACAGCCGCGCATACGGAAGTAAGCAGAGATACCGACAGGAATTGAGCAAAGACGGCGGATAGGACAATGACCCGCCGGAATAGATCTTTTATCATATCAACGGCAACTGTTGGTGAATAAGCTGTCCGATGGTTTGCAGGCCCCAGGCAACGTGCTCGTCAAAAGGCAGCCCGTAACTGAGCCGCATGCAGTTGGCATACTGTGGCTGGAGGCTGAACAAACTACCGGGCATGATACTGATTTTATACGGAGCCAATTGATCAGCCAGATGCAGCGTATTCACCCTGGCATCGATTTCAACCCATAAAGTAAAGCCGCCCTGTGGCTCGCTGATGCGCGTACCGTCGGGGAAGTAGCTCCGAATGGTTTGCTGGTAGCGTTGGCAGTTGCTTTTCAGTCGCTGCCGCAGTCGGCGCAGGTGCAACTCATACCGGTCATTGGCCAGAAAATTGGCCACTGCCTGCTGGGTAATCCCTGGGGAGAAACCGGACTGGTAGCGCTTCACCTGTAGCAGCGCATCGTAATAGCGTCCGGGAGCCACCCAGCCCACCCGGTAGCCGGGGGCCAGGGTTTTACTGACCGAGCCACACCACAAGACGAGGCCCTGTCGGTCAAAAGCTTTGCAGGGCAACGGGCGGTCAGGCGCAAAATGCAGATCGCCGTAGAGGTCATCTTCGATCAGGGGAATTTGGTGCGTCTCCATCAACTGCACCAGCCGTTGCTTATGGGCATTCGGCATACAACTGCCGAGCGGATTACTAAAGTTGGGCACCAGCAAACAGGCTTGTATCCGACCCGACTCCAAATGGCCTTCCAGCACGTCCAGGTCAATGCCCGTCAGGGAATCTGTGGGCAGTTCGAGCACCTTCAGGCCCAGCGAGAGAATGGTCTGTAAGATACCGAAATAGATGGGGCTTTCTACAGCCACAGTATCGCCCGGCCGGACGACAGTCTTCAGGCATAGGGTGAGCGCAGCCGTGCAACCCTCCGTTGTGATAATTTCCTCATCGGTAAGTTGCCCACCCCAGTATAGGGCGTACCGGGCAATCTGCCGCCGTAGAGCCGCATTACCGGCCATTAGTTCGTACTCGATTCCGCCATGCGGGAGCTCGCGCTGGGCCTGCTGGAAAGCCTTCATTAACTTACCGACAGGCAGTAGTGAAGGAGCCGGCACACTTAATGAAAACGGGAGCCAGCCGGGCAGCCGTTGCTGGCGCATCAGCCTCAGCAGTACGGATTCCTGATCAGACTGGCTAATTTGGTGGGCCATTGCCTGGGGCGCGGACCGGCGTGGTACCTGGCCCATCCGTTCGATCAGGGTTCGGACGTAATAGCCTGACTGGGGCCGGGCTTCCACCAACCCTTCGGCTTCCAGGCAGTAATAGGCCTGTTGTACTGTATTGATGCTGACTCCAAGCTCCTGACTGAGCATACGAACAGACGGAAGTTTATCGCCCCCGGTTAGCATACCCAACCGCAGCTTATCGCCCAGTTGCCGAGCGATCTGCTGATATTTAGGGGTAGAAAGGGCCATAGTCAGTTTGGGTATAGCGATTCTGCTTTATTGAGCAAAAATAACGGTCTCATCTGTACGCGTTACCATACAGATTTTGTGAAACTAAGCCGTACAGTTTGACTATATCCAGCCAGCCGCGAAAAAGAAAGCTGTATGGGCTGGTAACGCCTAAAGTGTATCTGTTTAGGGAATTGCCCGTTCACTTGTTTTGTCCCATGCAATTCCAAACAACTTCCTTTCTCGATGTCGCCCGGCTGCGGGCAGATACACCAGGCTGCCAAGAATGCCTGTTCATGAATAGTGCCGGTGCTTCCTTGATGCCGCAACCTGTTGTAACAGCGATGCGGGATTACCTTCAGCAGGAAACCCAACTGGGCGGTTATGAAGTTGAACGGTTACGAATGGGCCAGATCAACCGCTTTTATGATGAAGCGGCCCGGCTACTGAACACGAACCCCGGCAACATTGCCTATGCCTATAGTGCTACCGATGCCACGATTCAGGCGCTGTCGGCCATACCCTTCCGGGCGGGCGATACGATTCTGACCACTTCGAACGATTATGTCTCTAACCAACTGGCGTTTCTGTCGATGCAGCAGCGGTTGGGCATCCGGCTACTGCGGATCAATGACCTGCCCAACGGCGACCTTGATCTAACTCACCTGGAGGAGTTGATACGAACACACCGGCCGGTACTGGTCGCGGCTACCCACATACCGACGAACTCCGGTCTGGTGTTGCCTGCTGAAGAAGTGGGCAACCTCTGCCGGCAATACGGCGTCTGGTATCTGCTCGATGCGGCCCAATCGGTGGGGCAATTGCCACTCGATGTCACCCGGATTCAGCCCGACTTTCTGGTAGCAACAGGCCGTAAGTTTCTGCGTGGCCCGCGTAACACCGGTTTTCTTTACGTATCGGATAGGGCGCTGGAGGCCGGATTGGCGCCCCTGTTCATCGACCGGCGGGCCGCTACCTGGACTGAGCCAGATACCTACGCTTTGCAGACCAGTGCCCGCCGATTTGAGCCACAGGAGATTTCGTTGCTCAGCGTTGGACTGGCCGAAGCGGTTCGGTACGCCAATCAGGTGGGCATAAAGGCTATTTCCCAACAGAACCTACGCCTGATGCACCGGCTCCGAACGGGTCTGGAATCACTCGACGGGCTGACCCTGCTGGACTGGGGCTCCCGGCAAAGCAATATCCTGACCTTTCACACGGGCCGCCAGTCGCTGCCCGCGCTGGAAGCCGCCCTCCGACACGGGCGAGTGCTTTTCACGGTCCAGTATCCCCAGGGAGCCCGGATCGATTTTCAACGAAAGGGTGTAGACTGGGTGGTCCGATTGTCGCCCCATTATTTTAATATGCTGGACGAAATAGACGAAGTGGTCAGCCTGATCGCCCGTTTTTTACGGTGAGCCTTTTCTGCTTCAGGAAAATTTACGGTTAATTGTAAGCCATAACGCCACGTACAGCATGCAGAACGATTATTTAAAAAGTGTGATCAGCCAATTTGAGTATTATAAACTACTCGGAGAAAAAACATTGGCACAACTGCCCGACGACGCGCTTTTCTGGCATTACAACCCGGAAAGCAATAGCATTGCCATTCTGGTGAACCACCTTTGGGGGAATATGCTGAGTCGCTGGACGGATTTCCTCTCGACTGATGGGGAGAAAGAATGGCGCGATCGGGAGGGCGAGTTTGCCAATGATAGCCAGTCCAGAGATGAACTACAGCAGAAATGGGATGAAGGCTGGCGCGTTCTTTTAGACACCCTCAACTCATTACAGGAAGATGACCTTTCCAAAATAGTCTATATCCGACATCAGGGCCATACGGTGGTGGAAGCCATCAACCGGCAGTTGGCTCATTATTCGTACCACATCGGCCAACTGGTTTTTCTGGGGAAAATGCTGGCGAAAAACTGGACGTCGCTCTCGATTCCAAGAGGTGAGTCCAGGCAATTTAACGCCGAGAAATTCGCCCAGCCCAAACATAGAGAACATTTTACTGACGCTTATCTGAAACCGGATCACCAATAAGCCAAAAACCATGACGCAACAACAAGCCACTCAATTTGCCGATGAATGGATCCGTGCATTTAATGCGCACGATCTGGACGCCATTCTGTCCCATTATACCGACGAGTTGGAATTTTATTCGCCTTTTATTCCGCTCCTGAAGTTCAATGAGTCAGGCCGTATCACCAGCAAGCGCGATCTGGCGCGCTATTTTCAGCTGGGCCTGACCACCTACCCCGATCTACACTTTACGTTGCATACCGTTTTTGTCGGAATCGACACCCTGGTTATTTACTACACGTCGGTCAATAACCGACTGGCCAGCGAAGTTTTCCAACTGGATGAGATGGGTAAAGCCAGGAAGGTGTTTTGTCACTATGCCGGGTGAAATCTACGCTAAAAACAAGTCAAAGTGCACTCACAGCATCTTTAGGAACTATGCGTTTTTCTGCCGCGCACCTGATCGACTCCTACTCACAGATAACCCATAGTGTGTCTTAAACCCATCTTGCGACCCTTGAACAAATGGCCGCTGCCATTGAGGCCTAAAATTTTGCCAAATTAGGCCCTTCCTGTTTCAGGGCACACAATAAACGGCTCAAATCGACGTTTTATACCTGTTACGTTTCGTCAAGCCTCCCCTTTTCCTGGTGAGGCTTTTTTCGTGCCTCCTACATTTTGACCAAGTAACCATGGAAGCCCAGTCTGATCAACAACCCCGGCAGCCCGACCCGACGATCGTCCTGAAACAGCAGGTGGAAGACGCAACTGATTTTCTTAGCATCTGCGATAGGCTGTCCACCGGTTATGACAGTGGCTATTATTGGGAAGACGTTCAGCGGGCTCTGCGTATTGCGGCAGGCCTGGAGAAATGGCCCGATTGAACTGGACACCGCCTGCGGTTTAACGTGGTTAAGACCAGAATTGGGGTTTAAGCCACCTGGAGTCTATCTTGGGGCATCGTTAACAGCTACCCCCATGCCTTCACTTTCTGAGAGTTCATTTCCGGCTATTAGTCCGGCCATGGCCCGCGAACGTTTCCTGATACAGGATGAATCGTGGACCAGTCGGTTTAAGCCTAACTTTAATCAGTTTATTATCTCATCGCTCGAATACGGTCGTCCCGTCATTAAACTCCCCCTCCCTCCTTCCCGAACAAGTAATCATGCGCTGTTTCTGGTAACAGCTGGCCAGCTAACGGCAACCGTAGGACAACATTCTTACACGCTTGCTGCTCAGGACGTACTGATGGTACCAGCCATGCAGATTTTTTCGCTCATTGATATTCCCGAAAATGCCCGTGGCTTCATGTGTTTCTTCAGCAACGAGCTAGTTCTAAATTCAGCCAGTGATGTCGATTTTGACTTTCTGAAATTAACCAGCCAGCCACGCATCCCCCTGTCGATACAGCAAACGGGCTTCATTACCAACATACTTGACCGGCTCACGATTGATTATTACGAAAATGGAGCCGATAAAACCGACCTGATTCGCCCATATTTAGCCGCCCTCCTCATCGAAATCAATCGGGTTTACGTCAGCAAGGCCCCGGCTAAAATTGATGCCGGAGATCGTCTGGTCCAACGGTTCATGGACTTACTTACCGAGAGCGTTCGCGAAAAGCGATTGGTCAGCCAGTATGCCGATCAACTAAATGTTAGCCCTAACCACTTAAATAAAGTAGTTAAAGCCCATACCGGCCAGTCGCCATCTGTCTGGATCGACGAGCGTATTGTTCTGGAAACGAAAGTTTTATTGTTCCAGTCAAACCTGACGGTCGCTCAGATTGCCCTTGAAATGGGCTTCGATGATCAGTCAAGTTTTGGCAAACTATTTCGGAAGTATACACACCTCAGCCCGACCGACTTTCGGAAAATGATTGCTTTAGACCAACTTTAGACGAATCTGGCCTAACAGTTAATAATCGGCAGCCATGAACTTTGCGAAAATTTAACCCACTATTCATTAATGGTTTACCCAATCGTTTTAGTTATTCATAATGCTTTTCGCTGGCTCGTGCTGGCCAGCCTACTGGCGGTGCTGGTCAGCGGCTATTCAGGCTGGTTAGGGGGCCGCTCCTACCGACCAGCCGACCAGACGGTACGGGTTGTGGCCACATCTATTGCGCATACACAACTGCTAATTGGTTTTTACCTTTACGCCATTAGCCCGATTGTCAGCTATTACTGGCACTTAGGCGCGGGCACCGATGCGCCCGAGTTTAGGTTCTTTGGCTTGATTCATATTGGGTTAATGTTCACCTCCGTCATCATAATGACCGTTGGCTCAAGCAAGGCAAAGCGGCAGACCGACGCTAAGCAGAAATTTAAGACCACGGCGATTTATTTCACCATCGGCCTTATCCTGATTTTGATCGCTATACCCTGGCCCTTTTCGCCCTTAGCTACTCGTCCCTGGACACGAACTTTTTAACTGTATACACAATGACCGATACGCTGTTTAATTCGCCCAAAATTCGCCTACGGGTTGTGGGGCTGGCAGAAGGGGTTTCATACCTGCTGCTCTTATTTATTGGTGTCCCGCTGAAGCGCCTGGGCGGGCACCCGGAAGTGGTTCAACTCATTGGCCCCATTCATGGCCTACTGTTTTTGTTTTACGTATTGACGGTTATTCAGGCGAAGACCGAATACGAATGGCCTTTGGGTAAAACGCTGTTAGCGCTAGTGGCATCGATTGTTCCGGGAGGTACCTTCTACGCAGATCATAAAATCTTTCGTCACTTACCCGGCCGGCCAACACCTCAATGACCGTACTGGTGTTTAAAACCAACATGGTTTGCGCCGGGTGCAAGCAAACCGTTACCAAGGCCTTAAGCCGTTTTGGCAATGCCATCCGCTGGACCGTCGACCTAGATGATTGCGACAAAATTCTGCGCGTAGAAACCACCCGTATCTCTCCCCATGCCATCCTTCAGGTGATGCATGAAGCTGGTTTTATGTGTGAGGAACTAGTATAAGTATAAAACAGCAAAAGCCGGGCGGGATGCTCGGCTTTTGCTGGTTATGAAACTCACCAACGCATCCTTCCTAACTGAACCTGGAAACGCCGGTTACGGCTCATGGTTAATTACCTACGATTTGACAACCAGGAAGAACTTTTAGGAAGTCATCAACCGTAACTGGCAGAAAAAAGAACGCGACAACCACAACCTTATTTTAGCAAAGCATCCCTTTACGGATGGCGGATCGTAACAAAACAACACCGTACCCACCAATCCATTACTCATCAGTATCCTTAGGCTGCACTCATTAGCTGGGGCGAGTTAGCTGCCGATGAAATTGCAGCCCCGTTTAGTTCGGGAGCGCACAAGATCACAATTAACTCCCGCGTAGATTGGCTTTAAAAACAGGTCAACGACCTACTCACTTTCCCATGCCCAGCAGCGCCTTCTGCATTTGTTCGGCCACAAGCTGATTCCCCGCTTCGTTCAGGTGAACACGGTCGGTAGTTAAAATACCCTTCTCTTTGTTTTCCGGATTGTTCTTCAGGTTGTAGTCCAGAAACGCCTTGCGAAGGTCGATCAGTGGTATGTTTTGCCGTTTGGCCAGATCGCGGATCAGTTGACTGTATTGGTTCAGATCGCCATCCTGCTGGTTACTGAAATCCGTTTTTTCCCCGATGGTTGCCGGTGTGCAAAGCATCACTTTCGCATTGGCGGCCTGAAGTTTCCGGATAACCGCTTCGTAAAATTTCACAAACTTGTCGGGGTCGGTACCCGTCCCAAACGAGGCTTTGTGCCACACATCATTCACGCCTACCCATACAATCACGACATCGGGCTGTTTGGCCAGCACGTCATCGTCCATACGCAGGAATAAATCATAAATTTTATTGCCGCCGATTCCAGCTCCCACCAACTCGAACTGCTCGGCGGGAAGCATTTTTTTCAGGCGGTCAATGTAGCCGCCGGGGTTCACGCCCGCCTGGGTGATGGAATCCCCGAAGAACACAACTCGGGTGGGTTTGGCAACGGTCAGGGCCAGTAAGCCAGCGGTGGCGACGAAAAGCAGAGATCGAATAAGTATAGTCATTCCTGATAAAGGAACAAGCCGCTGTCCATTACTCATTGCCGGATTCACTTTATAACCCAAGTAACTAACGTTACCAACAAATCCATTCTTCGTCTGATAGGCACTTAGTCGGTAACTTATTCTTTTTGATTAAAGATAAATCCAAAATCTGGTCAACCTAGTATATCCCTAAACTATGAGAGGATTAAATAAAGTAACCCTGATCGGGAGCATATCTAAAGATATCGAAATCCAGCATCTGGAAGGCAGTATCAGTGTAGCCAGGTTTTTGCTAACGACTACGGAAACCGTCAACGATAAAAATGGACAGATACAGACAAACACAGAACAACACACGATTGTCTTACGGAGAGAACTGGCTGAACTGGCGCATAAATACCTGCAAAGAGGAAGTCTGATCTTTTTGGAAGGTAAACTCAAGACCCATCCGGTCGACGATACAGAAGGGCAAACCTGCTACGTAACTGAAATTATGGGCGAACATTTGGTTGTTCTCGATAAAGGCAACGCTATTTATATGGATGAGCTGGGAAAATTTACCTGAGAATCAGCTGTTCTCACCAGGGCGTACCATCATGTACATAAACCACACGGGTACGCTGTTGTACAACCCGCCTTCAGGCACCGCTAGCGTACCAGCAGCACCCGCCCGCTCCGGACAAAATGTTCTTCCTTATTGGTCTGATCCATAACACTGTAATCAACCGTCCAGGCATATACATCGGCAGAACAGGGGCGGTTGCGGTACGTACCATCCCAGCCAATGTCGGCCTGCTGGCTAAAGAAAATCACGCTTCCCCAACGGTCATAAACCCGAAACGCGAAGGTTGTAAACAGGCCTTCATGCAACACCAGAAACTGGTCGTTATAGGCATCCCCATTGGGAGAAAACGCATCGGGAACATAAATATCACTAAGCCGACAGTTTTGATGATTCACCTCGACAGTGTCCCGATACGTACATCCATTCAGGCTCGTTTCCAGCCAATATGTACCGGGCGTAGTAACCTTGAGGGTGGCATTCGTGCTTTGATCAGACCATAGAAAGGTGGTACCGGCTGGCCAGGCATCCGTTTTCCCCAACACTTTCGCAAGGCCCTGGCAGAGCGCCAGATCATCGCCCAGGCTGAAAGGACTATCCGGACGCCCATTCACAACCAGGACATTCGATACGGAGGAGCACTGGGCACTACCCACGGCAGCGGCATTGATGGCCTGGGTGTTTCGAAGCCGGTAATAGGTGCGCCCCGCCCGAACCGGATTAATAACGTAGGTTGCCTGATTACCGTTGGGCGCGGGGGTCCAGTTTATGTTGTCCTGGCTTTGCTGCCATAGATAAACCGGGTTAACATACCCAGGGGCCGCGCCAACGGTTAGCTTAAGCTGGGTATCGGCACAAACGGTCATTTCAGCCGCTGAAGAGCCGGGAAACTGAATATTCAGGACCGGGTGAATGGGCCGAAAACTGATATCATCGATGACCAGATCATTCCCACAACCTCCGAGCCCCTTGTTGATGAGCTTAACAACAATATCATTGCCACTTGTGGGGATAGAGAACTGCATGGACAGGGGCGTCCAGGTGGGCGTTGCGGAACGGGCAATCGCGGGCTGCACCACTTCATTAATCAGCGTACCATCCGGCAGTTCAATCCGCATGGCAATGATAGGATTGCGCAGGCTGTAGTCGTCGCAGGCACCCGCCTGCAAAATCCGGTTCAGGTTAAGTGCCCAAAGCGAGAACTCATACACCACACCAGGGCAAAGACCTGCCACTTTCTGGCTATAAAATTCACTGGGCTGGTAAGACGCGTTGACAACGAACATATTGCCCCGTACGTCGTTCGGCGTATGGTCTTCCCGCACGGCATGCCAGGCTTCTCCGTGGCAACTCCCGGCTACGGTGTCCAGAACAGTGTATTCACCGTCGTCGGGGCAGGCTTTTGAGACATACCTGAAATTGGTAACCCCTTGCGGCAGCGGACCCTTTGGCCCGCTGCCAAACGTTTCGCAAATGATAGCCCCCTCACTGCACTGTGCCTGACACACACTGGCTGTTGCCAGTAGCAGAAACAGGCTGAGGGCCACCGCGCACTTATTCATTCACAGATGTCTTTGTATCATGGGGAGCCTGCGCCACAAAGAGTCCCCCCAACCGCCGGAGTTCGAGGCCTACTTTCATCCACAAGGCTCTGGCATAACTTCCATTGCCTTCTACCCGAAGTGTGCGGGTACCGGTCCAGACACGGGCCTTTCTCGACTTCACCAGTTTCACCTTGCCATATTGCAGCATATCGAAACACATCCGGCCATCTTCTCCCCGGACCTTGCGCATGACATAGCCAATTTTGAGCGCATACTTTCGCTCATAGCCGATGCTGATACCATACGCGTTCAGGTGAGGTCGTTTCACATGGCGGGCCGTTGCAAGTGTATCTTTCAATGTTTCATGAATCGACAATACCCAGCGCGGAAAGCCCGGCGCGGGAATAAACGAATAACGACCACACACACAGATGACGCCCGGTTGCTGCAATACCGCCATCATTTCGTTCACCCATTCGGGCGGGTAGATTCCATCGGCATCGGCCGTCAGCAGGTATTTACCCCTCGCCTGCTCGAGTCCCATTTGCCGGGCCGGGCCCCAACCCGGTATGGGCTGAAATACCGACCGAACATGCAGTTGATCCAGCGTCTTCTGCATCTGATCGGTGGAGTTGTTATTGACAACCAGAATCTCCAGGGGAATGGACGTCTTTAGTTTAGCCAGCGAGGCAATACTGCGGAGAATATTCACCTCTTCATTCCAGGCCGGAATAACAATACTCACGAGGGGTTCGGGATGCTGAAGCGCATCCAGATCCCGGTTGATGGCATCGAACGTCGATTGGGGTACGTCGTCGTATGACGTATAAGGGAAATTGAACTGCTCAAGCCAAGTGGGCGCGTTGAAAATGCTCATTGTGTGTCTTCAGTAAAGGTCGAACTTAGGAAACCACCATTTCGGGCATAGCTTTGCCGGATCGATTCGGTGCAGGAGGTTGACGAATTAACTCAACATAGCGGTACGTAAAGACTGACATCAGATGAACACAAGCCAGGCAGGTAACCACAAAAAGTAATTCGCCCAGGCCGGAGTGCGGTATCTTGATCAGCTTGAAAAAAAGCAGATCCATAACGGCCAGCACAACCGCGTGATTCAGGTAATACGAGTACGAAAGCTTCCCCAGAAACTCAACCCGATGGCTGGCCAACACGGTAGAAACAGCGCCCGATTCGCGGGAGAAAACAACAATGACCGCGGCAAACAGGAACGGCATCAACCAGCTTTCGCTGTGAGTAAATGAACTGACCGCAACGATGGTCAGGGCAAACAGAAAGACTTCGACAACCGAAAACTGCCGGTAACTGAATGGGATTGGCAACTGCCGGTTGAGCCGGTAGGTAAGCATACCGATCAGAAAGCTGTAGAGGCAGCGCACAAACCCGTAATCGTAGTTAAAAATGATACTGCCGTGATGCTGCACAATAAACCAGCCCAGCAGACAGAATAGCAGGCTACACATAAGCAGCAGGTTCTTGCGAAACAGAACCAGGCACAACGCCCACACGATGTAGGTATAAAACTCAACGCTGATGCTCCAGCTTGGCCCGTTCCAGGTAACCTGATCGAACAGGTTCAGCGACTGCGTTAAGGTGAGGTTGGCCAAAAAAGATGGCAGGCTCTTGTCAGAGGCAAAGACAGGGTTGGTCAATTTAACAACGTACCGATCAATGCCGTACCGAACCAGTTCGAACCCCAGCACCAGGAGCAGCGTGAACAGATGGAGAGGATACAGGCGGTTAAACCGTTTTTTAATGAAAGGCTTTACACTGGCCAGGTTGCTGATCCGATCATAGTTGCTGTGGGTAATGACAAAGCCGGACAGCACAAAAAAGAAGTCGACAAAAATGTCACTTTTGGCAATGAAGGCAATGCCCGACAACAGGTTCAGATGCTGTAAATGAAACAGAATCACCATGATGGCCGCCATACCCCGAAACGAATCAACCGCTCTGAATCTCATGACACAATCAGACTAAAGATTTGTAAACGTTGAGGGTCTGATCAATGGATTCCGCCAGCGAAAAGTCGCTCAGCCGCTCCGTTCCTTTCGCTACTAACTGGGCTCTCAGCGCTGGCTTGGCCAGCATGTCGGCCAGTGTTTCGACCAGATCATCGAGATCATTTGGTCTAAAAAAAACCGCAGCATCCGTGGCTATCTCGCGAAAGCACTCCGTATCACTCAACAGAATAGGGCATTTGGCTTTGAAGGCCTCCAGAATGGGTAACCCAAACCCTTCGTAAAGCGAGGGATACACAAACACCTGTGCGTGTTGGTAGAGGTAATTGAGTTGTCCATCCGTTGCGCCAATGTGCCTCACCCGGCTAGTCAGCTTTAACCGCTGAATGAATTCAAGATCCGCGACTTCCAGTTTCCCGCCCCCAGCGAGCACGACATTCAACGCAGGAAAACGGGGAGCCAGTTTACTGATCGCATTCAGAAAAAGATAAAAATTCTTGTACCCGCTCCGATCTCCGACAAACAACACATACTGCTCCGGCAAGTCAGGCACGGGCTGCGTCACCACCGGACTGTCCAGATCAATGCCGTGGTAGATCGTCCAGACTTTTTTGGGGTCGATGTCAAAAAAGCTGAGCATGTCCTTCCGGGTGGTATTGGAGATGGTAATGATGGCGTCGGCCCGCAGAATATTTTCGCGCTTTTGCCGGGTGAGCGGATCAAGCGCCCAAAAGTACTCCGGCAGCCGCTCGTAGGTCATGTCATGAATGGTAATCACCAGCGGCTTTTTCAGCCGATTCATGTAATAGGTATCGTAGTAGGTGGGATGAAATACGTCGAAATCAGCTTTATCCAGCAGGCGTTTGCAGTAAAATTCGTTCAGCCGGTAGTCATATCGTTCATTCCGATTCAGGACTTTATCGCTCAGACTGCCTTTTATGGGCAGGGGTTCGTTCTGGATGTAGTGATTTTTTGCGTGCATCACCCCCAGCTGATACGTCATGTTATCGGTACGCTTTATTCCCTGAATGATGTTGGCAAAGTAGCGGCTGATGCCTCCGTATTTTTGGGTACTGAATTTCTGATGGTCAATAAATACTTTAGTCATCGTCTGCAACGGTCGGAAAGGTGTGTCATTCGTCAGGGTTAAAGGGCCAGCCAGGCCGATGGTAACAGGTCTTTGGTATTCCAGGTAGGTTGTTGTTTATACCACTTGCGGGGCGTAATGACCAGCTTATCCGAGTGTGGATTGAGCCAGGCACCCCACCAGCTAAAGGAACTGTTGGCAATGATATGATGGCGGCAATAACTCATTAGCACCAGGTCGGCAACGTCGCCGTTGGGTCCGGTATTCTGCACAAAAACCGTATTATCCGGAAGCGTCAGGTTCTCA
The DNA here is from genome assembly GCF_000974425.1 of Spirosoma radiotolerans. Lineage (NCBI taxonomy): Bacteria > Pseudomonadati > Bacteroidota > Cytophagia > Cytophagales > Cytophagaceae > Spirosoma > Spirosoma radiotolerans. Next base: position 3,600,668 of record NZ_CP010429.1, read on the forward strand.
TGCACCCACGCGTGATCATCGCTGAAAACGTACAACTGAGTCTGATCGAAGTGCTCATTCAGTTGTTGAAGCGCCTGCTTATAGTAGTCCAGCCCCACGAAGCCAAAGGTCTTGCTGAACTCCGGGTGATTTACGTAATCGCCCCGCCGAATGTGAATCGACACGGGTGTCGCTGTATTCCGGATCTGTTGCTGGTAATGCGAAAACTCAGGACTGGGCACGCCAGCCAGGGTTAGTTCCTGCCTGATGGTATCGGCATCATCCCGAAAATACGCTTCCGACTGCCAGAATCCCTCCAGTATGATGCAGGCAGCGCGGGCATCGAGAATGCTCTGATCGAAGTGGAAGTGCTTTTCTTTCAGAAACCGAACCACTGGCGGCAAACTCCGATTAGGAAGCAGTTTTGTGGCTTTGGAAACGTACTCCATGGGTGATTTCTGGAGCAGCCGGTAGGGAACCGTAAAGTGGTCCAGCTTGAACGGACGCACTGTATCGTCGGAGTACTCGTAGAGATAATAGCTTAAATCCAGGTACAAAGCGGCCTTGTTTTTCAAGGCAAGATGCCGGCCTGTTGCATACTGAAACAGCTGATTTCCTAAGCCACTGGTAATTCTGCTAATAATCATAGTCGGTCTGCACCACGTCTCCTGTTTCGTTTTGATTCCTCAGTTCGCATCCTCATAGACCGAGGACACAGAATAAAATAGTTCCGTAAATATAGTTTTTATAAACTTAAAGTTAATATTAATGCAAATTATATCAAATATGAAGAAAATAAAATTTATTGAATTCAATAATTAGTAGCTAAATGTGTTAGTACTTCTTCCCGGTCTTTGGCATGCAGGATTTTGGCCCCGGATAGCTTGGGGAACAACGTTTGATACTCATTGAAGGGGTGTTCTTTTCCCCAGGCTGTGTTTGAGAGTATAATGTTTGTGCCCCCAAAACAGCTGGCCAGCGCGGCAGTGCCCCCGTGCATCGAAATGAAATGGTTGCAATTGGCATAGACCATCAATTGCAGATGATTATAGTTGGCAACCGTAGCCGGGTGATATTGGGCAAATAAATCGTCCATCAACACAACTTCCGGGTGGTTTTCCCGTAGCCAGGCATGCTCGTTGAGCACCATCGTTTCACTATTGTCCTGAACGATGTGCGTCGGTAAGGGCCGATTATACACAATCTGATAGGAGGCTCCAACCTGCTTAATAATCCGGTCGAGGGTGGGAATGTCCAGAAAATTAATAGGTGGTTGATCCCACTCGATGTTGTATTTATTGGCAATGATCAGAATGGGCTTGTCGAAAACGAAAACATCATTTTTGAAATGCGTTTTATACGGCACCTGCGCCCACTTCCGGAAACTATAGGAGTTGCTGTGCGTCATGTTCGGCACATCGTAATGTGCATAGGATTCCGTCCAGACCCGTTTCTCGAATCGCTCTTCGTGGTCTTCGCTAAAGAAATAAAATTCTTTCGTCTGCCGGGTCGAAATCGTTTTACGCAGCGTCCCATTCAGATGATGCCAGTAGGCAAACGGCAGCACATACCGCAGTTCCTGGTCAAACTCGCCGTGGTAACTGATCACTTTATACTTCTTCTTGAGGACATAATCGCGAACCACATAACGCCCCTGAACCAGCTTGCAGTAGTAATTATCCCGCACAAAATACCATAGATCATGGGGCAGTTTCGGGTACTTGAGCCGGGCGACCACATACAGGGATTTCAACAGCAACTTTTGCATAGACTCAGGCAGCTTTGCCAAACGTTTTCAGGTCGGTGATGGGGTATTTGTAACGAATGGTCAGGCCGACGTAAATCAGCCCGCCCAAGACTATCTCCACGAGTGTATTGACCGTGTTGATGGAATCGGCATACGATTTATAGAGCAGAATGGCGGTCACCATGAGTCCGCAGAACAGGATCGGCTTGCTGATATTCTGGGCAAACGCGCCCAGAAATGAGCCGATCAGCGAATGAACGATGCCGAAATTAAAGACCAGGTTCAGAAACGTGGCCACCAGGAAAGCCGACGCAATACCGACTACGCCCCACTGCTGGGCAAACAAAAAGACCAGCGGAATCTTAATGACGAGGGTAATGACGTTGAGAAAAAACAGCAGTTTCGGTTTTCCCTTCGAGAAGGCCAGTGTAAACAATGGATTGCTCAGAAAGGTGAAAATGCTGACGAAGACGAAGATCCGGATCAACAGAACCGTTGGCTCCCACCCCGGTCCATAAAACAGAAATACGACACTGTCGGCCATGATAAATAACCCTGTCAGCAGCGGCAAATTCACGTAGCTGAGCAGATCAAGAATGGTGAGGTACGATTTTTTCAACTCGTTGGTATCCCCTTTTAGCCGGGCCAGAATTGGGTAAGCGACCTGCAGCACAATCGGGCTGAGCCGTTGAATGGGAAATACCGCCAGTTGAGAGGCCAGGGTATAATAGCCCAGTTGCTTGACGCCCAGCATACCTCCAACCAGAATATTGTCGGAGTTGGCCTGAATGAACCCAACAATGCCATCGCCAACATTGTACAGGCCAAACCGCAGGTGATCCTTGATCAGACTCAGGTCGAACGTAAACACGGGTTTAAACAGCTTACGCCCATACAGCAACTGAAGAACCGACTTAATGGCCTGTTGCGCCAGTTGCCCATACATCAGCGACAATTCAGCGTAGCCGTTATAGGCCAGCAGAATGGTTACGCTGCTGCCGAAAACGGTTCCGGCAATGTCGATGCTGGCAACCGCCTTGAACTGAAGCTCTTTCTGAAGCAGAAACAGATAGATCTGCCCCACATAAACGATACTGAAATAAAGCGACGACAGTTTGATAACCTGCTCCAGTCGGGGTTCTTTGTAATAGGCCACCACCAGCGGCCAGCTAAAAAAAACAACGACACCAATCAGTAAGCCCAGGATCAGGTTGAGCAGGTAAATGGTCGATAATACCCGCCGGTCTTCCTCCTGCTTGTAGATGATGGAATTGGAAAATCCGAGGTTGGCAAAAATGCTGAAGAAAGCGATCATCAACGTACTCACACTGACAATCCCGAACACCGACGGTTCCAGCAACCGAGCCAGAATGGCAACCTGCCCAAACTGAAAGACGGTGGAAATGGCGGTGGACATACTCATCCATTTGCCACCGCTTAGTGCCTGCTGTTTCTGACTCATTTGGGTTGCCGGTCAAGTACTTTTTCTGGGGTGCCGGAGGCACCAGGTACCACCAGATTAGGCTCGGTATAGCGCTTGGTGCGCACCAGCCCCTGTTCGATATCGCCCAGCGTTGGCGCATCCGTATCGCCACCCTCCACTTTATTGAGCGCGATGAGCATCGGGTGTCGAACCCCTTTGGCGTAGAGCCCAAACAATTCCCGATCCCGACGTCCCCAGAGTGTGTGCACCGTCAGCACCATGAGCGACACGGCACTCTGGTTGACCAGGTACAGCGGTATGGGGCTTCCAACGAGCGCGGGCAATTCAAGAATGATCTTGTTCACCGTACTCATCAGCGGCATGTCACCATTGATCATCAACTCTTCCGGCTCCCGCACATTCATAAAATTAGGATGCATCTCGTAAGGCAGAAAAACGATATTATCCTGTTCAAATGACTTGTCCGTTTCGGTCAGCCGTGGGTAGAAATAAGCCACCTTCTCGCCCGACTCCGCATACATTCGGGCCAGCCCGTGTGCACACCAGGTTTTCCCCTGCTTCGAGCGCATACTGAATATTGTGATCAGGGGCGCGTGGTCTGAGAGTCGCCGGTGCTCGATCTCAATATTGATAGCGTTCCCCAGTTGGTCGAACATCCCGACCGCAGCCCGGCTGGCCCGCGAATTGGCGGCAAACTTCTTGACCAGCGGAAACACCGCCGTCATAGGCTTCTCCAGGACCTGTTCAGCCTGCTCCAGGGAGTTGATTCGCTTATCGACCCAGAACCGGATGGCAGCCAGCAGTAACGCAACCACCAGGCCGGCACCAGCCGCAATGGCAGTGAACAGCAGCCGTTTGGGCAGTTGCGCCGATAGTGGAAAAGCGGGCGGGTCCAGCACCGATAACGACCCGTCGATGCTAATGTCCTGCCGATGCGTAGTAGCCTGATTCAGCGACTGCACCAGGCTCAGGTATTCTTTTTCGGCAATATCCATGTCGCGGGTCAGTTGACGCTGTTCCGATTCCAGTGGGGTAAACGTCGTGGATTCAGCCTGGTAATCGTCCAATCGTTTTTTGACGACGCCCATCCGGGCTCCAGACTCTTCATACTCCAGCACTTTGGTCAGCCATTCATTCACCAGTTTTAGTTTTGGAACAGACTCCGACCCGTTATCGGCCGCAAAGTAATTCTGGGCAATCTGCTTCAGCTCGTCCGATGCCTGATTGATTTTAGCCTGGTATTTATCCAGAACAGCCTGTGGCTGGCCATTGGTCCGGGCCGTAATCATCTGCGATTCAGCCGCGGTTAATTCAGCCTGTTTGTCGGTCAGCGCGGTATTGATCTTGAGTAAACTACCACCCTGAGTCATCCGCTGATTCAGTGCATTCATAGCTGCTTTGGCAGCCTGGTTTCTCATGACCTCCTGGTTATATTCAGCCACCAGAGCCTCCCTGGTAACGGAGCGCGTTTTCAGTTCCTCTTCAAAATTCAGCACGTTATGCTGCACATTGAATGCCTTCAGCTTAGCCTCCGCGTTATCCAGCAACCGTTTGGCCTCTTTCGCTTTGTTTTCGTAATAACCAACTACGGGATTGGTCTCACCCCGTTTCAGAGCAGTATACCGTTGGTTAAGTTCACTGATGGCCAGTTTCAACGTTTGCTCAACCACGGCGGGGTCGTCCCCTTCATACTCCAGGTCCAGCATGTCACTGCCACTCCTTCGGTTTGCCTTCAGTTTTTTTCCAATGACATCGGCGGAGTAATAGGTATCGGACCCGATCAATAGCTGCCGGACCGGATTATCTGTCGAGCTTTTCGCCAGACTATCGAGCCGCGTACGGGTATAGGCCAGGTCGCCGGGACGGAGCAATGACTGCCGAAAACTGGCTGGAATGGCCCCTTGTAGCATCTGAAAATTGGCCGCCGAAAGCTCCCGTTCCGATGGCTTGGTAAGTTGCAGGTGCTCTGCCAGCAGGTTCAGGCCAACATAATACAGCGTCTGGTTAGACGTCAGCGTGGTCAGAATATTGTCGAAAGCATTACTGACCGCCGAATAATCTGTCTGAAAACCCTCCTGCGCCGACCGCAGGGTATAGCCTGACGTTAGGCCGGTATACAGCGTGGCCTTGGTTTTGTATACTTTGGTTTCATTACGCATGAAGTAATATACCGTTCCCCCAGCCAGGCAGGGAAATAGAATGAACCAGATAAGATGCTGTTTCAGGAGCCGAACAAGTCCTTGAATAGTCATGATTAATTGCGTTTCAGTTGATGAATAGGCACCCCAACGAATAACTCCAGTGCGTATATACTTTTGACAAACGAGGTCTTTGCCTGCTCGACGGTCGATCGGGTTTCGGCGTAACGGTTACTGTTAAAGGAGTGCGCTTCAGGCGTAATCTTTCCTTTTTGTAATTCTACCTCCGCAATCCGGAAAGAAGCCAGCGATGCTTGATCATCCCGCAGACGGATTTGCAGAATGCGCTGGGCCAGAATCAGATCCTGGTATAAGTTGAATACGTCCCGTTTCAAGAGAATCTCAGCCGTGCGACGGCGTTCCAGTGTGGCTTCGTAGTTGGCCTGGGCCAAGCGGATCTGTTGTGACCGCCCAAACAAATCATGAATACTGATGGCTACGTTGACCCCGGCGCGGTACCCATTGGATATTTGCCCCAACTGATCCGTGACGTTTGTTCCTGTTGACAGGATGGCCTGATTACCCGTCGAGTAATTGGCATAGCCCGTAAAGTTCTGCAACACCTGCAACTTGGCTAAGCGGTAGGCAGCGGCCTGCGAGTTCGCCACGGCCCCTTCAAATTTTACGGATGGGGCGTAGGCCAGCGCCAGCTTGAAGATTTCTTCGAACGGAATAAGCTGAACAGCAATATCCTTATTAAAATCAAACCCCAGACTATCCGTAGATAATCCGTCGGCCGGTGTAATGACTGGCTTGGCCGATACGGGTGCGGGCGTTGCCACTTGTCCGTACATAGCGGTTGCCGCTGTAGCCCACAGCCCCAGGCCCAGCAGCCATTGACGAATAAATTGACGAAAACGATTCATTAACCAGGTAGTAAAGTCGTACGTTATAGCGTGTGTCGGTTTATTATTGAACTAGTTGTTCCTGTTTCCAGGCCTTGGGTACATGCTGAATCACCGCATCGAATTCCCTGGCCCGTTGTTCCCAGGAGTTCGCCTGTGCCATGTCGACGCGTTGCCGGATGCGCTCCTCTTCGGTGTCGGCCAGTGCCCGCCGGAGCGCGTCGACAAAGCGATCGGGGCGGTCAGCCAACTCAATAATTCCGGCAAATTCATCCAGTATCGAGAATGGCGTTGAAACAACCGGCAACCCGGCGGCCAGGTATTCGTTGATCTTAAGCGGATAAATGGTATAGGTATGCTTGTTGCACACAAACGGAATGATGCCGACACTGAATTTTGCCAGCAACGGCGGTAATTCGGCGGGCTGGTGGGGTGGAATGAATTGCACGTTCGGGAAGGGAGCCAACCGTTCGGTCAACGTTGGGTCATGAACCTCACCAATGAACTGAAACTCGACATCCGGCATTTTTTCCGCACAGTACGCCATCAATTCCGCATCAATCCGGTTATCAGCCGAGCCCAGATAGCCAACAACGGGCTTTGTCGGTGGCTGTTGTTGTGCCAATTGCCGGGTGCGATTAAACAGTTCGAAATTGGCGCCGTTCTTAACGCAAAACGTCCTGGGTTGCAGCCGTGACTTATCCTCTCGCAAGGCTTCGGAGGTCGTTACAACGGCATCGACACGCCGGATAAATTCGTCTTCGTAGCGGTCGCCATGCTTACTCATCCAATCACCGGCCGCCGTGATCTCATCGAAACAATAATAGATCGTAGCACACTCATTCAGCTTGCCCAGCAAGGGCAGACCAATGACGGGATTGTAGGCATTGATGATCAGCGGCTTACGCATACCTAACTGACGCATGACTGCCCGCAGGCTGCTGCCTAGCCGGTTGGTATTCCAACGGAGTAGACGATCGTGTGCGGCCGCCGGCAGCCAGTTGATTGGTAGCATCAGGGGCGGATTCCAGACATACAGCTCGCCACCATGCTTTGTCGAAATTTTGGTTAATGGGGTGTTGAGCCGCAGGGTTTCCCGAATCGGCATCTCCTTCCGACCAGCCGCCAGATCTTTAGCGGTATACATATAATCGACAAAGAGCACCCGATGACGAGCGGATAATTCGGTCATTAGCTGCACTACGGCCTTCTGAAAATCGCCCGTCCAAGGTGTCTGGGTCAGGCAGATAATACTGTCAAATTGCTCCATAGGGTTTAGGCTTTACGAGTAGGCGTTCTTCATTGACGGGACCGGACAGGGCAGGGCGGGTATCCCACCGATTGCAGGAAGCAACCAGCATGGTACTGATGAATACAATGCTACTAGTTGGAAACTGGCCCAGCACAGGATTGGAATAGCCCATAATGGCCATACCGACAAACTCGGCCAGAAAGGCATACATGACCTTAATCATCCAGGGATCTTTCAGTTGCCAGACCCGGTACACACCTATGCCGGCAAGGCCGACAAGCATGGCGATGTACAGGGCGACCCCTACCCGCCCGGTTTCGATCCAAAGTTCAACGTACCAGCTATCTGGCGGAATCTGGGACGCCCAATGCCAGGGCGAGAACCGGGCTCCCATGTCCGTTGAGGTGCCGATGCCTGCGCCAAAGGGCAGATCGGCCAGATAAGCTTTCAACTTCGCCTGATTCTGGAGACGAAGAATAAACGAGGGATCATTCATGGGTGTCATTGCCGAGCGCATGCGCTGCACCTGATAGTTTGAGCTTCCCACGCTGGTATACATCAGGAGCAAAAACAGCGGAACGGATAAAACCATACCGATTACCAGCTTCAGGACATCGCGCTTGAGCAGCAGGTAAAACGCAAAGCCCCCTACCATGACGAATAGCGCACTGCGCGTTCCTGAAATGGCATATCCCCAGAAATAAACCAGTGTAAGGGCCGTGTAGGCTATTTTTTTGGGGAGCGTTTTTTCTTCAAAAACCCGAATGAGCGCCACCAGCGTCACCCCGGCCATTTCGCCCCCAAACTGAGCCGCGTCCGAATAGAACGAGAAGCAGCGGAGCTGACCAAAGAGCATGTGCGTTCGGGCATTGAAGCCACTATTCAGCCAGACGACTTCAGCGGGCGACAAGCCTATGTACTGTTGCTTGAATCCCCATAATGCCGCCATGAACGACCAGATCAGCCAGGTATTGACAAAAATCCGAACGTCCCGGCGAGTAAGCGGTATCACCAGCACCGCACAGGCCACGATAATCCAGTGTAGCGAAAAAGGGCGAACGTGAAAAAACCAGGCTGGCCGATACGGGGCTTCGGGGTTGATCAGTTCAATAACCGTGTACAAAAACCAGATGGCAATAAGGGCAAACGCGCCGGTGCGCAACCGGGTCCACTCCATCCGCTGACCATTCAAAAACAGGCTAAACAACGTCAGAAACAACAAGCCGTCAATGAGCAGGCCCACGGGAAGCTGAACCAGCAGAAATCGCGTAAACCCAATGATATAGCTTAGTTGCACATACAGGAACAGGCCCCAGCGCGGCTCCATGAATACCAGAATGACCAGTCCCAAGGCGATGGGTGCCACAATAGTCAGTACAGCCCCCGGTACACCCAGCTTACTCACAAAATAGCCTACAGCGATGGTGTAAATACCTCCGAGGAGCGTAAATAACCAGAACTGATTCGACCTGAGGTTGCTAGAGATAGAAATGGCAGATAGGGGCATGCTGATTCCGAATATTAGTTTGTCCGTGTCGTGTCACTAATTCGTTAACATCGCATCGAACGGCTTGGCTACGGGTGACGGTTTTCCTTCAGAATGGGTTTCGGTCACTTTATGCTTCAGATTCCAGATAACTGCATCGCTCACGGCTTTTAGGTAATCGGGTTGCCATCGAAGCGTGTACTGAAGGAGTGCCTTAGGCAGCGCCAGTCCAAAATAGTAGGTGTAAAAAACCAGCAGCGGCAGTGTTTCCACGTTCCGGCGCATGAACCACAGCCGGTTGCGTGTGTGGTAGTACACCTTCATGGGATTCTGCTTACCCACACTCATCGACTCGCGGTGATAGATCAGAGCTTCAGGTTGATAATAGATCTGGTATCCCGCCTTTCGTATCCGCATCGACCAGTCCAGTTCCTCATAATAGAGGAAAAAACTGTCGTCCAGGCTACCCACCCGGTCCAGTACCTCCCGGCTAACCAGCATGGCTGCTCCATGCGCAAAATGAGTGGGTTCGGCCCGATCGTATTGTCCCTGGTCAGGTTCCATCAGTCCAATGGCCCACGTTCGGCCCGTGTACTTGTTGAGCGGATAATAACCCGCATACTGGATAACATCCGGTTCATCGTAATACCGGATTTTAGGGCAGCAAACGCCAATCGTCGACTCCTGGAAGAAGGGTTTTATCAACTGTTCCAGGAGGTCAGGTGTAACAATGGTATCGTTATTAAGCAAAAAAAAATAGTCGCCCTTTGCCTGCTGAATCCCCAGGTTGTTTCCGCCGGAAAAGCCTAGATTTTCCGGACTGACGATTATACGGACATGGGGGTAGTTACCCGCCTTTATTCGTTCGGTTGGGTCTTCTACCGACCCATTATCGACAACAATAATCTCAAAATTGGGGTACGTAAGTTGCCGGGTTGATTCCAGCAGATCACAGGTTACCACCGCCTGGTTATAGTTGACCGTAATGAGGGATATGAGTGGTGTTGTATTTTTCCGTTCTATGTCTGCCATACTTTATACAGGTATCCATCCTGATCAGACGATTACCCCGGTTTTTGACATCTCAATTACATGCATATTAAAACCACCATAAATATAAACTCAATATTTACTTTTTCTAAGTAAAATAAACTAAATATATTTCATTTCATTCATTTACCAAAACCTAAGTGCTAAACTAGGCCAGTTGATGAAGGTATAGCTGAGAATAACTGGTGTTCTATTGTTGTGGAGAGAGTTGAATCGGCTGGGCTGACATTACGCCTTTTTACGTCATACCAACGCTAAAAAAGGTGAGCCACAAAGAACACAAAGGGTTCTTACTTCTTTTGGGAAGAGAACCCTTTGTGTTCTTTGTGGCTCTGTGGTTCAATAAAACTATAGTACCAAAGTCCCTCCTGATTGACTAATATGGTAATCAGACCATAAAATCGCTTGGTTAATTTTTCAGTACTTTTCGCAAAACCCGTTCGTCTCCCTGCTTTATTTCCAGCAGATAGTGTCCGGTAGGCAGTTGAGACAGGTCAATCTTACCTGAAAAATGGTCGCCCGTATTCGGGATAACCAACCGCTGGTACATCTGACCTGTTGCAGCACTGAAAACCCGTACGCGTATTGGGACTGTAGCCGCTCGCTCGGCCTGAATAGTCACAAAATCGACCGTTGGGTTAGGGTATACCTGGACGGACTCATCCAGGCTTTTTACGTCGGATGCTACGGCCTGCCGCGCATTGGGTGCGGCATTACCAGCTACTACAAACAGGGGCGTTTCTGTTACGGTCAGTTGTACTTTACCCTGGTTCGTCGTAACCACTTCCAGCGCCATATCATCACTGCCGGCCTTGGGGCGATAAATCCGGGCCTGTGTCGCATTACCCAGGTCTAGCGTGTAGGAAGCCGTACGGCCCACTTCATCCGGAACCACCAGCATATACATCGAATTACCACTCCGTTCATACCGATCCACAAACGGATCGCGGGCAAGCGTTTCCTTGTAGACATAATCCCCAAACAGCTTTTTCGTCTGGAAAAGATAATCAGCCGCCGGACGACGGGTTGTGTTATCGCCGTTGGCCAGACCAGATGTGCCAAACATACCCCCGCTAGAATTATCGTCGTACAACTGGTAAAAGAATACTTTCTCGATCCCCTGTCGGGCATACAATAAAGCCGTTCTCAGTATCCAGTCGCCCTGCGTTTCCAGGGCCGACTTGCTCCCGATGGGGATGGCCCGCAGCGGGCTTCCCTGGTTTACATCGTACCCAGCCTCCGTAATCCAGACTGGCATGTCGTAGGACTGCCGATGTGCCGTCTGACGGAAATCGTCAGCAATTTTATTGATCGGCGTCACTTCCGGAGCCGCTCCCCGCGTGGAGGTTCCACTCTGCGACGACGATGTGTTATCGGAATACATATGGTAGTTGATGATATCCCAGCACAGGTTAACCGAGCCATCGGCTCTGTAACCCCGGTACTGCTTGCACCAGTCGATCATCCCCTTTACGTAATCAGACCCGCTCGACGCTGACGCCAATCCGCCAATAACCACTTTTACCGACGGATCGGCGTTTTTAACGCCAACGCCCACGCCCATTGTGTTTTTGTGCCCGTCGTAGAAAGCGGATAAATTGGCCGCATATTCGCGGGCCGTTTGATACGCTTTGCGGCCTTTCCACCATTTGTCGCGCTCGTTATCACATTCAATGTATTTAATCAGCCCTAATCCAACTTTAACTGAATTAGGCGTATCACCCGTCCAGCGGGGCGTCGAATTAACGTGTAGCAGGGCCGGGTTCACGTTCGGATTGTAGCCGTAGCGCGCCATATACTGGAACCCCATTTTTGCCTGTTCCAGATACGAGTTCGGATCTGAGAAGTCTTTGGTGTAGCGCAAGGGTGTATTTTCAGCGTCACGCTGGTCCTGAGGATAGGTATTGACCATCCAATCCGGAATTGTTTTCAGACAGGCCAGCACGTCGATTCCTTCGGCTTTGCAGCGTTCGTAGATCGCGTCGAAGTTCCAGCCTCCGCTCATCGTTGGATTATAGGAGTAGCTTCCCTCAGTCGACTCAAGCTTGTTCCAGTCCATGTAATGCCGAATACCGGAAAAGCTTTTCACGATGCTCATTTTGGCTTCATTGATCATCCAGGGCGAGTTGCCATCTTCGAAGTTCCACTCGTAGGCATTGACGCCCAGCATATCGCCCAGCCTGACGGATTTTGCCGGAGTCGGGGTTGGCTGCTGGCTAGGCGCCGTATAGGAACCATACAGTTCAATCTCTGTTGGGAAGGAGCCGTAGGTATTGATCACCAGATACCGGGCATTGGCGATAGGCTGGTCGAGCTTAAACTTGGCATTACCGGTGGTGGAACGATCAGGATACGGGCCAACCCAATTGGCATAATCACTCCCCGTGAAGGTAGCAATGGGAATTCGCTGCCACTGATCCGTAATGACTGCCAGCGTCATGGGTGTATCCTGACATGAGCCGACGAAATCGTAGAATCGTAAACTTTCCAGGGTCATCGACTCCCCATTCAGCAACGGATAATAGGCATCATACTGCGGCAATACTTTACCCCAACCCGTTTCAACGGTTGCATCGGTAACCCCATCGAACAGTCCCTGTAATCCATTACTCACGTTTGTCAGCTGATACCAGCGTTTAGGATCAATCGGAATCTTCCGAGCGGCAGCTATAATGGATGACGTCTGGACAACCTGCGTTTGAGCGACGTCGTTTGCCGCTAAAAATGACGAAGAAGCGGCTTGAGACGCCGTTAAGATAGCAGTCCCGGCAGCAACAACGGTTGCCCTCCAGGAACCGGTAGTGTTCGACACGGACAGAACGGAGGGGTTAGATGACGAAAAGGTAATGGGCGTCTGATTATTATTGCTTGTAGCAACCAATGCAAAATCGCCATCGTCGGTTGTCTTATCGGGCAGGGCGGCAAAATTGATAACCGTTGGCGCCAAAGCCTGACCACCCTGCGTAATATTGACCCAGTTAAAATTCCAGGCTCCGCGAACGGAAAAGATCCGTAGCACCTGGCTCCCCGCCTGTAGCGTAGCGGTGGTGCTTATCGTGGTCCAGTTTTGCCAGCCGCCCGTTCGGGGCACATCAAGGCTGCCTAAAACCGCTCCCGATTCGGTCCGAATGTCAATAAGCCCATTTCCCCAACTATTGGCTACCCGAAACTGGAACGTATAGACGCCGGTCGAGGGAACCGTGACGTTGTAATCCATCCAGTCACCATCGTCGATGTAACTTAGGTCCTGTCCCCCATCGGTATCGGTCACATCTTCAGGACGAACATCGGTGGCTACATCGAAACTTTCGGCTTGTACTTTACCCGGAAGCGACTGGCCGGTTGTGATATCGAACCAGTTCAGATTCCAGTCGCCTTTCAGCACATAGAGCTGAATGATCTGGGTGCCGGCATTCAGGTGGGCCGTTGCACCCGTTGTTTGCCAGTTCTGGATACCGCCCGTTCGGGGCACATCGATGGTGCTTAACGCCGTACCATCAGCCAATCGGATTTGGAATTTTGAGCCATCGCCATAACCATTGGCCACCCGAAAGCGAAAGGAATATACGCCGGTCTGCGGCACACTGATGCTGTACGTAAGCCAGTCGCCGGTATCAATGCTGTTAATATTCTGCCCCCCACCCTGATCATCGGTTGTTTCCAGCCCTATGCCCTGCATAGCGACGAAATTCTCTGCCTGGATTCGACCCGGCACACCAACGCTTACCCCATTGGCTGCATACTGACTGGATACAGCTGGCGCTTGTAACTCGGTTGTTTTACCCCAATCAGTATGGATACTGACCGTCAATACTATAGCAACGCACGTAAAGAGTGAAAGTAAATTTTTTTCCATGTATGATCTGGTTGAACAATTAAGGTAAAGTTTAAAAGATTTATTTATTATAACAATATTTCATATACTAATTGTATATTAATTTAAATGTTTATTAATTTTATTCACTGATTTGTATTAACAAAGGTATAGATCATATTCTCTTCATTTACAATGGCTCTATTCTTTTACTTTATTTACTTTGTCGGATTCTTACTCGCTGGTTATCTGGCGCTTAACGTTAGCTACCTGTTCGTTTCAGCAATAGCGGGCCGATTGGGTTGTCAAAGTGATGTTTACTTACCCAAGGCTGATGACGTTCAACGGCGCATCGCGGTCCTGATTCCGGCCTATAAAGAGGATGCCGTCATTCTGGGGTCAGTGGTGGCTAACTTGAAACAGACCTATCCTTCTGCTTTATACGATCTGGTCGTGATTGCAGATTCCTTCCTGCCCAAAACACTGGAAAAACTTTCACACTATCCCATTAAAGTGATTGAGGTTCATTTCGAGCAATCGACAGTACAAAAATCCATTACGTATGCCCTGAATGCGCTTCCCGAGAATACGTATGATTTCGTTGTGATCTCGGACGCGGATAACCACATGGCCCCCGACTTTCTGGAACGAATCAACTACGCATTTGGGCAAGGGTGGCGGGCTGTTCAGGGGCATCGGAAAGCTAAGAATATGAACAAGAGCGTGGCTATTTTCGATGCCATGAACGAAGAAGTCAATAACAACCTCTTTCGGGCAGGCCAGCGGGCCCTGGGCCTTTCGGCCATGTGTATTGGCTCGGGCATGGCCTTTGAAACCAACCTCATGAAGCGGGTCATGAACCAGATCCAGACCGTAGGCGGCTACGATAAAGAGCTTGAAATGCTTCTGACCATCAACCATGTTCGGGTTGGGTATTTACAGGACGCGGTCATCTACGACGAAAAAGTACAAAATGTAGCCGTGTTCAATAAACAGCGTACACGCTGGATAGCCGCTCAATTGTATTTTATCAAAGCCTATTACAAAGTAGGCTTCCAACAACTACGGAAAGGCAACTGGCAGGCATTTAACGCCTTTTTCAGATCGCTGCTGCTACCCCGGTCCATTTTACTGACCGCCCTTTTCCTAATGGCCAGTGTGAGTCTCTTTACAGGCAACCTCCCCTTTCAACTGTTCTCGGTGGGTATGTTCGCTCTGATGGTTTTTTGCCTGGTGGTCTCTATTCCAACCGTCCTGTGGAAAAAAATATCGATTCACGACTTCTTTGTTCTGCCCTCGTTGATTTTCGGTATGTTTCGGGCTTTGCTCAACTTCAAGCAGGCCAGTAAAGTATTCCTGCACACGCCACACGCCGAAACAACTGAATAGTTTTATGTGACCCCGGGTTGATTGATTTGACTTAATCAGCTAGCCCGGTGCGGTAAAAGTCTTACCTGGATCTGATACTTCATACCAGGACGGTGCGTCTTATGGGAATAATCTACCTGTATGGCGCACCGATTTACTGCTCTGCTTATCGTCTTATTGACGTTTATTCCCTGTATGACTCAAGGGCAATCGACGGCCGACCCTGACCCGACTCGGTGGTTAACCTATTCACAGTCGTACTACAAAATTCCGATTGCCAAAGCGGGTATCTACCGAATTACGACCCGCGATCTGCAACAGGCTGGCGTGCCGGTTCATGAAATCGACCCAACGACCATACAGCTTTTTCATCGGGGAGTCGAGCAGGCTATCTTTCTGGCCGGTGAAGCAGACCGGCGTTTCGATATGGATGACTTTCTGGAGTTTTTCGGGCGCGGTAACGATGGCGTGCCCGATTCGCTGCTGTATCATCCAAACCGGGCTCAACCTCACCGCTTTTATAGTCTTTTCAACGATACAACCGCCTATTTCCTGACCTGGCAAGCGAACGGCAAACCCGGCAGACGCATGACCACCTATGTGGATACAACGCATGGCGAACTACTCCTCCCCCCTTACCACTGGGCGGAAGATCTGCGGGTATTTACGGAAAATTACCCCGGCTGGGCGGCTGGTATCGCGCCTAAAATCGAGTACAGTTTTTATGAAGCGGGCGAAGGCTATACGGGCGTTGTTCAACAGAAAGGAAAGCCTTACACCACCACATATCTGCTCTCGAATGCCGTTACCACCGGGCCGTTGCCATCGGTTGACATACTACTCACAGGGCGTGATTACACCAACCATCAGGTCGATTGTTTCATTGGACCACGTCCCGATCAGATGCGCCTGCTCGACTCCGTTCGCTTTTCGACTTATGACAATGCACGTATTCAGCAGCCGATCGACTGGTCGGATGTTGGCTCGGACGGCATCCTGTTCATTTCGACTGTGTCGCGGGGCGAGAATAGTACTGCCGACAATTATTCCGTGTCCTACATCCGGTTCCGCTATCCGCAGACTCTTACAGCCAACGGGCAGCCCTTTCGCTTGTTTCAGCTTGAGCCAAACGCTGGTCTGGACCGCTCGCTGCTGGTGATTTCGGACGCACCCGCCAACACCCGTTTCTGGGACATTACCGATCCAAACGCCCCGGTTCAACTTAGGACAACGAGCTCTGCCACTGGCTCAACGCAACTACTGGTTCACGGCTCCTTAACCTGGAAGACTATTTTCTGCACAAGTCAGCCTTTATCGATATCGACCATCCACCCGGTTACCTTCACAAACTGGAGTCACCGAAAACCAACTTATCTGATCATCAGCCACGAAACTCTCTTGAAGCCAGGGGCGACATCGGCCAATGCGGTCCAGGAGTATGCCGCCTACCGGGCTTCAGCCGTGGGCGGTGGCTACGATACCCTGACGGTAACCATGCAGCAGTTATTCGACCAATACAGCTATGGCGAACGTCACCCACTGGCCATCCGCCGGTTTTTGACGCAGCTTATCCAGCAAAGCAAAAGCTCCCTTGCCTATTTGCTGCTCATTGGGCAATCCCGCAGTACCCCCGGCATTCGGCGAAACCCAAATCAGGCAATGCTGGACATGGTGATGACAGCCGGTTTTCCCGGCTCCGATATTGTTTTTTCGGCTGGCCTGAACGGATACCCCGAACAGGTACCGGCCATTCCAACGGGGCGAATCAATGCCGCAACACCCGAGGACGTTCTCAACTATCTGGCTAAGGTCAAGGCCTATGAACATCCAGACGCCGACAAAAGCTGGCGTAAGCGTCTGCTCCATTTGAGTGGTGGGCAGACACCGGGTGAACAGGACTTGTTTCACCGATTGGTCGAAAGCTACCGATCCCAGGCCAGCACGCAATCGCTGGGTGCTCAGGTAACGGTTCTGTCAAAAGAAACGGACAGAACCGTTGAATCGGCTCAGGTTGTAACACCTGTTAATGAGGGCGTTGGGCTCATCACTTTTTTTGGTCATTCGGGCCTGGATATTACTGATCTGGACATTGGTTTCTGTTCCAACGACGCCCTCGGCTACCGAAATAAGGACAGGTATCCGCTGCTACTCGTCAACGGTTGCGCCCTTGGAAATTTCTTCTACGGTCACCCAACGCTGGCCACCGACTGGGTGCTGGCCCCCGACCGGGGCGCTATTGCGGCCATTGCCCATAGCCACCTCGGCTACGTGGATGTGATGCATACCTACAGCGCCACCTTCTATGGTCTGCTGGCCGACAGCTTACAGGTAGATAAGTCTGTTGGTCAACTCCAGCAGGAAACCATCCGGCGTGTGCTGGCTCAATCGACAGACGGACGAGCGGTAGCGAATTGTCAGCAAATGGTGTTGCAGGGCGACCCGGCCATTCGCCTGTTTCCATTCCGCACCCCCGATTATGCGTTGACAGCTGGTGGATTGACGGTCGCGGGTGCGGATCAAAAGCCGCTAACGAGCCTGAGCGATTCGGTTCAGATCAGGGCTGTCGTTCAGAACAAGGGGCAATACTGGCGTGGAGTGCTTCCGGTGCGGGTGCGTCGATGGGTGAATGGCCGCGAATCAGGCGTGTTCAATCTGCGTGTATCGCCGGTTGCCTTTCAGGACACGTTCCGTTTATCGTTTCCCAACGAGCGCGATGCCGACGGACAAAACCAGTTCGAGGTAACGGTTAACCCGGCAGACTCGCCCATTGGCCAGAACGAAGCGAATCACGCCAACAATCAGGCTACTGCCGAGCTAACAATTTCCGACCAAAAGCCGGTTTTGATCTTCCCCGCCCCCAACAGCCTGATCGGGCAGACAGCCATCCCGTTGACCGCCCAATACCTGACCAAAGGCACTCATACATTCGAGCTTGAACTCGATAGTACAGCACAGTTTAACAGTGCGTTTACACGTCGACAGCGCATTGTTGCTTCCAACCGCATCAGCTACCCGGCCGTTTTGCCGACGCGGCCTAATACGACTTATTATTGGCGCGTTCGATTAGCCGAAAAAGTCGACGGCGCGACCCAGGATAACCTAAACACCTGGGTAACCGGCTCATTTATGTATGTGCCCAACAGCACGGCCATCGGCTTACCGGAAGGCCAGCTTTGGCTGTCAGCTCCCCTACCAGTCGATGCCCAGCAAGGGGATATCCTTTCGATCAGTGCGCACTTCACGAACCTGAGCCCAGTTTCCTTTACCGATTCGCTGATCGTCAGGCAGACGATTTACGCGGCTGGCTTAGCCAATGCGCAAACGAAAACGTGGACCGTGAAAGCCCCACTTACCGGCGATACGCTCCAATTGACCACCTCAATTGATACGGAAAAACTACCTGGCATCAACCGGGTTGTCTTAACCGTTAACCCGCGTCTTCAACCCGAATACTCCTTTCTGAACAATACCCTCGACCTCTCCCTACCCGTACAACCCGACCGGTTAGGGCCAATACTCGAAGTGGGAATTGATGGCGCTCGCATCACCAACGGTGCCACTATATCGGCACAACCCGTTATCGACATTCTCGTGGCCGACGACAACCGAGCCCTGATCCGTCGGGATACATCCGGCCTGGATTTATACCTGCAACGGCCCGGCAAGAATATTGCCTTTGAGCGGCTAAGCTGGCATAACGCCATTAGTTGGCCCACCGCCCCCGATAATGTGTTTCGGTTGCGCTATCCATCGCCCCCATTGAGCGAAGGGGTTTACCAGCTTCTCGTGACAGCCAGTGACCGTATCGGGAATAGGGCCGTGCCGTATCAGGTGCGTTTTCAGGTGGTGAATGATCGAAAACTCACCCAACTCACCATTTCCCCGAACCCATTTCACGATCAGGTCCTCTTCAGTTTCTACCTGACTGGTGATCTGGCTCCGGCACATGCAACGCTTACCATAACCAACCTTTCCGGACACCCGGTGCGGCAGATAACACGGTCGGTCCGCGTGGGCCTGAATGAGTGGACCTGGGACGGTGGCGATAATTCGGGCAGGCTGCTACCGGCCGGGGCCTATCTCTACAAACTAGCCCTTTCCACGGCTGACGGTATTGACTGGCCCGTGGCCGACGATGTGTTGGGAAAGTTAGACGGCCGGCTTATCCTGAATCGCTGATACAGACGAAGTTCGCACTAACCCTTACCTGCGTCCATGAAGAAAAACGGCCAAACGGCTTCCTATATCCCTGCCTTTACAGGTCTGCGGGCCATGGCGGCTTATCTGGTCTTTCTGCATCATTACAATCCGGCCCCTGTCGGCACGTTCGCGAATCGACTTTTCCAGCAGGGATACATTGGTGTATCGGTATTTTTTGTACTGAGTGGATTTCTGATCTACCACCGCTATGCCGATAATTACCTGGAGCAAATCAACTGGTCGTGGCGACGGTATCTGCAAAAGCGTTTTACCCGAATTTTTCCGCTCTATGTCCTGCTTCTGCTGGTAACGATTGCTATCAGGGCTCAACTGGGCCATTCCATTCGTTTTCCATTGGTCGTCCTGAACCTCACCCTGCTGCAAGGACTTTTCGAATCCTATAAGTTCAGCGGTATTGCCCAGAGCTGGAGCCTGACCGTCGAGGTATGTTTTTACCTGATAGCTCCCTTCCTCTTTGTCGGGTTAACACGGTGGGGCGCGTTGTGTGTTACCATCGGATTAGTGGGCATCGGGCTATTGCTATGGGCAACAATTGGCCAATTGGCCTGGCATGGTCTGTTCGGAAACTTATCGTTTGTGCTATTCTACACCTTTTTTGGGCGTTCCTTCGAGTTTGTTACAGGTATGTGGTTAGCCCAATGGTGGCAGCAAAACAAGGTACCTCCGAGTCCACAGACCACATACAATGGTCTGTTCATCATAGCGGGTTGTCTTATCTGGCAAGCGGATTTAGGTAGTCATACCACCAGCCAAAATGGTTTATTTTGGTCTGAAGTGGTCGTTTATAACGGCCTGTTACCGGTTGGTATCGGCCTGCTTTTCGTGGGATTACTTACTCGTCCCTCCCTCCTTCGTCAATTTCTTTCGCTGCCTACAATTCAGCGGTTTGGCGAAAGCGCTTACGCATTTTACCTCATACACATTGGTGTGGTAGCAGCGGGGCTGCAAAAACTGGACATAACCAATTACGGACTTCTATTCTGTATGCTGGCCGGGATTGCCTATGGGTTGTACAACTATATCGAGAAGCCGCTGGCCCGGTGGTTACGGAACTAGTATCAGGTGTTGAAAAACAGCGCTTTCCTATAAAACATGCAGTTGACCATTACGAGGCCAGGGGGCGCTGCTAACATAAAAAAAGCTGCAACGTGAAACGTTTTGTATATTTAAGCAACCCTCCTCATTGACCTTACCATGCGCAAACACGTAAAAAGTACGCTTCTAATCAGTTCACTTCTATTGTTCCATGTAGCCCTTCAGGCACAAAAGCCAAGGGCTAGGGACATTGGCATTCCCTTTGACGGTACTACCGGAAAATTCAACGCCATAACTGACGTCCGTGGCGTTTGGGTGGGTTATAGTACCATCATATCCGGACAGGGTAAAAACGTGCTGGGAAAAGGCCCCGTTCGCACTGGGGTCACAGCCATTCTGCCAAGAGGCAAAACAAATAACCCTGTTTACGCAAACTGGTATTCATTGAACGGAAATGGCGAAATGACCGGCACAACCTGGATAACTGAATCAGGTTTTCTGGAAACACCCATCATGATTACCAATACCAACAGCGTGGGTGTGGTGCGGGATGCAGTATTAAAATGGTTTGTTGAAAAGCACTGGTATAAAGAAAATTTCTGGTACACCTACCCGGTTGTCGCCGAAACCTACGATGGCTTCTTAAATGACATTTATGGCTTTCACGTGAAAGAAAGCCATGCGTACGAAGCATTGGAAAGTGCCAAAACGGGTCCTCTTCAGGAAGGCAATGTTGGGGGCGGCACCGGCATGATGTGTCTGGGATTTAAAGGGGGGACCGGTACATCGTCGAGGGTAGTTAAAATCAAGGATTCGACGTACACGGTGGGGGTATTGGTTCAATCTAACTTTGGCGCTAAAAAGAATCTGACGATTGCCGGCGTTCCGGTTGGTGTAGCGTTAAAAGACACATTGAATACGGTATTCAAAGCTCCACCCGTCCATTATCGGCAGGAAGGCGATGGCTCCATTATCGTCGTGGTAGCAACCGATGCGCCCTTGCTACCTCATCAGTTAAAACGAATAGCGGCAAGGGTTCCGATTGGCGTGGGCAAGGTTGGCGGTCGGGGGGAAAATGGCTCCGGTGATATTTTTATCGCTTTTTCTACGGCAAATTCATCGGCGTTTCAGCGTACAAGCGTTTCCAGGGTCGATCAGTTACCCAATGATTTGATCAATCCATTATTTGAAGCCACAGTGCAGGCAGTTGAAGAAGCGATTATCAATGCCATGGTAGCCGCCGAAACGACAGAAGGTATAAACGGAAACAAAGCCTACGCGCTTCCGCACAAGCTGGTTATTGACGTGTTGAAAAAGTATAACCGGGTTAAATGACTTAGTCCAGAACGGGCCACCCTACCCTAATCCCAACATTCCATAATCAGCAGATCACCCGTTTTTGCTTCGATACGGACAAAGCCGTCTTCAGCGGCTTCGTTGCTGCTACTCGTGAAATAGCCCAGCTTTAAGGTAGCCTCCTGAAGATTGTAGGTCAGCCCTTCCGAGGTGAAGCCTGTCACCGTGCCAACGGGAATCAGCGAGATGGGGGTTCCGGCTTCATACCATTTCTCAAACCGCCCAACCAACGGAAAAATCCTGGAATGATCGTCGAGCATCACAATCCGGATCCGATCTTTATACCGGACAATGTTGGTCATGTTCGTCAGTGTATGATCGGCCCTGCGGCCGGTTGCCCAAATGATGTTCACGGCGGGGTAGCCCTGATCGATCAGGTATTCGACTCCTTTATCGAGGTCGGTCTTATTCTGATCAGGGGCGTGCACAATATCGAGCGGGTACTGTTGCGCCCGGATATTGTCCAGATCCAGATTCCGGTCGAAGTCACCGAGAAGCACATCGACCTTGATGCCCAAATCGAATACACGCCAGATGGCACTATCGAGTACCACAACGGTTGGACTCCATTCCAGAAGCTGGCCTACCAGTTCTTTCGAACAGGCTTCCCCATTGGCAATTAATAAGGCAGGTTCCTGTTTTTCCCGGACAATATGATGCGATGACATAGAAAACTGGAGCTACTTGACAACCAGACCGCTTTGCAATATTTTTTCGATATCGCCTGGGCTATCTACGCTTGGCGTCTGGTAAGTCGTAGCGACAAGTTTGATGCGGTAACCCGCTTCCAGCCAGCGTAGTTGCTCCAGTGACTCAACCCGTTCGAGGGGCGAAGGGGGCAGTTGGGTGATCTGTTCAAGCACATCCGCCCGATACGCATACAGCCCAACATGGCGATGGTACGCATGCTGCTCATGCCAGCGATCAGGCTCTACGCCCCACAAATACGGAACGGCCGACCGGCTGAAATACAGCGCTTCGTTTTGCTCATTGATAACGATCTTCGCTTCCTTCGGATCGTGCAACATCGCGGCCGAATCGACCGTTGCCATCTGCGTTGCCAGTTCGATGGTACCGTCCAGAACAGACGCTAATTCATCAATCTGAGCGGGGTCGATAAAGGGTTCGTCGCCCTGAATATTCAGAATATAATCCGATGGGCTTCCCGTGATCAACCCATCCGCTTTCAGCCGATCATAAGCCTCCCAACAGCGGTCGGTGCCACTGGGGTGATCGGTGCGGGTCATAACGGCTTCGAAACCGATCCGGCGCACCGCTTCGGCAATACGCTCATCATCTGTAGCGACGACAACTTTCGCCAACGATGTCGCCTGATTAGCCTGTTCGAGCACCCGCTGAATCATGCTTTTTCCACCAATGTCGGCCAGGGGTTTGCCAAGGAAACGAGAGGAGCCGTAACGAGCAGGAATTATTCCGATAATCATAGGTAATAGAAGTTGAAAGGCAAAGTAGCTTAGGAAGGCAACCGGAAGTTTACGGCGATTGTTAAGGTCGAATCGATACGCTGACCGACTTCGGGTGCTGATTTAGACGAATTCAATACGTTTGCGCTCCGGGCCACTGACGCCAACTGTCCAGTAGCTTGATTCAACCGCCTGCCGTTGCTGGTAATACTGGTCATACACAGGCTTGTAGCGCAGCCGCTCAGCCATGACCGTATCGAACAGACCCAGCAGACCCAGCATCAGTTCACACCCTTCCCGTACGGCAAACTGGCCGCTTTGGCTACCAGTCACGTAGTCGACGAGACCGTTCTGGACGACGTAATTCGTAAAGAGTGGATTGGCATTCCGACGCACCATGATCCGGACGCCGGCCACTTCGGCAACGGACAAATCGAGGGCGTCATCGAAGAAAAAAGCAACCTCATGCGGTTGAAGGTTGTGTTCCGCCAGAAAATGGGCCAGTACATCGATCTTGTGCTTGGCCTGCGAATAACAGGCATGAAAATGTTCCCGACGCACGAGCGCATCCGCCAGCCCATTTGTTACACCGGTTATGACCGCTGCGGCTGGCAGTTTTCCCCCATGGTGTAGCCAGAAGCCAAAACGCAGCAGATTGGTACCCATCGAATCCACCTCACTGAATGAGCTACTGCCCGCTTCCGTTTTGATGCCATCGTTGAACACGCCATCCCAGTCGAACACAATGGCCCGGACGGCTTTCAGCTTTTCGGTCAGTATATGAACCGGGGTTACAAATTGACCGCCCAGCGCGGTGAAGGTTTGTTGGATATCAGTCATTTATTGTGGTGTCGGGTTCTCAAACCCGACACGCTCGCGTCAGCAATTGTGTCGGGTTTGAGAACCCGACACCACCTACATCATACATCATTTACGCTAGTTCCGGCAGTGTATTGCGGTATTTTACTTCTACCGCGTGGAGTTCGATGAGGGGCTTCATGAACTCTTCCAGGTAGCGGATATCGAGTTGGCTGGCCGCGTCGCAAAGCGCTTCCGACGGGCAGGTATGCGACTCGATAAATAAACCATCTACACCCGAGGCAACACCAGCGCGGGCCAGTACGGGTAAGTACTCACGAGCGCCCCCTTTGGCATCGGCCGACGGGATACCGTATTTCCGAATGGCATGGGTTACGTCGAACACAACCGGGTAATTGGTACGGGCCATGTGGTAGAAACTACGCGGATCGACCACCAGATCGTTGTATCCGAAGGTAAAACCCCGCTCGGTTAGGATGATCTGTTCATTGCCCGAATCTTCGATTTTCTTGACCGGGTGTTTCATGTTTTCCGGTGCCAAAAACTGGCCGTGCTTCACGTTGACAACCCGGCCTGTTTGAGCGGCTGCTACCACCAGCATGGTTTGCATACAGAGGTAAGCCGGAATTTGCAGCACATCGACGACTTCGGCCGCTGGCGCACACTGATCCGGGTAATGAACGTCGGTGAGGAGCGGAAAGCCAAACTGCTCTTTCACCTTCGCCAGGATTTTAATGCCTTTGTCGAGGCCCGGTCCATTGTAATAGTTCAGGCTGGAGCGGTTATCTTTCTGAAACGATGATTTATAAATGATTTTGATGCCAAGCCGCTCCTGAATTTCACGAAGCTGCTCCGCCACACTCATCATAATTTTTTCGTCCTCAATAACACACGGTCCCGAGATGAGAAACAATTCATCAGACCCACATTCGATGTCGCCAACGCGAACAATTTTCTGAGACATATTTTTTTTTGATTAATGAATTGTGACACAGCGATACACAGAGCTTTTTCTCTTTATTATTTCTGCGTATCTCTGTGTCATAACTTATTCATTTACAGCCGTCGGAATAAATCCTTCAGCACGTCGATGGTGATCACCTCCTGCCAGTTATCGCCGATGGCGTGCAGCCACATATGCGGCAGGTTATAGGAGACATGGGCCATTTGGGTAATAGTGTCATCGCTCCAGTCCTTCGATAAGCCCTGCGGCAAATCAATCTGGTGATACGCCACCATCTCCTTGAACTCGGCAACGCCTTCCGGATAATAGTCGGCCAGGTGATTCATGATCAGACAATTGGCATAACAATGCCGGGTTCCCAGAATCTTGGACAACCCATAGCTGAGCGCATGACACACACCAACCTCAGAATAAGTCAGACTCAGGCCACCCATCATGGACGCCACCATGAGTTTATCGTCATTTTCGGGCGTCTGGCCTGAGTTAGGTCCCAGATAGACCTCCCGGCAAAGCTTCATCGACTGTTCGGCGTAGGCGTGTGAATACGCATTATTCATGCGGCCATTCTCCGATTCGATGCAGTGGATGTACGTATCCATACCCGTATAAAACCACCAGTTGCGCGGCACGCTGGCAATCAATTCGGGATCGAGTACAATCTGGTTGAAAACGGTCCATTCGCACTTGAGCCCCAGTTTTTTTACTGGGCCGGTCAGGACGGCCGTCATGGACACTTCAGCGCCCGTACCCGAAATAGTGGGCACACCAACGTGGTAAATACCCGGCTTTTTGATCAGGTTCAGCCCCTGATAAAGCGTCGAAGACCCTTCGTTCGTGAGCATCAACGACAGCGCTTTGGCAATATCCATAATGCTGCCGCCCCCAATGCCAACGACACCCGATGGCAGCCCTTTTTTGGCCAGAATCTCATCGCGCAACTGGTCAATCTGATCCGTGGTGGGCTCGTGTTCTTCAACACTGATGTAATAGGTCAAGTCCTCGGCATGAACCGGAACCTGGCCCTCCAGGGCTTTACCTTTGAAGTAATTATCGACCAGGAAAACGAAGTAGCCTTCATTCTCGACCCGGTGCGGAGCCAGGATTTCGTCGAGTTGCGAGAAGCTTCCCCGTCCGAAAACCGTTTTCTCGACGCCCTTAAAATTCTTATGCGTGGTTTGTGTTGGTGTAACTACCATAGTATCGTCAAGCCATACTGGCTAAAAAAAATTACGCTTCTACCAGAGTTGCTTTGCGGATAGCCGCTTCGATATTGGTGGCCAGAGCGGCTACTTCGTCCGATGTCCAGGTGGCCCGGATACCGAAAGAAATCAGTCGACCGATAGTTGCCTGTGCATTTGGAATAGCGAGGTTGTTGTAGTCCTGTGGCGCACCGAATTTTTCAATCGGCAGGGCAGCTGCGGTCCGCATTTGTTTGATATGATCCCACTGATTGATGAAGTGGTACATGTTGGTGAACCAGTAGTTGAAGCCCCCAATTCCAGCCGCATTCATCTCAGCCACAACCCGTTGCGCCGTATCAGTATCGGGCATCAGCAGATTCAGGAATGTAGCGGAATCGCCGTTTTCGTCGGGAATACGGGCAAATGATACGCCCGGCACTTGCCCCAACGCGGCCATTAACTGACGTTTGTGGGCATTGTTGTTTCTGATAATTTCGGGCACCCGGCGCGTCTGAACCAGACCAACAGCCGCGTGCAGCTCGCTGATCCGGTAGTTGAAACCAAGAACCGGGTGCTGCTCCATACCCCGGTTGCTACCGATGTGGTCGTGGCCGTGATCGGAATAGGAATCGGCATGTTTATAAGCGACTTCATCGTTGGTAACCATGATGCCCCCCTCGCCAGCCGTTGCGATTTTGAAGAAATCGAACGAATAAGCGCCCGTTTTACCCCAAAGTCCGGTC
Organism: Spirosoma radiotolerans; assembly: GCF_000974425.1. Taxonomy (NCBI): domain Bacteria; kingdom Pseudomonadati; phylum Bacteroidota; class Cytophagia; order Cytophagales; family Cytophagaceae; genus Spirosoma; species Spirosoma radiotolerans. The sequence continues at coordinate 3,627,594 of NZ_CP010429.1, forward strand.
GAAACGCCTTTGTAGCTGGCTCCCATTGCCTGTCCGGCATCTTCAACCAGTACCAGATTGTGCTCATTAACGACGTCCATAATGGCATCCATATCAGCCATTTGGCCACACATATGGACCAGGCAAATGGCTTTCGTTTTAGGCGTGATGGCCTTACGAATGCCGTCGGCACTCAGGCAAATGGTTTCGTCGATGTCGGCGAAGACGGGCAACGCCCCCACCATGAGTACCGCTTCGACGGTGGCAATGTAGGTGAAAGGAGGCACGATTACCTCGTCGCCGGCACCGATGCCGGCTGCAGCCAGGGCGCACAGAACGGCGGTCGACCCACTCGATACGGCATGTGCATACTTGGCCCCAACGAGTTTGGCAACCTCGGCCTCAAATTCGCGCGCTTTGTAGATATTATTGCGTTGTGCTTCGTGATTATACCGAAACAGGATGCCGGTCTCGAGCACATCGTTAATTTCTGTGCGCTCAGCGGCTCCGAAAAATTCCATTCCTGGCATGACGTAATCCGTTTAGAGGGTCGCTTCAGAAAGTTGATTTACCTGGCGACCAGTTATCTGCAAAAGTACGGGTTTTCACCCGAGAACGAATACATGGATTTTCGGGAAACGCCTATTCGTTAATAAGGTATCCGTTTTCCCAAAGCGACCCACTCCTCAAAAACCGTGTTGGCTTCATCGCGAAGAAGCTGATGCATAGGAATATGGCGCTCCGCTCGGGGTTTGTCGATTTCCTCGTAGATAAACTGATCGTCGAAACCGGCATCAGCGGCATCGGAGTGAAAGGCCGCATAGACAATCCGGCTGGGACGCGCCCAGTAAATAGCGCCCAGACACATCGGACAAGGCTCGCAGGAGGCATAGAGTGTACAACCATCCAGTTGAAAGGTGCCGAGATTCTGGCAGGCATCCCGAATGGCAACGACCTCCGCATGGGCGGTCGGGTCATTGGTCGAGGTAACTTTGTTGCACCCTTTCCCCACGATCACACCATCGCGCACAATGACAGAACCAAAGGGTCCACCTTGTCCACTTGTCATGCCTTCGCGGGCCAGTTGAATGGCCTCGCGCAGAAAAAAATCATCCTGATTCGTCATTATATACGATTAAATAGAAACAGTTACCTGTTGAATTGTGTCCATATAGTGTGTAACGGCCGATTGGGCTGTTCTATTTTTAAGCAATGATGCTGGTGCCAGGGCATCGCGGAGTTCTTCGTAAAGATGCATGGCTTCAGTTAAACTCGACAGAAGAGCCTCCCGATCAGGGGTCGCTATGGTTTTCCGGAGCCGGTCTACATCAACCGCGTTGAATGCCGTTTCGGCCCGGCGCACTCCTCTTGGCAAACCGCCGTTTTTCAGGTGTAACAACGGTCCCAGCACCATAGTACGCACGAATGCCAGAAAATCAGCGGCTTCAAAAAACTCACCCCGCCCCACTTTCAGGGCGGCATAATGCATCCAGATCCAGAATCGATCTTCCGTTGCCTGGAAATCGATGGGCGGGTACTGCGCTGTCGATTGCTGGATAATGGTCGTCAGCAGTTGATCCCGCTCCCACAATACAACTGGATTTTCCACGCGCTCGTAAAACTCGACCGGGGTTAGAAACTTGATATCCACATGCAGCAAGGGCGACTCATACAAGGCAATCAGCAACCGGGGCTCCCCGACATGATCACCCCGAAAGGAAGCCAACAATGTTCCGAACCGGGCCGCATAATCGCGCATGTGGCCAACATCAGGCGCTAGCTGTCGGGTAGTAATGAGCACCAGATCAAGGTCCGAATAAGCATCGATCTCGCCCGTTATCCACGAGCCGCCTGCGGCTAATCCAATCGCTTCGGAGTCTTGCTGACAGATCTGAATAGCCTTGTCGATAAATGATTGAAACGGTTGTAGATGAGACGGCATACGCAGTTGAGATTAGTAAATTAGTATGGAACGACCGCGTATTTCGATTAGTTCAACAACACTTACCGGATGGGCAGCACAACCCCCAGTCCGTTCGGGCTGGAGGAGAGCAACAGCCGTTCCTGTTTATCGCCCCTACTCTTGAAGATAAAGTAGTTGACCAGATCGAAAGCCAATAAAAATCCGCCCTGGGCCATAATGGACGTCCCATAACCGCGCAATTGATCGGCCTTGGCGGGATGAGGCTCGGCCCGCTCCCGCAAATACGCGCCACCGATCACATAAGCTACGTCCAACCCGGCATTGATCAGCAAAACCTGCTTCATGTTTTCGTGCTGCCTGACGGCATCCGCCAGCGTTTCAGCATCAGCCCTCTTTTTGCGTGAACCCAGCAAGCCAGCCCCGGCGATACCCAGATTAACCAGATTCCAATACACATTCATCTTGTAAAAATACTTGGTTTCACCGGCTGTCTGCCCAACTGCGACAGCCCCAACCGCAATGTTGGCCAGGGCAAAGCTACCGAGCGTCAGCCCTAGGGTTTTCTGATGACGGATCCGTTGCTCAGTAAACTCGCGCAATTCGGCGGAAGGGGTCACGCGCTGCCCTATCACCGCACTGCCCAGCAGCACAGAACCAGCCGTTAAAAAGAATTTTCGGAAGGATGTCATAAACGCTGATTTTGGGTATAAACAGCCTGTATGGATCGATGTTTATAAGCCCAGAAGGGCCTTTGTGGCGGGGTCATTCACGTTGGCCAGTTCCCGGATGTCTGGCACCGTCAGTATCTGCACATCATGTTGTTGCAGGGCCTGACGCGGTGAGTATTGTTCAGCGATCATTGCCTGCTTCAGAACCGGGTGAAAGGCTGGCTCATAAATACCCAGCAATGGCTCCGGAAACTGACCGTCCGAATCATAAAAAACGGTAGCCAGTTTCGCCAGATTTCTTCCCCGAAGCAGCGCGTCGAGCGAGCGAGTGGTTAGCAGCGGCATATCGCAGGCCACCACGAGCCAGGCCGCAGCGCTATCGTGGGTAAACGCCGATAGAATACCATTGAGCGGCCCTGGAAAGTCGAACAAATCGATAATAAGCGGCTGGTCAGTTGTTGGTAGTTCAACGGCCTGTTCTGTATTGACTGACCAGAAAACGGCCTCGCAATAGGGCGCCAGCAACTCGGTTAGGTGTTCCCGCTGGGGTTTTCCGTGGTAAATCAGTTGCGACTTATCACGCCCCATGCGGGTGCTGCGCCCGCCCGTCAGGATCAGGCCGTTTAGCTTAGGCGCGCCGAAAGTCCCGTTTTCCACCCGTCTTTTCCATTAATTTCGTTTCCCGGATAATGATGTCGTGCGACAGGGCTTTGCACATGTCGTAAATCGTCAGTGCTGCCACCGATGCGCCCACCAGCGCTTCCATCTCCACACCGGTTTTTCCTTCGGTCGACACCAGACAGTCGATAATCGCGTCGGTTCCTTCTGTCGTGATGGTAATCTGACAGCTATCTAAACCAAGTGAATGGCAGAGTGGAATCAGGTCGTCGGTACGTTTGGCGGCCATGGTTCCGGCAATGATTGCCGTCTGGAACACAGGGCCTTTCTTTGTGGCAATGTCGTTACCGGTCTGTGATGGAGCTAGATGTTGCATAATATCGGGACCAAGGGCGACAATGCTTTGGGCGCGGGCCATTCGACGCGTCACTGTCTTGGCGCCTACATCGACCATGGCCGGATTACCGTCTGCGTTGAGATGAGAAAGTACGTTCATTTCAGAAAATGATGAATGATGACCGGGTAGCCGGTGCCATGATAAAAAACACCGATTGCCAACCCATTTTTAAAAGTTTAAACAGCTTTAATGAATAGCTTGCGGCTCCTGACCCAAAATTCATCATTTATAATTTATCATTCATCATTTACGTCATGCTTACCGTTACCGACGCTTTCGCCCTCACTCAACAGCATAGATTAAACCTGCCGACCGAAACGGTTTCCCTTGCCGATGCTGCGGGCCGGGTACTTCGCGAAGGAGTTCGTGCCGACCGGGACTTTCCGCCCTTTAACCGGGTGGCCATGGATGGCATCGCCATTCGATTTGCCGACTATGCGGCCGGGCAACGCACATTCCGTATTGAGGGAACGCAACTCGCTGGTCAACCGCAGCAAACGCTGAGCGAAGCCGATACCTGTCTGGAAATTATGACTGGGGCCATGCTACCGATTGGTGCCGACACGATAATTCGGTATGAGGACGTAAGCATTGCCAATTCGCAGGCGACCATTGCGATTGAAGATGTGCAGTTGGGGCAACACATTCACCCACAGGCAACTGACCGGCGGGCGGACGATGAACTTTTGTCGAGCGGCATGCGGCTTGGCCCGTCAGAACTGGCCGTAGCCGCTTCAGTTGGGCAAACCACATTGACCGTAACGGCCTTACCGCGTGTGGCGCTCATCTCGACGGGCGATGAACTGGTCGACGTTAGCGTCACACCCCTGCCCTACCAGATTCGCCGATCGAACACCTACATGCTCCGAACGGCCCTGGCAACGCTGGGTATTGCCGCCACGCTGCACCACATCATCGACGATGAGGCTGTTCTGAAAGACCAGCTAAAAACCCTGCTTGCCGACAATGATGTGCTGATTTTAAGCGGGGGTGTTTCGGCTGGTAAAGCTGACTTTGTGCCCTCTGTGCTCGCCCAGTTGGGTGTACAGAAACTTTTCCATAAAATTGAGCAGCGCCCCGGCAAACCGCTCTGGTTCGGAACGACTGCAGCACAGGATGGGAACACCTTGGCTGGAGAGCCAAAAACGGTCTTTGCGTTACCCGGCAATCCGGTTTCTACGGTGCTCTGCGCCTATCGGTACGTACTGCCCTATTTGCGAACATCGCTCGGACTGCCGTTGTCGCCCGCGCGGTATGCGCAACTGGCTACGCCGGTCGTGTTCAAACCCGCCATTACGTACTTCCTGCCCGTTCATCTGACCTCCGAACCCGACGGCCGTATGCTGGCGCACCCTTTACCCGGCTCTGGCTCAGCCGACTTCGCTAATTTACTGGCGGCCGATGCCTTTATGGAACTCCCTGCCGAACGCTCGGAGTTTGAGGCTGGCGAAGCCTTTCGGGTATGGCCGACGCGCAGCTAATGGGCAGATTATTCGATTGATTTTGGTTTATTTTTCTGATCAACGACAAGCCCTTCACTGGGCTTCCATTTATCGTACTCCATATAAAAAGCCGTTTGCCGGGCGACATCAATTCCTTTAAGCCGGGCAACCACGTGCAGGGCTCCGTCGATACCGGCGGATACGCCTGCGGTTGTAATGACTTGCCCATTGTCGACGAAACGGGTATTTCGTAAAATTTTGGCATTGGGCGTCGCCTTTTGTAATGGCTCGATGTAACTGTGAAAGGTAGTCGCCTGCTTGCCGTCCAGAAGCCCCGCTTTTGCCAGCAGCCCGGCTCCCGTGCAAACGGACAGCATTATTTCGGCGTGTTCAGCGGAGCTTTTTATCCAGTTGATCAGTGGTTTATTGTCAATAAATGGGCCCGTTTGCCCACCAGGTAACACAACAATATCGGGCGCTGGGCAATCGGCCAGGCTGTAGTTCGGTATAATCCTGATGAACCCCTGGCTAATGATGGGCTCTTTAGTGAGCGAAACGGTATACACGTTGAATCCCTCCGTTGACGCGAAAACCTCGCTTGGGCCTGAGAAATCCAATACCTCAACGCCATTATGAATAAAGATGGCTACATTCCGCTTCTTCGCTTTTGGCTGACGATCAGCAGCCGAGTTCATTAGCGCAACACTGCGTTTGATAAGTGGCATGCCACAATGTTGACAAACGCCGGGCCCGTTATGACGTTCCAGATCGCATGCGTTGCCGCAAGGTTCACAATAGTAAGCCATCAAGTCTGGTTTTAGGCCTGTTTTCTGAGCATACATTGGGGTAAAAAAAGCTACCCATAAACCGATGGCGATAAGGCAGCGTACGGCAGACATGGTTGAGTTCATAGAGATGGTTTCCAGAAAGGAACTGATTATTTTATAGTTAAAACAGAATCCGATTTTTTCCAGATTCGGCGGAGCTGGCGGGCATCCCGAAAGCCGCATTTGGCGGCAATAGCCTCCATCGTCATGCCGGGATTGTGGAGCAGCGTATGGGCCAATTCGAGCCGCAGCAGGGTTGTGTAGGCATTGATCGTGGTGCCGGTTTCCTTCCGAAAGGTACGCGTCAGGTTTCGGGTACTCATGCCGACAATGTCGGCTAGCTCTTCCAGACTTGCGTTGGCTTCCAGATTGGTAATCAGCCAGTCCTGCATGCGGTGAATGGCCACATTCATGTGGTTGCGGTAATCCAGATACACACTTTTCTGCGAATGACCTTCGCCCCGGCGAAAATAAACGACTAATTCGCGGGCTATCTTGGTGGCGAATAAAGGCCCCTGGTGCTCCTCAACGATGGCCAACGCCAGATCAATACCGGCAGTAACGCCCGCGCTGGTATAAATGCCCGTATCTTTGGTGAACAGTTTATCGTGCTGAACCACTAAGCGGGGATATGTAGTCTGTAGCTCCTCGATCCGTTTCCAGTGCGTCGTACATTTTCGGCCATCAAGCAGACCCGCCTGCGCCAGTATAAAAGCACCGGTACAAACAGAGCATAAATTAACGCCTTTTTTGTGCTGTTGCCGGAGCCAGTCAAAAAAATCCGTTTCCTGTTTAAACGCACTTGACCGAAGATAAGCCATGTCCATACCAGGCAAAAAAATAGAATCGCCGGGCTGGGCTTCTATGTCGGCAAACGAGGCCATAGCCCCGAAATTCAGCCCTGCTGAGCTGGTAACGGGTATTCCCAGCGAGCAATATGCCAGCCGATATGGCGCTCCGTACTCGGCAGCTTCATAAAAAACCTGAACCGGCCCCGTTAGATCGAGGACATGTACAGACGGTGGCACAACAAAAATCACTTGCGAAGTAGGAGACATCGACCCGTTTCGTTAGGCTGTAAAAGTACAGGGTTATTTCATCTTCCAAGAGCCAACCAGCGGACATTTTGAGCCATCCCGTCCATAACCGTCCGAAACGTTCCTGACCGCATTACCAGCGAAAATCGTATCTTTGCGATTGATTAACCGCATATGAACGCCACTTTCGCCAACAACCTGTTCCGCCAGAGTATTCAGGACTATCACCTGACCGACAACGTCGATACCCCTGCCAACAACCCGTTTCCGGCTGATGATATTGCCTTCCTGCTGTACCAGAAAAACTGGATCGATACGGTTCAATGGCACCTTGAAGACATCATCCGCAGCCCGACGATTCGCCCGGATGAACTGGTTGCGGTTAAGCGCCGGATTGACCAGTCGAACCAGGACCGGACCGATACCGTTGAACAGATGGACGGTTGGTTTTTTGAGCAGTTTCGGGACATAACGGCCAAACCAACCGCCCGGCTAAATTCGGAAACACCCGCCTGGCTCCTCGACAGGATGTCGATTTTACAGCTCAAAGTTTACCACTTTCAGGAACAGGTCGACCGCCCGTCGGTATCGGATGAACACCGCCAAAAAGCGCAGCAAAAACTAACCGTTCTGCTTGAACAGGAACAGGATCTGGCTCGCTGCTTCGATGAGCTGCTGGACGATATTCGTAACGGTGACCGCTACATGAAGGTGTATCGGCAAATGAAAATGTACAATGACCCCACGCTGAATCCGGTTCTCTACAGCGAGGCAAAATAAGCTTTGGGGTTGTTCCTCATACCTTCCCTACGTGTATGAAGCATGTGCTTCTTCTTCGGTTCTCGGCGATGGGCGATGTGGCCCTGCTGGCACCCGTTGTAAAGGCGTTTACGCAGCGTTACCCGACTACCCAAATCACCCTGGTGACACGGGCTAGGTTTGCCGTATTTTTTGAGCAGTTTCCAAACGTTCGAGTTGTCGGCGCCGATTTCGACGGTCCCCACAAGGGCCTCATGGGCCTGATTCGCCTATCTAATGAATTACGCCAACTGGCCTCGTTCGATGTTGTGCTGGATGCCCACCAAAACATGCGCTCGGCGGTGCTGAAAAGCCTGTTTCGACTCGTGGGCGTTCCGTCGTTTACGATCGATAAGGGGCGGGCAGAAAAAAGGGCCTTAACCCGAAAGACGAATAAAATTCGGCGTCAATTACCGCACAGTGTGGACCGGTACGCCCGCGTATTTGAGGAAGCTGGCCTGGCTCTTCAACCCGCGAAACCCTTCCAATTTCCACCCTTCAAAACGGCCGAAGCTGAACTTGATGCGTTTCTGAACAACCTGTCAATCACCAGTCATGCACCCTGGCTCGGCATTGCACCTTTTGCGCAGCACACGCAAAAAATGTGGCCCTTCGAGCGCTTCGCCCCGTTGCTGGAACAGTTGTACGTGAATTCTGCGCTCACAGTTTTTCTGTTTGGCGGGGGCGCACATGAAATTGCTCAACTTGAGACTCTACAACAACGATTCCCGCAGGCTATTCTGGTTGCCGGAAAACTTTCCATGGCTGCTGAACTGTTACTCATTAGCCGACTGAGCGGGATGCTGTGCATGGATTCGGGAAACATGCACCTTGCCGCCCTGAGTGGGGTGCCGGTGCTGTCCATTTGGGGCGCTACGCATCCCGATGCTGGTTTTGGACCGTGGGGTCAAAGCGCTGAAGCTATCCTGCAGATTTCACCGGATGTGCTTACCTGCCGGCCCTGCTCCGTCTTTGGCAACAAACCCTGCTGGCGGGGCGACCTGGCCTGCCTGAACGACATTTCAGTGGAAGCTGTCTCGGATAGAGTAAAGCAAATGCTGCGCTAAAAAATGTAAACTATGGATACCTAACCTACTTAAGTTCATTAGAAAGAATGTTTGTCATCTCTCCTTCCGCACCGGCGGACCGGTCGGGATGGCAAACATTTGACTTTACGCTTGCAACAACACCTTCTTATGACTCAACGGCGACGCACTTCTATAATTCTGATTTTGGGTGCCATGACGGCATTATCTCCCTTTTCGATTGACATGTACTTGCCTGGTTTTCCGGCCATTGCCCGCGATCTGCAAACAACGGTACCTCAGGTTGCCCTTTCCCTTTCTACATTCTTCATTGGTATCTCGGCGGGGCAATTGCTATACGGCCCGCTGCTGGATCGGTTCGGCCGAAAAAAACCGCTGTATGCGGGCATGAGTCTGTTCATCCTAACCTCCATTGGGTGCATGACTGCGCAAAGCATCGACTGGTTGATTGCCCTTCGTTTTTTGCAGGCGGTGGGTAGTTGTGTAGCGGGCGTGGCGGCTGTAGCGATGGTACGCGACCTGTTTCCGGTAGAAGAGAATGCAAAGGTATTTGCCCTGTTAATGCTGGTGCTTGGCCTGTCGCCCTTGTTAGCGCCGACCATCGGTGGCTATGTTACGGCCGCTTTTGGCTGGCAGTCTGTTTTTATCATTCTGGCCATAATGGGCGCGCTACTCCTCCTGGCGACACGCTACGGATTGCCGAATGGCTACCAACCCGACACCTCGTTGTCGCTGAAGCCCCGGCCTATACTGGCCAACTTCCTGGCGGTGCTTCGGGAGCCTCAATTTTCGACCTATGCCTTTGCGGGCGGCATGTCCTTTGCGGGCCTGTTTGCCTATGTAGCCGATTCACCGCTGGTGTTCATGGATATTTTCAAGGTCAGCGGGCAAGTGTATGGCTGGATATTCGCAGGATTGTCGGTGGGCTTGATTGGTGCCAGCCAGCTCAACGGTCTCCTATTACGGCACTACCGGAGTGAACAATTGGTGTTTGCCGCCCTTTGTAGCCAGGTGACCATCACCCTGATTTTTCTGTTGCTGACCAGCCTTGGCTGGATTGGGCTCACCGGTACGCTGATTCTGCTGTTTGCTTTTCTGGCTTGCCTCGGCATCAGCAATCCCAACAACGGAGCGTTGTCGTTGGCCCCGTTCACTAAAAATGCAGGCAGTGCTTCAGCATTGATGGGCGCGACTCAAATGGGCCTCGGTGCTTTGGCGTCCTTTTGTGTAAGTGTTCTTAACAATCATACGGCCATACCCATGGTGAGCATTATGGCATCCACATCCCTGGTGGCCTTGCTGATTTTGCTGGTGGGCCGTAGAAACATCAGAAACAAGGCAACTAAATCGGCCGCGTCAATACAAGACCCGATCGCTCTGTAATGAGCTTTCGTATAATCATTTTTTGTCATTCTGAAGCCGGAAGAATCTAAAATTAGATCCGCTCACAAGTGAGAAAACGTTAAGATTCTTCCGGCTTCAGAATGACAAAAAACTAGGCCGCTACCGTCATTCGGATGGTCGATGTACTTCCTTCGGGTAGCAATTCGGGAATTGGTTCTACCGTAACGACCACAAACTTAGAGGTCGGCTGGTTGCTGATGTAGGCAACACTGGCAATGGGAACCAGCGGGTTCATTTCCGGGTAATAAGCCGCGGTGTTGCCTTTAGGAATGTTGTAGGGAATAGCGATGAATCGCTCCAGCATTCGTTTCTGGCCCTCAAAATGGCTGGTAATCGTCACCAACTGCCGCTCACGGATGTGCCGATCATCCATATCCTGTGGATTCATGAAGATCACCCGCCGTTCGCCATACACGCCCCGGTATCGGTCGTTGTAATCATAAATTGTCGTATTGAACTGGTCGTGGCTCCGAATGGACATCAGCACCAGTTGATCTGGCTCAAGGGTATGTTTCGGCATGTCCGTCACGGTAAAATTAGCCTTTCCATTTTCCGTGGTGAAGTTTCGTTCGCGAGGGCCATTGGGCAGATAAAAGCCACCCGGCTTACGAATCTTCTCGTTAAACTTATCGAAGCCGGGAATCACCCGAGCAATCGCATCCCGAATCGTATCGTAGTTTTCCGTATATCCTACCCAATCGACTGTCGAGCGGTCGCCCAGTGTTGCAATAGCAATCCCGGACAGAATAGCTACCTCGCTGAGCATTTCGCGGGATAGGGGCTGTAGCACCCCTTTGTTCTGGCTGACCACGCCCATGGAGTTTTCGCAGGACGTGAACTGATGGCCTGAGCGCTGCATATCGATGTCTACGTGGGTCAGGCAGGGCAAAATCAGGGATGTTTCACCCGTTACAAGGTGACCCCGGTTAAGCTTCGTGCTGACAAAAACGGTAAGCCGCTGTTTGCGAAGCGCTTCGGCGACGAACTCGGTATCAGGAGCTGCCGACAGGAAATTACCTCCCAGGCTCATAAATACCTTCGTTTTGCCTTCATACATCGCCTTGATCGACTCGACCACATCATAACCATGCTCGCGGGGCGGCTCGAAACCGTATTCCTCCTTCAGTGCATCCAGAAACTCTTTATGAGGCCGTTCCCAAATGCCCATGGTGCGGTCGCCCTGCACATTGGAATGACCCCGAACGGGACAGGTTCCTGCACCCGGCTTGCCAACCGCCCCTTTCATCAGGTGCAGGTTGACGATCTCCTGCACGCTCATTACGCCGTTCTTCTGCTGCGTAATGCCCATTGCCCAGCACGTAATGATTTTTTGCTTGGGTGCGATCAGATTAGCGGCTTCCAGCAATTGTCCCTGCGATAGTCCGCTGATTTCCTCGATATCTTCCCAACTGGTGTTTCGAAGGTTCTCCAGAAACTCATCGTAGTGAGCCGTGTATTGCTTGATAAATTCGTGGTCGATAACCTCGCCGGGATTTAGCTCTTCTGCCCGCAGGAGGTGCTTCATGATGCCCTGCAAAACGGCCATGTCCCCGTTCACCTTCACCTGTAAATGCAGGTCGGCAATGGGTGTGCCCGCACTGAGTAACGTACCCACGGCTTTAATAGGATTCATGAAATCCTGTGGATTCTTGAAGTGACTCAGCCCCGCTTCGTGCAACGGATTAACGGCAATGATCTTAGCTCCGTTTCGCTTGGCAATTTGCAGCGCCGTCAGCATTCTGGGGTGATTAGTGCCGGGGTTCTGCCCAATGATCAGAATGACTTCTGCTTCGTGTACATCATTCAGCGTTACAGACCCCTTACCCAAGCCCAGGGTGGGGCTTAGACCCGAACCGCTGCTTTCGTGGCACATGTTGGAGCAGTCGGGCAGATTGTTGGTGCCAAATTGCCGCACAAAAAGCTGATAGAGGTAAGCCGGTTCATTGGGCACCTTACCCGATGTGTAAAAGATGGCTTCGTTGGGCGATTTCAGTGCATTGAGTTCATCAGCCACTAATTGAAACGCATCGGGCCACGAAATTTTGGTATAATGCGTTGCTCCGGGACGCCGAACAACGGGATGCGTTAACCGGCCGGCATTGTTCAGATCGCGGTCGGTCATGTGCGATAGCTCTACCAGACTGTGGTTGGCAAAGAACTCCGGATCGACGCGCCGATGATCGGCATCGGACGCAGTGGCTTTGGCACCGTTTTCGCAAAACTCCGCTACCGACCGATGGTCGTCGGGATCGGGCCAGGCGCATGATGAGCAATCGAACCCATCTTTCTGGTTAAGTTTCAACAGGGCATGCGTACCCCGGCCTACCCCCGCTTCTCCCCACGAAAATTCCATGGATTTAAGTACAGCGGTAACCCCGGCTGCCACCGTGGCGGGTTTGCCTAGTTTGAGTCCCGTAAAGGCTTCTGGTGGTTGAGCCAGAACGGGGTTTCTACGTTTAGCACCTACATTATCGGGGGTAGGAAAAACGCGCTTGTCGGCATCGGGCTTACCCGATGGGTCGTAGTGATCATTGGTCATTTCTGTGCCCTGGTTAGGACGTTCACCGCTTTTGGGTGCATTATTTATATCCTGTTCGGCCGGATTACTTGGCTTGGATTCGCTGTTTGGGGACTTTTCCATACAATCAAGTGGCTATAACGTCGAGACTGAACCGTTGCGCTGGCTACGCTGGTCAACTCAGCCGGTCTATCTGTAACTAAATAAGGGCACGTATGGCCACACAGAAGCAACTTTTTTCCGATAGTATTGGTGTATGGGCCTTCCGATGGAAAAAGGGAATGGTTTACAGCCGGTCATGAACCACCTGGGTGGCTTATTTTACGGAGAAGAAATGGTTGATGGCACTAGAAATTGGGGGCTTGTTTTACGTCAAACGAATAAACACGATGAGCATAAAATTAAATGCACACAATTTACCTGCGATGCAGTCTCACTCAAAATTCTTTTTTTTCGTTCGCAACTCTTTCACGTCAAAATCAAACGAGAGGTCGTTCATGCACTTGAAGTGCTTCATTGGGCAGTTACCGAGGCCAGTGGCTGAACAGGGACGGCAACCTAAACCCGGTGTTTCGAGCCGAACGTGGGCCGTCTTGTAGGGGTAGAACCCGAACTGGGGCGTTGTGCTCCCCCAAATGGAATAGACTTTTTTCCGAAGGGCAGCGGCTATGTGCATCAGTCCTGTGTCGTGACTAAAAACCACCCGGGCCCGTTGTAAAAGCGAAGCGGATTGATTGAGATTAAACAGGCCACAGGCGTTATAAATCTGCTCATGCCCAATGGCCCGCACAATTTCGTCGCCAACCTGACGGTCCTCCTTATCGCCCAACAAGACAATGGGATAATTTATTTTAAGACATAACTCGATTATGCGCAACAGGGGCAACCGACAGGTCATGTGCTTACCGCCAATGGCATAGGCAACGAAATCGTTCTGGTGCGTTTCCGGCAACCAGCTGGCTTCAACTTCATCTTTGTACGGGATAAAATAATCCAGCCCGCGCCCGTCGTTTTCTATCCCTAACGGCATTACAGTGGCCATATAGCGATCCACAATATGCTGGTCAGGAAGCGCATTGATTTTCCAGCCAACGTAAAGCCATTTACGAAAAGACTGGTTGTCAACGCTGTACGACCGCGAACCCAGCGCTGCCTTAATCAGGCGGGTGGAAAACGTATTTTGCAGGTCAATAACGTAGTCGAACCGCTGGATCTTGAGTTGCCGGATCAACGCATACAAGCTATCTTCCAGATAGTGACGTTCAGCAATGTATGGATTGTGGGCAACGATGGGCTGGTATTCCCGACGGGTACAAAAATGAATGACGGCATTGGGGATTTGCTGTTTCAGACAACGCACAACAGGCGATGTCAGTACGACATCGCCAATAGAGGCAAATTGCAGAATCAGTACGTTCACCGGGGAGGCCATAGTGTAATCTCTTTACAAATCTATTCTATTTCTAATACCTCACCAAACCAATTAATAAGTCCACCAGCGCGGCTTGACGGGTGTCCGGTACAAGTTGTTTGCGCACGCAATACAGGGCGGTGTTGTTGGGTAGGGCGTCTCCGTTGGAAAATCTAGTTTAGGTGCTCCCTGACCTGTACTGCGGTCTACATATAAATAACCTGCCGAAAGGCCAGTTGCCCCAAAATACCCGTACACCAATTCGTCAGGATTACTGACAGATTTTACATTCCCCTGCACAGTTGACGGAGCTGCATCAAATAATCCGCCTGTATTATTGGTCAGTTGCCGCACACTTTTCCAGAACTGGTAGGCGCTTCGGCTAAGTGCCTGCTGCTCAACTTCTATATAATATCGACTGAATGACGTGAAGGGTACATCAGCAATAAACTGTCGGCTAATTGCTTTTCCGTTAATGTTTGCGTCTGAATTAAGGTTGATGCAAGTGTAACAACGGGTAATATCCCAGCAGTCAGAACAGCAGGTTATACCCGTATAGATACTTCTGGCAGGCACAAAGGTTTTCTGGCACGCAATGGCCATCTCATAATGCGTCCAATTCCACTTGTAGTAGTTACCTAACGTATCTGGATCTTTTGAATCCAGAAAAACAGACCAGGTTTGTACGGCATCGGCAGTGGCTGTAGCGGGTGTGTAATTGGATTCGTAGTACAGTTTCTGAATGGGTGGAACGGCGGGTAAAACTTCCGGTGTCGACACATACCGTTTGCCGGATTTAGTTTGAATCGTGAGCGTATAGCTTCGTCCCGGCACGCCCCGTAGCCCCGTTGCACTGGTCTGATAAGTGCCCCCCGGTGATTGCTCTTTCAGGGTTTCCTGATTACCCTGATTGTCGGAGATGACAACCGTTGCGCCAGCTTCCAGCAGGTTGAGGCTTTTAAAAGAATAATCGGCTGTTCGCGAAAGTTTGATGGTATATGGTCCCGGTTGATCCGTAATCTGGCCCTCAATGATCAGAGATGAGTCGATACTGATTGTATCCGGCTGATAAGGGGTTACACACGCATACATAGCCAGCATCAACAGGCAGATACCCCAACTTCCCGTTCGTTTAAAGCAATCTATTTTTTTCTTTATCATTCGTTAAAACTGCCACCAGCGTGGCTTAATTGGGGTTCGGTAAAGGTTATTTTCGCAAACGGCACAGCCCGTAGGCTGCGGTACAATTATGGGAACATCTATGTCAGGAATACCCTCCCCTTTGCTGCGGTCCACATTCATGTATTGCTCTGCGATCCCTGTTGCGCCAAAATAACCATAGACTATTTCGGTTGGATCGCTCATCGAATGAACGTTCCCCCGCACGGTAGCCGGAGCAGCATCGAACAGGCCACCCGTATTGCTCGTCAACTGCCGAACGCTTTTCCAGAATTCATACGCTCCTTTACTGATCGCCTGTTGCTGTACTTCAATGTAATACGCACTTGTCGATTTATAGGGCACGCGCGAAATGAATTGTCGACTAATGGCTTTTCCATTAATATTGACGTCTGACGTGATGTTGATGCAGGTATAACAGCGGGTAATATCCCAGCAATTTGAACAGCAACCCACGCCCACCAGGCTACCATCCAGCAGTTCCTGCTTTAAACAGACGGACGTAAATTCGTAATGTGTCCAATTCCATTTGTAAAAGTTGCCCGGTGCTTCGGGGTCTTTCGTGTCCAGATACACGTCCCATCCCTGGCTCTTTGCCAGACTTATCCCACCCGATTCTTTTGTGTATTCTGAATAAATTTTTAAAATAGGTGGAGCAGCCGGTAGTACTTCAGCGTCTGATTCATACTTCTTCCCTGCTTTCGTCTGAATACTGACCTTGTAACTCCGACCGGCTACACCCTGCAGGCTGGCCGTCTGGTAGGTTCCCCCAGGGGCTTGTTCCTTTAGGGTTTCCTTATTGCCCAAATTATCCGAAATGACGACCGTGGCACCTGTCTCCAGCAAATTCAGGCTTTTGTACGAATAATCGGCCGTGCGGGTAAGTTTGATCGTATACGGGCCGGGTTGATCGGTAACCTGTCCTTCAATAATCAACGAGGGAGGAATGCTGACGGCATCGGGCTGAAACTCCGTAACGCACGAAACCACGAGAAGTGCACACAGCAAGAGCGGAGCAAATACGTAAACAGGCAGTCTCATCAGAATTTGAAGTTGTAAGTCAATGAAGGGAAAGCCGTACCGAAAATTGATAGCTTATAGGCGTCCGAAGCCGAGGCCGGACTCAACTTGTAGAATATGGAGTACGCATTTTTGTGGGCATACACGTTGTAGATCGAAAACACCCAACTGCTCTGGTTCTTCTTATGCTTGAGCGGATTCTGCTCAAACGTCATGGAGAAATCGAGTCGGTGATAATCCGGAACGCGCTGTTGGTTACGGTCCAGATAGATCGGGATCAGTATTCCTGCCACCCGGGCAATGGCCGACGGCTGCGTCGTTGGCCGCCCTGTGCTGTAGGTAAAATTCAACGACATACTAAACCAAGGCGTTGGACGGTGGGTAGCCAGTACATTGAGGGTATGGGGTTTGTCGTAGTTAGCCGGATATGGATTACCGTTGTTGACTCGTTCGCTAGCGTACGGGCTATTCATGGTCAGGAAGGTGCGGGCATAGGTATAACTCATGAAACCCGTCCAACGGCCCTTATTTTTGCGCAATAGGCCTTCAAAACCGTAGGCCCGGCCGCTCCCCTGCACAATCTGCGTTTCAACCGCTTGCGCCAGTTGCAGCTCGGCCCCGTCCCGATAGTCGATGGCATTGGTCAGTGTTTTATAATACACTTCGCCCGATGCCTCAATGTCATTGTCGGCGGTGTTACTAAAATACCCCAGTGACCACTGATCGGCGATTACGGGCTTCGTATACATATCGCTCAGGTGCCAGCGCGACGTGGGCAGGGCAGCTGTTGTATTGGTTACCTGTTGAATATACTGCCGCAGTCGGCTATAGCCGACTTTGATGGCCTTTCCCTCACTGACCGACCAGCGTACGGCCAGCCGGGGTTCCAGTCCACCCATTGAGTGATAGATTTTACCCGACCCATACGTTTGCTGAGAGGCTACCGTTTCATCCTGCCGGGGGCCATTTTCCTGGTAGGTGCGTACCGTGGCAGGTCCCCGATTCAATAATTCGGAATAGCGCAGCCCGGCAATAACCGCTACCGCCGTATTTACTTTCCATTCGTCCTGAACATAGGCCGCGAGTTCGTAGGCCTGCTCGCGGGCTAAGTCGACCGGCAGCACGTTGGAATACGGACCCGGAACACGGGTGTTTGGCTGGATCTGGTAAGCAATAGCGCTCACGCCTGTCTGCCATTGGTGGACTTCGTTGGGTGTATACGTCAGGTCTGATTTGATCTGCCGATGCCAGACACCTGACTTCAACTCAAAGGCGTTCGACGAGTCGGGCGATGATAAATTAGCCTGATAACGGCTTAAGATGACAGATGTGGCCAGATTGACCTGTTTACTCATGAAGTAATTCCAGCGCAGCACGGCGTTCATCGTCTGATAATTGAACCGGGTTGAGGAGGCATTAATTTCCTGCCCGGAGAGGGAGTCCGACGCCAGCTTAAAAATATCCTTACTCAGGTAGCCCGTCAGCGTAATCGTATTTTTTTCGTTGGGCTGGTACTTAAGCTTAGACGTCAGGTCGTAGAAATTAGCTTGTGTCCCTTTCAGATTCGGGGGCGCCAGTTTAAACAGAAAATCATTAAACGATGCCCGCGCAGCGATCAGAAACGACAGTTTGTTTTTAATGATTGGCCCCTCAATGCCTAACCGGCTGGAAATGATGCCAATGCCTCCATTTACACTCCATTTAGTGGCATCCGGCTCTTTGATCTTCACATCGAGTACCGACGAGGCCCTGCCCCCGTAAGCGGCTGCTACCCCACCCCGATTCAAGGTTACGTCGCGCACCACATCGGGGTTAAAGACGGAGAAAAAGCCCATTAAGTGGCTGGAATTGAATACCGGAGCCTCGTCGAACAAGATCAGGTTCTGGTCGGCGCTCCCGCCCCGAACGTTGAAACCGGGTGCGCCCTCACCAACCGTTGTTACACCCGGCAATAATAGCAGACTGCGCACGATGTCGACCTCGCCCATCAGGGGCGGAATCCGGCGGATGCTGCGAATGGTCAATTGCGAAACACCTATTTCCACTTTACGAACATTTCGGTCGGGTGTTTCACTGGTCACGACGACCTCTTCCAGGTCTTTGGCATCGTCTTCCATCGTCACCTCCCGGAAGAGCGTTTTTTGCAACGAAATGGTATCCTGCTTAGAGCGATAGCCCACGTGTGAGAACCGTAGGACGTACTGGCCAGGCGGCAGTTGGACAATGTAAAATCCATCTTTTGCGGTCACATAGCCTTTGGATACGTTCAGTACGACAATGTTGACCCCCTGAATGGGTTTACCGGTTTTCACATCCCGAACGTAGCCCGTTGCCGAGAACGTAGCCGGAGCAACCGTAGAGTTGTTTTTTTGCTGGGCCATAGCCCCATTGAGCAGCCATAATGAAAGCAACAGTAAACATAAAAAACGCATAGAGTGGTGGTTAGAAGGCACAATTAAACGAGTCCATCAAGCTGATACTTAATGGAATAAAGAATCAAAATAATTGATATACCCTATTTCTAACTAACCTTAAGCAATTATTAATCTAAGCTTGTCTGGACGACCAAATCTACTTAAGTATATTTTTACGCCTATTTTGAAGATAATTACTCATCTCTTCCAGCGTGAGGGCATTAAAGGTCATGGCTTTGGTTAAGCCGCCTTTTCGGCCTATGGCCACGCCATAATGCATGTCAAGCAACCCAACCAGATTGTGTGCATCGGGGTTGATACTCAGCATAACCCCCTGCTGCATGGCGTAATCGATCCAGTGCCAGTCAATGTCGAGCCGGTATGGACTGGCGTTGATTTCAATTATGACATTGTGCTCGGCACAAGCGTCGATGATGGCCCGGTGATCGATTGGATAGCCTTCGCGAGCGAGTAGTAAACGACCGGTGGGATGCCCGAGGATTGTCGTATAAGGGTTTTCAATGGCCCGTAACAACCGCGTCGTGGCCTTCTCCTGAGTCATCGTCAGGGTTTGATGGACCGATGCAACCACATAATCGAAGGTAGCCAGCGTAGCATCATCGTAATCGAGGGAACCGTCACTCAGAATATCCGACTCAATGCCTTTAAAAATACGAAATTCATCCCCAAACCCTTTGTTCAGTTCATCGATTTCGAGCTGTTGCTGATGCACCCGTTCGGCGTCGAGTCCACCGGCATAAGAAGCCGTTTTGGAATGGTCGGCAATACCAAAATAACTCAAGCCCAGTTCCCGGCAGTAGGCCGCCATATCGGCCACGGATTGCTTGCCATCCGACCAGGTGCTGTGGTTATGCAGCGTTCCCCGAAGGTCATCCCAGGTGACGAGTTCTTCATTGGAATGGCGGCTGGCCCAGCGAAAAGCAAAGTCATCTTCGCGCATCTCGGGAACGATATACGGTAAACCCGCCTGCTGGTAGATAGCCTTTTCTGCGTCAGCTACTGCCGTCGCCGTTGGGTTCTTTACGTCTGGCAGATTACTCGCATACGCAATCTGGAGTAAGGGAATACCTCCCGTTCCGGCCTGGCGTAAATGGGGGTCGGCAGCGGTATGAATGAAGAGTTGCCGGTTCATTTGTTCGGCCGGATACAGCAGCAATTCTACCTGAACATCGAACCCCGTTAATTGTCCCCGCCAAACAAACGGCGACGATTCGACTTCGTTTTGATGTAGATTGGGCAACGTATTCAGCGTACCCATTGCCGAAATCGGATCGCTGGTCTGGATCAGCAGTTGGACGACATCCACCTCCTGCGCTTTCCGACGTACCTGACCACTGAGTTCGACGCGCTCGAAATGCGTTGATAATTCGTCCTGGAGCAAGTTAGCCATCATGGCCGCTTTGTCCATTCGTACCTTGCCTTGCTGTTCCTGCAAAAACTCCAGGGCAGCCAGTATTTTCTCCTGCGTGCTGGTCCCAAATCCTTTAATTTTGGCGATTTGGCCGTTCTCGCCCGCCAGTTGAAGATCCCGAAGGTTGGTAATGCCCAACTCATGCCAGAGAGTACGGACTTTCTTAACACCCAATCCCTTTATCCGAAACATGTCCAGAACACCTTCGGGCGTTTGGGCCAGCAGCTCATCCAGGTCCGTCAGGTGTCCGGTTTCAGCTATTTCCCGGATTTTTTGTGCTACCGATTTGCCCACGCCGGGCAGTTTAACCAGTTCCTCTACGGGCAGGTTGCCCAGGTCAGCCGTGGATTTGTCCAGGTTAAAGGCGGCACTCTGGAAGGTACGGGTTTTGAAGGCATCACGGTCGTGAAGCTCCATCAACCGGCCAGTCAATTCAAGCAGGTCGACGATTTCGGAATTGGTCATGGTAATGGGGGAATTCACTCCGCAAGTTAGGCAATTGGTCAGATTTTAAGGACAGCAAGAGGCTAGCGCTATGATCTTTGATCTGTCGAGACACAAATCAGTCTAATCACTCCTAAACAAAAACGCAGGATCATGGAAACGATACACAATACGCCCCAGCGCGACCCTTATTTGTGGAAACAAGCGAAAGCCCGCGTCGGTTTTCGTATTCACCTACGCACTTTCCTGATTATTAATAGTGGCTTGTGGCTCATCTGGGCTTTTACCGCCTTCGCCGTTCAGTCAGACGGCCATTCGGGCACTGTTTTCCCCTGGCCCATTTTCCCGATGATTGGCTGGGGTATCGGCTTAGTCTCACACTATCTCACCGTGTTTCATAGCAGCGAGCAAAACATGATTGAAAAAGAGTACCAGAAACTGGTGAGTCAGTGAAATGGTATTCGGTTTTTGGTTTGGGGTCTATATAGATGGGTTAATTGACAATCAAACGCGCTTTTTTCACCGTAAACCAAAACCGAATACTTAAACCTATACCGCTACCGGCGCCTTGATAGCGGGGTGTGGGGCATAATTTTCGAGCGTGAAATCGTCGTACGTAAAGTCAAATACCGACTTCACCGCTGGATTGAGCCGCATGGTTGGCAACGGCCGGATGTCGCGGGCGAGCTGTGTTTCCACCTGCTCCAGGTGGTTCAGGTACAAATGGGTATCACCGCCCGTCCAGATAAATTCGTGAGCTGTGTAGCCGCACTCCTGGGCAATCATCATCGTTAGCAACGCATAGCTGGCAATGTTGAAGGGCACTCCCAAAAACACGTCGGCACTGCGCTGGTAAAGCTGGCAGGAGAGCTTGTTTACCGTCTCTCCTTTTTCGGGGTCCGGGGGCGCTACGTAAAATTGCATCAACAGGTGACAAGGCGGCAGGGCCATGCTGGGAACATCGGCGGGATTCCAGGCCGAAATAATCATCCGTCGCGAATCGGGGGTGTTTTTAAGCTGTTTCAGCACATCACTCAACTGGTCAATCGTTTGGCCATCCGACTGCCAGCTTCGCCACTGTTTGCCATACACGGGCCCCAGGTCCCCGTTCTCATCCGCCCATTCGTCCCAGATAGAAACACCATTGTCTTTCAGGTACTTGATATTGGTATCGCCCTTGATAAACCACAACAATTCGTGGATGATGGACTTGGTATGTACCTTCTTGGTCGTTAGCAGTGGAAAGCCATCCTGCAGGTTAAAGCGCATCTGGTAACCAAAAACACTAATAGTACCTGTGCCGGTGCGGTCTGTTTTACGCGAACCATTGGCGAGAATATGGCGTAGGAGATCGTGGTATTGTTGCATAAACAAAAGTCGTAAGTCGCGAGGGGGAAGGCAAACTTTAGGGCAAAAATAAAACCCCTCGCCCGAAAGGCGGAGGGGTTGAGTACACCATTACGGAAGGATATAAGGTCTAAGCCTGGGCTTTTTTCATGCAGCACGCATGCCCGCTTCCTTTCTCGCAGTCAGCCGACTTCGCTTTGTCACAGGCCGCTGACGCAGCTTTTTTAACCTTCTTGTCTTTACGAATGTCACCAGCAAATGACAGGGTCGTTAGGGTAGCCAGCAAAGCAACACCCAGGATGGTTTTTTTCATGATCAATCCCGTTTTTACGTTTCTGATACGATCGTGTATCGCTCAAACGCGTGCAAAAACTACGCCACTTTCTGACACTACCTTTGGCAGCTTCTGTGAAGCGCAGATGTCTGCTTAAGCTTGGATCTCAAATGAATACGTAATGTCGGTGGAAGGCCGGAACTGCGCGGTGGCCGAGCAATATTTGTCCATTGATAGATCAATGGCCCGTTTCACCTTTACTTCGTCTAACTGGCCCTTGAGCAGGTACGTAATATGAATCTTTTTGAAAGGCGAGGGCGTCGCGTCCTTCTCCCGAAGACCATCAACTTTCATCCGAAAGTCGTCGATGACTTGTTTTTGTTTTTGAAGGATCAGGACCACGTCGATCGCCGAGCAACCGGCCAGGCCCATCAGCAACATTTCCATCGGGCGGGCGCCCGCATTATGGCCACCAATGTCGGTTGCCGCATCCATATGCTGGGCCACGCCTGAGGTGCCAAGCGCTTCAAAATGAAAAGCATTGTCGACGCGTACCAGCTCGACATGCATTGTCTTAAATTCCTGAACGGTGTCAACCGGTTGTGAATCAAGCATTGTGTTTTTGCGTTTAATGGAAAGAGTTTGTATTTTCACAAGCCCAAAGTAAAACAGGCTATGTCTGAAAAATTCACTGACGACCTTTTTGACCTTAAAAACGACCGGCGGTTGAGCGTCTACCTGTATCGGGCAGGGTTCGGTGCCTGGCTGCTTTACATCCTGTCGGGCGCAAAGTTCATGCAGTCGGTGAGTCATTATCGAACAGATTTTGGCGTGTTCTCGTTCTTTCTGATGGTCATGGGCTTATCGGCATCCATGATATACGATTACTACCACCACCCGGCGGAGTTCGCCCAGAAAAGAAAATGGCTGGCCTTCAGCTATTTAGTGCTGGCCGGATTGGTTTACTTTCTTATTCTGAATAATAAGCCCATTGCACTACCGCGTTTCCTCGGGCAGGGTCTTTTCTAATTTTCCGCTCAAGACAGTTGTTTCCTTTTCACTTATCAGGCGATTGGTGTGTTCTTCATTGCACTGCCCTCGCTATAATCAGGCCACGGTGATGTAAGCCGGGCCGCCGGTGCGATTCTTAAAACTGACATTACGGCGAGCAATCTGTACATGCCCGCCCAGCCGATCAGGTTGCCGATTATGCATCCAACCGCCCCACCTGTACACGAATAGTTCATTTTCAGCAGCTTCATACAGTAGCGACCCGGCTTCTTCTTCTTTGTCCTATTAGACTATTCCATGATTAACTAGTACCCAAACCAAAACCCCAGCCTTCGCTACTCAATGCAGATTGACCATTCGCTCCACCCGGCCGACCTATCAACAAAACTTGACCGATTATGGACGCTCTCGGGTCAGAAGATCCGACTGATCGATACCGAATACGACGAAAAAAAAGGTTCTCCAGTCTTCACCGTTCAGGGTAAGTATACTACCCGAGGCTGGACAGAATGGACACAGGGCTTTCAGTTTGGGTCAGCTATTTTACAGTTCGATGCCACCGATGACTCTTATTTTCTGGAGATGGGGCGTCAGAAAACAATCAGCGTGATGGCTCCTCACATCAGCCATATTGGTGTGCATGACCACGGTTTCAACAACGTCAGCACCTATGGCAACCTGCTTCGACTGATGCAGGAAGGACGGATTCCTGCTACTGATTGGGAGCGAAACGTTTACGAGCTAGCGTTAAAAATCTCCGGAGCTGTTCAGGCCAGCCGCTGGACACCCATCAGAAACGGGGGCTTTATCAGTTCCTTCAACGGGCCGCACTCCCTCTTTGTCGATACCATTCGCTCGTGCCGGTCCCTGGTGCTGAGCCACGCGCTGGGTCATGTTTTCCAGGGAGAGGGCGATGTAAAAATCAACCTCCTGGAACGGGCGCTTCAGCACATGAAAGCCACGGCCGATTACTCCGTATTTTATGGCGAAGGACGCGATACCTATGACATCTGGGGGCGTACGGCCCACGAAAGTGTTTTTAATGCGAAAGACGGCAATTTCCGTTGCCCTAATTCGCAGCAAGGTTACTCGGGCTTTACGACCTGGACGCGTGGCCTCGCCTGGGCCATGTGTGGATTTGCCGAAGAACTCGAATGGCTCGCCACCCGCGATGATGCTGAATTGGAAGCCTTTGGCGGACGCGAGCGCATCGAAGCCTTCATGCGAAAAGCCGCTACGGCCACCTGCGATTTTTATATTGATCATACTCCGACCGATGGCATTCCCTACTGGGATACAGGCGCACCAAACTTACACCGCTTAGGCGACTACCTGAATCGCCCGGCCGATCCGTATAATGCGTTTGAGCCCGTCGATAGCTCGGCTGCGGCCATTGGTGCGCAGGGATTGTTACGGTTAGGCAACTATCTGAAACAGACGGGCAATACAGAAGCAGGTCAACGGTATTTTCAGGCAGGACTGACTATCCTTAACACGCTCTTCGACGAGCCCTACCTCAGTACTGACCCAAGCCACCAAGGCTTGCTTTTGCATTCTATCTACCACCAGCCCAACGGCTGGGATTACGTACCGGCGGGGAGCAAAATTGCCAACGGCGAATCGAGCATGTGGGGCGATTACCATGCGCGTGAGGTCGCCTTGTATCTCCAGCGAATCATTCACAACCAACCCTACTACACCTTTTTTAACCGCATCGCTGAACCGCACCAGACCCGATGAGCGAGAAATACAAGCCGCAGTTTCCGCGCATGGCCCAGTTGAAAACCACGACTGACCTACGCGATTATTTAACGAGGAACGACATTGGCCTGCCGTTCGATGAAACCTTATTGCCCCCTGCCGAAAGCCCGTTTAACCGACCGATTCAGCTCAAGTCAGGCAAAACCATTGGCAACAGCCTTTGCATTTTACCCATGGAAGGCTGGGACGGCACCACCGACGGCCGACCAACGGATTTTACCCGAACCCGCTGGAAGAAGTTCGCTATCAGTGGCGCGAAACTCCTGTTTGGCTGTGAGGCTGTGGCCGTTTGCCATTCGGGGAAGGCCAACCCAAACCAGTTGGTGCTGAATAATGAAACCTTTTCTGATTTTGTCGAGCTGCGACAACTCATTCTGGATGCCCATACTGAAGCGTTCGGGCAAACCGACGATTTATTGATTGGACTTCAGCTAACCCATTCAGGGCGCTTTTGTAAACCTGCGGATAAGAAAACCTTTGAGCCGAAGATTCTGTACAGTCATCCGTTCCTGAACAGCAAGTTCGGCATGAGCGCTGACCACCCAGTGCTCACGGATGAGGACATTGATCAGATCATCGAACAATACGTAGAAGCCGCCAGACTCGCTCAAAAAGCAGGTTTCGATTTTGTGGATGTAAAACACTGCCACGGTTATCTGGGTCATGAGTTCCTAAGTGCGGTGAGCCGGGAAGGGCGATACGGGGGCTCATTTGAGAACCGGACGCGCTTTCTGCGAACCATCGTTGCGGGCATTCGGGAAGCCGCGCCAGGGCTTGAGATCGGGATTCGCCTGAGTGCATTCGATATGCTCCCCTTCAAAAAAGGGCCGACGGGCGCGGGCATTCCCGAAGGGGCAGAACAGTACCCGTTCGCCTTTGGCGGGAAAGCCAACGGATTAGGCTTCGACCTGACGGAGACGAAAATGCTGCTGTCATTGGTAGAATCGCTTGGTATACAGCTGGTCTGTGTGACAGGGGGAAGCCCCTACTACAACCCGCACCTGATGCGACCGGCGCTGTTTCCCCCGTCGGACGGTTATCTGCCACCCGAAGACCCGCTGTTGGGGGTGAAACGCCAACTCGATGTTACCCACGAACTGAAACAGGCCTTTCCGAATCTGGTCATTATTGGGTCAGGGTATTCGTATTTACAGGAATGGCTTCCTAACGTAGCCCAACATGTCCTGCGCACGGGTATGGCCGATAGTGTTGGTTTTGGGCGTATGGTCCTGTCTTACCCGACGATGCCCGCCGATATGCTTGCCGGTCGGGCGCTGGTTCGCAACCAGATTTGCCGTACGTTTTCGGACTGCACGACAGCTCCCCGGAATGGCCTCATTTCCGGCTGCTATCCGCTGGACCCGCTCTACAAGAAAACGGCCGAAGCCGACCAGCTCAAAGCGCTAAAAGAAAGCCTATGAAAAACGCGAAGGGTCCGTTCGGGCGTACTGCTCCTGTTGCTTTGATCACAGGAGGAAGCCGCGGCATCGGATACGGTATAGCGGAGCAGTTGGCCGATGCCGGATTCGACCTTGCCATCAATGGTGTTCGGCCGGAAGAGGCCGTCAGGGATGCCCTTAATGGCTTGAAAGACCGGGGAAGCGATGTTATTTATTGCCAGGGCGACATTGCGTCGACATCGGCGAGGGAAGACATGTTACAGGAGATCAAGGCCCATTTCGGTCGGCTCAATGTGCTGGTCAATAACGCGGGCGTAGCCCCTAAAGAGCGCCGGGACATTCTGGAAGCAACTGAAGAAAGTTTTCAGTACGTGCTGTCAACCAATCTGCAGGGAGCTTACTTTCTGACACAGGCTGCCGCCAACTGGATGATTGCCCAACGGGCAGCGCAAGCTGATTTCTGGGGTTGCATTATCAATGTATCATCGGTTTCGGCTACGGTTGCGTCGGTGAATCGAGGGGAATATTGCGTAGCGAAGGCTGGTCTGAGCATGGCGACTCAGCTGTTTGCAACCCGGCTGGGCGAATATGATATACCGGTCTATGAAGTACGGCCGGGCATTATAAAAACGGATATGACGGCCGGCGTAACAGCCAAATACGACGCGCTCATCGACAGCGGGCTTTGCGTGCAGAAACGCTGGGGGCTCCCCAACGATGTAGGCCGAGCCGTAACCGCACTGGCAAAAGGCGATTTCCCCTATTCGACCGGACAAGTCATTCTGGTCGACGGTGGGCTGACGATACCGAGACTGTGAACGGTTTGTAGTTTATAGTTGGCTGGCGCGTCCACGAACCACAAATTATCCGTTTTGACTGATTAGGTTGTATTCCCTAGGCTGTGGAAAAACAGCCTAACCATCCGGATAAGTGGGCCGTGAGGACACGGCCCACGGAAAACACGAACAACAAACTATAAACTACCTATTTTGGGTGATCAGGTTGCACTCCGTGGTCCGTGAGGACACGGACCACCCGACCGGATGGTTAGGCCGTGAGGACACGGCCCACGGAGTGCAACCTAATCCTTAGGTATAAAACTAAAAGCGACAAACCGTAAAACCACAAACCCTAAACCTATTTGCATCATGAAAGAAAACCAAGTTTCACGGCGGTATGTCCTCAAGGCGGGGGCGGTCAGTTCGTTGGCAGCTATGGGCATGCCTACTTTTATTCCGGCAAGTGCCTTCGGGGCCAATGACCGGGTTCGCGTAGGGGTTATCGGCATTAATGGGCGGGGGAAAGATCATATTCAGGGATTCTCGCGACTCAACGATGTGGAGGTTGCAACCCTCTGCGATGTGGACAGCACGGTACTTCAGAACGGAGCCAGTGACTTCGAGAAGAAGTACAACAAAAAAGTAAAAACCGTAGCCGACCTTCGACAGGTTTATGAAGACAAGGATATTGATGTGGTGAGCATTGCCACGCCCAACCACTGGCACGCTCTGGCGGCTATCTGGGCGTGTCAGGCGGGCAAAGATGTGTACGTGGAAAAACCCGGTGCGCATAACCTTCGCGAAGGCCGAAAATTAGTTGAAGCCGCCCATCACTACAAGCGTATTGTGCAACATGGGGTGCAACTGCGAAGCTCCGTGGCCATTCAGGAAGCCATTAAGCACCTGCGCGATGGGCTAATCGGCAAGGTGTATATGGCACGGGGGCTGGTCTATAAATGGCGTCCCGACATTGGCAACAAAGGCAACTCGCCCGTGCCATCGGAACTCAACTGGAACATGTGGCAGGGACCGGCACAGGCCAAAGAGTTCAGCAAAAACTATGTCCATTACAACTGGCACTGGTTCTGGGATTATGGTAATGGCGACATTGGCAACCAGGGCATTCACGAAACGGACCTCTGCATGTGGGGGCTGGACGTTGGGCTTCCCGAAGAAATCACATCGGCTGGCGGCAAATTCCTCTGGAATGACTGCAAGGAAACGCCCGAAACGCTTACGTCGATCTACAAGTACCCGTCGTCGGGAAAGGTCATTCAATTCGAGGTTCGCCCGTGGATGACCAATAAAGAAGACGGGGTTGAAATTGGCAATATTTTTTATGGCGATAAGGGCTACATGGTCGTCAACGGCTATTCGGATTACAAAACCTTTCTGGGAAAAGAACGCGCTCCGGGTCCGGCCCGTAACGAAGGAGGTGACCATTACCTGAACTTTATAGAAGCGGTTCGGGCGCGGGATACGGCAAAGCAAAACGGCCCTGTCGAAACGGCGCACCTGGCATCGGGGATCGCTCACCTTGGCAATATCGCCTACCGCCTGGGGCGCACCCTGCATTTCGATCCCAAGAACGAAGTGTTTGTGAGTGATAAGGAAGCCAACCAGATGCTGACGCGTAAGTACCGGGCACCGTTTGTCGTACCGGAGAAAGTGTAGCACTGGCCGGATTCCCCGTGGTGTCGGATTGTCCCTGTGGAGTCGGGTTCTCAAACCCGACTCTAATTGCTGACGCGAGCGTGGTCGGGTTTAAGAACCCGACTCCACAGGGACAATCCGATCCCGACACCCACAAATCAAGACTATCCTGATCTCAATTAACGCTCAAACCCAATGATCACCCCAGCGACAACCTCCACCAACCGTACGGTTATCAGCCAACTTCTGCAACTGCCCGTGCTGGTAGCGGCCCTTGGTTATCTGGTCGATATGTACGACCTGTTTTTGTTCAGTGTCGTGCGCGTTCCCAGCTTAAAGGCACTGGGTGTCGATGGCGACCGCTTACTGAGTGAAGGCATTCTGTTGCTCAACGCCCAGATGGCCGGGCTGCTGATTGGCGGCATTTTCTGGGGTATTCTGGGCGATAAACGGGGGCGGCTTTCGGTGCTTTTTGGCTCCATTCTGTTGTATTCGCTGGCCAATATTGCGAACGGCTTCGTTACCTCACTGAATCAGTATGTGGGCCTGCGCTT
The DNA here is from genome assembly GCF_000974425.1 of Spirosoma radiotolerans. Lineage (NCBI taxonomy): Bacteria > Pseudomonadati > Bacteroidota > Cytophagia > Cytophagales > Cytophagaceae > Spirosoma > Spirosoma radiotolerans. The sequence goes on from NZ_CP010429.1 coordinate 3,656,931, forward strand.
TATTGCCGGACTGGGGCTAGCGGGCGAGCTGGGGGCGGGCATTACGCTGGTCACGGAGATTCTGCCGAAGCAAATTCGGGGCTACGGCACTACGCTTGTGGCCACGATGGGCGTCCTGGGCGCCATACTGGCGTATTTCATGGCCGACCTTTTTGATTGGCGCATTTCGTATTTCATCGGCGGTGGTATGGGCCTCACGCTTCTGGTTTTACGGTTCAATGTGCTGGAGTCGGGTCTGTTTATCAAATCGCAAAAACAAACTTTATCACGCGGTAGTATCGGCATGCTCTTTTCCGACCGGGCTCGACTGGCGAAATACATTCAGAGTATTCTGGTTGGTTTACCGATCTGGTTTGTGGTCGGTATTCTCATCACGTTCTCGCCCGAGTTTGGAAAGGCCCTCGGTCTGAGTGCACCCGTCGTCGCGGGAAAAGCCGTCATGTTAAGTTTTTCGGGACAGGTAGCGGGCGATCTGGTTAGCGGTTTTCTGAGTCAGTCGATGCAAAGCCGCAAGAAAGTCATCCGATTGTTTATGCTGCTTTCGTTTGTCTTTATGCTGGTTTATCTGCTGGCTCCCGTCCGCGACATCACGCTCTTCTACGTCGTCTGTGTTTGCCTGGGGTTTGCTAACGGCTACTGGACCTTGTTTGTGACCATTGCCGCCGAACTCTTTGGCACCAACCTCCGCGCCACGGTCGCCACGACCGTTCCGAACTTTGTGCGGGGCGCTACCATTCCGCTGAGTGCCCTCTTCATCCAGCTAAAACCTGCTCTCGGCACCATTTACAGTGCTTTAGCGGTGGGGCTCCTTACGCTGATCATCGCGCTGATTGCGCTGTCTTTTCTGGACGAAACATTTAAGAAAGACCTGGACTACGTGGAAGAATAAGCATCAACAACGTTAAACCAAAACCTATAGACTAGTCAAATTTTATGATTCCCTAATGACCAACGAATCGTTACGGGCGGGATAATCTGTACCTTTGGGTATTAAAAACAAACGCATAGCTAATACATTCATCCTTTCTGTATCATGAAGAGTTTAAAGTTTACCCCTATCGCCGTAGCCGTTCTCCTTACCCTTTGCTCACTATCAGCTGCGCAGGCTCAACTCAAAGTGCCAGCCGCCAGTCCATCCCAGACCACCAAGCAGAGTTTCGCCCTAGGCGACATTACGCTTGAGTATTCCCGGCCAGCAGTAAAGGGCCGAACCATCTTCGGTGATCTGGTTCCTTATGATAAAGTATGGCGTACGGGTGCCAATGCAACGTCTAAAATCACCTTCTCGTCGGATGTGAAGTTGGAAGGCAAAGAGGTGAAAGCGGGCACGTACGGGCTGTTCACGATTCCAGGGAAGAATAGCTGGGAAGTAATGCTTTCCAAAGACCTGAACCTGGGGGCAAACGTGGGCGACTATAAAAAAGAGAGCGAAGTCGTTCGTGTTCAGGTGAAACCGACTACGCTGGCCAACAAGGTAGAAACGTTTACCATCAACATTGCCGATATTCAGCCTAGCTCAGCCGTGCTGGAAATTATGTGGGATAAAACCCGCGTTCCCGTTGCCATCACCGCTGATATTGACCAAACAATCGTAAAGAACATTGAGGCTTCCTTAGCGTCTGATAAACCGGCTTATTTTGAGGCCGCCAGTTACTATTACGATACAAACCGGGATTTGAAACAGGCTCTTGGCTGGGTAACCAAGGCCACAGAACAAAATCCGAAAGCCTTTTGGGTGATGTTGCTGAAAGCTCGGATCGAGTTGAAACTAAAAGAAAAAGCCAGTGCCATTGCCAGCGCCGAGAAAACGGTTGCTTTGGCGAGCGAAGCAAAAAATGCGGATTATGTAAAGATGGCCAATGACCTGATTGCCTCGGCTAAAAAGTAAATTCAGTTGTATTAAAACCAAAAACGGCCAATCCTATCAGGGTTGGCCGTTTTTGGTTTTATTTACTATTAAGCTAGGCTCATCAGACCTAATAACCAGGATTCTGCTTCAACTGAGTGGAAACATTCAAGACATTCTGCCCAATGGGGAAAATAGCGGTGTGATTATCGGCATCCGGTTGTTTATCCCACCAGGTACCCGAGTTGAACACACCCCACCGGATGAGGTCCGTACGACGACGGCTTTCTACTAAGAATTCACGTCCCCATTCATCAATCATTTCCTGATCGGTCAACTGGCTACCGTCTGGCTTATACAGGCTGGGGGAACCCGCCGGGTAGTTGCGGGCCCGAACGGTATTCAGCAACACAGCCGCTGACGCTTTATCGCCTGCCCGGTATTTGCATTCGGCTAAGGAATAATAAATTTCGGCCAGTCGGATTTCAGCGTAAGCCGACGAAATTTTATTCGGATCGGTGCTCGGATAGTATGGGTATTTAACCGGAACAAGCCCCGAATTTTGATCGGCATGGTTCATGTTCGATACCTTGTCGGCGATTTTGGTGCCAGGCTTGGCATCCAGAAACATCCCAACCTGATCGCGTAAAAACAGCGCATAAGGTCCCTTCGTCGAACGCACGGTATCTACTTTGCCGTTCGAGTTGATGTAGGGCAGGTAACCCGACAGGAACATACCCTCCCGTGTGCTGTTACCCAGGTTCTTGTAAGTTTTCAACCGGTAATCATCCGCATACTTTCTAAATTTCAGATACGGTTTACCTAAGGCAAAAGTATACTCGGTGCTATCGACATCTCTTCCGGGCTGCAAGGCATATTTAGGATTGGCCGTACCAAAATCAGTAAATCCGAAATAATAAGGAGCGTTGACCGGTAGCATCCAGAAATACATACCACCATCATACTGCCAGTGCGTCAGCCCAAAGCTACCGGGAAAACCAAAGACCACCTCTGTAGAGGTTGGATTCGTATAATCAAATGGTGCATCCCACCGCTTTTCCAGCGCGTAGGTACCGTATTTACCAGCAATGATGTCCTGGCAAACGGCTGCGCAATCCGCAAAATGGTCGGTACCGGTATATACTTTCGCGTTCAAATAGAGACGAACCAGCAAAGCCGCAGCGCCACCCTGTGTCCATCGGCCAATGGCATTGTCACCCAGACTCTGGCGTGTTGGTAGCTTGGGCAGGGACTCTTTCAGTTCCTGTTCGATATACGAAAACGCTTCCTGTGGAGAAACCTGTGGCCCGCCGGCCGATTCACCTTTTACCTTTTTCACCAACACAATGTTCCGATAAAAATCCAGCAGCCTCAGATTGAGCCAGGCTCTAAGCGTTCGCACCTCAGCGATCATATCGTCCAGCTCGGCCTGCGTCATGTCGAATTTGCCGGGATCGGTAATGGCCTGCAAATCTTCCAGTGTGTTCGTCGCCAGGGTAACACCGCCATACAGGGCATTCCAGGCATCCGTAGTATACCCGTCGTTGGGCGTCCAGGTATGGTTATGGACCCGCTGGTATTGGCCTCCATCAAACCAGTCCCCCTGCCGGTTTGGCGTCATCAGTTCGTCGGTACTGTTTTCCTGAAGCATGAACGTTGAGCCACCCTGAATGGTCCAGTAGCTGTGCTCAAATGGGCGCAGGAAATCCCGGACAACGTCACTTTTTGTTTGAAGGAAGTTTTCGGAGGTAATTTTATCGTATAAGACTTCATCCAGGTTGGTACACCCCACCGCCATCAGCAGAATAAAGGAGGCTGACACCCTGACCAGAAGACTATTAAAAATATGGTTGCCTTTCATTGTCTATGTCGTAATAAGATTAAAACGTGAGTTGCAGACCCAGCAGAAGTTGCGTCGTTGATGGGAAATAATTAAGCGTACCGACGGTGTTACCATTACTATCAACCCGTTGATTAACTCCCGGATACAAGCCGTTGGTCTGAATTAAATCAGGATCGCCCCCCGTAAATTTGGTGAAAGTCTTCAGGTTCCGGGTGGTAGCATAAACCCGAACGGAGCGCAGGAATTTAACCGTCAGTGGCTGGGTATAACTCAGCATTACATTGTCAATTTTGACGAAGCTCCCCGACTCCAGAAAGTAATCCGACAAACTGGAATACGTAGCAGCATTGGTCAGTTTGGAGTACTTGCCGCCGTCATACGCCGAAGTCAGCGTATTGGCATTCTGCTGGGTTGCAGGCGTCCCCAGGTAGAAAGCGTAGGTGTTGAATAATTTGTAACCAAATGCACCCCGCAGAAAAACCGTTAAATCCCACTTTTTATACTTAAAGCTGTTGGTCAGGCCCGCGGTAAACTGGGGTAAGCCATTGCCTACGAATTGTTTATCATCATTGGTCGCTTTATTGGCAACAATCACATCGCCCGCCTTATTATACACCAATAACGCGCCGGTCTCATCTACCCCGGCAGACTTTAACATATAAAAGCTACCGATTCGGGTGTTTTCCTGCAGACGCTGGATATTACCCGGACTACCCGGCGCAGGCATACCCAACACGTCAATGTACGTTTGCCCTTTATAGGCGTCGTTAGAAAAAGCGACAAACTTGTTGCTGTTGGTCGCTCCGGTAAAGGCCAGATTATAACTAAAATCTTTGCGGCTAACAACGGCAGCACTCAGCTGAATTTCCAGCCCTGAGTTTTGCATCGTCCCGACGTTCGCGAAGGTCGACCCCTGCACGTTAGGCGGGTTAGGCACACTATACGAACCCAGCAGATCTTTATTCGTGCGAACGTAGTAGTTCAAGCTTCCCGTTAGCCGACTGTTTTTGAAGAAATCAAAATCAAGACCGACGTTGAAGTTGATCGCTTTTTCCCATCGCAGATTGTAGTTTGTATTCTGACTTGGCCCCCATACCTGGTAGGATGTATTGTTGTAGAGATAATATCCATACCCGCCATAGGTGTCCAGCGATAAGTAATTGCCAAAGTCCTGGTTACCGGTCTCGCCGTAATCCGCCCGTAGTTTCAGTTCGTTCAACCAGCCAATTCCTTGTGCGAATTTTTCCTGGGTAATGCGCCAGCCGACCGATGCCGCCGGAAAGTATCCCCATTTATTATCGTACCCGAACTTAGACGATCCCTCCCGGCGCAGGCTGGCCGAGAAGTAATACTTCTGGTCAAAATCGTAGTTTACCCGGCCAAAAAAGGCCGCCAGTTTGGAGCTATTCCGATAGGAACTCACGTTGTTGATTCCCTTTTCCAGGTTCCACAGGCCAGACCCTAAGTTATTGAAAGTCAAAACGTCTGAGGGAAAATTTTCATTGACCGCTTTAAAGCCGGATGACATGAAGGCCTGATACGAATAGCCACCCAACAGCTTAACCGAATGTTTACCAGTCTCCAGGGCGTAGTTACCTATCCATTCGAAACTCTTTTGATCATTTTCATCCAGAGATTGATCAGCTGTATTCCGCTTCGTCCCATTGATCACCGTCGTCAGCGTTGAGGGGCTAAAATTCTCATTCCGGAAGGATGAACTTACTTCGCCCAGCGTCACGACTGTCGATAAGTTATCGAGCAGATTCAGTTTGAACGACGTGTTTAGATCCAGGTATTTTATCTCCTGCCCTGACAAAACATTCTTGGCGGCTTCGACCGGGTTGTTGGCAAAAAAGCCATTGTTGATGTACGCGTATTTGCCGGTATTGTCATACAGGGGTTGCGTAGGGTTGAGCGTCAGGGCGTAGTTAAATCCGCCATAATCGGCTCCACTGGTTTTGGCGTAGCGGGGCGCTGCACTGAAGGTAATGGCGTATAAATTATTGGTCGACGTATGATTGATGTTTACCCGGCCACCATACTCCTGCTTGGCGGAGCGTAGGTCAATCCCCTTCGCATTCCGATAATCCAGCGACGTAAAATAGTTTGTTTTTCCGTTGCCACCGGAAAACTGTAACGTGTGCTTTTGCGAAAAAGCAGGACTACGGCTAACGGACTTCATCCAGTCTGTATTTCCGCCCAGATCCACCCCTCGTTTGTTGGCCAGAAACTCGTCATGAGACAGTACAGACAGCTTGTTGGTGGTATAATCAAACGAACTGTACCCATCATAAAAAATGCGGGACTCCGAAGATCCTTTTTTGGTCGTCACCACAATCACCCCATTACTACCGCGAGTTCCATAAATGGCGGAAGCAGCCCCACCCTTCAGGACGTCGATGGACTCAATTTCATTCTGGTTGATATTGTCCAGATTACCTCCCGGTATACCGTTAATGACAAACAGGGGTCCCAGTCCGGCACTGCGCGAGGAAACACCACGTAACTGAATGCTGGGCGTTGAGTTGGGATCACCAGCGGCCGTATTGGTCACAGACAACCCCGCCACCTTTCCCTGAATAGCCATTAACGGGCTGTTACTGCCTACCCGAAGCAGATCACCGGATGATAAGTGCGTAACCGCACTGGTCACTTCTTTCCGGCTCAATGATCCGTAGCCAACGACGACGACTTCATTAATGGATTTTACATCGGGTTTTAACTGCACGTTCAGCGTTGTCTGATTGCTGACCGCAATTTCCTGGGTTGTAAAGCCAACAAAACTAAAAACCAATGTTTGTGGTCCATCAGGAAGGGTTAGTTTAAAAGAACCCGACGCATCCGTTACCGAACCCCGTGCAGCGCCTTTAACAACGACACTCACCCCAGGCAGGCCTTCTCCTTTTTCGTCCGTAACAACGCCGGAAATCGTCCGATCAGTCGGGGCTTCAACGCCCCCAACGGGATCTCCCAACTCAATAGTAACAGAGGACGCCGAAGAGCGAGCCAGAATAATCTGTTCGCCGGCGATACTGAAACTAACCTGTAGGGGAACCAGCAATTTTTCCAGCACGTCTTTCAGCGTGCTATTCTGTACCCGCATAGAAACGAGTTGTTTCGAACGGACAATTTGAGGACTATAAGAAAACTTAACGTTTGCGGCCTTTTCAATGCTTCGCAGAACCGTTTTAATGGATTCATGTTGAATGGTCAGGCTTAGCCGGCGATCCAGCAGTTCCTGGCCCGATGCGTCGTCGGCCCACGATACGCCTACGCAAGTAAGAGCCAGCAGGAGTTGGAAGAACGTACGTTTCATACACCTTAGTAAGTAAGGGTTTACTTTTTTCATAATTTTGACTTGGTTTTGTCGGTTAGAAATCGGGCAAAGCAATTCCCTTCAGCTCCCATGGGCTGTTCATAAAGGGAACCGTTGGGCCAATGGTGCTTGCTCCACCATTGGCTTTTTCACATCGGTTCGACGAGAAGAAAATCAGTGGTTACTGGTTCATAGGCGGTAGGGATATTATCGTGTAAATAGTACATAGACGAAGCGAATCAACACAACTTACTGGCAATTGCCCCCATTGATAACTACCTGTCCATCAATGATATCATAGGTTGCACCAACCGTTTTACAAATGATCGTCAGCTTTTGATCAAAGGATAGGCCATCCATTGACGAGGTTAGCTGGCAGTCAACGAGCGCTTCTTTATTGTAGAGAATGTCAATGCCATAGGCTTCTTTTACTTCCTTCAGGACCTGAGAAATGGGCGTTTCATTATAGACAAAGGCAGCGGATTGCTTTAGGCGGCCGGGTGTCCTGATGACGAGTGGCTGGTTGACCAGCGATTTATCGAACTGGTCCGTTTCCCGGGTGAACACAACCTGCTGGTTTGGCAGGAGCAAAACCCCTTTCTGCTGTACGCGTGACGGGTTGGTCTGATCCCGATAAACCGATACCTGACCAGAGAGCACCTGAACCCGAATCTGATCTTCTTTGGAAAAGGCTCTTATGCTAAATTTTGTGCCTACTACCTTGGTGACAAGCTCATTCGCTAGTACCAGAAAAGGCTTGTGTGGATCTTTTGTGACAGAAAACGTGGCTTCTCCTGCCAAATACACAAGCCGGTTTTTCTGACCGAAATCTATTGGATAACTTAATCGGCTATTCGGGTTTAACGACACAACCGATTGATCCGGCAAACGAATGAGCTGCGGTTGATCGGTCGTATTAACTTTTTCTGAAAATGTTTTCGTCAGTGTGGCTAACCGGCTTTGATACGGCGTCACGTCTTCTTTGGTTTGCCACCAGATGCCCACGCCAATCGCTAAAACAACAGAAGCAGCCGCCACCCACTTGATCCAGGCAAACCGGGCAACAGGCCCTTCTACCTTACTCTGCTGAGCATTCGTCTGCTGAATTCGGATGAGCAGCTGACGAATCGTTTCTTCGGGCAAATGAGTCTGTGCATACTCGTCGAGCCCCAACCGAATGGCTGCTAACAAACTCACCGCCTGTTGCCATTGCTCCTGAGGATGCTCCACTACCCAAGCCTCCCAGAACGCTGTTGACTCGGAAGTCGGGGCCAGTTGGTGGCTAACGAAAAAGTCGTCGGTTAAAAAATCAGCGGAGGAAAAATGGTCGTAATCGGTCTGCACAATCTACTGGATTTATCAGTAGATGACGAGATCGCGAAAACGTACTCACTTATTCATAAAAAAAATGAAAAAAGTTAAAAAAGGTAGTATAACCCACCCCCTGAGCTTCTCAACGGCTCTGAACACCAGATTCTTGGCTGACTGATGATTGACATCCATGACATCGCCAATCTGGTTGTAATTCATGTTTTCGACAAAGCGCAGTTTAAGGGCTTCCTGCTGGCGGGGCGGCAGCTGAGCGATGAGTCGCAGTAAACGCTCTTTCCGGGAGTTAACGGCTTCCAGTTCTTCCAAAAGTTCCAGATCATTAGGCTCCGTCCAGAGTGCATCGTAGTCCGTTTCGGTCAACGACTGAAACGGATGTTCCTTGCGTTCGAGTAGATGGATGATTCGAATTTTAAGCGCTTTCAGTAAATAGTGCCGGACACTGGTCGGTGTCGTGAGTCGGGTTCGTTTTACCCATATTTCCGTGAATACATCGTGCACACAGTCCAGCACAAAGGCTTCCGAAGCCGCGACCAGACTCATACCGTAGCGGTACATCGCTCGAATGTGTAGTTGATAAAGCTTCGTGTAAGCCTCCTCGTCACCCGACTGAAAAGCGGTCCAAAGTTGTATTTCGTCCACTTAGTTACAATAATGCGCTTAGGCTAAGATCCTTTTCCAATTGGCATGGATCATACATTCATTGAGACTGAAGCCTACTAGAATGTATGTATAATCATACCTACAAAAATAAGGTATAACTTATAATTTTTTGACGTTATTGTTATACTTTAAACAACTAGCTGCCAATCTTAGGATTTTGCTTACGTTATGGGCTACCTAAGGGCCTTGATCATAAGCTACATAAGCCTTCTCATCGCCCAATGACCAACCTTGTCTGGGCTGGTGAATTTTCCGCGTCTACGAGTTGTATATCGAGTGCACCAGCCTTATATGTGTTTCTGTCAATGGCTACCAGGATGGAATGAATGCCCGGCGAACAATCAGCCAGTATCCCATGATCCGTTAATTTGAGAGGCTTTTGTCCCATCCAGGCACTCAAGCCTACCGTCGGGTTCATGGTCAGCTTAACGTTGCCTTTGCTAACCACTTCAATATCGAACCGAACGAAACTGAACCGCTTACCAGGAGAAACATCGATAACCGGCAACTCGTCTACCGGAAGATCGCCGGAAACTTTGCTATAAACGGGTTGCCAGGGCACTTTCGCATTGTCCTTTATGATATAGCCGGGCCCGTCGGCCGCGATTTTTCGGGCCAGTTCTTTGTTCGCGGCAACGGTACTCCAGCGACGTACAAACCGGGCTGTGGGCACCCGAAATTTCCCCGATTCACCCATTTTCGACAGAAACCCGACCAGATTGACAAAGGCTTCTTTGTCCAGACTAGCCGTCAATCCTGGAGGCATTAACGAGCCGGGCACTTTTTCAACTCCACTAATCTGACTTTTTGGAATGGAAACCTCCTGGCCACTCACGTCGCGCAGGACAATGTCGGACGTACCATTACTGACCAGATAACCCATCAGTTCACTCCCATCTTTTTTGGCAACTTGCTGAAGCTCAAACCCTTCTTTAATGGATTGATTCGGGTACAGAATGGACCGGATAATGGTTTCGGACGGCGAGCTCGTTCCAAGGCTGCTCAAATCCGGCCCAATACGTCCACCAGCCCCGCCAATGGCATGACAGGTCAGGCAACTGAGATTATTTTGCCGAAAGACTAACTCTCCTTTAACAGGATCTGCCGTTTCTCTTACGGTTTTTGCCAGGCTGGCAATTTCCTGATCGGTCAATTCCTGAGGCATTTTTTCAGCTACTAAAACACCCCCGGATGCTTCCAGAGCCTGCGTGAGAAGTTTGGCATCATCCGTATTGCGCCGATTGGCAGGCAGGTTACGCTGTAAAAACTGCCGCATCTGTTTAGCTCTACTTTCGGGTATTTTTTTGGCAACCAACTCGTCGGCGAGCAACCGTACGCCCATCTTGTTAGCGATAAATGCCTGAAAAAGCCCGGTAACGTCGGTTTGTGCAGGTAACGTCCGTAAAAGGTCAGCACCCATTCGAGCGGCTTCAGAGGTATTCATCGAAACCAATTGAGCGGCCGCATCCAGTCTCAGCTCGGCGGGATTACCAGCGTTGGTCATGGCCACAATGGCCGCACGGGCCTGGTCGTTATTCAGCGTAGCCAGTGCCCCAATGGCAGCTTTTCGCACATTTTTATCTCCCTTTTTGGCCAGGTTAACCAACGTACCGTTCTGCTCGGTCAAATGCCACAACCCAATTAGCCGAATAGCATTCAACGCAATCGTCTCCTCCTCGTTGTCGACGAAACTGGCAATTCGGGTCAAATTTCCAATCGGCATTACCCCCCGTCGGGCGGCTTCTTCCAGCGCATTCAGTTGTGTGGCTACTGAATTTGTCCGCCCTTGCGTTCCCTGAACGGTCTGATCAAAAAGAACCGTCAAATCGGCAGCGCTGCCAAATTTGGCAATCGAACCGAGCACATCTTTCTGGTACTCTTCAGGAATCTGCCCCTGCTGATACAGCTGAGCTAGTCGAGCCACTGCAACAGGATTACTGACTGACTTCAGCGCAAACGTGGTTTTCCTGGCATTACCAAAGAACTCGGGGCTGGTCTTCAGCTGGGTCATCCATACCGGTTCCAGTTCGCGGACGGTCTGCCACAGGGCGTAATCCAGAAACTCGTCCATCGGGTTTTCCAATACCGTTAACGCCGTGCGGGCGGCTTCGGCTGTATGCACTTTCCGGAGGGCAATCACCGCTTCGAGCCGTACCTGAGGATGCTTGTCGGCTACAGCTTTGGCAAGCAGCGCCGGAACGTTGTGTAGTTTGGGATACCATAGTTCAAGCGCCCGCAACGCAGCGGCCCGAGCCCTATGGTTTTGCGCATTTAGTAGTTGCAAAAGAAGTGGCTCGTTCACCACCTCAAGCGTTTGATACACCCAAAGCGCTTCCAGCAGATTATGCTCGTATTCTGCATCGGTTTTTGCCAAACCCGCAACCCATTTTTCAAGAGCCGGCACTACCTCACTGGCGCCGTGGGCTTTAAGCACCTGCTTAGCCTGAGAACGGGTCCAGTCTTCCGGCAGTTTCAGGTCGTCCAGCAACTCGCTGACACTCGCTTTACTCAACTGCGGTTTCTTGACTAAGGGGCGGTTTTTGGCCACGATCCGCCAGATCCGGCCATGCTCATGATCCCGGCGCGGGTCATGAAAATCTACCTCACCATGCTGAATAATGGGATTATACCAGTCGGCCACATAGATTGCCCCATCTGGCCCAACGGAGATATCTACCGGCCGAAAAGCAACATGATTTGTCCAGAGTACATCGTCGGCCTGTTTGGATGCATACCCGCTGCCCTGTTCTTCCAGTTTAAACCGGTTAATGCGGTTAGCCCGAAAGTCGTTGGTGATGACACTCCCCTGCCATGACTCCGGCAAATGACGACCGGATATCACCTCCAGTCCACTGTGCTTGGGCTGCCCTGGGTTTAGTCCCCGCAGGATTCGGGAGGCACCGGGAGAGGTTAGAAAGGTAGCGCCGGGAAAAGCATAATTGATTCCCTCGAAACCAGCCCCATCGGTCAGAAACGTTTGCCCCCACCGATCAAACTGCAAACCCCACGGATTAACCAACCCTTTGGCATAGATGTCCAGTTCGCGATCTTTGGGCTTTAGCTGCCAGACACCGCCCCCTTCCAGGCGCTTGATGCCGGATGGTGTTTCAACATGGCTATAGATGTAAATAGACTGGTTGAAATAAAGCAGACCTTCGGGTCCCCAACGGAAGGTATGAATGAGGTGGTGTGTATCGGCGGTCCCAAATCCATTCAGAATTCGACGCTTTTTGTCCGCTTTGCCATCCCCATCGGTATCCGCGAAATGCAGGATTTCGGTTGAATTCGCCACATAAACGCCCCCATCGCCGGGCAAAATCCCAGTCGGTGTAATCAGGCCCTCGGCGAAAATGGTTGATTTGTCGGCCTTGCCATCGCCGTTTGTATCTTCCAGAACGAAAATCTTGTCGTTAGCCTGTTCACCCGTCTTCAAGTGGGGATACGCTGTGCTGCTCACGACCCACAACCGACCATCGGCATCCCAGTTCATCTGAATAGGCTTGGCCACCAGCGGTTCGGCGGCAAACAGAGTTACCTCAAACCCATCAGCGACGTTGAAAGATTCCAATTCCCGCTTTACATCCGGATCAGGATTGTCTTTCTGATCACCCTGATTGACCGAAGAGATGAGCAGCAGTGCAGCCGGAATAAGAATCAGTCGGCGGAAGAGTTTCACTGACCAGCTCGTTTGTATAACGTTCATGCTACTTCAGATGGGTAAGTTTATAAACCTTGGGCTTGGGTAGGCGATTCTGAGCGATCTGCCCTTCCAACCATTTAATGATCAGGCTTTGCTCTTCCAACCCTTTGGCATGTCGACCCTGCTCGTGGGCGCGCATACCAAGAATGTAGGTCGTATTCAGGGGGCGATATTGAAAGAAAAACAGTTCGTTCTTTTTCAAAATCATATGCTGCAGTTCACGAACCTGCTCAAAGGAAGGCCCCTGCTTAATATTGATGCCAGCTTCCCATTGGCTGGCCGAAGCCGTAATTACCTCCGAATCATCAGTTGTAAGTGTATAAATTCCTTTTTTTAAACCCGCTATTTTAAGTACCTGCGCCCCCTTGGCAGCTACGCTGGTTTCATCGATGGGTAGCGGAAGCGGTAAATACGGTTCATCGATCGTGAAGGTCAGGTGACCTTTACTGGCGTCAGTTTCCAGGAGTTTAACCGGAGCGGCTGTCTCCCCAGCGGCAGCCTCCGCTGTTGTTTTAACGATTGTTATGGTAGCGGGCTTCATTCGGGGGGGCAGCCCCAGTGCTTTTTCCAGAATAGTTGCCAGGTAAAAATAGCCTGCTTCGTTCAGGTGAATGCCATCTTCCGAAAGAGCAAGGGTTTGACGGACGGCCTGAATTGGCTTGTAAACATCGACAAACCGTTTACCACGTTCTTCAGCCATTTTTGCAATCGTAGCCGAATACCGTTCCAGCATGGCGTTTCGTTTTGTCAGGCTTTCGACAGAATCGGCGGACAGGATTGGAATGGGTGATACTAGGATAGCTCTTGCTCCGAGCTGATCAATCTTGTCGAGCAATTTCGTTAGTCCATCTTTGAATGTAGCCAAACCTGCCTCGCCTTCCTGTGCTTCAATACCGCCATAGCCAAGAAAAACAACCGTCGGTTGTGCTTTCGTGATGTGCTCCATCAATAAGTCATACCCAGTCGGTGGGTTTGTAATGGTGCTTCGGGCAACACCGAATACATTATCGCCCGTCCAGCCAAGGTTGCGGAAGGTAACATCACGTTCGGGCCACCGGGTTGTGAAAGCCAACTCCAAGTAACCGTACTGAAAATCGTCCTCGAACAGCGAATTCCCCAGGAAAACGACCCGGTCACCGCTCTTCAGCTCAAAAGGGTTTTGGAGCGGTTCATTGACCGATTCAGGCGTAGTCTGCGCAAAGGCCGATCCGCATAAAAGATACAAGAATACGGCTAAACAAGCAGGTGGGATGGCCAATACAATACGCTTTCTCATTTGTTTATACTGAAGCTTTCAGGATTTTATTTTGGTTTTTTTGTCATGCTGACGCAGGAAGCATCTCAATGCTTGACATTTAAGATGCTTCCTGCGTCAGCATGACAAAAACTCACCATTTCTCCGCTTTTTACCGTAATCCTAAACAGCTTATAGACAATCACTCCCAGACTCGTTAGGCCAGTGTTTTTCGGGCATCACGGTCCGGATCGTTGGCCAGACTAGGCGAGTCATCCAAAATCATGGTTTCTCCATTTTGACTTGTATACGGCTTCCAGTTGGGTAGACCACCGCCGTTTGGATTACCGGTTTTCACGAAATTGATAAAGGAGCCCGCCATCTTTTCCGATAACGCTCGGGGCCGTTTGCCTCCGCCCGTATGGGTAAGCATCAAATCGGTATTGTAAAACCAGAAACAAATATCGTCGCAGTGGAAAGCCCGCATTCGACCGTCAAACAGCGGAGGTTGCCAGCCAAACCAAGCCAGATAGACGGGAGCTTTTTGCTGTGAGGCTTTCGCATCGGCGGTGGCAACGGCATTCTTTCGATTGGAAACAACTAAAGCCCAAATCTCGATAGGACGAGCTTTCGGGAAGTTCTTGGCATACGCGTCTACAATTTCGCCAGCCTTATCACCGAAGCGGGGTCTAACTTTTTCTTTCACTTCGGCCAGGGAAATGCTTTCCAGGCTCGCATCCGTCCTGTCGGGGTTTTGCTCATGAAACGTCGAACAGATTAGTAGAGGAATATCTGCCGAGAAGTGATTGGGGTCTTTGAAGAAAGCACCTGCATCCAATGATACCCCATCGGCAACGGGCGCGTATCCTCCTCGCTGAATGCCCAGCCGTTTGGCTTCATCGGCCATTTTCTCAACGGCCCGGTTTGCGATGTCAATGTACTCCCGCCAGGGAATCTGTTGAAGTTTGGCTAGTTCACCGGGTTTCAAGCCAGCTTCTTCCATTACTTTAAGCCCTAATTTTTCAGCATACTCTTTATTGGTTCCCGTCAATGAGCTGCCGCTCAACGCAACCGCCCGGTGAAATAACCCTTTGGCAGATGGCATATTCATTAAGGTCGTTACTTTGGCCCCTCCCCCCGACTGGCCAATGATGGTTACCTTGTTAGGGTCTCCCCCAAAGTTGGCAATGTTGTGTTTGACCCATTCGAGGGCAGCCACCATGTCCAGATTACCCACATTGCCCGATTCAGCAGACCCGCCAGCCGCACTCAGTTCGGTATAACCCAGCGCACCGAGCCGGTGGTTGATCGAACAGAAAACGACATTTCCGAAACGGGCCAGGTTTTCGCCATGATACCCGTCCTGTTCAATGGCATTTCCGTTTACGAAACCTCCCCCGTGTAGCCACACGACGACAGGCCGTTTCTGATTATCAAGGGCGGGCGTCCAGACATTCAGCTTGAGGCAGTCTTCCGACACATCGTCGTAGTTCCAATGGTCGACAAATGAAGCGTAGGGGTTCGCATACCGTTTTTCCATGATCTGCGGGGCTGAGTTTCCCCACCAGAGGGCGGGCCGGATATCAGTCCATGCCGTAGGTTTTTGCGGGGGCATAAACCGGTTTTTTCCCGACGTATCGGCTCCATACGGTATCCCTAAAAACTGGTGAATACCCCGAAGAATAAAGCCCCTAACTTTGCCGTGTTCGGTGTTGGCAACAGCGATATTGTCTCCAACGAACAAGATTTGCTCGTCTCCTGATGGCTTTACAGCTTTAGGTCGGTTCGGACCAGAAGCTACAGTTGGGGTAGATACACCCAAACCAGCGACGCCAACTCCCAGCGATTGTAAAAAATTTCGTCTTGATGGTTTCATGCTACTATTCTTGTTATTGGTTCAGGAAAAACAAATACCATAGGATTCTGGGTGTGGAGAAGACCTTTTCTCAGCTTTCTGTAAAAGGAACACTATGGAGTGTTTTTACTATGTCTGCCAATACAAGAACCGGTATACCTGGCCAATTAAAGACAAATTAGAACAGCCTTTCACTCGTCTGGTTTTCAGGAAAATCGTGAAGTAGTTTATCTTCCAGGAGGAGAAAGTAAAAAGGGATGAACCACAGAGGCACGGAGAACACAGAGGGTTCTTCGCCGTTTACTGTCCGTAATGAAAACCCTCTGTGTTCTCCGTGCCTCTGTGGTTCCTTAAAAACAGCTATGATTGACGAAACGAACGATGCAAGGGTATGAGGAACCGTACGGCTGTCAGAACAGACTATATCAAATGGCGTGGTGCCAAGGTAGTCCCATCGCAACTCAATATTTATAGAAGATGATTTGGGGTAGACCAGGCATCAACAGGCGTTATTCCAAGCTACACGCCTTACAGACTCCGGATGTATTTCTGACCGCCCAGATAACGCATCTGTCGGGCAATCTGCCGCGTTCGGCGCTGGATATAGGCCGATGGCTTTTTGATCGAAAACAAGCGTGGATTGGGTAGTACGGCCGCAATTCGGGCGGCTTCATCGCGGGAAAGGGTTGCCGACGAATGGCCGTAGTACCGTTGGGAAGCAGCCTCGACCCCAAATGTCATTGGGCCCGTTTCGGCAACGTTCAGGTACACTTCCAGAATGCGTTTTTTACCCCAGATCAGTTCGATCAGGGCCGTAAAATACACTTCTAATCCTTTACGAAGGTAACTACGCCCACTCCAGAGAAATACATTTTTGGCAACCTGTTGAGAGATGGTACTGGCGCCCCGTGGCCGTTTGCGGGTCTGGTTTTCCTTGATGGCATCCTGAATCTCATCGAAGTCAAAGCCCCAGTGGGTTGGGAAAGCCTGATCTTCGGATGACACCACAGCCAGCGCGGCCTCTTTGCTGATCATATCGTAAGGCCGCCACTTCTTATAAACCTGGCTGCTTTCGTCGGTGCCGAAGGTATCCATCCAGCGCGATACGATTAGCGGTGTTACCCAAACCGGCACGTACTTCAAGGCAACTACATAACCAAAGGAGCCGAAAAATAGCCACAGGAAAGCTTTAATCAAGAACCAGTACGCCCGCTCCAGTATTGGCCGTTCGCGAATAAAGCGACGTGCCTGCTGCCACTTACCCGACGAAGCTTTTTTCTCCGATGCGGGTTTCCGTCCGGCTGGCTGCGTCCGCTGGGCAGACGAATTGGCCGCCTTGGGCCTGGGTGTCGGCGCTGGAGACGTGCGAAAGCTATTGACTGGACGTTGCGGGTTCATAGATGAAGGGTCTTGCCGCGAAAATAATAGGCTGGCGGCTGTAAACCCGCGCTTTTCACGAATTAACGTGTAAATTATGAAAAAGCGTTACATCTACTCCTCCACAAATAAGGTAGCGGCCACTCGATCGGCAAAAAGCTTTCCTGCGGGTGTCAACAGTAAGCGATCATCAACGCGGGACAGCCAGCCAGTTGCATACATAGCGGCAAGATCTCGGCCCTGCTTTTCAGCGAAGTCGCTCATTAACAAACTATTGAGCTCGCCCAGCGAACAACCCCACTTTGTTCGGAGACCGGTTAATAAATACTCGTTTACCTGATCGGCCATCGTCAACATTTCGACCGTAGCGGGGAGCTCTCCCTGCCGGATAGCGGCCATGTACCGACTATTATTGGCGAGATTGTATTGCCGCGAATGCCCGTTGTAGGAATGCGCACTGGGTCCGATACCCAGGTACGGTCGGCGTTGCCAATAGGCGGTATTGTGCCGCGCGTACTGATCGGGTTTGGCAAAGTTGGAGATTTCGTAGTGATCGTAATTTGCCGCCGTCAATACCCTCGTCAATTCCTCAAACTGTCCAGCGGCAATGTCTTCGTCAGCAGGAAGCATTTTCCCCTTTTTCTGCCAGCGGCCAAAAGCGGTATCCGGCTCAATAGTCAGAGCGTAGGCCGAAAGGTGTGGCACATCAAGCGCAAGGACTTTTTGTAAATCAAGTTGCCAGAGCGCGGTATTTCTGTCTGGAATTCCATAGATCAGATCGACGCTCATGTTTTCGAAACCCGCTTCCCGGGCCAGCCGAACACAGGCTTCGGCCTCGGTGGCGGTGTGAGCGCGGTTCATCCAGCGAAGCGTGGCTTCATCGAACGTTTGTATGCCAATACTTAAGCGGTTTACATAGGTACGCAACAGGGCGAGCTTCTCCCGATTGAGATCGTCGGGATTGGCTTCGAGCGTTATCTCGGCCGTAGGGGATACTGTGAAGTGCGCGTGTATAGCCGCAAAAATCTGGCGTAATTCACTCTCACTGAGCAAGGAAGGCGTTCCTCCACCGAAATAGATTGTTTCCAGATTTCGACCAGGGAGGTAGTCTTTTTGTAGGAAAATCTCGGCACAGAGCGTATCGACCAGCGCTGATTTCTGCCCCAGACTGGTGCTAAAATGAAAGTCGCAATAGTGGCAGGCTTGCTTGCAGAAGGGTATGTGTAGATAGAGGTGCATCTATCTTAATGACAACAAAGGCAGCTCATGGGTTCACAATGAAGCGAAAAAGGATGAACCCCACTGGCTAAAATCCAGATAAGAACGAAGGACTTAGCCGGATCAATCCGGGCATTTCTTACAGCGTTTTCCTTTTTTGTACTTCTTGCAACACTTTTTCAACACGCATTCCTGACCTAAGAAAGGGTTGACCTGCAAAAGCGGTTTGGCGTCGCTCGCAGTAGGTATGTTTTCAGAAAAATTAAACTCAGCAGTCATTCACGTCAGTCGTTTACGACAGCAAAGGTACGCTTGTTTAGATTTATTACAAATTAAAATTAGAAAGTGGGAAACGCATTTTCAGTAACCATACTTTGGTTACTGAAAATGCGCTAAGGATAGCTATATGACTTATGGAAGAATTTCGCCTGTCAGGTAGAGCTGCACTTGCCCCGATATATCGACCCGGGCGGGGTTTTCGCCATCATCATTGAGTTTGCAACGCAGGTATCCGCCCCGTTTGGAAAGCTGACGGGCCGTGAGTTCGGTTTTGCCAAGTTTCTCCGCCCAGAAAGGAACCAGCGTGGTATGGGCCGAACCCGTGACAGGATCTTCATCAATGCCCGACTGCGGCCCAAAAAACCGAGACACAAAATCGACCGTTTCTCCCTGATTGTCCCGGCCGGGCGCTGTCACAATAACGCCCCGAGCTGGTACGCTGCTCATCTCCCGAAAATCGGGTTGTAAGGCTTCGATCTGGGCCTGGGTCTCATAAACCAGCATATAATCGGTTTTGCCTTTGAAAACACCAACGGGTTTTTCGCCCATACTGGCGATCAGGGCAGGTGGCTGTACGTTTGCTTTATGTACTGGATCGGCCGGGAAGTCGAGCGTGAGCCAGCCATTTTCACCCCGGCAAACTTTTAACAAACCACTGCGGGAGTTGAAAAAAATCTGGTCGCTTCCGGGCAAATCGGTTTCCAGGAAAAACACGACATAACCCGTTGCCAGGGTAGCATGGCCACACAAATCGACTTCCACAGTCGGCGTAAACCAGCGAATATGGTAGGTATTTTCTTCGTCGGTTTTTACATAAAAAGCAGTTTCAGCAAGGTTATTCTCGGCGGCTATCCGCTGCATCTGCTCATCAGGCAGCCACTCAGCCAGTGGGACAACAGCCGCCGGATTACCCGCAAAAAGCTTGTCGGTAAAGGCATCAAGTTGATAAATTCTCATACGATTAAGGGTGCACAAGGCACGGTTTAGGAAATTAGGACTCTTGATCTTTGGTCAGCAACAGGCTAAATGCCTCAGCCGTGAATGCTGTCAGCGATGGTATAATCAGGTCAGCAACAGCAAATTTGGGGTCACCATACTCAAACGCTGCCGGTACGGCCACGGTACGCATGCCAGCCGAATAAGCCGACGTCAGGCCGCTTCCCGAATCTTCAAAGGTTAGGCAGTTGGCAGGCGATACATTGAGCTTACGGGCCGTACCCAGGTACACGTCGGGAGCCGGTTTATTACGGGCTTCCAGCGTGGCCGAGTGCCAGAGCGTCAGCGCGTCCCGAATGCCCAGCCGATTAACGACCACTTCAATCAAACTCATCGGCGAGGCCGACGCGATGGCCGTTGGAATACCCCGGCTAACAAAAAACTGTAAGGTTTCGATGGCTCCTGGCATAGGTTCGGCCAGCCGCGCGATACGGTCATGGACTCCCTCGGTGATGGCATCGGCCAGATTTTCGAGGCTCCGGCCCGCTGCGGCCTCCTCCGACCAAGGAGCCTTGGCAAACCAGTACCGGACAACTTCCAGAATGGGCATTCCGGTGGTTTGCTTACATTCTTCGTCGGTCAGGTATAGGCCAACGGTATCAAATACCACCCGTTCCATAGCACGCCAGTGAGGCTCAGAGTCCACCAGCAGCCCATCCATATCAAATATTGCTGCGTCTATCAAAATTCGTAAGGTATTAGGTTCTCACTTGATAAATCAACGGGCGTGCTCCGTTTGTTTAGGTTTGGACACGTCATCGACCTCAAGTGTATCGTCGTCAACAATGGTTGTATCGACGGGAACCGTAGCTGTTTTCGTTTTTGTCTCTTGGCCACAGGCCGCGAGTAATCCTGAAAAGGACAAGAGGAAGATAGCCATTAAACAGGCGAATCGTACTCGTTTGGGGCGCATCGCTGGTAGGGTCTTATCGGGCCGGCCATTATACATCTGCCTGCCGAAACGGTTTCACATCCATATTTTCCCAAACGCCCTCCACAATATACGGATCTGTTTTCAAATAGTCTTGCAGATCCGCTTCCGAGTCGAGGTCAAGGATGAGCATGGACCCAATCATGGTTTGTTCGGGATTGAGGAGCGCTCCTCCGAGCACAAACTGCCCTTTCTCTTTTAATTGACGGACATACGCCAGGTGGGCTGGCCGAACGGCCATGCGCCGGTCAAGCGCACCGGGGCCGGTATGATCGTAAGCGTGTACAATGTACTTCATCAAGTAGCCAATTGTTTCGGTAAGCAAGATACCATCTTTCGATGGCCAGCCAATGCTATCGGACTGGATTTTGATCAAAATAAGCCATGGTGAGGTCGTAGAATGTTCTGGCGCCCTATAGTAATTGAATCGCTTCCTTTTCGCCCAACTCGGCCTCCATATCATAATCAGACGTCGTCAACCAAAACGATCATGAAGTCAATGTCCGATTCCTCGTCGTAATCTCCCCGCGCGTAAGAGCCATATAGAATCACATCGCATAACCGATCCCCATAAAACTCCTGCATGGCCTTCTTAAAAGCCCGGACAATGGGGTCAATAACCGGACTGATGCGCGTTTTCATGTCGAAAAGTAAGTCTTTCGCCGTTTTCTTCCTAATTTCCAGCTTTTGACCAATCTCTCACGTCATTCATCAATGAATCGTTTCCTCTACTGGTTACTTCTGTTGCCTGCATCATCGCTCTGGGCACAATCTTCGCCGAAAAACCCTCCTACGCTGACCGTCGAAACCATCATGCAGGACCCAAAAAGCTGGGTCGGCACATCGCCAACAAATCCATTCTGGTCCGACGACTCCAGAACGCTCTATTTTAACTGGAACCCCAGCCAGGCCAAAGGCGACTCCCTTTATAAAGTGACCATCCATCGGGATACCCGCAAAAAAACAGTCACAGCCTCGGAGCCGATCAAAGTCAGCCCCAGTGAGCGCCGGGCGCTGCCAACGCCACCCGTATCGACCTACAACCGCGCCTACACCCAGCGGCTATTTGATCGGCAGGGCGACTTGTTTCTGCTCGACGTTAAGTCGGGTTCGGTTCGTCAACTGACCAATACGGTCGAGAACGAAATAGATCCTACGTTCTCGAGTGATGAGCAAAAGGTCGTGTTTCGGCGAAGCGGGTCCAACTTGTTCAGCATCGACCTGAAAACCGGCGAGTTAACCCAGCTTACCGACTTCCGCACGGGCGCTAAAAAAGCGGAACCCAAATTGACCGACGAAGAGAAATTTCTGAAGCAGAATCAACTCCAGCTGTCGTCGGTACTAAAAGAACGTAAGGAGAAAAAGGATGAGGCCGACCGGATCAGCAAGGCCGACCGGCCCAAACGCGCGAAGGAAATTTACCTCGACGACAAAACGGTCGTCAATCCGCAGCTCAGCCCCGATGGTCGTTTCGTGACCTATCGCCTAACGAAGCCTGCAACCGGCGTAAAGAACACGCAGGTACCCAATTACGTAACTGAATCGGGCTATACAGAAGAGATTCCGGCCCGGACAAAAGTAGGCGCACCGGCGGCCAGCCAGGAATTTTTCGTTTATGATTTAGCCAAAGACACCGTTCGGGCGGTGTCGGTAAAAGACATTCCAGGCATCATGGACAAACCGGCTTATCTGCAATCGGCCGGTAAAGCAAAAGCCGACACAGCTAAAAAGATGCGTCCGGTGGTAATCAGTGGGCCTGTTTGGTCAGATGATGGCAAGATGTGTGTGGTTGTGGTCCGGTCGCTGGATAACAAAGATCGCTGGATTATGCGCTTCGTACCGGAAACGCTGAAGCTTTCCCTCCTCGACCGTCAGCATGAAGATACCTGGATTGGCGGGCCGGGCATCGGTTCGCTTAATTCGCCGGGCAACATGAACTTTCTGGCAGATAACCAAACGCTCTGGTTTCAGTCGGAAGCAGACGGTTACTCACATATCTATACGGTCAATGTGCTCACAGGCGAACGCAGGCAGCTAACGGCGGGCAAGTTTGAAGTACAGCAGGTTCAGCTATCAAAAGACAAAACGCATTTTTTCCTGCAAACCAACGAAGTCCATCCGGGCGAGCAGCATTTTTACCGGATGCCGGTAAGCGGTTCGCGACCCGAACGAACCCGTTTGACGAACATGACGGGTGCCAATGAGGTAGTCCTTTCGCCAGACGAAACCCTGATGGCCGTGCGGTATTCTTCCAGCAATCAACCCTGGGAGTTGTATTTAATGGATGTTAACCAGCCGACCCCTAAACGGGCGGCTTCTCAGCCGGCGCAGATGGCGGGTGTGTCTGCACCCCTTAAATTAACCAACTCGCCAACCGAAGCCTTCAACGCATATCCCTGGCAGGAACCGGCCCTTGTCACCATTCCGGCTCGCGATGGGCAACAAATCTATGCCCGCCTGTATAAAGCGAAAACGCCAACCGGTAAAGCCGTTGTGTTTGTACACGGGGCTGGTTATTTACAGAACGCGCATAAATGGTGGAGCCAGTATTCGCGGGAATACATGTTCCACAACCTACTGACTGACAGAGGCTATACCGTCCTTGACATCGACTACCGGGCCAGTGCCGGTTACGGCCGCGACTGGCGAACGGGCATTTATCGGCACATGGGTGGCAAAGATTTGGAAGATCATGTCGATGCGGCCAAGTGGCTGGTTGAAACCCAGGGCGTTGATGCCAAACGGATCGGTATTTACGGCGGATCGTATGGGGGTTTTATTACGTTGATGGCCATGTTTACGACGCCCGACGTCTTTAAAGCGGGGGCGGCTCTACGACCCGTAACTGACTGGGCAGCCTACAATCACCCCTACACCGCCAATATTCTGAACGAACCACAGAACGACTCGCTTTCTTACCGTCGCTCCTCGCCTATCTATTTTGCTGAAGGCCTGAAAAACTACCTCCTCATTTGCCACGGCATGGTCGATGTGAATGTTCACTTTCAGGACACCGTACGGCTCATGCAGCGCCTGATCGAACTCAAAAAAGACAATTGGGAAGTAGCGGCCTACCCCATGGAAGACCACGGCTTTGTAGAACCCACAAGCTGGATGGACGAGTACAAACGAATTTTGAAACTGTTTGACGAGCGGTTATGACGGAGTACGGTTTGTGGTTTAGAAGTTTACGGTTAGCTGACGCACGTGTTGCTGGCGCGAATGTGGACCGGGGGACACAGGCCACGAACAAGGTAGAGTTCGTGGTTGGTGCTATATCCACATACCGTGGTCCGTGAGGACACGGACCACTTTCGCGTCAGCAATTCATGCGTCAGCCAACCGTAAACCGTAAACCGTAAACCGTAAACCTCTAAACCGTAAACCCTACTCCACCAACACGCGAATCACCGATTGGCGAGCGTTGGCATTTAGTTTTAGCAAATAGCTTCCGGTGGCAACGCCTGTCAGTGGCCATTCGGCTTGCTTCTTACCCGTAAAAGCAGGTATATGTTGTGCCATGACTGTCCGGCCCGACGCGTCCAGTAACTGAACGGTCACCATAGACCGCTCATCTTGTTCAACTTCAATGCGCAGCCGATCGACAATTGGATTCGGCACCACCCGAACCGACAGCGAGGAAGGGGGTTCAGCCAGGGCCGTCAGCACGAAATTGATGGCGTCTGATGGCGGTGAAGCACACCCATTGGCGGTCACAACCACATAATACTGGCCGCTCTGATACGGCACTAACGATGGCCCCGTCGCATTGGGAACGGGCTTACCTGGATCGCCACCCGCGCGAATGTACCATTGAATACCAGCCATCGGGTCCGTCAACAGCGTACCACTTCCCGTTTGTGTAACGAGTGGCTTAGCTGGCAAAGGGTATTGCGCTTTTATAGGCACAAACAGCGTATTGGTTGAGCACTGGTTGCTATCGACAACACTTACCGTATAAGTACCCTCGGTCAAGGTGGCTTGGGTAGCCGTAAAGGTTTTCAGGGTGTCCCGGCGCTCGGTAGTCCAGTAAAATTTAAATGGCTTCGTGCCACCCGCCACCTGCACCGTCGCCTGGCCATCCTGCCCGCCCGTGCAGGTCACATCTTTAATCGTACCCGCCGATAGCGTAATGGCAGCTCCGTCTGTCACTACGGCCACAATAGAATCTGTGCAACCAACTTCATCAGCGACCCGCAGCCGATATGTATTTGGTCGAAGGCCATTGATCTGGCTCTCCGTTTGGTAAGGCTGACCAATAACCTGATACTGCCTAACCGTACCAGTCCCTCCTGTCGTTGTGAATTTTACGGCTCCAGTTGGGCAAACACAGCAGGTGGCCGCCAGGGAAACAACCTGAGCCTTCAGCGGTTCGGCTACCCCTACCGCCACCGAAACAAGGCTTGTACACCCATTCGCATCGGTACCCACAACAGTATAGTCGCCCACCGCCAGGCCGGTGAAGACATTGCTGGTTTGTGGCGTTTTTCCCGTAGAAAGTTGATAGCGGGTAGCGCCTGTTCCGCCCGTAGGTGTCACTTTGATGGAGCCGCTGTTCGGGCCGAAGCAGTTGACGGCTCCGGCCACGGCAGTCAATGTCAGGGGAGCAGGTTGTTCAACAACCACTGTTTTTTTCCCCTGACAGCCATTTCCATCAATCACCGTTATTTCGTATGTGTTTGCCGCCAGGCCCGTAAATTGTGTTCCTGTTTGCACAGGGCCCGTTCCTAGCTGATACTGATACGTTCCGGCCCCACCGGTAGCCGATACCGTAACAATGCCATCCGCCGAACCCGTACAACGGGCGGGCTTCATATCCAGTTTAATATCAAAAGGAGCCGGCGAACCAATCCGAACATCCTGAAAAAATATGCAATTGTTTTTATCCGTCACCCCCAACGAATAGGTTGTATTCGCCTTCAGGTTTATGAAGGTGCCACTTACCTGAGGAGCTCCTAAATCAAGGAGATACCGGTAATCGCCAACCCCACCGAAGGCAACGGCTAACAGAGCACCATCTGCCCCCCCAAGGCACTTCGGGAGTACGACTGAAACACTAGCACTCAATGCTGGGGGCTGTTTCACCTCAACCGTCGCCTGAGCAATGCAACCAATGGCGTCTTTAACCGCCACGGTATAGGTGCCTGCGGTTAGGTTCCCAAACGCAGTGTTGGTTGTCTGAAAGGATTGTCCATTAAATTGATACTGAAGCGCACCCGTCCCACCGGTAGCATTGATGGCTACCTGACCGTCTTTTCCGCCATTGCATAGCGTAGACAACGAAGTGGGTGTCAGCACAATTGGCGTATAAACCTGTACGGTGCCCGTAGCAGTCGTTGTTGTTACGCTGGTGGCGGTACCACTGCCAGGACTGGTATTGGGAACGTCACAGAAGGCGGTGTAGGTCGTTGTTTTTCCTGGTGTTACCGTGATAGTTGCCCCGGTCTGCGTTGTCGACCAGCGAATAGAGCCATTGGCTGGACAACCTGAAGCAGTCAGATCGGTTTTGGTTCCTGCACAAACGGTTGCGGAGGTCACCGATACGGCTAATGCGCTGGGGGCCTGATTTTCTCCATCGTCAATTGCCCACGCAGTCGTACTTAAGCTGAGTAACGTAAACAAACCGAGTAAGGTTAGTCGGTTTATTTGCTTAAAAAACAAGAAAAAGACTTGTACAGATTGATTCATAACGAAGCTGTTTTCGCAGGCACAAATGTAGGTTACAAGCCATCATCATAGGCAGGTGGCCACGTGTTTATTAGTTTTCGGTGAGCGGGCAGTCAGGGAGAATGCGTCACACAGTAAAAAGGCCACCCAGGCAGAGTCTGGATGGCCTTCTTGTGTTTACCCAATTTTAAAGCATGCA
Source organism: Spirosoma radiotolerans (assembly GCF_000974425.1). Lineage (NCBI taxonomy): Bacteria > Pseudomonadati > Bacteroidota > Cytophagia > Cytophagales > Cytophagaceae > Spirosoma > Spirosoma radiotolerans. The sequence goes on from NZ_CP010429.1 coordinate 3,683,384, forward strand.
CCCCACATCAACGCGTGGGGAATCTAGTAAAAAAGACCCCAGTCATCCGGGGCATCGTTATCTTTATCAAAGCTGTTTACCCATTCGACAAACAACAGCCTGAACTGTTCAATTTCCTCGCGCAGCACATTCAGATAAGCCGTTTGGGTTAGCTTTTCGGCTTTGCAATACGATGTTTGAGCCAATAATTCGCGGGCATGCATTTTTATAATGACCGCGTTTTCCATCCGCAATGTATATAAATCACCCCCTTCGGCCCCAACGATTTTCGGCGCCAGCATCATCGCGTTCGCCAGCATCTGCTCATGCATCATCAGGACATCCTCTTCCTTATTAATGGTTTCGACGATGGCTTGCGTCAGCTCCATTAACTCGTTGGCCTTCCGAAGAATAGGCAAGTTTTTGATGCGCCGGTTTTCGGCCTCCATCTCGGCACGGGCTTCTTCAGGGTCATAGTCCTCGTCGAAACCATCCCAGTCCATGAAGCTATCGTCGTCGTCTTCGTCGTCAAAGTTCATTACAAAATGGGCAGAGTGAATAAACGCCTTCTGATTGCCAAAGTAACACAATCGTTAACCAAAAACAAACCCCCGCGGTCTAAAAAGCTGTCAGCAGCGTATTCCACTGCCCCTTTAAGCCACCCGCAGAAAGCAACCTCCTTCAGCCGCTGGCATCCCTACTACTCAGCGGGAACGCTTTCTGCCAGGCGCGTTCAGTTGGTACATGATTTGACGGCACATACTAGCATTTTCGAGAAAACAGACTCGCAAATCGAACAAAAACGTAGGCAACCTGTATATTTGTTGGGTTTACAAGTTGCTTTCCCACTGTATAGAATGACGTATTGTTTAGGAATTAAAGTCGCATCGGGCTTAGTTGCCATCGCAGACAGACGATTAACTTCGGGCTCCGAAGTGTCGTCTAACCGGAAAATTTCGGTGCACGAAGTCGAGAATCACTCTCTATTTATCATGACATCGGGTTTGCGTTCCGTACGCGATAAAGCGATTACCTACTTCAAAGAAGTATTGGCCGAACAAGATCGCTCATTCAATAAACTTTATAAAGCGGTAAATGCCTTTGGGGAACAGGTAAAACGAGTGGCCCAGGAGGATAAAACATCCATTGTTGCCAGCGGGTTGAATTTCAATCTGAACGCCATCGTAGGCGGGCAGTTGGAAGACGATGAAGAACACAAGCTCTTCATGCTGTATCCCGAAGGAAACTGGGTGGAGGTGGATCAAGGGTCACCCTTTAAAATAATCGGCAATTCCGGCTATGGTAAGCCGCTGTTATTCAGAAATCTATCGTATGAATCCAGCATGGCAGATGCGCTGAAAATCGGTTTTCTGGCGTTTGATGCAACCCGGGTTAGTGCCAATGATGTGGACTATCCGTTAGACGTCGTGGTTTATCCAAAGGATAGTTTTCACATGACCGAATACCGGCTTGAGAAAGAAGATATGGACGAAATATCTCACCAATGGAGTGCTTTACTGGGCAATTCGGTGCGTAAAGTGCCAACCTATTGGATGGACCCTATTTTTGAGAAAGTACGTTCTACGAAAAAATGATACCATTAAGATGTATGATGTAAGATATATGATGTATCCTATACCATACATCATATATCTTACATCGTTCATCATGCAGCTTCACGTTCGGCATAAATCCGAATATACATACGACAGCCCCGTGGCCCTGAGTCCACAAATGCTCTACCTGTACCCCCGGACCTATCCTTACCAGCGGTTGCTGAATTATGAACTGCTGATCGATCCGCAACCCGCGCGGGTCGTACGCAATGTTGATGTGGAAGGGAATATTCAGCAGGTGGTCTATTTCAACCACCCAACGAAGCACCTCAGGGTAGTGGCTGACATAGAACTTCAGTCCGACGATTTCAATTCATTCGATTTTGTTTTATATCCATTTGATACGAAGCGGGTACCTTTTCGATACCCGAAAGCCATTGACGATCTACTGCAGCCTTATCTGGAGCAGGTAGGCGTTTCAGATCGTGTCAGAAACTGGGCCAGGGAACTGGCGGCCGGCGCCAACTGGCAGACAACGGGCTTTTTGATCGCCCTAAACCAGGCTCTTCGAAAATTTACGTACGAAATTCGTGAAGTAGGGGCTCCGTTTCCACCCGAGCAAACCTTAACCCTTCGCAAAGGCTCATGCCGGGATTATACAACGCTATTTATGGCCGCCTGCCGGAGTCTGGGCATTGCGGCCCGTTTCGTGAGCGGCTATTTATTCGGAAATCCGCAGCAGGAGCACCAACTCCACGCCTGGGCCGAGGTCTATTTGCCGGGAGCCGGCTGGCGGGGATTCGACCCTACCGAAGGATCACTCGTGCTGAATCGGCACATTTTTCTGACCTCGACTGCTAAGCCCGAATTAGCGGCTCCCATTAGCGGAACATTTAAAGGGCGGGCCAACTCCACCTTACGTTCCGAACTGCTCTTCGTATAAAATCCCGGTTATAAGCTCACCTTTGCTTGAACTTTACAAGGCCTGAACACCTATTGCTGACGCTCGATCGACTATCTTTGCATACTTATCTACCTTTATTTACCCAACCCAAAACGTGGCATTAATTAAGTCTATTTCCGGGATTCGAGGGACGATTGGGGGGCGCAGCGGAGACGGACTGACCCCTTTGGATGTTGTTAAATTTACAGCAGCATTTGGTCAATGGCTCCGGCAACGTAATCCCGAACGCCAGTCGGTTGTTATTGGCCGCGATGGCCGCTTGTCAGGCGAGATGGTTTCCAAACTGGTGGCCGCTACCCTACAGGGGCTTGGCCTTAATGTGATCGATCTGGGTCTGTCCACCACGCCTACGGTTGAACTGGCCGTAGCTGGCGAAGGCGCGGCTGGTGGTATTATTCTGACAGCCAGCCACAACCCGATTCAATGGAACGCCCTCAAACTGCTCAATGAAACCGGCGAATTTATTTCCGCGCAGGATGGGGCCGACGTGCTGGCCATGGCCGACAGTGAATCCTTTGACTTTGCAGAGGTTCGTAAATTAGGCAAATACACCGCGGATAACACCTGGCTTCAAAAACACATTGACCAAATTCTGGCCCTGCCTCTGGTTGATCGGAATGCCATTGCTACCCGAAACTTCCGAGTTGTTGTCGATGCGGTCAACTCAACCGGCGGCATTGCGGTCCCCATGCTGCTGGAGGCACTCGGCGTTGAGCAGATCACGAAGCTGCATTGTGAACCCACCGGCAATTTTGCCCATAATCCAGAGCCACTTCCCGAAAACCTGCGCGACATTATTAAAGAAATGGAGAAAGGCAATGCCGATCTGGGTATTGTGGTTGATCCTGATGTCGACCGGCTGGCGCTAATTTGTGAAGACGGTTCAGCGTTTGGCGAAGAGTATACGCTGGTTGCGGTTGCCGATTATGTGCTAAAAAACAAACCCGAAGGCAAGGCAGGGAATACAATTTCCAATATGTCGAGCACGGTTGCGCTACGCGACGTAACCCGGAAGTACGGAGGTCAGCATTTTGCCTCTGCAGTAGGCGAAGTGAACGTGGTGGAAATGATGAAAGAGAAAGATGCCGTAATTGGTGGCGAGGGGAATGGCGGAATCATTTACCCCGACCTGCACCACGGCCGCGACGCACTCGTAGGCATCGCCCTTTTCCTGACGCATCTGGCAAAATTTGGGAAGTCGGCCTCTATGCTGCGCCGAATTTACCCGAACTACTATATTTCCAAAAACAAGATCGAGCTAACACCCGATATCAATGTCGATGCGGTGCTGGATCGAATTCAGGCTAAATACGCCAAGAATCCCATCAATACCATCGATGGAGTCAAAATCGAGTTTGATAAGGAATGGGTTCATCTTCGGAAATCGAATACCGAGCCGATCATTCGTATTTATTCAGAATCTGACACACTGGCAACGGCCGATCACCTGGCCGGTAAAATCATCAATGATATTCGGGAAGTGCTAGCCGAAAATCGCCAGTTGTAACTAATCTGCAGCATCTAATTAGCCTACTAAAAAAGGCCATTCTACCTAGAGTGGCCTTTTTTTATTGCCTAACGGCAACCCCCATCTTGTGGAATAAACTACTCAATACAAGACAGGCTCCGTTTAAAACAAACGAATAATAAATAGTTAATCTATTTATTATCAGATGAATACCACAGAACAAAACAGTATGGCATAGTTTTTAATAAGTGTAAGTAATCCCAAAACGAAATTCAAAACGAACAGAATTATGAGCTTTATAAGAGGTGTATTAGCAGGCTTGGCTATTGGTTATCTGACAGCTCCCCGGAGTGGCAAAGAAACCCGTGAAAAATTGACCCAAAATGTCAATGATTTACAGAGCCAATGGGAAGAGGGCGTTTCGCAAGTGAAATCGCAGGTCGACAAACTGGTTGGTAAGGCCGAAACAACGGCAAACCAGTATGCTAATAAAGCTGAGAATAAAGTCGATCAGTTGAAGAACGAAGCTCAGTCGAGCTATAATCAGGATCGTGCTAAGACAGCCTATAACAACAAAGTTGATGATGCCGCCGACGCAACGAAAGCAGGCATCAACAACGTAGAGGATGCGTTGAAGCTGAATTAACGGTTTCATATCGATAATAAATAAGCCCGGCTTGCTTGCAAGCCGGGCTTATTTATGCCGAATTAGTTAATCAAGCTTATTTGATTGTAATTGGCAGTTCGATATGTTCCCAACGAAGTAAGACGCCCTTACCGGTTACATCATATACCAGTCGCTCGTTCATCTGGGCAGTTTTGACAGGTTTCGCCATGACGCGCAAGACGTCCTGTCCCTGGTCGTATTTAAAAGCCCCCCACTGGTTCGCTACTTTGTTGAAAATAACGGTCCATTCGTTTTCTCCAGGGATGGTAAAGAAGCCATATTTACCGGCTGGCAACGACTTCCCTTCCACCGTAATATCCTTATCAGTTTCGAAGGTCGTAGCCTCGTTAGCGCCCGAGCGCCACACTTTTCCATAAGGTGCAAGCGTGCTGCCAGCATCCCAGACAGGCCGGCCTTTCACCGATGGGCTACTGTAATTGATTGTGATCGTGGCGCCATTGACTTTTCCGCTGGCCATGGCGGGCGGACTGGGCCGATTTGCTTTATCGCCTTGTGCCCAGGTCGTTAAACTCATCAGTACACCTGCCAATGTAAGGACCATCAGGCGCTTTATGCTTGTCGTTTTCATCGTAGTAAATAGTAAGTATCCGGATTAAATGTAGGCAAAAACACGGATAACCGGGCAGTGCATGGCTTACGATTTTGCATAAAAATACCCGGTGCTGATCTTGACACCGGGTATTTTGTGTAGGCAATAAATTCAGGTGGTCTACTCCCACTCGATCGTTGCCGGTGGTTTCGATGAAATATCGTACACAACCCGGTTGACACCCTTTACCCGATTGATGATTTCGTTCGATATATCGGCCAGGAATTCGTAAGGAAGGTGTGCCCAGTCGGCGGTCATGCCGTCTACGCTCGTTACGGCCCGTAATGCGACGACACGTTCATACGTACGCTCGTCGCCCATTACGCCGACCGATTGTACGGGCAGGAGCATGGCACCCGCTTGCCACACTTTATCGTACAATCCTTCGCGTTTTAAGCCATCGATAAACAGCGCGTCGACCTGCTGTAATATGTCAACCTTTTCGGCGGTCACATCGCCCAGAATACGAATGGCCAGCCCAGGGCCTGGGAACGGATGCCGGCCGAGGATCGCTTCTGGCAGACCCAGCGTTCGGCCCACGGCGCGCACTTCGTCTTTAAATAAGGTATTGAGTGGCTCCACCACTTTCAGCTTCATGAAATCAGGAAGACCGCCTACATTATGGTGCGACTTGATCGTTGCCGAAGGTCCTTTCACCGAAACAGACTCGATAACGTCCGGATAAATGGTCCCCTGCCCCAACCACGATACGCCGTCGATCAGGTGAGCCTCGTGGTCAAAGACTTCGATAAACGTACGTCCAATGGCTTTGCGCTTGGCCTCCGGGTCCGTCAAACCAGCCAGGGCGCGGTAGAACTGCTCTTTTGCATCAACGCCTTTGACATTCAGACCCAATGTTTTATAGGATTCCAGAACACCCGCAAACTCATCTTTCCGAAGTACGCCATTATCGACAAAAATGCAATACAGATTTTTACCGATAGCCTGATGGATGAGCATAGCCGCTACCGACGAATCAACGCCACCGGATAGCCCCAGTACAACTCTATCGTCGCCCAGTTGCTGCTTCAGGTTGGCCACTGTCGTTTCAGCAAATGACTCTGCCGTCCAATTCTGCGAACAGCCGCAGATATCGACAACGAAGTTATGCAGGAGCAGTTTACCCTGCAGTGAATGCGTTACTTCTGGGTGAAACTGAATGCCATACGTGGGTTCACCTTCTACCTGGAAAGCAGCCACAGACACCGTTTCCGTCGACGCAATGATATCGAAATTATCGGGTACACTCGTGATCGTATCGGCATGCGACATCCAGACCTGCGAGTGCTGATCAATTCCCTTCAACAGGGGATTTTCGGCCTTAACGGTGCCCAGCTTGGCCCGGCCATACTCGCGAATGGATGACGCTTTCACTTCGCCACCGCTGGTGTGAGCCAGTAATTGCGCACCGTAGCAAACGCCCAAAAGTGGCATTTTATGCCGGAAAGCGGCCAGGTGCACCTCGGGTGCATCGACATCACGAACGGACGAAGGACTACCTGAGAGAATGATGCCCTTAACGTCGGGCGTAATGGTTGGGAGGTGATTATACGGATGGATTTCGCAGTAAACATTCAGTTCGCGCACCCGGCGAGCAATGAGTTGCGTGTACTGAGAACCAAAATCAAGAATCAGAATCTGTTCGGTGGCCATGAATAGGTCTCTAAAATGCAAAGTTAGGGCATTTTTCGTGAAAACGCCCTAATCAACCCAACCTTACCTCTGAATGCTTAATGGGTTACTACCAATCGACACTGGACCCCACCGGTTTTGTACCGCATGGTTAGCACATACGTACCGGTTGGCACAGAAGCGACCGAAAACGACAAAAACGGGGTTCCTGCGGGCACCTGGTAGTTTCGTTGTAGCGCCGTTTTACCTGCTTCATTGGTTAAAGTGAGCGAAACAGCATCGCCACTCCAGTCTAACGGCAGGCGTACATTCACCTGATCCGTTGCCGGATTTGGATATACTAAGGCACTTGAATTGGCCAATGACCCCGTATAACCCAACTCCAGTTCGGGTCCTACTTTAACATTTAAAACCAGTTGTAACGAAGCCGTTACTGTAGGGGAATAATCCGACTCAGCCCGATTGCCCAGTGCCCGAACCCGATATTTATAAATTTTACCAAGCTTGAGAGAGTCAGGCTGGTTGGACTTCCGCAGGTCCTGATACATAATGGCGGTACCTGGCAGCAGCACAAGCGGCTTGAACAGGTCACCGGTATCGGCCCGTTCGATGGCCCACTGAGCAATACTATCCGACTTCGTTTCCCAGGTGAGTTTGATTGCAGTCGTATCGATCGAAACGGCCCGTAAATCAGCAACCGGTGCCAGGGGTGGAGCGATTGGTACCTGGTAGAATGTCAGGGCCCGCATTCCCCGACTATTACGGATAACCGGTCCGGCATAAAAACCAAGTTCATTGTCTTTGTACGATGAGGGCAAGTACGTCAGGTGCTTGGCCGTAATGGGCTTCGTCAATTTTAACACCAGCCGATTCCCCTGTTCTGTCACGGATTTAATGATCCCACTTTCGCCATTCGGGTAATCTGAATAAATGAAATTGGATAAGCTTTGGGTGTATTTATGGCCATTGCTCCGATTGGTGATGGTTGTGTCGGCGGGCCAGTGTACTTCCTGGTTAGGCTCGAATTCAAGGGTAATTTCGTCCTGTTTGGGTGTACTGTAATACAAGCGTTGCAGGTTGGGCGAATGAATATTATTGGTATCGGCTGATGCATAAAAGTCGCTGGCAACAAGCCGGTATAATTCCAGACCGAATTGACGATACGCTACTTCATCATAATGAAGGCCCTGATAGCCAGGCAGTCCTACCGTAGCAATGGGTTCATTATCCCCAAATAGTGTTTTTGACCGGCGTTGAAAATCTCGTAACGCACCCGCTTTTATCACATCATTTGTAAGTAAATTCAGTTGCGAGTGATACACCTTTTTTATACCCGGATAATCCTTTTTCCAATAGCTGTATAATTGGGGGAAAACGCGGCTGTATACATCGGGATCATTGGCCGCTTCGGCCTCGCCCTGCCGCCAGATCATGGCTTTTACCTGACTAGCAACACCTGCCTTGCTGACTCGATAATATAAGCGCCCGTATAAGTTGTTCATTGAAGCCGGTTGGCTGGCATCCCGAATGGCATGGCTGCTGATATCCGTTGAGCCAACAGCACCATTGATCACAGCCGTTGGAATTCCATTCTGCTCTTTAATGTAACGTTGAAGCTCAACGCCCCATAGGGTATTTGCGCCTTCGGTGGTGTTGGTCAGGCACCAGGCTGTGTCGGCGGGATTGTAGGTTGCGGCTCCGTTATTGACGCCAAACGTCCGGCAAAATTCGCTTTTGTAGGCATTTTCGTTGAACCGGCCAACGGCGTTCGACTGGCCCATAATCAGGAATACATCCCCACACACAATGCTATCCCGAATGGCAACCTGCACGGAATCGCCGGGGGTAGCCCGATGCACAAATACCTGAAAGCTGTATTGACTTAACTCGGCTTTGATAATTGGCTTAAACGAAAAACGCCCGGTACTCGAGTCTGTGACTGTCCGGGCATATTGATACCGAAGCTGATTCCGAAGGACGACAAGTGACACAGCTTTCACGTCGCCAACGGGCGCCCGGCCAGCAATCGCAACCGCACATTGGCTGGTTTGGTCGCGAGGATAAAGCTGTAATCGGGCAGGCCACTGGTCGAAGGCAACAGAAACCTGCGCCGACCCTCGAAAAGGGACGATGACGCTTAAAAGTAAAAAGGTTAATAACAGTTTCACAGAGTTACGGAAGAAATTTTACCAACAATTGTAGTGTGCGGCAAATGTACTTTATTGTAACTAAATGATTGTTAATAAAGAATAAACAAATGATTTCAATTAGACAAATTAACTAGCTAAGGATACAAAAGGTATTTCTTTCTAATAAGTTTGTAGGCATTTATGCCAGGTTCCCAGCTTTTCCGGATCTTGGCAACAGGTACACCCGCCAGTAATTGCAACCGAAGCTGATCCGTCCCCGCCAGTCGGTCAATACCGTTGTTGGCCAGAAAAAACTTACTCTTATCAGTAGCCCGATTGAAAAAATCAAAAAAGTAATCCAGCATCAGGCCCTGTTTCGACACCGCAACGGCGGATAAATCCAGGCCGTAGCAAAGCTGCCCTTCCAGTGGAGGATTGACGGCACCTGGCTTATCGACCGGCGTGAATGTGTAAGGGCCGTATTTAGTGTAAGGGGAGCCAATTACCTGAAACTGCTTGTCGGTGCCACGTCCTACACTGACAACTGTGCCTTCAAAAAAACAAAGCGACGGATACAACAAAATAGCCTGTTGGTTCGGCAGGTTCGGTGATGGTGTCACTGGCAAGGTATAGGGCGTCTGGTGCGTGTAATTTTTGAGTGGAATCACCGTGAGTGGGCATGTTTTTGCCCCCGCCAACCACCCTTGCCCATTAATCATTCGGGCCAACTCCCCCATCGTTAGTCCATACACGACAGGAATCGGGTTCAGCCCGACAAACGACTTAAATTTAGGCTCCAGCACCGGACCATCCACATAATGCCCGTTTGGATTGGGCCGATCCAGCAAAATCATGGGCTTGTTGGCTTCAGCACAGGCTTCCATCACGTAATGCATGGTGCTGGTGTAGGTATAAAACCGGGCACCCACGTCCTGAATATCAAAAACAACCACATCCAGCGAGTCCATCTGCTGAGGAGTTGGTTTGCGATTTTTGCCGTACAGTGAGGTGATCATAATCCCCGTTTTGGGGTCACGCCCGCTACTGATTTCTTCTCCATCGGTAGCCTGCCCCCGAAAACCATGTTCTGGCGCGAAGATGGTTTTAATGGTTACACCCCGGTTAAGCAAGCTGTCGACCAGATGCGATGTACCAACCCTGGACGTATGATTGACCACCAGGCCAACCCGTTTTCCCTGCAGCGCGGGCAGATATAAAGTCATCTGATCGGCTCCGGTTTGAACAGCAGGGGTTGTTTTTGGCTTACTCGTTTGGGCCTGGCAGGCTATGGCGAGCATACTAAAGCCAATAAAAAAGAGTTTTGTCAAGAAAGTCATTGTAGCAAGCGGGAAGTGCGTCATGCAAAACTCTTACTTTTACGCAGCATAACAAAGAAGATACGTTAATCAGGTACCAAGTACGCCTTTACCACTGAATTCACTTTCGACTCATTAACACTTACTCACTTTGAACGTACCTGTTTTTTTGGCCCGAAAGGTTCGTCATGCACCGGAAGGAAGCTTTTCGGCGACCGTTACCCGCGTTGGCGTTGCCAGTATTGCCCTCGGGCTGGCCATCCTGATTGTCGCATTTGCCGTCTTGTTCGGGTATAAACGGACCATCGAACAGAAAATCTTTCTGTTTGGTGCTCACCTGCAGGTGAGCAAGTTCACCAACAACGCGTCTTACGAACAAACGGCCCTTCCACTCAAGACAACGCTCTATCAGGACAGCACCCGAATTCCTGGTGTGCGCCACATTCAGGCCGTTGCCCTGAAAGCGGGCATTCTGAAAACACCCGAAGAACTCACCGGTGTCATTCTGAAAGGGGTAGGCAAAGATTACGACTGGAACCTGTTTCGGGGCTCGCTCATTGCGGGAAAAGTACCTGTCGTTGGGGCCGATACGGGGGCTGGCTCTACCGAACTGTTGCTGAGCCAACTGATGGCCAACCAGTTGAAAGTAACTGTTGGCGATGCCGTTCCGCTGTATTTTCTGGGTAATCCGCCCCGGGCCCGCAAGATGACCGTCGTTGGTATTTATGAAACCGGCCTAGAGGAAGTCGATAAGACCATTGCCCTGGGCGACATCCGGCTTGTTCAACGACTCAATCGCTGGGGACCCGATTCGGTAGGGATCTATGAGATTTATGTGAATAATTTCGATCAGTTAAAAACCGCAGCCGACAATGTTTTTGAGGTCATGACGCCCACTATGCGCCTGACCCGCGTAACGGACCAGTACCGCCCCCTCTTCGACTGGATGCTGCTGCTGGATCGGAACATGATTATACTGTTGAGTCTCATCACGTTTGTCGCATCGTTCAATATGGTGTCGGTACTGCTGGTGCTGATGATGGAGCGGACGCCCATGATCGGACTACTCAAGGCCCTTGGCGGTAACAATTCGCTCATCCGACGCCTGTTTGTCTTTGTCGGGCTCAACATGGTTGGCTGGGGGCTGCTGATTGGGAACGTGGTTGGGTTAGGCGTTTGTTTTCTGCAGGAACGCTTCAAACTGATTCCCCTCGACCCGAAGAATTACTTCATCAGCTACGTTCCCATTGCCTGGGACTGGAAAACAATTCTGGCCCTGAACGCAGCCACTATTCTGATGATCAGCCTGGTGCTTTGGCTATCGACGGTCATTATCAACCGGATTCAGCCCGTGAAGGCGCTGGCGTTTAAGAAGTAGTTCAGCCTACTTCTAATACTTAAACGTCAAGATATACCCCCGTTTGCCATCCCCTTCGCTGGCGATGTATAGATCGCCGTTTGGGGCAAAGCAAATGCCTTCGGGCTGGCGGAATGCCTTCGGATCGAGTGGTTCAGAATAGATGATCTTGGCTTGTCGGTTTGTGATAAGCAGCCGCTTTCCAACGGACGTAATCATATACCACTCGCCCGTTATCGGATGCACCGCAATGCCAGACGGTTTATAAGTCTTGGGGTCGATTCCGGCGGCTTCCAGTTGCTCATCGTTCAGACTCATGTCTTTAAAAACAGCTTTGTTCAACAAATCGAAGGAATAAACGGCTTTATCGCTCGATCCTTTGCCTTCTTTGACGGCAATCAGCAGGCGTTTTGTTTTAGGATCGTACCCTAGTCCCTCCACTTCCGTTTTCTTAGGTAAATCCGTTTTCGTCCGGCCAATACTGGTCGACTCCGGGGTAAAGCGAGATAGCCGTCCGTTGCTTTCCAGCACGTATACCTGGTCGTTTACGTATTCAATGCCTTCAAAATCACCGTAGCCCCCGAAGCCAAAATCCTTGACCACTTTCCCCTTTTTAGTATCAAACACATACACGACGGCCTCTTCATCCTGCACACAGAGCAATTGATCGTCTTTATAATAGGTCAAGCCTGAGATTTCATTCAGCGTGCCGGGCAGGGTATATTTTTCGTCGGGCGCGGTGAGCCGGTAGGGAAGCTTAAAGTCTGAAGCCAGTGTGCCGGTTTCCGGTTTTTCATTCTTTTTCGAAGCAGGGCCACACCCTGCCAGCACCAGTAATATACCAAAGAAAAGACGATTCATACCAAGTGGGGTTTGGGACAAATGTACAGCCTTCTCCCAGAACTTTCGTGCCTGCCAACGCTGCTCATCCAACAGGATTTATCTTTCTGGATGTGGTAGAACCCATTGACTCTGTACAAATAGTCGCCTTCCAGATCAGCTTTCATCGGTTCATAATCGGAATGGCGTCATTCAGATTCCTGAATCTGGCATTCCGCGCGTTTCTTTTTTGCTGTTTACGGGTAATCAGTAGTTTTGTTTAGTAAACCCACCTTATCATGATATCCTATCGGCTAACGACCTCACAAAAATGGCAACTCGCTATCAGCGTGTTCGTTATTTACTGGCCAATCCGATTATATGTCAATGTCTCGTCGTGGAACTGGCTCCTGATGGGCCGTAACATTCCCTTCTGGATTCTCGAAACGATCCTAACCGTTCTGTTCTTTTATGCCTGGCTCACGGTAACGGAATGGCTTCAGCAAGTGCTCTTCAAGCGTTTTGGAGAAGGGTTTCTGATCGAATTCAGAATACCGGCCCAGTTGGCTACGCTGTTCATTGCCAGTGCGCTGGCGCTGGTTTTTAATTTTGCCTTCTTCATGATCTGGCACGGTCTGGATACAGCAATGGAACAGAATTTTGGCATTTATCGCGAACAGGATACCCGCCAGGCACGGCCCGTATTGCCTCCTAACATCCTGGAAGAACGACGTAAACGAAGCGATCAGCGCCGACGGGTGAACAATGGATTAACGGTTATGGCCATGCTATCCGCATTCTATCTGGCGGCTAACCGACGCACTTACCGCGAGCTGGAGGTTGTTCAGGTACGAGCCGAACGGCTGGAAAAAGAAAATGTACAAGCCCAGTTTGCCGCCCTGAAAAGCCAGGTAAACCCGCATTTTCTGTTCAATAGCCTCAGCATTCTGTCCTCACTGGTGCATGCCGATGCGGAACTGTCCGAAAAATTCATCGACCAGCTATCGCGGGCGTATCGGTATATTCTGGAACAGAAAGATAACGAACGCGTATTGCTCAAAACGGAACTGGAGTTTATTCAGGCCTATCGTTTTTTGTTGAATATCCGTTTTGAGAATAAATTCGACGTGGTGATCAATGTACCCGAGGTTGACCAGACTCGTTACAGCATTGCCCCGCTGACCCTTCAGTTACTGGTTGAAAATGCGGTAAAGCATAACCGCATGTCGAGCAAGGAGCCGTTGAAAGTGCATATCCTGCTCGATAGCGACTGCCTGGTTGTCAAAAATAATTTGCAGCCCCGCCCCCAGTCAGAAACCTCAACAGGTATGGGGCTACAAAATATCATTACGCGCTACGCCATGCTTACCGAGCAGCCCGTTTGGGTGGGCGAGAGCGAAGGGAATTTCATTATTAAAGTCCCATTACTGACGTAACGAAAGGTTGCCCGGTTCCTTTTTCAGGAGACAGTCTGATTTATTCGCTTAGCATAAGCGGTCCGATTTCACTTTTTAAGCCTATGAACGTAGTCATTATTGAAGACGAAAACCTGACAGCGAAGCGGCTCGAAAGTTTACTTCATAAATACGATCCAGCCATCACCGTCCTGGCCCGTATACCATCCGTTGCAGAAGCCGTATCCTGGTTTGGCGAATCAGATCGTCCTGTCGATCTGGTCTTTATGGACATTCACCTCGAAGATGATCTTGGGTTCCGCATCTTTGAGCAAACGCAGTTGACCACCCCCGTTATTTTTACGACAGCCTATGATGAATACATGATTCAGGCGTTTAAGGTCAACAGCATCGACTACCTGCTCAAACCCATCAATTATGACGAGTTGATAGCCGCCATTGAAAAATTCAAATCGCTGAAAAAGCAGTTTGGCCAAAACACATCTTCGTCGTACGATATCGAAACGCTGCTTAATCTGATTGGCAAATCGAAACATACCGACTATAAAGAACGGTTTATGATTACGGTAGGCACCAAAATTAGAAGCATTGAAACCAGTGAAGTGGCGTATTTTTATCTCGAAGAAAAGGTAGTTTTTCTGGTCACCAAAGATGGCCTGACACTACCCGTCGATTATAGCCTGGACAAACTTACCCAACTCCTGAACCCACGGTATTTTTTTCGAATCAGCCGCCAGTTCCTGGTCTCATTGCCCGCGATTCAGACAATTCATACGTTTTCGGCCGGTAAGCTCAAGCTGGACCTGACCCCAAAATCACGGCAGGAAGTGTTTGTAAGTGGCGACCGGATGACTGAGTTTAAGGAGTGGCTGGGCAAATAAACACATTCCTTAACCAACCGATAAAAAGTCCCGATTACCAATGGGCAACCGGGACTTTTTATCGTCAGACCACAAGAGGTCAGTTCATTTTATGCATGGCCACCGGTATGCACAAAGCCGCCGGACAATGGCAATCAGCGGGATTGACCAGCACCGTCACGTCGGTGAAACAAGTGCCACTGCTACCATAAAGCCGAATCGTGTAATTCTGGGGATTTGCCGGATTGGGTAGCCCCGTGAAGCTTACGGCTCCCCCACTAACCGTCTGGTTGCTGGCGGCTCCGTAGGCGGGGCCGGTGTAACTACTGCCCAGCGAGATATCCGCCCGTTCGGTATTCAGTAAGGCCACGAAGTCAATTCGGGCTGTGCTGGTCGCCGTAGCACCCAAACAGCTTGCCGGTATACTGCCGGGTATACTCAGATAAGTTGGCGTAGAGGGCTGTGCAATCACCGTCACGGAGCTAGCGGCCGAGGTACATCCACTGCTGTCGCGAACCGTCACTACGTATACTTTAGCCGGGAGACCCGTAAAAACTCCGGTTGTATTGGTGTAGTCTGTTCCATTAATACTGTATCTATAACCCGTCTTTATTGGCGCGCTCACCGTAATGGTTCCTGTGGCCAGCGTGCAACTGGGCTGTGTAGTCACGCTCACCGTAGGGGCCGGCGGGGCGGGTGGCTGGGCCATTACGGTTATGGACGTAGGGGGCGATAAACATCCGCCTTTACTGAGAGCTGTCACCTGGTATGTTCCCGGCATTACTCCATTGAATACGCCTGACGTGTTGTTGTAAGTCGCGCCGTCAATGCTGTAAATCAAATCTAAATCGGTCGATGCACTGACCGTGATGGTCCCTGTAGCCAGCGTGCAACTGGGTTGAGTGGTCACATGCACCGTAGGAGCCAGCGGTTTTATGGGGGGATTGATCACCACCGTTGTTGGGGGAGAGACACACAGTGTACCAATAGTGCAATTACTGACCCATACGGAATAGGTGCCCGGTGCCAGTCCGGCAAAGGTTGTACTCGCCGTATAGTTTATGTTGTCTAAACTATAGGTAAGGTCAGCCCCCAAAGGAGTCGTGATCGTGATGGTGCCTACAGGACTAAGACAAGTAGGTTGGGTCAATACAACCGTGGGCGCTTCGGGCACATTCGTTGGTCCAGTAACGATGACCGGAACCGTAGGCCCATAACACCCTTTTGCCGGATTATAGAACGATGTATAATAGGTTCCTGGCGCATTCACGACAGTACTACTGAGCCGGTTGGCATCCGCAGCCACGGGACCTGTATGCCAGGTTTGGATTGCGCCACTAGGCTGATTGGTGGCCGTTAAACTGCTCAGGTCCGTTGTTGCGGCCGGGCAAGTAAGGGTTACGGATGGCGTACCTGTTAAGGCAGGGGCCACATCGGTGATCGAAATGGCATCCAGAAAATTACCATAGGCGGGGTCGCCACCAGCCGCCGAAACAGATGCAAAGCGAACGGAAAATGCATTATTGGCCACCCCAACTGGCAAAGTGAAGGTTATGGAGTAATATCCCCAGGCTGTATTCCCGTCCGAAAAGTTGCCTAGATTCAGGTAAGTTGTCCCCGATACGGCGGTCCCATTTCCTAGGCTGGCTGGACTCGGCGAACCAATCGTTACGTTCATTACATCAGTTCCTGACCGGCCCCGGTGGGCAAAGTTCAAGGTTAATTGCGCTCCGCCGGGAGCGGTAAAATCTTGATAGGTTACAGCCGCAACGTTCGCATTTAGCTCAATAAATTGATTACCTGAATAAGCCGGAACACCCAGGAACCCGCTACTCCATACCTCCTGAGCACCATCAGCAGCCGTTGTTTTCCAGGGCGCTACAGCCCCGGCACTTTGATTGACTATGCTAAAGCTAGCGGCCGGAATCTGCGTATTCTCGAAATCAGTATTTAAGAGGTACGTGCATTGTGCATATGCATTTTTATTGATTAGCAGGAACAGTAAAATCAGTCCCGAATAAATGACGAAGTTGCTTAAACGAAAATTAGGGCGGTTTACAGTAGTCATAACAATCCTTTCTACACTGCGTAAGTTTCCTGTCGGGCAGTTAATTCTAGCCATTACTAACCAGACAATAAGTAGCTGGAAGAACGGTCAGGACGGTTGTTATCTAATTCAGTGCCAGATTTAAATCGTGCTTATTCACTTCTTTCCTCAGAAATTGACTACATAAAAAATACGCATTGCCATCATAATTGAGAAATTACGAACAAAACCAGCTTCCTATTTGTCACAACGGCACACGATTTGTAACCTACGTCCGATTCGCATTTACACTCTACATGGAAGGCAGAAACATGAATAATTAGTGAGCAACCGCATAAAAAATCCCGGTTACAGGCCTGTAACCGGGATTTTTACGACTATCTGGTTTACGAACTAGCGAGTTTTTCGTATGACGACCGGAACACACTTAGGTGCCGGACATTGGCATTCGGCCGGGCTTAGCACGACCGACACATCTGTAAAACAAGTACCACCGGCGCTGTAAAGTCGAACCGTGTATGCTTGTGGGCTTGCCGGATTGGGTAGCCCCGTGAAGCTTACGGCTCCCCCATTAACCGTCTGGTTGCTGGCGGCTCCGTAGGCGGGGCCGGTGTAGCTACTGCCCAGCGAGATATCCGCTCGATCGGTATTCAGTAAGGTTGTGAAGTCGATTCGGGCGTTGGTATTCGCAGTGGCACCGGTACAGGTAGCGGATACAACCGCAGGCGGCACATCATAGGTGGGAGCCGCGTTGACAACTACTGTTGTCGAAATCACCCCACTACAACCCGTGGGGAAAGTACAGGTTGCAGAATACGTGGTGGTTAACAGCGGTGTAATAACGAGAGACGTCGTATTGTCGCCGGTGGCCCAGGTTAGTACTCCTCCCGTACAACCGCTAACGGATAGCGTCGCGGTAGTACCAGCACATAAGGTTAGTGTGTTGATCGTTAGTTGAGGAGCTGGATTAACCGTTATGGTCGTACTGGCAACGCCACTACAACCCGCCACACTATTAACCGTGACTGAGTAGGGACCACTCGCCGTGACAGAAATTGCTGCCGTCGTTTCACCTGTTGTCCATAGGTAGCTATTCCCTCCACTAGCGGTTAGCGTTGTGCTCTGCCCCTGACAGATCGTTGTGCTGGTAACCGTTATGTTTGCCGTCACCGACGGGTTAACCGTAAGTGTAGCGGTGGCCACGGCCGAACACCCCAACGCCGAAGTCACTATCACCGAGTAAGGAAAAGTTCCGGCCGTCGTGGCGGACACGGACAACTGGCCCGTTGTGTTCGTGGTCCCGCCCGAGAAGGCATACGTGCCCCCAGTGCCCCCGCCCGTGGCGGTCAGTGTGGCGCTGGTGCCGTTACACAAGGTCAGACTTGACAGAGTGGCCGTCACCGACGGGTTGACCGTAAGTGTAGCGGTGGCCACGGCCGAACACCCCAACGCCGAAGTCACGGTCACCGAGTAAGGGAATGTTCCGGCTACTGTAGGCGACACGGGCAATAGGCCGGTTGTGTTGGTAGTGCCATCAGAGAAAGCATACGTACTTCCTCCCGTGGCCACTAATGTGCTGCTGGTGCCGTTACAGATCGTCAGGCTCGACAAGGTGGCGGTCACCGATGGGTTGACTGTCACCGTTGTCGAGGTTACACCAGGACAGGTTCCATAGGCCGTGGGTGTACATGTAACAGAATACACCGTTGTTAAAGTGGGGGTCACCAGAATACTGGCGGTGGTGGCACTAGCAGTGTTCGCACTCCACTGCAAGGTTCCACCTGTGCAACCAGACACGGTCAAGCTTGTGCTTTGCCCCTGACAAATGATGGGATTAGCAGGTGTTATCGCCAGCGTTGGTACAAGTCCGTCTTCTACAATTATGGGGCAACAGCCATTAGCCGGACAACTCGCATTGGCTGTCGTGGTGAACGTATAGCTACCCGACTGAACAATAGTAAAGCTATTTCCAGAACCTACAGCGGTTGTCCCCCCATTCCTGAACCACTGGACATCCGTATATTGCGCGGGTAAACTGGCCACATATTCCTCACCCGAGCACAGCTTGATAGGCACTGTTACGCACGATCGCCCGACATTATTGGCCACACTATTTTCGGTATCCGTGGTTGTCGCATAAGCCGTATTATAGAGCACCCCTTCCGCTCGGGTAGTCGTTGTTACCGTTAGGCTTGCCGAAGCCCCTGCCGTTAATGTGCCTACACTCCAGGACAGAATCCGGGTAGCTCCGTAGGCCGTGGTGGTGGCGGCTGGCGATGAAGACACATACGCCAGACCCACATCCAGCGTGTCCCGTACCTGAACGTTTGTGGCGGCACCGCTGCCCGTATTGGCTACCTGAATGGTAAAAGTTGCATTACTTCCCAACGTAGTTTGAGAAACATCCGTCGACTTTGTTACCAGCAAATCGGGATTGCCAGCCACAAAACCAATATCGTAGGAATTATCGTCCGTGTTTGTACTCGTTGTGGTGAATGAAACGACGGCAAACCCACCAATCAACTGGGCATCACTATCGAGTTCCCGATCACTCCCTTTCTGATAACCGGTTAATTTCAATCCTGTCGGAAAATCAGCGGGAATAATCCTGACTTCATAGGCAGTATTGGGCAGCAATCCGGTGGCGAATGTGTATTGACCATTGCCATCTGTTAGTGTCTGTCCCCGTTCAATACCACTTTGGTACAACCGGAGACGTACATTGGCAATACCCGGCTCACCTGCGTCCTGAATACCATTCCGGTTATAGTCGAGGAAAACAAGGTTACCAATGCCCAGAACGTTCGGAGCAGAATCGTTCCCAGGCTTATAAGCGTGTGTCGTCTGGCTAATCAGCCCCAGGCCAATTACCCAAAAGTACAGTAGCCACCGCAATGACGACTGCAGGCGTCTAAGTAAACTAGGTTTCATAAGTCAATAAGTAAAATTATGGCTAATTGAGTACGTATACGGATAAAAGAATTCCCCACTAAAATCTATGATAATCAGCGCTTTATACTAACTTTAACACACGATGACGCCGGGCATTGACAAGTCGTCGGATCGAGGACAATCCCCACATCCACGTAGCAGGTTCCTGATGCACTAAATAGCCGAACGGTATAGGGCTGACGGGTTGACGGATTGGGCAGACTAATTAAACTAACCGCGCCCCCACTGACGATCCGGTTACTGATAGCCCCGTAGGCAGGGCCAGCGTAACTTGTCCCAATCGAAATATCGGCTCGTTCGGTGTTCTGAAGCGTGGTAAAGTCAATATGGGCAGTATTCGTTGCCAGAGTACCCACGCAGTTGGCGGGCGTACTGGTGGGAATGCCTGTGTAGGTGGGCGTGGGCCGTATAGTTACTGTAGCGGATGCCGTAGCAGAACAGCCGAAGGCATTGGTACAAGTGGCGGAATAAGTCGTTGTGACAACCGGAATAACCACAATTGACGCGGTGTTATCGCCTGTCGACCAGCGCAGTGTTCCTCCCGTACAGCCCCCTACGCTTAATGTCGTTGATGCCCCGCTACAAACTGACACCGAGTTCAAGGTTAACACAGGTGTGGGCGGTTGGGCCGTTACCGTCACGGAGGTGATCGGTGAGGTACATCCGCTATTGGTGTTACGCACCGTAACGGAATAACTGCCTGGGGCCACACCGGCAAATACACCCGTCGTATTGGCGTACGTAGACCCATTTATGCTATACACCAGGCTCGCACCTGTTGGAGCCGTGATGGTAATCGTTCCGGTAGCCAGGGTACAACTAGGCTGTACGAGACTAACCGTGGGCGCTGCGGGCGCAACTGTATTACTCGAGACGGTGGTCGTAGCGATAGCCGTGCAACCGCTTGCCGTCGTGGCCACCACGCTATAAGTACCTGCCCCCGTAACCACCGCCGTATTAGCCGCACTACTTTGGCTGAACGCCGGCCCACTGAATGAATACGAAATAGCAGATGCACTGCTACTGGCCGTTAAGGTAACACTGGTGTTGGTGCAGGTCAGGGTACCTGAATTGGTCAGCGTAACGGTTGGTAGCGCATCAACCGTTACAGATGTAACCGCCGTACTGGTGCAGGCAGAATTCGAATTGACCGAGTTTGTGGTCGTAACACTAAAACTATATACGCCTGCGGCCAGCCCGTTAACCGAAGCGGTATTGGTGGTACTGGTTGACCCGATAACTCCCCCCGGTCCTCTGAAGGTATAATTTGTCACACCAGACGCACTTGTTCCGGCTGTGGCCGTTAAATTCACCGTATTACCAGCACAAACCACCGGGCCATTGGCCGATAACATAGGCTGTATTACCCGAAACGTAACTGACGTTATCGTCTGATTTCCAATATTATCCTGTGCAATGAACGAGGTAACGGATGTCCCCTCTGTGGTTGGGGTGAAGCTAAAGGGCGACGCCACCGTATTGGAGGCCGTAACCGGCGAAAACGTCGCCCCGGGCGGAACGCCTACCGCCTGCAACGTAATCGTATTGCTGGTCGGGTCAGTATCGGTTGCCCGGACCGTAAAACTTACCGGACAGCCTACGTAGGTCTGAATGGTGGAGTTGTTGGCGGGCGTAACACCTCCGTAAACAAAAACAGGAGGATCGCTTGCGGCAACGATTCGTATGAGAAAGTCGACGACAACAAATGACTGTCCGTCTGATATTTTTACGACTGCGTTATACAATTGCCCTACGGCTTTTGGCGACCGGGTATCAAATGTGGCAACACCCCCCGATGTAATGGACAACCCTGTTGGCTGGGTGAAGGCATATGTGGCTCCCAGGTCTGCTGCGGTCGCCAGACTAAACGTAAGCGCATTGCCATTTGGATCACTGGCGGGCACCGTAAACGAAGCCGCTGCCTGATTAAAGGGTAAATTAATAATGGGCGGTAATGTGGAGGCAGGAGGCAGATTGGTTGTGCCTACATTGACGGTTGAGTTGATCCGGTAGCGCCCATCGGCGTTGTTTTGCAATGTACTAAGCCGGGCGCTGGCTTCGATGAAGGCGGTAACTGTTGCGGCTGTGGCGTAGGTATGGGTCAGGGTAGCCTCACCATATACATAGTCATCGGCTGTACTAACGGTGGTAACCAAAAAATTAAACGACGTTATGGAGGTGCCATCACCATAATTGAACGCTGCGGATGAGTTTGCCGTCGCGTTGCTAAACGTTCCCCCTACAACTGGCGTTGGGCTGAAAAAACCCAGCCGAAACCCCATGGTTAACTTAAATTCAATGGTACGTCCTGACACGTCAGAGGGTAATTGCCTCCAGGTAAGGTTCCCGTACCGGAAGTGAGTCGCGTGTGCTGTTTGAACACCCAGGCTATGAACGAACAGAAAGAGCAGTATGAGCGCCCACCATCGCCTTCCTAACCACCCTGAATACGTCATCACCTGATACAGATTTGCCATTGAGTACGGTTTACCTCCAACTCCTTTTGTGCTAAATGGCCTATTTTAAATAACCGTTCTTTAAATTCTGGCTATTACACGTTTACAAAAAGGGCCTCCAATGCCCTTTGTACCAATTTCATGCCAAACCCATCCACTCATAGGTTTATTTAAGCCCACCTGAAAAATTTTGATATAACTGACTCAGTATCACAAAAGACAAACGCCCATGTTGAAAAGCGGATCGACTAGCGCATAGCATTCGATCCGCTTTTCAACATGGGCCTACGCAATCGTCTATAAAATTTGTGGCCTGTAGCCAAGGCATAGCTGGTCGGCTTACATTACCAGATTGAATCGATAAGAAACCAGAGCAGACAGGTAAGATCGAAAATGAAGATGTACCTTTGCCAGATGGAGAACCCAAACCAGCCCCGTCGGCAGCGCGGCCAGCGAACCGACGTCATACTGCCCGTTTCGGAACCCGCCGAATTAATGGCCTTTCTGATTGCCCAATTGCCGCATAAAAACCGGAACAACATCAAGTCGTTGCTGAGTAATAAGCAAATTCTGGTCGATGGAAAAGTGTTTACACAGTTTAATCACCCGCTAAAGCCGGGCCAGGTTGTTACGGTTGCCGCAAACCGTGCCCCCCAAACATCGCAATACCGGGGCCTGACGATCTTGTTTGAAGATCAAAGCCTGATTGTTATCAACAAACAGGCTGGGTTGCTTTCTATGGCAACCAATAAGGAGCGGGATCGCACCGCTTACGGTATTCTGAGCGATTACGTCAAAAAGGAAAACCCGAAAAACAAGATCTTTATCATTCACCGGCTCGACCGCGAGACATCGGGCGTCATGATGTTCGCCCGAAGCGAAAAGGTGCAGAAGTTGATGCAGGAATCCTGGAACGCCACCACCAAAGAGCGCACCTATGTGGCGTTGGTTGAGGGGATCCCAAACCCGGAACAAGGCCGGATCACCTCCTATCTTCGGGAAAGTAAAGCCCTGATCGTGTATTCGAGCCAGAACCCCGAAAATGGGCAATTATCTATTACCAATTACAAAGTCCTGAAAGCCAATAATGGCTATGCATTGCTGGAACTGGAACTGGAAACCGGCCGTAAAAACCAGATTCGGGTACACATGCAGGACATTGGCCACCCCGTAGTAGGTGACGCTAAATATGGTGCCGCCACGGACCCCATCGGTCGGCTGGGGCTGCATGCCGAGGTGCTGGCATTCAAGCACCCCATTACAGACCAGGCCATGCACTTCAATGCCCCCGTGCCCAAACTATTCCTGAGTATGGTGAAAGAGCGGGTAGACTAAACACCGCCCTTACTTCATAACCCTGTATTTAAGCAATACCCAGATTGCTTCGATGCCATCCAGCCAGGATATTTTTTTGCCTTCTGCAATGGAACGGGGATAATAGCTAATGGGTAACTCTTTGATACGAATCCCCCGTTTGGCTACTTTGGCCGTTACCTCAGGGCAAAATTCGAAGCGCGTGCATTCGAGCGGAATAGACCGCAGAAAATCAGCATCGAATACTTTATAACAGGTTGGCTCATCAGTCAGGCGCTGGTTAAATAGCGCATTTGTCAGCAACGTAACCACCTGGCCGCCAATATAAAAGCTATAATACGAGTGTCGGTTCTCGGGGTTCAAAAACCGGGAACCGTAAACTACTTTCTCCTTACCATCGGCAATGGGCTTCACCAGGGCCATGTAATCCTGTGGTTCATATTCAAGGTCGGCGTCCTGGACAATGGCAATGTCGCCCGTCATATGCTGAATGGCCGTGCGAATGGCCGCCCCTTTTCCCTGATTATGGTCGTGAAAGATAACCCGAATGTTAGGCACGGCGTCAAATGTCTTCAGCCGTTCGCGGGTGCCATCCGTTGAGCCGTCATCAACAATAATTATTTCTTTATTTATGGGAACAGCCTGAATTTTTTCAAGTAATGTATCAATAGAGTTAATCTCGTTGTAAGCAGGGATAAGAACAGATAGCAGCATAAAACAAATTTAAACGATAACGGGTAAACAAGTTCCGTGTTATTTGCGTACCCAGTATATCAACGGAAAGTGTGGATTTTTAATTTGTACAAAATTCTTTTGTAAACCATCCCGCAGTTGCTGAATCGCATAGGCATTAGCCGGTTTATTAAGGGCCGTGCTGTCATCAATAACACTCGACCGATTGCCAAACACAACCAGCTTCAGGCTGGTGTCGGCCAGCGCGCGTCCGTAGGTATCGGGGTGTGATTCAATGTAATGCGATGTCTGCATCTCGGTGAAGATAAAAGGTACGTTGGGTTCCCGGTCCGACAGGTAGTATAAACTCAGCGCATTGTCGAACAGCAACACTTTTCCGGTAGGACCCGCCTGCTCCCGGATAAACGCGCCAGCCTGCTCCTCACTTGAATAATCGGCAATGGACACCAATCGCTTGATGGTAGCGGGCCGGTACAGTAACCCACTCATCAGCAATAACACCACCACCAGGCCACTTCCCAGAAACACCATTTTGTGCGACACCGCCTTATGACGGGCTTCGTAGTGGTTTAGCCACAAATCAGCCAAAAAGCCGAGGTGGAGGGCGAAGAAAACGGCCGCCGGAAAAAAGTAATGGCTGGCCTGTGTTTTAATCATGGATACGCAGGCAAAGGCCGCCAGCAGTAAAGCCAGCCAAACAGCAGGGGTCTGCTGGTATTGTTTTCGGTAAGGTTGCCGCCAGACCAGCACAAACGAAATTGCCAGCAGAAGTAAAAGCCAGCTTAGCTTGAGGAGAAATTTCGTCAGGAACATGGTATGAGCCGGATACCCCCCGAACGGATAAATGTAGGTCCACTCCAGATGAGCCTCCAGCCGGTTTGTCAAATAAAAATAAAGGGCCGACAAGACCAGTGGCAGAATAAACCCCAGTAAAACCAGCAGGCCCCGTCCAACCATCGGCCAGAATTTAAGGTGGCCGGTTAGAAACAAAACGAAAATGAACGCACCAAAACCGACCACATAAAAGGCGGCAACACTCTTGAAACACATCGCAATTCCCAGCAGAACGCCAGCGCCCAGCCAACGCCAGTCTGAGCGTCCTTTTCCACGCACAGCCAGCGAAAACGCATTGAGACCAAAGATAGACACCCAGCTTTCCGGTTCCAGAAAATTCATCTCCATAAAGCAACAACTGGCGGCCGTTAGCCCAACCGCAATGAACGCGGTTCGCTCACTGAATACACGGGCGGCCCGCCAGGCAGACAGCACAGCCCCAGTAGCCAGCAAGGTAATGAGTCCAGAAACGCTGACATGGTTGTAACCGCCCAGCAAATTCAGTAAAACATTGGTGGACGAATACAGCAAATAGGATTTGGATGGGATAAAGTCGTAGAGCCCATAGCCCTCGTTGAGGCTACGGGCAATAATCAAATATTCGTAAGCATCGTACCCGTAGCCAGAATTATAAGTAAACAGAAAAAAGAAAGGACAGAAAAGTCCCAGAAACCAAAAAAGACGCGTCATAAAACCCAGATACTGCAATTGGCGAATCGGCAAATGTACTGGTTTACACACAAGACACCAGCCCAGCCAAAACCTTTTTATTAACCGTTCCGCTATTATTCAGGTTAACAAACCAGTCGATTTGAGTCCAAAAGTTCTAGCAGCCAGTTTGTTCTTCGTGCAGTTATTTTTTGCTTTCGGCGTAAAAAAAACGGCATTCAGCCAGATTGTTTTTTGCTTACAAATGGGTAGGATCAACTTTGACCCATTAATTCTAATAGCTCATGAAAGCCCTGCTACTATCCTTACTCATCGTCAGTGCAACAACGCTGTTCGCTCAGACGCCCGTCGTACCGGGTGCACCAGCCAGCGGAACAGCCGTTACGCCGGCAACGAATCAACCGGCCACGGCTCCTCCACCCGCCAGCGCGGTTCCCGATCCTTTTGGCACGACACCAGCAGCTACTTCTCCACAAAACTTTACGGCTCCTGGTGGTCCAACCACGATTCAGGCGCCCGGCACACAGCCCCAACCAGCCGCCACCCCATCGGAAACGGATCCGATTGCCCGTGGTAATGGGAAAATCAGCGGTGTGCTGATTGACTCGGCGAGTACCAAACCCGTTGAATTTGCAACCATTGCCCTGCTCAATACCGCCACCAACAAACCCATCGACGGCACCACTGCCGACGCCAAAGGGAAGTTTACCATCGGTAGAGTGGCCCCCGGAAAATACCGGCTCCAGTATTCGTTTATCGGGTATAAAGACAAGCGGAGCGCTCTGATTACCATTGACCGGAGCAGCGATATCAACCTTGGTACCATTAAACTAGCTGCCGATGTTCGGACACTCAATGAAGTAAACGTAGTGGGGCAGGCCGCTCTGATCGAAGAAAAAGTGGACCGGCTGGTCTATAACGCCGACAAGGACATTGCCGCCAAAGGGGGCGATGCCGGTGATATTCTCCGTAAAGTACCTATGTTATCGGTTGACCTCGACGGAAACGTCAGCCTTCGGGGCAGTGCCAACGTGACGGTACTGATCAACAACAAACCCTCGACCATCGTAGCCAGCAGCGTAGCGGACGCCCTGAAACAGATTCCGGCCGACATGATCAAAACGGTTGAAGTGATCACGTCACCCTCGGCCAAGTATGATGCGGAAGGATCAGCGGGTATCATTAATATCGTCACCAAGAAAACAACGCTGCAGGGCGCTACTCTTGATGTAAATGGTGGCGCAGGCAACCGGGGCAGCAATTTAGGCCTGAGCGGAAACTACCGCACGGGCAAAATGGGCTTTTCGCTCAGCGGCTTCGGGCGTGCTGAATACAATGTGAAAGGGGCTTTCACCAATGACCAGACGACCCGAAACTACGATCAGGCAACCAACACCTACTCGGCCAGCACCCGGACGCTGCAAACAGCCAATACCCTGAGTCAGCGTTTGTTTGGCAACTATCAGCTGGGCTGGGATTATGACATCGACAAACGGACATCGCTTACTGCCAGCATTCGATATGGCGCCCGCAACGGTACCGCCAAACAGAATAACCTGCTGACACAGACAACTTCTCCGACAAGCTACTTCCCAACCATCAGTGACCGTAACGTAAAGACCACTGATTTGTCGGGCACCGTCGATGCAAACCTTACGTATACCAAGATTTACAAACCTCAGCAGGAGTTCAGCATCCTGGCGTTGTTTAGCCGGAATAACCGGACCAACGACTTCGTGTCAGATATTCTGAGCGGCACTGACTTCCAGACCATTTCGTCCAGAATCCGCAATGATAACCTGAGCTACAACCAGGAGTCAACCCTTCAGATTGACTATCAAACGCCAATCAAGACGAATCAACTGCTTGAATTTGGGGTGAAAGGCATTTTCCGCAAAGCCAACAGCGACTACCAGTACTACCTCGCCACGGGCGACACCGGCGATTACATTGTTGACAAAACTCGTCCATCGAACACCCTGTTCTACAATCAGAACATTGGTGCCTCGTACCTGTCGTACACCCTGACGACGAAGAACAAGTACACCATCAAAGCGGGGGCGCGCTACGAATATACGGTTATTGATGCCCGATTCAGCAACGAATCGACAGCAACGCCGACCAACATTCCAAACTATGGTACGCTGGTACCCAGTGTTAACATTTCTAAAAGCCTGAAAGGTGGCCGGATTCTGAAACTGGCCTATAACCGCCGAATTCAGCGCCCCGGTATCCAGTTCCTGAACCCGAACGTGAACTCCTCAAACCCAACCAACATTACCCGTGGGAACCCTCTGTTATCGCCCGAGTTCACTGATAATGTTGAGTTTAGCACGAGCGGCAACATCAAAGGATTGTACCTAAATGCGTCGTTGTTTGGTCGGCGGACCAATGGCGAGATCACGGCTGTCCGCGATGTAACCCAGCAGCCTGTTGGTGATCCGATCAGCCAGGTATTTCAGCAGGTCATCCAAACCACTTATCAGAACGTTGGTCACGAGGATGCCTATGGACTGAACCTGTTTGGGAACGGAACCTTGTTCCGTAAACTTCAACTGGGTGGCGGCATTGATATCTACCATGTTAGTCTGACAAACAACAACGCGAACCCGATTTATTCAGCCTCCAACTCAGGACTGGTTATAGCCGGACGCCTACAGAGCAGCCTTTCTTTAAGCAATGGCTGGGGCTTCCAGGTATTTGGTGGTGGCCGGGGCAAGCAGATACAATTGCAGGGTTATCAGAGCCCGATGTACTTCTACAGCATTGGCATGCGGAAAGAGTTTAATGACAAGAGAGCAAGTCTGGGACTGGCAGCCGAGAATATTTTCAACCACCCATTTACCCAGCGGTCGGAACTGTCGTCACCTATTCTGAGCCAGAATTCGCAGACGAGTTTCTACAATGCCGGTGTTCGCCTGACATTCAGCTACAAACTCGGTAAAATGAGTTTCGATGCTCCCCAGAAACGCCGGAAATCGGTTAATAACGACGACGTAAAAGAAGGCGACGGTGGTGGCGATAACCAGCAACAGCAGCCTGCTCAACAGTCGGCCCCAGCTGGCGGTGGTCGTTCTGGCGGTGGCCGTTCAGGCGGTGGTCGTCCACGTTAATAAAAATTTACATCCGGCCAGCGTGCCTGGCAGGGTTTCTGACAATTAGATTAGGTTGGTGATCAATCCCTCTTGCTTTGCAGGAGGGGTTTCTTTTTGCCTTCTCCGCACTTACTTTTACCAGATCATTTACACTATATCTCCGATGAAATCCAAAAATTTAGTTAGTCTTTCGGTGGCAGCCGTCTTTTTCGTTCTGTCCATTACTGGTCTCTTAATTTATTTCGGACAAGGGTCTCACCTGGTCGATCATACGCATGCCTGGTTTGGGATATTGTTCGTGGCCGCTTCGATATTTCATATTGTCAACAACTGGTCGTCGATAACGGGCTACACTAAAAATCGCCGGACGGGAGCCATCCAGAAAGAGTTCGTTATTCCAGTCGTTATTGTGGCCATTTTTGCATTGGGCATTGGGTTCGATTTACCGGTTTTCAAAAAACTGG
Source organism: Spirosoma radiotolerans (assembly GCF_000974425.1). NCBI lineage: Bacteria > Pseudomonadati > Bacteroidota > Cytophagia > Cytophagales > Cytophagaceae > Spirosoma > Spirosoma radiotolerans. The sequence goes on from NZ_CP010429.1 coordinate 3,712,680, forward strand.
CCAATGCGGGTAAAGACCTGGTACGGGGCGAACGGCCACGGGGTGGCCCAATGGCTCAGCCTAAAGTTGATTCCATTGCCAGCGCCGTTGAAACAGCTTACGCTACTGCCTATACGAAAGGTGACACGGGCGCTTTAGCGGCCATCATGCCCGTTAAAACAGCGCTTCTGACCGAAGCCGGAACGATCCTCAGCGGTTCTGACATGCAAAAAAATATCCTGAAACGAACAGCCCCTGAAGTTTTAAAAACAAAAGTCGATCACGCCGAAGCACTCGACGATCACATGATTTTGGTGTATGGCACGGCCACCAACTCAACCGCAACCTCGCCATCCGTCTACACGCATCTATTGAAAGAGCAGGATAAAAAGTGGCAGATTATTGCCGCCCAGCGGGCGTTCCCAGCGGTGCAGTAAGCATTTTGTGAAGTCAGATTCTTAAATCTGACTTCACTCAGGTGTATTCTTAAAAGCCCGTTCTAAGTATACCGAATGGTCCAAAGGCTCCATTCGTTTTTAGTGCTGTATTCCTAAACAGCCTCTGGCTGTTTAGGAATACCAACCACATTACTTACTCTTGCTCAGCACCTCATCTACGGTTAGTTCGGCCAGCGAGGGCGCAACCAGATCGGCCTGTCGGAGCACATCCGGCGAACCAAGCCCAACGACAAACATACCGCCCCGCTTGCCAGCTTCTACGCCCGCCACGGCATCTTCGAACACAACACACTCGTCTGGCCGAACGCCTAATTCGTCTGCTCCTTTCGTGAATACTTCCGGATCGGGCTTGCCTTTGCTGATTTTAGTACCGTCAATGATGGTATCAAAGGCGTCGGTCATACCGATGCGCTCCAGAATCAAAGGAGCATTTTTGCTAACCGACCCCAGGGCTGTTTTCAGCCCCGCCTGACGGACCTGGGAGAAAAACATAGCCACTCCCGGCAAAATAGCTTCGGGCGTCATTCGGCTGACCAGCTCAAGGTACCATTCATTTTTTTGATCAGCGAGTTTCGCTTTTTCTTCGTCGGGTAAGGTTAGCCCGCCATGGGCCAGGATAAGATCCAGCGAATCCATCCGGCTAACGCCTTTGAGTCCCTCATTAAACTCTTCGGAGATATCGAAACCAAGCTCCGTGGCCAGTCGTTTCCAGGCCTGGTAGTGGTAAATAGCAGTGTCTACAATAACCCCATCGAGGTCAAAAAGAAAGGCTTTTATCTGACTCATTTGCGCGCTATTAGCTGTATAAAGCCCAAAGGTAGCCAGATTTAGGTGCGGAGCCATACCCCCTGCTACAGCACCACAACCAGCTTTCCTGTCGCCTGGTTACTCTCCATGTACTGATGGGCTTCCACCAGTTGATCCAGACGAAATGTCTTATCTATATTTAACACAATAGCTCCTTTAGCAATGGCGTCGATAAAGTCCTGGAGTTGTTCTTTGCCTAAATTGCTGGCTTCGCCCATGTACACAGTGAGCTTGCCTAGTGACGGAATATCGCCCATCGGCGTGAACTCATTCATGGTCCAGCTGCCGCCTAAGATACCGGTCATGCAAACAGTTCCTTTCGGCTTAATACACTTCAGGGAATCCTTCAGGGTTGTGATGCCTACCAGTTCCAGCACCTTATCGACACCCGCCGGATAAAGTTTTCTTACTGCTTCCCGAATATTTCCATCGTCCAGCAGCACATGAGCCGCGCCGTTTTCCAGCAGCGTTTGCTGCTTATCGGCGTTGCGTGTTGTAGAAATGACCGTTACGCCCAGATACGCTGCCAGTTGACCGGCCAACATGCCAATGGAGGAACTACCTCCGCGAATGAGCAGGGTTTCACCAGCCTTCACGTCAAGCGCTTCGTGCAACGAACCTGAAACCGTTTGAAACATCTCCGGTATGGCCCCTAGCACGGGCCAGGGTAGCTCACTGGAAAAGGGAATCACGATATCTGCCGGAACACAAACGAATTCGGCATAGCTGCCGTCGTAGTTTCGGCCCATGCCGCCCATACAGACGGCTACTTTTTGCCCGCTCGTGTAGACCCCGGATAAATCCTCTTCGATTTCACCGACGCATTCGATGCCCTGTATGATGGGAAAGTTAACCCCCGGCGAATGCCCCTGCCGCGTAAACATTTCGGATCGATTGAGCCCGAAGGCTTTTACACGAATGACAACCCAGCCTTCTTTCGCCGTTGGCTGGGGCTTCTCTTGTAGCTGGATCACCTCAGGCGGTCCGGGCTGTATGGTTATAGCAGCTTTCATCAGGTCGTTTGGTCAAAATTAATATCCGACAAAGGTGGCTATTGAGCGAGTCGTTTACCTATAACCTAGCTTAAGAAATATCCTTAAGCTAGGTTAAGAGTAATCTGGTAATGGCGGGTTTGAGCAGCATCGGGTCAATCGATTTGAAGTAAATAAGCGCCAGTTCACACCTATCAGCCCATAGCTTTAGCTGTAGGTTCCTCACCAACAAAACGCATATAAACAACGGTTTCACCATGCAAAAACCGTTTCAACGGTTAAGGTGATGGAGACAATGTTGATTAAATCCACCGCTAAAGCAGTGGGCTAATAAGAATCCATTCGGCGGTTATTTGCTTCGACTCCTACTCACCTACATTGGCACAGCATTTAAGCAAAACTCACTTTATCAGTTCCAGCACCAGCGCCGATTTAGCGGGTAGCTTCACCAGTTTTAAGTCCGTCAGTTTTGCATCGGTCAGCACATCACGGGCCGATGTAAAGCCCGTCATCCGTTCGGCGAACCGGCCGGTGTCAAGTCCGATTTCTTTATCGCCCGTATTCGTCGCCACCATAACGGTCTTGCTGCCATCGTAACGGAAGTAAACGTACGTACCATCCTGCGGGAGAAATTGCATGAGCTTGCCTGTATGCAAAACGGGGTTGTCTCGCCGGTAAGTGGCTAGTTTGCGGACAAACTGAAAAGCCGCATTCTCCTTGTCCGTACGCCCGGCCGTCTCGAATTTGTTTTCCTTATCGCCTGGAAAGCCCCCCGGGAAATCTTTCCGGACCTCGGCATCGCTGGGATTTTTAGTGCCTTTCATCAGGATTTCGGTGCCGTAGTACCAGTGTGGGATGCCGCGTGTGGTGAGCAGCCAGGTAACTCCCATTTTGTATTTATCGTAATCGTCGCCAATGACGGACAAGTAACGATCCGTATCGTGGTTTTCCAGAAAGGTCACCAGCTTATTGGGGTCGGCATATACATCGTCCTGCGCCAGCACCTGGTGAATCCGGTTCACGCCCGAATCCCAGTCGAACCTCTGATTCAACGCATCGTTGAAGGCATTGTACAGAACAAAATCCAGACCGCCCGGCTGGTTGCTCTTGAAGGGAAAGCCCACCGTATTTTTCACAAAGAAAGCCTGTCCAACTGGGTTGTTCACGACGGATTCGCCAAAGAGGTGAATCTTTGGATACTCGTCCATGAGCGCCTGGTTGCAGCGATTCATAAACGCCAGATCGTTGTATTTATAGGTATCAATCCGCCAGGCATCGAGGCTAAATAACTCCGTAGACCAGATGGCATGCTGAATCAGGAAGTTGGCAACGTACGGGTTGCGCTGATTCATGTCGGGCAAAAAAGGCGTAAACCAGCCATCCAGCAGCGTTTTCTTATCGGCAGCGGCTCCGTGCGGGTCGTAAAGCGACTGCTCTTTGTGGGTCGAACCGGTATAACTGGGCCACTCGTTTACCCAGTCTTTCATCGGTTTATCTTTAAAGAACCAATGGTCGTCGCTGATGTGGTTATAGACCGCATCCTGCACCAGCTTCATACCCCGGGCGTGCAGGGCCGCAGCCAGTTCTATATAGCCTGCATTGCCGCCAAAGCGTTTATCGATTTTATAATGATCCGTGAAGTGGTAGCCATGATAGCCCGCCTGATTTCGGTCAGGGCCTTCTTTTTTGAGGGTTTCGTCGTTGTCGAGCACGGGGGTTAGCCAGAGCGCCGTAACGCCCAGATCTTTCAGGTAATCGAGCCGATTGATAATGCCTTTGAAGTCGCCCCCGTGCCGCAGGTAGGGATTTTTAGGGTCGGCTTCGGTATCGAGCATATCCGGAAATTTGTCATTGCCCGGATCACCGTTGGCAAACCGGTCCGGCATGATCAGGTAAATAAAATCGGCCGATGTAACGCCCTGCCCTTTCGGCGTTTTATCGCGGGCTTTCAGGTCGAATGGCTGGGTCAGGGTTTGGCTGCCGCGTTTGCCCACAATCTGGATGGTCCCGGCTTTTGTGGTCGGCGCAATGGTCAGATCAAGGAACGCGTAATTGGGGTTTTCAACGGTATGCGTTTTCAGGAGTTTAACTCCGGCATAGTTGATTGTATAGGTGAGAGTTCCGGCATTAGGGCCATACACCAACAGTTGCAGGTTGGGGTTTTTCATGCCGACCCACCAGTTTATGGGGTTCACGCGCTGGATCTGGGCGGGCTGCGCCAAAGCAAGCGATAAACAAGCCGATAAGAAAACGAGCAGAGTAAAAGCGATTCTTTTCATAGGTTGGCCGGGTGCAGCCGCACCGAGTTCTGTTACAGACTGAGAATAATGCAACAATAACGCAAAAATAACCCAGCATTTTCGTCAAAAAAGGCCATAGTTTTGCGTTTACCAACCTCACAGATTGTCTCACTCCGTCCTTATTTACCTGTATGCATACGACATCCGTTGTTCCTCTGATCGATAAACTGATTATTTATCAGATTTTTACGCGCCTGTTCGGCAACCAGTCGACCACAAACCAGTGGAATGGAACCTATGCAGAAAATGGCTGTGGCAAATTCAACGACATCAACGATGCGGCTCTCCAGTCGATTCGGCAGTTTGGCATTTCGCACGTTTGGTATACGGGAATTATCGAGCACGCTACCCAAACGGACTATTCAGCTTATGGTATTCTGCCCGACGACCCGGCGGTGGTGAAAGGGCGGGCCGGATCACCCTACGCCATTAAAGACTATTACGATGTTGACCCCGATCTGGCCGTCAGTGTGCCCAACCGCATGGCCGAATTTGAGGCCCTGGTTCAGCGCACTCACGCGCATGGGCTAAAGGTGATCATCGACTTTATTCCAAATCACGTCGCCCGGCAGTACCGGTCCGATGCCAAACCCCAGGATGTTGTCGACCTCGGCCAGAACGACGATACGTCTGTCGACTTTGCGCCAAACAACAATTTTTATTACCTGCCAGGGCAAACCTTTGTTGCCCCCGAACAGGCTGACAGCCAGCCGCCGTCACGTACCCTACACGAATACCCGGCCAAAGTAACGGGCAGTGGCTCCATCACAGCTACCCCCGACCGGAACGACTGGTACGAAACCATCAAACTGAACTATGGCCTCAATATATTTGACGGAAGCCGCCAGTTTGATCCCATTCCGGCCACCTGGACGCAGATGCTCGACATTTTGCTTTTCTGGTCAGCCAAAGGCGTCGATGGGTTCCGGTGCGATATGGCCCATATGGTGCCTATTGAGTTTTGGCACTGGGCCATCCGTCAGGTAAAACAGCGCTACCCCAACCTGCTTTTCATCGCCGAGATTTACGAGCCCGGCTTATATCGGCCCTTTATTCTGAACGGTGGTTTTGATTACCTCTACGATAAAGTCGGGTTGTACGATGCCGTCCGACGCTTGATGGAAGGCCATGGTTCGTGCTATGACCTGACCCGCGTTTGGCAGCAGGAATCCGGCGACTTTGCGCAGCACATGCTTCGGTTTCTCGAAAACCACGATGAGCACCGCATTGCCTCGCGTTTCTTCGCCAATAATCCCTGGGCTGCCGTTCCGGCCATGACCTTGTCGGCAACCATGCATACGGGCCCTGTTCTCCTGTATTTTGGTCAGGAAGTTGGCGTTCGGGCAGAGGGCGCCGAAGGGTTTAGTGGCGACGATGGACGGACGACCATCTTTGACTACTGGGGCGTCCCCGAATGGCAACAGTGGCTCAGTCAGGGGCAGTACAATGGCGCGAATCTGGCCGACGAACAACGGCGACTGCGGGCCTTTTACCAGCAGTTAAATTACCTGGTCAATGGCTCCGACGCCATCCAGAATGGGTATTTCTATGACCTGCAATACGTAAATGACAATGGGCAAAGCGCGGGCTACGATGCGCATCAGGTTTATAGTTACCTGCGCTACACGGATCGGCAAAAACTGCTCATCGTCTGTAACTTTTCGCAACACACGACCTACGACACCACCATTGCCATCCCAGCCGCAGCGTTTGACAGTATGGCGATTGACCCCAACAAATTGCTTCAACTAACCGATATCTTCCTGACCAACGAAACACTGGAAGCACTTGGACGAACGGGAATACCCCTGATGCTTACCCCCTGGAGTGTGCGGGTGCTGGAAATTAAATCGTAACTTCGTCGCGCATTTCGGGCGTCGTTTCGCCATTAGACTACGCCCGAAAGCCCCGCCCATTCATGACGAAATTGTTTACTACACTTTTCCTGCTGTTTCTATCGCCGATCATCCGGGCGCAGGATACGACGTCCGGCGATTTGCGGTCGTTCACCTTCGTGAGTGGCCAAACTCCGGCCGAAACGGCCCTGACCATCGGCAAGCAATTTCTGGGCAGGCCTTATATTCCGAACACGCTCGACCAGAATGCAACGGAACAACTGGTGGTCAACCTCCGTGAATTTGATTGCACTACGTATTTAGAAAGCGTGCTGGCGCTCACTATGGCCTGGCAGGACGTCGCGAACAAGCCCAATCCGGTGCTGTCTGAGCAAACGTTTCGCAATTACCTGACCAGACTACGGTACCGAAACGGGCGAATTGATGGCTATGCCAGCCGCTTACACTATTTTTCGGACTGGCTTCGTGATAACGAACGGAAAGGATTGATCTCAGATGTGAGTGGTGAACTACCGGGTAGCCTGACCGTTGCCAAGCCCGTTTCCTACATGACATCGACAACCTACAAATATCCTCAACTCAATAACCCCGACATATTTAAACAGGTGGCTCTTACCGAAGCCTCACTGAGTCAGTTGGCGTTTTCGTTTATACCGACGAAACATATTCGGCAGGCCGAAGCTCAACTCCATGAGGGAGACATTGTCATGATGGTTCCGGCCCGGCCTGGTCTGGACATGAAGCATGTTGGTCTGGCCATTCGGCAGCCCGATGGCCGGATGCACCTTCTTCATGCCTCATCCGATCAGGGGATGGTGGTCATTTCGGCATACCCCATCAGCGAATACGTTCAATGGCACAAGCGCCTTTCGGGTATTCGGGTAGCCCGGCTGAGGACCGTGCCGGGGAGTGTGGTCAATTCAGCTTCCCTTCAGGGGAAGTAAGTTTATAGCTGACTTAGCTTCGTAGATCGTGGCGTGTTTAAGTGGCATTTTAAGCGTATGAACTCTACATAAGTGAGTAGTCCGCATCCGGATTAGTATGTGGTGAGGACACAACTCACTCAACGCGCGCTCCTGAAAGCCGATTCGCGTCCATCTATTAACAGGAATTAATGCCCTTATGCCAACACGTACATTCATCCGTTTCCAACTGGCGTTAGTAGCCGTACTGTCTGGCGGTTGTGGGTCATCCAACCAGCAGTCGGATTCGATACCCTGGGTAACCTATTCCGTTGCCACGTTGGCTAAAGATACTACCTTATTTAGTGAAGCCCACAAGGTCGGCGTCATGCACGACGCCGACCTGGCTGAAGTATCCGGCCTGGCCGCAAGCCGTAATCATCCGGGTTACCTCTGGGCCGAAGAAGATTCCGGTAATTCCAATCAAATTCAATTAATCAGTCCCGAGGGTCAGGTAGTGGCCCGGTTCAGCATTGAAGGCGCGAGAAACCGGGACTGGGAAGATATAGCCGTCGGGCCTGGTCCAATACCGGGCAAATCCTACATTTACGTGGCCGACATTGGCGATAACCGGCGCTGGCGTTCCGAAAAAGTCATTTATCGGTTTCCGGAACCAAGCCTGGTCGGGAAAGTGCTTCCATTCGATGGGCAGATCACTAATGCCGAAGCCATTCGGGTATACCTGCCCGATGGTTCACAAAATGCCGAAGCGATTCTTCTCGATCCAATCACAAGAGACCTGTTTCTTATTTCCAAAGGCGCTTACTCGGCCGTGTACCGTGCTGCTTATCCACAGTCACTGACCCAGTCTACCCGGATGACGGCCCTGCTGCGTATTCCCTTCGATCATGCGACATCGGCGGCTATTTCGACGGATGGCCATGAAATTCTGATTCGAACCTACGAACAGATTTTTCACTACAGCCGTCGGCAAGGGGAAACCATTGCCGATGCCCTCAAGCGTGTACCCCGGCGGTTACCACTTGCCTACGAAGTGCAGGGAGAAGCCATTAGCTGGGCAATCAACGGTTCGGGCTATTACACCAGCACGGAGAAAACATTCACCTCTATCCAATTCATTTATTTTTATCCACGCAAAAAATAGCGGCTGCCCACGTAACAATTTTATAATACAAGGGACATCCCGAAATCGCTTACTTTCGTCCGGCCTTACCACCTAATTACCTGGATGATACGCCATTGGATAAACGAATTAATAAATCTGGTTGCAGGGAACAGCCGGTACGTTCATTATGACCGATTCTGGCAACTTATTTTTTTGCTTGTTCTCCTCTTTCTGCTAACCATACCCGGACTGTTGTATTTTTTAATCTGAGGTCGTTGATCTCATGCCATTACGCATTTGTTTCAGCCGGGTCGCTTTGTAGCAAATTTTCAGGCTGTCGTCGAGCCCCCAAGTACGGTAGCCAATTGCTTGCCATCCGGAACGCCCAATCCCGTGCAGGCATCCCAACCCGCAACCGCCGTATACCCTTTGTTGCCCGTCGTTGTGCTGTTATTTCCCTGGGTTATATCCCGAAACGCTTTTGGATTGGCATAGATGATGGGGTGAATAAAGCCAACGGCTTTGCCCCGTTGCTGGTTGATGAGGGCAATCAGGCCGGCCATTAGCGGAGCCACGGCACTCGTTCCGCCAATGATCAGGTTACTGCCATCGACCCGAACCGCATACCCGGTTGCCGGATCCGCCACAGCGGCCACATCGGGCACACCCCGGCCTTTTCGTTTTTTATCATTCACCGATGGCGGAACATGGCTCTTTTGCTGGTAATCGGGCAGGTCGAATGCATCACTTATCCCGCCCCCCGTGGCACTGGTCTTGCTTTCGTGCCAGACCACTTCAGCCGAGATCGAGTTGCCCGAAGCGGTGAGCTTTGTTCCTCCGCAAGCCAGCACAAAGGGACTCGACGAGGGAAAGTCGACATGCGCTTTTCCATCTCCAACGCTATCGTCAGAACCCGTATCGCCCGCAGCTGCACAAACGGTTATTCCCAAGGCGGCTGCCGCCTGAAAAGCCTGATTGAACGATGTAAGCGCCTGCGGTGTCCAGTTTTTCTCTGCCGCGCCCCAGCTGATGGAAATGACGGATGGTTTGTACTTTGTATCGTGAATGGCTGTGGTAATGGCATCCAGAAAACCCTGATCGGTATTGGGCGCAAAATAGACCACAATGGTAGCACCCGGTGCAACGGCTCCAGCCACCTCAATGTCGAGCATGACCTCGCCATCAGCCCCATCGGCGGTGCTGGGTGCGTTGAGGCCACCATCGACCGAAACCGCCACTACCGTCGGTGGCTTGAGGCCCAAACCGGCAAAGTACGTAGTGATGTCTGCCTTTCGAAAGCCTCCGCCCAATTCAATGATGGCGATACTCTGCCCTTTTCCCGTTACCCCCGTCGGAAAGTTGTACAGGCTGGCCAGTTGCGGTGGCGTAAACGAGACATTCGTTGCCAGCGGAGCAATGTGCGCCCCCACTCCATTCTTCAGAACCTGAAAGTGAGCCTGTGCCTGTGGCCGATTATCTAACCCGAAAACGCCCTCAATAGCGTCGACCAGTTCCATCGGCACATTGATCGGCCCCGTTCGGCCCCGAAACTCTATACCGTCGGCAGTGCGGTAATTGGTTAACAGGACGCCGAAGGCCCGTTCCATTTGGGCCACGGTTCCCCGCAGCAACACCGTCCGGCGGGCCGCACTCTGGTCGACCAAACTCAAATCGTATGTCGTGGCGAAGGCTTCTACCTGCTTGATAACGGCAGGATCGGCGCCGAAACGACCTGCATAGGCAGCGCGGGACACGACGTTCTCGACCGGATTGCTGGTGCTTACCAATGGGGCCATCGGCTGCTTTCGACGGATTCGAACCGTAACAGTCAGCACTTCATTGGGGTCAAGTGTTTGAAGGGGAGTGGCCTCCGGAGCCGATTTTTCGCTACCGGGTAAAGGGACAAGTTGATCAAAAGCGCTCATATGCGTACGTTATCGGGGATAGTGAGTCGTTGATACAGTACTTCTCTAACGAATCCTGTCCGCGTTTGTCAGATTAATTTTTGATTAATCTGGCGGTTATGAGTCAACCCGAATTTTCAGCTAAGTGGCCTGGAGCCTGGCAAACGTAGGCATCGGTCAGGACTGCGGACCTATGCAACAGCGGTGCAAAGTGACGCTCTTTCTGACATACCCTCTAAATTACCGTTACTAACCTATGATAATTGCCCGGTCAGCTTCAGTTTGCCGGGCTTTTTTAGGCTATTTTCCCGCTTGTTTCCAGCTTTTGTTTGATTCGTCTGAGTGTTTCCCGACTGGCGTTATCGCCTGCCTGCAGACCAAGCATAGCCAGTTCTATCGTTTTCTTCACGTTGAATGTGGATTCCCAGGCTGAGATCTGGAAGTATCCTTTGGGTGGTAATTTTCGTCCTTTAAAGAAAGCAATCAATTTCTCATCATCACTATGCATCGGGCAAATATACCCGTTGGTCTCCTTCCCGCTGCCCGAAAAAACACTATCTGATTCAATGGATCAGCTCCGATAGATGACCTGGCTATCGATGTTGTCGGTTCAACGTAACGAATAATCGAAATAGGAAGACCCGTAAGGATATGCGTATATCCTGCATTCGAGAAAAGGATTCCTTGTTCATAACCACTACATATGTAGAGCAATTTATAGTATAAACTAACTACTATTTATTAATAGTGGTTGTAACTCTTATGATCTATAGATTAGCCAGAAACTAAATACTATACCCTATTTTAAACGCAATATAAATATATACTTATCAGTTTTTTTTATATATGGTTTTATACTCAATGTACACTTTTTTTTATTAATCAGTCGTCTAAATTATACACTGGAGGTGAGCTACTAGACAGACCAAAAAAATATACTTCTTCAACAAAAGTTACTATAAAATATACTCCGTTTCCATTTATACACCAATATTTAATTAACATAAATTTTTAAATGTAAACTTCTTAATTACTATTGTACAAAATGGTAAATTCCACACTAAAAAGGCTTTTAGATTAAAAAGAGATTAAAAATAGGGGGATATTACTTATAATAAGTGGGCGTTACCGGCGCATTGATTCTCTATGAAACACCCATTTCTATGTTTTTTTAGTCCTATATCGACTTAATAGTATAACTATATAAACAATTAGTTAAAATATATCTGTATCACATCGTAAATGTATCCATACCTGTAAACCAATATATACTTACAAGGTTTAACCCGGTTTTACAGCCGGGTTTTATCAAAAAGATTATCGAATGAATTTATTTGTAAATTTACTTCATCATGTTTCAGTAAACATGATAGATCACATACTTATCTACATCTATGGCCTTTTTTACTTCTACTTTGTCAAAGAGACAAAATCCATTCATGATCATTCATACTACCCCGATCTGGTACAGTAGTTATGAACACCAAGTTCACGATAGTCTATAATACGCTAAACGATTGTCGTTGGATTCAGCCCGCCAGGTTTATATAACGTTTTTTAGTATTCGCTGGTGGTGTACTCTCTATAAATTCTAAAGATACATTTCTGTTCTTACCGAGCTAGGAGAAAATACAATCTGTCATTGACCTATATTTTCATAGGCTGGGAATTCTATGCGCTAATTTTACTTGTATAGTTTATTCATACAAATATGGCGCACGGAGTAAACCACCTGGATGCCTTGGTATATACTACAATCTCCGGTCAGAACGCTGGTGATCCATTTTACCCCAGTTGCTCTGGTTTACTCATCATGTCAATTGAGCAAGTAGTTGGCATTTAATTATTCAATCACGTTTCACTATCACACAAAAACCTTTACATGAAAACTGCAAAACCGAACATCAAGTTGCTCTTTTACGGGTTTTGTCTGGCAACCGTCCTGTACAATTGTAAAACGAAAGACGTTGATTCGCTGACGCCTTTCACCTATACCTTCAAGGGCTTTACGGATGTCAAACTGCCTGACGTCAAGCCAACGGCACCGGCTGCTGTTTCGGTTACAGCGGCTTCAGTTACCTCCTCCACCGCTGCCGCTGCCGTAAGTGCCGGTCTATCGAGCCTGAGCGCCACCGGCGTCGTGCCAGCTGCGGTACAACAGGCCGCCAGCGATGTCGGTAAAGCCATTACACCAGCCGCTGCCTCGCAGCTTTCGGCCAGCTTCACGCCCGACGTCATCAAAACCATGTCGACCACGGGGGAGATTCCGGCCAACCTGAAAAGCCAGCTGACCGCCCTGAGCAACAATCCAGCGCTCAAAGCGTATCTGCCAACGTTCACCCTGCCGACCGTGAATGGGAAAGCAGTGGGCGGACGCGTGGGGGCTACCTCGGGCAGCAACATTGTCGCTACCGTAGCAACCGCCAACGCAGCGCTGGATGACGACGCCTGTAAGGCAGCGGCCAATGCAGCCTATAACACAGCGCTGGCCGGTCTGCAGGCAACTCAGGCCAGCCAGACAGCGGCTATCAATGCGAATTTTACTCAGATCCAGACGGGGATCTCGGCCGAGAGTGCTCCCTGTAAGGCTGGTCTAACGGCGAAGTACACACCCCTGCGGGCGGTAGCTCAACAGGCTTTCGACGCGGGCATGGCTAGCCTGGATGCGAATAAAGCCATACTGGGCGGTGCCTACGATCTGCTGAGGTTACTATACCTGGCAGCGCTGGCCGATGCCAATGACGTTTTCACCAAGCTACAGGCTGCCGAAACAACCGCCTGCGATGCCGTTGGAGCCGCTAAACTGGCCAATGCCCAGGCGGCCCGCGACAAAGACCTGAACACGATCAACAGCAACTTCAATGCAGCCGCAGGCTCGCTCAAGGCAACCCTGACGAAAGCAACGGCCAGCTGCCACAACCAGGGCAATGGCGGTTGATTTTCAGATGCTTCCACACAAGAGACATTTTGTTGTAACTCACACCGAATCAGTACGATGAAAACCAATTACCTCTTTTTATCAATAGCGGCCCTCGTGGGCGGCCTGTTTGCCAGACCTTCTGCTGTGCAGGCGCAGGTCAATCTGAAAAGTATCAGCGTAGGCGCCAGTTACTGGAAACCCTCGCTCGACTATTGGAACGAACGCTCCATGCTGCTCGACTATAATGCCGGCAAAGGCGCAACCTTTTCGGGGGGCATCATGCCTACGGCCGCCCTGGAAGTGGGCCTTACCAAAGGACTTTCCATCGGTGGCCGGGTTGGCTACTGGAAAAACTCCGTTTCGGGGGATGTCAGCGTGGGGGGCACAAACCGGTCCGAAAAACTGACGCTTTCCATTATTCCGGTCTCGCTCGACCTGAAGTACACCTTTGCTAAAGCGGCTCCCGTGAGTACAACAACCAAAGAAGCTGGCAGTGAACCCAAAGCGCCGTTTCTGACGCCCTACCTAGGTGTGAGCGTGGCCCGCTATTTTATCAATAATGATTTCTCGCGGCAGGTCGTAGGCAATACCGGTTCGGTCAGCGAAACCCAGTCGGGCAATAACTACGGCCTGCAGGTGTTTGTGGGTGCCGAGAAAAAACTGGTGAAGAAACTGTTCCTGGCGCTCGACGTCCGGTATCATCTGGGCAGCTACAACCAGGTTGTCAAAAGCGAGACAAGCAGCACGACCCAGAAGGTGAGCCTCAACGGGCTGGAAGCGGGGCTCTCACTAAAAGTCAAATTCAACTAAGTAAACGAAGCGCAGGACGTTGTCCCAAATGGATCAAGCCACTTCTGGCCTGATGCTCCGGTATAGCTCATCAGGCCTTTGGGCCACCACTCGTCTGTTAAATCCATTTTTCAGCCAGCACCGGCAATGATTTACCTGAGTAGTATACTTAACGTATATAGCAAACCGTTCAAAGCATTCTCCGTTTTGAAGGCCGTTCAAAAGGTTTTCAATATAGGGATCGTGCTTAGCCTTGGGCTTCCGGGGCTGGCGTGGGCGCAGGTAAATATTTCCGGTAAGCCAGGGTTAATCTACATTCCCTCGGCCGAGGTGGTGGCAGATGGGACGTTCTCGTTTGGCTATGGGTTCAACCCATCGAGCTATGCGTTTCGCTTTAGTCCACAAGCTAACCCATTAGTAACGACACGTAATTCGGAAAGTATTGCATTCGTTAACCTGGTCGTTTTCCCCAGACTCGAAGTGAATATAAATTTGCTTTTGCCCAATGGACCTATCCAGTATAGTGCAAAGGGTATCGGTGACAGACAGATTGACATTAAGTACGCGCTGTTGACCGAAAAAGCAAAGCGTCCATCGGTAGCAGTTATTATTTCAGCTCCATTTGGCATTGACAATTCGCTTATTACCAATGTGGTCGTAGCGACCAAGCATGTCAATATATCCAAGTCGATTACGACGGCCTTTACCCTAGGCATGAGCAGCCCCTATTCACTTTATCGGGCTGAAGTAAAAAATGACAAAGATTCCGACATTTTTTCGGGTTATACGCTGAAAGACAAGCGCGACAAACCCAACTACTATCTGGCCGGGCCGTTTGGGGGCGTCAACCTCAATGTTAACAAAAAAGGTGGGTTCATGGTGGAGTGGGATTCGCAGCATGTCAACGTGGGGGCGTATGCCTTGCTGTTCAAGCACTGGACCGTTCAGGCGGGACTGCTGAACGGCGATCAGGTGACGGCGTCAACCTCCTACGCCATTCCTTTACTCCGTAAACCGAAACGACCATGAGGAGCGGCTTGAGGAGGGAAAAACGTCATGGGCTCGCGGTCTGGTTACTGGGGATAGCGCTCTTAGTGAGTGGCTTGTCCGACGGCCTTGCCCAGTCGCGCAAGGGGCTGTCCAACCTGGAAAACCTGCTGGTGGACAGCACCGAACACCGGGTGTATTATGAGCAGCGGCTGTATCGAAACCCGTTCATGGGGCTGCTGGATGCGGCTCAACCCATGGCAGCCAACGGCATACAAACGTTTGTGCCCCTCTACCAGGGGGTGCCCATTGCCCAATACCGGCTGGACACCACGGTAACCACCACGATCCTGTCGCGGCAGGAACGGCAACGGTTTGCAAAACAGCATCCGTTCGACAGCCGGGCCTACAAGTTCGACTTTCGATTGCAGCCCGAGTTCATTGCCCAGTTCGGGTATCGGGAACAGACAGTTGAAGCAAAAACGAATCTGTTGCTGCAAAGCCAGTTGTACCTGAACCGGGGGCTGGTGCTGAACTGGGGGGTATTGTTCCCCATTGCGAATCACCTGGACAACCAGGGCCTGAATGTGCGGCCCGCACCAACCTTCCTGAACCAGTTTCTGGCGCTGGACGGGGTCAATTTTATGAGTCTGTCGGCGGGGTTGTTTTATTCGGATCAGTATGGCGTCAATGTGCAGTACCGTCATGCCGATCTTACCAAAAATTGGTCGTATGGCCTGGAAACGGGCCTGACGGGGTTCTATTTCTTCCCGCAAAACGGGTTTTATTATGAATCCATGAATAACCTGCTCATCCTGGCCGATGTGGCTTACCGGCTGCCCCGGCACGATGTGACAATCAAGGTATCGGGCGGGCAGTATCTGCACCATGACCGGGGAGTAAGACTGGATCTCATCCGGCAGCTGGGCAATGTGGAAGTTGGTTTTTATGCCACCAAAACGGGAAACGGGGGAACGGGTGGTTTCAATTTTGCCATTCCCCTGGCCCCCGGACGGATTGTACAGGGCCAGCGGGTACGGCTCCGCACAACGGAGGAGTTTCGCTGGGAATATGCCTATAGCCGGGGTTACAACATTGCATCGCGCTATAAAGTCGGTTACCAGCTGGATGCCCTGCTGCGGCAGTACCACAGCCGGTATATACAGGATCAGTATCATTAGTTAATGACTTTTACCCTTATGAAATTACGCGTGCTGCGTGCCCAGGCTGGGTGCTTGTTTCTTGGTTTGGTGGCGTGATTGTCTGGCTGCATCTCCAGCAAGGAGCTGGTGCTGTACCAACAAAGTGCGGCAGGTACGGACACAACCGTTGCGCTGGCGCCCCGCTACATTCCGACCATTAAACCGGGTGATGTGCTGTCTGTGCAGGTCAGCAGCCTGAGCCCCGAAGCCACCACGTTCTTTAATCCCTACGCGGCCATTACGATGGCCGAACGGGCAGGCTCACCCCAGACGGTAACGCCCACCACACCCCTGCCCTACACGCCCGGCTATGTCGTGAGCGAGGAAGGGCAGATCGAACTACCCCTGATGGGCCAGCTCACCGTAGCAGGACTCACCAACAGCCAGGCGGCCGCCCAGATCAAGACCAAACTGCTCGACTTCCTGAAAGAACCCACGGTCAACGTCAGGAATCTGAACTTTCAGATTGCCGTATCGGGAGAAGTGGCGCGGCCCTCGCTCTTCTCGATCCCCAATGAACGCATATCCTTACCCGCAGCCCTGGGACTGGCCGGTGACATTACCATCTACGGCCGCCGGGACAATGTCCTGATTATCCGTGAGGAAAACGGCAAGCGGACCTTTAACCACATCGACCTGACCAAACGGGATGTCTTCAAATCGCCTTACTATTACCTGCATCCCAACGATGTGGTGTATGTAGAACCCGGCAAGGCCCGCGTGAATAACGCCGACCAGACATTCCAGCTTTTACCCATCATTATCAGTGCTCTATCCTTTATCGCCATCATTGTTACGCGCCTTTAACACCAGCCAACATGGTAACCAATAATTCCTACACCCCCGCTCAGGCTTACGAAGTAGAACCGGAGACCAACCTACGAGCCATGCTCATGCGCTACGTGCGCAACTGGCCTTGGTTCGTGCTGTCGCTGGTACTGGCGCTGGGAGCAGCCTACGTTTATCTGCTGTACCAGCCACCGGGGTATAAAGTGAAAGCCAGCCTGCTGATCAAAGACGAAAAGAAAGGCATGGACGGAACCAGCATGCTGAAAGAACTCGACCTGTTTACACCCAGTAAGGTCGTGGAAAATGAAATAGAAATCCTGAAGTCCTATACCCTCATGGATCGGGTCGTGACGAACCTTGGCCTCGATGTCCACTACTACACCCCCACCAGGACGGTAAAGAAAGAGATCTATGGCGACTCCCCTATCCGCCTGTTGGTGGAGAAACCGGTGGCCCAGTTACCCGACGAAGCCCTGGAGTTTACGTTTTTAGACGCCAGAACGGTGATGTTGAACGGGCAGCCCTACCCCGTGAACCAGAGCATCCGGACACCCTACGGCCAGCTCCGTATTTTGACCCGCAAGCCCATTAGCAGTAAGATGGAGCCCCTGGTAGCCACCATCGCCAACCATACCGAAACGGTGGAAGGGTATCTGGGAAACCTGACGGTTGAGCCGACAACCAAACAGGCCACCGTGCTCATGATGACCCTGGATGAAGCTGTCCCCGACAAAGGCGTGGCCATCCTGAACCAGATCATCAACGAATACAACAAGGAGGCCGTTATCGACAAGAACAAAGAAGCGGGCAATACGCTTACCTTCATCGAAAACCGGCTGGGCCTGATTTCCGGGGAGCTTTCGACCGTAGAGAAAGAAGTCGAACTCTATAAATCGACCCAGGGCATTACGGATCTGGGCGCACAGGCACAAACCTTTCTAAGCACCGTAAAAGATAACGATACCCAGTTGAACGAGGTCAACATTCGCCTGAGTGCCCTGGGCGATGTGGAACGGTATTTGCAACACCAGGCCGGACAGAGCGGCCTGGCTCCCGCGACCCTGGGCCTGAGTGATCCTATTCTGACCGGATTGCTGCTGAAAGTATCCGAGCTGGAAGCCAAACGCGATGAAGTGTCGCGCACCATGTCGCCCAACAACCCGCTGGTTCAATCGCTGGATAGCCAGCTGAAAACCCTGAAAGCGAGCATCAACGAAAACGTGCAAACCATTCGGCAGCAACTGACAAGCAACCGGGGCCAATTGCTGGCCAACAACCAGCGTCTGGAAGGCATGATCCGGACGGTGCCGGGTAAAGAACGCGCGCTGCTCAACATTACGCGCCAACAGGCCATCAAAAACGGTCTGTATACCTACCTGCTGCAAAAACGCGAAGAAACGGCCCTTTCGGCAGCCTCCACCATCCCGGACAGCCGCTTAGTGGATGCAGCACGGGCCGGCAGCAAACCCGTAAAACCGGTAAAGATGACCATCTTCGCCATCTTTGGCTTACTGGGTCTGTTAGCGCCGGTCGGATTTTTAACGGCGAAAGATGCCCTGAACAACCGAGTCTTGCACCGGACCGATGTGGAAGACGTAACCCAGGTGCCTATTCTGGGCGAGGTAGTCAAAAGCCGCCAGATCACCATCGACAACATGGTGTTCAAACCCCGGCTGCAATCCGTCATTGGCGAGCAGATCCGTACCCTGCGCACCAACCTACACTTTTTGCGGAGTGACCCAAACACGCCCCAGGTGGTGCTGTTCACCTCCAGCATCAGTGGCGAGGGCAAATCCTTTATGTCCCTTAACCTGGGTGCCAGCCTGGCCTTGGTGAATAACCGAACGGTTATTCTGGAAATGGACATGCGCAAACCTAAACTCCACAAGAGCCTGCATATGGAAAACCACTCGGGACTGAGCAATTACCTGATTGGCGAAGCGACCATCGACGAGCTGCTGCAACCCGTTACCGGCTATGATAACTACTTCATTATTACGGCTGGACCGCTGCCGCCAAACCCGGCGGAGCTGTTGAGCTCGCCCCGCCTGGGTAAGTTATTCGAGGAATTGAAAGAACGCTTTGATTACGTGCTAGTGGACTCCCCACCCATTGGGCTGGTGACGGATTCCCAACTGATTGCCCCTTATGCCGATGCGACCCTGTTTATGGTGCGCCATGACCACACACCTAAGAACTCGATCAAGATGGTGGATGTGCTATTTAAGGAGCAGCGTTTCCAGCGGCTCAGCATCATTCTGAACGGCGTGGGCGAAGGTGAATCCTATTACTACAATTATAACTACGGGGAATATTATGGCGGCAGCGAAAAGAAAAAATGGCTGGGTAACGGAAATGCCTGACTGTAACGCGAATCGCGATCTAGTTCGCCTAACAACCTAAAGAAACCAAATACATTGCTTCCTCTCTCCACGATCAACCCAACTAAAACTAAACTTGTATGCTTAGTCTTGACACACACTACAAGCCCCTGTACGTGTACACTGAGCCTAACACCCGGCGCAGAGTAGACTACCACACTATTGGGAAACGAGGCTTCGATATTTGTTTTTCTCTACTTGTTGCCTTATTCGTTCTCACCTGGTTAATTCCGCTACTAGGTATATTGATCAAACTGGATTCACCAGGCCCTATTCTATACATCCAGAAGCGTACGGGTTATAAGGGGACCTGGTTCGATTGCCTGAAATTCAGAACCATGACGCACAACCCAAAGGCCCAGTTTAAGCAAGCCAAAAAACAAGACAATCGTGTAACGCGCATTGGGCGATTCCTCCGCAAATCAAATCTGGATGAAATGCCCCAATTCATCAACGTCTTACTAGGGCAGATGAGTGTCATAGGACCAAGACCCCACGCGGTGCAGCATGATGCCCAATTCTGGCGCGTATTACCCAAATATGGCAGTCGTTACCGGACAAAACCAGGCATTACCGGACTAGCCCAGGTCCGCGGTTGCCGTGGTGAGACCGATGAACTCATTAAAATGATCCATCGCGTTCGGTTTGATCGATTCTATAATCGTAAGAAATCATTCTGGCTCGACATCAAAATATGCTGGTGGACAGTGACAGCTATGATGAAAGGTGATATTAATGCCCACTAAATGTAAAGCAATATCAGCTATTAATATATAACGGAAATTATATAGATTTCATAATTATACAGTATAAACCAAACAATGAAAACTAAATAACTACCATAAACCTGTGAGCAAAAAACTATTGTTTAAGAATGTAGCTTCGCTTAGCTTAATTCAAATAGCAAATTATATCTTCCCATTAATAACTATACCGATAACATCTAGACTATTTGGTCCAGAAAAGTTCGGTGTAATAAACTATGCCGCTGCTTTTATGGTTTATTTTAATTTACTAATAAATTATGGATTTGATTTAACAGCAACACGCAAGATTTCAAAAGATGCAAATAATATTATACTGAGAAATTATATATTTAGTGAAGTAATGAATGTGAAAATCTTATTGTTTGTTGTGTCACTTATAATATTTTCTGTAAGCCTATATAATGTACAACCATTAAACTTAGAAAAAAAAGTAGCTATTTTTACATTCATTGGATGCATTGGAGTAGTATTTAACCAAAATTGGTTATTCCAATCAATGCAAGAATTACATAAAGTTACGTTGGTAAATTTCGGGGGCAGATTTTTATTTACAATTGCAATAGTTGCCGCAATAAAACAGCAAGAAGACTATATATGGCAACCACTAATAAGTAGTCTAATCACAATTTGTATTTCAGTAATAACTTTTTTTTGGTCGTTAAAAAGATATAAAGTTAAATACATACAAATTTCATTCAAAAATATAATAAATGTATTATGGAGTGAAAAAATTGTTTTTTTTTCGATAATAATTGTTAGTCTTTATACAACTACGAATATTGTCATTTTAGGCTTTTATCAAAATGAAACGCAAGTAGGGTATTATTCAGCTGGCCAAAGATTGATGGATGTCATACGTTCAGTAATAAGCCTACCTCTATCAATGGCACTTTTCCCTTATATCGGAAAAGCTTTTGGAGAAAATAAAAAAAGTGGAATAATTATAGTTCAAAAAGCATTGCCACTTGTAATGTTATGCACCGGATTAATGGGGGTTATAATGGTAAGTATAGGACCAAATATATTAAAAGTCTTTTTCGGTAACAAATACGAACCAGCCGTCCAAGCCTTTCAAGTACTTTCATTTATTCCTATGGTAGTATCCTTAAGTAATCTATTTGGAGTACAAATAATGTTACATTTGAAAATGGATAAATTATTTTTATATACAACAAGCATAGGCGCAACGATAAGTATTATACTAAATGTAATATTAGTCCAAAAATATGGTTTTATTGGAACAGCAATTGCTTGGCTAATTACAGAAATATTAATAACTCTTACAATGTATGTATTATTAAGAATAAATGGAATTAACCCTGTTGATACAAAATTCTTTAGACTTTACTTTATAAAGCAGCAATTAAACCCACTCATAAACACATTAGTTAAAGCAAATAGAATGTAATAAAAAATAGAAAAAAATTAACTTTATTGAAATGGAAGATTCAATTGTAGCTGTTGTTGTGACATATAACCGACTCACTTTGTTGAAGAAATGTATACTGGCATTGCGTAAACAAACAAAAAAAATTAATGACATTGTAGTAATTATTAATGGCAGTGATGATGGAACTAAAGAATGGCTTGAAAATCAAAAAGGCTTAATAATTTTTTACCAAACGAATACTGGTGGATCGGGGGGTTTTAACAGGGGCATAAAGGAGGCATATAAAAAAGGTTTTGATTGGATATGGATTATGGATGATGATGCTTTTCCAGATGAACACTGTCTAGAAAAAATGTTTAGTTGCCACAATCTAATATATAATAAAAATTTTATCCTTACTCCTGTTGTAGTAGAAAATAATGAAATTGATTTTTTACACAGAGGGTATATATCTATAAACAAATTCCAAATTCCTTTACAGACTCCAATTAATGACAAAAAACTACTTAAAGAAAGCATTCATGAAATTACATTTGCTTCATACATTGGCATGTGTATAGGAAGAGAAATAGTAAAAGTTGTTGGATATCCAAATGAAGATTTTTTCATTTTTCACGATGACGTAGAATATTCTATTAGAATACAAAACAACGGCTTCAAAATATATTTAATCAAAGAGGCAGTTATTTTTCACAAAGTAGAACCAATATCTATACAACCAGATGTATACATTAACGAATTGATAGGAATGAGGAAAAATACAGAAGGAAAATTGACTAATAAAAGAGTTAACACTAGCAGGAACGATACAATAACAATGAAAGATGTATTTCTGTGCATGGCTAAAAGAAATATAATTAATATTGCTTTGGTTCACTATAAAATAAATATCAGAATTTCATTGTATATCCTTAAAGATATAATTCGAACAATTTTGGTAATTGCGAAACGAAGCGACAGGAAAAAGTTAATACAATTATATATATCATCGTTTAAACAAGCTTTTACTGGAAAATTTAGTAATAACAAATTAATAGAAATTTACAAAAAGGTTTAAAACAGAAGATTAACTATGAAAGTAAAGTTTAGTGTTGTAAAAAAAACAATTGTAGTTTTTTTATTTGACTTCATAGAATACATTGGGCTAATTATAGGCTATGTACCAAACCATAGCCTAAGGTTATTTTATTATAAAGCCTTTCTAAAAATAAAAATCGGAAAGAATAGTAGTATACACAGATGTTGCCAAATTAGGAGGGGCAAAATAACTATTGGAGATAACGTTATAATAGGTGAAAATGCATTGCTCGACGGTAGAATGGGTTTAATAATTAAAGACAATGTAAATATTTCATCAAACGTATCAATATATACTTTACAACATGACTATAATAGTCCAACCTTTGAGGGTAGTGGGGGAAAAGTTATTATAGAGATGAATTCATGGATAAGCTGTAATTCTGTAATTCTACCCTCTGTAATTGTAAACGAAGGAGCAGTGATTGGAGCAATGTCATTAATAAACAAAGATGTTCCTGCGTATACATTAGTCGGTGGAATACCATTTAAAGTAATTAAAGATCGTAACAAACGAATAGAGTATAAACTTAATTATCATAAATCATTTTTTTAAATATCGAAAAAAAAAAAAAAAAAATAACAAGTGTTTAAAGTAAGTAATGGCTTTTACAACTATGAACAAAAATAAGATAATAATTTATTTTACTTTTTTTTTAACTCTAGTTTCAATAAATTTTTTTCAATGGCGATATTTATCTGAGGCAACAATTAGAGCTGTTAATTTTACTTTTTCTTTAATAGTAGTTATAATATCTATTCCCTTTTTTTATAAGAGAAGCTTTGCATTTAATTTGCCCATACAAATGATATGTGCATCAATACTAATATCTATTCCACTTGCATATATTTCATGGAAACAAGATATATGGTTAAGCGTTAAATCAACAATGCCATACTTAATTTGGTTTTTTTATTTTTTTTTAATACAAAAAAAAATAAAAATAAAAATTATTGAAAAAATAACACTATTTTATGGCGCACTTTATATGATACTATTTTTGTTTCAATTTATAAATTCTGATATAGTATATTTTGGTACAAAAAGTGAGTTTGTAGTAGATCGAGGTATTACAAGAATTATTTTCCCAGGAGCTGGTATATTCTTTTTGAGCTTATTCATATCTCTCTGTAAACTAAGCTATAACAAAAAAAATAAAATTATTTGGTTAACTTTTATTAGTTTAGGAGCAGTAGTAACTGTATTACAAGTCACAAGACAAAGTATCGTATTTTTAATCTTTATTTATATATACCATTTTTTTAGCTCTTCTAGTAACTTAAAAAAGTTGATAATATTAAGTATTTCATTTTGTATAATATATATAGCTGTAAATTCTAATCATTCAATAGTAAGAGGTCTATCTGAAACACAAAAAGAAACTCAACATCAAGGGAGTGAGTATATTAGAGTTCTTTCTGCTAAATACTTTATTTTAGATTTTTCGCCAAATTTATTAAGTAGGATACTTGGGAATGGAATTCCATATGGGGATAAGTCTGTTCTAGGACGAGAAGAATTAAAACTACAAACAGTTGGCTACTACTTGTCAGATATAGGTTTAGTTGGATTATATGCGATGTGCGGAATAATACCAGTGTTAGCATATTTTATTATATTTTATAAGAGCTTCAAGGTTAAAGTACCTAAACCCTTTTATTATTTAAAATATTATATATGGATGGTAATGTTTACATCATTAACTTCTGATTCAGTATATGCGGACAAATTCCTAATTGCAAATATATTTGTTGTATATCTATATCAATATATAAGTGAAAAAAATGCTTTATATTTGTTAAATTTAAAAAAGTACAGAAAGTCAATAAAACTAATTCCAAATGATGGTCAACCTTAATGGATCAATAAAGATTAAATTTTCATTCAACTAAACAAAAGTAATTACATTTAAATTACAATGCTTAAAGAATTAGCTATCATTATTCCTGCATATAAAGAATCATTTTTAAGAGAAACATTATATTCAATTTCAAACCAGACAGTAAAGCTTTTTACTGTTTATATTGGTAACGATGCTAGTCCATACAATTTGGATAAAATTGTTAACGAATTTAGTGGTATCATTGATATTAAGTATAAAGTATTTGAAGTAAATTTTGGTTTAAACGATTTAGTTGCACATTGGAATAGATGCATAGATATGAGTGAGAATGAACCGTGGATTTGGTTTTTTTCTGACGATGATATAATGGAATCAAACTGTGTAGAATTGTTTTACAAAAATAAAAATGATTTTTCCTTTGATAATTTATTTCATTTTAATGTTCAAATTATTGATGAAAATAGCAAAAAAATTTATAATTGCACGAAATATCCTCGTCATATTTCCACTTCTGATTTTTTTAAAATGAGAATGAACAGAGAAATAGAAAGTTTTGTTGTTGAATATATATTTAGACGGCAAGTGTTCATCAAATTAGGTAAGTTTGATTATTTCGATTTAGCCTGGTCAGCTGATGACGCTGCTTGGATAAAACTTTCAAATGTGAGCGGTATAAGGTCAATTGAAGGGGCTAGAGTAAAATGGAGGTTAAGTAAAATAAATATATCTTCATTTCAGGATAATAATGATATTATTATCAGAAAGTTAACGGCAAATATTAAATATTTAAATTGGGTCGAACTCTATTTTACAAGAAATTCTATCAAAGACTATACAACTAAAATTAAAAAATTTAAATGGGTTTTTCGAATAGTATTAAAATCAAAACTAATTGAATTTTCCAAAAAGAAAGAGATTGCTTACTACATTTTAGAATCTCTAAATTACAAAGGAATTAGGCTAAATGTACTCTGTCATATATTAACTCAAATTGTATATGACTACTTTCATAAACAAACAAAAAAAATCTTAGATCAATTGTTTTGAATCTGTAGTAAATTAATGATATGAAAAAAAAAATTTTGATAGTTGTTCCTTATATCCCCTACCCACTAAACTCTGGAGGTAAAATTGCTCAGTATACTTTCATAGAACGAATGAGGTTTTTTTTTGATATTACCATAATCTTTACATATAAAATTGAGGAAATTGATCACGTAAAGACACTATCAGAGAAGTGGAATGATGTTATAATAGAACCATATCTTCTGAAAGAAACTAAATCAAAAAAAATCATTTCAATCCTTTACAATTTCAAGGCAATTATCTTAAGAATATTGGGCATTATCATCTTATATCCCAAAAACAAAACTTATTTAGACCGCTTATTAATTAAAAATTCAACCCTATTTCGATCAAAATACTATTCTCTATCAATTGATTATATAAATCACTTCAAAAATTTAGTAGAAAATAGTGATTTTGATTTCGTCCAGATTGAATTCCATCAGTTAATATCTTTTGTAAAATATATACCAAATCATATTAAAACCATATATGTGGATCACGAATTGCGGTTTATTAGAGAAGAAAGAGAACTCAAGTTACTTAGTTTCAACTCACCATTTTTAAGATATATATATAAAATAAACAAAGAATACGAAATAAATTATCTAAATAAGTACAAATTAGTGTGTGTTCTTTCAGAGAATGATCAACGTATAATTAATAACTACATTTTAGAGGGTAAAATATACAATTCCCCAATAGCTTTATTTTATCAAACTGAAGACACTTTAATTAAAGCTGATAATTTCATTTTTAAAAATGATTTAGTTTTCTTAGGTGGAGAAAACCATTTTCCTAACAATGAAGGGTTAAACTGGTTTCTACAAAATTGTTGGAATAGCTTAAAATCTCAATTTCCAAATTTAAAGCTAAAAATTGTCGGAGAATGGAGTGCACAGACATCTTATAAATTAACCTCGATTTATGTTGATATAGAATTTTTAGGGTTTTTAGATGAAATAAAAACTCAATTAAAAAATTCTGTTTTTATTATTCCAATTCGAATAGGAAGTGGAGTTAGGATAAAAATAATTGATGCAATAAATATTGGAGCGCCCTTCGTTTCTACAACTATAGGTCTAGAAGGCTTAGAATTTAGAAATAGCTTTGATTGCCTCGTTAGCGATCACCCATCAGAATTTTGTAGTCATATAGCTGATATTATTTTAAATCCTTCTTTAGGAATGGAATTAATCAACAACTCCAAAAATACTTTAAGAAATAAATACAATTTTGATGTATTAATACAAAAAAGGATTAGTATGTATAGTGACCAAAATTTTCTACATTTAAAATAATGAAAAATCAAGATAATAAAATTGATCTCTTGGTATTAATAGTATTGTTTAAGAATACTATTAAAGATTCGGAAACGATTACATCAATTTTACGCCAAGAATTAACAAAAGGTTTTTTTTCTTTAAAAGTAATAATTTGGGATAATAGCCCTACACCATTGTCAGATGATGATATGGATATAATGGTTCAAAACAATATTAACTTCTCGTATATTTTTAAAGCTAAGAATGAAAAATTATCTATTGTTTATAATAGTATTATAAAAGATTATAATTTTAATTTCATTCTTTTGCTTGATCAAGATAGCTTGTTTCCCAAGAACTATTTTGATACTCTTTCAAACATTGTGAATTTATTCCCAAATATAAATTTGTTCCTCCCAATAATAAAAAATCGCAATAAAATTGTTAGTCCCGGCACTTTAATGAATTTTAAAGGTAAACATTGGGCTACTGAAAAAATTGGTGTTATAAAATCAAAAAATGTATTATGCATTACTAGTGGTATGTTAATCAAAAAAGATTATTTTATAGTAAATAATCATTACTTTGATGAACGACTAAGTTTTTATGGAATTGATTCATCGTTTATGTTAAAATTTGCACAAAACAATAGATATTTATATGTTTTCTCAACAAACTTCCAACATAATACTGTTTTATGGTCTAACCCACCAGTTGAGATTATGCTAAATAGGTTTAAACAACTTCGTAGCTCATGGCCAATTATATTCGAAAATAGGCCATTAGCACGTATTTTGTCATCATTATATTCGATTTATGTTGCATTTAAACTTGCTTTAAAATATAAAGATATTAGGTTTTTAATATTTTAAGGTATATCGACTTTATCTTTTATATAAAATTTGTATTTTATTATGAAATTAATTCAATATATTGTTAACAAAAAAAATCCTTCGTTTATTTTTGATGAAAATGTAAATAGTGTAACGTTTATTAATTTACTATTTAAGTATTCTTTAGATTTTTTAAGAGGATTCTTGTATTATATATTACATTTCAAAAAACCTAAAATTGTTT
Source organism: Spirosoma radiotolerans (assembly GCF_000974425.1). NCBI lineage: Bacteria > Pseudomonadati > Bacteroidota > Cytophagia > Cytophagales > Cytophagaceae > Spirosoma > Spirosoma radiotolerans. The sequence goes on from NZ_CP010429.1 coordinate 3,740,557, forward strand.
TCATTGGAAGAAATGTCAGTTTTTTTAATAGTCAGAATATACAATTAGGTAGTTGGAGTACAATAGGTACGGGCGTATATTTAAGTGGCTTAGGTAAAGGAAAGATTATTATAGGGCGTTCTTCTGGTATTGGTTCATATAGCCAAATTATTATCTCAACCTCTTTTAATAATATTGGAGAACACATTACTATTGGTAATAACGTTGGCATTGGACAATTCTCAAGTTTGGGAGGATCTGGAGGGCTCGAAATCCACGACAATTGCATTATTGGACAATACTTTAGTTGTCATCCCGAAAATCATAATTATAGTAACATTAATTTATTAATAAAAGATCAAGGCACTACTAGATCTAAAATTGTAATTGGTCAAAATTGTTGGATTGGAGCAAAAGTCACTATTTTGGCTGGTGTATATGTTGGAAATAATTGTGTTATAGCTGCAGGGGCAGTTGTTACTAAAAGTATACCAGATAATGCAGTAGTTGCTGGTGTACCTGCTAAAATAATTAAAATAAGGACATAAACATGCGAATTATCTGTATCCATCAAAGTGCCGAGCTGTATGGTTCTGACCGTAGTTTTCTTCAAGTAATTAAATACTTAAAGTTAACAAATAAATTTTCAGAGATTTGTGTAGTAGTTCCATGTCAAGGGCTATTAATTAATGAGCTATTGAAAATTGGAGTCAGTGTTAAAATTATCAAGTTAACTGTAATAAGTAAATCGCAATTAAAAAAGTTTCAATTTACCAAAGTATTCTCTCCTCTTTTTCTTCTTAGAAAGAAATTGACTTTTTTTTCTAAATTTGATATTATTTATGTCAACACTTCTGTCATTCTAGACTTTTATTTGCTATCACCTTTTTTACATGGTAAAAAAATTATACATATACGAGAAATACCAAATTTTTATATAAGTAATATATTGTCTTATCTCTGTAAATTTTCAAATGCAGAAATTATTTTTAACTCATTATCAACTAAAAATGCGTTTGCGTTATTTGACAATACACATGTAATTCATAATGCTTTTGAAGGCTTTAATAAAGTTTTAAATGATAAAATAATTAATGATCATCATTCTTTAAATTTATTACTAATTGGCAGGATTAATAACTGGAAAGGTCAAGACTTCGCTCTTGATGCATTATCAAAACTCAATCAAAATGAAAATGTGGTCCTAAAAATTATTGGAAGCCCTTTTAAAGGTAATGAATATATTCTTGATGAATTAAAGGAAAAAGTAACTAAATTAAATTTACAAGACAAAGTGACATTTATACCTTTTATGGTAGATACATATTTAGAATTCGATTGGGCTGATGTCATCATTATTCCTTCATTAAAACCAGAACCTTTTGGTCGTATTGCAATCGAAGGAATGAGTTTAAAAAAAGCCGTAATTGCTTCGAACCATGGGGGCTTAACTGAAATAATATCTCACAATATTAGTGGTTTCTTATTTACACCCGGGAATGTTACTGAGTTTGTTTCTTATGTAAGGCAATATTATAATGATAGAGAATTGTTAAAAATTCATGGATTTAATGCCTATGATATTTTCACTGAAAAATTCTCTGTTGCTAAAATGCATGAAAGTTTAGATAAAGTATTTACTATAAATTAATTCACCTTTATTATGTATATTGGTATTATTGGTACACGGGGCATTCCTAACTATTATGGTGGGTTCGAGCAATTTGCTGAATATTTAGCAGTTCAGCTTGTTAAGGATGAACATACAGTTTCCGTTTATAACTCGCATGATCACCCCCATCAAAGTCATGAATATAAGGGTGTTTCTATCATCCACTGCTATGATCCAGGAAACTTTATGGGTTTAGCCGGACAGTTTATTTATGACTTTAACTGTATCATTGATGCTCGTTCACGTAATTTTGATCTAATTTTACAATTAGGTTATACAACGAATTCAGTTTGGGGCTGGTTGTTACCATCTAAATCTATTATTGTTACAAACATGGATGGTGTAGAATGGATGCGTAGTAAATACCCTCCATTAATTCAACGCTTTTTGAAGCATGCTGAAAAGTGGGCGGTACAAACAAGTGATTATTTAGTTGCTGATTCTATTGGCATTCAAAAACATCTTAAAGGATTATATGAGAAGCCATCCACCTATATTCCTTATGGTTCATACGTCTTTGAGAATCCAGAGATTAGTTATCTTAATGAATTTCATTTAGAACCATATCAATATAATATGTTGATTGCTCGCCTACAATCTGATAATAGTATTGATGAAATTCTAAAGGGTGTCTCTGAAGCAAATGTGACACGACCTTTTCTAGTTATAGGCAATCATAATACTAGATATGGAAAGTACTTGGTTGATAAATATAGGCATTTTCGTAATATCATGTTTTTGGGTGGTATCTATGATTTAGATAAACTCAATAATCTTCGGTATCATTCTAATTTGTATTTTCATGGGCACCGCGTTGGTGGTACAAATCCATCACTTTTAGAAGCAATGGGATCTAGCGCTTTAATTTGTGCTTATAATAACATATTTAATAAATCAATTCTAGGTGATGACGCGTATTATTTTGAGAATTCTTTAGATGTTACACTTGTTTTAAATAGCTACAAGAAGCAAGATAATATGTCTTTTGTAAATAAAAACTGCAAAAAAATTGCAACGATATATCATTGGCCTTTAATTACAAGCCAATATGAAGAATTGTTTCTTGATGTACATTCTAAAAAGGTTGAAACACTTAGCTTAGCTATTACAGAATAAAAGCATTTTTTAGATATGATATGATAGCCTTTTATGATATTCTCTCATCTTTGACTGCATACTTAAGTAGGCCAATCTTAAATTGCATACCATTTCCAACTAACCTTACGTATCTTTTTATTTCATTTTGCACTCTTAGTAGCGGTTGTTCAGAATTAACTTTGACTACTCTATCGTCTCCAGCTTATATTGCGTTTGATAATGATAATCAAGGATGGCAAATAAGTAGCGGTGCTATTAGCAGCTACAGCGCTACGGGTGGCAATCCTGGTGGTTATATTATTGGAACTGATAACGCGCTTGGGTTCTGGTATTTTATCGCGTCAAAAGAGTTTGTCAGTGAAACTCGAAAAAGTTATGAGCGAAACCTCGGCTTTGATCTTGAGCAATCCGCAACTGATTCGCAAGCTAATGCCGATGATGTCATTTTAACGGATGGCTCAACTATTCTCACGTTTGATACGGCCTACAACCCAAAGACGACCTGGACCCACTATTCGATCAAGCTGGATGAATTCAGTGGGTGGAAAAAAGGGAAGGTTAAGGCAACAAAAGCAGATATGCAGACGGTATTGCAAAATCTGACCGAGTTGAGAATTCGGGGCGAGTTCAGAGCCGGGCCCGATCGCGGCGGTCTGGATAACGTTGCTATTTATTAAGCTTTATGCCATTTACGTCCGTTTAAACAATCGGTGATTGTCCCTGTGACTAGGTCGCACAAGCTCATTTTTTTATTACTCTATTGCAAATAAAAGTATCTTCAAGTTGATAATAACCAAAAATCAACAACTTATGAAGTTACTAGGCTCTAACCCAGAAAAAGTTGTCTTTTATAAATTTGCGGTTGTCGGTGGGTTGCTTTTAGCGCTGGTCATTGGGTGTTATCGGTTTACGCTTACTCCTTTAGACCCACCAGATTTCAACTCATTCGATGATGGTGACCAAGGTTGGCGGGTTAGTGCTGGGGGCGTTGGCAGTTTTAGTGCTACGGGTGGTAACCCCGGTGGCTATGTCGTTGGGGTAGATAACACAGATGGCGTCTGGTACTTCATTGCGCCTACTCCGTTTACAAATGAGGTTAGAAAAGGTTATGGTAAAACCCTCCGTTTCGATCAATTTCAATCGGCCACTGACGCGCAGGGGAATACAGCTGATGTGATCTTAACGAATGGGATGATCACCCTCACCTTTGATACCGCCTATAATCCCAACACAACCTGGACCAGCTACGCTATCAAGCTGGATGAACTGAGCGGGTGGAAAAAAGGATATGAGCGGGCAACGAAAGCCGATATACAGGCGGTGTTAGCGAATTTAACGGAGTTACGAATCCGGGGTGAGTATAGATCCGGGCCAGATCATGGCGGCCTCGATAATGTAGGTATCTTTTAGAGGGGTGTTTCTGCTGTTTGCCAGCTACCAATCACTTCTACTCCCACGCTGTGCCATGTGGACTGTTTATGGGGCGGCACAAAGCCCCAATCGCCCTGAACTGGCTAATCACTTCGTCTACACTGTAGGTATCATCGAGAGGAAGTGAAAACGTTTCTCCGCTCAAAAGTGAATGTGTCCGGTCATACGCATCCCCCATTGATAGTTGAAAAAAGTCCTGAAAAAGCTGGACTGACGTAAACTTACGGTAGCCCACCTGCCAACCATAAAAAAGAACATAATTCATGCATTCTTATGTATTGCTCGGTCAACATACGCGTAAAAGCAGGTTCTGGTTTTCTATTTGGCCACGTTTTCAGCCTCCTCTGACGTGAACGATGCGCTTACTTTCCCATTCAGGAAGGCTATAAGACGTCGGTATTGGCAATGCCAAGTTTATTAATTTGAGGTAAACAAGGACCGGCATATTTTTATTCTCGCCAGATTAAAACCCAGCGAGAATAAAAAAACCATATTTCATTTACGATAAGGCAATGAACCCGCCGTTGCCAGATTTCTATACTGTTTACAGGAAGGTTGGTTCACCTTCAACTACGGAATTTGGCGGGTGAAAAGCAGCCAGACGAGTAAGCTGGCAAAACCTAAATACAGAAGGCCAGCGGCAGTGCATTTGATTTGGCAGTAATTTCCCTGTTTGGTCGTCAGGGCTTCGTGGAAGAAGGTAACCGTCATCACGGCTTGCAGGAGCACAGATGCGATCATAGCCAGGGCAACATTCATACAGTAGCGCTTGTCTCTATAAATACCTATTAATTTGATTACAAAACAACTATACAGGAGATTTACTCACTTAGTTCGCGAATCGTACGATCCGATTAAGCTAATATAGAGGGCAAATAGATACAATGGATGCTTGATGACTAATTTTTACATATATTTTAATCTGAGTATAATTACCAGATCCTGGCGTCGGGCGATGAATCGGATTGACTTACGGGTAGTCTTTCACAGCCTCCCTCACAGCAGTACAATTAGTGCGCCGGCTTAGCGCCGAAGAAACAGCCAAAATTAGGAGGATGGAGCCGCCAACGCTGATTTCTTGCCCCAACCGGTGATGCGATTCGATCAGGTAAGGATTCTGCAGTGGCCGATAGTAGCGCTGGCTTCAAGTTGGTGCACAGGAAGGAGTAAACGGCCACACACAATAGCGATTTGTCTTAACTGGCGGGTAGAGTAATGAGCAGGCTCATGGTCTGCGCCCGTTGATTTAACTGCGTAAGGATACGGGTATGAGTTGTCAGTTTGCGGCATTGTTGCTGCGTACAGCCTGAATCGGGCGTTTCGGCCTGGTCCATATCCTGCACGAGCATTTCCAATTCCTGATGCATTCGCCCCAGCAGTCTTCTTAACTGGCCAGCCGGACATTGACTCTGATTAACAAACTTGGCCGCGCTCAAGTCCTGTCCTGAACTTACCAGTGTGGCATAAGGCCGTAATTGATTGTAGTGATTATAAAAAGTAGATGCGGCCTCCAACCATTTTGTTAACACCACGGTGTACATCGATCGATCTATTGACTGTTTATTGCTTCGGTGGGTATTCCCTTCCATGTAATCCGTTTATTTACTGTTTAGACCCCTCTTTTAGCAAAATGTCATTTTTGGTATCAATAAATTTAACTATTTTCATAATAAGTAATAGTGCTCACTAAAGGTTTACTTAAAATTTAATCGTTATATCTACAGACTTTGTTTTGGGCTATTTGTAGCAAAAATGGAGCCAATTGAAGCGACATGCTCTATTTTAGGATACGTACGAGCATATAGGTACACCAAGAGAAATAAAGAAAATTAGTCGGATTACTCCGCTGTCGGGTGGTTACAGCCTATTTTCATCGGAGTAGCGCCCGATCGACTTCTTCTCTTCTTGTGTCGATCGAGGCTATTTTTTGACAGGGAACCCTCGCTAAACTTATTTTTTGATGTGGTCCGTTACTTATTACCTCGTCCAGGTCTTAAGCCTACATCTATCCCATAAATCGCAAGGCCCGGCTCAAGTAGCTGGGTTTTTGCCTTTATGGAGAGTAGCCTCTCCCCTTCAGGTCGTCCGAATAATTAATGGCTGGCATTGCCACACTTGGTTCGGCCAGCGCGTATGTGTTATAAAATCCATGAGTCTTACTGATTCATCTATTTTGTGGAATAGGCCCAAAACGCTGACTCTAGTAGGGTCAGCGTTTTTTTAATGAAAATTCAGGGGGTGGCTGGGAGTTCTAGGGGTAAAATGAACCGACGAGCAAGCACAGGTAAAGACTAAAGGTGAAATCTAAACAGTTTCAAATGTTCTTACCAGGCTCAGTCGCGTAACGACGAAATGTTTGTAGCGATAGGGCGCGCATCTCGTTTTTTCGTGCCGTCAGGTATGTAACATAGCCTGCTTGCATACCTGACGGCACGAAAATGTCCAGTTTATGCATAGTCTATAAACATCCCGTCGCTACGCGATTAATTCGCGATCTGTATAAAAAAACAGCCGCCACCTACAAGATGACAGCTGAATACATTCCACCATTCACTGCATACAGCAGTAGAAAGTAGTTACGCTTATTGGGGGAAAAGGTTTATCGGAGTGAGGCAACGGACCTAGGCAAACACAGCCGCCACCCAAAAGGCAACGGCTGTATATACCATCTTAACTTTGTACTAACTGTTTCTCTACCGCTAATTCGAAAGCTTGTTGGTAGACAGGATCGTATAATTAGGAAGTGGGAATGGGAATTAAATGGGTAGATACACACTGAAGGTAGCCCCCTGCCCTGCCTGGCTACTGGCGCTGATAAATCCACCATGATTGGTTACTACCTTTTCACACACGGCCAGTCCAATGCCCGTACCGGCATACTCACCACGCCCATGCAACCGCTGAAAAATCTGAAACATACGATCCAGGTATTTTTCGTCGAAGCCAATCCCGTTATCCGCCACGTCGATACAGTAGTAGGCAATCGCACCCGTAGGCTGCTTCTTACCCGTTGGAAGGCTCTCGGCGGAAATCCATCTGGCCGTTACCCGAATAATGGGTAAGGTATCTTTCCGCCGAAACTTAAGGGCATTGGTCAGCAAATTCTGAAAAAGCTGGCCAAGCTGGGATGCATCTCCCAAAACAGTTGGTAAGGAACCGGCTTCTACATTCGCACCGTTTTTAGCAATGGTCAGTTCTAAATCGATCAACACAGCCTTCACGACGTCGTTGAGAGACACCTCGACTGTATTCTCGCGCCGGGTGTGAATCCGCGAGTAGCTGAGCAAGTCCCGAATCAGCGTCGACATGCGGGTAGCAGCGCCCTGCATACGCTCCAGATAAAGGACGCCTTCACCCAGTTGGTCGGCGTATTGATTTTTTAGCAAATCGCCGAATGACTGCACTTTACGCAGGGGCTCCTGTAGGTCGTGGCTGGCGATGTAGGCAAATTGCTGCAGGTTTTCATTCGACCGGGAAATCAGGTTAATGGAATCGTTCAGGGCTTCATTGGCCGTTGCCAGTTCCTGCGTTCGCTGCGCCACTTGCTGCTCCAGCTCTGCTGACAGCGCGGCATACCGTTCTTCACTCTGCCTCAGCGCTTTATTGGAACTTCGAAGCTCCATCAGGTTGACCACTTGTTTGGCCAGGACTTTTAACGCGTCCAGTTGCGGCAGCGCCAATTGCCTGGGCCGATGGTCAATAATACAAAGGGAGCCCAGCATAAACCCGCTGGAATCAATCAGGGGCACACTCGCATAAAACACCACATGCGGATCACCCGTTACAAAGGGATTATTGGCGAAGCGGTCGTCTTCTCGGGAATCCGTCACGACCAGCGCTTCTGCCGGATCATCCAGGATATAGTGGATACAAAACGCAAACTCACGTGGTGTTTCCTGAATGGCAAGGCCATAGCTGGCTTTAAACCACTGCCGTTTCTCTCCGAGAAGACTAATTAACGCAATAGGTGTCTGGCAGATCTGGGAAGCCAGTTTCACAATGTCATCGTAGTCTTGTTCGGGCATCGAATCCAGTATATCATACCTTTTTAGAGCCTCTAACCGGTTATTTTCTTCGTGTGGATGTAGCAAAGTACGCATGGGGTACTAACTAAAAGAGAGTTTTATGAGTAGCTGGTCCGTCACGAGCCAACAAAGGCTTGGGGCTTTCCTTCTCACCGGTTTTTAACCCGATAAGAATAAAAAGGAGCACTGTTTCAGCGCCTGTTCTTATCAAGCCTACCAACCCGAGGGCAGAAAAACGTTGAAGCTAATTCGTATTAACCCCGATAACGGTCAAGTTGTTGTCGATACCACCCCACTAACTCGCTTGCCTATATATAGAAGCTGTTTGTAACAGGGGAATCATTGATTTGATCAGTGAAGCCTGCTATACTCAATTCGGCCGCCAAAAATACCACTCGACAAATGAGTAAGATTACGGAGATAGGGGTAGTCGAACAGTGACCTAAGACGGATCTATATCAAGAGTTAATTCTGCGGATTATTTTCATACGGGTTAACCCCTTACCGGGCCGTAGCGGGCTTAAAACATAATTTTTGTTAAAAATTTAATCCCTTTTTAATTTTAAGCGTAAATTGCGCCAGAATCCTAACGATAGCTTACTTAAAGAACATGTTAAAGTTCTTAAAATGCTTTAAGTATTTATACCCGTTGTCTGCTGATAATGACTGACTTTTTTGTAGAACAGTAATCAGTTAGTCCTGAAAGACAAGTGATGAATTTCTATGTGCGCAAAAAATTTCGGTATCTGGTTCATTAAACGTCTCTATAATCTTCCCAAATGGCAGGTAAACATAGTGTTGAGTCTTTACCTACACCGACCCAACGACTGATTCGGCTCTTTACGACCGAAAAAAAAGACATTGGTTATATCTTCCTATACGCCCTGATTACAGGCGCCATAAGTCTGTCGTTACCCTTGGGTACTCAGGCAGTTTTTACGCTGGTTTCTAGTGGCATTGTTTTTAGTTCAGTTTATGTGATGATTGGTCTGGTCATCATAGGCATCGTTGTAGCTGGACTACTGATGGTAGCGCAAACGACACTGGTTGAAATTCTTCAGCAGCGTGTGTTTACTAAAGCCGCGTTTGAGTTTGCCTATCGGTTACCCCGAATCGATTCTGAAGCCCTGTCGGCGTATTATCCGCCTGAGCTGATGAATCGATTCTTCGATGTCCTGACGATTCAAAAGGGCATGCCTAAACTCCTGGTTGATATCACGACGGCCGTTGTTCAAATCGTTTTTGGGTTGCTACTTCTTTCGGCTTACCACCCTATTTTTATCGGCTTCAGCTTGTTTGTCGCCCTGTCGGTGGGGCTGGTTATCCGCATCCTAAGCCCGAGTGCGATAAAGACCAGTCTAGCCGAATCCAAGTACAAGTACAAGGTTGAAGCCTGGTTGGAAGAAATGGCCAGTGGGTTACCTGACCAGCCATCGGAACGCCCACCAATCGACCAAACCGAGGCTATGGCCAGGATGGACGAACTGGTGGCCAAATACCTCAGCAACCGGCAGGCTCACTTTCGGGTAATTAAGCGATTCCTGTATAGTGGTGTTGCCTTCAAGGCCATTGTTGTTGGCGGTTTGCTGATCCTGGGCACCTCACTGGTTGTGAGTCGGCAAATGTCGCTGGGTCAGTTTGTTGCGTCTGAAGTGATGATTGTGCTGATAACCGGCGCTGTGGACAAGCTTTTGTCCGGCGTCGATACGGTATTTGATATGCTGACGGCTGTCGAAAAAATTGCGACGGTCACGGATTTGCCGCTCACCATTCCCAACGTTGAACCTGAATTATCTTAAGTGCAGAACGTCCTGAAGACTGCCTGCTGCGTTATTGTCTATGCTTAATATCTCGAACGAACGGATCGATGTCAACGATCTTGATCGATATCCCATCAACACCCTACGCACCTTACCCAACCCCGACAGCGGTCGCCGGTTGGGGCGGTGGTGGTTGTTTTTCTTGCTTGTCGGGCTGGTCGTTATGTTCCTGCCCTGGCGTCAGAATATCGACGGAATGGGCACGCTAACGGCACTTACGCCCAAAGATCGGCCCCAAACCATTCAGAACGTCATACCCGGCCGAATCGAACGCTGGTTGGTCAAGGACGGTGATTATGTCAGACAGGGGGACACGCTCCTGGTTATTTCAGACATTAAAGACGAGTTTTTCGATCCAGCCATTATCCAGCGGCTGAATGAGCAGCTGACGGCCAAAATCGGCTCTGAACAGGCTTATCTGGCTAAGATCAACGCGCTGAATGGTCAAATGCTGGCCCTTGAAACCGGCGTACGCATCAATCTGGATGCAGCCCGGAACCGGGTCAAACAGTCCCAGTATCGGCTGACGGCTGATGAGGCTGACCTGCTGGCCATTCGACGAAATTACCAGATTACACTCGACCGGATTGCCCGGTACGAAAAGGCGTACCAGAGCGGGCTTATTTCTCTGACCGATCTGGAAACCCGGCGGCTCCGCGTGCAGGAAGATAATGCCAAAGTGATTGCTCAGGAGAATAAGCTAAGTATAACACGCCAGGAACTGGTTAACGCCCAGCTTAATTTAACTACGATCCAGGCGCAGTTTGAGGAGAACATGGCCAAAGCCCGTTCAGACCGAAGCTCGGCCGTGTCGAGCCGCACCCAAACGGCGGGTGAAGTCGCTAAGCTGCGCAACCAGATCAGCAACGTCCAGATTCGGCAGGGAATGTATATTGTTCGGGCACCACAGAATGGGTTTATCGTACAGCCAGCCAAAACAGGCATCGGGGAAACCATCTCGGCGGGTGAACCCATTGCCACCCTCCAGCCAGACAAGCCCCAGCTGGCCGTCGAGCTTTATGTCCAGGCGATGGATGTTCCCCTGATTCAGCGGGGTCGAACCGTCCGACTGCAGTTCGATGGCTGGCCAGCTATTCAGTTTTCGGGCTGGCCCAGTGTAGCGGTCGGCACCTTTGGCGGTAAGGTGGCAGTAATCGACGCCGTCAGCAGCCCCGACGGCCGGTACCGACTGTTGGTTCAACCGATACAACAGCCGGGCGACCAGCCCTGGCCACCTCAGTTGCGGGTTGGGTCGGGCGTGCGTGGCTGGGTCATGCTCGATGATGTGCCGATCTGGTACGAACTGTGGCGATTACTGAATGGGTTTCCTCCCAGCTTAAAAGCGGAACCTGCTAAAGCAACACCCTCATGATCCGACTGACTTCGTTCCGTAATTTTCTGACGGGCTGGCTGGTTCTCGGGCTGTGCGTACTGTCGTTTACGCTTCGCGGCCAGGGTGATACAGCCCGACTGGATACAACTGTTTTTCAGGCCCGCGTCTTTTATGAGCTGGTCCGGCAACATCACCCCCTCATCCGGCAGGCAGGCTTGTTTGGCGAAGAAGCCAGGCAGATTGTGCGGCAGGCCCGGGGTGCCTTCGACCCCAAGCTGGTATCCCACTATGACCGCAAAGAGTTTGGCACCGATCTGTACTACGATCACTGGCAAAACAAACTGGCCATACCTATTTGGCCCGCTGGCATTGACCTCAACATTTCGTATGATCGAAACGACCCGGCGGGAAAGTACATTAATCCCGAAGAGCGAACCCCGCCAACGGGTCTTGCGGGTGTAGGGCTGAGTGTGCCCATCGGGCGAACCCTGTTCGTTGATGCCAGGCGCAACGCCGTGCGACAGGCTCAGGTGGCCCAAAACCTGGCGGAAGCCGATCGAATCAGCTTGATCAACAAAACGCTGTACGAAGCAGCCAATGCCTACTGGGACTGGTTTCTGGCTTATCAGCAGCGACAGTTGCTGACGGAAGGCTATGTGCTGGCCGAACGCCGATTTATGGCCTTGCGCCAGCAGGCCCAACTGGGCGATGTGGCCTATATCGACACAACCGAAGCATTGATTACGGTACAGGACCGGCTGGTTCAGCGGCAACAAGCCGTAGCCGATGAGCAGAATGCCCGACTACGGGTTAATGTTTTCTTATGGACTCCCGACGGGCAACCCGTCGATCTGCCGCCTTATTCGGTTCCGCAAATGCCACCACCAACTCTTCCGGTCGATATTATTCAGCGGTCGTTGGTGGATCAGGCCTCACAGCGCCACCCTGATCTGCTCAAACTTGACAACAAATTGCAGCAGTTAACACTGGAGGAGCGTTTTCGGCAAGCCATGATTCAGCCGCAAATCGCTTTGAGTGCCAGCTTACTCAGCCAGACACCTATTCTTGATGTCGGCTATGACTGGAGTAGCTATTATTCATTTCGCCCTCAGAACTATAAAATTGGGCTTGATCTTGTGTTTCCCTTGTTTCTGCGTAAAGAACGGGGCAAGCTTCGGGAGATTCAGATCAAACATCAGCAAACCCTCTTGGATCGCCAGCATCAGGGACGGGCTATCGTAAACGGCGTTCAGGTAGCCTATAATCAACTTCAGGCGTTGATCAACCAGATAACCACTCAACAGCGGACGATCGAGAACCAGCAGATTCTGGTCAAGGGAGAAACAGATAAATTTCTTTTGGGAGAAAGCTCCCTCTTTTTGGTCAACTCCCGGGAAACCAAGTTAATCGACCTGCGATTAAAGGGCGAGTCCCTGAAAGCAACCTATCAAAAAACGATTGCTAGACTTTATTATGTAGCGGGAAGCACCATCGACGTCACTAATTAACGGCTTTCTTCTGCCTAAGTGCCATAGGCTCACCTTCCCGTTTTCGGCAAACATTCAATGGCTACGCGCCTGAATCAGTCCATTAATTACTTTAGTTAGTCGTATAAGACACGTCGACGTATTAAAACATCAAGAGTGAGAATAAAGCGTGGCGTTGGTACGGCGCGCTTGACAGAACAATACTTAGCAAAAAAACACATCCTAGTTCAATACTACTAATTAGTCACAGAAGGGAATATTTTAACTTTATAGTGTTCATACCGACCGCTTTTCCTGAGCAGTCTACACGTTATCTACAGTCCATTTCAGGCCTTACAGGACCTATTGCTTTGTTTTTTGACAGGGAATTAGATCGGCCCAATAGCTATTGAATTGGCTATAAATGCCCTTTGCTGTTGGGCACGGACAGTTAACCCGTAAAAAAGCGCCACTCACATACTACAAGTTGTCGTTCACACCCTGTTTGTTGTCATTGGTATACATAGGAACATTCACAGGCGGATCTTCCGTTAACTTCGGCTCTCTAAAAAGAGCTGAGTGGCCACCAAAATATCCTGCGTTCAACGAGTCAATAAACAAATATCATTGCTTTGATGGGTTTTGTTCTCTTTAGTAACAGGCTTATTTACTCGTCTCTCGCGCAGATAACACGTAAAGTGATAATTGCTTAACAGCCTTTGGGGACTATAATGACTATGTGGTGTCGGGGAAGGTTCGTTTTGATCAGTCTTTTCCTTTTTACCATCCAGTTTGTCTGGGCAGGAACGGTGGTAAGCATCGTAGTTCCTAACTGGTGGCATAACTGGTGGGCTTATGTATTGTATGCATTGCTGGCCATCCTGCTTCTACGCTTCTATGTCAGATTGCGTGTTCAACAGGCATTGGCACAGCAGGAACGTGTCGCCCAACAGCGGCATGCGGAACAACAACGGAACCGATTCGATCATCAACCTAATCATCAAGCCTTACCACATACTCCGTTCATTCATGCAGCTACCACTGGACCAATTGATGCCGCAAGGCAAGTCAATCTGCGGTTGCCTGAGACTAGCCAGCAACCCGAGGCCCCCGCACCTACCAGCCCTTTTCTGGAGGACTTACAGACGCTACTACGTGTTAACTTCAGTAATCCTCAATTCGGCGTGGAAGAGATGGCTCAGGCTATGGGGCTGAGCCGAGTGCATTTATATCGAAAAATAAAGGCCTCCAGCGGTCTGACGGCCAGTGAATTATTACGCAACTACCGGCTGACCAAAGCTAAAGACTTACTCAGGCTAAATCACACAATAACCGAAACCGCCTTTGCAGTAGGCTTTGATAGTCCAGCCTATTTTGCCAAATGCTTTCGGGACATGTACAAAGTAACGCCCAGTGACTTTCAGACACAGGAGAAAAGTAGTCACACAAGCCCATAAAGGTTACTACTTTAAGCCGTTCTTAAGCGTATGTAACATATTTGATAGGCCTCTGTAACATATTTGATAACTCTTTGGCCTAGTAATCCTCTAGTTTTGGATGACGATTAGTTTATGTAACTTTTTTTTTCAAGTAATAAAATGAATAATAGAACCACCTTAATAAAAATGAAAACCGTATCTGTTATGGGTTGATTCGTTTACTCGACATGCTAACTTAAACTTTTTAAAGTACCTATTGCATTGGTTTGTCGACTTAAAAAAGGCTATTCTATCAAACAGTTAATGATTAGCTATCCATTAAAAAAAAGAAACAAGTAAGTATAATACCAATCTTTCTTTTTTTTATATAAAATAGGTAATCGTATAGTCCGTATCACTAATTCGATCCTCTAGTTACATCCAAACGTGAGCAAGTAGCGTTGTCACAACTACTCCTAATCTGTAACTCTATACCTGAAATTACCAATGAGCAAAAGTTTTGTTATTTCAACTACTGAAGGAACAGCTGTTTCAGACATTATTTTATCCGTACGCGTCAATGACCTTCGGATTGGCTGGCAGAGCCGGTCAATCCACGACTTAATCATGATCAAGGGCGTACGCGGCTATAGCTGGTTATATTGGAACGATGGCAGCAAACAGATGATGGCTTACACCATCAAGCATTATGAAAACCAGTTGCCGATTGATGATTTCATTCGCGTTCATCAGAACTGTGTTATCAACCGGAATTTTGTTCAGAAAACACAGTTGACACACCGAGGGCCTATGCTACGCTTAGCCACCGGTACCGAAATAATAATTTCCCGGCGTCGCTGGTCAATGGTAAAAAAGGAACTACAACACCTTTATTGGGGATAATCGTTGATCTGCAAATCAGATCAGTTTGTAGGGCGTGCTGATTATGCCCTACCTTTACTCATTCTTCGATTATTCTGCTGCTATGCCTCCTGCCGCCCGTTTAACGGACATGCACACGTGTCCTCAAGTAACCCCACCCGGTATTCCGCATGTGGGTGGGCCAGTGGTTGGCCCCGGTTGCCCAACAGTGATGATCGGTAACCTGCCGGCTGCCCGCGTTGGCGATTCGCTTGTTTGTGTAGGCCCGCCGGACACCATCGTGAAAGGCTCAGCAACCGTCATGATTGGCGGAGCACCAGCCGCTCGTATGGGCGATCTGACAGCTCATGGAGGCTCCATTGTACTGGGTCTTCCGACAGTGATGATTGGCGGGTAAGCGCAGGACGAATGGTCAGGACTTAAGCTAACTCTTTATGGATGCCATCTCCCCTTTTTTGGTAAGTTATATACTCGTATTCCTGATTACGGCAGGTCTATTTATCGCAACAATCTGGCTGAATCGTAAACTCGAATTAATGAGTAACAAGCGATTGATTTTAATTATCCTGATCAGCGGCTTCATTCTGGCTATTGCCGGGTTGTTTGGTCTGAATGGCCTGCAGTTTATTCCCATCTACTACGTCGTTGTACAGGTATTCAGTTTATTGTGCGGCATTCTCTTTCTGAGTCGGATGATCATCGACATGGGGCCTGCGTTTGCGACAAAACCCACCTTCGTGCTACTAATGACGGTCAGTGTCGTTGGCCTTGGCCTGGTCTTGTTCACCCCTCTTTTCAACTACCTAAGCAGCCTCAGATACGGGCTGCTTCAGTATGATTTATGGGCGTCAAGCAGTTTGTTGCCTTTTTTGCTGCCGGTGCTGTTCGCTTATACCTTTCATTCGCTGGTGAACGTACCGAACGAAATTTATAAACTATGGTACTATCCGCGTCATGCCGAAGAAGTCGTTATGGAAGGAGTGGATTATTACCGACTTATGCTGCTGGAAGTTCAGATATACAAAGATCCAAACCGAAAAGAGCCTCCCATTAAAGTAAAAGCGCGAACAACCGGTGATGTTACGTTTGGCACCTGGTTTCAAAAGTTTGTTGACGACTACAACCACAAGTTCCCAAACGATCCCATTCAGACCTTCGATGATACGGCCCATGAATATGGCTGGTTATTTTATAGCTTAAAGCCTTCTTTGTTCCGATTACGGTCGTATATTGATTTCGAGCAGACAATCGCTCAAAATAACCTTCGTGAAAACTACCTGATCGTTGCTAAACGGGTGGAAGAAATCAGCTAATAGCCTATGTTATTTCCTAAAAGCCACCTTCCTGTCAACTGGATCGACGGCATGAAGCTGTCGCAACAGCATTTCGTAGAAACCGACCATCACGTTCAGGATTTAGTACGTGATTCGGTATCACTGTTTCTGACCAGTTATAATTACGGCCTGTTGCCACCAGTCAAAGGCACGTCGGTGGCCCATGAATTTGATCTGCTCGAAAAAAACAGTGATCATGTTGAGGTTCGCTTATACCGGTGTAACGCGATTACGCAGGGCGGGTGTCGCATTGCCATCAATCCGGATGTCCTAAAGTTCACCGTACTGACAGCTTCGTTTGAAGTTAATCAGAGCCTGGACGACCAGCTCCGACCGGATTATGACATTGTGCTGGTTGTCAATCCATTCAAGAAGGTGCCCGTTGGAAATCCCGATCCGGAAGAATCACCGTTGCGGCATCCGTATACGGAGTATTCCTACCAGTTGATGGTTGTGTCGTCGGAGCAGATCAATGCCAACGATCTGGGGCACCATCACCTGGTTATTGGCAAGGCTACGTATCACGAAGGGCATTACATTGTTGATAGTCAATATATTCCACCCTGTGCGTCGGTTGCCAGCCACCCCCGACTGATTCAATATTACAAGAATTTCGGCTGGGGATTGAATGAGATACAGGTTAGTTCATTCAAAATTATCCGTAAGGTACTCGACCAGTCTCAGCCGTCGGATCTGGCTCGCCGGGTTCATTCGTTTTGCAACCGAATTCTGGATTATCTGGGCACTGTCTTTTTTGAGTACCGCAACCTAGACCATCAGCATCCGCCGGTCTTCCTGGTCGGTTATTTTGCCAACCTGACCAGCATCATCTACACGGAATTATACTGCCTGCCAACTCGTCAGAAAGAAGAGTTGCTGCATTATTTTTACGAATGGACCGATGTAACACCCGGTCAGTTTGAAGAGTTGCTTTTACGGTTGCTCGAACATGATTACAACCACCAGCAAATTGGGAATTCGATGCTGGCGGTAGAACAGTTTCTGGCGGTTTTTACCCGCCTGTGGAACAAACTTAGTACGCTCGAATATATCGGGCAGCGGAAAGATACGATTCTGGTGCGAGAGGAAGCTCCCGTTCAGCTCGCGCCCACCCGGCGGGGCTGGAATATTCTGGACTAATGGGCAGGCCGGTTCCGGCATCAAAGTACCTGAAATTGGCATAAATCAGACCGGTTTCCTGGTCTTCGAACTGCCCACCGCCCAGGTAGGTATGCCAGTGGGATGGGCCGGTCAGGTTGTGTTTTTTACCAAACAGGCACCAGCGCCACTCCCAAACTGGTTCACCCTGCAGATTATGAAACGACAGAGGCTGACCAGCGGCCGTACAAACAACACTATACCACTGAGTACCAACCTGAAGCATCGTTGGCTCATCACCAACCGCCGTATGCCAGGTCAACTGAACGGGCTCGCTCCCCGGCAGATGGTGCCATTCGTGGAGGAGTCGACGGCCGTTCCACGCCCAGCGTACAGAATGGTCGTCCACCTTTTTCTCTAGGCGTCGACCGAGGGCGTCGTATGTGAACGCGATAACCCGGTTATCGGGTCGGACAACCTGCTGCAAAACACCGGACTCATGCCATTGAAACGTCCAGACCTGACCAGATACCCGTTTCTCCCGCAGGTATCCGTCCGCATCGTAATAAAAACGAGCCGTACCAACCGTCAGCACCTGCCAGCCCAGCTCAGCCGTTTCAGGGGCTGGCTTTAGGAGACGTTGTTGATAATGCGACCGTTCGGCTACCCATCGATCGGTCCAGCCAGCCGAACAGACTACTTCCGTTGGATCATTAAAGTCATCATAGCGTATGGTAGCCGTTCCATAACGATTGTCTTCTACCCGCACAAGCCGCTGCTGCTCCCAGCTATAGGTCTGCGAACGGGAAGCCTGCAAACCGCTGCCCCAAAAAAGTTTGTGATTAACCGGCAACGAACCGACATCATACTGCCAGCGGCTCTGCAGGCCTCCGGGCAACTGGCACTCGACCAGGCGTCCAAGCCGATCATAGGCAAACTGGATTTGCCAGTCTGCATGCTCCTGGTGGCTCAAGTAGCCCCGGTCATCATAGGTATTGTGCACGACAGTCTGATTTAATGACTGCCAACTCATTGGCCGACCAGCGTTGTCGAATACTGTTTCCACCCGCACAGGCCCAGCCGTTTCGGCGACGATCCGGCCCAGAGGGTCGCGCTCAAACTGAATGACCGTGGTTGGTGTGGTGGCCTCCACAAGCCAGCCGTCCGGACGGTAGGTGTAGTGATACCAACTCCCATCGCTGAAAAGCACCTCCGTCAGCCGTCCGGCGGCATTGTAGTGAAAATGAGTCGACGTACCGTCCGGTCGGGTGTATTCGCGGACACACCCGGCCGCATCCCGAATAAATTGCCAGTTCAGGCGGTTCGTGCGCCGAAGTCGAATGAGCAGTCCGTCCGCATCGTATGTCAGGTGGTCCTGCGCCATTGTCAAAGCACCTTTGTTGATGGGTACTATCGAACGTTCGTTCGCTTTTCTGATTACATCCGTTCTGGTTCCGTCTGGCTGGGTCACATGGATTAACTGGCCTAAAAAGTCGTACTCCCAGGAAGTCTGCCGGCCAATTTGATCCGTGTGCACCGACCGATTTCCATAAGCATCATACGCCCATAGGCTCCGTTGTCCATTTGCCGTTGTGCTTTCCGTCAACAGACCGTCTTCGGCATAGGTGAAATGGGTCTCGGCGCCAACGGGATTGATACAGGAAAGGAGTCGGCCTGCCTCATCGTAGGACCATTGCCAGACGCCATCCGCGCGATCGGTCAGGCTTATTAATTGCCCGTTATCGGTATACTGCATTTGCATGGTTCCTCCATCGGGCCAGGCAGCCTCGGTCATATTTCCCCCCTCGTCATAAGTAAAGAACGAGGTGTTTCCCAGCGCATCCTGCTCGCTGAGCAGTTCCCCATACTCACTAAAAAACCAGACCCGTTGCCGACCACCCGCGCTGATGACGCGCTGAACGATACCGCCTTCGTGTACGTACTGCCTGACCCCGCCCGCCCCATCGATGACCTGTGTACGCCCTTCAGCAAACAGGTACCGAAACTGCAGCGAAGGTTGTTCTTTTTCAATCGTCAGTTCGCTGCACAGGTGCTGATTTCCCAGTTTTTCGTAGGAGAAATACACACTCTGACGAAAAGAATCCGTCAACCGAATCAGTCGATGCTGACGATAATGATACTGGGCCGTCGGCTGGCCCCCGCCCATTACGTCTTTCAGATCGTGAAGCTCATCATACTGGTAATCTACCAGCGTTAACCGCTTTTGAGGTTGGTTGGGCTGGACAATCTCCAGCCGGCTAATGTGCTGCTGGGCATTCGTCACGACATTAACAACGCGCTGAAAATCATCCGTTATCCGCCGAAGTTGGCCCGTGTTGGTATAACTGAATCGAAGTTGATAATCGGTACCGACGGTTCCGACCGACGCTAACCGACAAAGGCTACCGCCCGGATTCAGAGCAAAACGATACAGCAGACCGTCCGTTCCCTGTAGCTGGTACCCATATTGATCACGATTGAGCCGCAGTTTTTCGGATCGGTTCAGAAAGGTTTCGCCCTCTGCCAGAGCCGGAAATTGGACGCCCCGGTTGTCGGGCAGGCGGATAATTACCTCACGACTGGGTCGGTCTTCCAGCAACACAAAGTCATACGAATGACGCCAGCCATTCCCTACCGATCCGGCCATTACCTGATTGGAACGCCAGAAACGAGCCCACCGAAACGGTACCACACCCGGAATTTCGACGTCAACCTGTTCAACCAGGACTTCGCCGGATGCGACATCCACAAATCGTCCGGCCAGCGTCCGTTGCGCGGTTGGCAGCGCCTGGCAATCTTCTGGCCGAAGCGACAGCCGTTGTCTGCTTTCGTCCAGTTGCCCATTGCTTTCCTCGTCCCGGATTAAGCTGTGAACAATAGCCGGGTAAAGCAATCGACGTAATCCTGACCGAAATAAAGGTGATTCTGGCATTTTGACTGGTCTGCAGTAGTGTCGCCGTGATGTCGGTTACTTACAACTGACATGTAATGTTTCTCAAAACCTCTTGTCAATAGGTTTTAAGAAACCTTACGTGTCAGATTTAAGAATCTGACATCACAACAACTGGTGTATAATTTATAAGAACGCATCAACTTTTCCGCCATCCGGGGCCCAGAAGCTGGGTTAGTAATTCCATTACGTTCTGTCTTTTTTCGGGTGTCTGTTGCTGCTGCCAATAAATCTGACCAATATCAGATAGGCGAGCGAGTTGATGCTGTTCCGGAGGGAGGTGTTCAGCCAGTGCAAATACCTGACGATAGTGCGTTTCGGACAATCGCATCCGGCTTTCCTGCGCCTGGACTAGCCCCAATCGGCGATGACTTTCGATAGCCAGCAGCCATTCCTTCAGTGTTTCGGCGCGCTCACTGGCCAAATTATAGGAGTCTATGGCGCGCTGACGCTGGCGTAATTCCTCATACACACGACCCGCCCCCAGCCAGGCCATGATGCTCATTCGACCGGCCGCTTCGTCGCCCTGACTAAATAAAGCTTCCATCTGGTCGATCACCCGGCTGTATCGGGCCAGGGCTTCTTCGTACCGGCGATGCGTGACATAGGCATGCGCCACCGACAAATGGACACTTCCCTCCAGACTAGGCCACTGTTCCTGCTGGCAAATCAGCAGGCAGTTGTTGGCAAAGTACTCCACGTCCCGAAGGTTCCGCTGGGTCATCGCGTTGGACAACTCCGCATGCCACTGCCGGAACTTCACATCGGGGGCCGTTGGTGATCCTAGGGACGCCACCTGCCGGGTCACTTTCTGAAGCTGAAGGTCAATGGTGTGCGAATAAACCGCCGGCCCAAACCGGCCCGGTAAGGTTGCCAGTTGCTCCTCGCCAATGGTGTCGGCTACGACAATGCGAATATCGGGAGATAATTTGCCCAGCAGCAACGCCGTCAGCACCTGATCCAGCACCGCCGGGCTCGCTGTTGACTGCGGCAGTATGCACAACACCAACGCGCCATCGGTATGCGCCCCTAGCCCTTTCACAAACCGGTTCAAGTAGTCCACAAAACGAATCAGGAAATCCGCTTCGTTTTTTTTCGGCTCAGCCGTCCAGACAATCGCCAGATTCCGTTCCGAAAGAATAGCGGTGTCGTGGTCGATCAGGCTGGATAGTTCGTCCAATGCGTGGTCAAAATACGTCTGCCAGTGCTGAACCGGCGTTCGAAGGGTTATGAATATATCGTTGGAAATGGCATCGGGTCCAGCCTGCTCCTGCAGGAAAACATCCAGAAACCAGCCTTCCCCCGGTGCAAACAGCCACCGGCATAAACGAGCATTGGGCAGCCGCCGGAATTCCAGCCAGAGTCGTTCCAGAACAGCCAGCCGCTGGCTCAGCGGATTTGTGGCAACAAAGGGCATAGATTATCCGGATCGCATTAATTGATCATGACCATTGAACCCTTCACGGTGGTCATGCCAGAGCTTTTGACATTCATCGTACCGGTGCCTTCGATATCGGTCATGCTGCCTTTCACGGCCATCTGCGCCGTCGCTTCGATCTTTACCTGCGCTCCTTTTATATTCACGGCCTGCTTGCCTTCTATCGTCACCGTGGTACCCGACAGGACAATTTCCGGCGCTTCAACGGTAACTTTGGCCGTAGCCTTTATCAAAATATCTTTAGACGACTGCACCGTAATGGTGCCGTTACCGCTCGGCACGGTGATCTTGACGAAGTTTTTGTCATCGACCTGCACGTGAATCTCCTTCACCGACGGTTTTTCGATAAACGTCAGCGTGCTGCCGCTGCCCACGCTGATGTGTTTTTCCTCTTCGGGCTTGCTGGTGTCGATGCCGCTGTTCTTCCCGTGCGGCATGGCCCCAATCACAAAGGGACGCTCCGGGTCATTGTACTCGAACCCAACCATCACCTGATCGCCCACGGTGGGCACGAACTGGAAGCCACGCGTTTTTTTATTGTCGGCGTGAAGCCCAAAGTGTGGCAGGGTCATTCGGATAAACGGGGTTGTATCGGGCGCTGTCATCCACAGCATTCTTACCTTAACCCGGCCCATGCCTTTCGGATCTTTATTGTCGGTGACTTCACCAATCTGCGTCTGGGCCATGGGGCGAACCAGTTTACGCACGGGCATAGCCACCACCGTGGCCGGAATAGCCCGGAACCGATTATGATACTGCCCAACGCCATCCACATAATGCACAATATCAGTGACGAGATAGGGAGCGGATTGGCCACCTCTGCCCGATGGGGCATCTTTTACAATAATTTTACAGCCCGGATACAACCCAGGCACACTTGCCTGCCCTTCCATGTACTTCTCTTCGGCAGCCAGGGCTGCCTTGCGATTGTCGCGATAGGGCGTCATATCAGCGGTAGCCTGAGCCGGGTGCGGGTTGATCACCCCGTTGTTCTCGGGTTTACCGTAGGGAGCCAGGTCCTTTCCGGTTTCGGTTTCCAGCCGTCGGTCCTCTTCCGGTAAATAATCGTACTGTTTGAAATAGGTCGGAGCGGCCCGTACGCCCGTACGGAATTGGATCAGATTGGCGCCAAACGTCAGGGTCAATGCCGACGGCGTGCCAGGGCTGGTCGTAAACTTTAGCTTTGCTCCGTCGTAATAAAACCAGGCCCCAAAGTCGTAGGCCAGTCGTTTCAGAAAGTCCCAGCTCGACTCCTGGTAACGAACACAGAACGGCAGTCTGGCGGGTCCCAGCGGAGCCGTTACCTGTTTGGGCTGTGTATACGAACTCAGAGAGGCCGATACAACATCCTGAATCGACTTATCGATAAATGTCTGGGTGCCGGGCACGGTCCGCAGGGCTTCACAATGGCCATGGCCAATCAGCGTCATGAGGCCCCAGTACCCATCGTCCTGTTGCCGCAATTCGGTTTGGGTAATGACTCCCTTAAACTCCAGCGGACTGGTGGATGGGTCACCCTTAATAGTGATATCGATCGACTTCCGTTGTAGCTGATCAAACTGATCTGAAAACAACGTCACTAATTCTTCAATAGCGTCGTGTTCAAAAAACACCCGAAATTCATGCGTGGAATGAATGGACTGCTGTAGGGTTAGCGAACGAAAAGACGAGATCCGTTTTCCTTCAATGAGCAATGTAGTTTCGGCAATAATAGAATATACTGACATGGTAAGGGGAAGCGAGAGAGTACGAGAGCCTGGCGAGGTTTCCAGGTGAGCAGGCAAACAGGGTTAAATTTAGGTCCCGGAATTAACCACGCCGAATGTAAGAAAATGCTTGTCGATTACCAACCAATTTTGTTTATTGGTTAGGATTTGTTAGAGCCCCCTGTCGTACGCCCCATAAATGATTATGAATCAGCCCTTTTACCGTCTACCAATTCGATTTGGACCTTTGATGGCCGGCAAAGAACTACCCACCTGTGGGGTAGGCGTTTCGATTGCTCAGGTGCTGTATTTATTGCTTCATACCAAGTATGGAGAGCTCCGAAGTGACCGCTCGTTCGGCTGCAAAATATGGGATATTGAGTTCGATCATACCATTCGAAACAGCCGCTGGATTGACTATCTGTGCGACTCCCTCGAGGCTGCGATCCGGCAACATGAACGCCGATTGAAAAACCCGAACGTAACGGTCCAATTCCAGCCCGTTGAGCACCGGCTTGATGCTACTCCGGAAGAATATAAACGGTTGGCAACCGTGACGGTCAATGCAACGCTGTGCGAAACCGAGGAACCCTTCCGGTTTGCCACCCAACTGCATATCGGACAGATGTCAACCTAACGAGCCTTATCTTCTGGCCATTTCACTTTATTACCTGACCACCCATGCCGCTGAGTGACCAACGATCTCATTTTTCCAAAGAAGCTATTCGGCAACGTTTGCTGCTGCACATAATGCAGATGTGGGGCGTTCGGGACCTGAACAACCTCGACTCGTTTGTCAGAATGCTGATTGATACGCTGGCCAATGAGGTGCATAAAATCAGTCATGAGTTTATGGAATCGGAGGGGCGTGTTCTGGAGCACCTGGCCGACCTGCTCACACCCGATTTACTGACCATTCCCCAGCCGGCCCACGCCATCATGCAGGCGTATCCAGCCGAGCCAGTGGTTGAATTAGGGCCGAACCAAAGTTTTCTTTTTCAGCAGAAATATGCGTCGCAGCTAATGGGCGAGCTGGATAGCCTGCAGGATCTGTTCTTCTCGGCCGTCGATTCGCTTAGGCTTGTCGACGGGCGGGTGGCTTACCTGGCGGCTGGTTCTCAACTCCACGCAATTCATCCACAATTGGGCAAGCGGCTGGTGGTGCAATCCATGCCGCACCGAAAACTGGCGCCGAAAACGCTGTGGATCGGTTTGGCACTCAACCCCGCCATCGACTCCCTTGATCGGGTCAATTTCTTTTTCAACTGGCCTAGCGACGTAGACGCACAACCGTTACTTCCGCTGCTTGCCTTAAGTAGCTGGTATATAAATGGCTCCCCCCTACAGACGGCTACCGGCCCGGCCTATGCTGAGGCTAGTGAGCGCAGCAGCGATGGACCGGCTAAACTACTGTCCGAATATGAAATCAGTTATCAACTCGAGAACGACATTCGGCAAACCTACCAGACTCGCTTTGTTCATATAAAGCAGTCTGCCAGCGGGGAGCTGGAGAAACTAAAGGTGCCTTACCCGGCTGCCTTTGGTGAGGTTTTCAGCGCGCAGGGGCTGCAATCGGTAGGGAGTGAACCGTTGCTTTGGTTGGAGGTTACTTTTCCGGCCCGCTTCGATGAGACCATACTGGAAAAAATAGCCGTTGAACTAAATGCCTTCCCGGCCCTGAACCGGAAAGCCAACCGAAATCTATATCGGACCAACGCCAATTATAACCTCCTTCCCCTGCAAACAGCGCCTTTCGAAACCCTGCTGCTGGTTAGAATGGTGGTGGACAGTAAGGAGCGGGTATTTACGCCGTTTCCTTTTCATAAAGCCGATCACATCGACGAGGGTGGGTATGCCGTTCGCCGGGGCGGGGTTGAGCGGTTCGACGTTCGCAATGCCCGTGAACAATTGACTTTCCTGCTCGAACTGCTTCGGGATGAGTCGGTTGCGTTTGCCGTATATGGTCAGGATACGGTGCGCCTGCTGCTGACCCAGCTTCAGGAAAAAATCGAACAACTTGAGCGCAAAGTTCATACCACCATGACCTCATCGACAGCCCTTAATCAATATGTCTTGTTCAAGCCGTTTGAGGAAGGGGATACCATGCAGGTCGATTTCTGGACAACCAATTGCGAACTGGCCAACCACATCCCCGCCGGCACCAGCTTGCAGGCCTACAGTTCGAGTAGTCTTCAGGGCGAAAGCATCAAGTTATTGACGACTACCCTTGGCGGCCGCAGCCGGCCGTCAGCGCTTCACCGGGTGCAGACGTACCGATACGCCCTGATGACCCATCAGCGCATCGTTACCCTGGAGGACATCAGGGCCTTTTTTCACCATGAACTAGGGCCTTTGCTGGAATCCGTAACGATTCGGAAAGGCGTTGCGACGGGTAATACCCAAAAAGAAGGCCTGATCCGCACCGTCGATATTAGCCTGCATCCAGCGGAGGATTGTACCCTCACCCAGGATGAGTGGCGAGTGATGATGGAGGGGCTTCTTCAGAAGCTGATTCATCGCTCGGGTCAGGTTACCTCATACCGGCTGTTCCTGGCGCAGGAAACGCCACAAGTTTAGCTTTTAGCCATGTATTTCGCATATGCGTATATTTTTCTGGATTGTAATTAGTAGTGCTGTTTTCGTCCTGGTTAATCGTGTGGCGGCACAGGATTCACTAAACTATAACCCGTTAACACTCACCCAATCAACAATTATTGATGCCTTTACTCCTGTAAAGTGGCGGATGAGCGGCTCCGCTGGCTACCACAGGCTTCTCCCCAAAGGATATGCCAATGATAACCTTTACCTGACACACGGCTTTCAGGCCAGCCTATCGACGGATTATTTCGTCGGCCGGTACTGGGGGCTGGGAATTTCTATGGGGTACCAGAATCTGGCTGTCAGCGACTTATACAAGAAAGATCCGGGAATCCCGAAATTCCCTACTCCCCGCTTCGTACCGGTCAGATCTCTGAACAGCTTCATGCTGACCATCGGACCCGCCTTTTCGCTCCCGCTTAGTCAGCGAGTTCTGCTGGATATTGATCTACGGGGCGGGCTGTTTTATAATGAGGCTCCTGTGTTGGGGGCTTACCTGTCGAGCTCCTTTCAGGACGATCCAGCAAATGGGGTATTCCTTACCACAGTTATCCCCAGCGATCGACGGTTCAGGGCTGGCTTCAATGCCAGTGCGGGTATCAAATACCAGCTTACGCAACAAATGAGTGCCGGCCTGTCGGCTACGACCTCCTTCAGTTCGTTTGGGTATACGCTGGTGGGTAGCACAAATAACTTCAACCAGAAACAGGTCGAAATGACAACGTATGGCGTTCAGGTTGGGGTGTCGTATCGGTTTTTGGCATCGCAGCGGACGCGCGTCACGCCTGTTACTCCGGCAACCAGTCCGAGGCCCGTTTGTTATCCGCCCATTCTGGACCCGGCTCAGATTAACGAATATTATGTTGGAACGACCAGCCAGCCCGTTATCCGATGGCGGAGTAGCGCGCCAATTTATACCGAAGGAGAACGGTATTCCTTCCGGCTCTACACGTTGCCAGGTAATAAACTAGTCTACGAAAAGACGGTTCAGGAGCCGCAATTGACCTGGCCAGCGCAACTGGCCATACCCGACACATCGAGCTATTTCTTTTATTCGATTTCGACAACCCGGGTTGATAACTTTGAGCAGACATGCCGAAGTGAGCCCGTTGTTGGCACGCTGGGCTTTTATAAGCGGCCATCGGCCGAGAAGACGCAGCCAACAGCTCCCCGTGAACCTGCCTTTACCCTAAAATTGTACGAACTGCGGTTAGTACCCTTAGCCAAGGGAGCTACCCCGCAGGCAAAGGGCACCCCTAAACAGTCGAAGCTCACCAAAGGCAGAAAACCCGTTCAGACAAAACCGGTTGGTCAACTAGCGGAGCCGGTTGATTCGATACAGACGCCTGTCATACGTCCGGATTCGGTACGGGCCGACTCCATTCGATTACGTCCCGTACAGGTCGATTCGGTCCGTTCTGACTCGATTCGAACCGATTCTACCCGATCCCGTTCCGTCCGGTCGGATTCGGTTCGTACCGATTCCGTCCGTCTGGACTCCATACGGGCTGATTCTGTTCGGGCCAGAACCATACAGACCACCCCCGTTCCAGCCGCGACCAAGGTTGTATTCAGACTTGTTTATGACGGACCCATTCAGGAGCCTGACTTTACCTGGCCAAGCCTGGCCCCATTACCAACTCAACCAACTGTTTATCAGTATATAATAAGCCGTGTTAGTAATCGCCAGATTGTGAAAAATCATTACCTGCTTGTTGAGCCCGACGGTTGCTCAACGATCATCTACGAAGCCGCCAAAAATAAGCGATTGCAATACAACAGCCCACCCAGGCAGCCAATACTAAAGAAATCACCTAACTAGACAACGCGATGTATCTACTTAAAGAAAGGAATTATAACCCAGAAAGGTGGTGTCCGGCTGGAGAGCTTCCGGCTCCGTGATAATGGAAATGGACACCTCACTGGAGACCGGCAAAAAATAATCTGTGAGCTTATACAACAACGTAATCGTCTGGGTGTGCGGCAAAAAGTCAGCTATCTGCGCATCCGGAACAGGACCAACGTTAATCTGTATGGTGTGCTCATCGGAACTGAAATGGTCACTGACGACAGAGTCGATACCCAGCCGGAAGTTAGCCAGTGTCAGGGCACTGTCAGCCCGCGTTGATTCGGGGCGTCGGCGACCTATTTCAATCTGAACCGGAACATTGAAGAAAAGATGCAGGAAACGGCCAAACCAGGGTAAATTGCTGCGAAGCACATGGAGCCAGGGTAGAATTTGAATGAAGATGCCGGCCTGCATCCGGCTCATGTCCTTCAAAATAGGCCATTGCTCGGCAAATTGGTCAATGATGACCGCAGCATGGTCCAGGTGGTTAACGGAGTTATCGTAATGGACGGATAAGGTTCGTAAATAATTCAGTTCGGCGTCGAAAGGCAGAAAAAACAGGCGGGCCTGTTGCTCTTCGTCGCGATCCCGGCGAATATCGTCGAGCAGTTGGTCAACGTTTCCGGCATTCGTCGATTCAACCGGGCTGAAAAACAGATATTGGGGCAACATATCGAACAATCCCTCGCGGGGCGTGTCGATGCGGTTGTAGATAAAGGTAGAACCCTCCAGCAACCAGTCTCTGACGTCCTCGATATCTTTGGAATACGCCCGGCTGTAGAGCCCGGTTGGATTGATAATGATCCGTTCGGGAGCCACTTGCTGACTAGCCAGGGAAGCGGCCAGGATTTCGGCCTTAAAATCGACATCGAGCAGGTCAAGAAAATAAGGAGATGAAACGGAGGATTGGTTGAGAACGGACATGAGCAACGAACGAATTGAACTATTTAAAAACAAGTTACCCGTTTCTGGCGAAAGAATCTTTGTAAACTGATGAAATCATTAAATCATAAAGAAATTAGGCAGGCGTTCAACCATTTTTTAACCTGGTTCACCAGTTTATTATTGGTTACGATCGCCTGTGTATACTCCTGTGTTCAAACGAGTTCCCGTCAGGCTACTCAGTTGATCCAGCAGAAAGAAGCGTTCGATCGGGTCATTTACACCGATGCGATGCTAGCCGACAAAGTTGACTCTTTGTATACTTACATGAGCCTGATGAACACCAATCAGAGCCAGGACGACCAGCAATTGCAGCGTCTGGTTACCCGAAAAAAAGAAGAATTCACCAAACTGGTTAATCAGCAACAAAAGAGTCAACGGTATTTCGTGGTGTATAACCGCTTATTTAGCCATGTAAATGAGATGCTCCTGTTAAAAGACTCACTCAACAAATCAATGATGGAAGAAGGTGACCTTCGGGATGAGTTACGGGGATGTCTTCAGCAGGCCGTAGAGAAGAATCGGCAGGCCAAACGGGGCCGAAGCACCAAAGCGTTTTAATCTGGCAGTTATGAATACTTTTTTTCGGCTCACAATGCGTGAACGGCGGCTTCAGTTTCTATACCTGCTGGCAGCCATCAGCCTGTTGTCCGTTCTGGTAAGCTGGATTGCTTTTCGTAATAAAACGTATTCCAGTGCAGAATCGAAATACCTGTCGGATCAGATCAAACTAAAAGAGCGGATTTTGACCAGTCAGCTCGATAATCTGCCGTTGCTCGATTCCGCTTATCATTCCATCGTTGCCTATCAGCCACAGATCAACGCCGTGTTTATTGAAGTTGATATTGAAGACCACCTGAATGAAATCCGCAGGCTATCGGGTCCCCAACAGGAAGGCACTCGGTTCCGGACCTTTGCGCAGATTGCGGACTTTTATCGAATGATGTACGTAGACAAAAAGCTGGTCTGGAGCAAGCAATCGAATATCAGCCTGTTTCGTAAACAGTTAGACGACTGTAGCGTCGGTATGTTCCCTGGTTCTGCGCCAGGTACGGCTGCCGCTCCGCCTTCCATCAGCTCCCGATAAGTGGTATGAACAGTAAAATGACCTTATCGGCCCAGACATTTTTGATAACGGCAGGCATACTCCTCGTGCTGTACTGGTATACGTCTGAAATCGAAATTCAGGCCAGGGTGTATCCGGTTCAGCAAGTCGTTGGCCAGCCCATTCGGTATATGGATAGTACCAGCCAGGCCGACCAGTGGCGCTGGGAATTCGGCAACGGACAGGAATCCTGGCGGTCGCGGGGGGTGGTCTATTACTATCAGCCCGGTACGTATCTGATTCGCCTGCGCGTCAACAAGGAAGCAACCCGAACTTTTACGGTTGTGATCAGGCCTAAACCCCTCACCGACCGGCGGGATTCTCTGGTTCGCATCCAGGGACCGAGTACAGGGTATGAGCGGGAAAAGCTGGTTTTTACGGCTGTAGGCGGGGGGGCTAGTCAGTTTACATGGCGCTTTGGCGCCACTGGCCAGATTGATTCCCGCGATCAGACCGCCATTTACAGCTACCCTACCGATGAAGATCGCTCAAGGCCCCGTACGTATACCGTCGAACTGATGACCGATGTGACCAAGTATCCGATTCGGAAGCAGATTACCATCGTTCGGGGTTTCAACCGGTTCGACCCGCCTGTCGACTCGCTGGATTTCGTCGGAAGCGACATCCGCCAGCAGTTGCAGCAAATTGCAGATGGTCAATCTTTCAATACTCATTACAATTATTTGCTAAGAAAATACTTGTGCAACCGGAACGGTTCGTTAGTGCAGATTAACAATACAAAAGCCAACGATTTTTATTCCTATTGCATGGGGCTTCAGTTCGACAAGGGAGTTCATATTGACGGGGTATCTGTCGTATCTGATTCAACGACTTCCTGCATTACACGCTTAAACGTGACTCAACACAAACCATGAGATTTCTGCCGATTAACGGGCTATTTTTCACGTCTAATCCAGCCTCTGGATTGGTTAGGCCTCCGTATTGGCTTGCTTTTCTGCTGCTTGGGCTATGCGCTCCTCAGTTGGCTACGGCTCAATTGCCTTTTTTTTTACGGGTGGCCCGTCAACCAGCCAACCTAGTCCCGGTTTCGGGAAACCCCAGCCAGATCAAGTCCGGCGTGGGCATTTCGACGGAAGGGTTTAAAGCCAGCCTGCAACCGCCCGGTGGCACCCCCTGGATTGTGTATTCGGATCGAACCAATAACACGACGTTCCGCAGTTCGAATGGGACGGTGCCTTTCCGGAAGATGAATTTCATGGAAGCGTTTTACGTGTTGAAGGAGCGAAATGGCTACTTAAAGATCATCAAATACGATCCGGCGCTCCCCATTGGCAACAAGTTTTCCCGGCGCGTCATTGCCGATCGAAAGGCCGCCGTTTATTACGGCTGGGCGCTCAAAAGCCGATTTCTGCTGGCCAACCAGAGCAGCCGTTCATCGGATCAGCGCCGGGCACAGATTGTCAGTGCTGTACTGGCCCAACCCGCCCTGCTAACCAATCCGGATCAATATTTTTCCCACGATTCGGTACGGCTTTTTACAGACCCGTCGCAGCAAACCGCTACCGAAACCAGGATGCGGCTATACGACCTGGCCTATGTGTATAAACTCTCCGAAACGCGCCAGCAGGCCCTGGTCGGACGGGCGTCCTGGTTTCCGACCGATAGCGTCAAACAGATTATGCTGGGCTGGACGCCCATTGAGGTCCTGCAACCCATTGGGCAGCGCGTATTCGTTGAGGCCGACACGATCAATCAGGACGTCAGGCCTATACCCTTTTACCGATCGGTTTCGGCCCTTCGCCGGGGAGGCCGGGATTCGACCCTTGTCAATGGGCCATTTCCGGCCGTTTCGTGGAACCGACTGGGGCCTAAATATCCGGTGCTCAAGCAATACAATACGGCCGATAGCCAATCGGTGATTCTGACCAATGCGCTAACCCCGTTGGTCGAGAAACGACAGGTTCCGGTTCTGAACGTTACGGGTAGGTCGATATCCAGTCAGGTATTGACCACTGTTCGGGCGCACACGAACAGCTACAACCTGATGTATGTCATTGAAGGCAGTTCGGCCATGCAGCCGTACTGGGGCGAACTACTCAACACCATCCAATATACGGTTACGCAGTTGACCCAGGATACAACGCGGGCAATTACGCTGCAGGTGGGCGCTACGATTTACAACGAGTACGAAAAAACGCCGGACAACAAAAGCCTCACGCTAAAAGGCAAGGTTACGCTGATGCCCCTGACAACAAACTATACCAGTCTGTTAAGTCTGATCAGCCGAACCGCTCCTCCCCCACGCAATCGACCTGAACCGGAAGTGAAATGCATTCGGTCGGGTATCGGTGAAGCGCTGAAACAGTTTGCGGCCCACCCCAATGAGAACAACATTATTGTACTGGTCGGTATTAACGGCGACGTACAATCGGTGGTCAATGGCGTTCTGATACCGGCAGCCCTGAAACGAGTCGAATGTCGACTGCTATCCTTCCAGGTTTTTGGCGCGCTGGGCGATATTCCTAACAATTTCATTCTCCACAGTCGGGAACTGGTTCAGGAAATTGCCGACCGGGGGAGCGACCTCAAAAAAGCCCGGCTTGTCCGGCCCGATATGGTAACGCCTACCAATGAATTTAACCTTCGGATGGGCGACCGGAATGTGTATCAGCTAGCGTACCCCGACCACAGCATGGTGCCAGGCTGGGTACTCTTCCCCCGCAAAAATCAGGCGCTCCCGTTCAAGGAATTGTATGCCGCTACTGACAGCCTGTTTTTGCAGGTCGCCAATGAATCCCAAACGGTCACGGCCGCCCTGGAGAAAACGTTCCAGCGCCTGGAACCCCAGGGCGACCGGGTCAATCCGAAGCTGTCGCCGGTTTATGCGTCGGCGGGCATGAAATTACCGGTGAGCGCTTCTTCGCTGATGCGTCTGGATGAGTATCCGTATCTGTCGCGTGCCTACACACCCGCCATGGGTAAAGACGGGACGCGCTGGAAGTACATTGCCCTGCTTCCGGTTGATGAATACGACGGCATTAGTCGATGGCTCGATCAACTAAGTGGTGACGACATTGATCCAGCCCTTAACCTCGACCGGTTCAAGCTCCATAACCGATACCGGCAGGTGCTGAGCGAAGCGGGTTTATCGAAAAGAGCCGCGATTACCCTCGACCAGTTACTAACTAGCTTTCTGGATTTACCTGTCACCAATCCCTTGTTCAAACGCCTGCCCATTCGCCAGCTCATCAGCCGGAAGCAGGTGTCCGATGCCTTACTCAATCAGGTACTCTACCTGTTACGCGAACGACGCGACTATTACCGGCGAATACCAACCTTTCGCAATAGCCGATTCACCTCCAATGAACGGACCTATTACTGGATTAGTGAAGACCTATTCAAATAACCTCTGCCTTAACCCTTCTTCCTTATGCGTCAGTTACCCTTACACCAATCGGTCGAAAAAGCTCTGCACATTGCCCGCGCGCTGGCTCGTGAATACCACAATGAACAGTTTTCGGCGGCTCACCTGCTGCGGGCGTTGCTCCATGATGATGTGGGCGGTAGTGCGCTTCTGAACGCGTTGCAGCATGACGTGGCCTACATTTTCGACTGGGCCGATGTCTGGATGGAAGAAATGCCCCGCACGGCGCTGGTTGTCACGGACCCCGAACACGACACATCGGTGGAGCGGATCCTGACCGAAGCTGATTTCCTACGCGTAAAGCTGGGGCTGGACTACATCGAGATTATTTGCGTGCTAGCGGCTATTACCAAACCCGGCATTGGCTTTACCGCGGATCAACTCCGCTCACTACCCCTGACAGAACGCGATCTGCTCGACCGTTTTGTGCGCGACTTATCGGCTCCTGCACCCGATACCGCTCAGGCAAAGGGAACAAACGGACAGAATCCTGCTGTCCATTCGCCGAAAGGAGAACCCAAATTTTGCATTGACAAAACCGCTCAGGCCCGCGCCGGTAAACTAGACCCCGTCGTTGGGCGCAACCAGGAAGTACGCACGATGCTCGAAATCCTGGGGCGTCGCAGCAAGCCGAACGTCATGGTGGTGGGTGATCCGGGCGTCGGCAAAACGGCCCTGATCGATGGGCTTGCGCAACAGATCATCGCCGGGCTGGTACCTGCCCGCATGAAAAACGCCATTCTGCTGGAACTGGACCCAGGGGCGCTGCTGGCTGGTGCGTCGTACAAAGGCGAAGTAGAAGATCGGCTCAAGACAGTTATCAAAGACATAAAGCAGTATGAGAAATGCATCCTCTTTATCGATGAGATTCATATGCTGCTCGACCCGAAGGGGTCAGCGGGAAATGGGGTCGCCAACCTGTTGAAGCCGGAATTGGCCCGGGGTGAACTGACCGTGATCGGCGCGACGACACCCGAAGAATACCGCAAACTGATCGAACCCGATCAGGCTTTAAGCCGTCGGTTTGAGCTCCTCACCGTCACGGAACCCACTGAGAAAGCGGCCGAACGGATGATGCGTGGCCTGGCTCCGGCTTATGAGCAACACCACCAGCTGTCAATTCGGCCCGACGTCATTGCCACCTGCATCCGGCTGGCCCGACGCTATAGTAAAGAACGGCGCTTGCCTGACTCCGCGCTCGATTTGCTCGACCGAACGATGGCGGCTATTCGGATGGCCATCGAAACCTCCGGCAATGAATTGACGCAGATCGAGAAAACGCTTAAAGACCTGGCTGCGGGCGACATGGCACCCGACGAAGCCCTGGAAGAGTACCGCTGGCTGGATACGCTGCTGCACCATCAGGTCAGTCCGGTCTTGCTCGGCCAATGGGAAGATGAGGTTAACCCCGCCGAGCTGGAAACCTCCGCTGCCTACCATGATTACATCATGGCCAAACTGGCCCGCTTTCAGACACTGGCCAGCCAGCAGGAAGCCTCGGTTACCATTAGCGACCTGGCCGCCGTGGTTGCCCACAAAACGGGCATTCCCATGGGGAAAGTACAGGCGCAGGAAAAAGAACGTCTGCTTACGATGGAGAGCTTTCTGCAACGCCGGGTCGTTGGGCAGGATCATGCTCTCCATGCTTTGTCCGATGCCATCCTGGAATCGCGCAGTGGGCTACAGCGGGCCGGTCAGCCAATTGGTTCTTTCTTCTTGCTTGGCCCAACCGGAACGGGAAAAACCGAACTTTCAAAATCTCTGGCCGATTTCCTGTTCAACGACGAGCGGGCGCTGATTCGCTTCGACATGTCGGAGTTTAAGGAGGAGCATTCGGCGGCTTTACTCTATGGAGCCCCTCCAGGCTATGTGGGGTATGAAGAAGGAGGCTTGCTGGTCAATAAAATCAGGAAACAGCCTTACTCGGTTGTCCTGTTCGACGAAATTGAAAAAGCGCATAATTCGGTCTTCGATGTATTCCTGCAAATCATGGACGAAGGACGACTACACGATAAATTAGGCAAGGAAGGCGATTTCACGAATGCCCTGCTCATTTTCACCTCCAACATCGGCAGTGACTGGATCAGCAGTGAGTTTCAGGCGAACCGAATGCCTACGTCGCAGCAATTGATGACCCGGATGACAGGGCAGTTCCGGCCGGAGTTTCTGGCCCGGATTACGGAGATTATTCCATTCTCCCCGATGAAGGAAGAAAACGTCGTCCGCATTTTCGACATTCAGCTGGCGCACCTGCACAAGAGCCTTAAACAGCAGGGCATTGACCTGACGGTTCAGGACGAAGCCCGTCGGCAACTGGCCTTGCAGGGATTTACGCCACAGTACGGTGCCCGCCCCCTGGCCGGTATCATTCGCAACCAACTCCGCCGACCGATTTCCCGCCTGATTATTTCGGGTCAACTACAAAGTGGTCAGGCCGTAAACGTCGACTGGAATGACGAAGCGTCCGAATTAATCTGGCAGGTAAGCTAACGTCTACTCAGGTCAGGTAAATGTTTCGGTCAGCCAGCAGCCCATAATGGAGCGCTGGTTGACCGAAACAAAAAAAAGTACCGTTTGTTTGAAATTGCCTTTCTGCATCAGGAAGTTGCCTTGTTGCCTATCGTCTTATTGATAGCTTTGATAAACTTAAACATCAGCCCAAATAAGACATGTTTGATTTCGAAATTGGTGGTAATGAGATTAAACCCGAATCAGCAGAGGGTATCGCTAATATCCCCCACAATCGCACGCTGCTGGCACAAAAACTGACGCAGGAGGCTCCCGTCAACCCAGAAACGGTCTATGGCCTGAAAACCGTTGAGGCTGTTTTCGATCACTTCAAACCTGAAGTGGAAATCGAAATGGAATCACTGGATGGCATGCCGACGAAAGAAACCATGAAGTTTCGGAGCGTAGCCGATTTCCGGGTGAAGGAAATGGTGGCACAGAGCCCATTTCTCCGTTCGCTGGATGCTCAGTATCAGGAATATACGCAGATCAGCCGTCGCCTGCAGGGGCACCGCATTTTGCAGACTGCGCTCAGTAATCCGGATACCAAAGCGTCGCTGATTCAGACGCTGCAAGCCCTGGTCGCTGAACTGGAGGCAAACGAAAAAACGGAGGCTTAACCTTCGGAAAACCATCTTCTTTTCTACCAATAAGTTCTACCAGTTAGTCCTTTTATCGTCTTTATGGAAAGCGAACCAACAGTACCGGCACAACTTGATGCCAGACCCTCAACCGCCGTTAGCCGCAGTGCGCCACTTCCCGGCATTCCTGAATTGTCTGCTTATGGCGGCTACGCCTTTATTGAAAGTTTTATCGACGGTTCACAAAACCTGAACCCCGACCGCAAAGCGCGGAAGAAAATATACTTGGGCGACTCAAGTAAAGAAGCCGACCGGGCCGTCCTGAAAGAGAAACTCAAACTCTGGATCGAAGTCCTGAGCTCGTCTGATAATCAGAACGAGATGCTCGATTTGTCTAAGCAGAAAGCAACGGAAGTTGAGCAAAATCTGCAAAAAAACCTGCTGACGGCGCTGGAAACGACCCGCGAGCTGGAAACCAGCTACCGCGCGCTTTCTTTGTTCTACAAAAACGCTGAAGCCGACAAACTACCGAACATTACGGTTGTAAACGCCAGTTTCGAGCAACTGACCGACCTGGACAACTCCCGTTTCATCGATTACATTGCCGATGAACTGAAACAAAACTATGACCGGCTCGACCTCCGTCAGAACTATTCGCTGATGGTCGTTCCTGGCTTTATGGGATCGAATGCCGTACTGGAAAAATGGGCCAAAATTGCCCACAACAACAAGGTAACGCTGTTCACCGATTTCGCCGATCTGGAAAGTTCCGAAGACGTTATCGACCTGTTCAGCACGGCCAACATGACGGGTGCCGAACTGTTCCGCTCCAGCGTGATCATGACCTGTAACTGGGTTGTGGGCCGGAGCAAAGTAGCTGAAGTGGGCGAATCGGAAAACCTGTATGTTCCACCCTCCATGGCGCTGGCCGGTAAAATTTACTACACGCTGATGTCGCAGGTAACGGCGGGTAAGAAACACGGCGGTATGAACGAAGTACCGGGTGTTCGTTTCCCCCTTCGTAAGAGCGAATTGTCGGCGGTTGAGCGGCTGAATCTGGTCCCTATGATCGACGAGTATGGTCGGGTTATGGCCTTCGGTAGCAAAACCCTCTTCAATGGCGACAACATGGGGCTGCAAACTTACTCCGTTGTTCGGGTATTCGATTACATCACCAAAGTGCTGTTCGACTTCCTAAACCGTCGGGCATTCGAGAACTGGAACTCGCTGATCGAAGCGGATTTACGCCGTCAGATTGCCGGCTTCCTGGATAGTATCAAAGGACCCGACAAGCTGATCGATCAATTCCGCATCATGCGTCTGGAACGCGACGATAAGGTAAAAGATCGTATCTACCTCGACATTCGCCTGACGCCTTACTTCCCAGCCAAAAGCTTTGTGATCCGATTAGACGGTCGCCGGGGCGATGATGTGGAAAGTCCGGAATGGACATCCGACTACGGTCAGATCTAACCGATCGGTCAACTGACTATCCCTAACGATTTATCTTTCAACTTTTTAAAGCTAGCATTATGCCATATTCAAGTAAAATCACGCTGGGCGCCGACTCATTCGATATTCTTGGCGGAGATATAGGGTTTACCAGAAGTGTTGATCTGAAAGGAAGACCATCCAGCCACGTCATGGGTGGCCAGTTCTCATTTACGGTGGAAGTCACTGATAAATCAAACTTGGTCGAGCACATGGTCAATACACAAAATAAACCTTTTGCCACAGGTGCCTTAGAATTTACGGATGCCGGTGATGATGGAATAACGCGCAAGATTTCGTTCACCAACGCCTACATTGTTAATTACAGTGAGTCATTTTCAGCGGCTGGTGCTGCTTATACGTGTTCACTGACGCTGTCGGCCGAAAAAATTCAAATTCAGGAAGCCATTCTTGATCAGCGGTGGCCCGTGAAGAAATAATTCC
The DNA here is from genome assembly GCF_000974425.1 of Spirosoma radiotolerans. Lineage (NCBI taxonomy): Bacteria > Pseudomonadati > Bacteroidota > Cytophagia > Cytophagales > Cytophagaceae > Spirosoma > Spirosoma radiotolerans. The sequence goes on from NZ_CP010429.1 coordinate 3,779,110, forward strand.
TAACTTTTTAATCAGATACAAATATGGCAGATGCAGCGGATGTAGGGTTTACATCGACATTAACAATTGGTGCTAAAAAGTTTGATGTTCTCAGTTTTGGCGCGTCCTTCTCGCGCGATTATGATCAAAAAGGCCGGCCTTCTTCAGCCGTTCGGGCAGGTGATATGTCGTTGACGATCGAAGTGACGCAGAACGAGAACCTGATCGATACCATGATCAATGCCCAGAATAAAATGATCGAAGGAAAGGTCGAGTTCTGGCAGTCTGGTAAAGACGGTGTCTTCCGGACGGTCGATTTCAAAAGTGGCTACATCACGAGCTACAAGGAAGGCTTTCAACCGGCGGGGGGTAGTAACTTCAGCGCGGATATATCCATTACGGCGGAGAAAATAACCATTGGCACGGCCGCCTACGACGCCCAGTGGCCAATCAATAGCTAGTTGATTCGGCATGAGTAAGCTGTGGGTCTGGTGGATGGGGCTGGGTGCATGGGTAATCGTTTCCGTTTGTGTGCATGTCTTTTACATCAAACGAATTCGATTATCCGAAGAACCCGTTCTTCCTCCCATACCCATTATTGATGGCAATCAATTGCGCCTGAAACTTCCCGGCAGCCTGTTCCAACAGGCCGGGGGCGAACTTAAAGCATTGGGCAATCGGTCAGCAAACAGCCGTTCCGGACTCGACACGCTGGCCGATTACCTGATTGCTCACCCCCGGCGGTTGCTCACGGTGATTGGCTACCATACCTCCGCCGAAAGCAAACGAACATTAACGGCAAACCTGGGCAGTGTGCGGGCGCACGCTGTTCAGGAATACCTACTGAATGCGGGCGTGCCCGATGATCAGGTGAAAACCTGGGGAGTCCCATCGGAAGCGCTGATGTTCGTCCACGATTCGACCAATGCCCTGTCGTTTGCGTTTCAGTCCATACGCATCGATGCGGACTGGCTGGCCCGGCACCAGAAGTATATTGACCTGTATCATCCACTGCATCTGTATTTTCCAACGGGCGGTACAACCTACATCCATACGCCCGACAATGAACAGTTTGCCAGTGAGGCCATTGCCTATCTGCGCAACCACCGGCAGGAACGGCTGGTGATCACGGGGCATACCGATAGTGTTGGAACAGCCGCCGGCAACCTACGCCTGTCTTTTCTGCGGGCGAAGGCCGTTCAGGACTCGCTGGTGAAGCAGGGTGCCAACAGGCGATGGCTCCGGATTGTTGCTCAGGGAGACAAAGCCCCCATTGCGCCCAACGCCCTACCAGAAGGCCGCGAAGCCAACCGGCGGGTAACGTTGCTCGTAGAACGACGTTGAGTATGTTTGACCTGAATCCGTTTCATTTAGAAGACGCCAGTCTGCTGCACTTCCTGATGCTTCAGGGAACAGCGGTACTGGCTTATTTTATTTTTCGGGAACGCTTCCGGCGCCAACTGAACCAGTTGACGGCCAAAAATCTGGCTCTGGCCGAAGCTCTTGAGCAGGAGCAAATACTAGAACCGGAGGTTGAAGAAGTATTTTCGACGATACCGGGTAAAGATGACCTGAAGGAAATTGCGGGTATCAACCCAAAAGCAGAAGCCATTCTGAATGGTATCGGCATCTTCCGATTCATGCAACTGGCCCAAACCCCCGTAACCACCGTTCGGCGGGTGCTGGCCGACCACGGCCCGCTCCTCCATACCTACGATCCGGCAACCTGGCCAGGTCAGGCTTTGCTGGCGGCCGATGGTCGTTGGGATGAGCTGCGTGCCTGGCAGGAACAAATGCGCCGGGGCGAATCCAGAGACAGTAACCCCCTATTCCTACCATGAATCCACTAAATCCCTGGGTAGCTCTTGCCGAAATGCTGATTCTGCTGGGCATGGCCTTCGGCCTGGGCTGGGGCATTGCCTGGGCACAATACCGCAAGCCGATAGAGAGGCAGCAGCAGGCTATCCGAAAGCAACAAGCCGCATTAAGTAAGCTAACAAGATGACCCCATGAGTGATGTAACGAGTACTGACCTGTTTGCCATTACGGTCAATGCTACTGCCCTGGAGCAGGAGTTAATCTGGCTGGAGGCCGTGATTTCGGCCCGCTTTCAGCTTTACTTCGAGCAGGAGAGTTTGTATGGATCTGTCGAAGAAATTGATGAGCCTGATTTAACCGATAACGAGTCGGCTTATGCGCAGCTCGTTCACGAACATGGGCTGGACAATTACGAGCGGCTCATGCTAATCACGGCCCTTGCTCCCCACATCCGGCCTCAGGTACTCGATTTTTTTTATACAAGCAACAGTACGTACGACCGGGTATTCACTGAGTTTGGTGGCGTTCGGGACAACACGCGGGGTGGCTTTGTGCCAACCGTTGAAACCATTTTGTTTCTGGTAGCGGGCTCTGATCTAACCCGTCGTATTCGTCTGCAGTCGCACCTGTTTCATGAATCGGTGCTTACGCAGTTGAACATTATCCTGGTGGGTCCGTCGGGGCCAAATGAACCCTCGACCTGTGGCGCCCTGACCATATCCGACGAATACCGGGCGTTGCTCACCACGGGCGAAAGTAACCGTCCGGACTTCAGTACCGATTTTCCGGCCAGCCGGGTAACAACCAACCTGGACTGGGATGATCTGGTGCTCGACTTTCAGATTATGGAAGAGGTGAAAGAGATTAAAACCTGGATTGATAACTCAGAGGCAATTTTAAAAAATCCACAGCTAAAAAAATACCTCAAACCGGGTTATCGCGCCCTGTTTTATGGTCCTCCCGGTACGGGCAAAACACTGACAGCGGGGTTGCTGGGAAAATCGACGGGGCTGGATGTGTACCGGATCGACTTGTCCATGATTGTGTCCAAGTACATCGGCGAAACCGAAAAAAACCTGGGCCGGGTATTTGATTTAGCCGAGCGCCGACGCTGGATTCTGTTTTTCGATGAAGCCGATGCGCTCTTCGGGAAACGGACGGAAACAACGTCGTCGAACGACCGCCATGCAAACCAGGAAGTGGCATTTTTGCTCCAGCGTATGGAAAATTTTCCGGGTGTGATTGTGTTGGCCACCAACCTAAAAGACAACATCGACGAAGCCTTCGCCCGTCGGTTCCAGTCCATGATCTATTTCCCGGCGCCCAACGTATCGAAACGGGCGAATTTATGGCGGCAGGCCTTTAAAGGCTCGGTTGAGGTTGATCCCAAAGTTGATTTCGACAAACTGGCCGAGCGATTCGCCATTACAGGCGCTATTATCATGAACGTGTTGCGTTCCTGCGTCATGATCTCGGTGAACCGGCAACGTCCCATTACCCAGGATGACATCTTAATAAGTCTGAACAGGGAGTTTCACAAAGAAGGAAAATCATTGGAGGATGTAGAAAAACAGACCATGCGAAGGTAAAAAACTAAATAGCTGATAAGGATTCATTAATAAATAGTAGACGCATAGAAGTGAAAAAGTTATAGACTCAAAAATAGCAAAAGCAATGACTTGGAAACAAAAAAGCGTTCAAAAGCAAGCAGAACCTCAGAATGCTAAAAGTGGCACAAATGGTAAAAAAATAGATCCCCCTAAGAAAAAAGGATTTGTGCCTCACGTCAAAGTGTTGCCCAATGCTGGTTTATCCTCCGTACCTGAAGATTGGGAAAAAGGTAGTTCTCCAATTTTGATTGAAGTTTTGATTACGGAGAAAGCAAAAGCAAAAAGTCTAATTCAATCCTTAGTTGATGCCAACAAAATTTCGACTGTCAAACGAGCATTAGCCATTGGGCTCAATGGTAAAGGTAAAGATGCTGATAAAACACTAACAGCCGATTGTAAAGAACTTGTAGAGTTAATGAAAAAAAACGGCCTTCCAGGCTTTTGTATTGCTTTTTCATGGGCACCTATAAGTACTGACCCGGAAATGAAAGGCTATGTGTTTCCATTTAAAGAAGCACGTAGTCTGTTGACTACGGATGCGTTGGCCCAAAAATTTCACTCAGAGCTCGAATCTAAAACCGGGCAAGTAATTGTTCGTACAATGGATCAGGATGTTAGCAATGATCCTTTACTTACCACCAGTGAAGATAATTTCTTCGAAAACGAGTTGATCCCTCATCTGCTGCTTAACCCAAAGGCACTTTTTACCGGTGGATACGATTGGGATACTAATTCTGAGCATATTACAGCGAGATTATCTGAAAAAAAGAAAAATGTTATCTACGCCGATAAAATTGCTGAAGCCATTGCTATAATTAATACGAAAGAACATGAGGTTCGTGAAGCCCTAATGGCGGAGCATTCTAAAAGTGTGTACATGCCGGAACCTAATACGTATATGAATCTACATCATCGCCGTGCGGTAACACCTGAAAACTTGAATAATAATCAGCTAGTAGATGAAGTGAGTCAGCAAAATGAAGGAACCGTATTCGCAAAAATGGGCAAGGTAAGTCGCCATGAAAACCAAATTAAGACGACAAAACCTATTAAACAACACCTGGACAATTTAATTAGCGCTTTTGCTGATATTTTGGCGAAACCAAATCAAGGAAGTCGTTCAACTGAAATAGAAAAAATTATTAAAGAAGCTCACCAATCTCATCTTAGTGAAAATGTGACCGATAGAAATATAAAAAAGCAAATGTCAGAAGTGGACAAAAATTTCTATGTGCAAGATGAATTAGATAAAATTAACCGGATAGTCAAGCATTACAGAGACGAGTGCGTTAGCGATATCGTAAAATGCTTTGAACAAGTTTAATACTAAGTAAGACGATTTTTCGATAAACTGGCCGAGCGGTTCGCCATCACAGGCACTGTTATCAGGAACGTGTTGCGTTCCTGCGTCATGATCTCGGTGAACCGGCAACGCCCCATTACCCAGGATGACATCTTAATAAGCCTGAACCGGGAGTTTCACAAAGAAGAAAAGTCATAGGAAAAGGTGGAGCAACAGACGATGCGGAGGTGATCGTCTGTTATCATAGCAATTTTACTTTTTCTAAGCGTTCGAAACGCTGTCAGAATTATTTAGGAATGGGCACGGCGCGAACCCATGTACGGAAAAATGTGCGCTTACCCGGCACAGCCTTGGGCGCGGTGCCCGCCAACAGCTTCTGGCTCATTTGCCTCTGCAAAGGCGCCTGACCTGGCCGCTTCACCGGCACATTCATCGTCTTCGCAAAAAGAAAACTAGCTTCACCAAAATCACCGGCCCCACCTTGCTCAACCAACTCTTCAATAAATTCATCGGTATTGAAACCATCAATTTTGGGGAGAATAACGGCAAGTTCTGTGCGATTGAATTTAGCTGAGTTATCGTCGAGCCTGGTCAGGAGCGCGTACCAAGCATCTGCATTCTTGTGATATTTTTTATCAATATAGCTGGTAAATGCCCACAAGTCGGACCATCTTTTTTTATATTTATCATAGCCCGCCTTTACGTTCTTGTATTCCTCAGGAAATTTCTTTGCTAGTGCAAAGGCAAGTGCCCCACTCGAAGCCAGACGATGCCCCAGCGTGGGTGTCTTATGATGTATGGCCTCATCAACAAATGCCACAACACCTTTTTCCGGAATGACCGTCATGCCAATCTCTGTCGGAGTACCATGAGCCACCTTTGCGCGTTGTACGTCTCGAACGAAGACGGATGGCATGTGCTCCGAAATATGCGTATCATATTTATCATTACTACCCGGATTGACGATGAATTCGGGACCTGGAACCGGCTCATCATTCACAAAATTGAGATTGACAAATAGGGTTTGCCCATTGGTATCTTTGTGGAACTTTGTCTGTCCCTTATCCCTGTCGCGGTAGTAATGTATCTCAACAATTACTTTCCAGTCTTCCCCAATTATATCACTCTTCCGTAAATAGTCGAGCTGGCCAGCGGTTTCCATGGTAGCCAGTGTATTGGTAATAATTTGATTTTCAACGCCAGCTGCTTTGGCCAAGTCAAAAGAACTCTTTCCGATGCAGTTTCCCTGGAGATCGATTAGTCTAGCGCCCGAAATCAGCGTCCTCAGGTCACTATCTGGAGATACCGTAAGTTCGATCCCACCCACACAAGTATTAGCCGCATAAAGTCTCTGCTCGTCCTCACCAAGCCTATTGATTTGCTCTTCCAGGCCCCTAACGATCTCGTCCTGAAGCCTGACCTCAGGCCCCTTGAATACCTGTGGCTTCGCTAATACGGTCATTACCTCGCTAGAGTTCAAGGGTTCCAATCGGGCCTTCAACGAAATTTCCTCTTCCTCTTCACGAGTAGGCAGATGGCCCGTTCTGGCAGGTAACGTTGCACTTCCCCTTCTTTCCTTCTTCCTGGGGGAACTTTTCATTGGACTTTCCTTCGCTAGCATATAAGATACTGTTTTTCAGCAGCTATAATTAGCAAAATTGAGAATACAAACAACAGTATCAGCGCCATTTTCGAACAACTGGTAGGCTATTTTTTTATCGTTTTCAAACCGATTCTTCAACTAAAAAATGATCTATATTTGGTATGAGCAGGCAGCATAAGGCACGTCCGTAACCACTGGCTGATTTTCTTTATCTAACTATAAAATCCGATAGAACAGATGCCACATACAAATCGGAACCTCGACCGTCGGGTTACCCGAAAGAAGAAAAATACGGCCTCGGCTGGCAGCAACGCAACCGCCCGAATTCCCGCTACAAAGCGCAACACCGTGCTGGAGCAAGCATATCAGCAACGGCTCATACTGCATGCCCCCAGAGTAAAAGATCGGCCTGTCGTAGGACTGCCTGCCGTATATGGTCATTGGGGACGTAATCAGATTAACACCAACAACCGGCTGAAAACAAAACCCTACCGGATGCCTCAGATTCAGCACCAGGCCAATTTTGGCGGTACCGGACTAGATGAGATGGTAAGCACAGATACTGTTGCTTCCATTGTTGAGTTGATGAATAAGAATGGAAGCACTCGCAAACACATTATGAATGTAACAGAGTTGTTGTCAAGAGAGCGCGAAGAAGTACGTTATCTGCTCTGGACAACCAAAGACACTGAACGACCACTTAGTGGCCATCCAGGATCGCTGAGCAAAAGCCAGACCGATATGCGTAGAGGCCTGACAGGTGGCCACGGGGATAAAGATAATATACGTGCCAATTGGGTGCTCAATCAATACAAGTCAGGAGCCGGTACCGAACAAGAGAAGCTGGCCGATACGATTATCATGGCTAGCATCATGACCAATCAACTATTCAGCGAACCTTTTGCTCAACTTGATACGGTTTCGCCAACCTCCACTGCGCTAAATGCCTATCACCCTGTGCATGGGAGAATGTACAACAGGGCTTTGAATGGTTCAGTTACTAAAACCGATGGTTTTAGAAGAGCGGCCATCAACACGCACAACGCCCGTGAACGCCGTAAATGGGCTACTGCCGATCGATTAATGCGTCGTGGTTATCATCATCTGGTTGATCCAGAGATACATCAGTGGATTACAAAAGGAGAGGGGTGGGCAGACGGACTGCATATGTATATGAAAGAAGTAGGTGGTGAGAAGATTACGGATTCAGGACCAACATCGTCAACCGCTTATGTAGCTCAAAAAACAGACAGGCAGCTAACGATGAGCGAGTGGAATACGGCTGTTCAGAATAAAACTATGCAGCCAGCAATTGGCAAACCCAGACCCTTGATGAGTCAGGTGACACCCCTACCCCTGGTAACCATAAAAGCTCGTCCGTTAAAACAACAAAAGCTTACCCACTATTTCAAAAGGCGTCATAAATAATGTCTCTGTAAAGCCGGATCACACAATTGTGAGTAGACTTTACGGATTTCAGGACCCATCCAGGAAATATTCACGGTGATTAAGGCTCGGTGCGCTGGTAAAGCGTCGAATCTAACAGGTCCTATCGACTACGCCTTTGCCAACCCGTTTCGGTCGATTCGTCACTTCCCACTTCTGGCCCCCAGAAACGCGCTTAACTTTGGCAGATAGAGACCGGCTGTCATCGCCATTAAGCTGAATCGTTACGCTATATTTGTAGGCCAGGCGCGCTGACGTATTTATTGGTTGAAACAGCCCCGAACGACGGCTACATGCCAAACATTTAAACTAGTTAAGTAATGCCTTTTGTTTTGACGTCATTCCGGGTCACGAATTTCAGGTCAATTGTTGATTCGGGTGAGTTGTCGATAAATGAGTACATGTGCCTGGTCGGAACGAATGAGTCCGGCAAGACAAATTTGCTGGTTGCGCTACAAAAACTGAACCCAGCCGATGGGGCGCCAATTGATCCGTTAGCCGATTACCCGCGTAAGCACTACGCAACCTACGAGACCGACGCGGCTAAAGAGCCGTTCATTCGGGCAACGTTTGCGCTGGACGCATCGACCAGAGCGCAGCTGTCGTCACTCGTGGGCGCAGGCTACCCAACGGAGCTGTTGGCAACGGTTGAAGTAGCCCGCTATTACACAGGTTTACGGGATGTAAATTTTCCGGCTTCGTGTCTGGAGCAGTATCCAAATAAATACATCCATACCCTGCTAGGCGCCTTTTGGGAAACGTACTTAGCCAGTGATCTGATCGCCAGGGACAAAGAAGAAAATACACAGGACTTACGGGAGTTTATCGATCGACTGATCGCGCTTTTGCCGGAATCGGGAAGCCTGGGCGAATATGATGTGTATAACCTTGTGGCTCAGATCGATGAATTTATTACGGTCAAGTATTCCCGGCGGCAGCCGTTTCGGGTTTTTGTCGATGAGCAGTTAAAAACACCCCTCGAAAACATTGCCCGGCTATTGGCCAATAAGCGCATTGTGCTCTCCGCAGAACAGCAACGGCTGTTTCTTGAGCAACTCCCCCGCTTTATCTACTATTCCGAGTACAGCAACCTGGATGCTGAAATTTATCTGCCCCATGTGATCCAGAATAGTAACCGTCAGGACCTGGGTTTTCGGGAACAGGCCAAAGTGCGTACGCTAAACGTGTTATTTGATTTCGTTCGACTGAAGCCGGAAGAAATGCTGGAATTAGGATCGGAGGTACGTCACACGAAGATCCTTACCCGCGATTCGTATGGCCGAATCGAGAGCACAGAAATCGAAACTGCGCCGGAAAATAGCGTCGATCAGGAACGGGAAAACAAAAAGAAACGAGAGATCATCCTTCAAACCGCTTCGGCTCAGCTTACAAAGGCTTTTCAGGACTGGTGGCGTCAGGGTAATTACCGGTTTCGGTTCCAGGCCGATGGGAATCACTTTCGAATTTGGGTGAGCGACGACAAACGACCCGAAGAAATTGAACTGGATGGCCGCAGCAAAGGCCTGCAATGGTTTTTCAGTTTCTTTTTAACGTTTCGGGCCGAGCAGGCAAACAGCCACGCGAATTGCATTTTACTGCTCGACGAACCTGGTCTTTCCCTGCATCCCATTGCTCAACAGGACCTGTTGAACTTCCTTCATTCGCTTTCCCGAACCAATCAACTCATTTACACAACACATTCGCCTTTCATGATTGGCAGCCAGGCATTGGGCAACCTGAACATGATACAGGTTGGGCCGGACGGCAACTCGGTTGTTTCGGCTGTTTACCAGGCATCGCCATCGGATGCAAACGCATCCTTTTACCCAATCCGGGCGGCCCTGAATCTGCGTGTGTCAGACCAGTTGCTAACAGGACGGTCTCTGGTGCTGGTCAATGCAGTGTCGAGCCAGATTTACCTGCAGCTTGTACAGTCCTACCTCCTGCGAACGGGTCAGCATCCGCCCATAAAAGACCTTTTATTTGTCCCTACGGCTTCGCTGGCCGATATAGAACCCTCGACCCGTGTGCTGTTCCAGCAAGCCGGGGCGATGCCCTATGTGTTGCTCGATGGAACGGCAAAGGAGTGTACCGTGGCTAAAAGCCTACAGCAAACCGGGTATAAAGAATCGCCCGGACGGGTCATTACGTTGGGTGACTCTCAGGTAATGGAAGATTTATTCCCCGCCAATGAACTGGCCCGGCAGTTTTCCCGGATGTATCGCGGCCTGAAAACGGATGATTTTGACTACATACTGCAACCTGACCAACCGATCATGGGTCAAATAGCGTCGTTTGCAGAAGCCAACGATTACCTGTTGGACCAGGACTGGCGGCTAACCCTTGCTCAACGCACAGCGAAAGTATTCGATACGATGGCTACCCGTCTTCAGCCTGAAACCGTTCAGCAGTGGGTTGCCTTGTTTAAGAAGCTGGGATGACTAAAAGTACCTTTTGTCATCCTGACGTCAGGATGACAATAAACTGAATTACCAGTCTCCTTCTCCTACGACTGATCCCAGTAAACGAAGCCCGTTTGGTCGATGTAGACCAGTTGGTTCTTCTTTCGAACCAGCGCCAATCCTTTACGGAAACGATAGGCATGGTCCAAGTCAAAGGCGATCACGTCGTCGCCTTTTTGGTTGATATAGCCCCACTTGTCTCCTTTTTGAACAGCAGCCAGCCCTTCCGAAAAATTATCTGCATCCGTAAACTCGAACGGAATGACGGTCTGGCCCTGCTTGTTGATGTAGCCAAACAGGCTTCCTTTTCTAACCAACACCAGCTCTTCTCTAAAGGACAGAACCACATTATAAGTGATCTCGTCAAACTCATAGGGAATAGCCAGGGAACCGTTCCGGTCAATAAAGCCCACCTTCCGTCCTTTTTTCACCGGCGCCAGTCCTTCGGCAAAACTACCCGCCAGGTCGAACTGGTGCGGAATCGTAATGGCTCCGGTCTGATTGATAAAGCCCACCTGCCCGTCCTTTTTCACAGCGGCCAGCCCTTCCGAAAAGTTATCCGCATAGGGCAGTTCGCAGGCTAGTTGCAGTCGGCCATCTGCATCAATAAATCCGTACTTACCGCCCAGTTTAACCCTGGCCAATCCCTCGACAAAGGGGCCGGCCGACTCAAACTGCAGGGGAATAACAACATGGCCCTGTTCATTGATAAAGCCATAAGTATTGTTCTGCCGGACCGGGGCGCGCCCCCCGGCGAAGGGTCCAGCTTCCTCATAAACGCAGGGAATGACGGGTTGCCCTTTGGCATCAATGAACCCGTACTTGCCCCGTTGCCGGACCAACGCCAGGCCTGCGCTGAACTCGCGGACTTCATCGAATTGATAATCGATAACCAATTGGCCCCGTAGATCGCAGAATCCCCATTTACTCTGTTTGCGAACAGCGGCCAGCCCTTCCGAAAAGAGGCCAACCTGTTCCCAATCGTCAGGACCAATGCGTTCGCCCGCCGGATTGATAAATCTCCAACGTCTTTGCTGAAAATATGGGATTGGCGCACCCAGCAACACCGCGGCTGGAGCCGTGTGGGTAGCCGGTTTGGGTACAGGCAACAGCTCGATAAGCCCTAAAATTGGTTTAGGTGGGCAATGAATCGCGTGTTCGAACAGGCTTGCTCTGGCTGATACGGTAGCGGATGACAATTGCCGAAACTGATTCCATTGATCCGCGTTAAAGGGATCATTCAAAAGATTAAGCGTAAGGAGTAAGGTATCGTTGTCGGTGTATAAGGCGGGGGAGATACTTAAGGCATGGAGCTCCAGAGAGAGGGCCAATAAGCTAAAATCATCCAGATGGCGATCGAAATGCGCGGGGGTGCGGGCGGGGTGCCGGTAAGGCAGCGTACCGATTTCCGTGGCTTCCAGGCCCGCCAGCGCCGGTACGAAACAACCGTCGTAATCAATGAGAACCAGTTGACCGTCGGGCCGGATCAGGATATTATCCGCTTTCAAGTCTCCATGAGCCATAGGCTGGTCGAGGAGCCAGCGAACCAGTTCGTCGAATCGATGCGCCAGTTGACCAAGCTTTTGGGGCTGCTGGTTACGGCAGCAATCGGCCACATACTGGTTCAGCGTTTGCCCCTCCACCCAGGGCATCACCATTACATCGAATTCATGTTCCTGACCAAAGCGCGTATCGACCCAGAGTTCATTCGGGTAAATCGTAAACGGAAGCAGGTAATCCGATGGGTTTTCACTCAAGTAGTTGGCAATGAACCGAAGCCGGTCCCGGCGTCCGGCCATTTCTCTCAAAAAACAACGTAACGCTACCGGCTGGCCCGTTCGGGTGTCCTGCATGCGGAAGACCACGGCAAAGTTTCCGCTGCTGAAATACAACTGCCCGTTCGACTTCCGGACTGGAATCAGGTAATTCAGCCGATGCAAGGTTTCGGCAGAGAGTTCAATAGATTGTATATATTCGCTAATAGACGGGAACATGCGACAGTAACAGGCCATTAATAGGCAGGCACAATGGCTAAATGGAGGAATTGGCTTAAGTTGATCAGAAAGTTACAGTAAAGCAATCCGTACCCCTCACTTTCTGAATAAACTGTATGTTATTAACAACTACTGAAACGCCGGGAATGGTACAATCTATTTATTGTTGGAATCGATGAGCGCCGAGCCAATCCCCTCTTCGGTTGTCGTTCATCCCGCGAAAGCGGATCTACTGGCCAAAATTCAGAGGCTGGAATCCAGCATTGCGCGGCTGGAAGAAGAAAAAGCGGCCTGCCAATACCAGATCGATCAGTATTACCGGCTGTTCCGGCTTCACCTCGGTGACTTACTTACCCAAACGGTCGACCTTCAGCTAAAACTGGCGCTTCAGCGGGCGAGGCAGACGGGTCGGCGGAGCGACGCCGAAGAAGCCCAAACCTGGCAGGACCGGTTTGAGGAAACGAATCGGGCGGTGCAGGAAGCCATCGCCCACAAACCGACCGAACTCGACGAAACCGCCGAACAGGATCTCCGGCGACTTTACCGGAAAGCCGTTTCACTGGCCCACCCCGACCGCCATGTCAATGACCCTGACCGGATGGCCCAGGCCACCGCGTATATGACTCGGCTCAATGATGCCTACCAGCGTCGTGATCTGACGCTGGTTCGTCAGTTGGTACAGGACCTCAACAACGGGCTCCTGTTCATGCCTTCATCCGAAACAACCCAAACGCTGGAAGCGCTTCAAGGAGTGTATCAGCGGCTCCTGGATCGGCAGACGACGCTCCAGGCCGACATTAACCAATTGAAAGCAAATGATGCGTACCAACAGCTAACCAGCCAGGCAGACCTGATGGCCCACTTTACGGGCTTGGGGGAACAAATGAAGCAACAGATACATCACCTTCAGCAACAGGTTCAATCCTCGTAATACCCAACACCATGACCGATCTACAGCCCCTACCGTCTTATGCTTTATCGGCTACCGATTTGCAGAAAGCGCTGAAAACCGCGCTGCAACGGCCCATTAAAGACCGCCCCTATTCGGCCCAGATCATGCGGCAGACGCCCACGGCGTTTATCTTTCTGATTGACCAATCCGGGTCGATGGACGAACGAACGACTTATCGGGGCCAGTCGCTTTCGAAGGCGGCAGCCGTGGCGCAGATCATCAACCAGACCCTGCTGGAATTGGTACTTCGCTGCCAGAAAGGCGACGAAATCCGGCATTACTACGACATTGCCCTCATTGGCTACGGCGGTTTCAGTAATGAAGAGGCCAATCTGCTCTGGTCGGGGGCTATGGCAGGCAAGACCTTTCTGAGTCCCGCCGAACTAGCCGAAGCGGCAATTCAGGTCGAGGAAGTAACCACCCAACGCACCATCCGGGGCCGGGTTATGTCCGTTACGGAGAAGCGCCCCATCTGGCTACAGGCGCTTCATCGGTACCGGACGCCCATGAAGAGCGCCATTTGTCTGGCCGAATCATTGGTGGAACAGTGGCTGGTGGCACAGACCGGGAAAGACGTTTACCCGCCGACCGTGATCAATATTACCGATGGGGTAGCCACCGATGCCACGACGGACGAATTGCTGGCCTGTTGCAACCGGCTGAAGAGCCTGCATACAACGGATGGCCATGTGCTACTGATGAACATTCACGTGTCGGACGAGCAGGGAAAAACGATTCTCTTTCCCTCGAAAGCGGCTGAACTGGGGGCTGATCCTTACGCCCGACTGCTCTACGACATGTCGAGCGACATGCCTGTCTCCTACCATGCCGACATTGCCAGCCTGTTCGGGCTCGATCAGCGAACATCGTACGTCGGCATGTGCAGTAATGCAGACATGGACGCTCTGGTCAAGTTCATGAACATCGGAACGCCTACCCAGCACAACCAGCATTTTGCAGCTAACCTCCGGCCTGATTCATGAAAAGCCGTCAGCAATCCGTTGGAAAAGAAGCGCCAGTATATACCGACAACGAAGACGCGTGGCGAACGGATAATGAAGCGGGCGTGTGGGCCGTTGCCGATGGCGCCGGAGGAACGGGTATCTATGCGGGCGAATGGGCACAACATCTGGTTCAGCATGTACCCGAGGTGCCTTTTCAGGGGCTTGGGGGCCTGGCTCACTGGCTGGATACCGTATGGGTTTCCTTTTTCGATACCTACCAGCCACAGGCGCAGTCCAATTACCTGATCGACCGCAAATTTATGGGCGAAGGCTCCAGCGCAACCCTGGCCACCCTGCATTATCAGGCGGATAAGGTCCACTGGATGGTTTACGGCGACGCGGTGGCGATTTGTTTTCAGCCAGCAACGGGTGAGCTATGGGCCGCTAATCCGGATGTACGCCAGTTTGAATCCGCCCCCTATCTCCTTAACTGGCTGAGTCCACCCCGTTCCGACGGTTTTATGGCCGGTGTCTGGCCGCATCAGCCTGGCCAACAGTATGCATTATTATCGGATGCTTTGGGCCAGTGTGTACTGATGGCCTATGCAGCCTTACAGGGCGATTTAGCAACCTTACGAACCGTGGCGCAACAGCCAACAGCACTGGGCAATCGGGCACAGACTCACCTGAACCACTGGACTGAAAGACGAGCATCCTTCGAAGAATTAGTCTGGATTCCCCTCCAAACAGCGCTGGCTTCCCCCACTCAGTTTCTGGCGTATACGCAGGAACTCCGGACCCAGCAGTTGTTAGGTGCAGACGATTACACGGGCATCCTCATTAATGATTGATCATTTTTATCCTGCGCTGCCTGGGCATGCAGGTCTTACAGTCCCGTTAAAACGAGCAGGTATCGGTCTGGAGGTAGCTACACGCCCAAACCGATACCTGCTGATACTTACTGCCACTATTCAGCTACCACTTAAGGATTTTACGCACCGTTGATCGGTCAC
Organism: Spirosoma radiotolerans; assembly: GCF_000974425.1. Lineage (NCBI taxonomy): Bacteria > Pseudomonadati > Bacteroidota > Cytophagia > Cytophagales > Cytophagaceae > Spirosoma > Spirosoma radiotolerans. Next base: position 3,794,234 of record NZ_CP010429.1, read on the forward strand.
CGACTGTAATATACAACAGATAGGTACCTGCTGGCTCCTTGTTAATATCCAATACGGTCTGTCGTTTTTTGGTTGTTATCTGCTCCGTAATCAGTCCGCTCGGGCTAACCAGCCGAATCTGAGCTGGTTTACTTTGCAAAGGAAGATCAATATCGATGGTTACAGCTCCATCCGTTGGCACCGGATATACTTTCACCGAACTACTCAACAGATCTTCTTCCGCCAACAGAATATCGACGCGCACCGTAGTTGTGTCAGCCCCTTCTATTTTACCTGCGCCACATCCATTGGCAACCGAGAGCAACTTATAGGTCGTCGTTACGGTTGGTGTAAGCGTTGCCGAGTACACACTCGTCGTTGTTCCAAAGGCTCTGATTTCCGGACCAGCCGCATACGTTCCTGTCCAGGGGCCATCCCCACCTAAATTAAAGACGAGTATGACACTTTCTCCTTTGTAAATAGCCTGTTTACTAGCTGTAAACCCAGCTGTTGCCGACGGTCGTACAGTTAGTACCGTTGGACTGAGTGTTCCCCGAATCGAATATGGCGCATTGGAGGCCACCACCCGAACGTAATATTGTCCCGGAGCAATTGTAGTCGGAATGGTGGTCGTAATGAAAGGTCCCTGAACAACCCCGTTCGAAATCGGAATGAATTTCCGACTCGCCGAATCACCAACGGTATTCGCAATTTCAACCGTAAAGGCGTTTCCGGTCGCAAACTCGCCCGTGCTTGAAAAAGGCACCGTGAAGGATGTACCCGCACAGACCGACGACGCTGATAACGCACTGGTCGTTACTGTCGGCACTTTAACCGTTACCGTGCCCGCTCCACTTGAAGGGCCCACACCACAGGCATTCGAAACAGCCGCTATGGTATAGGTTGTTGTGGCAGCCGGTGTCACGGAAACCTGCTTGGTCGTGACCGGCGAGGTTGCCGACGATTCGGCAATCCCGGACGTGCCGTCAGATAGCGTATAACTATAAGGTCCTGCCCCGGTTAAGGTAAGCGTCAGCAGCGCCGGGCTCCCCAGATACACAGACGCATTCCCCTCTAATTTAGCCACCGCCTGCGCATTCACAGCTACCTTTATTTCGGCGGGACGGCTTTCACAACCGAGCGCGCTTGTCTGGGTAACAGAATAGCTGCTCCCGGCTGTCACGGCTAGCGTAGTGGGCGTAGGCGCATTCGCGCTGACGACCCCTGTCGGGTCAGTCCATTTCAAGTTGGTCCCCGTAGCCTGCAAGGGCGTTGCCAGTGAATTCTGACAGAAGGCAACAACTGGCGTAACGGTTGGCAACGGCGTAATATTGACCGTATAGGTAAACGTCGCTTTGGGGCTTTCGCAGCCATTGAGCGTCTGCGTTACTTTGTATGTATAGGTCTGTGGCAGGTCAACTTTCGTCAACGGCGTTGGGGCAGCTATCTGGTTATCGTTGCTATCATACCACTGCAATGCCGTACCGGAAGCCGTAAGCGGCTGCACCACAGCATCCTGGCAACCCGTTACATTCGCTACAATTGGTGCGACAGGCAGGGGATTGACCACGACTTGAGCCTGTGCCCGTGCGCCTTCACACGTATTCACCGTTTGGCTAACATAATAGACGTACGTTCCGGGCAGTGCCGTAGACTGGAGAACGGAGCTACCCAGGCTAACTGTAGACGTTGGATCGGTATACCATTTCAGGTTTTGACCAGCGGCCTGCACGGCGAAAGCCGGACTATTCTGACATACAGGGGCAATAGCAGCAACGACCGGTGCGACTGGAGCGGGCGTAACGGTAACCAGCACCACATTCCGATTACTTTCGCAACCATTCGCGTCGGTTTGGCTCACATAGTATGGCGTTGAGCCAGGATTCGTGCTTACCGGTGTAGGGGCCACTGGCGAAGCAACGCCACCCGCTGCGGCTGTATACCAGTTTAGGCTTACACCACCAGTCAGGGTAGCGGTCAACGCCGTAGTAGGGCCACCCTGACAATACGTAACGGGTACTGTCGACGGAACCACAGGCAGCGCATTTATTTTGACCGTAACGGCCGACCGGACACTTTCACATCCGATAGCGTCGGTCTGACTAACGTAAAACTGCGTCGATCCGGCACTGCTGGTTGGCGGCACGGGCGCTGCTGAGGAAGCACTTCCACCCGTGGGTGTGGTGTACCAGTTCAGGAGATTACTACCCGTTGGGGTAGCCGTCAGTGCAACAGCGGTAGCACCCTGACAATACGCAACGGAAGGGGTGGCAAATGGTGCGGCCGGAGCCGCCTGGATGGTTGCCGTCAGGGGAACCCGTGGGCCTTCACAACCATTAAGATTCTGACTGACGTAATACGTAACCGGGCCGACGTTATTAACAGGGGGAACGGGGGGTATTGGAGACGGTGTACCTCCCGTAGGTGTCGTGTACCAGGTTAAGGCACCGCCATCAGGCGCTACGGCCGATAAAGCAGTCGCCGTACCGCCCTGACAGTATATCGGAGCAGTCGCACCAACTATTGGTGCAGATGGTGTTGCCTTTATGATGACAACGATCGGCACGCGTGGGCTTTCGCAATCATTTACACTTTGACTGACATAATAGGTGATAATATCTGGTGTAGCCGTTGGCGGAACTGGTGCGAATGGCGACGAAGTTCCGTCGGTTGGTACCGTATACCATTTTAATGTTCCTCCAGGGACGACACCTGCGGTTAAGGCTGTGGCAGCCGTACCCTGACAGAACGTTACGCTGCTGGCCGAAACAGTCGGAGCCGCTGGTAACGCTTTAATGGTCACCGTAATGGTAGCTTGTGGTCCTTCGCAGCCAATCACGCTTTGGCTCACGTAGTATGGAATCGGCCCTACTGCGTTGGTAGGCGGTATGGGAGCCGAAGGGCTAGCTACACCACCGATCGGGACAGTATACCAGTTTAATGTTCCTCCGTTAGATGGGGTAGCCGACAGCGCCGTCGCCACCGAATTCTGACAGAAAGCTGGCGTACTGTTCGTCACCGTTGGTGCTGCGGGCAAAGGTTTAATGGTTACGTCCAGGTTGGTCCTTGGCCCTTCGCAGCCACTCACGCTTTGGCTTACGTAATACGAAGTCGTTCCCACTGTGTTGGTAGGTGGCACTGGAGGGAACGGACTTGCCGTTCCACCCGTGACATTTGTACCGTACCAATTTAAGCTACCTCCCGGACTGAAACTGGCTGTCAAGGTCGGCGCGGTCGCATTCTGGCACACACTCAGCGAAGATACACCCGGAAGCGATGGCGTAGCAATGATGTTAACCGTGATACTGGCCCGCTCGCTTTCACATCCATTGGCATCGGTCTGGCTTACATAATACGTAACGGGAGTACCTGCCGTGGCGATTGAGGGCGTCGGGGTTGGTATCGTGGTGGTAGTGTTCTGATCACTATACCATTTCAACGTTCCTGTTCCCGTTGCGGTGAGCGGCTGCGCGGTTGTCGTTGTACTCTGGCAATAGGTTAGCGACGAAACGACTGTTGGTTTAGGCAAGCGTTGGCTAACGGTCACCGTCAGGGTGGCCCGTGGTCCTTCGCAGCCATTCACGCTCTGGCTCACGTAGTACGTAATCGGTCCTGCTATCGTCGTTGAGGGAGTTGGCGTGGCCTGTCCCAGCGAACTTTCTACGCCCCCCTGGAGGACATACCAGTTTAGCGTGCCCCCCGTACTAGCCGTAGCCGACAGCGGAGTAGCCACCGCGCTCTGGCAGTACCTGATCGGTGTTGGGTCTACTGTAGGAGCTGTTGGTAAAGGCTTAACGGTCACATCCAGACTTGCCCGTGGCCCTTCGCAGCCACTCACACGCTGACTCACATAATAGGTAACCGTACCCGTAGCCGAAGTGACCGGTGTGGGAGCCAAAGAACTGCCCGTTCCACCGGTGAAACTGGTGTACCAGCTTAACGTGCCTCCATTATCTGGTGTAGCCGTTAGCGGGACTGTCGATTGCTTTTGACACAAGCTTAACGAAGCTACACCCGGAGCCGCAGGAGTAGCGATGATAGTTACCGTGATACTGGCCCGATCACTTTCACATCCATTACCATCGGTCTGGCTTACATAATACGTAACAGGAGGACCTGCCGTGGCGGTTGAGGGTGTTGGGGTTGGTATTGTGGTGGTAGTAGTCGCATCGCTATACCATTTTAACGTCCCAGTTCCCGTTGCGGTTAACGCCGGTGCCGCTGTATTCTGGCAATATGTAAACGACGAAGTGACCGTAGGTTTAGCGGGTTTTGGATTAATGGTAACGGCCAGCGTAGCCCGGGGGCCTTCACAGCCATTGACCGTCTGACTCACATAGTAGTAGGTGGTGGGTGGCAGGCTACTATTCGTCTGTGGAGTTATCGCGGTTGGCGACGCGACACCACCGGTTTGTGTGTAATACCAGATCAAACTGCCACCACTGGCGGCCGTAGCCGACAAAGGAGCTGCGGTGGCATCCTGACAATACGTTACAGGCGTTGAGCTAACCGCAGGCGCCACGGGAAGTGCCTTGATCGTCACATCAATAAACGCCTGGGCACTCTCACAACCATTCAACGTCTGGCTCACGTAATAAGGAACAGCCTGGCCAATGACGGCCGTCGATGGCGTAGAAGGGGTTGTCTTTGGGGTTCCCGCTGAATTCGTACCATACCAGTTCGGTATAGTCCCCGCTTCAAATGTAGCCGTCAGGGGCGTTACCTGATTGGAACAGAAGCTAACAGGTGCCGTTCCTGGTGCAGCTGGTTTTCGTTTGACAGTAAACGAAATGGATGCCCGGTCACTTTCGCAGCCATTGGCATCGGTCTGAGTAACATAATACGATGTTGTTCCTGAATCCGATGTTGGTGGCGTTGGCGCCGTTGCAGACGAAGCCCCACCTGTCGGGTTCGTATACCATAACAAGGTATTTCCCGAGGTTGCCGTAGCACTCAAAGTGATGGTTGGTGCTGCCTGACAGATAGTAAGTGATGAGGTAACCGTTGGTGCTACTGGTTTCGGGATGACTACTACGTTCAACGTAGCCTTTGGCCCTTCGCACCCATCAACAGTTTGGGTAACTGAATACGAGGTTGGTCCAACCGCATTGGTCGACGGTGTTACCGACGAAGTAATTTGACCGTTGGGGCTATACCATGTCAACGTTCCCGTCGCGATGGCCGTCAATGGAGTGGGTACCGAACTCTGGCAGAGATTCTGGGTATTTTGCGTGATGGTTGGTGCAGCAGGCAACGGCTTAACCGTTACAGGAATCGCAATCCGGTCGCTCTCGCAGCCCTCCGCACTCGTCTGGCTCACATAATACGTGGTTGACCCTACGGCAGAAGTCGAGAGTGTTGGCGCTACGGCCGAGCCGGTGCCGCCGTTTTGAACAGTGTACCACTTCAAATTAGTACCCGAGGTCACCGCCGTCGCTAGAGCAACCGTGGGTGCATTCTGACACAGGGTAACCGAGTTCACCGTTGGCGCGGTCGGTTTGGGGTTCACAATGACGGTAATCGATGCCCGGCTGCTGCTTTCGCACCCATTCCCATCCGTCTGGCTGACGTAATAGGGATTAGTGCCCGCGGGGTCCGTCGCTGGCACCGTCGCCGTGGCCGACGCCGTACCACCCGTAGCAGCGGGGCCATACCAGTTGAGCGTGTTGCCCGTAATGGGCGTCGCCGATAACGGAGCAGCCGTCGCAAACTGGCAATACGTGACAGGTACCGCACTCACCGTTGGCGCAACGGGCCTTGACGTAGTCGTCACCGTAACGCTGGCCCGAGGGCTTTCACAGCCGTTGGCATCGGTCTGGCTCACGTAGTAGGTGATCGAACTCGCTAGTGATGTGGACGGCGTGACGGAACTGCCCAGCAGCGTACCTCCACTGGCCGCCGAGTACCATTTCAGATTCTGGCCCGTCGCCGTTAAGGGTTGGGCTGGTGCATTCTGGCAATAGAGTAAAGACGTGGGCGTAGGGACAGGAGCCGCCGGAAGGGGGTTCACTGTGAAGGTAATCGCCGAGCGGTCGCTTTCGCAGCCGCTTGGGTTCGTCTGGCTGACGTAGTAGGTGGTGGCACCCACAGCCGTCGTCGAGAGTGTCGGCGCAACCGTCGAGCCGGTGCCGCCGGTCGAGGTTGTATACCATTTCAGGGTACCGCTAGCCGTCACCGATTGCGTCAGGGGAGCTGGCACGCTGTTGAGACAGGCGCTGGCGGGCGTTGTGACAGGTGCTGTGGGCTTAGGATAAACCGTCACGCTGATGGGCGCCCGCTCACTCTCACAACCAAAGGGATCTTTCTGGCTCACATAGTAGGTAAAGGCTCCGTCCGTCGTCGTTGAGGGGGTTGGCACGACGGTCGAGGCTGTTCCGCCCGTGGCATTGGTGCCGTACCAACTGAGTGTATTATTCGTCGATGCGGTGGCGCTCAAGGGAGCGGCAACGGTAAACTGACAATAAGCAACGGGCGTAGTAACGGCGGGCCGGGCAGGCAGCGCATTAATGACGACATTAATAGTTGCTCTTGGTCCTTCACAACCGTTGAGTGTCTGGCTAACGTAATAGTTATTACTGGAACTGGTCGAGGGAGTCAGCGACGCATATGCCGTTCCGCCACTGGCAACGGTATAATAAGTCAGCGTGGCGCTGGCCACGGGGGTGGCCGTCAAGGGCACCGCTGTCGAACTCTGGCAATACGTCAGTGGACTGGCACTCACCGTTGGAGCCGCCGGATAGGCATTCACCGTATAGGTGATCACCGACCGGTCACTCTCACAGCCGTTGCTATTGATCTGACTTACGTAGTAGGTCGTGGAGCCGATAGTAGTCGTTGGAGGGGCTGGCGCTACCGTTGAGGCCGTTCCCCCACTGGCCGTGGTGTACCAGCGCAGGTTCGTCCCTGAGGTGACACCTGTGGCCAGTGACACCGGCGTCGTGTTTTGACAGACACCCACCGGCTTTGTGGTAGGAGCCGCCGGTTTGGCATTGACCACTACTGTAATGGGAGCGGCCGGACTGCTACAGCCACCAAACGTCTGGCTCACCGAATAAAAAGTCGTACCGGGAGAGGTCGTTGGGGGCGTAGGGGCCGTGCTGCCCAGGGCGTTGCCCGAGGGACCAAACCAGTTCAAAGTAGCTCCGTTGACGGGCGTCGCTGACAGCGGAGTTGCCGGCTGCCCCTGGCAATAGGTCACCGGCGTGGTGACGGTGGGAGCCGTCGGGTTGGCTTTGATGGTGACGGTGATGTCAGCCCGGGCGCTTTCACAACCATTGCCATCGGTCTGACTCACGTAGTAAGTCGTCGTATTGACAACCGTGGTTTGGGGCGTGGGCGCGATAGTCGTGCCGCTACCGCCGGTCAGAGAGGTATACCATTTCAGATTACTACCGGACGTGACCGCCCCGGCTAACGAAGGAGCGGAGCTGTTCTGGCAGTAGGACAGCGAGGAAACAACCGTGGGCTTGGCCGGTAAGGGGTTAATGGTCACCGCTAGTGTGGCTCTGGGCCCTTCGCAGCCAGCCGCGCTGGTCTGGCTCACATAATAATTGGTCGTTCCCGCCGTGGAGGTAGGGGGCGTTGGCGCCGTGCTGCTGGCGGTTCCTCCCGTACTGACGCTATACCATTTCAGATTCTGGCCCGTCGCCGTTAAGGGCGGAACGCCCGTTGACCCCAGGCAGTAAGCCAGATTCGAGACGGTGGGTGCAGCAGGCAGCGCATTGACGGTGAAGGCATTACTGTTGGGACTGTTTATGGGGGTCGGTAAGATGTTGGAGGTCCTGCGGATGTAAACGGTGTAGGAACCCGTGGCCCGGTCAGCGGGGATGACTCCGATAACCGACCCATTGTTGCCACTGGTTGTTGCGGTCCCGATTGGGACATTGGTCGTATTGGGGCCGTTTAGATACAAAACGACGGTACCTGGGTCAGGCAGCGTATAGGAGTAGGTGGCCGTGATGGCTGCCCCGGCACAGACGGGAGTAGGCGTAACAGAGGTAATCGTAACTTGTTGCGCCAGTGCTGCCTGACAACACAGTATTGACACAATTAATGAACCTATAAATATACGTAAAGATAAATTCATAAAAGATTGAGTTGATTTTGCGTGTATGACGCGCTACACCACAGGTTATAGTTGGAGGATTCATGCATAATTATCCCCATTGGGATGAAAAACCAAGCAGTTTCAAACAGTCGGTAGGGATAATTTGACGGAAACCCCAACCGTGTAAATAGCCGTTTGCCCTGTTTCCACAGGCAGGACTAAAGAACCTACCAAAACAGCCATAGCTCACGTTGGGGCTACGCTCAGAAATTACAGGAAACAGCAGAAAAGAAGAACCTGTTGAGCCAGGGCAGCCGTGGTCCTCAAGATAAGATATAGTAGCTCATGAAAATCCGAACACTTGTTCTACCTGTTTGATGAAAGTGAAAGAACTATATATCTCAACGTGAAAACACATAGACAACTATTACATAATCGAATAGAATGCCTAACTGACATAACCCGCCAACTGTCGAGTGGAATAACCCTTAGTCAGTCAAGAGAAATGGCCGTTCGTCATGCAGATAAGATCAGCGAATGCCAAAAGCGTCTTGTCGAATTAAAGGCTTATTATACTAGTCTATACGGCTAAAGAGAATTTGAAATAGGATTCTTCGTCAATTCAAATGCTCTGGCTGTCAAAAACAGAGAGATTGATGGGAGCTATTCAACAGATAGCGGAACCACAAATTAAAAAGTTTATAAAAAGTCTTCATGGCAGAAAAGGTCTAACCGCTAAGTTTCTAAATCACGATGCAACTAGGCTTGTGGGAAATAGACTGGCTCAATTTTTGTTTACGTTTAAATGATTGAGTAAACTTATTACTTACCTCTTAGGGAGGTTTCCCAAACGCCTGCTTCTTTGGAGTAGGCGTTTCTATACCAAAACAGCCAGAGGTTAGGAAGCCCCTGGCTGTTTTGGTATAAGTTATACGCTAATTGAATGTCAATAGCCAACAGGTACTTCAATACATTAATAATTGTGGCCAAAGTAAGACACCCACACTAACTCCCCATGGTCGGGTGGATATTAGGTGTGCTTATGAGCATAGACATGCCAGACATCAGCCCACTTACAAGGCGTTAATGACACGCACGTAGATGTTATTAAGTGGATTACTGTCATATCCATTCGTGGCATCGTCGTTGACATTGACCGTCAGGTTGGCTGAACCCACACTGGCCCCTACCCGACTTAGACTCACCCCAATTACCGATATCCCATTGGCGCTGATCTGCTGGCCGGCTTTACTGACCAGCATCAGTTGTCGGAGATTGCTTGACCGCACTTCCCAGTTGGTATTGTTGACAGAGACCGGATTGGAAGTGCCTCCTGACACATTGATGCTGTTCAAGGCCGGATCAAAGCTAAGGCTGTAACCCAGCGGAGCAGTCAGCGTTAAGCCAATCACCCCACTAGTGGCTTTGTTGACAGTCTCTTCGATTATCATCGTCAGATTTCGGACCGACCCGGGTCCCGAGGCTGTGAAGTTGGCTTGGGGTAAGTTTAGAGTGGGAGACAGGTCTGGCCCTGGGGCACAAGTACCGTCCGAGCGTGCCGTCAACGTAAAGTAATCCGATTGAACAGCCCCGGGCCGACAGCTGTAGTTGATGTAGACCTGATACGTGCCGCCATCTGCAGCACTCACACTGGAAAAGCTCAATACCGGACCCGACTCGGCCAGCCGCTGTCCGTCTTTATACCACTGGTAGCTGGCTGCTCCTCGGGCCACGAATGCGAAGCTGAAGGCGCTACCCACGCAGGCGGTCGCCGAGCTGGGGGCCTGACTGATGACCAGCTCACTGCCGGTGCCATTGCTACAGAAGGCGGCAAAGTCGCCACCACCGGGCAGGTTGGTGTTGCCTATAAAGCTGATTTGTGAACGTCCGCACAGCGACGTATAGTTTCCAGGAAAACAACCACTGAGTTGATTGGAATAAAGTTGCAGGTTCTGAAGCTGAGTAAGATTGCCCAGGCTGGCGGGCAACGAGCCGGTGAGCTCACTCTGATTGAGCAGCAGATTCTGCAATTGGGTGAGTTGGCCCAGGCTTTGTGGAATGGTACCACCCAGTTGAGTCCGGCTAAGGTTAAGCGTTTGCAGGGCCGTCAGGCTGGAGATAGCTGTAGGAATACCACCGCTCAGGGTGTTTGCGCCCAACTCAAGGCTTTTAAGAGCCGTTAGGGTTGATAAGCTGGCGGGCAGGGTGCCCGTGAGGTTGTTATTGTTCAGGTTGAGTCCCGTTACCCGGCCATTACCATCGCAGGTGACCCCGTACCAGCCGCAGGGCGAGCAGCCGCTGAGCCAGCCCGTTTTGCTGGCCCAGGTGGGTCCGCCCGTGCTGTTGTATAGATCAACCAGAGGCTGGAAGTCCGGACTTTGAGCCGTTACCATCAGGCTGGTCGTAGTGGTGGCTACACTCCCCCCGTTATTCACCGTGAGGGTGAAACTCTGGCTTCCGGAGCCAGCCGCTACCAGGCTCTGGCTAAAGACGGTGCTGGTAGCCGTACCCTGTTTAGCACTGCCTGCCCCATTGGTGAGCGTATAGTTATAGACTCCCGATACGTTGCCCACCCTAGCGGTGAAACTAACGGGACTACCCACACACACGGGATTGGGACTAGCTGACAGGCCAGTAAGGGTGGGCAGCAGGCTAAACCGCTGAACCCGATTATTGGTCGGGTCGACTACATAGATGTTACCCGCTGCGTCCAGCGCCACATCCGGTGGTTGAATGAATTGATTAGCCGCGTTGCCTATTCCATTGCCTCCAGCCACAGTCGTGCCAGACGTGGCCCCGGGTGCCCACTTTTGAATGCGGTGGTTCAATTGGTCGGCCACATAAATGTTCCCCGCTGGGTCCACCCACACATTCTCAGGATTGGCTAACTGGTTAGCCGCGCTGCCCCGGCCATTGCCTCCGGCCACGATCAAGCCCTGGCTGGACCCCGGAGTAAACTTCAGAATGCGACTGTTCCCCCCATCGGCCACATAGATATTGCCCGCTGCATCCAAATACAGGCCCAGGGCTTCAATACCGCTAGCTACAGTCGTGCCACTGCTCGCACCCGGTACCCATTTCTGAACCCTGTAATTTTCGGCATCGGCCACATAGATATTGCCCGCTGCGTCTACAGCCACGTCGTTTGCAAAATAGAACTGATTGGCCGCAGTGCCCTGTCCATGGCCCCCCGCTACGGTAACGCCCTGGCTGGAACCCGGAGCAAACTTCTGGATGCGGTAGTTGCCGTAATCAGCCACATAGACATTGCCCGCCGGGTCCACCCACACGCCCTGGGGATAATTAAACTGATTGGGCGCGTCGCCTACCCCATTGCCCCCGGCCACAGTCGTGCCAGACGTGGCCCCGGGTGCCCACTTTTGAATCCGTTGATTATACGTATCGGTCACATAAAGGTTGCCTGTAGGATCTACGTAGATGCCTAGTGGGTTAAACAGTTGATTAGGCGCGCTGCCCCGGTCATTCCCCCCAGCCACGGTTGTGCCGTTAGGATTATAGGATTGGGCGGTCGTCGACCTGGTCAGGCCTAGTAACAGACCCAGCCAGAGCAGCAAGAGATGGATTGGTTGATTATAAAAATAACGTAGAGATGAAATCATTACTTTTTGTTTGAGTTAGTAAGCCGCTAAACCCATTTTGAGCGGCTGTTGGATAAGGATAACGATAGATTAGTAAGGCAATACAGTCCGGATCATTAAGTAGAGCCAATGAATAACAGGCCTGTTTTGAATCGGTGCCCTAACAGTACCCTACAGTCGAATGGAAATAGCTCGCCGGGACCACTTTGGGTTCGTAGAAGATGTAATTTGGAAATGGCTCTGTGAAGAAAAGTCGTTGATAAACAAAAGTCTCATGTCTTTATGCATTAGTTAACTTCACGAAAGTAAGGGTGTGACTGTCCACGCCCACTAGCAAAGCGTGGACAAACGCGTGGACAAAGACATAAGCCACTGTCAGTCAGGGGTCTTTGGCGTATCCTGCGGTTCGTTCAGCAGATTCAGCAGCGGAGAATCACCCTCTAGTCCCAGTTTTTTGCGGAGTCGATAGCGAGTTTTACGGATCGATTCGGGTGAGATACCCAGCATCTGGCTCATCTGGCGGGAATCAATCTTGAGTTTAGATAGGGCCAGCAGCCGCTCTTCGGCGGGGCTCAGATCAGAAAACTGGGTTTTCAGCTGCCAGAAAAAGCCCGGATACACCCGCTCGAACCGTCGGCGAAACTCGTCCCAGTCGTCATTTGTCAACAGGCTGGAGTTAACCAAATTCTGTCGGGTCTCGGCAATTGAATAGGTATTGGGGGCGCGGTCTGCCAGTTGGGCAGTAATGGTATCAATGAGAGCCTCCTTCTGACTTAGGTTATCCACGAACCTCGCTAAATCTGCCTTGGCCTGGCTCAGTTCCTCCTCCACTAATTGCTTTTCCAGGCGCATCGATTTTTCCTTTTCAGCCTCAATAACCCGCTCCTGCCGGCGACGGAGTTGGCTGAGGTGGTAGAGCCACAAAATGAGCCCGACCAGCAACGTCAGCCCGGCAGACACCAGCCAAAACAGCGTTTGCTGGGCATTTTTTTCGACATCAATCGCGGCTACCTCCGACTGATGCTGCTGAATCATGAGTCGTTGATTGACCAGCGATAGGCGTTCAGAATTGTAGCGTTTATTAATGCGTTCTTTTAAAACCGCCAAGCTATCCAGGTACCGGTATGCCAGCGGTAAGTTGCCCACCGCTTTATAGTAAAGCCGGGACAGATCATAGTAGCGGACAGTACCATATTCATCTTGCAAATTGGTAGCAAACTGACGGGTTCGCTGCTGTTGACGAAACTGGGCCGTTCGTTCCAGATAATAGCGACAGCTGTCCAGGTTACCCAGTTGAAAAAAGACAAAACCGATTTGCAGGGCTGCCTCACTGGGTAATTCCCGCCTTTGGCCGAATCGGCGGATCAGCCTATAGCTTTGCCGGTATAAGGGCAGGGCCGCCGACCATTTCTTCAGGAATGCATTTTCGCCAGCTAAGTTGACGGACACAATACCCACCCACAACGAATCTCCGTAAGAAATAGCCAACTGACGGGCTTTACGAAAATTACGTTCGGCTAACGGAGACCCATCGCTTCCCGTCTTATTATAATGGAGTAGATTATGGGCCAGTCCCAGTGTATTATAGGTCTGGATGGCCAGGTTTGAATTGAAGGGAGGATAGTGGGCCGATTCATTCAGTAAACGGATCGTCTTGTCATACTCCCCAAAGTAATAATAATCGAAGGCTAGTTCGTAGAGATACCGGCTGATCTCGGGGATGTTCGGGTAGCCGATTTGCCGAAACCCGTTGTTGGCCGCCAATAGATGCTCAAATGCTTTGCCATATTCTTCGCTTAGAAAATAATATTGCCCGGCAAAGTGCTGGCAAATGGCGGCAATCTGTGGATCATCGTCCTCGGCGGCCCGCTTACTGACAGCCAAAAAGAGAGTAGCTTTCTGAGCATTGCTCAGCGAGGTATTTTTAGCGTAAGTATCTCGTAAATATCGGCTGTAGCGTGCCAGTTGATCATCGTCGGCTTTGTTTGCCAGTTCATTCACCTCATTTAAAAGCCGAAACGCGTAGGCGCGGTTTTTGGTGATGACCACTGAGGTATCAAACTGATTCAGTAGCAAGATTACCCGACGGGTGGGTGTTGCTTTTTCTAATTGGTGAAGGAATGGTGTAGCAGATAAGGCCAGAGAAAAACATATACCAAAAGCTAATAAACATACAAAACGAGTAGCCATGAGACTGACTTAACTAAATCAGAGTTAATGGAATGAACCAAAAGGCACATACTATAGTAAACCGCTGGATAAACTACGAATTATGCTCAATACATACGGTCATTATGCCCAATCCAGCTTTATTAGTCAGGAAAAAAGTCCAGCATCTAACTGGCTTATGTCAGATTAATTCTCTGAGCAGGATTAGCCAAAGGTGTTGATGTTTCGTGTGTTTTTAGGAGATTGATCCGGAATGAAGTTACCGGCTTAGCGTGAAGCTGATCCTTTGCAGGCTGTGTCGATGTACCAGATGCACCCGTTAGTGATACCAGTGGATTAGTTGTAGGTAAATTGTAGGCTGAACGGTTTACCAGATACGCATTGAGGCTAGACTCAGAAGATTTAGCGCCATCAGGGTAGTTAAGGTGAATTGCAGACAAGAAACATTCTGTGCAAATACGTATGCAAACAAAAAACCGCCAACATCACTGAAGGCGGTTCTTTGTTTGTAACTGTCTGATTCTCAATGAGCCAGTGGAGGGATTCGAACCCCCGACGCGCTTGCGCATCCTGATTACAAATCAGGCGGAATCGACCGCTATCCGACACTGGCAACAATCTTCAACTCGTTTCCGAATTGTGATGCAAAAGTAGGGATTTTACCCCGTTGGCGCAAGGCCATACCTAAAAAAAGTAAAAAAAAGTGGCCTGATTGAGAATCTGGCCACTTTGCCTTTTGTCTCTCAGGAGTTTACGCCTGCGCTACCCGCAACTGATGCCGAAGGTCGTCCAGTTGCTTTTCAGCGTCTGCAATTTTCCTATCGATATCAGCACGGAGTTTATCGGCGTTTTTTGAACGGGCAAAAAACTCGATGTTGTTCCTATAGGTAGCAATATCGTTTTCAATGGAGGTAATGCGCCGGCGGATGTCGCTTTCACGTTTGTTATCTGGATTGCCTCCATCGCGATTACCCCGGCTATAGTCGCCCCGGTCACGATCACCCCGCCCGCCCGTACGCGTTGCCTCAGCTTCGCTTTGGAGCATGATCCGCTCTTTGTCTTTGGCCGGAATTTTACCCGTTGCCCCTACCAGTGCGTTTATCGCATTGATATACCGCTTCTGGGTCGCCTGCATGTCTTTCTTCGGAACAAAACCGATGCTGTTCCACTCCTTCTTGAACTCGTTGAGTTGAGAGAGATCAGCGTTAGCGGTTGCAGCCGCTTCAATTCGTTCGATCAGGGCCAGTTTGCTGGCCAGATTCCCCTCAAATTCACGCTCAGTTTCCTGATTCTTCGACCGTTTTTTATTGAAGAACGCATCACAGGCGGCTTTGAACCGGTCGAAAATAGAGTTCTTCTGTTTCTCAGGCACCTGGCCAATGTTCTTCCACTGGCGTTGCAGTTCGATAACCGTTTGCGTGATTTCGGGCGACTCCTCGCCTGCTGCCAGGATGGCTTCTACTTGTTCGCAAAGTTCGGTTTTAGCCCGCAGGTTCTCTTCCCGCTTGCTTTCGAGTTGCCGGAAGAATTCGCCCTTGTTGTGAAAGAACGTTTTCAGGGCAGCCCAGAATTTCTTGCTCAGCTCTTTGCCTTCTTCGCGCGGCATTGGCCCTTTGATGGCATTCCAGCGATCCTGCAAAGCCATTACCGCCTTCGTCTTGTCGTTCCAGTCGTTAATGCTGTTCGACGTAAATGAGGTAATGGGCACTAATTCTTCGTAAATGGCCGACTTTTCTTCGTATAACTGCGCCGATTCTTTCCGTTGCTCATTGGTTTGGCCCCGGCGTTTGTCGTACAATACGTCCAAAGCAGCTTTCATACGGCCCCACAGTACTTCCTGTTCGGCTTTAGGGGCCGGACCAATGTGTTTGTACTCTTCGAACAGTGCGTTGGCTTCGTCGATTGTCTGGCGCGTAACGGGGGTTTCTTCCGCTGCTTTAGCCATCGCTTCGACCTTCTCAATTACTTCCGTTTTCAGGTTGGTATTGCGCTTCCGATCGAGTTCTTTTAATTCAAAATAAATGTTCCGGTTGCTGTAATAACGGTCAACCAGCGCATGATAGGTAGCCCAGAGCGTAGCGTTGTGCGGAGAATTCATATTCCCGGCAGCCTTCCACTCGTCCTGGATCTTCTTGAATTCGTTCCAGCTTACTTTCGGATCACCGGCGTTATTTTCGTCGGTTTCAACCAGTTCGCGCAAGCGGGTCAGCAACTCCGTTTTCGAGGCAAAGTTGGTATCTTTCGCCTTATCCAGATTCTGGAAATAGGTATTTTTCTGACTCTTGATCAGCTTATATAGCTCATCGAACCGCTGAATGGCGTCGTCGTACTTATACTCGAATCCTTCTTCAGAACCGGTTTCGGCAATGTATGCCTGAGAAGCCGCTTCCCGCTCGGCCCGCTTCATCTGGTCGAACAGTGGCTTTACTTCTTTCAGTACCTGATCGGCTTTCTTGAAATCACCGGGCGTAACACTGGCAAGGCTGATAGCCGCCAATTGAGTTTCGAGCAGATTAACAAAATCCTGTTTCGAAAAATGGCTGTAATCGACCGTCGACGGCACAGACGTTTCATCCTCAGGCTCGTGAACCTCAGCATATTGCGCCGTCATCTCTTCATCAGCAGTTGCTTCAGACGTAGACTCCGCTGAGTTGGCATCGGCTGTGGAGGACGAAGCATCGGGAGTCGTTTCGGCAACCAGCTCACTTGTTTCCTGGGTTGATTCAGCGGCTGGTTGATCTGTATTTTCCGATGCAATGGCCTCAGTAGATGCGGGACTATCGTCTGCCGGAACGGGGGTATCTGCTACAGATGAAACTTCCGGTGTTGATTCGTCTACCGGTGTTTGATTGGGTGTTTCCGCTGACTTAACGACATCGACGGAGGCTGGCTGTGCGTCGGCAGCCGTATCTACTGGATCGGACATAGTTGTTTCACTATCCTCTACAGCAGGTTCTGGAGTTGTTGGCTCCGAAACGGGTGTGGAGATATCTTCGGGAGTATTTACTGCCAGCGAGTCAGTCGCCAGGTTTTGGGCTTCCGGCTGCTGGTTAATTTCCTGTTCTTGGTTTGCCATGTTGGGAACGTACCGATTACTTTTGCAAAAGTACGACAATATGCGGATTTTCTTGTAGTAGAATCATCGAAAAGCCATTAACACAACTTAGCCAATGCCTTCAGCAATCAGCGACTTACGAAATGAATATACCTTAAACGGGTTAGACACCACGGATGTTTTACCAGACCCGTTTGCTCAATTTCGGCTTTGGTTCGATGCCGCCCTACAGGCGGGCGTTCCCGAACCCAACGCCATGCATTTGAGTACGGTGACCGCTGAAGGACATCCTGACGGGCGAATTGTACTGCTTAAAGATGTGTCGGAGACGGGGTTTACCTTCTACACAAACTACGAAAGCCGCAAGGGGCGCGAACTGACTCAACAACCGTTTGCGGCTCTGACTTTCTTTTATCCTCAGCTCGAACGCCAGATCCGCATTGAGGGCACTGTCGAGAAAGTAAGTGACGAAGAATCCGATGCCTATTTCAGCAGTCGCCCGCGCGGCAGCCAGATTGGGGCCTGGGTATCGCACCAAAGTTCCGTTATCGACAGCCGCGCCGTGCTGGAACAGCGGCAGCGCGACCTGGAAACTGAGTTTGCCGGTAAAGCCGTGCCACGCCCACCCTATTGGGGCGGATTTAGGGTGGTGCCCCATACGCTGGAGTTCTGGCAGGGTCGGCCCAGCCGGTTACACGACCGCATTCAGTACCACCGGACGGCGCTTACTCAACCCTGGCAAGTGGAGCGGCTGGCGCCCTAGATTCAGCGTCAACTAGATAGGTGTTACGTTTCTGAACAGTCTGTTACAGTAGGAAGTAGGGCTATGTTGGCTTACATAAATAAAGCCTACTTCCTTACTTTTTATGCTTACAGAAGCACCTAAAACTACGTCCAGCACACGCAGTTTGATCAGCGTTATCGGGGCCTCGTCGGTCGGTACGCTCATTGAGTGGTACGACTTTTACATTTTCGGATCGCTGGCCACTGTGCTGGCCACGAAGTTTTTCCCGGAAGGCAACCCAACGGCAGCGTTCCTCTCGACGCTGGCGACGTTTGCGGCCGGGTTTATTGTGCGTCCCTTTGGTGCCCTTTTCTTTGGCCGGCTGGGCGATCTGATCGGGCGTAAATATACGTTTATGGTCACCCTCATGCTGATGGGTGGCGCCACCTTCTTCATTGGTCTGATTCCGAGTTACGAGACGATTGGCTACCTGGCGCCTACGCTGGTTCTGGTACTTCGCCTGCTTCAGGGGCTCGCGCTGGGTGGTGAATATGGAGGTGCGGCTACCTACGTGGCCGAGTACTCACCCGTAGGCCAACGCGGCTACTGGACCTCCTGGATACAGACCACAGCGACCATTGGCCTGTTTGTGTCGTTGCTGGTTATCCTGCTTACCCGAAAGTCCATGTCGAAAGACGATTTTGACGAGTGGGGTTGGCGCGTTCCCTTCCTGGTATCGATTCTAATGGTGTTTATCTCCTACATCATCCGGAAAAACATGCACGAATCGCCCCTGTTTGCCAAAGCGAAAGCGGAGGGAAAAACCTCGACCAATCCGCTCAAGGAAAGCTTTGGCAACAAATACAATTTCAAATTCGTGTTGCTGGCCCTGTTTGGAGCGACCATGGGACAGGGCGTTGTGTGGTATACCGGCCAGTTCTACGCCATGAATTTTGTTAAAACGGTCTGTAATGTCGACCCCATTCAGTCCGATGAGTTGATGACGGTGGCCCTGCTCATGGGTACTCCTTTCTTTGTGGTCTTTGGCTGGTTATCAGATAAAATCGGTCGTAAGGGTATTATGCTATCCGGTATGCTGGTGGCCATCCTCTCCTACCGAACTATTTATGAGTCGATGTATCAGACGACCAATGTTAAGAATAAGCAGGAGATTACCAAGGGTTTCTCGGCCGATTCGACCGTAACGCCTGACCCCAAAGTAGCGGGGGGCACGATCCTGACAAGAACCATCAAGCGTACCTATACCGATGGCACCCTGCTAACCGAGGTGACCAAACTCAAGCGGTCAGCCGACCCGACTACTGCACCAGCCAGACCCGACATCAAAAAAACGGTGAAACTAAATGATGGGGATCGCTGGTCGCTGATTTGGCTGGTGTTTATTCAGGTAATCTTTGTCACACTGGTCTACGGTCCAATTGCGGCCTTTCTGGTCGAGATGTTTCCCGTCAAGATTCGGTATACGTCCATGTCGCTGCCGTATCATATTGGCAATGGTGTCTTTGGCGGGTTGCTGCCCGCCGTGGCAACGTATCTGGCTACCGGTGCCAACGAAGCCAACATGGCTGCGGACAAAGCCGGAAAGGCCTTGCCCTATGCCGCTCCATATCTGGAAGGACTCTGGTATCCAATCATTGTGGCAGGGGTCAGCTTACTGATTGGCCTTTTCTACATCAGGAATCGCGCTCAGGTTGTTGACTAACTGCACATTTTTAGTCGTTGGATTTTGGGGTTCGCCGGGTTAAAATCCGGCGAGAACAAGAAATACGTAAAACCAACTCTTCTAACTTTTTAACCCTATGAACACCGTAAAACGATACCTGGGCATCGTCTGGCTGGCACTGGCCGCGCTGGCTGGTTACTTTGGCATCACGACGTTGGGCTTGCCCAAACTTACTTCCGGCAAAACAGACGATCTGGTTTTCGGTATCATCATCGTCTTCGTCCTGATGCCCCTGATCGTGGGCGGTCTGATCCGATTTGGCCTCTATGCACTCCAGGGCGAATACGACGACTGACCAACAAAACGACCTTTTCCCAGGTGACAATCCTGCTCTAAATGCCCAATCAGGAAGTTTGGTCCGTAAACGTGCGCCAAAATTCCGCAGACCGTTTTACCTTTAACGGCTGAATACAACAATTCCCCAACAACGTCACAACCCATGCGTATCCGAACCTTTGACGAATACCAGACAGCTTATCAAAAGAGTGTTGACGATCCCGAATCGTTCTGGGCCGAGATAGCCCAGGAGTTTCAGTGGCGCAAACCCTGGACTAAAACCCTGCAATGGAATTTCACCGAACCCAGCATTAAGTGGTTCATAGGTGGCAAATTGAATATTACGGAGAACTGCCTTGATCGCCATCTGGCCACGCGGGGCGATCAACCCGCTATTATCTGGGAACCAAACGACCCGAATGAAGCCGGTGTTACGCTGACCTACCGCATGCTTCACGATCAGGTTTGTCGGTTTGCCAACGTGCTGAAACGGAATGGCGTAGTGAAAGGCGACCGGGTCTGTATATACATGCCGATGGTTCCTGAACTGGCCATTGCGGTGTTGGCCTGTGCCCGCGTGGGGGCGATCCACTCCGTCGTGTTTGGTGGATTTTCGGCCCAGAGCATCGCCGACCGCATCAATGATGCTCAGTGCAAACTGATCATAACGTCGGATGGCGCGTATCGGGGCAGCAAAGAAATCCCGATGAAAAGCACCGTCGATGATGCGTTGATCGGTTGCCCAACGGTTCAGCGGGTCATTGTCCTGACCCGTACCCGCACGCCCGTTTCGATGCTCAAAGGGCGCGATGTGTGGTGGGAACAGGAGCTCAAGCAAGTCACCGCCGATTGCCCGGCCGAGGAAATGGACGCCGAAGATATGCTGTTCATTCTGTACACGTCTGGCTCGACGGGCAAACCCAAAGGCGTTGTGCATACCTGTGGAGGCTACATGGTCTATGCCACCTACACCTTCCAGAATGTCTTCCAGTACGAACCGAACCAGGTTTTCTTCTGCACAGCTGATATTGGCTGGATTACGGGCCACTCGTATATCGTGTATGGTCCCCTGGCCAGTGGCGCGACATCGCTGCTTTTTGAAGGCGTACCTACCTACCCCGATTGTGGTCGGTTCTGGGATATTACGGACAAACACAAGGTCAACATCCTGTATACCGCCCCGACAGCGATCCGGTCGTTGATGGGTTTCGGGCTGGACAAGGTTGAGAACCACGACTTAAGCAGTTTGCAGGTCCTTGGTTCGGTAGGTGAACCCATCAATGAAGAAGCCTGGCATTGGTACGACGACCATATTGGTAAAAACCGCTGCCCTATTGTCGATACCTGGTGGCAGACCGAAACAGGTGGTATCCTCATTTCGCCCCTGGCGGGCATCACCAAGACCAAACCAACCTACGCGACGCTTCCATTACCGGGGATTCAGCCGATTCTTGTTGACGAGAATGGGACAGAAGTCGAAGGAAATGGCGTCAGTGGGAACCTGTGCATAAAGTTTCCCTGGCCAGGGCTGCTTCGCACGACTTATGGTGATCACGAACGCTGCCGCCAGACGTACTTTGCCACCTATCCGGGGCTTTACTTTACGGGCGACGGCTGTCTGCGCGACGAAGATGGATACTATCGGATTACCGGTCGGGTTGATGATGTGTTGAACGTATCGGGTCACCGCATTGGCACCGCCGAAGTCGAAAATGCGATTAATATGCACACCGGTGTGGTAGAAAGCGCCGTGGTCGGATACCCGCACGATATCAAGGGGCAAGGCATTTATGCGTACGTCATCGCCGATCAAATGCCCGAAGGACACGATGCCGACCTGACCAAACGCGATATTCTGGCAACGGTCAGCCGGGTCATTGGCCCCATTGCGAAACCGGATAAGATTCAGTTTGTAACAGGTTTGCCCAAAACCCGTTCGGGGAAGATCATGCGCCGGATTCTGCGCAAAATTGCGGAGGGCGAAACAGGTAGTCTTGGCGACACCTCTACCCTACTCGATCCGACGGTTGTCGAGGATATCAAGGCGGGTGCGTTGTAAAAAAGGTCGCTGACTTAATGATTTGAGAGCGCCGAACGGATGCCCGTTCGGCGTTTTTTTTGTGAGCAGGTAGACTTACTCCTCCAGAATATCCGCCAGCACCGTCTCAAAGCCGATCATCACATCCTCACCGGAGAGCGTTTCCGTAAAGGCTTTTGTTTCGACGGATTGTTCAGGCCGATAGATATACGTCAATTTTTCTTCCGGTGAAATTAGCCAGGCCAATCGGACACCATTGGCAAGCCACTTCTCCATTTTCTCTTTAACTACGTCCAGATTATCCGAGTCGCTGGCTAATTCAAGTACAAAATCTGGTGCCAAATGAGGAAAGGAATGTTTCTCTTTTTTGCTCAGTGCTTCCCACTGTTCGCGTCGTATCCAGGCGACATCGGGCGCTTTCATTGATTTGTCCTTTAGAAAGAAGCCGCCGTTAGAATCAATCACCTTACCAGTTTTAGCCTTACGATTCCAAATAACGAACTCGCCGTTTAACTCACTACTATTTGTACTTGTCAGTAGCTGAGTAGGAAACATAT
Source organism: Spirosoma radiotolerans (assembly GCF_000974425.1). Classification (NCBI taxonomy): domain Bacteria; kingdom Pseudomonadati; phylum Bacteroidota; class Cytophagia; order Cytophagales; family Cytophagaceae; genus Spirosoma; species Spirosoma radiotolerans. The sequence continues at coordinate 3,816,422 of NZ_CP010429.1, forward strand.
TGATGTATAAAATACCATGCTCGTCGCGTTCAATAGTTAGTTCAGGATTAGCCAAACAGAACTTAACTAATTCATCATCAGTAAATCCGTCGAGTTGAGGTATGTGCAGGGGAAGTTGCATAGTCAGGTGCGTTATCGCTAATACCAAATCTACTGAATACTAAATTGCCATTAAAACGAATGTTGGTGCTTATATATACCGCAGCCAGCCAAGCTCGGGGTGAGCTGTTTTGTACTTCCCATACCATTTACAAAGGGGATACAACAAAAGAACCAGACCAAGCCATACCAAATAAACTCCGCTCAGTGAGACGCCCGCATTGGCCGGTCGGCCGAAGTTTAGTGGACCCGATGGCAAATCGGCCAGTGAATACCCCTGAAGCAGACTCATCCCGATCATAGACAAGTGGACCAAATACCAATGCAAGATGTAATAGAACATAGGTACTTTACCATACACGGTGAGCCAGCGAGTGAACGCATTATCCTTCCCATCTACAACCGATAAAAACAACAGCATCAGGCCAAGCATCAGCAGCGCATACAAAAGCGAGGGCGGATATTTGGTGACATTGATAAACGACAGAGCCGTGAGCAGACCGGTATTCTGGATAGACCAGGGCGCCGGGTCGCCGTACCCATTCAGAAAACGCAACAGGATAAATAAAAGTAAAGCACCCAAACCAATGCGCAGCAGCAACGGCTTTCGCTGATCAGCCGGACGTTCCATCAATTGACCACTTGCAAACCCAACGAGCATGATCCCCAGCCAGGGAATGAGCGGATAGCCCGCTAGCATGGCGAAGTGCGGACTGAACGGAAAGAAATCCGTTCTGAATAACAATGCCCACACCAGTTTAGCTGTCGGGTTCGTGAACGAGGGCACCAATTGCAGGATGTTATGACCAACCATAATGACGAGGCCAATAATGCCCACCCACGTAACGGGTAATTTTGCCAGGAGCGATAAGATAACCAGACCGCCACCAATGGCATAAATCACCTGCAACATCAGCGATTGAAAATGAATATCGAACCAGAAGGCGAAGTTCACAACCGTTAGTTCGAGCAGGATCAGAACGAGGCCTCTCTTCAGCAGGAATCGGCGGGCCGATTGGTCGTCGCCGTTGGCCACCTGCTGTTTTCTCAACGATAAATAAGCCGACGTACCCGACAAAAAAACGAACGTAGGGGCACACAAATGTGTGATCCAGCGGGTCATGAAGATAGCCGGTGTTGTGGTCGCTAAATCGGTAGGATTTTGGGTAAGAGCGGACGTATGCAGGAGATCCCGAACGTGATCCAGGGCCATAATGACCATGACCAGCCCCCGGGTTATATCAATGGCGGTGACGCGCTTCATGTAGAGAATAGTAGGCCTAGAATCAGTCGCTGATTATTTCTTGTATCGGCACTGTGTATTGTCCGCTTTTACGTAGTATGACTTATAATTCAGGGCTTTCGGATTCATACAACCTTTGAGATTCAGTACCTCTACCTTCCGAAAATCAATTGGGTGACTCTCGGCCTGCAAGGCAATATATCCTTCTCGAAGGGGTGTATTAGCCTGATTGATCCAATAGGTCTCGGCATTTGTGCTGAAATGGCCGGCCTTCCAGTCGTGGTCGCCACTGACAAACCCACCACCAACCTGTGGGCGCTGATAGGTCAATACAGTATCGCCCTCAATGAGGTGATGGATAATCGAATCGCCCATCACAATCGCTTCGGCCGTTATCCACCGGTCGCCATCATACGTTTTCGAGTCGGAGTCCGTGCAATGTTCGGTGTGCAGTTCACCATTCATGTACACTTGCGTACCGGGTGTACACAAGTTGCCCGTATGCCGCTCACCCTTACCCAGCCCACCCAGTAACTGCATTTCTAAAGAAACAGGGAACGTTTGATCAAGCGACAAACTTTCGGCCGATTGCGAATGGAGCATAATGCCACTATTCCGAACATTCCAGGAATCGCCACCCGGCGTTTGATTTCCTAAAAATCGATACTGGAACCGCACCCGATAATACGAAAAGGGCTTTTTGTAATAGATATGCCCGTATTTCCCGTCGAAGGTTTTGTACTGGTCATAGACAACCCGCATGATCCCATTTTCGACCCGAAACGTTTTTTGATAATTGTCGTTAAGCGGTCGTCCGGCGATTTTGATGTCCCAGCCGGTTAGGTCTTTGCCATTAAAAATAGACACCCACTCTTCCTGACTGGCTGCTTTTTGGGCAAACGATACGCTGGTTATCAATAGAAAAACAAAAAGTATGTGTAGGAATGATTTCATGAGCGTGAATCAAAAATGTCTTAGGTTATTTCCTGTCATGCTGACGAAGCCGGGCAGTCGGCTTCGTCAGCATGACAAAACTGCCATTGCGAAGGCTCTATACTGTTACTGCGTGCTACTTCATCACTTCAACGGTATTCAGTTCGGGTCCGCCACCATGATTGGCCGAGCCCGCAACAATATAGATCTTCCCGTCATGTACAACGGCCTGCGTGCCATGCCGACCTTGTTTTAAGGTCGGCCCGGCGGTCCATTTGTTCGTTTTCGGGTCGAGTGCTTCGGCCTCGTTATGGGCCAGCAACTGCACCGTTTCGCCACCAATGATCCAGACTTTGCCGCCCTGGGTTACCGCCGTGGCCCCGGCTCGCTGCGTTGGAATGTTTGAACTGGCAGGCAGCGTTTCCCAACGTCCGGTTTTGAAATCGTATACATCGACCTCAGCAATGGTTGTTTCGAGTACTTTATTAATCCGCGCCGTCGAATTGCGACCACCGGCCAGATACAACTTATCGCCAACCATAGCGGCTGTAATGTGATCACGGGTACGGGGGGCGTCGGGTAGCCGCTTCCACGAGTTTGCTTTGGGGTCATACTCATCGAACCAGGCCACATGGCCATCATAATGCCCATCGGTGATACCACAAGCCAAGTAGATTTTGTTTTTGTAGACCACTACCCCGGCCGAACCCCGAAGTCGTTCCTTCGGAATTTCAGGACCCGTACGCCATTTGCCTTGTTTAGGACTGTAGATGTAGATGTTCGGCAAGGGCGTTTCGTGCGGGTATTTTCCCTGAAAAGCGCAGATAACATACAGCTCTCCATTATACGTAATAGCCTGAAAATGATTCATTTCAACCGGTGGCGTCGGGAGGGTTTGCCACACCAGCGTTTTCAGATTCAGCGCTTCTAATGGTTTCATGCCACGCCCACCGACCGCATATAGGCTATCGCCAATTAAGGTAGCTGCATTCTCATGCCGAGTGGAGCAGGTATTCTGGGTAACGACGGGTTGCCAGGTTTGAGCCTGCCCAGTCAGGCAACTGCCAAGCAGGCAAAGAAGAGGCAAGTAACGTACTTTCATAAACAGGAATAGGGAGAAGAAATAGGACAAATTAATAAATCATAATTTAACTGGATACTACTCTAATTAATCGCCGTTTTCCCAAACCATTTATTATACTGCCTGTTGGGTTGATTCTATAGTTAATCTATCAATCTTGTTATGGAAACGAATCAAAACGAACACACGCCCGGACCTGACTCCAAAGCGGCAGAATTCGGGGCCACCGGACTACAGCCACAAGACCAGCCCATTGACCAAACCTTAACCACCCGGCAGGGTCATCCCTTAACCAACAATCAGAACATTCGCACGGTAGGCAACCGGGGACCGGCCACGCTGGAAAACTACGCCTTTCTCGAAAAGATCAGCCATTTTGATCGGGAGCGCATTCCAGAGCGTGTTGTGCACGCCCGTGGTGCCGGGGCGCATGGCGTTTTTGAAGCCTACGGAACCGTGGGCGATGAACCCATTACCAAATACACCCGCGCCAAATTGTTCCAGCAAAAGGGGAAGCAAACACCCGTTTTTGTGCGTTTCTCCTCCGTTATTCACGGTGGACACTCGCCCGAAACCCTGCGCGATCCCCGTGGCTTTGCCGTGAAGTTCTACACAGAAGATGGCAACTGGGATCTGGTGGGCAACAACCTGAAAGTGTTTTTTATCCGCGATGCCATGAAATTTCCGGATCTGGTACACGCCTTTAAACCAGATCCTATTACGAATCGGCAGGACGGCCAGCGTATCTTTGATTTTATCAGTAATACGCCCGATGCCATGCACATGATTACGTTCTTGTTCTCGCCCTGGGGCATTCCGGCTAACTACCGCCTGATGCAGGGTTCGGGTGTGAATACCTACAAATGGGTGAATCAGGCGGGTGAAGGCGTCCTTGTCAAATACCATTGGGAACCTGTTCAGGGCATCAAAAACCTGACGCAGGAAGAAGCCGAGCAGATTCAGGCGAAGAACTTCAACCATGCCACCCAGGATTTATTCGATGCCATCGAAAGTGGCAACTTTCCGAAATGGGAATTGTGCGTACAGATCATGAGCGATGGTGAGCACCCCGAGCTGGATTTTGATCCACTCGACGATACCAAAATCTGGCCAACCGACCAGTTTCCCTTCCTGCCAGTGGGCATGATGACCCTGAACAAAAACCCGGAGAACTATTTCCACGAAGTAGAACAGGTAGCGTTCGGAACGGGGGTTCTGGTAGATGGCCTGGAATTCTCCGACGATAAAATGTTGCAGGGCCGGACGTTCTCCTACTCCGACACACAGCGTTACCGCGTGGGTACCAACTACCTGCAACTGCCCATCAATGCACCCAGAAAGCACGTGGCCACCAACCAGCGTGATGGCCAGATGGCCTACCACGTGGATACCGCACCGGGGCAAAACAAGCACGTTAACTACGAACCGTCGTCGCTTAATGGCCTGAAACAACCCGCTGCAACGGCCCCCGATCATATGCCGCAGGTATCGGGCAGGCTCATCCGACAGCCCATTGACCGGACCAACAACTTCAAGCAGGCTGGCGAACGGTATCGCCTGTTTGAGGATTGGGAACGTGATGATCTGATCAATAATTTGGTCAATACGCTCCAGCCAGTCGAAAAGCACATTCAGGACAAGATGATTGAGCTGTTCACCCAGTGCGACGAAGACTATGGTCGGCGCGTGCGGGAAGGCTTGCAAAACGCCAACCCGAACGGGCAGGAAGCGCTTGGTCAGGGCAGGCCTATTGGCGCAGCACACACGAATGAAGCGGTCAAAGAAGCAGAAGAAATTGCTCATTCAGCCCAGCCCTACTAGAAGCCTGGTTGTCTGTCAATAGTATACCCACGGTCATCAGCCTACCCTATGTTCGGGCTGAAGGCCGTGGGTAAATTACTTAAAACCAGCTTATTCAATAGGAATGACGGTGGAATTTTTCACATCGGCCATGACAAAAAAACTACTGATATGCAGGGTGCCCGGAATAACGGACAGCTGCTCCTGATAAAAATAATTGTAGGTTTCCATATCGCGGCTAACGATTTTGATCAGGTAATCGAACGTCCCCGACACGCGGTTACACTCCAGAACATCGGGCAGCACCCGAACAGCCGTTTCAAAATCGGCGAAGGCGTCGCGGGTTTGTCGATCGAGGGTTACCTGGCAGAAAACGATCAATAAATTCCCCAGTTTTTTCTTATCTAAAATTGTCACATAGCGATCAATGACCCCTTCCCGTTCGAGTCGTTTGATGCGCTCATGAACCGGCGTTTTCGAGAGATTGATCTGCTGCCCAATCTCCTGTATCGTCAGTCGGGCATTCTGTTGCAACAAGGTCAGGATCCGGCGATCCGTTTTATCTAAACCTTCCATAGCGGCATTTTTACGGCTTTAGCTATTTTATTTGGCTATATATAGATTTTTTTTCTTTAAGATGAGCACTAGCTAGTACTTTATCCTAAAAAAGAAGTTTCTATTAGAAAACAAATATAGCGCCTTTACCTTTGTGATAAGGAATTAAACAACCCCCCAATCGTACTTATTCGTCATGGTTATTGGTGTTCCAAAAGAAATAAAAAACAATGAGAACCGCGTGGCGCTGACGCCCGCTGGTGTAACCGAATTACGGAAGCATGGCCATACGGTTTATGTACAGGTAAATGCCGGTGAAGGCAGTGGGTTTGAGGATGAGGAATACATTACGGCTGGAGCGATTATGCTCCCGACCATCGAAGACGTTTATGGCATCGCCGAGATGATCATGAAGGTTAAAGAGCCGATTGCCGCGGAATATGATCTGATCAAACAAGACCAGTTGTTATTTACCTATTTCCATTTTGCCTCGTCGGAAGAGCTAACTCAGGCTATGCTGGCAAAAAAGGCGGTCTGCTTAGCCTACGAAACCGTGGAGCGACCTGACCGCAGTTTGCCGCTGCTAGTTCCCATGTCGGAAGTAGCGGGCCGGATGGCTGTTCAGGAAGGCGCGAAATATTTAGAGAAACCACTGAAAGGCCGGGGTATTCTACTCGGGGGCGTGCCGGGCGTAAAACCAGCCAATGTACTTATTCTTGGTGGCGGTATTGTGGGAACTCAGGCGGCTAAAATGGCCGCCGGTCTGGGTGCCCACGTGACGATCATGGATGTTAGCCTGGCCCGGTTGCGTTATCTGTCGGACATAATGCCGCCAAACGTGCAAACAATGATGTCGAACGAATACAACATTCGGGAGATGATCAAAGTCTGTGATCTCATCATTGGTGCCGTGCTGATTCCTGGTGCCAAAGCTCCCCACCTCATTACGCGGGAGATGTTGAAACAGATGCGGCCGGGTACCGTATTGGTAGACGTAGCGGTTGATCAGGGCGGTTGCATCGAAACATGCAGCCCTACCACGCACGAAAATCCAACATTTATTATTGACGGGGTTGTTCATTACTGCGTCGCCAATATGCCGGGTGCTGTTCCCTATACGAGTACGCTTGCGCTGACCAATGCTACCTTGCCCTATGCATTGCAATTAGCCAATAAAGGCTGGCAACAGGCTTGTCTCGACAACCAAGATCTTAAAATGGGACTGAATGTTGTGGATGGCAAAGTGGTATACAACGGAGTTGCCGAAGCATTTAATCTGCCCCTGACCGACGTGAGCACGCTGCTGACGACCGAAGAAATGGCTTAAAATATTACTTATTCATCGACAGACGCAGGTCGTACTCGCAAGAGTGCGGCCTTTTTTTGTAATTTAACCAGCAACTTAAGACTTCTCAGATGAATACAACACCAAAAGCAGTTGTACCGACTTTATACGAGTGGGCCGGAGGTATGGAAAAGTTTGAAGCCTGGACCGACTTGTTTTATCAGCGGGTTAAGGAAGACGCGGTACTAGCCCCCGTCTTTGCGGGTATGTCTGCCGACCATGCCCGCCATGTGGCTCATTTTATTGCCGAGGTCTTCCACGGTCCGGCTAAGTATAGTACGGAGGAAGGAAGTCATTACGAAATGATTCATCACCATTTGGGAAAGCACCTCACAGAAGGCCAGCGGCAGCGCTGGATTGGCTTAATCCTCGACACAGCCGATGTAATAGGGCTACCCGACGATCCGGAGTTTCGGTCGGCCCTGGTTGGTTATCTGGAATGGGGCTCCCGATTAGCGGTTATCAACTCCAAAGCAGGTGTGGTCAGCGAACAGGTAGACGCGACAATGCCAAGCTGGGGCTGGGGCGAAACAGGAGGCCCCTACATTCCTTAACTGCTTCATAAAAACTGTGTCACCAGCACACGCCACTCGTCTTCCAGGGAACCCTCAAAAAAGGGAGCACCGGCCCGCCGATACCAGTAATTGGCGTTAAACCGATCACCTTCTTTTCGATGCAGATACGCGTGCAGCCGATCATAGCGCGGCTCTCCCTCCCGGCTTTGCGCAATGTTATGCGCTTGTTCCCACTTTTCATTGGCATCGTACCAAAGTCCTTTCAACACGGGATGCAGGTCGGTAGGGGGCTCGCTTTGGCTAAGAGATTCAGTAAATTGATCCAGCGTCATTTTAAAGCGGTTTGTTTTGATAAGGAAGCCATTACATACGGTTCATAAGCTGGTGTAACGAAAATAGTATACTCCTTTAACTGTATAGCCCGGTACGGGTGTTTCATTACTCGGGGCAGATGTTCGCCAAGATGCTGAAAATCTTTTTTAGGGATGATCGCCAAGTCAGCGTCCTCCCACTGATTTTCGGTTGGCCAGATGTTGTAATGCTGGTAAAAAAACGGAATCAGGAAATCGAAGATGAACACATTGGAGTGCGCCGGCAGGGTTTGGCCTAGTTTACGAATAATAGCCACATCAGACTCGGGTAGCATCGGCTCCTTGACCGGGTCGTATCGATGTTTCACTAAATTTCGAAGCATCGTAACCCATTGATAATCCGGCCGCCCATATTGAACAATGGGAAATTGGGTGATCAGAAGCAGCAAGCCGGCCAGCATTGGTTTCCAGGTAACTGCTGATTTGCCAGCGCCGAACAGAACCCAAACGAGCACGCAATAGGTTACGGAGAAGGTATAGACAAGTACAAACCGAGGAGGCCAGGTTAGCGAAACCAGGTCAAAATAAGGGTTTGTGCCATAATACGTTGCCCCCTGCACCCAGTTTGACGCCAGCAAGGCGGCCTGCGCTACGGCATACACCAAGAGAATACTCCCCGTCTGTCGCCAGTTGACCTGATATAACCCAAACAGCAACGCGCCAAAGGAGGGTAACAACAAGGCCACTGTTTGCATAAACAATAACCCATTTTTGCGAAGAAAGACCGGTTCATGCAACCCTTTCTGAATCGCCATAAGAGCCTGTTGCAAGCGGGGTTCGGGTTCGGCTGCGTGATTTTTGTAGGATAGAAAAGCCATCCCTGCTATAAATAGAACAGCCCAACTCACCAGCGCAAACCAGAACCTTGGCTGCGTCAGTATGCCAAAGATGTTTCGCTGGCGATCGGTAGCGAGGTATTGAATGCTCAGAAACGCCAGATGAATGGCTCCGGCCAGCAAAGCTCCGTCTTCTTTAACAAGGACAATCAGTAAAGCCGTGAGTAGGAACCAGGCGGGCCGGTTTGCCTGCAAAGCCAGAATGAAGAGAATGGAAAGCGGGAAATACGTCAACTCGGGATGCCAGCCAATGCCCGGATGATCGTTGAACCAAAACCAAACGGGTCCTACCAGCAAAACGAATAACATAAACCATAGGACCCAATTCGCCATTCGGCCACTAAGCTGGCGTATCAGTAAGCCATAGCTCAACAGTGAGAGTCCTGCCTGAATCATAAACACCGCATATGGACCAGCTACATAAATGAGCGGCCCCCAAAGCAACATGGCGTAGTTGTTATGAATACGGTCGTCGTACCCCCATATGTTTTCGTACAGTAATGGTCGACCATTCATCCAGCTGCATGATGCCTGCAAAAAGATGTACATGTCGTTGAAGGTGTAGTACAACCCCTGAAACCGAATGATCTTGAACCCGAAAAATAGAAGTAAAATCAGGCTACTGACAGCAGCCGGAGCAATCCACTTTGTTCTCATACATAAACCAGTAACCCATCACCAGGCAGTGCGTGACAGGCCCCTATCGTGAAGCAAACTTACGGAATTACGTTTGGCAAACGTCTTCCCAACCGATCAATTTAGTGATTTGCCCATCCAGCGATCGTAAGAAACCCCTAGTGCCAGTCTTTTTGCAGAATCCCGTCGAGTTGAGTATAGGGAACCGTAACCTGAATCGGACCAACGGCATAGGCAGCAATTTCATAGGGGTTGTAGTAGAAGACCATGCCTCTGGGGCTCATCCCTACATTGGCCGGGAGAAAAAAACGACCGTCGCGCAGAAAGTACCCCCGCTCTTCAAGATTATTTTGAGGCATTACCTGCTGTTGCTCCCGAAACGCTTTTTCTACTAAATCCAGTAGGGCCGTCGTGTCCGACACCATATCGGTGAGTGTAAGCATTTGGCCTGTTTTTCGGTCGAAGTTATAAAAAGACAGGTTGGAGTTCGGATGTGCACCACCCGTATAGGCCATAGTTTCGTATTTGACCGTTACAGCTTTAGGACCAACGTGAACGGTATCGGCGGTTGTTTTCACCTCCCAGCAACCACCCAAACTACCCATATCTTTACGGACAACTTCGTAATCAGTGGCAAACAGCGATGCGGCTTTGGCCAGGTCTGTTTTTGCATCGGGATGTTCGGCTACGGTGGCACTATCGAGCCAGCCCACGATACTGTTTGCGGCCAATCGGCGCAGGCTATCGTTTATTTTGCGGGAGCCTTCTGTATCATCTTTGAGCAACACAAACGCGACAGAAACATCTACGCCAGCGTTTTTAGCCGTATCGCAACGGTTCGAACCCGTAAATATGTACTGTTTTTTCTCAAGAACTGGTGGCGTTGAATTTGTCGAATGGCAAGCCGTAACAATATAAAATAAGCCGCAAAATAATAGGGCTAAAGTGTGCTTCATGAGGACGTTGTCGTAATAGCAGCACTTGGTTGTCAGGATAGAATCTCCGACATACCAAGCGCCCTATACTACAAACTTAACAAATCTTTAAACCGTATGGCTTGTCGACGGCTAATTTCAATTTTGTCTCCTCCTCTCAGGGTAACCAGCAAACCGCCACTAAACCAGGGTTCGATCTTTTCAATCCACTGCAAATTGATAATATGTTTGCGGTTGGCCCGGAAAAAGGTGGCGGGATTGAGCCGATCTTCCAGGGCATTCAATGACTTAAGCACCAAGGGCTTCTGGTCATCGAAATAGAGCCGGACGTAGTTTCCCATCGATTCGAAGAGCCGCACCTTGCCTAGTTTAACGAACCAGCATTTTTCGCCGTCTTTCACGAAGACCTGATCATTTTCGCCCAATATTTTCGTGGACGTACCAACTGACGTTGTGTGAGCCGACTCCTGATTGTGCTGCTCTTCTTCAACCCGATGAATAGCCTCCGACAGGCGAGCCAGTTCGACGGGTTTAAGCAGGTAATCGAGCGCATTGAATTCAAAAGCTTTGATGGCGTATTCATCAAAAGCCGTTGTAAAAATCACTTCCGGTGTCTTTCCTTCAATAGACTGTAGCAGTTCGAAACCATTTTTGCCCGGCATTTGAATATCCAGAAACAGCAGGTCCGGCTCCAATTCTTCAATCATCGGAAGAGCTTCGTCGGCGTTAGCCGCTTCGCCAATAATTTGAATCTTCGGGAAGTTTTCCAGCAACCGACGCAGCTCGTTACGAGCCAGACGTTCGTCGTCAATAATCAGGGTTTTCATTATAGGGGTTGAATGATGAATAATCGGTTCCGCATGAATGAGCACCACTAATTTATGGCTCGTCCTTCATGGCTCTTTACTTTTTCACGCCTAAACATCCCTTCTGATTGAGCAGGAATGGTTATTTCGGCACAAACAACAGGGTTCCCGTTGAGGGTATCGTCTTCCTGGAAAATATGGAATTGGGCATCGGGGCCGTAAAGCAGTTCGAGTCGCTGCGAGGTGTTAGCCAGGCCAAAGCCGCCAGAGGCTTTTTTATCGCCCAGAACACCCGTATTCCGAATAATAATGTGAAGTTTGTCGGCAACCAGACTGGATTTTACCTCAATAAACCCGCCCCCTATCGCCGTTGATACGCCATGTTTGATGGCATTTTCGACCAGCGTTTGCAGCATCATTGGCGGAACCTGCCAGTAAAGTGTACGCCCATCGAGTTCAATAGACGACTCCAGGCGCTCCTCATAGCGTACTTTTTCGAGGGCCAGGTAATCCTCTACGGTTTTTATTTCTTCGCGAAGTTCAACCGTTTTACGCCGATCGGCCAGCAGCGAGTTGCGTAACAGATTAGAGAGCTGGGTAATACTCTGCTGAGCTTTTGCCGGGTTTTCGTAAACCAGCGCCCGGATGCTATTCAGGGCGTTAAAAACAAAGTGCGGATTTAATTGCGACCGCAACACTTTAGCTTCTGTTTCCCGAATGCTTGTTTTCAGCAGTATCTTTTCAATTTCGGCATTCCGGTTTTCCTCCACATAATGATAGGCCGTATAACTCAACACCCAGGCGAGCATGGTTTTGCCCCAGGTCATGATATAGCCAAATAAGGGCCAGGGCTCATCCATTAAGTGCTGCGGAACGATGAGCCGATCCATGGGCAAATTGACCATTGTCATGATCAGGGCTAGTACAAAAACGGATAGCAACACCCTGGGAGCCAGTTGGAAGAACGGCAGTCGCACCCAGTTCCAACGCCGAATCATGAGCCGATAGAGGTGCGTAAGGGTGATTCCCAGAAAAATATTGGCAATGGCCAGGTACAGTTCATCGGCCTGAAAACCATCTTCAAGCAAATACGCCAGATACTCCACCAAAATGAGGAGTGACCAGCCGAACAGCTGACAAAACCAATATATTCTTTGCTTCGACATACCTTTCTGTTAGGCCCGCTACTCGTCAATCCACGAATATAAATCGGTTAACTCCGGCAAGTAAGTTATACTACACCAGTGGAAAAAATGCGGGAAGGCCGGGTCAGTAAGCGGAAGAAAAAATGAAGCGATGTTTACACCCTGCGGGGAAGCCTTATAGATTCCCTTCCTCCCTTTTTTTGGTTTTCTCCGATCTACGACGCCATGGCCAGCGATAACAGATGGGCCGTATCGTTTGCCAGCTCAATGGTAAAGGCAGCCGTGTCGTAGTTGTACTGTAGTTTGTACAGGCAGAGGTTGCTATGCTCGAACTGATCCATCAAAGAAAGCGGCTGATTGGTGATCCAGCACAGCAGAATACGCATGGCCCGGCCGTGCATAGCCACTAACACGGTTTCTTCGTCGGGATGCGCAAGAATGGTGGCAACAGCCTCTTTTTGACGGGCGACCACCTGATCCGGGCTTTCCCCGCCGTCGGTCGTTTTGGCCGAGTTTCCTGCGGCCCACGATTCGATCAGATCACGGTAGTACTCATTTTCCAGATTGCCCGGTGCTTTGCCTTCCATAACGCCCCAGCTGATCTCATTCAGTCCGGTTAGTTTTTCGAAAGGCAGCCCAAGTTCAATGAAAGGTTCGGCGGTCTGGTACGTTCGCTTGAGGCCTGAAATGTAAATCTTGCTGAACGGCACATGCTGGTAGGCCTGAAAAAAAGCCTGAGCCTGTGCTCTTCCCATTTCGTTGAGGTCTGAATCGACGCCACTGCCCTGTACGACTCCCCGCCGGTTATAGTCGGTTTCGCCGTGGCGAATCAGATAAATTGTTTTCTGTATCAATCCTATTGCCTTGCCTATTGGCAAATTTTTCCAAATTTGAGTACAAAATTACATAAAACACTGCATTTATCTGTTTCAGATACTAGGTTTCGCAGTAAACATTGCCCCAAAATTCACTTAACATTCATCTTATGAAAGCTGGCTTCGACCTGACTACCCTTAGCTTTATGGACATGGATTCGATTGCAAAGCATCTCGGCATCGAATTCGTTGAAGCGGGCGAAGGGTATCTAATTGCCCGGATGCCCGTCGACAAACGCACGCATCAACCCTTTGGCATTCTGCACGGAGGAGCTTCGGTGGTGCTGGCCGAAACGCTGGGTAGCGTGGCCTCCTGGATGCTCCTGGACGACCCCGCCAAACAGCGGGCCGTGGGTCTGGAAATCAATGCCAACCACATTCGATCCGTACGCGACGGCTGGGTATATGGCCGCTGTACGCCTATTCATACCGGGCGCACGACCCACGTGTGGGACATCCGCATAACCGACGAGCAAGGCAAACTGGTGTGCGTGAGTCGGCTCACGGTTGCCGTTGTGGTGAGTTAGTAAGAGCATATATTCCTGAGTTTCCGTCAAGATGGCATTTATCGAATGAGCGATCAGCACTGTACGATTTTCAGGGTAAAACCTATAAATACCTTTTTCCGTTGGTTCCTTTTCCTGCTCCTGTTGGTGACAACGGTGATCGGCCCTACCCTTTTAATGCTAGAAACGCCGTATTACCCTAACTGGAGTACGCTTTTGATCTTCTTTCTGCTTGGGGGTTTTGTGGTATTGATGTGGTTTGTGCATTCCATGTGGCAAACGACCGCCATACACATGCTCAATGACGGAACCTTCAGCGTCAAAAAAGCGGAACAGACGCCTACACAACATGCGTACACGTCCATTCTGGCGTATAATGAGCGGCCCAGTGCATCCAGGACTGGAACGTTTATGGAGTTGACGATTTACCTGACCGATAACTGGTTTGTGATTCGCTCCAATGAATTTCGCGACTACGCATACCTGAAGGAGACCTTCACTCAGTATGGACAGGCCATTGCCTTCAAAACAGTATTGACAAAAGCGGAGAAGATTCGGCTCCGCTGGTTAATCATCGCTCAAAGTATGCTCATTTTGGTGAACATCGCTTTCGGTTATCTGGCACATAACGCCGTTGAAAAAACCCCCGCTCCGCTTGCTTCCCTTACGGACGTAGTGGTTCGGGTAAAGGAAAACAGAAACAAAAGCAGGCTAACGGGCGTAACACTCACCTTACGCGGCTTTCCCGGCTATTCGTTTTACGTTGCCCGTCATACTTTCGACAATCGGCTGGATACGCTTCGTTATGCTATTCGGCCTAACCAACCCATTACATTGCTCCTTCGGCAAAGTGATTTGCAAAAAAAACTGGTTAAAACCGAGCCCCTTACGTTTGGCGATAAGTACGATCATTACAGTGAAATTTCCATTTTTGGGGTTGAACAGGGTGATTTCGTACGTATCCTGGCCCCTAATCTGACCGATGTTCAGGAGCCAACGCACACCAACCCAATCCAGCGTACATGCTTACTCGGCTTTTTACTGCTTTTATGCTGGGTCGGTTGGATTACCGTAGATCGTCAGCCAGTTATCGGAGCAGATTGATTCGCCACCCGGCTGACTTTTTCCGTACCTTCGCGCTCCCAACCGTTGAGCAAAAAACTCATCAACATTCGTATGAATCAGAAAATCCGGCGCGAAGATGCCCTTGATTACCATTCTAAAGGGCGTCCGGGTAAACTTGAAGTCATTCCGACAAAAGAATACAACACCCAACGCGACCTTTCCTTAGCCTACTCACCGGGCGTGGCCGAGCCCTGCCTGGCCATTGAAGCCAACCCCGACGATGCCTTTAAATATACCGCTAAAGGAAATCTTGTTGCGGTGATCAGCAATGGTACGGCTGTGCTGGGCCTGGGCGATATAGGACCAGCAGCCAGCAAACCCGTTATGGAAGGCAAAGGCCTACTGTTTAAAATTTATGCCGATATCGACGTCTTCGATATCGAGCTGAATACCAAGAATATCGATGAGTTTGTCCGCACGGTCAAGATCATGGAACCCACCTTTGGTGGTGTCAATCTGGAAGATATCAAAGCCCCGGAATGCTTCGAAATAGAGGAACGGCTCAAGCGCGACATGAACATTCCGGTCATGCACGACGACCAGCACGGTACAGCCATTGTGAGTGGAGCGGCCTTACTCAACGCTCTCGAACTAGTCCATAAACCCATCAATACGGCCAAATTTGTGATTCTGGGCGCTGGCGCTGCGGCTATTTCATGCGCTCGCCAGTATATCGCTCTCGGGGCCAAACATGAGAACATCGTGATGTTCGATGTAAACGGACCACTCCGCACGGATCGCACCGACCTGAGCGCCTTGATGCGCCCGTTTGCGACCACTCGTGACATCCAGTCGCTGGCCGATGCCTTTGCCGGAGCCGATGTGTTTATCGGTTTATCGAAAGGCGGCATAGTGAACCAGGAATTGATTCGCTCGATGGCACCCAATGCCATTGTGTTTGCCATGGCTAACCCAACCCCCGAAATTGGATATGACGAAGCTATGGCCGCCCGCCCGGACATCATTATGGCAACCGGCCGGTCCGATTACCCCAACCAGGTGAATAATGTGCTGGGGTTCCCCTATATTTTCCGGGGTGCGCTGGATGTGCGGGCTACTGAAATCAACGAAGCCATGAAGCTGGCGGCTACGTATGCGCTGGCAGATCTGGCCAAAAAGCCCGTACCCGATCTGGTTAATCTGGCGTATGGCGAATCCAACATGATTTTTGGGCGCACCTATATTCTGCCCAAACCCGTAGACCCACGTCTGCTGTCAACGGTGGCCCCGGCCGTGGCCAAAGCGGCCATTGACTCGGGCGTAGCCCGGTTGCCCATCACCGATTGGGATGCCTACGAACAACAGCTTGCCCGGCGGCTGGGGCAGGACAACCAGATTTCCAGGGTTATCCTAACCAAAGCCAAAGCGAATCCCAAACGGGTAGTCTTTGCCGATGCAGAGAACCTGAAAGTATTAAAAGCCGCTCAACAGGTTCGGGATGAAGGTATTGCGACCCCAATCCTGCTGGGCGAACGCGCAACAATCGAGCAGCTTATCAAGGAAAACAGCCTTGATCTAGGCCAGATTCCTATTTTTGACCCGAGAGCACCCGAGCAATCCGGCCTGATCGATCGGTTTACCGACGTGTATTTTGATAAGCGCAAACGCAAGGGCGTCAACGCGACCGAAGCCCGTAAAATGATGTATTACCGCAACTATTTTGGAGCGATGATGGTCGAAACGGGCGAAGCCGATGCACTGATTTCGGGCCTGACCCGAAGCTACCCCGATACCATTCGGCCCGCGTTGCAGATTATCGGGAAAGAGCCGGGCGTGAAAAAAGTGGCCGGTATGTACATTCTGCTCACCAAACGCGGGCCCCTGTTCTTCTCCGACACAACGGTAAATTTTAACCCAACGGCCGAAGAAATCGTCGAGATCACCGAATTGACCGCCCGCACGGTTGAGCGGTTCAACATCAAGCCACGGATAGCCCTGGTTACCTACTCCAACTTTGGTAGCGCCAAGGGGGAAGATGCGGAGAAGATGAACAAAGCGGTCGAGATTCTGCAACAAAAACACCCCGATCTGATTGTCGACGGTGAAATTCAGGCGCACTTGGCCTTTAATACCGAATTACTTCAGCAGAATCACCCGTTCAGCAAGCTGGTCGGTGAAGGCGCTAATACGCTCATTTTCCCTAATTTATCGGCGGCAAACATCGCCTATAATTTAATGAGCGAAGCGGCTGGTTTCGACGCCATAGGCCCCATTCTACTCGGCATTCGGAAGCCGGTATATGTGTTGCAGTTGGGGTCGTCGGAACGCGAAATTGTCAATATGGTCGCCATCGCCGTCGTCGAAGCGCAAGGAAAATAAATACAGTTTACAGTTTGTGGTTTACGGTTAGCTGACACATACATAGCTTGGCCAGTCCACTGGCGCGTCAGCCAACCATAAACCGTAAACTGAATACTACATATAAACTATGGCACGAATCTTAACCGGTATTCAAAGCAGCGGCCGGCCGCATTTAGGCAACATTCTGGGCGCAATTAAACCAGCTATCGACTTATCAAAACACCCTGATAATGAGTCATTTCTGTTCATAGCAGATCTTCATTCACTGACCACGATCAAAGATGGCCCCACCCGGCGGGAGTTTACGCGGGCCGTAGCGGCAACCTGGCTGGCGTTTGGGTTAGACACAGAAAAAAATACGTTCTGGCGGCAGTCAAGAGTACCCGAACATACAGAATTGGCCTGGCACTTGAGTTGCTTCACGCCCATGCCGATGCTGAACAATGCGACGTCGTTCAAGGAGAAATCAGATCGGTCCAGCGGTCCGGTCAACACAGGTTTGTTTGTGTATCCTGTTTTGCAGGCGGCCGATATTCTTCTGTACGACGCCGAGATTATTCCGGTTGGAAAAGACCAGCGTCAGCACATTGAAATGACTCGCGATATTGCCAGCATTTTCAACCGGCAATATGAGAGTGAAGTGTTTGTACTACCCGACGCCCAAATCGACGATCGCCTGATGACGATTCCGGGCATCGATGGGGCGAAAATGAGCAAGTCCTACAACAACTACATTGACATTTTTCTGCCCGAAAACGAGTTATGGAAAGTAGTCAAAAAGATCAAGTCGGATTCGACCCCGCTTGAGGAGCCCAAGAACCCGGCTACAGATATCACGTTTCAGTTGTATTCACTATTGGCTTCGGATGGGCAGATTGCCGAGATGCGCGGTTTATATGAAGGGGGCAATTATGGCTACGGAACGGCTAAAAAAGCGTTTTATGAACTTATTCTGGAACGATTTGCCACCGAGCGCGAACGCTTCACCTATTACATGAACAACAATGATGCGCTGGAAGCTGAACTTAAGGCCGGTGAAGAGAAAGCGCGTGCCGTTGCGAGCAAAACAATTGCGCGTGTTCGGGAGAAGCTGGGCTTTAATTAATTCGACAAAGAAATATTACCGTTAACTCAGTTCGTTCCAGAAAAAAGTATGTATGCGTTTATTTTTCAGGTAGTTAGCTAACTTTAGCCTGAATCCTAACACGCACCATACAATGTACAACTTTTCCTCTAACCCTAATCCGGACCCTGTTCCGTTAAATCATCGTGAACGCCATTTTGTACAACTCGCTTGCTCAGAGCTAACCTACGTCCAAATCGCTGACAAAATGTGTGTCAGTCCCCGCACTGTCGACGGCTATCGGGAGGCCTTGTTTGAACGCCTACAGGTCAAAAGCCGGGTTGGACTGGCTATGTGGGCCGTACGAGCGGGGGTTGTGTCTTTGTAATCAAACGTTTTTTGATTCATCGGGTTAAAACCCGGTGAATCAAAAACCAAAACCTACTCAGGCAAATAGGGATGCAGACTCACCAGCAGCCTTGAAAATTGCCTCCGGATTTCCAGTTAGTATGGCACCGGCTAACTGAACAGCGCTGCCTGCAATTTTTAGTACCCGATCTACTTTTTGCAGTTCGTTGATGTTGTCTTTCATAGTCGTTGTCACCTCACCAATCCGGGTCAGAACAGGCTCCAGGTCAGCCAACGAAATAGACATAGCCATCGCCGTGAACGCCGTTGATGAATCGAGCAATGCCCGCTCAAATTCTTCTATCTTTTTGCGTTTCGCCGGTGTCAGCGCATCAAACTTGTCAAAGCGATATTCTCCCAGTTTCTGCGCCAGATCGAAATAAGACCGCGCTAGTATACGAGCCTGATCAGCCGTTAGTTCCATAAGGGTATCGCTTAAAATTTGTCATGAATTTCCCCGATCAGTGGGACCAGTTTCGACGTATAGTCTAAAATTTCCTTTCTTACTTCTTTCCCGCTTAGTCTGGCCTGCTTATCAAACAAAAGTTGGTGGCCCTGGGCAATGGTCGTCAGTATGTCGGCGTAGGTACCTGCTGCTATCTTTCTCTCTTCCAACAGTTTAAATTCTCTGTCCCACTGTTGTTGCAAAAGGATAATGGTTATGGGCTCTTTTTTTACGTTTTCTTTTATCGTGGCCAAATACAGGTTTTTGGCCGCCAGTTGCTCGTTTTGCAACAGTTGAACGTAGTCGTTTTTGATAATTGCTGACAACGTCGATAGCAACGTTTGAATGTCGGGATTAGCCAGAGTAATGGCTTTGCCCAACTTCTTCCGTCGCCACCCATTGGACGAGGCATCGCCTATTAAATTCACAAGCTTCGAAAGTGTAGTTACCTGTGCTTTCGGAATAAGTTTCGAATCGCCCAGGTTAGCGACCAGTTTATCAATGCTTTTGTCGTAGGTAACGATATCGTCGCCTGCTAATTTATCCAGTGTATGCAGGTACTGGACGAGCACTTTGTTAGCAACGATAAAATTCTTTTCAGACGCTTTCAGGGAAACACACTCTTTCTCGGCATCATGCCGTAGTTTAACTGGGTCAAACGTGCCCTCCCGGATGGAGGCATACTGCTTTTGTCGAACGCAGGACTCGGCCAGGTCATCAGCGAGTACCGGCAATCGTCGGGTGGCCTCGATGGATGTGCCGGTAAATTCTTTTATCGATTTGTTACTAACGCACCCCTCTATCAGGCATGAAGCTACTGCCAGTGAATAGATGACGAACCGAATCTTTCTCATACGATCGCTAATCGGGATTTA
Source organism: Spirosoma radiotolerans (assembly GCF_000974425.1). Classification (NCBI taxonomy): domain Bacteria; kingdom Pseudomonadati; phylum Bacteroidota; class Cytophagia; order Cytophagales; family Cytophagaceae; genus Spirosoma; species Spirosoma radiotolerans. The sequence continues at coordinate 3,836,320 of NZ_CP010429.1, forward strand.
CTTTTTACCAGGTGTTTAGACGGCTCTGCGAAGTAAGCCCATTTTGCGGTGTAATCTACCACTCGACTAGATATAAAACGCCTGAAATATGGCGATCTAATCAACATCATCAAACTGGAAAAATACCCTTTCTTCGTCAAAAGCACTCATAGACTCCTGGGCATTCGTTTAATCTTTTCCATGAACGCCAACTCATCTATACCGCGAAAGCCTTTACCTTTGGTCCTCATTTAGCAACGTATGCCCTCGCTCCCCATTCTTGAACTCGGTAAACTAATTGATCACGCGTTACTACACCCAACCCTGACGGATGCGGAACTGCGCGACGGTTGCCAACAGGCGTTACTCTACCAAGTGGCATCGGTTTGTATAAAGCCCTATGCCGTGGTGCTGGCAAGTGAATTACTGGCCCATTCAGATGTACGCGTGGGCACTGTCATCGGGTTTCCGCACGGTGGCCAGGCAACATCCCTTAAAGTTGCCGAAACGCTGCAGGCCTGCCGCGATGGCGCCGTCGAGATCGATATGGTCGTCAATATTGGCAAGGTATTGAGCGAGGACTGGGACTACGTGGCCAACGAAATTCAGCTTATCTACGACGCCTGTGAGTCAGAAGGAGCCCTACTGAAAGTTATTTTCGAAACGGACTTTCTGCCGAATGACAGGCTGAAAATAAAACTCTGTCAGGTCTGTACGGACATTGGGGTCGCTTTTGTGAAGACATCAACGGGCTTTGGGTTTGTGAAAGGGCCTGATGGCATGTACGACTATAAAGGAGCCACCGAACACGATTTGCGTCTGATGCTCGACCATGTAGGACCGGGCGTTCGGGTGAAAGCCTCGGGCGGTATCCGCACGCTGAACGAACTCCTGGTGGTAAAGGAAATGGGCGTTGCCCGGGTGGGCACTTCGTCAACGGCCGTTATTCTGAACGAGGCTTATCGACGATCCGGCATGACGCCACCAACGGCAATAACGAACACAACTATTGAATCGACTGGTTACTAGACATAACCCGGACGGCTACGTCCGAACCTGAGTTTTCTTATTTTTATGAACCGCCCGGATGTGGCCATCCGGCTTATACTAAACCCCTGTATGCTCAACCTCGGCTTTGTTTCGGCTATCCTGGCCGACTATGATTTAAATGGTGTTCTTCAATTTGCCTCAGAACATCAGTTTAAGTGCGTTGAAGTTATGTGCTGGCCGACGGGTAATGCGGATGCCCGACGGTATGCGGGTGTAACGCACATTGATGTCGACAACCTCAACGTCGATCACGTTCACTCCCTCACCCGACTCCATAACGTGGCGATTTCGGGCCTCGGCTATTACCCGAATCCTCTTGACCCAAACCCGGAGCAGGCTGAGTTCTACCGCGAACACATAAAGAAAATCATCCGGGCAGCGGCCAAACTGGGCATTCCGGTTGTCAACACGTTTATTGGCCGGAATCCATCCCTAAGCATCACCGATAACCTGAAACTGTATGCCGAGCACTGGCCCGCTATCATCAGCGAAGCCGAAGCCTGTAATGTAAAAATCGGGATCGAAAATTGTCCGATGTGGTTTACGGACGACGAGTGGCCAGGCGGCAAAAACCTCGCCACTACCCCCGCCATTTGGGATCGGATGTTTGAGATTATTCCGTCGCGAATATTGGGGCTGAATTATGACCCCAGCCACCTGATCTGGCAAATGATGGACGAGGTCAAACCCATTTACGAGTATCGCGACCGGCTGCATCACATTCATCTGAAGGACGTAAAACTCTATCGCGACAAGCTGAACCGGGTGGGTATCATGGCTAATCCATTGGAGTACCATTCACCCAAACTTCCTGGCCTGGGTGATGTGCGCTGGCGTGATTTCTTTGCCGCTTTAACGGACGTTCGGTATAGGGGCCCGGTTTGTATCGAGGTGGAAGACAAAGCCTATGAAAGCCACCCCGACGATGTGAAAACGGCTATTCTGACCGCTCGAAATTACTTGAGCCAGTTTCTGGTTTTGTAGTCTATGATTGAGAAACTGAACCAACTCGACATCCACGTTTTTTTGTGGCTGAATGGCCGTTACACGCCCTGGCTGGACCCGATCATGATCTGGATTACGGAACGGAATAGCTGGTTTCCTCTGTACGCGCTACTCATTGGCTGGCTAATTTATCAGTACCGGAAGCAAGCCATCGGGTACATTCTGACCATTATTTTTTCGGTAGCGCTCGCCGACCAGATAGCTTCTTCAATTTTCAAGCCGCTGGTTCATCGGCTGAGGCCCTGCCATGAACTGGCGCTCCAAACCTTCATTCATCCGGTTATGGAGTGCGGAGGGCAATACGGCTTTGTCTCTTCTCATGCGTCAACCACATTTGCCCTGGCAGCCAGTCTTTGGTTCATGCTGGGCAAACAGCATCCCTGGCTACGGTTAGGCTTTTTGTGGGCCGCTATTGTATCGTATAGCCGGATTTACGTGGCGGCACATTACCCACTCGATGTGCTGGCGGGCACTGGTGTTGGCGTATTATCGGCAGCCATTTGTGTTCTTATTCTGCGAACGATTCAGGCCCGTTCCGGAAGGGGTAGATTCGTTTAATTTATCCTGAATAAGTTAAGGCATACTTGAGTACAAATAACTTCATAAAACACGCTAACAATCCTACATACATTCCGTTGTCATTAAGAAGTCTCTATGTGACCAAATTATTTCACATGGACCACGAATAGCCTTATGCCAACGGAGATACAGGAGATAAATGGTGCGTTTGCTCAACCTCTTCTATTTAACGATACCCCGCCTTCTTTACAAACCCGGCTCACGGTTATCGTTCCGGTACGAAACGAAGCCGACCAATTGACCGAAACGCTGGAAGCACTCCGTAAGCAACTGGATGGCAACAGCTTACCATTGAACCCGCTCTTATACGAAGTTCTGCTACTGGCCAACAATTGTACAGATTCTTCCTTTGACATTGCCCGTCGATACCAGCAGAAATACCCTGCCTTTCACCTGCATATTGCTCAGGTTCACTTGCCGCCCGAGAAGGCAAATATTGGTACTGTTCGGCGCATGCTCATGGACGAAGCCTACCGCCGATTGACGAGTCTGGGACGATCCGACGGCATTATAGCCTCAACCGATGGTGACACGGTGGTTGATAGTCATTGGGTGTACAACATCATGCTCGAAATGGCGAAGGGCAACGACGCCGTTGGGGGACGCATTCTAACCCGGCCTGACCAGAGCAGCGTGCGGTTGTTTCACCTGCGCGATGTGATGTACCGAACGCTGGTGGCCAAAGCAGAAGCCCTGTTCGACCCCTGTTTACACGACCCCTGGCCCCGCCACTTTCAGCATTTCGGCGCGAGCATTGCGGTGACCTGCCACATGTATGAGCAGGTAGGCGGCCTCCCCGAAACGCCTTACCTGGAAGACGAGGCCTTTTACCGGGCTTTGCTGCGCATTGATGCCAAAGTTAGAAAGAGCCCACACGTAAAGGTCTATACATCGACCCGATTGCAGGGACGGGTGGCCGTTGGCTTTTCGGAGCAATTACGGTATTGGTCGATCATGAATCAGGGCAATCAATGTCAATTGGCGGAGCCCGCCGGAGCTGTCATTACCCGGCTTAGTAATCGGCAGCAATTACGGCTTTGCTGGCAAAAGCGTAACCAGGGCGTGCATACCGACTTACTGAAACGCATTGCTCTTGAGCTGTTTATCGATTCAGACTGGCTCATTGAGCAATTCAAAAAAAGCCGTTTTTTTGGCGAGATCTGGGAAATGATCGATGAACGAATGACGTCGGGGCAATGGATTACTCAATGGAAGCCGGTACCGATTACCGTTGCCATTCGGGACATGCGAAACTACCTGGTTAGGTAACCCGGTAGCGTATCCTGTACTCCAAGGGCCGTGTCCTCATGGGCGTCTGCAATACAACACTATGAAGGGCCGTGAGGACACGGCCCTTGGAATACATAAGACGGCCCTCGGAGGGCGCGACACAACTTTTAGCGAGCATTACTGCTTCTGGAACAGATCCAGCCGATATTTCTCCAGGCGCTGACCCGACAAATGCCTAAGCGGTTTGCCTTCCCCCGCTATTGCCAAAAATTCTTCGTGAACCCGGTCGCCCGTCAGCGGATAGTCGGGAACAAACGGTGTCCAGTGAACAAGCAACAGATGCCCGTTTTCGGTTAAGTGATCGAGCATTTGTTGACGCGCCCGTTTCAGGTCATCCAACCCCAGGTAATAGCCTACTTCCGACAGCAAAATCAGGTCAAATTGCCCGTCCGGAAATTCAGCCGGAATACTCAGCTGTCTGACCGTCACATGCTCATAGGGAGCCAGTCGGTTTCGGGCTGCGTCCAAAGGCAACTCGCTGGCATCGACCGCCAGCAGGCGGTTGCACCGTTGCGCCAGTAATTCGCTCAGCACCCCAATGGAACAACCAATTTCAAACGCGTTAGCATATTGCTCCTGAGGCAGGGCAGCCAGTGTAGTGGCATATTTATCCAGTTCATACGGGCTGGTTTCAAAGGCCCAGGGGTCGTCGTTGGCCCGGTACACATCATCGAAGTAGGTACTGGGCAGGCTTGATTTAGGCATAATCAGGTTCGTTAATAGGCTCTTCCAGAAATAATTCCCGCGGCTTATTGAAGTGCATCAGCAACTCTGGCGACAAGTAAAAGGCCGTTGGGTCGTCGTCAATCAACCGACTCACTTGCGACCGATGAGCCGCAATGGCCTGGTTTCGCTGCATCATAACCGACTCAATCGGAACATGCCAGACCATCATTTCGTCATGGCCAGGCATATCATGCTCATTGCCCAACTCCCACAACCAGATCAGGTATTCGAGGACCCGAGGTCGTATCGAAAGCAGTGATAAAGCCGCATTCACGACCTGCCACGATGCCCGGTGGTCCCGGTGTGGGTCCCGTCGCCAGGGGAGCAGCACTGTTGTTGGTTTGAGATCTGTCAGGAGCGTGTGGACAAACCCAACCGCACGGTCAAAACCAGCATTGTCAGGAGTAGTTACCTGCGTATCTTTCTGCCGCATAAAAAAGGCATTATCAGCAGGCACATTCAGTTGACAGAGTGCGTTCAATGCCTCCAATTCGCGTACCTGTCGTAGCCGCTCGGCCGGATAACTGGGTGAGTTAGGATGCGACATGGTTCCATCACTCACAAACAGCACGTATACCTGGAATCCCTGTTGCCGCAACAGCGCTATGGTACCACCGCAACCCAACGATTCATCATCGGGGTGCGGAGCAATGACCAGCGCGTTTCCAATCAAGTCTATGTCCATTGGATGCGACATGGCCTCCAGAAAATGAGCTTTATCAACGCCAGAGTTCATGCGCGTTTTGTGGATTATCTAAAACATAGCGGCCAATATCGAGGACGGTGGCGTCGGGCGCGGGTTGCCGCAAATAGAACGTTAAGTCCCGATGAATACGCTCAAACGGAAGTGGCCGCATGAGTCCGCGTGCACCCACCGACCGTTCGGCCAGGGGCATTACCCGAAGACAGATTTCTTCAATGGCCGTTCGGGTCATGTTGGTGTAAGCCACAATTTTTTCGGTTTCGTTCTCATCGGCCAGCCAGGCATCCGTATTTTCCCCGGCGGCTTTGAGCCACTGATTCCCCGACTCAATCAGCCAGGCCATTTCGGCCAGCCGGGTGCGTTGAATTGGATCGTCGGTTCGATTCATTGATGCTAGCAATGCCCGCGTTGCGTTGAACAACGCTTCCGCCCCACCCAACTGCACGGCCGCAAATCGGCTGGCTCCTCCGCTGAAATACGGTTGCCGATAGTAATCATCGGGCTGCCCCAGCAGGTCTTCCCGGCTAATTTCGAGACCCGTGAAGTCGAGTTTATAGCTTACCGATGCCCGCATCCCCAGCGGTTGCCAGAAACTAGTATCCTGCGCAATGGCATCCACGCGTTCCGTTGGAATGATGCACATCTGCCATCCTTGTCCGGACGGATCACCCAGAAGTTGACCGGTTATGAGTGGCCGCTGGATCCAGCCCGAACCTGAACAGAAGGTCTTGGCGCCTTCGAGCCGATACCGTCCATTAGCAAGGGCATGAATTTTTATCCCATCGGCCGCTTGTGTATTCCAGACGCTGAATAGCCGCTTGTACTGACTTACATCGGCATACCACCGGGTTTTCTGTTCCTGAGTAGCATATAGATGAATCAGATTCAGGGCGTTGATATGCCCTTCGTAAACCCGGCCAACGGATAAATTAGCGGCCCCAATTCGTTTCAATAGCTGGAGCAGTTGACTGGTTTTGGGCGATCGGCTATCCAGTTGCCGCCCCGGTAAGGTAACGGCTAATAAACCGGCTTCGGCCAGGCGGCTGAAGGCTTCTTCAGGAAATGTCTTGTCATCATCTGTTTGGGCAGCTGCATCGGCAATTTGTTTACATAAGGCAGCTATCGGTTCAGAATCCAGCCCCAAAAGTGGCTTTGGGGCAAGGCCAACAGGCTGAAAAGGGTTAAGCGTTTCCATATGTGTCAAAGCTAATGTTCGCTAAATTGTTTGGCCTTTTTATCATACGAAATAGCAAATAATGGGACTTTTCGTTTTCAGCACTGACGCCCAATAGCCGATTTGTCGGAAGAAAGTTTACATCCTGCCAGCAAGTGGGCTGTTTTTTCCGTACCTTTGCGGGAAATTTGTCCGGCACACATGGCTTCGTTTAATCCGGTTAAGATTTTTTCGGGCAGTCAGTCCACCTATTTGGCCGAAAAAATTGCACATTATTACGGGAAAGACTTAGGTGGCTACACCTGCCGACGCTTCAGCGACGGTGAGATGTCGCCCAGTTTTGAAGAGTCGGTTCGTGGCTGCGATGTTTTCCTCATTCAGTCGACGCCCCCGCCCGCTGATAATCTGCTGGAGCTGATGCTGATGGTTGATGCGGCCCGCCGTGCTTCGGCACACTACGTAACCGTTGTGATTCCTTACTTCGGATACGCCCGGCAGGATCGCAAAGACAAACCGCGGGTATCGATTGCCGCCAAACTGGTTGCCAACACGCTGGCGGCATCAGGTGTTGACCGGTTGATGACGATTGACTTGCATGCAGGACAAATTCAGGGTTTTTTCGACTTCCCGGTTGACCATCTGGAAGGAACATCGGTGTTCGTGCCGTATATCCGAAGTCTGAATCTGGAAAATCTGGTGGTTGCCTCGCCGGACGTAGGTGGTGCCAACCGTGCCCGTACATTCGCCAAACACTTCAATGCTGACATCGTGCTGTGCGACAAGCACCGCAAACGGGCCAACGAAATTGCGTCCATGCAGGTGATTGGGGATGTAGAAGGGGCCAACGTTGTGCTTGTCGACGATTTGATCGATACGGGAGGCACGATGGCCAAAGCCGCCCAGATTATTATGGACAAAGGTGCGTTGTCTGTACGGGCCGTGTGTACACACCCGATCATGTCGGGCAAGGCGCACGAAAATATTGCCAATTCCGTGTTGCAGGAGTTAGTCGTGGCGGATACATTGCCCATGAAGCAAACAAACGAAAAAATTAGAGTACTGTCGGTGGCGGAGTTATTTGCCAAAGCCATTGGCCGTATTCGTGATCATGAATCTATTAGTTCACTGTTTATTAAATATTGAATGAATGAGTTTTGAAGGATAGAATAGGAAACAAAACATTTCCAGTATCATTCAATAATTCAATCATTCTATCATCGCACCGGCGACCCGGTCAAAATTAAATTTTATCATGAAAAAAATCGAGATTGTAGGGTATCAACGAGCGAATCTCGGCCGCACGGAATCACAGGCGATTCGGGCCGAGGGCAATGTTCCATGCGTGTTATATGGTGGCGAAGAGCAGGTGCATTTTTACGCCCCAGCGATTCTGTTCCGCGATTTGATTTATTCGCCTAATATTTTTGAAGTAGCGCTCAACATCGAGGGTGCTGAGTACCGGGCGATCCTTCAGGAAGCCCAGTTCCACCCAGTAAGCGATATTCTTTTACACGCCGATTTCCTGCTTATTACGGACAATAAACCCATCAAAATTGCTGTTCCCGTTCGTTTATTGGGCACAGCACCGGGCGTTCAGAAAGGTGGTAAATTGGTGACCCGCGTTCGGAAACTGCGCGTTAAAGGCACCGTTGAAAACATCCCTGACTATATTGATGTGGATGTATCGGGTCTTGACTTGGGTAAATCGGTTCGTGTTGGTCAGATTTCTGTACAAAACATCGAACTGCTTGAAGAAGCGTCGAACCCAGTTGCCAGCATCGAAATTCCACGTGCGCTGCGTGGTACGGTGGGCAAATAAGGATAGTTATTTCTGCCAATTTTTTAAGGCTAATAGATTTACAAACAAAGCCCGGTCAGATTTCTGACCGGGCTTTATTGTTTTTATCAGGCCGTTTTTCTGCCGACGAAGGCTGGCGCAACTTATAATTTCATACCCCGCAACCGCAGGCTGTTGCTTACTACCGATACAGAACTTAACGCCATGGCGGCTCCGGCAATCATCGGATTTAGCAGGAAGCCAAAGGCAGGAAACAGCACACCCGCAGCGATAGGAATTCCGATCAGGTTGTAAATAAAGGCCCAGAACAGATTCTGGCGAACAACGCGAACCGTTTGCCTCGATAGGTTAAACGCCCTGGAAAGGCTGGTCAGATCGGAGGTGATCAGGGTCATTCGGGCTACATCCATCGCGATATCAGAGCCCTTTCCCATGGCAATACTCACGTCGGCCTGAGCCAGTGCCTGCGAATCGTTGATACCATCGCCCACCATCGCTACAACCTTGCCCGACGCCTGTAGAGCGCTCACAAAATCAGCTTTATCGCCCGGCATTACGTCAGCTTTGAAGTGGTGAATACCTACTTGCTCGGCCACCGCAGCCGCCGTTTGCCCATTATCGCCGGTTAACATATATACTTCAATACCCCGATTCTGCAAGGTGTCAATCGCTTGCTTCGAACTCGGTTTCACAGGATCGGCAATGGCAAGCAGGGCGAGCACCTGTCCATTAACTTCGTTTTTCCGGGCAAAATAAATCAGCGTTTTAGCCTGACTCTGCAAGCCCGCAGCATACTGTTCCAGTTCCGCAGGTATTGTGATCTGGTTCTCACGCAGCAGGCTTTTGTTACCAGTGAAGTAAACGATATGCTGATAGGTCGCCCTGACGCCCCGGCCCGTTACACTGTCGAATGAATCCAGCGGCAGCGACTCATGGGTTGGCAAAAAAGCGGTTACCGCTTCTGCCAGCGGATGCTCCGACTGTTTTTCCAACGAGTACAGAATGGACGTTAGTGGCGCCTGCTCATTGGCCGGAACAGCCCAATGCATGTCTGTGACGAATGGCTTACCCTCCGTAATTGTCCCGGTTTTGTCGAGTACAACGGCATTGACCGTATGCGCCATTTCCAGACTTTCGGCATCTTTTATCAGGATGTTATTTTCAGCCCCTTTGCCAACGCCAACCATAATAGCTGTGGGCGTTGCCAGGCCGAGTGCGCACGGACAGGCAATAACCAGCACGGCCACAGACGTCAGGAGAGCGGTTGTAAACGGGTCGCTGTTCGGGGCTAGATAATACCCAAACACCATCCAGACCGCGAACGTCAACACCGCAATACCCAGCACCACAGGAACGAAAACGCCGGCAATTCGATCCACAAGCTGCTGTACGGGGGCTTTGCTCCCCTGCGCTTCCTGAACCATACGAATGATTTGCGCCAGCAGGGTATTGGAGCCAACTTTTTCGGCATAGAACCGAAAGCTGCCTTTCTGGTTGATCGTACCCGCGAAGACGCCCCCCCCCGACTGTTTTAATACAGGTACGGGCTCTCCGCTAATCATGCTCTCATCGACGTACGATTCTCCCGACGCAACACGTCCGTCTACCGGAACCCGCTCTCCCGGCCGCACGAGTAGCAACTGGCCAACCTGAACGGCAGAAATTGGAATCTCGCGTTCGGTATCCCCCTCAACCACCCAAACGGTTTTAGGTTGTAATCCAATCAGTTTTTTGATGGCCGACGACGTATTCTGTTTGGCTCGCTCTTCCAGAAGCTTACCCAGCAGAATGAAGGTAACAACGACGGCAGCTGCTTCAAAATAAACATGTGGGTGAACGCCACTTCGGCGATACCAGAATTCGGGATAAAGCGTATTGAAAGCGCTAAACAGAAACGCAATGCCTGTGCTCAACGCCACCAGCGTATCCATATTGGCTTTACCATGACGGGCCTGTTTCCAGGCGTTGGCAAAAAACGGCCGGCCTAAGCCAAACACAACCGGTGCCGCCAGGGCCATCATGATGTAGTTGCCGTTGGGAAAAGACATGAAAAACATGCCAATGACAACAATGGGCAACGATAGAATCACCGCCCAGATAGTCCGTTGCTTAAGGCGCTGAAACCGCTTTTGATTCGCGTCTTCCTGCACTTGCCGGGCGTCGGGCCCCGACTCTTCCGTTTCAATGACAATATCATACCCCATTTCCCGTACCGCCTGTTGCAGCTCTGCTGGGCTAACGATGCCCGGATTGAACTGGACCCAGGCCGACTGGTTGGCGTAATTCACCCCTGCATCGCTGACACCCGGCGTATGTTTCAGGATCGATTCGACGCTGACGGCACAGGCTGCACAGCTCATTTCCAGCACAGGATACGTTTGCCGGATTTCGGACGCAGCCCCATGCTTAACAGCTCCCGTTCCTGAATCGGCAATGGTCGTAGTCATCGTTTTGTTAGTTAAGCGGCTCAGCCTTGTAACCAGCTTTTTCAATAGCCTGTCTGACTTCCTCGGCCGTTGCGTTTTTGGCGGTCAGCACTTTTTTGGGATCTGTTGTATCCACCTGCCAGTTGCCCTCCCCCACGGCTTCATTCAGAAACGGAGTTACGGTAGCAATGCAGTTACCGCATTTTATATTGGTTTTGAATTTTACGGTTTCCATAATTTTAGCGTTTAGCGCTGTAGTTTTCATTGACAAATGTAGGATCTGCTTTTCCCTTAATGCTTACAGAATTAATGATGACTCGTGTAAAATTGCGCATCGGGCACGGTATTACCCCTTGCAGATATCCCCCCTACCAGAATAACAGCAGATACCCGCAGAAAATGCCTTCAGGCCTCTGCGAATATCTGCTGGAATGGTGATTCGATAAAGATTCCGGCTAAAGCCTTACTTATGCAGGCATGGCAGCCACTTCGCTGTAGCCACCCGACGCCAATAATCTGGCTGGTACGGTCAGTTCGCCGGTATGTGGTTCGATCAGGCCATTGCGCTCATCTTCGATATTGGTTGCCTGGGTATAGACATCGCCCGCAATGGAGCGTTTGCGCATTTCCTGCTTGAACTGACGAATGCGCTCCGTGCGTTCTTCTGCATCCTGGGGTCCGCCGTAGTTGGAAAAGCCGAAGCCGCCCCACTCGCTGACTACCAGGGGAACCTGTCGCCGATAGAAAAATGGATCGCCCACGACCAATGGGAAGGCCGCAACCGTATCCAGATCCCCCGCCACCAGCCGGTCGAGAAGCGACTGCCACTGACCCAGATCAGGCGTGTATAAATGGGCTGTCAGCAGATCTGATTTAAGGCGTCCTTCGTAGGAAATATGTTGCCAGCCATCGTTATCAACCACCAGAAACTGCGGATAGGCGAGCTGCATAAAATAGTACATATTGGTAATGTACTCGCGGGTTTCCGGATTTGTGGCAATGTCCTGTGCGCCCCAGTCCTCATTATACAGGCTCCAGATCACCACCGATGGGTGTGTACCAATGAGAGCCAGCATGCGCATCAATTCAGCCTGATGGTTATGCCGACTACGAGACGTCGAACTGTGTGGGCTCGGCACTTCGACCCAGAGCAACAGCCCTAATTTATCGGCCAGGTTATAAATGCGCGGATCGATACCGGCAATATGAACCCGGACTAAGTTACAGCCCAGTTCTTTCATGGCCAGCATGTGTCGTTTCATTTCCTCATACGTTGCCGTGCCGGGTTGATACAGAATGCCGTCCAGATATATAGGCTTGTTGTTCAGGTAAACGAACCGCCCACGTGCTTCAATTTTACGCAAGCCAAACTGCGATTCGATTTGTGCGACATAACCATTTTCATCAATAAGCTGGGCAATGAGCCGATACCGAACCGGGTTCTCGGGCGACCAGAGCTGCGCCCCTGGTACTTCGATGACTACTCGTTGCTGTTTTTGCCCGGCTTCCAGCATCAAGGGAAAATCAGAGGTGGCCATCGGCGTCGATGACAACGGCGCTTTTCGCTCAAATATCTGTAGGCGCAATGTGTAGTTGCCGGGGTCGTGAATCCGGGTGGTCAGGGTAAATCGAACCAGTTCGTCTTCAACGGTACTCACCACACCCACCCGCGAGCGTAGCCGGTTTCGCTCAACGGTTTCGAGCCAGACAGAGCGCACAGCCCCCGTATAAGTCTGGTACCAGATACCACCCCGCTTATAAACGTGTGATTCCTGCTTGCCGCGTGGGGTCTCGGCATCCATCGTGTCGGCAATACGTACCGTCAATCGGTTGTTGGGCCGCAGCAATTCATCGGCCAATTCGTAGGAAAAAGACGTATATTCCCCATAGTGAATAGCCTCTCCTTCAACGGTGCTCAGCGGATGCCCGTTTAGCCATACGCGGGTTTCGTAGCCGCAGGCACCAAACGTTAGCTGGATGATTGAATTGGCAAGTGGCTCGGTCCGATCAGGCAGGGCGAACTCGCGTTCATACCATGCAATGACCTTATCCTGCCAGATGACGGGCCCAGCCTGGCCTTTTGTGTGCGCCATATGCTCTTCGATTGAACCAGGCCACTCGGCCACTCCTTCGTACGAATGGCCCAGAAACCAGCGATCCTGTAAACCGGTATCATTGGCGTCAATCGAAAACTTCCACTCCCCATCCAGCAGCCAGTGTGAGTTGGAGCGAAGGACCGCTCTCGGGAGTGGATTAATGGGTTCATCGACGGCAGCGCCCTCTTCTTTACTATCAGTAAGACCAAAATTTGATTGGATTTCGGACATAATCTGTAAGACAATTAACGGCTATACATTGGTTGAGTACCTAGTAAACCCATCAAACGGAATAAAGGCTCAAAAAATTAGAATTCATTTATTAACCGCTAATCCGCACCAGCGTTTACGGCCACAAAATCAACGTACTTATTTAACACTCTTTTAACCGCGGGTTAAGGCCGATTTAAGTTCAGACCAGCACTTTTGTAGACCTAAATGACGTACACGCCGTAATCGGTATGAATAAATTCATAAAAAGTATCTTATCATTCTCGCTGAAGAACAAGTTTTTTATATTTTTTCTGACAGCCTTAGCCGTCGTTGCGGGCGTAATCAGTTACCAGAATACGCCCATCGAAGCCTTCCCCGACGTCACCAATACCCAGATTACGCTTATCACGCAATGGCCGGGCCGGTCGGCGGAGGAAGTTGAGAAGTTTGTAACCATTCCGATTGAAATTGGCCTGAACTCCGTACAGAAGCGGACAGATATCCGCTCGACGTCGCTGTTCGGTCTGTCGGTGGTTAAAATTCTGTTCGATGATGGCGTCGATGATGCCTTTGCCCGCCAGCAGGTAAATAACTTGCTCAATGGGGTCGAGCTACCCGAAGGCATCAAGCCCGATGTGCAGCCACCTTATGGCCCAACCGGCGAGATTTTCCGTTATACGCTTCAATCGCCCACCCGCACGGCTCGTGAACTGAAGACCATGCAGGACTGGGTGATCGAACGACAGTTGAAAAGCGTACCCGGCGTTGCCGACGTGGTTAGTTTCGGGGGTGAGGTAAAAACGTACGAGATTTCCGTCGATCCCCGTCGACTGATCGACTATAACATTACGCCCCTGCAATTGTACCAGGCCGTTGCCAACGCCAACGTCAATGTGGGCGGTGATGTGATCGAGAAAAACTCGGAAGCCTACGTGGTTCGGGGTATTGGTTTGCTGAAAAACCAGCAGGATATTCAGAATATCATCATCAAGAACATTAAAGGAACGCCCATCACGGTTCACAACGTAGCCCAGGTGTCGGAGTCGGCCTTGCCCCGGCTCGGGCAGGCGGGCCGCGATAAGCAGGACGATGCGGTTGAGTGTATTGTGGTGATGCGCAAGGGCGAAAACCCGAGTGAAGTAATTGATCGGGTGAAAGCCAAAATCAATGAACTGAACACCAGCATTTTACCCAGCGACGTAGAAATCAACACCTTCTACAACCGGGAAACGCTTATCAATTTTGCCACCCATACGGTTACCCATAACCTCATCGAAGGGATCGTCTTTGTAACGGTCATTGTGTTTATCTTCATGGCCGACTGGCGCACCACCGTTACGGTATCCATTGTGATTCCGCTGGCGCTACTGTTTGCCTTTATCTGCCTGCGGCTGAAAGGTATGTCGGCCAATTTGCTGTCCATGGGCGCCATCGACTTCGGGATTATCGTAGACGGTGCTGTCGTGATGGTGGAGGGCATTTTCGTGACACTCGATGAACTGGCCCATGAGAAAGGAATGACCAGGTTTAACCGGTTGGCCAAAATGGGAATCATCCGAAAAACAGGCACCGAGATGGGGAAGGCTATTTTCTTCTCCAAGGCGATCATTATCACCTGTTTAATTCCGATTTTCTCGTTTCAGAAAGTGGAGGGTAAAATGTTTTCTCCCCTGGCCTGGACGCTTGGCTTTGCGCTCCTCGGTGCGTTGATTTTCACCCTGACGCTTGTGCCGGTCCTGGCGAGTATTCTGCTCAAGAAAGACGTTCGGGAGAAACACAACCCCTTCGTGAATGTTGTAACCAGCTTTTCGACGAGGCTATTCAACTTCACGTTTGCCCATAAAAAAATCAGCATGATTCTGACGGGCATTCTGGTCGCTGTTGGGCTGTCGGGCTTCACGTTGTTGGGCACTGAGTTTCTACCCGAACTGAACGAAGGCTCTATTTACGTCCGGGCAACGATGCCCATGAGTATTTCGCTGCCTGAGTCGGTAAAACAAACGGTGCAAATGCGCCATATTTTCGAGCAGTTTCCGGAAGTCAAAGGCGTTATTTCGCAAACGGGACGGCCCAATGACGGCACCGACCCAACCGGCTTCTACAACATCGAATTCCTGGTAGATATTTATCCGCAGGACGACTGGAAAAGTGGCCTGAGCAAAGAGGAATTAATTGAACAGATGCAGGAAAAACTCAGCGTTTTTCCGGGGGTAAACTTTGGATTCTCGCAACCCATCATGGATAACGTCGAAGAGGCTGTATCGGGGGTGAAAGGCTCCATTGCGGTCAAAATCTACGGTCCAGATCAGGGGATTCTGGAAACAAAAGCGAATGAGATCCGGAACCAGTTGGCGACGGTGCAGGGCATCGAAGATCTGGGCGTTATCCGCACGACGGGGCAGCCCGAAATGCGCATCGAACTGGATGAACACAAGCTTGCCGTATACGGCGTTAATAAGGCAGATGCCGAAGCGGTGATCGAAATGGCTATCGGTGGCAAGGCGGCTACCCAGATTTATGAAGGCGAACGAAAGTTTGATCTCCGTATCCGATACGACCGTCCGTTCCGCTCCAGCGAGTCACAGATCAGCCAATTGATGGTGCCGACCGAAAATGGCAGCATGATTCCCATCAAAGAAATCGCCAATGTATATACCCAAACCGGACCGGTGCTCATTTTTCGGGAAGCCAGCCAACGCTACGGAGCGGTCAAGTTTTCGGTGCGGGGCCGCGACATGGGCAGTGCCGTTGCCGAGGCTCAGCAAAAAGTGCAGGCCAATGTGAAGCTTCCAGCGGGTTATACGGCGAAGTGGGCGGGCGATTTTGAGAATCAGCAACGGGCCACAGCCCGCTTGGCGCAGGTTGTTCCCATTAGCTTATTGGCTATCTTTTTTATCCTGTTCGTACTCTTCGGGAATGTAAAAGACGCTGGTCTGGTGCTCTTCAATGTACCTTTTGCGATCATTGGTGGCATAGCCGCGCTGCTGATTACGCACGTCAATTTCAGTATTTCGGCGGGTATTGGGTTCATCGCTCTATTCGGAATTTGTATCCAAAACGGTGTAATTCTTATATCGGTTTTCAAGAAGAACCTACGCAACAGTATACCCTTGACTGACGCGATACGGGAGGGCGTTATCTCTCGGATACGGCCTGTAGTTATGACCGCGATGATGGCTGGTATTGGTTTAATTCCGGCGGCTGTTTCGCACGGCATTGGCTCCGAAACGGCCAAGCCTTTGGCCATTGTAGTTATTGGTGGCCTGATTACAGCCACCCTGCTGACGTTATTTGTCTTT
The DNA here is from genome assembly GCF_000974425.1 of Spirosoma radiotolerans. NCBI lineage: Bacteria > Pseudomonadati > Bacteroidota > Cytophagia > Cytophagales > Cytophagaceae > Spirosoma > Spirosoma radiotolerans. The sequence continues at coordinate 3,852,658 of NZ_CP010429.1, forward strand.
CCGCTGATATTCTATTCTTTTTATCGGCAGAAGTTCAGTGATATTTAATCGCACCTATTTTCGGTACGTTAAATAATTTTAGGCTGAATTTTACGTTTTTTTAAAAAAGAAATTGCAACATTGCAGGGTGTTATTAGAGAAAAGTACTTGCTTTTCTTTATATATAAAAAAATTGCTTACTTTTAGCATAACAATCCTTTACAAAGGGAAGGTTGAACATCAAGATTAGGTGACCACCCGGTCGCCAGTCTTGAAATGGTGTGGATAGAAGCGGAAAGCCGCCCCGATCTTCGGAGCGGCTTTTTTGTTGCTGGTTGGAGCCAGTTACTGGTGCAGATTTTCTGTTAAAGATTCTTTGCTTTTGTAGGGCCTGAACACAACTCCATGCGCCAGACCTAACTTTATTTAACAGCCTTTTAATTTCCTTTTCAACTCCTTTTAAGGTTACACAGCGAGTTTTAACCACTCAACCAGGTAAACATCTGCCGACACCGATATGGCACTTTTCGCTGGTCTGTGTAATTTTTAACAAATAAATTAATCTGCCGTTTTTAAATCAGCCGATAGCTATGTATGTTGCCGACATGAAGATCCTGGTAGTAGAAGACGAACCCAAATTGGCCTCCTTCGTGAAGAAGGGACTGGAGGAGCAGTCGTGCGAAGTAGATGTGGCCTATGATGGGCAAGTAGGTCGTAATATGGCCCTCAATAACCTCTATGACGTGATTGTACTCGATATCAACCTGCCTAAAATGAATGGCTTTGATGTAGTTCAATCCATTAGACAGGAAAAAAACCGGACACCCGTTCTCATGCTGACCGCAATGGGTTCAGTTGATGATAAACTAACGGGCTTTGAAGCCGGTGCCGACGATTACCTGGTGAAACCCTTTGAGTTTCGTGAGTTGATGGCTCGCTTACGGGCCCTGACCAAACGAAGCAGTGATGCTGGTATGCAGGCCAATGTGCTGAAAGTAGCCGATCTTGAACTGGACCTGAACGAAAAAATCGCTCGCCGGGGCGACAAACGTATTGAGCTTACGGCCAAAGAATTTGGCCTCCTCGACTATTTGATGCGAAACCGGGGCCGCGTTGTTTCGCGGGTCGATATTGCCGAAAAAGTTTGGGATATTCACTTCGATACAGGCACGAATGTGATTGATGTCTATGTCAATTTTCTTCGCAAAAAAATTGATAAGGATTTCCCAACCAAACTGATTCATACAGTTATTGGTATGGGATATATGTTAAAAGAGGAATAAATCGAATACATCAAAAAGTGACAGGTCGTACGTTGGTCAGTCGCCAGTCATAACTGGTCACTGACCAACGTACGACTTTTTTATGAACATCCGCACTCGCCTGACCCTGTTATTCGTATTGCTGGTCGCTTCGATAGTCTTGTTATTCACGGTCTCCGTTTATTACCTCTATGACCAGTTCAGGGAGCAGGAATTTCAGCAGCGGCTCGTTGAGAAAGCGTTCACGACTGTCCGCCTGCGGGAGGACGTAGGCGAAGTGCCGCGGGCCGATCTGCCCGTTATGACCGATGAGCAGGTCACAATTTACAATCGTCAGGGCACGGTTTTATACAACCAGGAAACCAAGCGTCCCCGCTTCCCGGTAACACCGGCATTTCTGAGCAAAGTTGCCTACCAGAAACCCCAGTACAGTCGAATTGGCGATACAGAAGCCATTGCCGTTCTGCATTTGAACGCCCGCAAAGAACCTTTAATTATTGTTGCTTCCGGAAACGACCGGTATGGATTAAGTAAGCTGGACCGACTGCGGGAAATCCTGTTTTCGGGCTGGTTATTGAGTCTGGTTATTGTTGGTATAGCGGGCTATCTGTTTGCAACTGATGCGTTGAGGCCTGTGGCCGAACTCATTACGCAGGTAAACGCCATCTCGGCCACCAATATCCACGAACGCTTGCGGGTGGGCCGTCAGCGCGATGAGCTGGCCGATCTGGCCCGAACGTTCAACGATCTGCTTACCCGACTCGAAGAAGCCTTTGTCTTGCAGAAAAGCTTTGTTTCGCACGCATCGCATGAGTTGCGTACTCCGCTCACGGTCATGATGGGCCAAATTGAGGTAACCCGGCTGCACGCCCGCACGACGGAGGAATACGAAGTCGCTTTCGATGCGTTGTTGGATGAAGTGAAGAGTATGATTCGGCTCGTAAACGGCCTGCTCGAACTAGCCCGCGCCAGTTCGGATGTAGTAACGCTCAACTACCAGCCTGTTCGCATTGACGAACTGCTCTGGCAGGCGCAGAGCCAGATTATCAGCAAGAAGCCCGATTATCAGATTGATATTGACTTCGATAACCTTCCTGTCCATGAAGAAGAGCTGGTCATTGTTGGGGAAGAGTCACTCCTGCAGACGGCCTTCCAGAACCTGATGGAAAACGGCTGCAAATACTCGCCGGACGGGTGCGTGTCGGTGCGAATATTTTTTGAACCGGGGCGGCTAAAACTTACCTTCAGCGATCAGGGCTATGGTATTCCAGAAAGCGACCTCCCGCATATTTTTGAGCCTTTCTTCCGGTCAGAATCAACGATGACCATCATTGGTCATGGCATTGGCCTGGCCCTGACGCGACGCATTATTGAACTACATCAGGGCCATATCCAGGTCGATTCAGTTGTCGGGAAAGGAACTACATTCCGCATCACACTTCCTACAACGTATACGCTACCCCAGAACTCTGGCAGTAACATAAACTTGGCGAAAGTAGCTGCGGCTAAACCGACTGACTAAACCAATTTCTTCACATCCAGCACTTTCACTTTATTCTGTTCAGCTTTTTTAAGCGTTTCGGGCGAGTATGTGGACAGACGCACGTTTTCCTGCATATCGGCCCGTTTCTGAATATGCTGTTCGAGGTAGCGGTCGAGGTGTTTTCCTTCGAGGCCGTAGCTAAAAAACAGCGATACGCGTTCGCCCTGCTGCTCACGGAACAGAAAATTGGGCAGGCGGTTCTCCAGACCCACATGCAGGGGTAAATTGGTCAGCACTTTCATCCGGCGGGCATTACCGCTGTGGAGTGTTCGCATGTTCCAGACCACAATATCACCCGCCCGCGTGTCGGCAAAGACATCAGCCCCGTCGGCAGCTTCATGGCTCCCGGCCTTAAACCGGATGCCTCCGCTATAGCTGTCGTGGTTCTGTAAATAAATACCGAAGCGAATGAGCGGGTATGGCCCCTCCCAGTCGGCTCCCTGGCCAAACTGATAGCGGTCGATGTTATCGCGGTGGAAACCACGTGTACCCGTTCCAATCTGATAGGTACTGTCGGAGAAGTAAACGGGGGTATCTCCCAGAATCTCGGTAGCAATGGCCACAATTCTCGGGTCGTAAATCACCCAGCCAAGGCCATCTTTACTCAACAGATCCCCTTTCACCGAAGCCGCCTGTTTCACCTGCGCAACCTGCCCAAGTTTTTGCTGCCGATCCCGGTGTTCATATGCCGACTGCCGTAATTTCGCAACCTCGTCGGGCGTAAACACGTTACGGACAATGAGATAGCCCTGCTGTTCGAATTGCTCCCGATGTGACATAATTGGGTGAAGATTTATGGTTCTCGATTTAACTCAGGTAAAGTCCTGGTGGCTTTACCTACAACTATTTTGAGTGATGTCAGATTCTTAAATCTGGCAGGTGAGGTTACTTAAAACCTTGGACTGTTCGGTTTTGAGAAACCTCACCTGTCAGATTCTTAAATCTGACAGGTGAGGTTTCTCAAAACCGAACAGTCCAAGGTTTTAAGTAACCTCACCTGCCGGTTTTAAGTAACCGACATCACAAGTAGGCGCTACTGCTGAAAAACCCAGACGGAACCCTTTCCTAACTACAAAATTAACGGTTCAGTGCGTAACGTCGGTACTTGCTTCGGTAAACTTAACCGTTGCTACCCGCGCCATATCGTCCCAGAATGACGGGTATGACTTAGCCACAACACCGGGTTCGTCGATAATGATTTCGTGTTGCATGGCTACCGGCGCAAACGCCATGGCCATCCGGTGATCATCGTAGGTCGCGATGGTGGGCGGGCCCGAAGGCCTTACCGCCAATTGATGAACTTCGTATAAATGATTTGGCTCGATCTCGACTAGTTCAGCGCCGATTTTCTGCAACTCAGCCTGCAATGCCGCGACACGATCGGTTTCTTTTATTTTCAGACTTTCGATACCCGTAAGTCGGAGCACGACCCCTTTCATAGCTGCGCAAACGGCTACTGTCTGGGCCAGATCGGGGCAATCCGTAAAGTCCCAAGCCAACGATGTAGCGGCTGGGCCTTTAGTTAACCGAACACCCGAATCGGTAAATGTACTTTCGACACCCAGCGAGCGCATGATGTCGGCAATTGCGCTGTCGCCCTGCAGCGATTTCGCTTTCAGACCCAACAAGTTGATTTCGGCGGTCTCATCGTTGGCCAAAGCCGCAACACTATACCAATAACTTGCTCCCGACCAATCGGATTCAATGGAATATGGTTTCGGGGTGTAGGGTTTTGGGGCTACGGTGATCGTTTTTGCTTCCCAATCGTCCTGAACATCGGCCCCGAAATACCGCATTTGTTCGAGCGTCATCTCGATATACGGTCGGGAACCAATGGCGCCCGTCAGTTCCAGGGTCAACCCATTAGGAAGCAGCGGGGCAATCATCACGAGTGCCGATATGTATTGACTGCTCACATCCCCACGAATGCTTAGTCGATTGCTGGATTCCGTTGACGAAGAAAACCCCTTGATTTGCAGGGGCGGATAACCTTCCTGTTTCAGATACGTAATATTGGCACCCAGCGCCCGCAAGGCATCCACAAGAATCCCGATGGGGCGTTCGCACATCCGGGGTGTGCCCGTCATTATTTTTTCCTGACCCGTGGCCGCAAAATAAGCGGTTAGAAAACGCATGGTTGTCCCGGCATCCAGCACATCGGCCGTCGGGTCGGTTGATTTCAGCAACCGAATCATCGTTTGCGTATCCCGGGCGGTCGACAGATTTTGTAAGTCGCAGCGAAATCCGGTGAGTGCGTCGATAATCAACGCGCGGTTACTTTCACTTTTCGACGAAGCCAGAGGAATCGTGGCCTGGACAAGGCCCGGTTGCGTGAGCGTGGCGGGGGGAGTTAAACGAACAGCGTTCAAGAGATAAACAGGTTGGTACTGACACGAAATAGTTCGCAAAAAAACGAAAAATCGACTACATTCCGGCCATTATCTGCGTTAGGGTATCAGACAAGTTATTTTCTCACTGGTTAAAGAAAGACTAATCAACGTTAGGAAATCGACTTTACTGTAGCGAAAACAAATTAACTCAACTCACATACAGGCTGAACAGGCATGCCAATTCTTTTCACAAACGCCCATTTATTTACCGGAACCGAGTGGTTACCAAATGCATCCGTCCGCATAGCAGACGATCGTATCCAGGAAATTAACCCCGCAACGCCCGTCCCAAGTGACGATGAAACGACCACCGTCATTGACCTCAAGGGGGATTACCTGATTCCGGGTCTTGTCGATCTGCAACTATATGGCGGCTCCGATTTATTCCTGAACGATCAGCCAACCCCCGAAACGGTTCGCCACATTTACGACTCCCACTCCCGAAACGGCACTACTACCCTACTGCCTACCATCCATTCGACGTCGCTTGCAATCATGCAGGAGTCGATGGCGGCCGTGCAGGTTGTACGAACAGAAAACCCGTTTGGCGTACCGGGTATCCACGTTGAAGGCCCGTATTTCAACCCAATCAAACGGGGAGCGCACAGCACAGCCTACGTTCGGACACCGGCCGATGGCGAGCTGGAAACGCTGTTCAGCACCAACGCCGACGTTATTCGGATACTAACGCTGGCCCCCGAAATCCTGACTCCCGATCAGCTTGATACCATCAAAAGGCTAAAGCACACGAATACGCTCCTGTCGCTCGGCCATAGTAATGCAACCTACCAGCAGGCTACCGCAGCGTTCAACGAGGGCATTCCGCTGGCGACGCACCTCTACAACGCCATGCGCGGCTTCGAAAGCCGGGAGCCAGGGGTGGTGGGTGCCGTTTTCGATCATCCTACTGTTCGGGCCAGTATCATTGCCGATGGGTATCACTGCGACCCAACCACGATTCGCATTGCCTACCGGCTTCTGTGTCAGGAGGGTAAACCCGAACGTCTTTTTCTGATTTCAGACGCGCTCTTTGCCAATCCGCCCCGACCGAACTTTGAGTTGGGTCAGTTTATCGTGCATTTTGAGCCGGACCCATCCAGGCCGGGCCCATCCAGGCCGGGCCCATCCAGGCCGGGCCCATCCAGGCCGGGCCCATCCAGGCCGGGCCCATCCAGGCCGGGCCGCTATGTGAATAACGAAGGTAACCTGGCAGGTTCGGCCATCACGTTGATCGACTGCGTCAAGATTGCCGTTGAGCAAGCCGGTATTCCGCTGACAAATGCCCTCCGGATGGCCTCGGTTATTCCCGCTGAAATCATTGGCATGGGTGACCAACTGGGCAAAATTCAGCCTGATTACATAGCCAATCTGGTGCGACTGGATCAGTCCATGAACGTGAACGGTGTCTGGGCATTAGGCAAGCCGATAGCATAAACCCGGTTTATCGTGCGTCTCTGGCGATGGCTTTCTCGTAATTTTGGTTCAGCGTTTCCAGGAATTTACCCGTTACCCAACTGATATCGGAGTCCCTGATAAACACAAACCGTTTTGGTATCGACGTGTCGGCATACGCCCGAATAACCGCTTCCAACAGCAGTGAGCCAGCAATAAGCTGTTTTTCGTTGAATTGATTCTGCACATTAACCAGGTCGGCCTCGGCTTTCCTGCGAACGACCGGATCGGTCAGGTCAGATAGGTCGGGATGAATCAGGCTTTGGTAGTCTGTCATGGCTAACCGGGCAAAGTGTTCGGCATCGGCCAGCGTGAGGGGCACGGCCGTCGTACCTGCTTTTTCAGGATGCAGGTAAGCGGCCATAGCCCACACTATGCCACCGCCCAGCGCCACCGTTCTGCGTTGGTGCAGACCGGGGCTTGTCGTGTTAAACTCCACATTGATAGCTGTATCGGCCATCATTTTAATAACTCGCTGCGCTTCTTTTTTGTAGTCTTCAATGGGCAATGAACGATTATTATCAATCAGATTAGCCATTGTTTTGGTGCCAACTGGCAAGCTAACGGAATGAAAGCGATGGCCGCTGTCATAGTAGCCACCTTTGGTATTCCCACTACCGATATCGACACAAGAAGCTGTAAGCCACAGCTTTCGGGGAATCGAGCCGATCATGAACAGTTCGGCTTCACGGGCCGCCGTCAGCGTCGAGTCAATAAACAGGCTGTCGCTTCCGGGCAGGCTGTTTGTCACCAGCGCCGAAAATAATTCGTAGAGTTTCTTTTTCTTTTCGGGCGTTTTGCCGAGCGTTTCATTGACCCCACTACTAAAGGCGACATAAATATGATCGGCCGGAATGTTGTAGCGCCGGATCGAATCCAGATAGGCTTTCATCACCTCCTGACCGTCCTTAAACGACTGAGCAGTACCTGAAACAAGGGTTACGTTGGGTGCAATGGGCTTCACCTTAACATCCTTGTTGTAAAACCCATTTTCGTAAATTGTTCGGAAGATAGCCAGCTTCACCCCCGACGCTCCCACATCGATACCGGCATACAAGTCTTTGGATGCCGTTTCACTGATCAATTGCCGCATGGCCGCTTCACTGGCTCCAAAGTTCAATTTTTTGTAGAGAGTTTGGGCTTTATGAAAATAGCCCAACGCCGTTTGGCTATTCTCCTGGTCGCGGTAGGCAAAGCCTAAATTTTCATACGCAACCGCTTCCAGGTAGGGATCTTTCGCCTTCACGGCGGGCAACGACCTCAGTAGTAGATCAATCGCCTGCTCCGGCCGATCAACCATCCGTAAGGTATTACCCAGTTTAATAAAATGTTGAGCCTCCACGGCGTCGCGTGCGTTTTGCGCCAGGGCAGAAAGTGAACAAGCGAACAGGAGAATAATTGAGAAGAGGTAGTTCATATATATGTAATCATTTGTTGGACAGAGGTCTATACCATAAAATAGAGAACCAGTTAGAACAGCAAGATAACAGTTCAAATTTGCCGGAACGGTGATTGTGAGGGAAAGGGTCCGTGCTCATCCAAAGTGCTGAATTTTTCCATAACCAAACGAAGAGCAATAAGTACTAACTACTCACTGACCAAGCTAATCTGATTTCAGAAAATAGACCGTAAATAATTATCTATTGTATTTATTCTATATTTCAGAATTATATTTTAATTTATTATTGGAAAGCAATATTATAATATTAATATTTGATTAATAACAACAGTTTACCACACTCTAACCGTGCGCACGGGCAAATTCCAGAGAGTTATTTGGTCAGGAGGATTATAGCGCATAGAACTAGCTATAGCTGAACTGATTACAGCAAGCGTTTAAGCCACCTTTCATTTTTGTTTGACAGCCGAAAAAAAGCGGTTTCCGATTTCCTATTGCCCAAATTTTATACATGCGTTTGCGTAAAAATCAACTTATACAGAATCCTGAAATGCATGAATTACTTAGTGAATCATTTGTTCAACTCTATTAAATACAAACCATGAAAAGAAAACTACGTAAGCACCACCTGTTGCCCGCCCTGGTCGCCCTGTTCATCATGGTCGCCTTGTTCCCGGTAGAGACGCTGGCCCAAAGCCGGAAAATAACCGGCAAAGTTTCTACCAGCGGGAGCACCGAAGTCTTGCAGGGAGTCAACGTATTAGTGAAAGGCAACACGAGAAAAGGAGCCGTCACCGATGGTCAGGGCATGTTTGCGCTGGAAGCGTCTCCAACCGATGTCCTGGTGATTAGCTTTATTGGTTTCAAATCAAAAGAAATAAAAGTAGGCAATGAGACCACCTTCAATATATCGTTGGATGAAGACGCCACGCAACTTACGGAACTGATCGTAACGGGGTCGCGCAATACGGGCCGTACTATTCTGGAAACGCCCGTTCCCGTCGATGTGATCTCGATCAAGGATATTATGGGCGAGCTTCCACAAATGGATCTGGCCCAGATGCTCGCCTTTGTAGCACCGAGTTTCAATGCAGTCCGTTCTCAAGGAGGAGACCTCAATTCTCACGTTGATCCCGTTCAACTACGAAATATGGCGCCCAACCAGATCCTGGTGCTTGTGAATGGAAAAAGACGGCACACGTCTGCTTTGCTCATCACGGAAACCGCCGTTGGTAGCCCATCGACCACCGTCGATTTGATGACCATTCCCGTTTCGGCCATTGACCGGGTCGAAATACTTCGTGATGGGGCAGCCGCGCAGTATGGGTCCGACGCCGTTGCCGGTGTGGTTAATATTATTCTGAAGAAAGGCACGAACAAATTAACAGGTAGCCTTACCGGTGGCGGTTACGCGAATACGGGCGGACAGGCCGGAGCGCTGACCAAGTCGGGAAAGCCAGACGGTTTCAATTATCAGTTCGATGCAAACTACGGTTTCAAAATCAGCGACAAAGGCTATTTCAACGTTTCAGGCCAGATTACCCAACGTCGGCCTACGCTGCGTCCTTTTGTGAATGACTGGGGCTTCTTTGACAATACCTACCTGAACAACCTGCGAACCGATAAAAACGGCAACCCGGTGATCACGAATCCAGAACTGATCAATGCACAGGTGGCCGGCAACACCTCGCAGATTGCCGCCCTGAAAACGGAAACGGGCCTGATGAGTGCCCGTGGATTGACCAAAGCTGATTTTGCCGTATACGCGGGTATGCCTGCCATTACACTGGGAAGCACCTTTTACAATGCTGGTTACGAAATAAACCCAACGACAACCATTTACAGCTTTGGCGGTGCGTCGTACAAATACCTGGAAGGTTTCTCGTGTTATTTCCGCCGGCCAGCTCAGACAGACCGGTTCAACTACTTGCTTTATCCAAACGGATTCAGACCTCAAATGACGTCGAACACCTCGGATATGTCAAATACCATTGGCCTAAAAAGTAAAATCGGTGATTTCAGCGTTGACTTCAGCAACACATTTGGCAGGAACACAATGCGCCTGGGTATGGTCAATACCTTCAATGCCTCCCTTGGTTCCAATTCGCCAGTGAACATGAATCTGGGTACACACCAGTTTTCGCAGAACTCAACGAACCTCGACTTATCCCGCTATTTCAAAGGCGTGATGAATGGCCTGAATATCGCCTTTGGCGCCGAAATGCGGATTGAAAATTATAAAATTATCAAAGGACAGGAAGAAAGCTATGCCTACGGAAATGCAGGCGTACTTACCGCCGTTAAAGATGGGCTTCTTGTTGGTCCGGACGGAAAACCGCTGGAAGATGCCAACAGTATACCAATCGTTGATGCCAGCGGCAACCCGTTATCTGTATTTGCCGGACAGCAGGTAACCGTCAAATCACTATCATCCAACTGTCAGTGCTTTGCGGGCTTTGGTCCTAAGAATGAGCGAAACGAATTCCGAACCACAATGGCCGCCTATTTGGATGCTGAACTGGAACTTACGCGGAAATTTTTGCTGGCGGGCGCTTTCCGTCTGGAAAACTACTCTGATTTTGGCGGGGTAACCATCGGTAAACTGGCGGCCCGCTATTCATTGACCAAAACCCTTTCTATCCGTGGCTCTATTGCTACCGGCTTCCGGGCACCCTCGCTGCAGGAGCTGAACTATACCCATACGGCGACCGCTTTCGTACCTGATGCAAACGGTATTCCACAACCGCTGGACGTGACGACCTACCCAACCAATAGCACGGCGGCCCGGGTGTTGGGTATCAAAGGCTTGAAGCAGGAACAGTCTCGTACATACGGTTTCGGCCTTACGTATCAACCAGCGCCAGGCTTTGAAGTAACGCTGGACGCTTACCAGATCGATGTTGACAACCGTATTTTCAGAACCAGTTATTTCAACGCTGCCGAAGTCGGCAATAACTACCAGGAAGTAATCGGCGATGGAGAAGCTCAATTTTTCGTCAACGGAGCCGATGTGCGTTCGAAAGGCCTCGAAGCCGTTGGAAATTATACGCTTAATCTGCAAAAAGGCAGTAGCATCACGTTCAGTCTGGCCGCCATTTTCAGCAAGAATACGGTACTCAACAGAAAGACACTTGACCTGAACGTAGCCAATCTTACCTCTGAACAGATTGTCGGTAAATACCTCAGCCGCGACGTTATTGGACAGTTTGAAACGGGCACACCCCGAACAAAGCTGATCGGTTCTGTTAGCTACCGTGTAAACAAATTTAATACGATGCTGAGAGGCACCTATTTTGGAACGGTTACTGAGCGGTCGGTATCTTCAGACAACGACGGCAATTTTTACGACCAAACATTTTCAGGTCAGGCAGTTTTTGACCTGAGTTTTGGGTACGATCTGAATCGGAATGTGAAAGTATCTATTGGTGGCAGCAACATCTTCGATAAATATCCTCAGATACTCCGGCCTGAGAACCAGGGCTTCTATTTGTACTCCAACAATCAGCAAGGGTCTAATGGTGCTTACTACTATGGCCGCTTAATGTTCAACTTCTAATGGTAACGCCAGCTATGAACCGATTTTTCAACAGACGAAACAGTATCGCCGTACTGGGCATCTTTTTCTCACTCGTTGCTTTCCTTAGCTCCTGTGAACAGGAAAAGTTCGAACCCAACACAAGTGTCGCGCCGGGTGGTGGTACAATAACGACCTTTAAGTCATATACCCTTACGTCGGCCCCAGGAACGACCGTGTATGGACGGGTGGTTTTTTATAAGTACAATTCGACGGTTACTCTCATCGAAGTAGGCCTTTACAATACGGCAACCGGAACACCCTATACCGCGTCTATTTACGAAGGTAAAGCTACCGATAGCGCTGCCAAAGCGCTCAAACCCCTCGATACAATTAGTGGAGCTACCGGCGAGTTCTCGACCAACAAATATTATACCATAAGCGAAGCGGGCTTCTATGATAAGTTGAATGCCTACAACGCCAACGTCAAAATTATGGCAGGCTCCAGTCTGGTGGCGAGCGGTAATATTGGCAGTAATGCGACACCCGTTGCCCAATCGCAGTAAACAAGGCGCTCAGGCTTACTGCCTGAAATGATAAAAATCTTCCTCTTCCACACCCTAAACGCTCCGGCTACAATCGGAGCGTTTTCTTTTTAACAGAGTCCTGCAGACAAGACAATCAGATGCCACAAAAATACGATGTCCTAACAGTTACCGATGTAGTGAATAACGTGTCTTCATGCGTTCACGTAGATAGTCAATTCATCCTTACCTATTGTTTCCCGACTACTTAATTTACCCCGAACCTGGGGAGCGGCTATGCCCGTACCCAGCATGGCCTGACTCCGAAACACGCGCATTTCGTCCCAGAGGCCAGCCTCGATAAACGATGTGAGTAAGCGTGTTCCGCCTTCTACCAGTACTGACTGAATTTTTCGCTGGTAGAGATCATCCAGTACATGACTGAGCGACGATCCGGCATTTTCAGGCACGAATGAATACGTGACATTGGGAAGCCCTGATTCGTTTTTATCCTCGACACGATGGTACACCATCGTGAGCTGGGAACCATCGAATAAGTGTAATGAATGATCTAGCGATAGCTGGCTATCCAACACAATACGTGTCGGATTTTGGCTGGATTTGCTGGGCCCATCCAGGCTGGGCCCATCCAGGCCGGGCCAAAGGCGAACATTCAGACGCGGGTTATCCAGTCGGGCGGTGTTGGCTCCCACCATAATAGCCGGTTCTTCACTGCGCCAGCGATGCACCAGCCGATGCGCCAGCTCACCGCTTATGCTAACTTGTCGGCCCTGCTCACCGGCAATAAATCCGTCGGAGGTTTCAGCCCATTTCAACACAATGTAGGGACGCTTACGCTCAAAAAACGTAAAGAACCGGGCATTTACCTGGCGGCCCTGCTCGGCAAGAAGACCCGTTTCTACGGAAATACCGGCCGCCCGCAGTTTGGCAAACCCCTGCCCCGATACCAGTGGATTCGGATCATCATTGCAACAAATAACCCGTTTCACCCGGTTTTCAATGAGCAAATCCGCACAGGGGGGCGTTTTACCCCAGTGCGAACAGGGCTCCAGCGTCACATAAACGGTCGCTTCGGGCAACAGATGCCTATCTTCGGGCCTTACCGAGCGAACCGCATTCACTTCAGCATGCCAATCACCATAACGCTGGTGCCAGCCCTCTCCAATAATACGCGGCTCTGTGGCCCCCGACTCATGCGTGATTACACAGCCGACCATCGGGTTCGGGCTAACCTGCCCCCGACCGAGGGTTGCCAGTTCGAGCGCGCGGAGCATAAATCGTTCATCTATCCCAGTTGACATACTTTCCTTGTGGTTTAACGAACAATAAGAAGGCACGCTGTTCATTACTAATTGTGCTATTTACGTAAGAAAGGGGCTACCTGATCATCCAATGCCACAAATCCCCGTACGGAACCGCCTAAACTTTCCTATTTTTGGCAAAATTACTCGTCCCGAATCAAATGGCTACTGCCAAACCCTTATACGAACGCCTTAGCAAGAACATTACGGCTTATGCTCCTGAAGAAGCTCGGGAAATGGCCTTCATGCTGCTTGATCATTATTTCGGTCTACGCAAAACCGATGTACTCACCGATAAACCGCTCCCACCGAACCGTACGGAGCCCGATTGGTTTAAGATTCTCGAACGGCTGAACAGACAGGAGCCCATTCAGCACGTTATAGGTACGACAATTTTTTGTGGTTTAGAGTTTGAGGTATCGCCCGATGTGCTGATTCCCCGCCCCGAAACCGAAGATCTGGTCCGGCTGATCATGCATGACTTTGCCGACCGCGTCGATGATGTTCCCATTCTGGATATTGGTACCGGCAGTGGTTGCATTGCCATCACGCTGGCAAGGTTCCTGCCTCAGTCGGTTGTAACGGGCTGGGATGTCTCGTCCGAAGCCCTGACACTGGCTCGCCAAAATGCCGAGAATCTCCATGCCGATGTGGAGTTTGCCATTCAGGATATTCTGAACATACCTGCCGATTTCAGTCGTCAGTTTGATTGCGTTGTCAGCAACCCGCCTTATGTGACGCGCTCTGAGGCTGCGGATATGGACCGCAACGTGCTGGATTATGAACCTGACTTGGCTCTTTTCGTAGAAGATAATGATCCATTGGTTTTCTATAAAGCCGTAGCTGATTTCTGCGTTCGACACTTGACAAAAGACGGAGCTTGCTATGTTGAAATCAACGAGCGCTTTGGTGAAGCGACCCGGCAGGTTTTTGCCGATCGGGGATTCACCAAAATTAACGTCTACAAAGATATTCACGGCAAAGACCGCAGTATTCGTATAACGTTTTAAGGGAGTTGGTTTACAGTTTGTAGTTTGTGATTTATGGTTTGTGGTTTTTAGTGGCCAGCCATGACGGTGATTGCCCACAACCTGTAAACTACAAACCACACACTATAAACCACAAACCGTAAACCGTAAATGGATTATTATGCAATCAACAACCTCTTTCACGTACCATACTAAAATCCGCGAGGTATTCAATGAAATGAGCCAGGTTGTGGTCGGGCAGGATCGATTGCTCAACCGGTTGCTCATTGGCCTGTTTACGGGCGGGCATATTTTGCTTGAAGGTGTACCGGGCCTGGCCAAGACCCTGACTATCAACACACTGGCAAAGGTTCTGGAACTGGATTTCCAGCGCATTCAGTTTACCCCCGATCTACTACCCGCCGACCTGATCGGCACCATGATCTTTAATCAGAAAACGGCCGAATTCGAAGTAAAGCAGGGACCCATCTTTGCCAACCTGATTCTGGCCGATGAGGTGAATCGCTCGCCGGCTAAAGTACAGGCTGCCCTGCTCGAAGCGATGCAGGAAAAGCAGGTCACGATTGGCGAAGAAACCTTTGTCCTGGACCGTCCTTTTCTGGTACTGGCTACCCAAAATCCAGTTGAACAGGAAGGTACCTATCCGCTTCCCGAAGCGCAGGTAGACCGCTTTATGATGAAGGTATTCGTGGATTATCTCAATAAAGAAGACGAGTTGGCCGTCATGCGTCGGATGTCGAACATGAATTTCGATTATGAAGTGCAGCCGGTATTGGGCAAGGAAGAACTGGCTGCTATTCGCGATGAGATCAATGGCATTACCATTTCCGAAACCTTGGAGCGTTACATTATCGAGCTGGTCTTTGCGACGCGTCGGCCTATGGAATTTAACCTCCGCGACGAGGCCCGTTATATTCAGTTTGGCGTGTCGCCACGGGCCAGTATCAACCTGAATCTGGCCGCCAAAGCCCTTGCCTACTTCGACCGCCGGGATTATGTCCTGCCAGAAGATATTAAAGAAGTTGCCCCGGATGTGTTCAACCACCGCATCATGCTCAATTACGAAGCCGAAGCCGACGGTGTCACAACCTTACAGGTAATTGATTCCATCTTGCGGAAAGTAGCCATTGGCCGGTAAGCATCGGTGAACGGTGAACACCCTATTTTGTGTTTTAGCCGAAAGCCTTCGGGCCTCGACCTATGCCACAAAACAGGATTTTCATCTTGATAGCGGTGCTGCTCATTGCCGGTTTATGGATATACGGCACCTTTATTGCCAAGCCCAGACCACCGCACCAACGCCCTGCAGGCACGACATCGCCCGGTAACCGCCGGGTTGAGAAGACAGATGCCGACTGGAAAAACCAATTGACCCGCTCGCAGTATAACGTTGCCCGCGACCGGGGTACCGAGTGGCCCAATAGCAGCCAACTGACCCACGAGCATCGACAAGGCGTGTACGCCTGCGTATGCTGCCATAATCCGCTTTTTACATCAGCGACCAAGTTTGATTCCCACACCGGTTGGCCCAGTTTCTACGCTCCCATTGTCGCCAATGCGGTCTACAATGAACCCGACGGTGGCCGGACAGAAGTTCGCTGTTCTGTTTGCGACGCCCACCTCGGACACGTCTTTGCCGATGGCCCCGAACCTACCGGCCTGCGCTATTGCATGAACGGCGTAGCGATGGTGTTTGAGGAGCGTACCAATTGACAAACGGAAGCCTCCTCTATGGCTTTAAACATAACTACCCTGCTAAAGTCATTAAGGAGGCCTTCGCCAATCTTAGCGTAATTTAGTTGCGATCCAGACTTAGTAAGACCAAAAACATTGTCCAGCGATTCAGCTTTCTTAATTATTACACGTCGGGGAATTTGCTTTGAGTATGTAATCCAGCGTGCGCTCAGAGCTTGCGTCTGTCATTGTAAACTCCACGCAGTACTCCCCTTCGTAATGAATACAAGCCTGGTATTTTGCATTCGGTTTCAATCCTTTCAGTACGCCTTTTCCGTTCACGAATGAAGCAGACCCTCCTGAGTAGGCTTTGCCAACTTCGCCATAAAATATAGTGACGGTTGGGTACACTTCGATATTATTTCCATTTTCGCATTTAGCCCGAACTGTAAAGCTGGCATCTACCCGTGCTGGAGGAGTGACATTCAGCGAAATAGCGCCACACGGGTTGGTTGCTTTTGTGCTACTCATCACGTCGTTGTTCGACACAGGGTCAAGTATAGAAAATTCGTAATTCCCAGCAGGGACATCAAACTCAAAAACACGATCAGCTGTATTATCCGAGCTGTTTCCGGAACTGACGACCACGCTGGAGCCACTTAGCCCCTGATCAAATTTCCGAAGCGTGTAGTTGACGGAATACCCTTCGGGAAGCCCACGAACGGTATAGGTAACGCGACAGGTCGTAGACGTACGGGGAATGGTCAGAGCGTAATACGATAAGTGATTAATGGGCACATTGGCCATCAGATCGTTTCCTTTGCGCTCGGCCAAAACCTCTCGTTCGAAGGTCCAGACACCCGTAGTTTCGCTATAGCTGTACACTTCCAGCCTGTCGCCTTCTTTTACTGGCTGCCCCGTTGAGCTATTAAAGCGATTGGCCGGGATACTCATTTGAAGGGTAACTGGTTTACTGAATGCCGACACCGCTTGATTCGTTGACTTTTTCATGTCAATGGCCACAAAACCAATCGGATCAAAAATACCCTTTATGTCGGTTCTGCCCTGAACATCCTTCGCTACTGGCGCATTCAAACCACCCGGAAAAGCCTGCAAAGCTTCCTGACTCTGGCCTGAATAAGCGACAAGCGAGGTGGGTATCTTACCCGTTACAGGTTGCCCTTTACTGTCCTTAACAACTGTACCGGCGGAAAAAAAGACGGACATAGCCATCGAAGCGACCGAAGCACTGGCCGGCGTAGTTACCTGAATCAGTTTATCGACCGTTAAGACGCCGGCAGCCGAAGCCGTTACCTCATCAACTTTAGCCGCCACCCCAGCTGGTGTTGCCATGATCTTTACCAAACGAATGATAAATGCGTCGTTTAGCGCTCGCTTTAGGGTCAGATTGACACCGGACGCAACATACCCAGCGGCATTGACTACGACTCTCAGTTCGGCAGGCGCTGTGGCGGTGGGTACCTCCCCTTTTAAACCAATAAATAAATCGCCTTTCGGAGCCGTATAGGTTGTCAGGGCCTTACCATCAAACGTAACTGTACGACCGGCATCTTTACCCTGAATAGATACCTGAATCGGAATGTCCAGGGGCATACCCGTTTTGGCATCAACCACCAGTCCTTGAACCTGAGCTTTAGCGGGTTGGTAATTCAGTTTAAAAACGACCCCCTTTAACGGATCGATGTTCTTGATATCGGATATTTCCTGGCAGCCAACAGCTAACCCAACTGTAGTCAGGATAAATAGCGCTTTCAGGAATGACCATGAGGATGCAGATGCAAAATGATTCATAACGCTAGATGATATAGTTACAGCTTATAGGAAAGACCGAAGTTGAGAATCGGGTAAAATTTAAGCGGCTTCAGGTTATCCTGAATGATGGGCCCCTGATCGGAGGAGGGCTCCAGAAGCCCAGTTGTTTTAAACGTAATTTGAGGAGACTGTTGATAGAAGAAACCCAGGTCGAACATGAACTTCAGTCGACGACGGGTGTAGGGATTTCCAAAGCCTAGCCCTATGTAGGGTGCCACTTTAGTAAACGTAGCTTGCCCACTCAGTGTACCCACTTCGTCAATGGTGAATGTCACGTCGTTCAGCTTAACATCTTTAGTGGGTTTGCCGAAAAAATCAATCTGGTTCAGATTGTAAAAAGCGCCCCCAGTTAGCCGAATGCCCGTTTGATCAAAAGGGTAATAATCGATTAAAGCGTTAACTGTCTGTAGCTTAATTTTATAGTTAAACCCAATTTGAAGCTCATCGGAATCCAGGCCACTGGTCAATGTACCTGAATAACGGAATACATTCGCACCCAGTCGGGCGGCAAACCGTCGGTTAATGGAATAGCCCACGGCCAATCCTCCACCAGTTGATCCTGCTGACGCCATAATGGCAAAGCCTGGTCGATAGGCGGGCAGATCGCGCGACGAAAAAAAAGCGTTTTCCGACGCTTTTTTGGACAGCTTAGCCTGAGCGTAAAGCGTAAACGGAAAACATAACGCGAAGGCGAAAAGAATTTGTTTCATAACATTTGGGTTGAGTTGGCACAAGCACATAAGTATAAAATATCAATATTCTATAAACAAATAATTATCTAAATTGTCTTTTAATTAATTTAAGATGTATTAGACGGTCATACATCACTTGCACCGTCGTATTCAACCCCTGTTGGCAGCAAAATGAACAGGCTGAGCAGGCCGATGAAAACAAATTTTGCTGATTGAACTAGCCGGTCTTCCGCAAGTCTAGCCCTACTAGGCGGCCATGACGTATCTGTCGAGCCTGATGCTCAACCCAATGTAGATTTTAGGGAGGTTGGGGAAAAATTGCGGATCGTCGCCTTGGCCCTGTCGCACTCGGTTATAGTCTCCTGGTGCACACAACGTGTTCGGGCAACGTCTGGCAGTCGAGTGCACCCATCCAGTGATCGAGGAACCAAAAGCTTGACCAGGGGCTGCGCTTTCATTCCAGATATCCACTCGCACTTTCAGTTCTGAATTTCTTAACCCAGTATCGTTCCTCAGTTCTGGGTATACGAAGGTCTGGTTTCTGGCTAAAATTAGAACTGAAAATAAATGAACTGATTCGAGGAGAAAACGCCGAAGAGATACGTAACGAATGTGATCAATACAAACAAAGCCGCAAAGCGAACGGTGCTGCGGGTTGGAATGGTGAGATAAAACTGCTCTTTCAGCAACAGAAATACAATCAGAAAAACACTGAACCACATCTCGGTTGTATTCATTGGGCTGTCGAGGTGATCGCTGAACGATAACGTTGGAATTCGTTTCAGGATCAGGAAGGCGTCACTCAGGCTACGGGCGCGGAAAAACACCCAGGTCAGCATGATGAGCACGAACGTGAGCAGCGTGTTGACGACCACCCGAATTGGCGAATGTGATTTGGGCTCACTGGCAGGCGAGTGGATCTGTTTAGCCGGTGTGGTAATGAAACCTAGTCGAGCCAATGCTTTATCGCGAATGACAGCCATAATCTGGTACAGGCCATTCAATCCTCCCCAGATAACATAGGTCCAGTTTGGGCCGTGCCAAAGGCCGCTGGCCAGAAAAACGATTAGCATATTGAGGTACTGCCGAAACTCCCCTTTTCGGTTACCACCCAGTGGAATGTATAAATAATCGCGGAACCAGGTCGAGAGCGAAATGTGCCAGCGTCGCCAGAATTCCGAGATAGACTGGGCAATGTAGGGTGTTCGAAAGTTTTCCATGAGCGTAAAGCCCATGACCCGGGCAGCGCCAATGGCGACATCGGAATAGCCCGAAAAGTCGCAGTAGATCTGGAAGGTGTAGAAAAACGTAGCGGCCAGTAACGTCAGGCCGTTTTGCTGAGCAGGGTCGGCATAGGCATGATCAACGAGCATCGCCAGCCGGTCGGCAATGACTAGTTTCTTGAACAAGCCAAATGCCATCTGCATCAGGCCCGCTTTGACGTTCTCTTTATCGTACTTAAAATAGTCGTGAAACTGCCAGAGCACATTTTGCGGTCGTTCAATTGGGCCGGCCACCAGCTGCGGGTAAAACATGACGTAGAGCGCATAAATACCGAAATGCCGCTCCGCCTTCTGGTTACCCCGATAGACCTCAATCGTATAGCTCATGGCTTGAAACGTATGGAACGAAAGGCCAATAGGCAGAATACTCATGTTGTCTTTATACGACGAGATACCACTTTGCCCGAACACGTGCAGCACCTTGACAAAAACTCGATTTACCAGTTCCGTAACGGATTCGGCCACACCGGGCATACTCAGCTTTTCAAACAACAAGGACAGGTTTTCGGCAAAGAAGCCAAGGTATTTAAAAAAGGCCAGGATACCCAGGTTCGAAATAAGCGATAGGATGAGCAACCATCGTCGGGATTTGCCACTTGTTTTTTCGATCCAGATTCCAGCAATGTAATCGATGACAATGGTTAAGAGCAGGATAAGAATGTACGCTGGCTGGAAAACCATGTAGAAATAGCAGCTGGCTATCAATAACAGTATCCACCGCCCCTGCCATTTCAGACTGAAATAGCTAAGCGTAACGACAATAAAGAATAGTAAAAATTGTAGTGAATTAAATAGCATCGTTCAGTCATTCAGGGTGTATGGTTGACGGCTGGCAGCAGTCCATCGTCAACCATAAACCCTGAACTTGTTAATATACCTTCTCGACCTTTTCGACAAAATCGCCAAATTGCCGCGCCGGAATAAATTGGGGCTGCGTTCGATAGGACAGCACCATAAAAACGAGTAGTAGCGAAATCAGGAAAGCCTGCAGGATAACGATCAGGAATGAAAAAACCAGGTAGGTGGCCCATCCCGGCACAGCCGTATCGGTAAACAAACGCAGGGATACGACCACACCAATGCCGAACACCGACGCGGCCACCATCATTACGCAAAATAAAGTGAGCCGCACGGCGGTCGTATCCATCAGTACCGATACGGCACTCAGCCCATGTAACACCAGCGACACAAAGTTCATTTTGGACTCTCCGGCCAGTCGGCGGCCACGCTCCAGAGGCACTGCTGTGTAGGGCAATCGAGACCGGATCACGCCACCAGGGTAATTATTCCATATTTCTGACACATACGCCAGTTTACGTAACTGCTTGGCGGGTACAAGACTAAAATTCCCAAAGGTGATCACCTTACCCGTCAATAGGCGAAAGACACTTTTATACACCTCATAGAATAGACGGAATATAAAACTTTCATGCCGTTTGGCACGATGCGCAAACACAACGCGGGACGGATTGGCAGCACCGGTTTGTAACAACAGCGGAATATCTTCGGGTCTGTCTTCGCCATCGGCATCCATCACAATAGTCGGATACTGATCGGGTAAAGAGGCCAGGTAGGATAAACCTAGGGCTATGGCTTTCTGGTGACCGACATTCCGGAAAAGGCGCAGCACCGATAACGACTGTCCGATGCCGGTAGGTAACGTATCGAAGTTGATTGACGAGCAGTCATCGACGATCAAAAAAGTCAGTCGGTCTGTTAGCGATGCTCCATTTACGTCCCGAATACGTTCCAGTAATAGCCCCAGCGCCTGCCAGTCATTAAATAAAGGAATGACGATATTGATACGGTCAGGATAGGCGGTTAAGGTATTATCTAAGGCCATCGTAGTTCTTTATAAGAAGAAAAAGTTTGTTGAGCGTGTATTCATTTAAGCAGTCGTTGTAAGGTCTGGATTTCGTATAGTTGGCAAAGGCTGACGCTGCTGGTGTCGGATAATCTCCCGAACGACATACAACGGACGCCCTTTGGCCTGAAAAAAAATGCGCAATACATATTCACCAATCAAACCCAGCGCGATTAGCTGTACCCCACTAAATAAAACAATAACGAACAGCAACGCCGTAAAGCCCTGGGGCACGTCATGGTAAATAAACCGTTTTATCAGCGTCTGAATCAGGTAAATCACTGCAACCCCAATCGTGAACATGCCCATTCGGGTGATCAGCTTCACAGGGTATTCGCTAAAGTTAAAGATGCCGTTGTACGCCAGGCGTTGCAGCATACTGAATGAGTATTTCGACTCGCCCTCCAGCCGGGCGTCACGCTCATATTCAACGCCGATCTGGCGAAACCCAATCCAGCTCCGCATCCCCCGGATAAACCGGCTCTCTTCGGGCATTTGTTTGAGTACATCGGCAACCCGGCGGCTAATGAGCGAGAAATCACCACTATCCAACGGCAAGTCGACATACGAAATTGACCGCATCAGCCGATAAAACAGGGAGTAAGCTGTTCGTTTGAACCAGTTTTCTTTTCGCTTCTTCCGAATGGCATATACGACATCGTACCCTTCCTGGTATTTCTGATAAAACTCCGTCAGCAATTCGGGCGGGTCCTGCAAATCGCCATCGATGATAAATAGCGCTTCTGTGCCGCTAGCCGAGGCTATACCCGCCGTGAGCGCAATCTGATGCCCGTAATTACGGGACAAGAATACGCATTGATAGCGACTGTCGGTGAGGGCCAGCTGCTGCATCAGCACGGCCGTCGTATCGCGGCTCCCATCATCAACCAATACAACTTCAATGTGCAGGGGCGACGCATCCATTACGGCATTCAGCCGAGCGACAAGACGCGGTAACGATTCCGTTTCGTTGTATAATGGAGCGACAATAGAAATCTGTGGATTCGGCAAAACAATGAAGATTGAGTCAGTACAGACTTGACAAAAGTAAACTTTTTGACGTTGCAGATCGTGAATGCCGTTCTTTTCTTAAGGAACGGCCACCGTCTGACAACTAAACTGCACCGGGCGATTCGACTCCGACGGCGTTAATACACCCACTTTATAGCGACCCGGTTCCAGCATAATATTAATGATTTCGGCCTTTACCGACGTGACAGGCCTATTTAGCCAGAAGTTCCGCAACGTGAAGGGTATCTCCGACGCGTACAGGAGCGTGCGCTTGTCAGACTGAACCAGGATAGCCGCCTGCCCCAGGGCGTTTTTATAGGCTAGAGGCTCCGTTTGGGCCACGTAACTGTATCCGCCCCCCTGCACCTGCATGGTCAGGCAGGAATCGTTCGGTGTACTCGTTGTTGCTGTCAGAAGTGACTCAACCGGCGTAACATAACTGGTTGGGTAGTGATAGATTCCCCGTTTGGCCGATTCGCGCATGACCGAGCGGGCCATATTGGCAAACGGTGTTCCCCAGGTGGCACCGAGCCCGATGTCGTTGTGCTTCTGATTCATGGCGCTGGTCAGCAGCATCTGTTTCCGGTAGGCTGCCTTAGGCCAATAGATGCCATAGGCGAATACCCAAATCAGGATGCTCACCAATGCACCCACCTTCAGACACCGTTGCTGCGCCCGCCAATTCAGGCATTCACTCAGCACGTTAAGGTAGATCAATGTAGCCATCACCGCCGGATAGATCATGTAATTACTAACCACCATCACCTCATACCCGTAGCGAAGACGAAGCAGAGCAATAATCGCGACATTCCCGAACAGGAAGACATACCCACCGATAAAGAATAGCCGCCGTTTTTGGCGCTCATCGTCAGGTTTCTCGCTGGAAGCGGGCAAAAACCCACGTACCATTCGATACACCAGGCTTAAAACCAGTGCCGCCAGCACTATGCCCGCCAGCGTGGGTGGTGCATAGCGCCAGCTCCCCTGAACGGTCGGAATCAGATCGAACATAGCGCCCGTAAACGTGAAAAAGGCACCGATGGCCTGCACGGGGTGCGAAAGGCTGTAGCCTAAACTGTCGCTGGTCCGGCCAGCACTCTGAAAATTGTAGAAATAGAGCCAGATAGCGATCACGCTCCCAGCAACCCACCCGCCCAGCCGATACCAATTTCGGCTCAGGGCCAGAATAATCCCTCCGGCAATCAGGCCCATCAGGCCATTACTCATAGAGAGCGCAGCCAATATCTGCAAAGTAATCGCGAGCGCAAAGTTGCTGCGTCCCGACTGGGTAAGCATATACTGTGAAGACAGCGTCAGGCAAATGACAACGGAGTGCTGCAAACCCGGGATGGACCACAGGCTCGTCAGGTAGTACTCGGGCTGCAGCAGCAGGAAGGGCACCGGCAAAAAAGCCAGCCAGGGCAACTGCATAGACCGGAATAGCCGGGCAAGTAATACAAGCGTACCGAGTATAAACAACAACGCAATCAGGATGAGCCACCGAAAATTGACCTCACCCGTCAGGTAATACATAGCCAGCGTAATCAATTTGGCGATCACGATCCGGTGTTCGTTGTTGGGGACCAGAACGTTATAAATTTTTTCGGAGAGCGTCGTGGCATCCGTATACGCCAGCGTAAACCCCAGAAACGCATCGATATCGTCGAACCAGGGGACATTCACCGCATACGTAAATACGAACAGGATAAAGCAACCAACTGGCAAGGCTATCAATACAGGGGCAAGGCTTTGTAGCCGAGAAACAAGGCGGCCCTGGGCTGGTACGGCAATAACAGTAGACATAATGCAGAACTTAATTTTTCAGATTCATTCTTAGAAGCACCACGCTTGGCGCTACCAGAGGTTGATTACCAGCCGATTATACATTTCTGTATTTTTGCTGAATCCGGTATAGCTCATACCACATTCTAAACACATACCCCGAGCTGATGCGTGAATCACTTTGCTCGATCCACTGCCGCAGGGGTTGCTCCGCAAGGTGACTGAGTACAGCCGGCCGACCATAGTGCTGGGTAAGCCGGGCCAGTAATTCGACATCAAATAGCCAGGGACTAATGAACGGTTCCTGAAACAGCTTCACGACGATACCCGACCGGAATAGTTTGGCACCACACTGCGAATCGTAAACGGGCAATTTCAGAATCGTACTGATGACGGTAGCAATGATTCGACCCACATAATGCCGAAACGCATCCCGCCGAATATCGACGCCCAGGAACTTAATGCGCGAGCCCATGACCAGATCAAGCGCCGTGTTGGCATCCAGGACGGCGGTCAAATCAGCAATGGCCGTGAGCGGGGTGGCCAGGTCGGCATCCAGAAAACCGAGGTAATCGAAGGATTTATCGGCACAATGCAGCATGCCCGCCCGCACGGCACCCGATTTACCCTGATTCCGGGGTAAAATTAAAGCACTGATGCGATTCGGGTACTGCGCCTGCATCCCTTCCAGTACCGCTTTGGTCCCATCGGTGCTACCGTCGTCTACAAAACAGAAATTCACGTTTGTACCCTGTTGCATAAACGCTAGAAATACCTCGGTCCGAAGGCGGGTAGCCTCGTTGTAACAGGGAATAATGATGCAGGCAGACGACATTTATGGCTGGGCGGTGGCGGTGAATGTAGAGTCGAGAACAATTACTTTATGTCCATAATAACCTGATTGGCAACGGTTCCACCAGTGCATCCGGTCCGGTTTAATATCTTCGACAAAGATACTGGGTGGGTATACACTAATGGGTCGCAAGCGAACCGTATCCGCTGATGCCATCAATTGGCGATGCCGCTCGGTCATCTCACGGTCGTAGGTGGCGGCATTGCCACTAATCAGGTCAATACCCATCTGCTTAACGGATTTACTGACAACAATACTGCCGATCAACCAGATAGCAGTCAGCATCCACACGGGTGCAGGCCATTTTTGAACGAGCGTCAGGCTGCGACCAAGCCGTTCCAGCCAGCCTACCCAGACCGTTAAGACATAAAACCAGCCGAGCGCAAAGAAAACAAACAGGACGTTCATCGTTCGGGCAAAAGGCGGAATGCCTAATCCATAGTAGGACGGAAAAATAGTGGCAGCCAGCAAGCCAAGATACACAACCGCGACTAAACCTGCCGGTAATAAAAACAACTCCCGAACCGGGCTGCCATGCCGAACCAGCCGACGGGCGATAGGGATGAAAAGCAACGAAAAAGGAATAACCGGCGTTTTCAGCAACCACAACCCCATCGACCGAGCCAGCCAGCCAAACGAAAGTACCATTGACTTGACCAGCTCGCCCGCCTTCGTCTGATTGCTGCCCATCCGGATAGCGTTGCCCGGAGCCCGGAACAATAGCCAGGCTGATACAAAGGCAACCAGCACCAGCCAGACCAGCAAGGGATCGAACCGCCGGAGAAACACCAGCCGATAGCCCAGAATGGCCAGCAATAATAAAATCAATAACACAAGGTTTGTTTCGCCGGAGCCAATGCTAGCAAATACCAGAAACCCTGCCCAGACGGCGGTCAATCCTTTCAGGACGCCTTCCGGTAAACGATACCATCGGATGATAACCGCCAGCAGATAAATGGTGAGTATGGTTGGGACAGTGTAGGTCGCCATGGCAGCTGTCCAGAAAAACGCTTCGACGGTACTTTGCAGCGCCAGCACGATCATAAAAAACAGCAAGGCCGTAACCTGAAGGCGGTTTTTTAGCGACTCGCCCCGTAATAACTCATTGACCAGCGCGTAGATAGCACCAACCAGAGCAGTTGTCAGTAACGCCGGAATAAACCGGTAGCCATCATACCAGCCCCACACCAGAGGGCTTCCATGAACCAGCATATTGGAGAAATAACGCCCGGTCCAGCCATTGTAATAAAATTTCTGGCCCTGCCAGAACCCGTACCGCACAGCCGTATCGGCAAAACAGTAGTCGTCGGCAGCCGATGGATGGTTGTGAAACGAGAGCAGTAGTAAGGGCAGATAGGCCAGTAAAAACAGGAGAATGACGGTTATGGTCGCCAACCGATCAATAAGCGGGTGTTTCATGCAAAAATTCGTACAGGCGTATGACAGAGCAAAAGCGATGCCCTTTATTCGCTTTATGGTTGAACATCTATTTCCAGGTCACCTCCGGTAGGTGTGGTATTTGTCGGTTTCTGTCCGCCCAAGAATGGGTAAGCCAGGACGGCAATCAGAATAACAAGTGTACCGATGTAGAAGCCCGATGTCATGTGTTCGGTATCGCCAAAAATCAATAGGGCCAGTAGTATACCATATACCGGCTCCAAATTTACAGTTAATATGGCCAGATATGGTGAAAACTTTCGTAAGAGGCTAACCCCAATGGTGTAGGCATACACGGTGCAAACCATCGAAAGCACGAACAGCCAGAGCCATTGCATGCCTGTTTGGGGTACATACTGGACCACAACGCCGGTTTCGTGAGCATTAAGCTGCCGCACCAGCAACCAGAGTACAATAGCGCCCAGCAAGGCACCGGCCATCTCATAAAACGAAATGACCAGCGCATCGTACCGGTGCGTGAATCGGCTATTGATGATGGTAAACAGCGATGATAACATGGCTGACCCAACGGCAACTGCCAGCCCCACCACCTTGTCGAACTCGAAGCGAAAGATCAGGTAAAGCCCCGCCATAACAGCCGCGCCAAGCCCTACCTCAACAGGGCGTACCCGCCGACGCAACAGCAACGGTTCCAGCACACTTGCCCAAAGCGAACTGGTTGCCATACCAGCCAGGCATACCGACACATTGGACAACCGGGCCGCCAGAAAAAACAAGACCCAGTGCAAACCAATGAGCCCACCCGTTCCCAGCAATCCCCAGGCATCAGCGGTCGATACGCGCAGGTTCTGTCGACGAATGGTCAGCACAACGCCAACCCCGATAACAGCCAGCAAGGTCCGAAACAAAACGACCGCCGACGGGTCGAGCGGTTGCAGTAATTTGCCCAGAATAGCGGTAAAACCCCAGATCAGAACAATGAAATGAAGTTGAAAATAGTCAGTGAGTGAAGCCTTTTTTTGCATAACGATAAATGATGAATCAGGAGTGATGAATGACGGCAATTACTCATCATTCATCACTCCTGATTCATCATTTTTTACAACTTACCTTGGAATGGTATTGTACAAAAGTACGCCAATAGCTGCAAAAATAGCGTTTGGCAACCAGACCGCCACTATGGGATTAAGGTTGCCCGACTCGGCAATGCCTTTGGCCAGCATAAAGAACAGGAGATACGTAAAGGCCAGAATAAATCCCAACGCCACTTGCCAGCCCACGCCCCGGCGGCTCTTCCGGGCCGACATAATGACGCCGATCACCGTCAGGATGATAATGGCGAACGGACGGGTATCCCGGCTGTATTTTTCGAGCAGATAAGTCTCAACGCCATCGGCGCCACGGCTTTGCAAGAGGTCAATGTGGCGGTTCAGCTCCGGGCGCGTGAGGGTTTCATACAGGTTAAAATCCGAACTAAAGTCATCGGGTTTCAGATTCAGGGTTGTATCGATGCGGGGGCCTGGCGTGAGCGTTTCCTGTAACCCATTGATTGTCCGTATCTTATAGTCGTATACGGTCCATTTCTTCTTCTTGGCATCCCACTCGATATGGTCAGCGGAGAGTTTTTGTTTGAGCTGGTTGCCCTCTACGCGCTCCATCGTAAACTTATAGCCGGTATTGCTCTGGTTGTTGTAACTTTCCAGATAAGCATACGTGTTTGGAGCGATCTTCAGATGCACGTTCCGGCCGGAGTAGTTGTAGGCATCGTTGATGTACTTTATTTCGAATGCGATCCGGGTTTTGTTGGCCTTGGGAATCACATAGTTGACCATAAAATACGTAGCTACTGCCAACACCGACGCCCCCAGCACATAGGGAAAAAGCAGGCGAATAAAGCTAACGCCACTACTCAAAATGGCAATAATCTCCGTGCGGGCAGCTAACCGCGAGGTTAAAAACACGGTGGCGATGAAGACCATCAGCGGGCTAATGTAGTTGGCCCAGTACGGAATGAAATTGAGGTAATAACTGAACAGGATTTCATTGCCGGGGGCATGGGTTTTATGAAAGTTGTCCACCTTTTCGGTGTAATCGATCATAACGACCACCAGCACAATCACCATCACCACAAAGATGTAGGTTTGTAAAAAGCGCTTAAGTATATAGGCGTCTAAAAGCTTCATAATTCCGTTTGCGGGGGATATTTAGTTCTTGGCTTACCCTAGACAAATGTGCGTTTTCGTTTACCGTAAACCACAAACCGAATACCTTACCCTAACTTACTAATAAATTTTTGGCGACTTCGTGGGTGACGAATACCGTACGCCCGGTTTCTACCTGCACCAATACCGATTTATCGAACGTGTTGATTTCATGAATGGTAACGGTACTACCCAGGGTAAGGTGCGAATGATCAAGGTGTTTCAAAAACTCGGTCGAGTGTTCAAGCACAGCCATCAGACAAACGTCCTCTCCCATAGCCACCTCCGATAGTTTTCGATAGCCCATTTCAGGCATCTGTCCGGCGTGGGTAGGAATTGGATCGCCATGCGGATCAAACTGTGGACAGCCTAAATACGTATCTAACCGCGTCACCAGCTCTTCCGACCGAATGTGTTCCATTTCTTCAGCAATCTCATGTACTTCATCCCAGCCAAAACCGAGTTTCTGCACCAGAAAAACTTCCCACAGCCGATGCCGCCGGATCACCTGAAGGGCAAGCCTCTCCCCTTCTTCGGTTAGCCGCACGCCCTGGTATTTTTTATAGTGAATAAGCTGTTTTTCAGCCAGTTTGCGCAACATATCTGTCACCGATGCAGCCTTGGTGGCAGTCATTTCTGCAAGAGCATTTGTACTCACTTCACCCTGCTGCCGATTGGCGAGGTAATAAATGGTCTTCAGATAGTTCTCTTCAGTGAATGAATGCATGGAATGAGCGGCTGCTTATTCATAACGGCTGAATAAACAGAAACAGTTTGCTGGCAAAGGTAGTTTTTATGTTAAACTTTCTAAAAATTTAGATTAGTCTAAATTTTTATTTCAACAATCCTTACCTTTAGTTCGTTAAGGAGTAAGTTAGCATAAATAGATGTCTTGATAAAGATAGAAAGACACAGAAGAAAACGCTTGACGAATCAAATTCAAACCAATTCATTGAACAAAACTCTTGTAAGTAGTTAACGTTCAATTGTACTAAATGGAAGCAACAAATACATCGATGAACGGCTGGCGGCAGGAGAATAATGCAAACTCACTGGCCGACGTACATAGTTCTGTTCAGGTACCTGTGGGTGGAGGCTTTTTTAAAACCTTACGAGCCTATGCGGGTCCGGGATTGATGGTTGCGGTGGGTTATATGGATCCAGGCAACTGGGCAACGGACATTGCGGGCGGGGCGCGTTACGGGTATCGGTTGTTATCGGTCGTACTGATTTCCAACCTCTTTGCTATACTCCTTCAACACTTGGCCCTCAAATTAGGCATCGCTACGGGCCGCGATCTGGCGCAGGCCTGCCGCGATCATTACAGCAAGCCAGTCTCTATTGGTTTATGGCTACTGGCCGAAATCGCCATTGCCGCCACAGATCTGGCGGAGGTAATCGGCTCAGCCATTGCGCTTAACCTGCTCTTCGGCCTGCCCCTCACCGTTGGTATTCTAATTACGGCCCTGGATGTATTGCTGCTGTTATTTTTGCAGAATAAAGGATTTCAACTCATTGAACGGATAGTTGCCAGCCTGATTTTCCTGATTGTGGGTTGCTTTGGCTACGAGTTGCTGGTATCAAAACCCGATGTCGCCAGTGTCGTTTCCGGATTGATTCCTCGGACCGAGATAATCAGCAATCCGGGTATGCTTTACATTGCCATCGGCATATTAGGTGCCACGGTGATGCCCCATAATCTATATCTGCATTCCAGCATAGTGCAAACCCGTAATTTCGGGCGCAACGACGAGGGCCGTAAATCGGCTATTAAATACGCCACCATCGACTCGACCGTTTCCTTATTTCTGGCCTTTTTCATCAATGCCGCCATCCTCATTTTAGCTGGGGCAGCTTTCCACTTTTCGGGAAACCAGCAAGTAGCCGACATTACGGATGCCCACCGCTTGCTCGACCCGGTACTTGGGGTTAAAATGGCCGGTATTCTGTTTGCGGTGGCCCTGCTGGCTTCCGGTCAAAACTCTACTCTTACAGGCACGATGGCTGGGCAAATCGTCATGGAGGGCTTCATCAACCTGCGCGTTAAGCCCTGGATACGCCGGCTCATTACCCGCCTGGTAGCCATCATTCCGGCCCTGATTGTTGCTGTCCTATATGGCGAGCGTGGCACCAGCGAGTTGCTTGTCCTTAGTCAGGTGGTACTGTCCCTTCAGCTTAGTTTTGCGGTAGTGCCTCTGGTTTTATTTACGAACAGCAAAGCGAAGATGGGCCGTTTCGCGAATCCGCTCTGGATAAAGGCATTGTCATGGGCAGTGGCCGTGCTTATCATTGGCCTGAACGGGTATTTATTGTGGGATACGGTTTCGAGTTTGTGATTGCTATGACAAGATATGCCTACTTCGTTAACGAAGGCCAAACAAAGTCACCATCCCCGTTTTAGGGTCTAGGCGCCGGTAGACCTTGCCGCCATACTGCAGCGTATCATTTCCTGTGCGCATTGAAATGATGTAGTCAACGGTCGGCTGTGTATCCAATAATTTGCTGGGCGTTTTGACGCGAATGTGGTAGAGCTGAACAGGCTGTTTTAGCTGATAGTACCACATATAATCGAAATCATCTTCCCCCAGAACCAAGCCAATAGCCAACGAATCTGGCCTTTGTTGATTCAACCGCGTCGAAATCTGGTCGAATGCGCTTTGGTATTCACGCCCATTAACGAAATAATTCCGCTCCCGACCATTCCAAAACGATACTGGCTGAGTGAGTGGTGGCAACGTGATCAGCGGCCTGAATGGGTTTGTTAACACAAAGCCGCCGGCCGACAGAACGAATAGCCAGAAGGGCCATTGCACCCCCTTATTAACTGCCGTTAGCAACCCAAGGGCTCCTATCGGAGATGCCAGCAGAAACAGGAAAAGGTGCAAACGCGCGTGCCAGGGCTGCCACTTCAGGTAGGCACAAAACAGAAGAAAGGTGAAGATAATTACCCCAGCCAGAATGAAGTAAGGCGTTCGATTTTGTTGCTTCTTCTGGCGGATTAGCCAAATCAGGCTGCCGGTTAGCCACAAAAGATGGATAAACGAAGAGGCATTATCCTCATTATTACTCAGCCTGGGCAGCTTAAACGAACTACCCGCATAGGTGGTGTTTTTATCGGTTATGTTGAACTCCAGCACCCTGTGAAGGCTTTCGACACCCTGCTGAGCAATCTGATTTACGCCCGGAAACCCAAAATGAATCGCCAGATTACGGCTTATGTTCGACACCATCATCGGTACCGAATGGACTTTGTTGGTATAGTTGCCCTCCAGTTGCGTATTTGTTAACGGATGCGCATAAACGAGAAAGTTGCGTAAATAATGACCCGTATTCAATCCCAGGCTTATTCCAACGAGAAGCCATGTTGGTACAACCAGTTTATAAAAAAAACGGTTAGCAACCGCACCGCGCCTGTTTTCTATGAATAGGCGCCTAAGTTCCATAATACCCCACGTTAGCAGCAGGGGAGCGCTAAATAAGTAGGCCGTACCTTTAGTGAGCAATGCAAAGCCCAGGGCAAGACTGGCCCAAACGATGTTTACAATCTGTCGATGCTGATAGTAACGCAGCAAATAGAGCGCCACCAGAATTAAATAAAATGATGCGACCAAATCGTTTTGGGTAGACGATGCCTGGAGGATAAACATCGGAATCGTGACTGCCATAAAAACGGTAGCCATCTGTAAGGAACGTGAGCCGCCCATTTGCTGCGTTAGCAGAGACAAGCCTACCAGGCAACCAACACCCGCCAGCCATTGCACAGGGTTGGCCCACAGGTCAGAGTGGCTGAGCAACATCGTATGCATAATCGTCCACTCGGCCAGAGGAGGCTGGTAAATCTGACGTTCGATGTGCGTAGCAAAAGGCTGGATACGTTGCTGCTGCAACCAGTGCCCAATTCGCCCCATATGATACGTAAGGGAGTCGAAATTGTTGGGAGGATAAAGAAGGGCGGTTAGAAGCGTCAGCCCAAGAATGGCGCTTGTTACGATCAGGCACTGGCGCTCAAATGTGGACAACCGATTCCATGAAAGTCCGGCGAACTTCCCACCTCGCCGGTGCTGAACGATAGCCCAAGCGGTAAAGCTGATCGCTACGCCACTCCAGGTCAGGCCTACTTTGGCGTAATTAAGTTGATGAACAAAGCTTAATGTTTCCGTCAGAAAAACGACAGCTCCCGTATTGACGAGTAGCGAATCGATTAGTCCGTAGCGAATGGGTGCCGGATTCACAAAACGGGCCCGGTACACAGCCTGGCCGTACCAAAGGCTAGTGACTGCCCAAAACAGTATCCAGATGTTCATACATCGTAGTCGCGGGTGCAACAGTTTTCAGAGCCTTCGAGGGATGAAACAGGTTGTAATACAAAATGCAGTAGATAGCCCGGAAGCCATCGCGCCAACCAATTTTCTTCCCCTCGGCATAGGTTCTGCCAGCGTAGGAAATTCCTACTTCATAAATACGAATGCCGGGTATGCGAGCAATTTTGGCAACAATTTCGGGCTCGAAGCCAAACCGTTTTTCGCGTAAGTTGATCTGCCTGAGCGTGTCCAGACGGAACATTTTGTAACAGGTTTCCATGTCCGTCAGATTTAAATCGGTAAACATATTCGATAGCAACGTCAGAAATCTGTTCCCTACTGAATGCCAGAAATACAAGACCCGATGCGGCCGCCCGCCCAGAAACCGGGAGCCAAAGACCACATCGGCTTTATTATCCAGTATAGGCTGAAGCAACATAGAATATTCGGCCGGGTCATACTCCAGATCAGCATCCTGCACCACCAGAAAGTCGCCGGTGGCGGCAATTATCCCGGTTATCAGAGCCGCTCCTTTTCCCTGATTTACAGCATGCCGAATGTACCGGATATTGGCCCTATCAAATTGATTCGTGAAGTTCTGCACCCAAAAATGGGTCATATCCTGAGAGCAATCATCCACAATAATTATCTCTCGCTCAACGTCTTTGGGGAGCTGAACAGTCGTAACCTGCTCCAGAATCGAATATATTGTTCGTTCCTCATTGAAGGCTGGAATCAGAATCGATAGTTTCATTGTGGATGTAGATAATGTAAAAAGAAGGATTGGACTAATTCGGGTTGTTCATCAACGGCCTATGAATGTTTCTCCATAAATAGCAGGACAAATTCTGTGCCTAACCGTATTCTTCAATTGATTATGAGAATTAACAGGCCAAAATCGGGCCTCAACTAATCACTTTGTCTGCGTTACTTTCCAGCTTGTATACCCGATGCTGATGTTGTCCTCCCTTCTGGTGAAAGCTCGTTATGGACAGGTAAAGCGTATTGGATAAGCGTTGTGTGGCACTGGCCAGCCGAACCTCATGTTTGGTACCGTGGGCAAGAAACTGCCCGTTCCGCAAGCCTGATAGGCTTGCGGAACGGTAGCAGTAAGCAGTGTGATCGTTGCTGTAATATGGCGGGCAGTCAGCTAAGCCTACTTCATATCCACCGCCCGCTTGGCAACGATGGTGTACATGAGTTGCGTTTTATTATGCTGGGCAAAGTATTGCTTGTGGTATTTGATCTGAATATCCCCGAAGCCCAATACACCTAAAGCCTGTTCCAAAAATTCGGGTGTAAAGTGCCACCAGGTTTCTTCGGGGTGCCCCACGGCCGCATTGGGTCGAAAGATCAGGGATGGGCCTAGTAGTTTCTTCCGGATTTTCCGCACCGCCGATTCACCCATCCACCCAAATAGCTGGTTTACAATTTTCTGTCGACCGGTATCCAGAATCTCCGTGACAATGATGGTTTCCCGGGTGATCTTCGCAACCTGTTCCAGCGCCAGAAAAGGGTCGCGCACATGGAGTAAAATGCTGCCAAACGTGCTGATATCCACTAAACCAACGGTTTCGGGAATCGCATAAACGGTACCGTGCACGAGCTGCGCCTTGGACTCAAACAGCGCATGACTCAGGTGGTAGGCGTTGTTGAGCTTGCGGATGTGGTTTTTGCGTTTGGGCGCCCAGGCAGCCCCGTCTTTATGGGCAAAAGGAACCATATCCCAATCCTGGTCGGGCGATAGATCGTAGCTAACGACCGAGGCCCCTTTCTTTTCCATGTAGAACGTAAGAAACCCGTTGGCCGCTCCCATTTCGAGTACCCGCTTGTTGCGTAAATCAACATGGCCCAGGTAATCGCCGGCAAACTCCCGCAAGTCCCATTCGCCCTTCATTTCACCCAGGCCGGGTAAGTCAATCGTGTGATAAAAATAGTGATCGTCGGCGTTAACGGTTGGCGAATCGCCGGAGGGGTTGGCTGTGTTCATGCGCTTGTCTGGTTGTGGATTTTGTGAAAAGAAATGTTGGTCCTTGACTTGTTTTGTAGATGTAGATAGGAAGCAGAAAGCGGAAACTAGTTTCTTGATAGCTGATTTTCGAGTATGTATAGCTGGAGGTGTCAAAAGGTGAGTGGTCGTGAGGAGAAATTTTTAGAAATATTCTCACTTACCTTTTTCGTGTATCTCCCATTAACCCATAGTAAGTTCGCTGGCAGATACGATTGTAGGCCATTGGAGTTTATATTCGTCCATTCTACAGCCTTATGTCAACCCGACCGCTTCCTATTTACTCAACTGAACTCGAATTTTATACGGCCTTGACCCGTCGCGATGAGCGGGCTTATCAGTTTTTATACGCGGATGTGTTCCCTTCCTTTCGGTATTGGGTACTGTCCAACAGTGGCTCCGAGATGGACGCCGAAGATTCGTTTCAGAAAGGCTTACTTAATTTTCTGCTGAACGTAGAGACCGGAAAATATCAGCTTCAGGCAGAAGCCCGCATCACCACGGTCGTCTTTGAATATTGTAAACGCGTATGGCAGACGGAGTTGAAGTCGGCTCGGTTCCGGACAAAAGCTACCTTGCCTGATGCAATCGACACCGCCGATACAGCCGATGTAGTTAAGGATCTTGAACGAATGGATGTGGTGGAGGCCGTTCGGAAATCGCTGGACCAGCTTAAAGGTGAATGCCGGAAATTGATGGAGTGGTTTTATATGGATGATCTCTCCTTAAGGGACATTGCCGAACGACTTGGCATGAAAGAATCTTCGGTTAAATCGAAGCGCTATGATTGCGCAGAAAAGCTCAAAGCGTTTTACCTGAAAACAGCGACTCAGCAAGGGTTATGAATTTATCGGAACAGCAATATGAGCTTATTGACGCTTATTTAACCAATGAGCTTTCGGCAGCCGACCGGGTTGCCTTTGAGAATGATATGAAAGCGGATGCGGAACTCCGGACAGAGGTCGACCGGCAACGCGACATCCGGCTGGGTCTGCGGGCATTGGGGATCGAACGGGCACTGCAACAGGCAAAAGCGCAGTACAAAGCAACCTCGGCGCCAATAGAAACCGCGTCTGCTAGCCAGCTCATTGTTCGGCCGTTGGTTTCCTGGCGGTACTGGGCTGCGGCCGCTTCGGTGGTTGTTGTGCTGGGCGTTGGGTATTTTACGTATCAGCAAACGACAAGCCGGCAGGCGGATCTTGCCTATGCCGAGACGTTTTCGTCTGACCCGACGGCTGACTTGATGAAGGACTTCCCAACCGGCAAAGTAGCGCCTTCCATCCGAGGTCAGTTTCTGGACGCGACGACGAAGTACAAGTCGGGAAAGTATGATGAGGTGATCGACCAGTTAAAAACCCTGCCCGCTGATAAACAGACGATGCAGTACCGGAATTATTTTCTGGGCTTAAGTTATCTGGCCAACAAGCAGCCCGTCGAGGCCATTCCATTGCTTACGAAAGCCCAAACGGCATCGTCTGGTACACTTCGGCAGAAAGCAGAATGGTTTCTGGCGCTGGCCTACGTCAAGAACGAGCAAAAAGAAAAGGCCCTACCCATCCTGAAACGAATCAGTACAGATAAGGCCCATCCTTTCCAATCACTGGCAAAGCGAGTGCTCAAAAAGATCGAGTAAGCTGGTTTTTATTGCTTGTACAACGCATCCACTTCGCTGGCTGTCAACGCCCGTTTGTAAATACGAATGTCGTCCATTGCGCCATGGAAGTACCAGTTAAGCCCTTGAATGGCCGCGCCAAATTTCAACTCCGCACCCGGACATTTATCCATTTTATCGAGAGGGAGATCAGTGTTTGTATATAAGGGAACGTTGTTCAAATACATTCGAACGGTTCTTCCACTGTAGGTAAATACCAAATGGTACCAGGTGTTTACTTCAATTCGGCTGGTAAAGGGAAATTCCAGCCATCCTTTTCCGGGCTGACATCCGCTATTCTGTTTAATATTGGTCATAACTGTAGTATTAGGACCAAGATCGTTTTCCAGCTTCAATAAGGCACTATAGGTTTCAAAATTACTATCACTAAAGCGAGACTTATTGTATACCTGCATCCGGTGCGTGAAGGAAGACATTTTAAACCAGATACTTACGGACAGTGCTTCAGGATTCAGGCTGTTGTTGCTATTCTCAGGCATATAGAAATAATCATTCACACCGTCTAAGAAAATAGCTGAATTAGGTCTACCCTTATGGTCAGTCGTAAAAGTAGGGTTATCGACTAATTGAACATGGTTATTATACCCGCTGACATCCAAAAGCGATTGGTCTGTGAACGAAACAGAGGCAATGAGGTCCTGAGCGACAGGGTCAATTTGGGTCGTAAAGGACATGATCGGTCCATATATGATCTCTCCCGATGCCAGCCTGGCAAACGAACGATAATAGTAGGTTTTGTTTGAAGTCAGGTCGTTTAGGTTAACAACGACATTGGCCCCTGCGGTAGGGCTGACGATTTTAACCGAAGGGCTGTTTACATCCGGTATATTGGTCGTTGATGAGTAGTAAATTCCATACTCGATGGCGGCTGGATTGCCCAGATGCTGTACGACCAAATTAATCGAAGCCGTTGTGACACCTACACTCGCGGTGCCGTTTGTAACAACCACCGGATTTTGGCCCGTCTGGAATGTTTGTACAGCACTATAAACGGTTCCAGCGGCATTGGTGGCAAAGCTACGAGCGTAGTAGATCACATTTGACTGGAGGCCGGTTAGCGACATAGGGACAGCTGTGCCAGTAGGTGCTGGTAGTGCGCCCTGAACTACGGTATCGTTCTCTTTATCTGGCGTTTGATTTGTTGCCGAATAGCAAATACCGTACTGGGTAATCGTCGCGTTTCCATTAGAAGTGATGGTCATTCCGGCCAATGCTGAGGTAGTGGAAACGGTCGTGATTGCCTGCAATGTCACCGTCGGCTTAACGGCATCACTCACAGTAACGGTCTGCTGTATTGTGGTTTCAAGGCCGCAGGTGTTCGTCAGGGTAGCCTTTACCGTATACGTACCATTGGCGGGGTACGTGTAGCTCACGGTCATTCCTGTAGTAGCCGAAGTACTTCCATTACCGAAATCCCAGTTCACTTTATCGATGGTGCCACCGCTGTTACTAATTGAAAAGTCGACTTTCCGCTGCTGTGTCGGGGCATTGAGCGTTCCCGATGGTTTAACACACTCGCGCTGTGTTTTTTTAGTAGGGACTTCCCAGTTGCCACAACTTAAAAGCAGACTACCGAGGCCACAGACTGAAAAAAGGATAAGAAGATACGTACGTGATGTCTGCATTTTTTACGGAAAAGATGGTGTGAAGTAAATCAAAACGTGTAGCCAATTGCCAGTCCCCAGGACTGGGATGATGGTTTCCATTGCAGCCCGCTGACACGGGATTTTGGCTTGTGCAACAGCAAATAAAGCTCGGCTACGGTTGCCACGGCAGCCACGCCCACGCAGGCTTTGAACAACCCGTTTTTCTCTTGAGCAGCCTGAGCGGCATTGTAAGCCGCATCATATTGCCGATAGCTATCAGGGTTGGCAATAACGCCACTTCCGGTAGGATCGACCGTTTGGCTTACCTGGTTTAGTGTGCTCATTTTCGATCGGTAATCGCTACGCAACAGAGCGGCATATGCGCCCGCTCCTACCGCAACCAAACCCGTAACGACCTTTATACCAATAAGTTTAGCAGGTTTTAGGCGTTCTTTAACAATTCGGATTTGAAT
Source organism: Spirosoma radiotolerans (assembly GCF_000974425.1). Classification (NCBI taxonomy): domain Bacteria; kingdom Pseudomonadati; phylum Bacteroidota; class Cytophagia; order Cytophagales; family Cytophagaceae; genus Spirosoma; species Spirosoma radiotolerans. The sequence goes on from NZ_CP010429.1 coordinate 3,891,663, forward strand.
TTGCAGGGATTCACGTTTTGCTAGGGTAGCGTACTTGAGAGCCTGCTCATAATTGTTTAAAGATTCCAAATACCGTTTCTGATTAAAAAATTTATTACCTTCTCGTTCGTAATAATCGGCGAACTGCCCTTTTGTGATCAGGTCATCCGGGTTTAAATTCAGCAGTTGATCCAGGAGCTTGACCGCGTCCAGACCTTTGCCCTGCCGCATGGCGTCGTCGGCCTGCTGGCGTAAAGCAATTCCGGTGGTACATTCCTGAATCTGCTCTTTGGCATAAGGGTCATTCTCGAAGCCGGGAACTTCGAGGCAGTTCTGATATTGCCGACGGGCTTCCAGGTATTTACCTTCTTTGAACAGGTCATCACCGCGTTTTTTGTACCGGTCGTACTCCTCATCAACCATGACGGCACTAGAGGTCCGGCCCAGCACCTTGGCGGAGGGTACCATAGCGAATGACAGGAACAGGATAAGGATGAAGAGGTGTAATAGTTTATGCATAAAATTGGGTTACTGGTTTGTACATTGTTTAATTTTCCGCCGAACTTCTTCGGTGTCTTTCAGCGACTTCGCGACCTGATACCAGTCTTTGGCTCCCTCAAACTCATCCCGATCAAAGATTCTATTGGCAGTCGCCATGTAGGTTGTATAGGCGGCATCGGCTTTAGCCGTGTTGAGTTCCTGTTCTTTTGCCAGCGAACGGGCTTCTGTAAAATCAGCTATCGCTTTAGTCTTGTTATTTCCCTTCGCTATTGCTTTCTGGCCGCTCTCGATGAGCTGATCATATTTTTCCTGTGCTTCCAGCTTTTCGTTCTTCGGTGATTCTGGAATTGGAGTTGTTTCCGTCGCTTTTGATTTGTCTGATTCTGGTGTTTCTTTTTTGGGTGATTCTGGTGAACCAGCAACTGGTTCCTCTGTCTTCTTCTCTTCTGGCATTTTACCCGGCAATTCTTTCATAGCCGTTATAGCCTCCGTCCGTAAGGCAGCCACATCCCGTCGTTCAGAATCAAGACGCAACGCGCTGTTGGTCATCGTAACAACAGCCATGTAATCTTTCTGCAGGTACGACCGTTTCGCTTTACCCAAGGCTATGTCTATTCGAGCTTTCAGCGCTTCTTTTGATTCACCCAGCAATGGCTTTATCACTTCCGGAGTTTTCTCTGGTACAGGCTTTGACCCGATCGTTGGACTCACGGCCGCCTTTGAATGACGCTCCGTTTTTCCTGTAGGCTTTGACGGGTCAGGTGTAGTACTTCCTAGATTAACATACAGCACAATGCCCCCGACAACGAGGGCGATGGGCGCCACAACCCGCCAGGGAAACACTCGCCCCGTTGGGTTGACGAGAACGGGTTGACTAATCGGTGGTAGAACAGGCGGCTGGCTAGCGGGTTTGGTCGACGATTTAGCTGGTGCCGCAAAAGCAGGCTTTGTCGCCTTTGCCGACTCGCGCTTTACACCCCTGACAGCCAACGGCTTGTCAGGCTTTACAATAGGGGCTGGCGTCGGTACATAAACATCGGTACGCTCCTCCTGATACACATCGGTCAACTCTGGCTCAGGCACCAGTGATTTTGGCCGAAGAGCCTCGATGCACAGCGCCAAGCCACGAATGGCGGTTTCCTCAACCGCATTCAGTCGCAATACTTGCTCATACAGTACCTTTGCTTGAGCGAAACGCTGTTGACTCATCAGATTTTGTGCTTCCTGCAGCAAACTTACCTGGTGCTGCTGTTGCAAGCGGGCTACACACTGTTCCAGCCCTTTTTGAGCCTCACTATGGTGTTCGCGCTTAGCGAGTACCTGCTCATATAAGGTACTCGCTAATTTATATTCTTGCTTGTTTAGTAATTCATGCGCTTCAGCAATCAGTTGCGGAATCGCGTCCAGCAAATCCAGCAATTCCTGTTCCTTGCGAACGCGCTCATGGATGTCCCGAACCAGACACCGACGAATGATCGCCCGGTATGGCTCGGCAACCTGGTCAAGGCGAGCGGGGAGGTCGACCGTTACGATCTTCTTTTCAATTTCGCGTCGAACGGATTGTTCACTGCTGTTGCGCGCGTCGGACCGGAAGGGCTTCTCTCCGGTCATCATCTCATACAGAATAACCCCAAACGCCCATAAGTCGAGGTTAAAACTAACCCGACTCCCTTCGATCTGCTCCGGTGCTTTATAGGATGGTGTTCCGCGACCATCGCTTAGGTCAAAATCAGAGCTGTCCAGTTCCTCATCGCTCACCAGCTTGCTCAGGCCAAAATCCGCAATTTTGGGAATAAATCGGCCCGCATTATCGCGTGAGATCAGAATGTTGGCCGGTTTGAAATCACGGTGAACGATCCGGTGGCGATGCAGATGCTGAAGACCCAGCAAAATGCCCTGCGTAATGTCATAAATCTGCGAGGGAGTTAGCGCCACCCGTCGGATCAGGTCAGCCAGATTGCCATCCGGATAGTACTTCATAATCGCGAAGTCACTAACACTGGTATCTGTTTCGAGCCGATAGCAGGCATCATATCGGGCAATATTAGTTTGCCGGGGCACCCGCTGCGCCAGTTCAACCTCTGCCTTGAGGGATTTCGTATCGTTTCCTTTAAACTCACTTATTTTAACGGCAACCCATTCTGTTTCAAGCTGGTCTTCAACCTTAATAACCCGACCGTATGAACCACTGCCCAGCAAAGCCCCTTCGTCGTTGGGGCGAATGGGGTACCGTTGTTTGAAGTCTTTAAACGATGTAAACGTTTGATTCATATACCTGACTAACAAGTCAATAACTAATAGGCCTATCGATACGACAAAGGCAAGCTGTCGGAAAAACGCCCATAAAACATGGGCGTTTGACGGCCTCGGGTTCGCTTCCTGACCGCCGGCCCTACATACTGGTGTAACTCTCGTATCGTTACAATTCCGTTGCCATCCAGATCACCCTGTCCCGTCAGGCCCTTGATCAGGAAATGCGTAAACGCCCCACCCGCTAACTGGCCATCTTCAACGGCATACTGCGTAGATCGACTGGCCAATATCATGGCCACATTGCGGCCGTCATTTACCTTACTTTCTATAGCAGTTCGACTGATTTTCTGCTGGGTCATTCCACCAGACAGGCAGGCATCGGCGATACACAGCTTTGTTATGGCTGAAGACTCATGAAAAGCGGCTTTGATGGCTTGATACGATAACATCTTCCCTTGATTGCCCGGTCGGGCGTCGTAGGGGACAAAGCTGCCAGGCAAGCCATGCCCCGAAAAATAGAGGATAACCCGGTCATTGGTGCCTGCCTTTCGGAAAAGCTGTAAGGCTTGCTGAACCGCTGACAACGTAGCCTGCCGGTTGGTCAGGAGCCGAATATTTGCCATCGGCACATTGCCGCCAGACTTACTCTGCAAAAAGGTAACGACCTGTCGGGCATCCCGATCGGCAAATCGCAAATCGCCCGCTGCATATGAGAGAGCTTTATAATCGGAAATACCGACCACCACCGCATAGGTAGTTCCGGGGGTGGCAGTGGGCAGGTAACCCAAAAACGAGCTTACCCAGATCAGTAAATTAGTCAGCATACTTTTGGGAAGAATCGGGCAGATGAACGGATTCTGCTTGTTTTACGTAGCTAATGCCAATCAGATAGCCAGAATAATTATCCTTCGTTTGCTCACCACACATGGCCTGCAGCGACTGTATTTTGGTCAGATCGGGCAAGTTGCTGGCGAGCACAGTTTCCAGTACATAGTCATCCATTTGCTCCAGCACACCATCTGTACACATAAAAAAATAATCTCCGGCCTGAATGTCGGTTAAGGTGACCATATCAGGGACAGAGCGGGACGTATGGCCTTTTTTATCGGTAGAGCTAGCGACCACCGCCCGGCTCAAGCGATTGCGCCAGGGATGCGACAAAGCCTGGGTAGCCGTGATGATGCCCGATTCGACCATGTCATTCACCTGTCGATGATCTTGGGTTTGAAAGACGATTTTACCCGCCCGAATCTGGTAAACGCGGCTATCGCCTACATGAGCCACCGTAACACCGTTTTGATGAATTTGTAGCAAAGCAAGCGTAGAGCCCATGCGATTTACAAACGGATGCTGCTCAAAATAAGCCTCATACGCGTCGTACGCTTGGTCTAGAGCAGCGTTCAGATGCACCTGATCAAAAACAGGATCATTCATCGCCAAGGCATAATCGCTTATAGCTGTGCATAATAACTGGCTGGCAATCTCGCCCTTGTCGGCGCCACCCATACCATCGCAAAGAATAAACAGCTGGGTCTTGTCCGTTGCCATACCGACAGCCGGATACAGGGCATCCTGATTGATACTGCGCTGCCCAATGTGCGTAAAGGCGAAGGGCAAAGCGGATTGGATATACATAGGTTACTCGGTGCGGTCGGGGTTATAATCTAGTGAAACCTTATAGGTTTCGAGCATCGTGGCTGGTATGGAGTAGTGCGTCAGACGAAACCGATCCAGACCTCCCAGTGTAACGATCGACTGATCATTCACATCAATAATTTCTGTTTTCAGCAAGAGCATGCCGTCAACCATTGTCCCGTTCAGGCTGGGTTGACTGGATTGAGAGCCGGGGTCGACAGCTCCATCCTGAAGATGATACCGAAGCTGACCTGTCCACTTGTCGAATGTGATCGTCAATGTGCAATGCCGACGGCTGATAAAGCAGCGACCATTGTGAACGAACCGATTTACCTGAATGGTACTCGTGTCGGATGTGCCAATCACATTGCGGCCAAACTCAAGCGGGTAGGTCGCGCCAGAATCACCTAGATAAGCCAGTTGGCCAAATGAAGGCAGGCCCTGCACGATAGCTTCGTCGTACTGAAACGCTGTTTGTACTACGTTAACAGCCCCACAGCCAACATGAGAACAGACAATAGAGCCGCGCTCAGCGTCGGCCGCACGCACCATAATTCGCCGACCACATTGCTGACAGACAATAAGCGTTGTTTTAAATCCAGCCATGTTTTCTATTCGTCCATGTCACGCACATCCCCATTATTGACATAGGTATCGTCGGGCTCGTGTGAATCAGCGAGGTATTGCTGTTCGTCGGCTTCATCATCATCCAGACCGTGCTCATGCGAACCCTGCACATCGGGCGTTTCCACGGCGTCAGCGTTGGGTGTCTCAACGAGTACATCGACATCCGGCTCAAGAATCGAATCCACTACTTCTTTCGACATACTCGCTTCGAGTCCCTGGTTAAAATCGTCATTGGACAGAACGAATGGTTCGTCAATTCGCTCAACTTCTACCAATTCACCGTTGAGCGAGTCATAGCGATAGAGCGTATCCAGACCATCGTCGCCACGGGCATCGACGACGCGGTAGGTATAGCCATCTGCGCCATCCAATACGATCGTATCAATCACACCATCCCGATCAAAATCCAGGCCCATTACCCGTTGGCCATTGAGGTGGCCTTCAATAATCGTTGGCTCCACGTCCGCTGTCGGGGCCGAAGCAACGTTCTGAGCATTTGGCACCGGCGAGCCATAGGGTTTCACGGGCAATTTTTCGCCCAGGATGTTTTCCGTATACTCCTGCCGTTGCTCCAGCGAAAGGCTATTCCACTCCTCTTTTTCGAAGGTATTGTACCAGTGCCCGTGCCAGCTAAACACCCCCCCCATACCAACCTCCTGGCGAGCAGTTGTAAAGGCCTGCTCAAACGACATATTGTCCGTTACTTTTCCGGCAACGTCAACATCGTCGGGTAATTCTACAGTCGGTGAGTCTGGCGTACCTGGTTCAGCAGTCGGAGTATCTGTTACTTTTCCATACTCCTTTGTTCTTTGGGCAACCGCCCAGGCGGCTCCGCCTAATAGCATTGTGGCGGCAGAAATGCCCAGCACTTTCTTTTGACTGGCGTTGATGCCTGATTTAGATAAGGAAGGCGTTGATGGTATCATGGAATAGGTATCGGTTGGCAAATCGGACTGGTTGGCAAGTTGCGACATGGCTGATAGGAGAATAAATCTTGATTGATGTGGATGAATAAAGCTTATCCCAAAAAGGTAAGTGTAAAGGGAAGACTTTTTTAGTTGACCCAAATAGCCTGACAACGTCGGCAGCTCTTTTGCTGGACGAGCAGTTCCCACTCGCGCGTCCCGAATGGATCACGACAGGCTGGATTAGGGCACCGGTATTTCTCACGGTATTCTTTCTCAATGACTTCCAGCTTCTCTTCGGTTGACAACAGCGTCGAGCATAAGGTGGGGACCAACATACTTAATCCTGCTCCTGACATAATGTGAAGCAGGGGTAAAGCCGCCCCTCCTGTCGACAGAACCGAGCTAATCCCGACAATCGATGAGAGAATTACGCTACCCGTCCGAATCATTTTTTCGCGATTTCGGCATTCTTTTCGAAGTATCGGGTATTGTTGATAAACCTGTTGCAGGTCGGCAAAGGCATGGGTAAAGTCAAGCGGATTTGCGTCTGCGTTGGGAGATTTTTTTGTGGCAACTGGCGCTGACTGTACGGTGGATTTGACGGGCTCGTTTTTTATTAGAGCCAGAATTTCATCAACTGTAAGAACGGTGTCGGCAAAGCGAAGCGTATCCTGTTTGTCAACTACTTTGCGCGTAACACGCACGTCATTCACAAACGAGCCATTTTTACTGGAAAGGTCCTCAACGATGAAGCTCGTTGACGTGCATTGAATCAGCCGGGCATGATGCCCACTCACTTTACTCTGGGGGAGAACCAGTTGATTGTCGACACTTCGTCCAATTGTATAAGCAGTCAATTGGCTTAAAGTATCAATCAGTTGGTAAAACTGACTATCGTTCATGGGTGTGGAAGCTATAGAATCTGCTAGCTGACAGCGACTCTACTATATGAAGCGAAGATAATTTATTTCCTTTATATAATGTCGACTTCTGTATACTATTTATTTACCCATCAAAAAAGAGATGGCCCGTTAAGCTAACGGGCCATCTGCAAAACACACCTAATTAAACAGAACCAAAAAATCCGCACTAAAACTATATACATACTTACGTTTTAAAGCAGACTTTAGTTTTATCGGTATAAAGTTACTGATTACTTTCTCCACACTTATCTTTCCGGGTTCCGTTACCCCTAAAAGCACGTTTCGTTCAGAAAAACCCATTTGCCCTTATTTTCTCAACTTAACATAAGTCACCTGTGGGCATCTGATTCCAACTGATTTTTAAGGGGGTATTGTGGTTAATGCATCATTTTTCGCGTTGAATCCGTCTAAACAGCTAGTTGCCTGTCTTTATACGGCTCAATTGAGCGTAACTTTCAACCCAATACACGTCAAAACGGTGCAAACATCGGTTATCTTTGCGCCGTTTTGACTCGCTACCCGCTCGTAAGACAAGAAGGCGCTAGCCTATTTTATGGAAGATAAGAAACATATAGACACCGTTACGGCTGCCGGTCTGTTAGTGGCCATGGGCATCATTTACGGTGATATTGGTACATCGCCCCTGTACACGCTCCGGGCAATAATTGGAGCCGGAAATGTTATTCGACCTGATGTGGTCCGTGGCGCCCTCTCCTGCGTTCTCTGGACACTGACCCTGCAAACAACCGTCAAATATGTCATTCTGATTTTGAGGGCCGACAACCGGGGTGAAGGGGGTATTTTTGCGCTGTATGCACTGGTCAGGCGACATGCCCGCTGGCTTACGCTCCCGGCCATTATTGGGGGGTCAGCACTGCTGGCCGATGGTATCATCACCCCCCCTATTTCGGTATCGTCGGCGGTAGAAGGATTGCGCCTGCTTTATCCGGCCATCACGCCCACCGAAATTATTGAGATTGTTATCGCGATTTTAACCATCCTGTTTCTGATTCAGGCGTTTGGGACGAATGTAGTCGGAACGGCCTTTGGGCCGATCATGCTCGTGTGGTTTGTAATGCTCGGTACCCTCGGCGCCATTCAGATCGCTCAGGCACCGGGCATTCTGGCGGCTATTAATCCTTACTACGCCTGGTGGTTACTCGTTGAATACCCCGGTGGTTTCTGGCTGTTAGGGTCTGTTTTCCTCTGTACAACGGGGGCCGAAGCACTCTATTCGGACATGGGTCACTGCGGCCGGTCAAACATCCGGGTGAGCTGGGTATTTGTAAAGTCCTGCCTGATCCTCAATTACTTCGGCCAGGGAGCGTGGCTCCTGGGCATCCAGGGACAAGTTCTGAAAGATCGAATTCCTTTTTACGAGGTAATGCCCCCCTGGTTCCTGACCATCGGTATTGTCATTGCAACGGCGGCTACCGTCATTGCCAGTCAGGCACTTATCAGCGGCTCGTTTACGCTCATCAGTGAGGCCATCCGCCTTAATTTCTGGCCCAAAGTTCAGCTGCGGTACCCGAGTGTTCAGAAAGGCCAGCTTTACGTGCCCAGTGTGAACATGCTCCTTTGGGCGGGTTGCGTCGGGGTGGTTCTTTATTTCCGCGAGTCGTCGAATATGGAAGCAGCCTACGGCCTTGCTATTACGCTGACCATGCTGATGACCACCTTGCTCATGTCCTATTACCTCTATACACACAAGTACCAGGCGTGGTGGGTGGTGTTGTTCCTGACCGTTTATCTGGGTATCGAAGGGTCTTTTCTCGTCGCCAACCTCATTAAGTTCCCGCATGGTGGCTGGGTATCGGTGATGATTGGTGCGGCCATAGCCGGGGTGATGTACATCTGGCTACAAGCCTTCCAGATTAAACTTCGCCTGACCGAATACGTCCGCATCGACCAGTACACCCAGGCGATCAAAGAGTTAAGCCGCGACATCAGTATTCCTAAATACGCCACGCACATTGTGTTCATGAGCAATGCTGCCCGGCAATCGGAAATTGAATCGAAAATTATTTACTCCATTTTCCAGAAACGGCCCAAACGCGCCGATATCTACTGGTTTGTTCACGTCGATACGACGGATGATCCGTATACGATGGAGTACAAAGTAAACACCATTGCCCCGGACGACGCCTATAAAGTGACCTTTAAATTAGGCTTTCGGGTTGAACAACGCATCAATCTGTTCTTCCGGAAGGTAATCGAGGACATGGTTAAAAACAAAGAAGTGGACATTACCAGCCGCTACGAATCCCTTAGCCGGCAGAATGTGATTGGTGATTTCCGTTTCGTTGTTCTGGAGAAATTCCTCTCGTTCGAAAACGAATTACCCGCTCGTGAACGGTTTATCATGAACCTATACTTCACCATAAAAGGATTTACTACACCCGAAGATCGGTGGTTCGGTCTCGACAGTAGTTCGGTAAAAGTCGAAAAAGTACCGCTGGTTATCCGCCCTGTCGAAAACGTCCAACTCAAACGTATTACAAGTTAATAAAAGAGCGAAAGAATGAAAGAGTGAAAGAGCGTTAAACAATAGTACCGCTTCATTCGCTCTTTCATTCTTTCGCTCTTTCACTCTTTCATTATGAAGCTATTAATCACAGGTGGAGCCGGGTTTGTGGGCTCATCGCTGGCGATCTCGCTGAAGCAGAATTATCCACAGTATCAAATCTTTGCCCTCGATAACCTGAAACGGCGGGGGTCAGAATTAAGCCTGGCCCGGTTGAAAGCCGCTGGCATCGAGTTTCTGCATGGCGATATCCGAAATAAAGAAGATTTTGATGCCTTGCCTGCCGTAGATACCGTGATTGAAGCTTCGGCCGAACCGTCGGTATTGGCTGGTCTGGATGGTACTCCCGACTATCTGATCAATACCAATCTCTTCGGCACTGTCAATTGCCTCAATTACGCCCTGAAGCACAAAGCCAACTTTATCTTTCTGTCGACGAGCCGGGTGTATCCCATCAAGACCATCGAAACCCTAAATTTCGAGGAAGCCGATACCCGTTTTATGCTGACCGACGACCAACCCGTACCGGGCGTATCATCCAAAGGGATTGCGGAGAATTTCCCGCTCGACGGTGCCCGGTCGCTGTATGGTACCACCAAGCTGGCGTCCGAATTGCTGATTCAGGAGTACAACGAATTCTACGGTCTCAAGACGGTCATCAACCGCTGTGGCGTCATTACGGGTCCCTGGCAAATGGGCAAGGTCGATCAGGGCGTTATGGTGCTCTGGATCGCCAAGCACTATTTCGAGCAAAAATTAGCCTACATCGGGTACGGTGGCACAGGCAAACAAACCCGCGATATGCTTCACATTGCGGACCTATACCGGCTCATCGACTGGGAACTGCATCATCTGGATGCCGTCAATGGCCAGATCCTGAACGCCGGTGGTGGTCAGCAGAGCAGCGCTTCGTTGCAGGAGCTGACCAAAATTTGCCAGGAAGTAACGGGCAAAACCATCCCGATCACCCAGGTCGCCGAGAATCGGGCTGCGGATATTCGGCTCTACATTACGGACAACACCAACGTGACGAACCTGACGGGCTGGAAACCTGAGCTGGGCATCCGCGAAATCGTGACCGACATTCACGACTGGCTCAACGAAAACCGGGCCGCCCTGGAGCCCATTCTGAAGTAAATCAGCACTTTATAAATAACCCAACTGTATCCACGGTTCGTGCGGTCGGTGCTCCGATCCTCACGGACCGTGGATATAGAAAACTCTACTGACCTGACTTTTTATAAGTAGTCGTGCGGGCATCCTTGATGACGCCTTTCCAATTCAGGCCAAAGCCAAAATCATACACATTCCCAAGTGCATCTTTGTAAGGAGTCATATCCCGGGGAATGTCTTCAGCTTGTGCTTCAACGGTTTTCATATCGGCCGGAAACTGCATGGGCAGCAGCGCCGAAGGCTCATGTGCGCCTGTCAAAATATCCATCAACGCCTGATCCTGCACCCCGAAATGAGCCAGAATAGCGTTTGACTGGCCCTCAAATTCGCGAACAACCGTGGGGTTGGATACCAACAAGGACACGATCACCGGCTTGCCCTTCATCCGAGCAAAGGACTCAGTCACCATGGCTAAATCAGAGCTATTGATGGTTTTAGCGGTTTTACCGTTATAGGTCCGGTTGGTGAATTTCTCCAGCGGATCGCCACCGGCAATACTCGGATCACGGCTCCCCTGGGCTTTGTAATCCGCATATTGCAGACTGACTGGCACGTAGCCCGTACCACCCGCTTTGGCATCGTCGGAGTCGTAGCCCCCGCCCGAATTTGGACTCTGAATGAACACCAGCGCGTAATCTGCCTCGGCAGGATTGTCGGTCACGGTAAAGTACTTTTTGACAACAGCCAGGTTGACCGGGTAATCCAGCTTTTCGGGGATTTGCATCCCCAGGAAGTTGCGGCCCGCCGGCGTAAATCGTTTGGGGATATAAACGGTCTTGCCTTTGGTCAATGGCAGTGTTTTTTCATTGTTTTTCAGCATCACCACCGACTCCAGCTGCGCCTGGTAACCGGCTTTCATAAACTCGGCCGTACCTACTGAGTTCTGCGATACCTGCGGCTCTAAATACGGGTTTTCAAAAAGCCCCACCCGGAAGATATTTTTCAACAACCGAACGGCCGATTGCTCAAATCGATTCCGCATGAACGCAACCCCGTGCTCTTTAACACCCATTTGATACGCGTCAATGACGGGTTTGGATTCGTTGTTGCCCCCGAACTGATCGACCCCGTTCATAAGGATTTTATAGTGTCGTTCAGCCACGGATAGCTTCTCCACGCCCCAGGATTTACCCGTCAGGAATACGTCGACGGCGGTCTCATCGGCGGTAATCAGCCAATCCGTGCACACGACTCCATCATACTTGTATTTTGTCCGCAGCAAATCGTGGATGATGTATTTGTTGTAGCTATTACCCACATTCTCACCGTACTTTTTATCCTGATCGAAGGAGATCGTGTAGTACGGCATGACGGCCGATGCCATACCCGTTTTCCCTTTCAGCTTGAAAGCGCCGTTGAGGAAAGGCTGAAAATGCGTTTCAAAATTCTTACCCGGATAAACCGCATACTTACCGTAGCCGTAGTGCGCATCGCGGCCACCCTCCCCCGAGCCACCGCCCGGCCAGTGTTTGACCATCGCATTCACACTGTGGTATCCCCAGCCACCTGTAATCTCGTTGGCACCCGTTGAGGTTTGAAAACCGTCGATGTAGGCCCGTGCCATATCGGTAGCCAGTTTAGGATCTTCCCCAAATGTACCACTAACCCGGTTCCAGCGGGGGTCTGTTGCCAGATCGACTTGCGGAGAAAGCGCCGTAGCAATACCCAGCGCCCGGTATTCCGTAGCGGCAATTTGCCCGAATCGATGCACCAGTTCAGGGTTGAAGGTGGCGGCCAGCCCCAGCGAGCCCGGCCACATGGAAATGGCACCGCCCGCCCCGGCGTTGAACTCGGCATCGGCACGGGTACCATGCCGGGGATCGGAACTACTGTTGATAGGAATACCCAGACCAAGGCCTTCGACCAGCGCCTGGGCATTGTTGTTCCATTCGGCGGCTGCTTCAGGGCTTTGCACCGACGTAATCAGGACGTGTCGGAGGTTATCCTTCGTTAAAAATTCCTTTTGCTGATCGGAGAGATCCGCCACTTTAGCGCCACTTTGGGCAAATATTTTTCCATTATAGGTACCTGCAAACGGGCCACCGGCTGCGGCCGGAATGGGCTGGTGTTTGCTGTAAAGCATTAGTCCGGCAATCTGCTCAACCGTTAATTTAGAGGCCAGGTCTTTAGCCCGTACGTCAACGGACAAACGCCAGTCTTCGTATTTATCCAGTTTGCCGTTTTTGTTCAGATCTTTGAACGCAAAGCCTTTTTCCGTGATCAGTTTTACACCCGAGCTGGTCGAGTAACCCAATGTTTTGCCTCCTTTATTGGTCACCTTCGTCCAGCTCCCCAGTTGGGCTTCGGTCCAGTTCTGACCAAACGCAACGGACGCCGAGAACAAGCTCAGCAAACCGATACAAATACGTTGTCTTTTCATTTTCTTAGGTTAAAATCTCTTTATGTTTACGGCTGGTGGACCGGCTCTTCTCATTCACTTACTTCTTAACCCCATAATACATTTCCCAGAAGGCGAGTTGGGGTTTTGTTGGCAAGGGAGCACTATTGATAGTTTTGTCGATAATGATGACCTGTTCAGTGGCTGGCGTATACGTTGGCCAGTTGGGCAAATTCCCTCCATTTGGATTGCCAGTCTTGGCAAAATTGACCCAATAAGATGACATCACATCGGCAATGTGCTGATCGATGGGTTCCCACGGCCGGTTGAGCGTATGCAGGTTGTTGTAGGCATATACGATCTCGCCGGAGTGAAACGCACCAAACTCCGACGCGGGTGTGGCGGCAGGCACCTGGCGGTTAAAATTATACATGTACACGGGCGCTTTACCCGTTTTGGCCTGCATGTTCGCCCAGGTATAGTCCTGAATACCAAAAGATTCGTCCCGATTACTATTTCCCTGCGCCTGGGCCGCTTCGGCGTCGTTCTGAGCGGGGTAAGCCGCCAGAAAGGCATCACGTTTATCCCCGAAGCGTTTCTTTACCTGTTCCTGAAAGGCATCGGCTTTGGCCGGAGGTCCCATTAATTTATCGTCCTTGTTCCAGCCAACGATGAGTGGTACATCACGCTGATGAGCCTTTGCGTAGCTATCCATAATGGGCTCAGGTGTAACGTATCCATCGACAATGGGAGAACTTGGTCCACCTTTCGCCTGCTGAATGGCATCGGCGGATAACGCCCGAAGTTCGGCCAGTGAACTCGCATTCAACGCTTTGGCAAACGACACGCCCTGTTGCTCGGCGCCTTGCAACGTCAGGTTGGGCCGGATAGGACTGGTCACAAAACTACCGCCACTCTCGGCAATTGCCTTCTGAAAAAGTCCTTTGGCGAGGGGTGATGCCGTCAGGAAATTGACCGCAAACGCACCCGCCGATTGCCCGGCGATGGTGACGTTGTTGGGATCGCCACCCAGGGTAGCTATATTTTTCCGAACCCATTGCAGTGCGGCAATCATGTCGAGCAGGGCATAGTTGCCCGATGCATGGTATCCTGACTCATCCGACAGTTCGGGGTGGGCCAGGAAGCCAAACACGCCAAGCCGGTAGTTAATATTGACAAACACGACGCCTTTTTTGGCCATAGACTCCCCGTCATAAATTGGGCAGGCACCTCCCCCGCTTCGGAAACCACCGCCGGGAATGAAGACGATCACCGGACGTTTTTCAGTAGCCGATTTTGCCCCCGTCCACACATTCAGGTACAGGCAATCTTCACTGATAGGCTGTTCGGGAATCAGGAATTCCGACGACCAGTACATAAATGGCGCCGGTTTCGCCTGCATGGGGCTAGGCCCGAATGCCTGACATTTCCGAACATCATTCCAGTTCGTAACAGGCTGCGGAGCTTTCCACCGCAAATTCGCCACCGGAGGAGCTGCGAACGGAATACCTTTATAAATCCGTACATCGCCCGATTTATTGGTCGTTCCCTCGATCCGTCCGTTGGCGGTTTTGACAACCAGCGATTGGCCGACAGCAGATAACGAGAGGATTATGAGGAGAAGAAAAATGACTTGTTTCATAGACTAACGAGTTTACCGGGCATCAGAATTATGGCCTACCGATTAAGGCATAACAGCCCCATTCTCCTTCAGGATTTTATGGAAAAACAGTAGGTGAGACGGCAGTGAATTCTCCCAGTAATCCCAGGTATGCCCGCCCGGATGTTCGGTATAGTCGTGGGGCGTCTGGTTGTAAACGAGCCGCCGGTGCAACTCCCGATTGGGTTCAATCAGGAAATCATCCACACCACAATCAATAATGATTTTCAGGCCGTTGGCTTTGATCTTATCGACCATATTCACCACCGAATTAGCCGCGTACAAATCGGGAGTTGCACCAGCCGGGCCAAGAATCCGTTCAAACTGCGGGGTAATCTGTTTGGCAAATTCGGGCGTAAGTTTCCAGTTCTTCCGGTCCAGATCGACGGCGCCACTCATGCTCCCAGCCGCGCAATATAAGTCCGGATGGCGCGCCGAAAGGTATAGAGCCCCGTGCCCTCCCATACTTAAGCCGCTGATTACCCGTCCTTTCCGATCTTTAATGGTGCGGTACGTATTATCAATTTTCTCAATAACTTCCTTTGTAATGTATGTCTCGAACTGGTTGTCTTTCCGAATGGGGCTGTCCAGATAACCGCTCAACGTTTCGCCTTCCGGTGTTACAATAATGAGGTTATATTGATCGGACAGCTTCTGCAACAACTGTTTGTCAGGCGTTTTCGATAGCCAGTCGCTGAACCGCCCTCCTCCCCCGTGCAACAGATACAATACGGGATAGGTCGCCTTGCCCTTCGCATAGGAATTAGGCAAAACAACGGCCGCCCGCAGGTTCTTCTGCATAGCCGCCGAGGGAATATCCAGCGAGTCGACTTTAGCGCCGATCGACAGAATGGGAGCACCGATCAGGCTTAGCAGGAATACCAATACCGTTCCTTTCATAAAGATGAATCGCTTCTTCAAAGCTGTGATAAGGTTGTCTTACTTAAATAACTGGGGAACATACTCATTGAGGTACTGCCGCCAGTTGATCCAGGTATGGCCGCCAGTGGTTTCTTTATACTGGTACTTGATCTTGTGCTTGTCGAGGAGCGCCAGCGTTTTCTTGTTGGCATCCATCACAAAATCATCTTTCCCAATCTCTACCCAAAACAGTTTCTTGTTTTTGTTGAACGAAGCGTCGTTCAGAGCTTTGCTATATTTAGTCTCCGCTTCGTCGATCGACGGGCCAAAAAAGCCTGAGCTGAACACGCCAACGTAATTGAATAAGTCGGGACGGGTCAGGCTCACGTCCAGTGTCTGAAATCCACCCATCGACAACCCGGCCAGCGCCCGGTTTTCCCGATTTGGCAACGTGCGATACGTCTTCTCGACATAGGGCATGACGTCTTTTAGGAATTCATTGGCAAACATATCGCGCATGGTACTCAATCCCTGCATGGGGTTGGCCTGTCCCGTTGCGGGTGGCATCGGCATGCTGCCATTGGGCATCACCACGATCATGGGTTTAGCCTGTCCGGCGGCCAGTAAATTATCCAGGATAAAGCCAGCCCGGCCAACGGTGTTCCAGCCCGAATCATCGTCGCCTGCCCCGTGCAGCAAATAGAAGACTGGGTATTTTCCATTTCCCTGCTCGTAGCCAGGTGGTGTATAGACGTGCATTCGGCGCATCATATTCAGCGAACCCGACGAGTACCAGACCTCTCTGACCTGGCCATGGGGCACAGCCCGGTTGTCCTCGAAAGCAGTTTCGGCACCGGGCACGGCCATCACATTTTCCAAACTGCTGATACCCTGCTTGATGACCGGATTCTTCGGATCCATCGTCCGTACGCCATCAACCATCAAGGTGTAGGTGTAATAATCCGGACGAAGTGGGCCGAGTACCGTCGACCAGACACCCTGCTCATTTTTGACGAGACTAATGGGTTTGTAAGTCGACGAGAAATCGCCCCCGACGGTTACCTCCGTAGCTTTAGGGGCATAGATCTGAATAGCCACCCGATTATCGGCCATTACTTTAGGCGACTTCAGCGTGTCATTAGGCGTGGGTGTCCGCTGCGGCATTTGGGCCATAGCGCCCGACAGAGCCATGGATGCGCCTAGAGCGAGCCCGAAGCCACGAATGCCGGATTTGAGAATTGGGTTGAGTGTTTTCATGAAAAAAAATAAGGATTAAGGAATTGAACTGTAGCGATGGCGCAAGGCTCCAGCCTTGCGCCATCGACGAACTACTTGTTACGCCATAGATTTGGCAGGAGCCTGTAATACAGTAGATGACGCCAGGTACCCCAGTCATGAGCACCCTCGCCCCCGACGTAATAATCATGCCTGATGTTATGCTTCTGAAGAGCTTCGTGCAGAGCAACGGCCCGTTTGCCAATCGTTTCTACTTCGCCCGTCCCCTGCCCGACCAATAAATAATCGACTTTCTGATTCGCTTTGGGATCATTCAGAAAGGTAGCGCTTACGGTTTCGGTTTCCAGGTCGCCGGCACTCAAAATGGCAAACGAGCTAAACATGTCCAGATTCGTGAGGCCGACCAACTGGGTGTGCCGTCCACCCATCGACAAGCCCGCCAATGCACGGCCGGTGCGGTCGGCCCGGGTACTGTAGGTTTTGTCCATAAAAGGTACGATCTGTTTTTTCAGCTCATCTTCCAGCAGCCTGAACGTCTTTTCGGTATGCGCCGGATCACTGCGATGAACGACCTGATTGTTGGGCATCGCAATCAGCATAGGCACCATTTTACCCTCGGCCAGGAGGTTATCTGCAATGAAATTGGCCCGCCCGTCGAGGCTCCAGCCAGAAGCCAGTTCACCGCTGCCGCCCATTAGGTAAAGGACGGGGTATTTCTTTTTGGATGAATAGCCGGGGGGCGTATAGACGTACATTTCCCGTTCGCCATTCAGCACATCCGAATGATAAATGTGGCACGTTACGGCTCCATGGGGCACCGCTTTGGCATCATAATAAGCCGGACCGTCGCCCTGAACAACCACGTTACTGTAGCCCGGCTGGTCGTTAAAACCCGTGAGGGTATTGTTCGGGTCAACGACCTGTACGCCATCGATCACGAATTTATACACATAAATATCCGGTTTGATGGGCCCTACGGTCAATGACCAAAGGCCATCGGCATTTTTTTGAAAGGGTATTGGATCTTTGGCGTTCAGGGCCAGTAATAGCGGTCCTCCCGTCAGCATCACCTGCTTTGCCTCAGGAGCCTTGAGCCGAAAGGTGATTGTGTGATCGTCGTGCACATCGGGCGAGATAACATTCGCGCCAAACGGCAGTAGGTTCTGTGTGTTTTTCTGAGGATTCCAATCCAGATTGACGTGCGCCTGCTGGGCCTGCACCCAGTGATTACCCGCTAGCAATAACGCCGTAAGCAGGCAGTTTACCCGATTTATAGCCATCCTTCTTTCTTTGTGTCAAAAGTACACAAGGTTCTGATACATACAGACGGCTCACCTAAAAAACTGTAAATTTTTCAGGACTATTTATCACCATTTAATGCTATACGATACGACGGAAAAGACACGTGATTATTTCTTGTAATCAACCAGCATGCCCTGACACAGCCAGTTAGCCAGCGCCTGGCGATTCTCGGCCAGTAGAAACCGCCGTTGGTCCAGTTGATTCTGAATGTTGCCCAGTTCAATAAAAACGGTTGGAGGCTGGCTATTTCTGATCACGTACAAGCTCCCACGGCTACTAACCCGGCCCATGTAAGGCCGCGCTGGTCGATAGCGCTTGTAGTTTGCCTGAAACATCCGATGAATGTGCCGGGCCAACCTCAACCCAACTTTACTCTGGGGATGATGATAGAAAAAAACGTCAATCTTTTCGCCTTTGCTTCGGCTGTCGACATGAATGGTTACAAATCGCTGGTAACGTTCTTTGTGATTGGCAAATTGCCGATTCACCGCCGTCGTTGTTTGCCGCAGCCGAGTCGTTTGATCGAGGGGAATAGCCTGATTCGGGTAAGCCCGTTCATCGTAGTCGATGGGCAGCACGGCCCCATCCCGAATTCCATCATTCCGGTCCTGCACAATCATGTAGACCGTTGCGCCATGCTGAATGAGTACTCTGGCCAGTCGGATCGTGACATCATACGCATACTCATCCTCGGGCAGGCGCTGGGACCCATACTTTCCAATAGCCCCCGGATCGGGCCCACCATGACCGGAAGCCAGGTAGTAAACGGCTCCCTTAAGCTGATCATCCAATATGGGTATTGTCGCGTATCGACGGCCCATAATGGCCAGCGTTTTGCTCACTGTCCGCACCGCAGTTTTTGTTACTAACCTGGTACGTGTAGATCGTGCTGCAGAGTGGCTTCTGTTTGCAGCATGCACTACGCGTCGCGTTTTTGCGGGAACTATGTGCCTTCTAGCCGACTTTTTGGAACGGGATTTACGAACCGTTGTCTTTTGATGCAGGGGTTTCGTGCTGCTTCGTTTAACAGGGCCTGCTTTCGAGTTGAACCAAGCGACGGGTGTGTTGACCGGAAGAACGCCTGCATCGCTCGGGAAGGCAGGACCGAACAAAAGCAGATAAACGATGAAAGAGGCTACTAGATGCAATGGGCTGGTCTGACTAATGGGTCGTCGTTACGATAAAAATGGTGGTCTCGTCCCCGGATCTACACACAGGACAAAAAATCTTTATTGGTAAAATACAAAAAGCAAGTTGCAAAAATAGGCCAGTTCAGCAGAATTAGCCAGTAGATAACAGATGCATACGATAAGTATTTAGTGGAAATACGCCAGTCGGCAACGTTCCCGATAACGTTTGCGTGAAAAAATAAAGTGTATTGCTTCACTTTAACAAATAGCCTGCTTACACTTATAAGAGGTAGCCCGAGCTGGATACGTGTCGGGTAAATTGCCGTTTCCATGAAAAAGACAATTAGCTGCTCTGCTCCTTCCAGTTGCGTACTATACTGATCCAGTCTGGTAGTTTTTAGGGGTAAAATGGGTATGAAACAGGCAACAACTACTCTTTGCTGTATGAAATTAGAGAATCGGCTCAGTAGCTTATAACTGGCTCGCTCATTGCCTCATCACTGTATATGACCAAAATTTCCTGCTTCGGCGAATTATTAATACGATTTTCACCCAGTGCCAATGGTGAATGGATTCGACAGGGAGCGATGCCCGTCTTTGTGGGTGGAGCCGAATTGAACGTGGCCACAGCCCTGGCCAACTGGGGCCTTCCGGTTAAATACAGTACCGCTTTGCCGGAAAATGCATTAGCCGATGACATCATCGGGTATGTAAAAAGCAAAGGCATCGACACGTCGGGTATCCTTCGATTCGGACAACGGGTAGGCAGTTATTATCTCCCGCAGGGGACCGACCTCAAACACGCGGGCGTTATTTATGACCGCGCCCATTCGTCGTTCTGCGAACTTTCACCTGGCAACGTTGACTGGGACGAGGTGCTCACCGATACCTCATGGCTACACGTGAGCGCCATTAGTCCGGCTCTGGGCGCTGATGTGGCTGCGGCCTGCCGGGAGCTGATGGCGACAGCCTCGGCAAAAGGAATTACCGTTTCGATTGATCTGAACCACCGGGCACGGCTCTGGCAATACGGCATGGCCCCGACCGACATCATGCCCGGTTTGCTGGAGCACTGTGATGTTGTCATGGGAAATATATGGGCCGCCAACGCCCTGCTGGGTATTCCGGTCGATGAACAGATTCATGCCAAGGGGCAACAGTCCGACTATGTTGCCCACGCTCAGGTCACTTCCGAGGCCATCCAGAAGCAGTTCCCTCGCTGCAAAGTGGTGGCCAACACCTTCCGATTCGATACGCCCCCGGCAGGCCTGCGTTATTATACAACCCTGTTCACCGAAGGACAACAATTTGTATCCTCCGAATTACTGACCGATTCGGTCATTGACCGGGTAGGCAGTGGCGATTGCTTCATGGCCGGCCTGATTTATGGCCTGTATCATCAGCATCCACCTCAGCAAGTCGTCACATTTGCGGCAGAAGCTGCCTTTGGTAAATTGCAGGAATTAGGGGACGCTACAAGGCAAACCATTACCGACATCACCAACCGAATTTACGCATTAACTCCCTTATCCTAACGCTTTATGTCAGCATTCACTCCCGATAAGATCCTTGATCTGGTCATTAATCACCCAATTGTACCGGTATTTTACCATCCCGACGGGGCTCATGCCCAGGCTATTGTTCAGGCCTGCTACGATGGTGGTTTACGAGTGTTTGAGTTTACGAACCGGGGCGAAAAAGCCCTGTCTGTTTTTACGGATTTAATCCCGTATGTCCGCCAGCACTGCCCCGACATGGCCATGGGTATCGGGACAATCCTGACGCCCGAAGACGCTGAACGGTTTCTGGATGTAGGCGCTGACTTTGTGGTGCAACCGGTTACCACCGCTGCCGTCGGCGACGTTTGTCGGGCTCGGGGTGTCTCCTGGATGCCAGCCGGTTCGACCCTAAACGAGATTTATCAGGCAACACAATTGGGTGCCGATCTCGTCAAAGTGTTTCCGGGCAATGTTGTCGGACCTGATTTCATTAAAGCAATCAAAGGGCCAATGCCTGGTCTGAAACTAATGGTAACGGGTGGCGTAGAGCCCACCATCGACAGCCTGTCAGCCTGGTTTCGGTCGGGTGTTACGGCCGTTGGGATTGGCTCTCAACTATTTTCCGGTCAGGGGTTATCGCCCGATGCTCTGCGTGATCGGGTTGCCTCTTTGGTTCAGCTTGTGGCCACCTTTGTTCCTAAGTCAGCATGAGCAAGCCCCCTGGGAATTACCGCTGGACCATCGTCGCGCTTCTCTTTTTTGCAACAACCATCAACTACCTCGACCGGCAAGTGGTCGGGTTGCTAAAACCTACCTTAGAGAAAGAGTTTGCCTGGTCGGAGCTGGATTATAGCCGCATTGTGCAGGTTTTTTCGGCTGCTTATGCCGTTGGACTGCTCGTCTTTGGTCGCTTCATCGACCGTATTGGCACCAAAATGGGCTACTCCATCGCCATTATTTTCTGGAGTCTGGCGGCAATGGGCCACGCCCTGGCAACCAGTACCCTTGGCTTTATTTTTGCCCGAATTGGGCTGGGCTTAGGCGAAGCGGGCAACTTTCCGGCGGCCATCAAAACGGTAGCCGAGTGGTTCCCGAAAAAAGAACGGGCGCTGGCAACGGGTATTTTCAACTCGGGCGCTAATATAGGCGCGGTCGTGGCCCCTATTCTCGTCCCCTGGATTTTAGGGATCTACGGCTGGCAGATGGCTTTCATTGTGACGGGAGCCGTCGGGTTTATCTGGCTGGTGATTTGGTACATCACCTACGAGATACCCGCTAAACAGGCCAAACTGTCCAAAGCTGAGTTCGACTACATACACAGCGACAACGAAACCACGCCCGACGAGATTGCCGATCACGGGAAGCCTGTTTCCTGGGGCCAATTGCTGAGTGTTCGCCAGACGTGGGCCTTTGTTTTTGGCAAAATGCTCACCGACCCCATCTGGTGGTTTTTTCTGTTCTGGCTACAGGATTATTTCTCGACCACCTTCCACCTCGATACCAAGAAACCGAACTTGTATCTGGCGGTACTCTACACGCTGGTCAGCATCGGGAGCATTGGCGGTGGCTACCTCTCGTCGGCCCTGATCAGCCGGGGATGGAGCGTGTGGAAAGCCCGCAAAACGTCTATGCTCATTTTTGCATTGCTGGTCATTCCGGTTATCGCCGTGCGCTTTGGCCCCGATATCTGGACGACGGTAGCCCTGATTGGCCTGGCGGGTGCCGCCCACCAGGCCTGGAGCGCCAACATCTTTACGACGGCTTCCGACATGTTTCCCAAACGGGCCGTTAGTTCCGTAGTGGGTATTGGAAGTATGGCGGGATCAGTTGGCGGCATTATCTTCCCCGAAATAGTCGGGCGGATTCTGGATAGTTACAAACAGGCGGGTGATGTTCAAAGTGGGTACGGCATCATTTTTCTGATGTGCGGATCAGCTTATTTGTTAGCCTGGCTGGTTATGCACCTGCTGGCCCCAAAAATGCAGCCCGTAACGCTGGGACAACCCGAATCGGAGCCCGTAGCGTAATTGACTGGGCTGGCGTTCAACGGCTAAAAACGCACATACTTTTTTGACTGCTGATGATTTATACAAAAACCAACTTGCCAGTCTGATTTCGTACTACTTCTTTACTCTATAGCGGTATAGCGGTTGAAATTGTTCGGTTTCACTATGGGGTTAGTTTTAAGAAGCTGGCACCACCTTGAGCTCGTCCGGGGGCTGTGCGGACACAGCCCCCGGAAAAGACAGAATCAAGCTGTATAACCGCACTGGAAAAATGACATACCGGGCAACGATCTGATTAATTTCCGATGGATTACGTCAGTAGGTTTTCAGAATAAACTATTTATAGCTATTTAGCAGGTTCATAACCCTGACCTATCCATTGCGTTTATTCGACATAATGGGCCAGTCGCTAGCTCTTCTTCAGCAACCGCTAATGATCCACTACACACATCCCAATCGAATCCTGATTGCCCTGGACTGCATCATTTTCGGGTACGATGGCGAACAACTGAAATTATTGCTCATTAAGCGCAACATGGAACCCGAGCAGGGCCGCTGGTCACTGATGGGTGGTTTTTTACACGAAAAAGAAGACCTTGAAGCCGCTGCCCAACGCATTTTATACGACCTCACAGGCCTGACCAATACTTATCTCGAACAGTTGCAAACGTTTGGTGCCGTGGCCCGCGATCCGGTTGAACGAACTATTTCGGTTGTTTACTACTCCCTGGTCAACATTCAGGATCAAGACATCAACGCAATCCGGGCGCACAATGCCTCCTGGGTCAATCTTGAGGAGAAACCAAATCTGATTTTCGACCATGACACGATGGTTGAGCAGGCACTTCGCCGACTACGGTACAAAGCTGCTCTACATGCCATCGGCTTTGAACTCCTGCCCGAAAAGTTTACCATCCCACAGCTTCAAAAATTGTATGAGGCCATCTATACCCGACAACTTGATCGCCGGAATTTCAGCCGAAAAATACTATCTACGGATCTGTTGATTGGTACGGGCGAGAAGGACACGACCTCGGTCACCAAGAAAGGGCAGCTGTATCGGCTGAACACGACGAAGTATCAGGAATACCTGACCGATTACGTCAGCTTTTTCCCAGAACTGACACTTTCCTAAGGGCTTAGGAAAATAATCACGTTTTCTCATGGAAATAGCCAAAGAATGTACTAGTATTGTGTCAGTTAAACACCATTCTAAAAGAACTCTTTTCCGATTTAACGACATGAGCTGACCCGACTGTTTATCAGCGTCATGAATCGAATCTAGCAATGAACGACTCATATGTTATTGGGGTGGATTTTGGCAGCGATTCCGTTAGGGCATTGGTTGTCAACGCCCAAACCGGCGAAACAATTGGTACGCACGTACATGAATACTCCCGCTGGAAACAGGGTTTGTATTGTGATCCGGCCCGTTCTCAGTTTCGGCAGCACCCCCTCGATTACCTGGAAGGACTGACCGAAACGATTAATGGGGCTTTAGCGGGCGTTACCGACGAGATTCGAAAACAGGTGGTCGGCATATCGATCGACACAACCGGCTCAACACCTGGCCCGGTGGATGAAACCGGTTTGCCGTTAGCCCTTCGCCCCGATTTTTCCGAGAATCCAAATGGTATGTTCATTCTGTGGAAAGACCATACTGCCAACGCCGAAGCGGAAGAACTCAATAATCTGGCGCATCACTGGGATGTCGACTATACCAAATACGTAGGCGGCATTTATTCGTCGGAGTGGTTTTGGGCCAAAATTCTGCGTACGCTGCGGGTCGATGAAGCCGTTCGGCAACACGCTTTCTCGTGGGTTGAACACTGCGACTGGATATCGGCCGTACTCACAGGGAATACTAACCCGCTTACCATACGCAGGTCACGCTGCGCAGCTGGCCATAAGGCACTCTGGCATAGCGAGTTCGATGGCTTACCATCCGACGAATTTCTAACCAGACTCGACCCGCTACTCAGTGGGCTGCGGGAGCATTTATTTACGGATACATACACGTCGGATCTGCCAATAGGCAACCTCTCGGCTGAATGGGCGGAAAAACTGGGGCTTTCAACGGATGTCGTGGTGGGCGTGGGCGCCTTCGATGCGCACATGGGCGCCATTGGTGCCGAGATTGAACCTTATGCATTTGTGCGGATCATCGGCACGTCAACCTGTGACATTCTGATGGCGCCTAATGAAGAAATCGGGCACCGACTGATTCGGGGTATTTGTGGACAGGTCGATGGCTCGGTAGCACCGGGCATGCTGGGCCTGGAAGCAGGTCAATCGGCCTTCGGCGATTTGTACGCCTGGTTTGCCGGCCTGATTACGGGGCCCGTCCGCGAGTTGTTGGGTACCGAAGCAGCCGATACCCTGAGTCGTCAGCTTATTCCTCATCTATCGGCGCAGGCGGCTAAATTACCGGTTACGCCGACGGATGTTATTGCGCTGGACTGGATCAATGGTCGTCGGACACCCGACGCGAACCACACGCTTAAAGCAGCCATTTCGGGATTGAATCTGGGTACCGATGCGGCAAAGGTCTTCAAGGCTCTCGTGGAAGCGACTGCCTTCGGTTCGCGCAGCATCGTTGACCGGTTTATCGAGGAAGGTGTCCCAATCAAAAAAGTCATTGCGATTGGCGGAGTTGCCAAAAAATCGGCTTTCGTTATGCAAACCCTCGCCGATGTACTGAATAAGCCCATTCAGGTCGCTAGTGCCGACCAGGCCTGTGCGCTGGGCGCAGCCATGTGTGCATCCGTAGCGGCAGGTGTCCACCCAACGATGGAAGCGGCCCAACAGGCCATGGGTTCCGGCTTCGACGCCGAATACCATCCCCGGCCTGAACACGTTGCCACCTACGAAACACTTTATCAAAAATACCTGGCGCTGGGTGCGTTCGTAGAAGGGCGCTGATTATTGATAGTACGTTGAGTGATGTTCGTTTCTCAAAATTGACAAGCGAGGTTTTAAAAATCGTACACGTCCTTTCTATTTATTTGACCAGAGTAACCGCAGAAATAGTGGCCTTTTTTCATTCTGGCCGGGTTTAACCTGGCGAGAATGAAAAAAACGGCACTTATTTATCGCCAATCAATTAGACCGGTCGACACCACATAAAACACAACATTATTTATAATGCTTAATCTGAAAGAGTTCGAAATTTGGTTCGTTACGGGGAGCCAGCATTTATACGGCGAAGAGACGTTGCGGCAGGTAGCGGACCATTCGCAAATCATTGCGCAATCGTTCGACAAGTCGCCGACTATTCCGGTACGTGTTGTTTATAAGCCAGTAGTTAAAACGCCGGATGAGATTTATGCTATCTGCCAGGAGGCTAATGTAGCGCCTAATTGTGTGGGAATCATCACCTGGATGCATACCTTCTCGCCCGCTAAAATGTGGATTCGGGGACTATCCGTATTAAAAAAGCCACTCCTCCACCTACATACCCAATTTAACCGCGACATTCCCTGGAGTTCGATTGACATGGACTTCATGAACCTCAACCAGTCGGCCCACGGCGACCGGGAGTTTGGGTTTATTATGTCCAGAATGCGCCTGAACCGTAAAATTGTTGTTGGCTATTGGGAGCAGGAAGATGTACTGGCCAAAATAGCCGATTGGTGTCGCGTGTCGGTAGCGGCCTACGAGCTTAAAACCATGAAAGTGGTCCGCTTTGGCGATAACATGCGGCAGGTGGCCGTTACGGAAGGCGACAAAGTTGCGGCTGAAATAACCTTCGGCCTATCCGTCAACACGCACGGCATTGGCGATCTGGTGGCGGTGATCAATCAAATAACGGACAGCGAGATTGACCAGTTGGTAACTGAATATGCCGATACGTACACGCTGATGAACAGCCTGCTGAAAGGCGGGGCACAGCATGGTTCACTTCGGGATGCGGCAAAAATTGAACTGGGCTTACGAGCCTTTATGAAAGACGGCAATTTCTCCGCATTCACGGACACGTTCGAAGACCTCCACGGCATGGCTCAACTACCCGGCATTGCGGCTCAGCGGCTGATGGCCGATGGGTATGGCTTTGCGGGTGAAGGCGACTGGAAAACCTCGGCCATGGTTCGCACGCTAAAAGTGATGGCGGCCGGTCTCAGCGGTGGTAATTCGTTCATGGAAGACTACACGTATCATTTTGATCCGGCTAATCCGCTGGTGTTAGGGTCGCACATGCTTGAAATATGTCCGTCCATTGCCGCCGACAAACCCACCTGTGAAATTCACCCGCTGGGTATTGGCGGCAAAGCTGACCCCGTTCGGCTAGTGTTCAACGCACCAGCAGGTCCAGCCATCAACGTGTCGTTGATCGATATGGGCAACCGTTTTCGGTTGCTTGTCAATGAAGTCGAAGCGATTGATGTACCGGAAGCGCTCCCCAAATTACCCGTCGCCCGGGCCATCTGGAAACCCATGCCCGACATGCAGACCGGCTGTGCAGCCTGGATTCTGGCCGGGGGTGCTCACCACACGGTATATAGCCAAAACCTCACGACGGATCATATCGAAGACTTCGCCGATATCTTTGGTGTCGAGCTGGTCGTCATTGATCGGAATACCAACCTCCGCCAGCTAAAAAACGAGTTACGCTGGAGCGAAAGTTACTATCGTTAAAGAGCGAAAATCATTCGGTCCATGGTCTGTATCCTCACGGACCACTCGTTGCGGCCAGCCACATTTACCTGCCGGATGGGTGGTTCGTGAGGACTCGGACCATGGAGACAGTGATAGTGCGAACGTCCGCATCGGCGACCCGGCTCGTTCGTGCTGATTACTCTTCGGCCTCTGGCCGATTGTCCATTACTTAGTTCCGGCCAGAGGCCGGAGAATAATTAGCACGAACGAAGGCGTTCGCGCTATCATTTACCAGAAGATTTCCTATGAAAAAACCACTCCTTACCCTGGCCCTTGCCTGTTTCACACTCGGCGCATCGGCGCAAAACAAAGTGTCAATTAATGCCGGTGACGGTAAAACGGTCATCAGCAAACACATCTATGGCCACTTCGCTGAACATCTGGGGCGAAGTATTTATGATGGCTTTTATGTAGGTGAAAGCAACACGAAGATCCCGAACAAAAACGGGGTTCGACTTGATGTTGTCAACGCCCTGAAGAAACTCAAAATTCCAAATCTCCGCTGGCCAGGGGGCTGTTTTGCCGATACATACCATTGGAAAGATGGCATCGGGCCGAAAGCGAAACGGCCCAAGATCGTTAATACCTGGTGGGGTGGCGTTACGGAAGATAACAGCTTTGGTACCCACGACTTCCTGAATATGTGCGAGTTGCTGGGGACTGAACCCTATCTGGCAGGAAACGTGGGGAGTGGAACCGTACAGGAATTATCGGAATGGGTCCAGTATGTCAACTTCGAGAAGAACAGCCCCATGTCGAATCTGCGTCAGCAAAACGGCCGACAAATACCCTGGAATGTCAAATATTGGGGAGTCGCCAACGAAGCCTGGGGCTGCGGGGGCAACATGAAACCAGATTTTTATGCTAACCTGTATCGCCAGTACAGCACCTTTATGAATAACAAGGTGGGCAATGGCAAAATCTTCCGGATTGCATCGGGTGCCAGCGACAGCGATTACAACTGGACAGAAACGCTAATGAAGAATATTCCTTCGTCGCTGATGGAAGGGCTGGCGATGCACCATTATTCGGTGCTCTCGTGGGGTGAGGGCAAGAAGGGGTCTGCCACCCAGTTTTCGGACGAAGAATATTTCAAAACGATGCAGCAGGCACTGCTGATGGACGAACTGATCGAGAAGCACTCGGCCGTTATGGACAAGTACGATCCGGAGAAAAAGATTGCGCTTATTGTCGATGAATGGGGCGGTTGGTACAACGTTGAGCCGGGCACTAATCCGGGCTTTTTGTACCAGCAAAACACCATGCGGGATGCCGTACTGGCCGGAGCAACGCTCAATATTTTCCACAAACATGCCGAACGGGTTCGTATGGCGAATCTGGCGCAGGCCATCAACGTGTTGCAGGCGGTTATCCTGACCAAAGGCGACAAGATATTGCTGACTCCCACCTATCACGTTCTGGAAATGTACAACGTGCATCAGGATGCAACCTTATTGCCGGTGACGGTCAAGTCCGACGATTTTACGTTTGGGAAAGATAAGCTTCCTGCCGTTTCCGTTTCGGCATCCCGCGACAAGGCCGGTAAAGTTCACGTGTCGCTCGTTAACATTGACCCGACAAAACCACAGGAAATCTCGGTAGACCTGAATGACCAGAAAGCGGCCGGCGTTGTGGGACGCATCCTGACTTCAGCTAATGTGCACGATCACAACACGTTTGATAATTTAACGAAAATAAAGCCGACAGCCTTTACGGGAGCCAAACTTAATGGCAGCCAACTGACAGTAACACTGCCCCCGGTATCCGTAGTTGTCCTTGAACTTCAATAGGTTAAGAAAAGAACGAATGAGTGAAAAATCGGAGCCACGCACCCGCCCCACATCGGTGATTCGATTCCACTCTTTCACTCATTCGCTCTTTCATTCTTACACTCTTTACTGTATGTACACATCCCTAAAAGAAGAATGTTACGAAGCCAACATGCAACTCCCCAAACTGGGGCTGGTGCTGTTTACGTTTGGCAACGTTAGCGCGGTTGACCGGGATCGGGCAGTGTTTGCTATTAAGCCCAGCGGAGTGCCGTATGAGAAGCTTACAGTCGACGACATTGTGATCTGTGATTACGAGGGCAAAGTGGTCGAAGGGCAGTTACGGCCATCTTCCGATACGAAAACCCATGCGCTGCTCTATAAAACCTGGAACACCATCGGCGGCATTGCGCATACGCACAGCACACATGCCGTTGCCTGGGCACAGGCCGGAATGGATATTCCCATTTTTGGAACGACCCACGCCGATCACACGCACCAGGATATTCCGTGCGCCCCGGCCCTCACCGACGAGATGATTCAGGGCGATTATGAACACGAAACGGGCCACCAGATTTTTAACTGCTTCGCGGAGAAAGGACTGGTGAATACTGAAATGGAAATGGTTCTCCTGCAAAATCACGGGCCCTTTACCTGGGGTAAATCCGCCGAAAAAGCGGTGTACAACTCGGCGGTTCTGGAAGAGCTGGCTCGAATGGCCTACCTCACGCTCCAGATCAACCCGAATACACCCCGGATCAAGGACACGCTCCGGCTTAAACACTACGAACGGAAACACGGAAAAAACGCCTACTATGGACAGGGTTGCTAACCTGTATAGTATGAATACCCGCAACGATTCTTTACGTAGAGAAATGTCCTACAGTTAGAACTGTCCAGGGATTCGCTGGTTAAAACAGAGACTAAAAAATCACTGCGTATCTCTTTTACTCCAACGTATCACGCTGGCACAATCCTTAAACCCTTACTAGTTCATGAAGTTTCTGCCTCAACTCTTATCGCTGGCCCTGTTAACAAGTTGTTTAACTATGACCTCCTGCTCCTCCAAAAAAGAAAATCAAGCCGACGAGAAAAAGCCGGGTATCGAGAAAGCGATCTACGGTAAACTACCCGATGGTCGGGAGGCTGATCTATATACCCTGACCAATGCGTCGGGCATGACGGCCCAGATAACCAATTACGGTGGGATTATTGTCGGTCTGAAAACACCTGACAAAAACGGCAAATTTGAAGACGTTACGCTGGGGCTCGACTCGTTATCCTCTTACGTAAAAAACAACCCGTTTTTTGGCGCGCTGGTCGGTCGATATGGCAACCGGATTGCCAAAGGAAAATTTACGCTCGAAGGAAAGACGTATACCCTGTTCATCAACAACATGGGCAACCATCTGCACGGTGGTAAAGTAGGTTTTGATAAAGTACTCTGGACAGCCACGCCGGTTGAAGGCGACGAACCTGCGCTCAAATTGGCCTACACCGCTAAAGATGGTGAAGAAGGTTACCCCGGCAATCTGGCGGTTGAAGTCACGTATACCTTGCAGAAAGATAACGCGCTCAAGATTGACTATAAAGCGACCACCGACAAGCCAACAGTCGTTAACCTGACCAATCACACGTATTTTAACCTGACGGGTGGTGCCAAACGCGATGTGCTCGAGCATGTTGTCACCCTCAACGCCGACAAGTTTATTGCCGTCGACAAAACCCTGATTCCAACGGGCGAACTGAAACCGGTGGCTGGTACTCCATTCGACTTCCTGAAGCCAACGGTGGTGGGTACCCGCATCAATGATTCAACCGACACCCAGATTAAATACGGCGGTGGCTATGACCACGGTTGGGTTCTGAACGGCCCGGCCGACTCTTTGAAACTGGCGGCAACGGTTTACGAACCCACCAGCGGGCGCGTTATGGAAGTTCGCACCACCGAACCGGCTGTGCAGTTCTATACGGGCAATTTCCTGACCGGGACTGTAGTGGGTCGGGAAGGATTCGCCTACAAGAAACGCTACGCGCTCTGTCTGGAAACCGAACACTACCCCGATTCGCCTAATCATCCGGCCTTCCCAACGACCGAATTGAAGCCGGGCCAAACGTACAAGACCACGACTATTTATCAATTCTCGACAAAAAAATAAAAACAAAACTTTATTCACCACATTGGCGGTCCGATGTGGTGAATAAAGTTTTGCTATTTGTAAGTTCAGGTCGCGCTAGCGCGACCTATTTTTATGTCCCTCCCTTATGGCTGATCAATCCATCACAGACCGGGCGAAGATGCCGGTTGCCTACAACCCCGTTCTGGAACGCAGAACCGTCGAGAACGCGAACCGCAATTTGCTCACCTATTTGCGGCCCGGTCTAAGCGTGCTCGATGTAGGTTGCGGGTCAGGCGCTATTACGCGGAGCATCGCTGAAAAGACCGGCCCCACAGGCTATGTGCTGGGTATCGACCCTAGTCCTACCCTGATTGAGCAGGCAACGCAGCAGGCGCATACACTGCCCGGCCTGTCTTTTCAGCAAGCCGACGTGTATTCGTTCGACACGACAGAGCGCTTTGATCTGGTTACCTGCGCCCGGACGCTCCAATGGCTGGCCCAGCCCAAAGCAGCCCTCCTCACTATGAAGCGGCTTGTCAAACCAGGTGGCTATCTGGCTATACTTGACTTCAATCACGAAAAGATTACCTGGACACCCGAGCCGCCCCAGGCGATGAGACTCTTTTACGACGCGTTTTTACGCTGGCGGCAGGATGCGGGTTTCGATAATGCCATTGCGGACAATCTTAAGGAACTGATGTACGATGTCGGTTTCCCAACCGTGCAGGTGAGCGAACAGTTTGAACGGACGCAAAAGAGCGAATCTGATTTTAGTGTAGTTAGCCGTCTATGGTCGGAAGTAGCCGAGTTACGGGGTCCTCAATTGGTGGAGTCCGGGTATATTACAGAAAGCCAGCGCCAGCTAGCCATCACTGAGTATGACTACTGGATTGCAACCACCGGCGAATCGATGACGGTCTATTTATTAGCCGTTGAAGCGCAGCACCCTGTGTAAGGTAGGGTTACCGCCTTGCCTGTGTGTTATGAGGCAACTATTCTCTCCAGCCTTCTGGTTTGAAAGGCGTTTGCCGGTCGCTTTGCAGGCAGGGAGCCAGGGGTGGCCGGTCGGCGTTGGGCCATAAGCGAACCTTAGCTTTGACACGCTCATTTAGGTAGGGAGGAGACGGTTCCAGATTAGGCTGACGTTCGTTTAATGCATAAAATAGCCCATCCCGACTTGGCCCGTAGCTTCCTTTCACCAGCGTATCAATAGGACTTGTCGATCCATAGGACAGGCCTTTGGCATCTTTTCGATCAAGCCAGTAATGAACCTGTGAAACCCCGGAAGCCGAAAAATAACCCACCACGCTGACTTGAGGCTTATCGACCTGATGCACGTTACCGCCTAAAGCCGTAGGCGGACTGTCTGCCAACCCACCCGCCTGCTGAGTCTGCTCCTGAAAGAGTTTGTAATAGCGGTAAGCATCCGGAGTAAGGGAAAGCTGGCGTACATCCACTAAGCCTGGACCTGGATCATAAAACGGAATCTGGGCCACGCGTTGCTGGCTAATCAGGCTTCCATTGGTGAATTTATCGTCAAATACAACAAGATCGTACCCATACAAAATCTGCCAGCACGGCGTTCGACAGCCATAATCATAAATCCAGTCCTCTTTAGGAACATCAGGCGCTTCTTCACCAGCCTTACCCGCTGGGGGACTAAAACAATCTTCATATAGTTCCGTACCCGTTACAAAGTAGTCTCTTGCTCTATACACATTTGGGAGAACTTTGTATTGAGTGTATACGCCTTGTCGACAGCTATGACACCAATACTGGCGTTGCCAGAGTTTCCATTCCCAGCGGTAATAATTATGCTGATCTGCTGGGTCCTGACTCTCAATAAAGATGTCATGAGCGGCTGTGTAGCCTTTGAGTTGCTGCGGAGATAAGCTGGTAGGGTTAAATTGAGCACTCACTTTATTAATCGGTGAGACGGCGGGTAGCACTTGCTGGGTAGATACATAAGCGGTTCCGTTGGGTAGTGTAAAGCGAAGTTGATAAGCATGGCCAACTTGCCCTCTAAAATCAGCCGGTAGCTGATAGTTACCATCTGTCGTTTCATGACAGGTGACTACCTGAACAGAATCCACAACCACTTCCACACTTGCTTTGGTTAGGGGGCTCGTACTAAACTGGCCCGTTAACCGATCGGCCTGTGCCTGGCTGAGCTTAATGATTTGAGCCTCAGGTAGGTTGGTGATCGTACCTTCTACAACCAAGAGGTCTTTTGTGCCGGTTAGCGTCAATTCTTCCGGGTCAACACAGGCCAGAGCCAATAGGCCAATGCCAATCAATAAAGCAATCGAACGCATATGTGGAATTTGTACATGTTATGAACAAATCGTAAAACCACTTAGCAACTCTATTCTACTTTTATCATCGTTTCATAACCAGCTGTTTCTATAATTCCTTCACTGTCAATAAAATTTGTAGCCTAACCTACGCAGACTGTGCTAAACGAATACAGATGCTGCCTCAAGCATCCGGCTAAATTGACTGGTCAATTTGGAAGAGATTCATTTTACCCAGATTAGAGATTAGCCTGTGAGGACTGGCGAACGTTGCGATGTGAAGTAACCGGTTAGTCTGTTTGTCGCAACACATTTCGACGTAAAAATCATTAAATCGGTAAAGATGGTGAACGCAATGGTTATCGGTCCATTTAGTTAGGTGTACTCCCCATAAAAACAAAGCTCCTTGTTTAATCAGCAAGGGTTTCAGGTCATAGGCTTCACGTGTAATATACATTGATTGGGGTTTAGCATAAACGGCCCATTGGGCCATAGATGAAAGAAAATAAGCGATAAACCAGTGTGTTTTTGGCTGGATGCCAGCCTCAGCTATAAACTAGTAAGGTGTAATAAAATCGGTCGATCAGGCCAGCTTGTACACGAGCAAGAATCACAAAAAATGTTTCGTTAGTAAATGGTTAGTTGACAAACTAACTTCCTGTGTGGTCAGTATCCTAAAGTTGACCAAAGATAAAATGCGTATATCACAATTAAATTACTGATTATCAGATATATAAAAATGAAGAAAAACAGAGAAAACAAATATATGAAATAACCATCCTTCAGCCGAAACATTATTTATTCGATTTTCTATAGCCTCTGCCCCGTTTATGTGTTTTTAGTAGCCTTTCCTATCTGGCCTAAGTATCGATTAGCGTATATCCGACTCTTGTTTCAACAAAAAGGGCGGCCACTCTCTCGAATGGCTGCCCTTTGCTGACTTAGGTTAATTCCTGGCTTTAGTTGATAGCCACCAGGCGGCTGGGCGCACTGGGCTGGTTGGTCGATAACGTCACCGAGTGGGTCGTCGTATCAACTCCATTACTAACCCGAACCTGATAAGCTCCGTCGGGCAGATCACTCAATGTCAGCCGAAGGCGGGCTATCGTTTCTTTCTTGGCCACCCGTTGAGCGAACAGTACTTTGCCGTCTGCATTCACCAGTTGGATGTCGACCGCACCCGTCGCTTCTTTATCCACGGCAATCTGAAGTTTACCTTCTGCGGTGGTGTACATACCCGTTTTGTAGCTGGCCACCGTGGCTGGGCGTCCGCCGGGATTGGTGTTGGCCAATGAAACCGAAAAAGTAGCCAGGGTTAAGGTAAAAGCAATGACGAGGGGATTGATGAGGGCTTTCATGATGTATGTGTTTTTATGATTTATTTTCCGTTTTGGATAGGTCAAAGGTCGGCAGCTTAGCGGCCAGGGGCTGTCACAAATGAGTCAATCGCTGACACTTTTGAGAATAGGTGCCTCAACAAGCCTGGCCAATCCCGTATTGCAAATCACCATGCGCAGTCATCTATTATTTAACTGGCTTCCTATACCCGTTCAATCGACAAAACTCAATTGCATTAGATAAACTTAATCTTATATTTAAACTACTAATTAGTACCTTATAGGACATTAATGTATTAATTCGTTTGTTTGCATGGTGTGGCTGGCAAATAAATTGCTTTTATTGATTAGTCTAATTACTCGTTACCATTCACTAGCCCTACCTTTTTATGCGACAGTCACTGCTACTATTCAGTCTGTTTACGGCAGCCCTACTTGGCTTAGCTCTCTTCTATGTCACCTTCCTTGATTGCGTCCACGACTACCAAACGGGCATGTTCGCTAGCCAGCCTACAAAAACGGGGCTGGAAACAGTTGGTCTGCTCGTTTATTCCTGGCTGGGTCTAAAATTTCTTAAATGGCGACTTTTGCATCAGCGTAGCCCAATTAATAAGGCCGATCATTTCGATGATTAAGTAGCTTTTGAATATATCTACACGCCTGTTAGCTAGGCCACTTGACCAATTCACCCATCCATTACCTTACCTGCTTCAGCGAATGAGACACGTCTCCTGTTTGTCAATCCACTACCGGCTAACCCTCCTTTTGCTGCTTCTTTGGCCTGCGGTGAAGGCACAGCCCGTTGCTTTTGAGGGCGCCAATACCATTGTTATTACCACCGATTTAGCCGATAAGGAAGCTTACCTAACGATCAGTCAGGTATTGACGGAACAAAACATGCCCATCGAGGTTGCCAGCACTTGTTTACGCATACGTGTCCCTCTCAAATCAGTTCAGTACTCCACTTCAGCAGAGCCTATACTGATCGGCCAGTTGTCGGTTCATGCTGGCCTGGTCAAATTAACCGGTATCGTACAGGAGGCCCCATCCGGCAGGAATAATACCGGGCTGGCTTCCTCAAAAGTTATTCCGGCATCGTACCAAAAAGAAAGAAGCAAATCAACGCTCCCCCGGCTGGGCTTTCTTTACCTGAGCGACTTAGCTAAAAAGCTTCATCCTGCCCTACATGGTGTTATAAGCTACAAGGTTCAACCCGAACCGATGGACTAAGAACCCGTGAACCGACATCGCGGAGATGTACGTAAACTCCGTTGCTGTAGTATCAACCATCGCTGGCTCTTTAATCCTTTTACTAAATCCTTAGCAACCAGGCCACGAGGAGTTGTGATCAAACTGTCATTATGTGGTCGTATTCCGGTGGTTATTATAATCAGGTCACTGAGCAGTCCAACTCCCATTGGTTTAATCATTTTTTCATAGTTACCAATAGATCAAGTAGGTATACCAGTTTGCAGGCTTTTAAAGGCAATAGGGGGTTGTATTTAGAATAACAAAGCTACGGCCATTGCAGTTAGGTTACTGTATCTCTGTTAGATGTAACTCCTGATCAGACAGATATTGACTCCGCTCACTGCTGAAAACCCTGTAAGTACATGCCTGGTAAAGTCCGAAAATATTGTGCACCCCGCCGTATTGCTTATCCCTTACAATTCCTAGATCTATTTGTGGACCTGTATGCACGGGGACGGACACCTTCTGGTCTTGAAACTTACGACACAACCCGGCCAGACAGTCCCTCTATCTTATTAATGACGGCGGGTCATTTAGGTGATGCTCTCGTTTTGTCGTATACGTTTCCACTCATTCGGCAGCGTTATCCAAATGCTCAGATTGATATACTGGCAGGTAGTTGGTGTGACCCAGTTTGGCGTCATAATCCCTATGTCCGGCGCGTCATTCACCTCAATCACGCTTCTACCAACCGGAGTTCGCTCTCCAGGATGGAAAAATGGCAGGCATTTTTTGGGTCAACCCGTTCAGCCATCAAGTCTCTGGCAGATACGGTGTATGACTATTCGGTTGATATTCGCTACTCCGATTCGCCTATGCATTTTATCCTGCCGTTTCTGAAGGTCAAACGCAGAATCGGCTTCGGCTCGCGCGGAATGGGTGGACTGTTGGATGACGAGTTTTTCCTGCCCGATCAGGAAACGAATAATTTTGATTTGCTACTCATGCTGCTCAAGCCCATGGGTGTTGAAGGCGAGCTTCGAACCGTTAAACCCTATTTTTTTCATCCAGTCCAATCACCTCATCAACTCTGGAGTAAGCTAGGGCAACGGGTTCCGGAAAGCAAAACCATTTTGATTTGCCCAGAATCGGGCAGCCCCGTTCGCATGTTATCGGTTGATTACTGGTGTCAGCTCGCCACCCGGCTTTTACAGGAAAGTCCGTATGGATTGGTGTTTAGCGGCCAGCGTGAATTCACCACAGCGCTGTACGAACGTGTCAGACAGGAAAACCCAACCGCTACAGAGCGGCTCTATTCGGTCGTTGGGCAGTTGACGCTTGAGGACCTGATCAGTTTAAGTGAACAGGCATTGGCCGCTTTTACGCTCGATTCACTACCGATGCACTTATGCTGTTTAGGCTGCCCAACGGTCTCGTTTCAGAAAAATGGGATGGGAATTCAATTCTTTCCGATAGGAAGCCACCCAACCCTGGTGATCCACAACCACGACCAAAGCCGTATGCTGAAGCTTGATCGACCCGAATCAACCAGTGACTATGTGACGGTGTTTGATGATACAGTTCTGGATCGGGCTATGCAGTGGTTCCGGATGATCGAGAAACAATCCCAGGCAAAGGTAGAATAACTACCTAATGGTAAGCTACGTTTTACTTACTAACCAGAAAGTATAGACCTTACCGGTAACCCAACCTGGCAGGCCGACCGGCCGAGCAAATTACTCGTCAACGTTTAGCTTACTTACGCATTTTTACGACGAAGAGTAGCCTTTAACTACCTAATCAGGGCATTCCGCCAACACAAAAGGCGATTCCGCTTAGTTCATTTGGCTGGCTAGCCTGAGACGTTTAAGTTAGCCGACTCATAGGCTAATTAGGCAGACCGGATGGTATACAGTCGGCAAGTGTGCTTCGAAGGGCCCCCGCCTTCCATTCCAGACATCATCGAACGAGTTCGTCAGCGCACCGGCATCAAAGCTAACTACTTAGCCAGCAAGTGGCTGTTAGCAAATCCGCTTGACTCAAACGACGTGTTTAGTTTATATGCAGAGGGAGAGTGCTGCCTCTTGCTGATCAATGAAGGAACCGAGACGGAACTTTTACGGGCAACACTCTATACGTTACTCGAGCTGGGAGGCTATTACCAGGATTGGTACGAGTAACTACTTTTGCGGCTTAACCGCTTCTCAACAACTACCGTATATATTCGTCAGACTATACTTCCTGGTTTAAAAGAGATGAAATGAAAGCCGGAGAGCCAGAAAAAGGACCCGATGAACTGATTTTCGCTGCCGCCAGGACGGAACCAAAGTCACCGGCCTCTTCGATCGAACTGCCTTGCAGACGTCGCCAAAGGTAGCCAGCCATGTAGGTATCGCCACAACCCGTTGCGTCGACAACCGCCGATGGCTGTGCCGCCAGAATCGGATAAAACGTACCATCCCGATAAATAAGCGACCCCTTGCTGCCAAGCGTTATGATTACTTCCCGTACGCCCAGATCAGCTAAATACCGGGCACCTTCGTGGGCGTCCGTTTGACCCGTAAGCACGTTCATCTCAAACTCATTTGCTTTCAGCGTATGCACGAAAGGGAGCACTTTCTTTTTATCAGCCCAGTCCTGGTAAACAACTTTCTTCTGCCTGACATGCCTCAGATATCCTTGCACATCCAACGAAATAAGGCTCTTTTTCGCTAATTTCTCAATCAGCTTTGTCGGTATATCGTCGTACAACAACGGACCTAGGTGAACTACTTTCGCGTCGATTGGGGGTATGTTAGCGACCCGGAACGGTAACGCTTTCTGCTCGACTCGCTGGTCTCGATGGTCCTGATCCTCACTATAGATGTTTTCAAAATAAACCGTATGCGGACTTGGTAAGGCATCGACCTCAACGCCTTCCGCTCGTAAATCGTCAACAAATTGACGCTCCTCGAAGGATAAGGCCGTTACCAGTTTATACTTTAAACCCGAATGAAGCAGGGACTTGGCCATGTAAATAGATGTACCGCCCGGCTTGAACGCCACCGATTGTGGCGTAACTATTTTATCCAGCGATATATGGCCTATGATACAGATATCGAGCATAGTGTAGGTGATCGAAATGGTAGCAGCTAGTAGCTAACCAAGGCAACATATGAATGTGACGACCACTTTCTGCCTGCATTTCCACGATTTAGCGACACTGGAAAAGCAACTAGACTCATACGTCTGTCTTCGTCAGACACAACCGAAAATTTATAACACGACCCTGTTAAGCCTATTGTTTCTGCGCTTAGCGACTTTCTAATCGACATTCCGCTGAGTACAGACTGGCTCCCAAAGCCTCCATGTTTCATTGTCCAACGGTCGCTTTCTTGTTGGCAATTAACTCCATTGAGGCCTGATGCCTATCGGTTTGTTTTCGATTTGATCGAAAGGCACCGCTCCAGCATAACAAGTGAACTTCTTGGGGTCGGTAAAATTTTAAACCGCTACGGCGGCCCATTCGTTCGTTGTGCTAATTACTTTTAAACAGGGAATGTTAGGTAACGAAGCCCTATCTGAAGAAGGTGACGGGTTTTCTACATCTGAACCAGTACGGTTAGCGGCTACAGGCAACGTATATCTGGCTAGGTTACAACGCCATAGATGAGTCATTAACGTTGTAACATAGCCATACGATTCTTATTCCTGAACGACAAAGCTCTCGTTTGGATTAACCTGTACAACGAATGTTTTAGTGAGGGCCTGGGACCCTGCCACCAGCGTCAACTGATAGGTACCCGTGCCTAGACTTGAAACATCAAACTGCTGGCTCAGCCCTTTTTGAAGGTTTACGGTTTCAGTATAGACGGATTGACCGTTGGCATCCCGGATCGCCAGTTGGCCTTTCGTTGGAATGGGTTGAACATACAATTTGATTTTATGCTCGGGGGTCATTACCAGTCGGGTCTGAGCGGCTGCAGGTTTACTGGGCTCATTGGTTGTTGCAAATGATGCAGTACTGGCTACCAGACCGAGCATCAGAATAAATACTTTTTTCATGGCTGTTTTTGTTTAAATCGTTTTTATAGTTCGCCGTTGCGACGGTTCGCCGTTGCGACGGTTCGCCGTTGCGATAGGACAAAGTTGACATGAGATGGTCAGGCCAGAAAATGAAAGGCGATGAGTGCTTGAATTAAGGCGACGAGCACCTGTTTTCAGCGGACGAACGACCAACTTACCATTGATAATCAATCACTTAAACAAATAATCAGCCCCGATTAATTAAGGATTCCGACACGGTTAAAAGCATTTCCTGACTTCATTTATCATCCTACTGTCAGGCAGCTTTGTAAAACTGGTAGGCAGGACTAGCAGCGTTTACGAACTTCACTCGTCGCGCCAAACGCTTCGCTCATCACCTAGATCCCGCGCTTCGGCAGCTTTGATTTTCAACGCCCTGACGCTGAGTCTACTTTTGGCCAGTCAATCAAACACAAGTAAACAAATACAAATCATGAAAAAGATTCTTCTCCTAATGGTGGGACTGGTAGCCAGTTCAGCCTCGTTCGCAACCACAAATGAGCGCAATAAGCCCGTTGCCACGGCATCCATACTTGGGAATGATAAAGTGAAACTCGTAGTAGCTCCCCAGCCAGCCAATGCTACACTTGCTCTAAATGACGAACAGGGTCACGTGCTCTACTCAAGTAAGGTTAACCTACGCGATGGCTTTCAGCAAAAGTTTGACATTTCGAATCTGGCAAATGGTGTTTACCAGTTATCTGTTGCGGTTGGCAACGAGCGTACTGTTCAATCCTTTACCGTGATGCAGGTTCCCGGTTACCATATGGTGAGCTTGCAGACTAAATGACCGCCAACAAACGCCCAGCAAATCCCCCTTTTGGCGAT
The DNA here is from genome assembly GCF_000974425.1 of Spirosoma radiotolerans. Taxonomy (NCBI): domain Bacteria; kingdom Pseudomonadati; phylum Bacteroidota; class Cytophagia; order Cytophagales; family Cytophagaceae; genus Spirosoma; species Spirosoma radiotolerans. The sequence continues at coordinate 3,932,478 of NZ_CP010429.1, forward strand.
GACACCAATTTGCAGGCCTGACCAGACGCTGTTCGATGGGCATTTCTGGTCAGGCCTTTGCCATGCGGGTTACGATCCAAAAAGGATACCCGGCTTTTTGTAAGCTAGTAGCCGAGGGGCATCTTTACCTTTTCACTAAAAATGAACAATGGTCGATAAGCTGACCTACCAACAAAAATGGCAAGTAGCCATTCGGTTGCTACTGCTGTATTCACCGCTGCTACTGTACGTTAATCTGCCTGACTCTGTCCGGAATCCGGCCAAACTGGTGGAAATATCGCCATTGATAGCGGTCTTCATTTTGATTGCGCTGGGCTTATACTTCATCTGGATTACGGCCACCGACTGGATTCAGATGCAATTATTCCGCTGGTTTGGGGAGGATTTTCTGCTCGATTTCAGTTGGCGGGCGCTGGCATTTACCATGCTCATTTCGCTTGGGTTAGCGTCCCTGTATGCCCAGGTTTTTCAACTGATCTTATCGACACTTTTCTCTCTGCTTTTTCACAACGATTTGCTAAAACGGCCTTCGTCTCAGACGCCACCGTTTAGCCGCGACGTCTTCGCGTACCTACAACGGGTAAATAGTGTGTTTAATCTGGTCATTATGCTGTCTGCGTTCTACCTGACCCTTATTTCCCGCTCTTATCAGCAACTGAAACACGTACAGCTCCGGGCCGAAAAGTCGGAGAAAGAAGCCGCGATCAGCCAGGTAGAAGCCCTGAAAAACCAGCTCAGTCCGCATTTTCTATTCAACAGCCTCAGCATTCTTACGGCCATGGTTCATGAGGATGCCGACCTCTCGGAACAATACATCAAGCAGTTAGCCAAGGTATATCGGTATATCCTCGAACAGCGCGATCAGGAGCTGGTTCTGCTCAAAACGGAGGTAGATTTCATCCGTGCCTACACGTTTCTGCTCCAGATCCGTTTCGAAAATAAATTTGAGGTCGTTATTGACCTCAGTCTGGCCGAGCAGAATCGGTATCGAATCGCGCCGTTATCGCTTCAGTTGTTGGTGGAAAACGCCGTCAAACACAATCGGATGGCCCTTGACGAGCCATTACGCGTGCATATTTATTGCCAGGATGATGTGCTGATTACCGAAAACAACTGGCTCCCCCGCGACCAGCCCGAATCTTCAACGGGCCTGGGGTTACAGAATATTGTGAACCGCTATGCGCTGCTCACCCGTCGACCGGTGTGGTATGGGCATCAGGATACCCTGTTTGTTGTCAAAATCCCTTTATTCGTATGAACGTCGTCATTATTGAAGATGAAGCCCGCACGGCCCGTCAACTGGAGCGAATGCTGAAAAAGTATGATGGCTCGGTTCATATTCTGGCCGAATTGCCTTCTGTAAAGGAAGCCGTTGCCTGGTTCAGTGAGCATGGCAGCGGCCAACCACCGCAGCTCGACCTGGCTTTCATGGATATTCATCTGGAGGACGGACTGGCTTTTCGTATTTTTGACCAGATAAACCTGACAGTACCGATCATTTTTACGACCGCCTACGACGAGTATGTGCTCAAAGCTTTCAAGGTCAATAGCGTCGATTATTTGCTGAAACCAGTTGAGTACGACGAGTTGGTAGCGGCCATCGAGAAATTCAAATCCACCCGCAGCCAACCGGTACTGCCCGACCTGAAGGCGCTGGTTCAATTAATGCAGAAGCCCGCATCGAGCAGCTTCAAAGAGCGCTTTATGGTCAGCATTGGCACCAAAATTCACAGTATAGAGGTGACCGATATTGCGTATTTCTATTCGGAGGAAAAAGCCACGTTCCTTGTCACGAAAGGCGGGCAGTTGTTGCCGCTCGAATACAGCCTGGATCAGGTATCGGGCCTGCTTAATCCTGGTCATTTCTTTCGGGTGAACCGCCAGATTATCATTGCCCGAACCGCTATCCAGGTTGTTCACGCCTATTCAGCGGGAAAGCTCAAACTCGATTTGTTGCCCGTTTCCCGTCAGGAAGTATTCGTCAGCACAAGCCGCCAGTCAGAATTCAAAGACTGGCTGGGTCGCTAATGTTTGATGGATAATCTGTCTGGGCCAAGCTCTGGCTTAGCCCAGACAGATTATCCACTACACAGAAATCAGGCGGTCGCGGGAGATGGTCCGCCACTCGGCGGTTACGTCACCGTTTTCGATGGTATAGGCCCGTTCGTAAAGGGCTACCGTCGGGCAAATATGATTCGGTAATCCGTAGAAAACATCGCCGATCTGATATGAGTGACCCAGTTCGACTTCTACCACTAAATGCTCCTCACTTTGCCCAATGGCGGTTACATCCGGTGCGTTCAGGAACGTGATCCGCTGGGCAAGTTCGCCCTCGGCAGCGACGGACTTATGGCCCACATCCAGGCATACTTTCGTTGCATCGGGCAGGGAGATTACCCGCGAGACGACCAGCGCAGCCGGTAAAAACGGTTGCTCGGTCAGCGCGCTCTGGTAACCTTTATCCCAGTAAATAAACGTACCGGGACTGCATTCCACATCCGGCCGTTTGGCATGAATCGGAAACGTCGGGCTCCCGCCCACCACTAGCACCGGCCGGGCAAACCCCTGCGAAACAAGCGTATCACTCAGGAGTTGAACGGGCCAGAAAGCCGCATCACATTGGTTTGTACGAACGGCGATATCCGGGTCGCGCAGGTGCCCGTCATAGGCGTGCAAGCCCACGGGTCGAACACCCGGCAATTGATCCAGTTCTGCATACAGCGCCAGAACAGCGCCACCCGGTGCCATCCCGGTTCGGTTCATGCCCACGTTCAAATCGATGTAGACCGGTACGACCTGGTTAGCCGCCACAGCCCTGTCAGACAGTTGCTGTGCAGTTGTGCTATTATCGACCAGACAGGAAAACGCGGTGTCGGGATAAGTGCTCATCAGGCGTAGCAACCGATGCATCTTGGCCTCGTTTGGCTGATAAGCCAGCAGCACATCAGGCGCACCGATCATCGCCAGCATTTCGGCCTCGGCGATGGTGGCACATTTAAACTTCCGAATACCCGCGTCGAGCATCAACTGGCAGGCTTCCCGCGATTTATTTGTTTTGACATGGGGCCGCAACCGACTCACGTTGTCCACCGCTTTTATTAGGAACGCAATATTTTGTTTGACCCGGTCCGGATAAACTACCAGAGCAGGTGTATCGAGTTGGGTTACGTCGGCAATCGAGTACCAGGGCGCTTGTTCCATGCTTAAACCAGTTCAAATAAAGCTTCGATTTCGACCGGAATATTGTCGGGCAATGAACCCATACCCACCGCCGACCGAACGCCAATGCCGTTGTCGGGTCCCCAAACGGTAGCAAAAAGTTCGCTGCATCCGTTGATGACGTACGGATGCCGACCAAAATCGGCCGTGCAGTTCACCATGCCGAGCACCTTAATAACGCGCTTTACCCGATCAAGGCTACCTAGGTTTGTTCGGATGGTCGACAAAATAGTGAGGCCCACTTGCCGGGCAGCCAACTTGGCCTGTTCTATGTCCAGATCGGCCCCAACCCGGCCAATTATCAGGCTTTTATCATCCTGCACCGGGCCATGCCCCGACACATATAGGTATTTACCGTCAATCAGAAATGGTTTGTAAACACCCAACGGCTGGGGCGCAGGCGGTAATGAAAGACCGGTATCAGCAAAGGCTTTCTCAGGCGACATAGGGTTAATCTGCATAGAAAATGAAAACAATGTTTAGTCAAAAAATGGATATGTTCCCGTTAATGTCAACGACTACCCTGGTCTGGCACCAAGCGAAGCCGTACATTCGCAAACTTAACCGAAACGATCGGGTTAAGCGGCTAACAAGCCAAAATTCCCTTAGATTTCCAGTACAGACGTTTATGAAAAAGAGACTATCCATCCTGTTGTTTTCCCTGACTGCTTTTCTCTGGATGGCCGCCACCCAGGTGCAACGCCCCACCCTTTACCTCATCGGTGACTCGACCGTTAAGAATTCCAACGACAAGGGCGATGGGGGCATGTGGGGTTGGGGGCACTTCATCGACGCTTATTTCGACACAACGCGCATTCATATTGAGAACCATGCCATTGGAGGGCGAAGCAGCCGTACCTTCCTGACTGAAGGCCGCTGGGATAAAATCATGACCCGGTTAAAACCTGGCGATTTTGTCATGATCCAGTTTGGGCACAACGATGCCAGTGCCGTTAACGATACCCTCCGTGCCAGGGGAACACTTAAAGGCACGGGTAACGAAACGCAGGAAATCGATAATCTGATTACGAAAAAACACGAGATCGTACACAGCTACGGCTGGTATATCCGCAAATATGTGACCGACACCAAAGCCAAAGGAGCCATACCCATTGTCCTGTCATTGGTACCACGCAATAGCTGGAAAGAGGGGAAAGTGATTCGTGGCGATACCGACTACGGCAAATGGGCTGCCGAGGTGGCCAACGGAGAGCAGGGTGGCAAAAGTGGAGCTTACTTCATTAACCTCAACGAACTGGTTGCCCGCAAGTACGACGTCGTGGGCGACTCTACGCTCCTGCAAGCCACGTACTTCGTGAAAGATAACACGCACACGAACGCTGCCGGAGCAAAAGTCAACGCATCGTCGGTGATCGACGGACTTAAAGAATTGAAGGCGTGCCCATTGAACAAATTCGTGAACGAGTGAAATTCGGCTTTTTATACTCGCCGGGCTTTAACCCGGTGAGTATAAAAAAGAGGGTTATATTTCGGCGGTTTACTATGCAACACCTCAGTTCCGGGTGCTCTCACTCGACAAACAGTAAACAGCTTCGTCGATTTCCTTTTCCAGACTGTACTATAGTCAATACCATGAAACAGTTTTGCATTCTCCTGGCTCTAATCTGTTTAACGGGCTCCATTAAACATGAAGAGGTTAGCTGGGTGGCGATTGGAGATTCCATCACGTATTTGAATGACCATCTGGACGAAACCGGAAATCGAGTTACCAAGGGGTACATGACCCGGGTTGTCGAACGGCTCCCGTACATTCACTTCACAAACCAGGGGCATAATGGCTGGACCTCGGGTGGTATTGCCAAAGAAATCGACAACCTGGGACTGGTTAAAGCGGATATATATTCCGTCTTTCTGGGCACCAACGACTGGTGGTCGAGCCGGCCTCTAGGCCGTTTGGCCGATTATCAGGCCAATGCCGGTAACACGACAGTATATGGTTCCTTCCGGATTATTGTCAATAAACTCCGCCAATTGAATCCACAGGCGCCCATCGTTTTGATCACGCCCATGCAACGGGCTGATTTTGTGTACCTGACGAATTTTAAGAACAACGCCTATGGCTCGTATAAAGCCAAAAACGGACAATATCTCGAAGCGTTTGCCAACGCAATCGACTCCATTGGTAAATTCGAACACCTGCCCGTGCTGGACCTTTACCACGCCAACGGATTAAAACTAAAGAAGCTCGTTAAGTTTAAACGCCTGAAAGACCCGAAAAGCGGCCAGTATACCAACTACCCGTATCCAGACTTTATCGACATTCCATTTCGCCCCGAAACAGATGAGTACCCGTATCCGGTGGAGGCTATTGACATGACCTACGACGGCCTGCATCCATCCGACAAAGGATACGAACTGATCAGCCGCCAACTCGTCAAAATTCTGAAAAAGTACTAACTGGATTGTTTCGCTGCCATTCCGAAGATAGCCGAAATGGCAGCGAAACCTCAGCTTTATAAAAGAAGATTTTGACATGGTTTCCTTGTTGGAAAACCGAATACCAGAAACAAACTAAACCTAGATAGACATGAAACGAGTACTCTTTGCCGCTGCCCTACTGATCCGTTCGGTTTCAGTTTCGCTTGCCCAGCAACCAGCCCCGGCCGCACCAACCGCAGCCCCGCCAATGCGGTTAACCACCACGGCCTTCCCGGATGGGGGCCTCATTCCGATCAAGTTCACGCAGGCGGCTCCGGGCGCTGCGCCGGGAGGAGGTGCTTCTCCGGCGCTGACCTGGACCGATGTGCCCGCCGGTACGCAGAGTTTTGTGCTGCATATGCACGATGTCGATGTGAGCCGAAATAAAACGATTGACGATAATCTCCACTGGCTGGTCTGGAACATTCCGGCTACCTCGACCGGGCTGCCCGAAGCAATTCCTGCCGGAGCACAACTGCCAGATGGCAGTTATCAGGTAAATGTGTTTACCCCTTCCTATCGGGGGCCGGGTGCGGCTGCTTCGGGGCCTTTACACCATTATGTTTTTGAACTGTATGCCCTGGATACCAAACTCGATGTGAAGCCGGGAACAGAAGGATCGGCCACACGAACAGCCGTATTAAACGCCATTCAGGCCCACGTATTGGGCAAAGCGGCCTATGTCGGCCTGTTCAAGCGCCCTCAATAACGCAAGGATTACCGAGTTGCCTGATACCCCGTTCTTCTTACCCCTATCATCTTCGCAAACACGTCATGAACAGACGGAATTTTATCAAGAGCAGTTCGGTGGCTAGCGTATCGGCTGCGTCGCTGACCGTAGCAGCCTGCAACACACCCAAAAAGACAAGCTCAGAAAATGACACCCAACCCTTCACGGATGAGTTTGAACTGAATGAACTAACCATCGGTGATCTCCAGAAGAAAATGCAATCGGGCCAGGCTAGCTCGGCCACCATTACCCAGTTGTACCTAGACCGCATTGAGGCCATTGATAAAAATGGCCCTGGCTTGAATGCCGTTATTGAAGTTAACCCCGACGCGCTGACCATGGCTAAAGCGATGGATGAAGAACGCAAGGCGGGCAAAAACCGGGGGCCGCTACATGGCATCCCGGTGCTGATCAAAGACAACATCGACACGGGCGACCAAATGATGACAACCGCTGGTTCGCTGGCGCTGGAAGGCCATAAAGCGGCAAAAGATGCCTTCGTCGTCACTAAATTACGGGAGGCCGGGGCGGTCATTCTGGGCAAAACAAACCTCAGCGAGTGGGCCAACTTCCGGTCAACCCGCTCGAGCAGTGGGTGGAGCAGCCGGGGCGGGCAAACCCGGAACCCCTTTGTGCTGGACCGCAGTCCATGCGGCTCCAGCTCCGGGTCAGGATCAGCCGTGGCCGCCAATCTGTGTGCGGTGGCCGTTGGGACCGAAACGGATGGTTCCATAATTGCCCCTTCCTCGTTTTGTGGCGTAGTCGGGATAAAGCCAACCGTCGGACTGATCAGCCGCAGCGGCATTATTCCCATTTCGAAGACGCAAGATACCGCCGGGCCAATGGCCAGAACCGTAACCGATGCCGCCATTTTACTGGGCGCTATGGTAGGCATCGATCCGGCCGATGCCGTCACCAGCGAAAGCAACGGCAAAAGCACGAAAGATTACACCACTTTTCTCCAGGCAAACGGGTTATCGGGCAAGCGCATTGGCGTCGAGAAATCATTCCTGAAAGGGCACGAGGGCGTGGTTGGCCTATATAAACAGGCCATTGAGGTGCTGAAAAAACAGGGCGCAAGTATTGTTGAGGTTGAGCTGCTCAAATCGCTTAGTGACATTGGCGGGGCTGAATTTACGGTCCTGCAATACGAGTTTAAAGACGGCGTGAACCGGTATCTGGCAACCGCCAATGCCCGCGTCAAGACACTGGCCGAGGTGATTGCGTTTAACCAGCAGAACGCGGTTAAAGCCATGCCTTTTTTCAAGCAGGAGACACTGGAGAGTAGCGAGGCTAAAGCCGGACTGGACAGCAAGGAATATACCGATGCACTGGCCAAAACCCGGAGTTCGCGCCAGCTCATCGATAAACTCATGGCCGAACATAAGCTGGATGCCATCTGCGGGACCAGCATTGGATTTGCGGGCTGTATCGACCTGATCAACGGCGACTACGATACGGGTTTTTATTTCTGTCCACCAGCGGCTATGGCGGGTTATCCGCACATCACCATTCCGATGGGCAGTGTTCAGGGCTTACCCGTCGGCTTCTCGCTCATTGCCGGAGCTTATCAGGAAGGCGCCTTATTGACCATGGGCTATGCCTATGAGCAGGCATCGAAAAAGCGGGTACGGCCTACGTTTATCAACTCCCTGATTCCGGCCTGAATTGTAAAATTAATTGAACCTGTGGTGATTGATTTGTCATTGCGACGCAGGAGCAATCTTCGGGTGCGATAAAATTTACTCACCCGAAGATTGCTCCTGCGTCGCAATGACAAAAAGTCCCATCGCCCGAAAATTTAAAATGGTGCCTACTCAACCGATTCCACAAACTCTCTGGGCGACTGCCCGGTAAGTTTTTTAAAGGCACGGTTGAACGTTGCTTTCGAGTTGAAGCCACAATCCAGGGCGATGCCCAATAAGCTCAAATGGCCATTGGCCGGGTCAAGCGCCTGCCGTTTGAACGCATCGACCCGGTATTGGTTGACAAAATCATTGAAATTCTTCCCCGTTCCGGCGTTGATGACCGGCGACAGTACGGAAGTGTTCGTTTTGAGTCGCCGGGCGAGGTCGTTCAACGACAAGTCCGGGTCCAGATAAGGACGTTCGTTCTCCATATAAGCCAGCAACGTGTCGCGCCAGGGGATTAAATCCGTGGCTAAAGCAGTGGGTGTTCTACTCACCAGCCGGGCTAATTCACTGGTTTGCAGCACCGATTCAGGTACTCTTTCCGGCTCCACTCCTACTCCATCTGGTGATGAATCAGTGACTGTCGTTTGCCCAAACGTCAACCGCCGACCAGGTTGCACCTGTGCATAGCCGTGAATACCAACGTAATAGATCATAAAAACGCCCGCCAGTTCATCCCACCAGTCCTGCCAAAAAGTAAGCGTAAACACAACATCGAGAATCATCATGAACAGGCTAAACAGGAACGTAGCCGTCAGCGCAATCAGGAAATTCCGGAACCAGCGGAAACTGATTGTCTCGGTATCCGAGAACTGCGTTTTTATCCAGGCTCTATACTGCCGGTAAAGCCGTAATGACAGGATTAAGTAATAGACACTCAGGGCAATACCCGCCACAGACTCTATGTCGTTGATGTGGTACGGGTAATGTACAGTCGCTTTCCAACGCTCGACGAAGGCAGGCCCCATCGAAAAAACGATAAGGTGGTAAACGACATAAACCAAAAACGGAACCGCGTGCCAGAGATCATGCCGGGAGAATCGAAAGTCGGCATTAATCTGGCTTTTCAGATAGAAATAGCATAAAGCCGGAAACAAAAAGCCGATTGTCCGGGGGAAAAACTCCAGTTCGCGCCAAAGAATTTCTATACCGCCAAAGCCCAGCATGTACTCCCAGATGTTGAAGCTAAGGCCCACCAATACCCAGCCCAGCAGCCAGTCAGACAGGCGTTCTTCGCGCCGGGCCCGTACCCATAGCAACAGGGCATAAATCCAGCCCTGAATAAAGCCAAATAGCAGGGGCGCTGAATAAGCGTTGAACTCAAACGTCATGGATGCATCTATTTACGAGCAAGATACACTCTGTTTTATTACCGAAAGATATCGATGGTTTTGCCACCGTCTTCTTTTTTGACGACCAGAAAAGGCTTGCTCCCGTCGATCCGCTGACCACTCATAACAACATTGACCTGCTTAGCATCAGCAAAATAAACTTTCGTACCAACGGGTAATTTTTGCGTCGTGCTGCCCTGCGGCATCAGCATGATTCCCTGCGTGCCATTTCCCGTTTCGTCGGGTCGATAAGTAATCAGCATAATTTTATGCGGCAACAGACTATTGTTTCGGAAACGAACGGTCACCAGGGGAATTGACGAACGGGTGGTCGTTTCGGGGTCCGTTAGTAATGTCTTGCCCGCGTCAGCAGCCGTTACGGTGAGGATAAACTCTTCGGCGGTTTCGCCGTCCTTACTAAAGTAGAGTTTGCTGCCGACCGGCCAGTTCTTAGGCGTCGATTCGTTGCGGTTCATGGTAAACCCATACGCCATACCCGGCCCTTCGGCGCGAAACATCCGATGATATCCAAGGTTGTTTCGGAGGGTAAACGCCACGCGGGCAACCGCATCGGCTGACTCCGTTTTTTGCCCAAAACCGATAGAAGAAAGGGTTTGGATAAACAGGATCAGGGTGAGATAAATGGTTTTCCTTTTCATTTATTCCGTTTATAGATTGCTTTTCGTCTTGATTCGTTCTGCCTCTGTTCCAGTCGGTCGTTCGCGGGCTGCTTTGACGTCTTTGCTGCCAAAGCGATAACTAAACCGGATCGTTGCCCGGCGACTTTCCCATTTTCGGTCAATGTTGAACTGCTGAGTCAGGAAATCAGCCGACTGTTTCCAGCGCATGGTATTCAGCAAATCGTCGATTCCTAAGGTGATTTTGCCACGGTCCTGCATGATTTTCTTCTGAAGGCTCAGGTTCAGCGCACCCAGCCCGCCAATACGATAAACCGTCTGCCGGGTGGGGGCACTCCAGAAGCCCGACACCTGCGCCGACCAGACTTTCGAGAGGGTAAACGAATGCTGCATGTACCCCTCGAAGGCAAACGCCCGCTGATCGAATGGCTCGTTAGCCGACAGCCTTCCCCGAAACCCATTCCAGGTGGCTCCGGCATACGCATACACGCTCCATCCTTTCGTAAACTGGTACGGTGTACTAACCGATAGATTCAGCGCATCGACCCGACCCACATTAGCAACCGTTTGGTAGGCCATAAGACCTTCCTGCCGGATGACATCGGTGGCAAAATCATCGGTATGACTATAAGCCAGTTTAATTGTCGACGCCCATTTGTACGTATAGCTGAATTCAAGATTGTGGGTGTAGGTGGGGCGCAGATAGGGGTTGCCCCGCTGGCTGGTGTAGGGATCGATCTGGTATACAAACGGATTCATGTCCTGGTAGTTGGGTCGCCCGATCCGTCGTCCGTAATTGATCGAAAACTGACTGTTGTCGGTAGCCCGATACTGTACAAAGGCCGTTGGAAACAGGTTCAGGTAGCTGGTATCCGGCGAATTGATGGTCTGTTGGCGCAAATCGACGGAGCGTCCCGTCACATTCGCGTGTTCGACCCGTACCCCGCCCTGCACCGACCATTTCCCTACGGACCGGTTTAGCGAGGCATACACCGCGCTGACCTTCTCCCGATAGGTGAACCGATTTGTCCGGTTGACGTCGGGTTGTTCGGTCGTTTCTGTATGATCCGGCCCGGTAAACGCCAACAAGTCATTATCAGTGGAAACATCGGTTCGTTTGAGGCCGGTTTCGAGTTTCAGATGGCGGCTTTTCCACTCCTTCACAAAATCGCCTTTCAGCGTAACGATGGTAATGTCGGTTGCCGCATCGAACCGGCGTTGCCGCCGAAACAGCGGCTGGCCATTTGGATCGACATAGTTGCTGGTGATGGCGCTGGGTGCGGTGTTGGTAAAGCGCGTCACATCCGCATCGAGGTTTAGCTCCAAGCCCAGCGTATCGGCATAGCGGTAGTTCAGGGCGGCATTGACCCGATTGTTTCGCGCGGGACGTTCCGCCGTTCCGGTTGTCGATTGATTGATGAGGCTCGAATCCAGTGTATTCTGGCTGTTAATAAGTTTAGTCGTGGTATATGTTCCGAAGCGATTGCCCGACGAGTTGCCCGATACCACGAGGCCAATCGTTTGCCGGGGTGATGCCTTCCGATGGTCCAGCGTATAATCGACCCCGGCTTTGTAGATAATTGCCCGCGTTCCGTCGGAGTCGTAGCCGCGTTGACGGAACTGCGATCCACCCGCCACTCTGTCCAATAAGACGTTGGTAATCTGAAAATTATCACTAACGGCGGCATTCCCGAACAGATTTATACGGTTGGCGCGGTAGTTCAGATCAAGAGCCGCGTTGGCCCGATGGTGATCACTCTGGCCGTAGCCTCCGGATGCATTTCCGTTCAGGCCCAAGCGCTTATCCCGCCGGAATTTGATGTTGATGATCCCCGCCCCACCCTGTGCATCGAAGCGGGCCGACGGGTTCGTAATCAATTCGATCTTGTCAATAGTCGATGCGGGCGTGGCCCGGAGCAAGTTGGCCAGATCAGCCGCCGACAGGTTCGCTGGTTTTCCGTCGATAAACACATTCACGCCCTGTTTCCCAGCCATCCGGATGTTATCGTTCGGGTCAATAACCACGCCGGGTGCCTGTTGCAACAGTTCATAGGCCGTTTTCCCCTGAGCTGTGGCATCGGTCGCCACATTGAGTACGGTCTTATCGACCTGCTGTTCGACCAATGATTTCTGCGCCCGAACGGTCACATCCGTCAACGTTTGCCCGGCAATGTTGAGCACCAATGGCTTCAGTTCGAACGACTGCCCGTCCTGCACCGAAACAGGCTGACTAGTGGTGTTTGCCATGCCTACCAGCGATACCTGAACTTGATACGTACCAGCACTTACTTCCGTAAATGTATAGTGGCCGGCTTCGTCAGCGAGTGTTCCTTTGGCAAGCGTAGCGTCATTGGCTCGAAGAAGCTTGACGACAGCAAACGACGCAGGCTGGTTTTTGGTATCCTGCACAGAACCCGTTATGGATTGGGCCATTGACCAAATTGTAGTCAGCAGCAATAGGGTTGAAGTAAAGAATCGTATCATGGGGCTGGACGTTTGTGATTGACGATCCAAAGGTGGCAGATCAGTACCCACTGCTTCGACCCAAACAAAATTTGAGACGCCCCAAATGATGAATTGAGCCGTTTACGAACGTCTGGCGGAAATACCGCCAACAGAAGCCGCATTAAAGTCCTTGCTAATAGCAGGACCTTTTCCTAAAAAATTTACCTGATTAGTAAACAATCGAACAGGCAATGAGTTGCGCGGCTTTTATATATGACGTATATTGATTTTCAAAACTATATACTATGATTAACGGAAGTTTACCCACCACAACAGCACTCGACACGTATACCCCTGCTAAACCGTTTACAGGGTACGTGGCGGTGAGTCACACATTAATGCAAAAAGAAGGATTTGCCGACTTCCTGTTCGATAATTTTCGGATGCTTCGGGATTTAACGACAAGCCGGGAGGGCTCGCTGGGACTAAACCGGTTCGAGATGCAGTCGATTCAGTTTACAGAAGGTTACGGCCAGTACAAGATCGTGATTGAGCGGTTACTCAATGGCGAGTTCGTCATCAGCTCAGTACGTAAGCTTGTTTAATGACTAAAGCCCATGCTGCCCCTATTCAAAAACAAAAAAGCCATTCCTCAAGGCGGGAATGGCTTTCGCATTTTCTTAACCTAAACTAAGTCCGTTATCATGTATGATGTAGGATATAGGATGTATGTGCCAGCGTCCCTCGTTGCCTTATACCATACATCCTACATCCTATATCCCTCTTTCTAGTTTCCTGATTTCACCCGGTTCTGTTCGGCCGATGTGGCGGAATTCCGTTGGCGGGCGCCTTTTACGTTCTGATTGCCAAAGCGGTAGGTGAACGTTAACATAACCCGGCGGCTTTCCCAACGTGAGCCCACTCGGAAATCAATGTCCTGCACCGCAGCCCGGCCTCTGAATTGATTGAGCCAGAACGGGTCGTTCACATTCAGTTTCAGATTGGCTTTTCCATCCATCAGTTTCTTCTGAACCCCGATGCTGAACGCACCCATTGGCTGTGCCCGGTAGAAGCCATATTGAGAAGCCGAATTATACCAGGCTGATACCTCTGCCGACACCGTTTTGCTCATGGTAAAATTGTTGGATGTGTACAGGTTGAAAGCCACCAGCTTCACCTGATAAGGCGTATCGGAGTAAACCGTCTGATAATTCTGGTAATAGGTACTGATGTTGTTCTGCATACGCCACCATTTCGTAACAGGCACCGGGAAGCTCATATTCAAGCTCAAATTATCCAGATGACCCAGGTTTTCGGGGGTTACGTAGGTAATGTTCTGAGCGGCAATCTGACGGGGTGTTTCCTGGTTGATAAAATCCGTTGTCCGGCTGAAACCAAGCGTCGTTGAAAAAGCACCCTTGAAAACGTGTGTCAACTCAACCGAATTCGTGTACTGGGGCCGTAAGAAAGGGTTCCCTTTCTGATAGGTGTAGGGGTCCAGGTAAAACACGAATGGATTCAGATTCTGGTAATCAGGACGGTCGATCCGGCGGCTGTACGACAGGTTCAGCACGTTATTCGTGTCTAATTGCCGGGACAGAAACACCGTCGGGAATAGATTCAGGTAATTGCGGTCAACCGTTTGGTTCAGCGTAACTGACGTACCCGTCGAGTGGGTGTGTTCAGCCCGTAGCCCCGTCTGGATTTTCAGCTTACCTACTTTACCCGCATAATTGATGTAAGCCGCGTTGATATTTTCGTTGTATTTGAACTGGTTTGAGCGGCTGGCATCGGGCAACCACTGGCGGGTTTCCTGTTGCAATGTATCGTAGATTGTGTTGTTGTCTGCATCGACAAAGCTGCTTTTCAAACCGGCTTCAACCTTGCTACCATTTTTCATTGGATGCACATAATCCGTCTTGAAAGCCAGAATGTTAATGACCGATGGCATGTTATTCCGCACATCCTGATTGGGGCGATTCAACGTATTGTCAGGATTGTAATAAATCGTGCTCAGGTTGTTCGAGTTCTGTCCGCCATAGTGAACGTAATCGGCATCAACCGTCCATTCACGCCCTTTTCCGTCAAAATCGTACTTGTAGTTTATATTCCCCGTTACGTTCGACATGAATTCACGGGCATCGGTTTTGGTTGTGGGTCGGCTGGTCAGCTGCCGATTCTGATCGCTGATGTACGTGTTGTTCAGGCCATTGGAACGCCAGTCGTTCGAGAAACCATTGAACAATACCCCAACTGTACTTTTCTTGCTGATAAAATAATCCAGCCCTGCTTTGTACGAGTGACCGGCAAACTGATTTGGCCGGAACGAATACTGATCGAAGTAAGTCGTCTTACCATTGTACGGAATAGCCCGGTTGATCTCGTTCGTTTGGGCACTCTGGCGGTTTACATAGCTGTAGTTACCAAACACATTGATCTTGCCTTCGCGGTGGTTCAGGTTCAATGAGGTGTTGAATTTTGGCAGATCGTCGCGGGCACCAACCAGGTTATTTACCCAACCGTAGCCAGTACCGAGGATAAACGTGCCATTAGTACCGAAATTCTTGTTTTTCTTCATCTTGATATTGATGATCCCCGAGTTACCGGCCGCATCATATTTAGAGCCGGGGTTGGTGATGATCTCAATACTCGCAATGTTATCACTAGGTGTGTTTTTGAGTAAGTTCGACACTTCCTGCTGCGAGAGATAGGTTTGCTTGCCGTCGATGTAGACAATGACGCCAGCCTTTCCCTTCAGTTGAATTTGGTCATTCTGCCGATCGATGGTGACGCCGGGCGCCTTCTCCAATACTTCCAGCGCGGTGTTTCCGCTGGCCACAATGCTGTTTTCCACGTTCATCACGGTGCGGTCGACCTGTTGCTCGATGAACGGCTTCTGCGCGACAACCTTTACCTCGGTCAGGCTTTTGGTTTCGTCACTCATAGCCAGGGCCGGTACGCTGATCGTTGGATGGGCTTCGTCGATAGCGAACGGTACACTATACGTTTTTCGGTAACCTATCTGTTGAGCTGCAACCAAGTAGTTACCAGCGCCAACATTTTCAAAAGCATATTTTCCATCAACGTCACTGATTGCGCCTTTTACCAGTGTCGAATCTTTGGCTTTCAGCAGCATCATCGTTGTAAATTCAAGTGGCTTCCCTGCTGCGGAACCGACTTGCCCATTTACGGTACCCCGCGTCAGGATTTGAGCAAACCCTGTTGATAGAGTAAATAAGCCTAAGAGCGTGACCGATAAAATAGTTTTCATAATGGTAGACTTTTCAGGAGGTTGTGTTCTCCTCTTCAGAAGTACATGGCAAAGGTAGGTAGTAGGCATCACAAAGTACCTGTTCTTACACAAGCGGTCTGAACGGCAGGATAAGCGGATTTTAATGCGGGATTAACTTGTGGGGAGGGAATTCACACGAAAGACACAAGGCAAAAGCAAAGCGTTGCATGCCTGAATCAGGATTTTTATGAATTTATTGGCCAACTAAGATTTTTGCTTTCAGCGAAAGCCTTGTTACGAAAATCATAGTTGGCCAATAAATTCATAAAACCTTGGTTCAGATTTTGACACCCACGGCCCATACGCTGGCATCTGGACCCTGCCCGGTGCGGAATGGGCTCGTAGGCTCGTAACGGAAGAACAATTTCGAACTCCCCCGAAAACCCAGTTCGGTGGTAAGTCCCCAACGCACGGGATTCAGGTTGTAGGAACCGTGTGTCCGAACAGCCGAGGCACCCTCTGGCTTCACTTTAGTATAACTATCCAGCCGAATACCAGCATACGCGCCTACGCCCAACGTTAGCCCCGACCGGAACGCGACGTTAATCATAACCGGCAGGTTCAGTTGCGCCGTTACAAGTTTCGATTTACGCAACTCGACGTCGGACTGTTCGATACTTAGTTGACCGTTCCGGTCGACCAGCGTGTTTCTATTCTCGAACATGAAGTTATTCCAGGCAACTTCGGGGCCAGTTATCAACCGAAGTTTGGTATCGCCTTTTACCGAAAGCGGAATCCGTTTTTGCCAGGACAGAGCCACAAAGCGAGAGCCAATCGGCCGGAAATCGTAACCCGCTGGCAGTGATCCACCGAAATTATTGAACCCCAGGTAGACACTAAAATCGGAGGTAATCCGCTCCACGGTTCTCCGATGATGAGTTGTCGAGACCGTTGAATCAGCAGTAATAATCACTGTAGTCGTTTGAGCAAATGAAGCAACTGAAGTAGCCAGTAAAGCTGAGGTGAGGAGGTGTTTGATCGTTTTCATGGCTGTAGTCAAAAGTAGGGTTTAGGAAAATTGATGTTGCTTTTTTATTCAGGTTGTATTCGTTTTGGTATTTGACAGGAAGATGTTAGACAGGCGTGGTCAGGTTGCATGGCTAGCAAAAATTTTGTCGTTTATTTTAGTAGTACGAAAACGACTAAAGTTAAGCTACTGAAAATCAATAATTTGAAAAGGAAAAAATAGCCTCCCAAGACGGGAGGCTATTTTTTATGTGCTGTCAGCTGGGTCGCCATTGCAATTCTTAAAACTGACACGAACGGACGGATTGCCGTTTCAATTTTTAAAACCGCGTGAACCAACCTAAGCACTAGGTTAAAAAAACGGCTTCTCTAGTCCGTGAGAACATGGACTAGAGAAGCCGTTGAAACGGTTAAGAAGATGGAACCAATGTTGGCTAAACCCACCGGCTAAAGCGATGGGCTGATAAAAGGACGATTCGGACCACTCGTATGTCAGCCGAATTTGACTACCGAGTAGGTGGTCCGTGAGGATCGGAACGCCGACCGCACGGACCACGGAGTGGTACGAAGTCAGTTTTAAGAAACTGACTTCACTCAAAACGTCTCCCCTGCCCTTTTTTCAGGGGAGGGGTCGAGGGTGGGGTCTGCCTACTCCTCTTCACTGTTGTTGAGTTTGGCCAATAGCCCATAACCCCCGTTAACCACAATAGGCGTTTTTTGAGGGTCGATGTCGCTGGGCAGTGTAACGGCGATGTATCCGTTTTCGCGCACACCCGTTTTCACTTCAATTTGCCGGAAATGATAGACGGCCGTTTTAGCATCTTTACGGTCAAGTACATAAACGTACGACTTGCCGCCATACCCAATGATTGCGGCTTCAGGCAAGGCGGGTAGAGGCTGCGTTTTTACATCCACCTGCGCCGATACATAAGCGCCCGGAATATAGTCGCTGGCTGTGCCCTCGGGGTGAGCGAGTACCGAAATAGTCCGATCCGTCGCGATGGCTTTCCCGATCAGAAAGATCGTTCCCCGGCGGTTCGGGGCGGCATCACTCCCCATGCCGAAACGAACGGTCTGGCCGGTATGAATACGGCTAATATCTTTCTCGAAGATGTTCAACCGAACGTGTGGGTGATCAACATTCGTGATCTGCACCAGTACATCGGCGGGATTTACAAAACGGCCATTATTTACGGGCACATCGGTTACGTAGCCCGACACGGGCGCTGGCACGGTAATTGTCCGGGTCATGCGCTCAGGGCTTAATGTGGCTGGATTGATCCGCAGAATAGCCAGCCGCTGCCCCATACCCGCCAGTTGCGCCTGTAAGCTTTGCCGATTGGACCGAACCTGCTGGAAAATCTTTAAGGCATTGACGTTATCGCGGCTCAGTTCCTGCTGCCGGGTAAACTCCAGGTCGGCAAACTCCAGTTTGGCTTTGGTATCCAGGTAATCCTGTTGCAGCTGAATATACTCGGGGTTTTCAAGTACGACCAGCGTTTGACCTTTCTGGATGCGCATTCCCGGCTCAAGCTGAATTTGGCGGATATACCCACCAACCGGCACTGATACCGACACCATATTCTGAGCAGGCACGTCTATAGCGCCATTTACTTTCAACGTTGTGCTCAGTGGTCGAAGCGTGGGCTGGCCCAACGCAATAGCAGCCATGTCATATTGGGCCTGCGTCAGCGCAACCACAACCGGGCCCGATGGCGCATTGGCATCGCCCGAATCGGCTTTAGCCGTTGGCGACTTTTCATCGGTTTTGGTCTTCTCCTCGTCCGATGCTCCGCCAGATTGGCAGGCCATAGTCCCCACGAAAACGCTGATGAACAGGACGAGCCGAGGGAGTAGATGAGTGGAGTTTAGTAGAAAATTCATACGAGTGTAAGAGAATAGCGGTGGGCTTACGGGTTACCCAGTAAATAATTGATGTAAAGAACCGATTGGTTGTACTGATTCAGCAGATCGAGGTAGTTTGATCGGATCGTGAGCGCCTGCTGGAGCGCCAGCGAAAACTCGACATAGCCAATATCGCCACTGCTAAACGCCCGGCGGGCATTGTTCTGAATCAATCCGGCCTGATTGAGTCCGTTCTGTTCATAATAGGTTAGTGCATCGCGGTACTGTTGGTATTGCTGCACTGCCTGCGTCATTTGCTGGCTCAGGGCAAACTGCTGTTGCTGCAACTCGGTCTGGGCGATTTGCTCGCCAATTCGGGCTGCGTTGATGCGTGCTTTCTGAGCCTGGCCAAGCAAGGGTAGTGAAATACCGACCTGCCCACCCTGAAACCGATAGCCCGGACCAAAGTAGAGCTCCTGTCCATCAATCAATTGGCTCCCAACGAGTGTTTGCGTAAATAGCCCCACCAGAAAGTCAGGCTTTAGCCGGGCCTGTTCCACCAACCGGCTTTGCTGAGCCACCCTGATTTGCTGAGTCAACTGCCGGAGCAATGGGTTTTGCTTCAGGTTAGCGGTGTCTGCCGACAGTTGAAGTGTTAGTTTGGCCAATGGTTGGTCCACGATGTCAACAGCGGAGGTGCTATACAGCAACGTCTGCAACCGCGTACGAGCCTCTACCCGATTGGCTTCATTCTGTGCCAGCCGAACCTGCTGATCGGCCCGTTGGCTTTCAGCGGTGGCTTTCTCCAGACTCCCCGTTTCGCCCGTACGGAACCGGAGGTTGGCTGCCTGCACAAATTCATTGAGCAAAGTGTCCTGTTGCCGGAACAAGCGACTTTTCTGATACAAGTAAGTCAACTCATAATAGGCCGATTTGACCTGGTACTGAACATCGTTGCGGGTAACAAGCACGCCCGCTTGCCGACTGGCAACGGTCTGATCGTTCAAGTCGGCCAACCGATGCATCAGCGTTGGATTGGGAATCGTTTGCGTAACCGTCAGGTTATTGTCGAATCGGCGGCTATTGTACTGACCCAGCATAAGCGTCGCCGACAACCGGCCGGCATCGTAGGCCGTTCGGCGCAGGGCCTGCTGCTGATTCACGCCCAGACCCGCGATCTGTAGCTGCGTATTCCGGCTACCCGCCTGCTGCAATGCCTGCTCCAGCGTGATCGTTTGCATTTGTACCGTTTGCGCCCAGGCACCCGTCGACAAGAGCATCAGTAGGACAATGGTTGCCACGGTAGCCGACTTTTTCGTAGCCGCTTTCGCTTCTTTTTCCAGCACATTCTTTTCCACCAGCGAATACAGTATAGGCAACACAATGAGTGTGAGCAAGGTAGCCGTAAGCAATCCGCCAATCACAACGGTGGCCAGCGGTTTTTGTACCTCCGCCCCTGCCGAATTGGAAATGGCCATCGGAATGAAGCCAAATGAAGCCACCAACGCCGTCATGATGACCGGGCGTAAACGAACCTCGGCCCCTTGCCGGATAATTTCGGTCATATCGGTCAGGCCTTCTTCATGTCGGAGTCGGTTAAACTCGGCAATCAGCACAATCCCATTTAGCACCGACACGCCGAACAAGGCGATAAAGCCAACCCCCGCCGAAATACTGAATGGCATATCCCGTAACAGCAGGGCGAATACGCCACCAATGGCGGCCATGGGAATGGCCATAAAGATGAGCAGGCTTTGGCGAACGGAGCCGAACGTAAAAAACAGCAAGGCGAAAATGAGCCCCAGCGCAATGGGAACGGCAATGGTCAACCGCTTTTTAGCATCGACAAGGTTTTGAAACTGCCCCCCGTAAGTGATGTAGTAGCCCGGCGGGTATTTGATCTGCCGACCAACTTTTTGCTGAAGTTCAGTCACGATGCTTTCCACATCGCGCCCCCGCACATTGAAACCCAGGGTAATTCGTCGGTGGGTGTTGTCGCGCTGAATCTGGTTGGGGGCCTGCTCCATGGTGACCGTAGCCACCTGGCTGAGCGGAATCTGACCGCCTGATGTGGCGATGTAGGTATTACGAATATCGTCCAGGCTCTGCCGCTTGTCTGCCGCCAACCGCACAACCAGATCGAACCGCTTTTCTCCTTCGAAGACAAGACCGGCCGACTGACCGGCAAAAGCGGTATTGATTACCCGGTTCACATCCGACACGTTAAGGCCAAACTTGGCAATTTGTGCCCGGTCGAGTTTAATCAGAATCTGGGACAACCCACCTACTTGTTCAATATACAAATCCTGCGCTCCGTCGATCGTGCGGATGATCCGGCCCACACTATTGGCCAGCCGGGTTAGTTCCTGGAGGTCTTCACCATAAATTTTGAGGGCTACATCCTGCCGGGCACCCGTCATTAGCTCATTGAATCGCATCTGAACCGGCTGCTGAAAGCCAAACGTAACGCCCGGAATAACCGAGAGAGCTTCGGCCATTTTGGCCGCCAGTTCATCGCGGGTTTTCGCCGATGTCCATTCACTTTTCGGCTTCAGGATAACCATTTGGTCGGACGCTTCAATAGGCATCGGATCTGTAGGAATCTCGCCGGAACCAATTTTGGCGACCACCTGCTCAACCTCCGGGAATTGTTTAAGCAAAACCCGCTCGGCTTTCAGGGTCGCATCCACGGTCTCGGAAAGTGAGCTGCCCGTGAGCGTACGCGTGTCGACGGCAAAATCACCCTCGTCCAGTTGCGGGATAAATTCACCGCCCATTCGGCTAAATAAGAAAATAGTGACCGCCAACAAGGATACTGCAGAAAGTAGTATAAGCAGCCGATGTTTCAAGGCGTGAAGGAGCACAGGTTCATAGAACCGATAAATCCGGTTCATGATCTTATCCGAGAACGTCTCTTTATGAACGATCTGTTTATTCAGCAGCAGCGCCGAAATCATCGGCACGTACGTCAGCGATAAAATAAACGCCCCCAGAATAGCGAAGGCAACCGTGAGGGCCATAGGCCGGAACATTTTGCCCTCGATGCCCGACAGCGCCAGAATGGGCAGGTAGACAATCAGAATGATAATTTCGCCGAAGGCCGCCGACGAACGAATCCGGGCCGCCGACAGGAACACCTCTTCGTCCATTTCGTCCTGCGTCAGGGTTTTGTCTTTATTGCGGAGCGTAATGTGGTGAAGCGTGGCTTCCACAATGATAACGGCCCCATCGACAATCAGCCCAAAGTCAATGGCGCCCAGGCTCATCAGGTTGCCCGACACCCCAAACAAATTCATCATGGCAATGGCGAACAGCAACGCCAGCGGAATGACGGAGGCTACAACAAAACCGGCCCGGAAATTACCCAGCAGAAGCACCAGTACAAAAATCACGATGGTAGCCCCTTCCAGCAGGTTGCGCTCAACAGTGCCAATGGCGCTGTTCACCATTTTTGTCCGATCCAGAAAGGGCACAATCTGAATGCCTTCGGGTAGTGTTTTCTGGATTTCAGCAATCTTTGTTTTCACCCGTTTGATAACCGCCGATGAATTTTCGCCCTTGATCATCATCACCACCGCCCCCACCGTTTCGCCGACGCCGTTGCGTGTAACGGCGCCGTACCGAACCGCCGAGCCAAGCTGCACCGTAGCCACATCCCGAACGCGCACCGGTAAGGCCTGGGCACTAAGCCGGATAACGATGTCACCAATATCACCTGGCGAGGTGATCAGACCCTCGGATCGGATGAAGTAAGCGTTCGGTTTTTTATCGATGTAGGCACCGCCCGTGTTTTGGTTGTTCTGCTGCAAGGCGGTAAAAATATCGGTAATGGTGATGCCCATACTCCGGAGCCGGTCGGGGTCTACGGCAATTTCGTACTGCTTCAACAGGCCCCCAAACCCACTCACATCGGCCACACCGGGTGTTCCCAACAGCCCCCGCCGAATCGTCCAGTCCTGAATGGTGCGCAGGTCGGTCAGGGAATATTTGGATTCGTATCCCTTTTTGGGTGTAACGGTGTATTGAAAAATTTCACCTAACCCCGTTGTCACAGGCGCCATCACGGGTGTACCTACGCCAGGGGGTATCTGGCCCGCTACGTTCTGAAGCCGCTCAGCAATCTGTTGTCGGGCCCAGTATACATCGGTCGCATCGGTAAAAACCACCGTCACGATGGACAAGCCAAAGCGTGAAAACGAGCGCAGTTCAGTAATGTCGGGAATGTTGGACAAACTGACCTCGATGGGAAAAGTTACCAGGCGTTCGATGTCTTCGGCCGCCAGTGAAGGGCTACTCGTAATTACCTGCACCTGGTTGTTGGTAATATCCGGAACGGCGTCAATCGGCAATTGGGTAACCGACCAGCCGCCCCAACCCACCAAAGCAAGGGAAAACAGGCCTATAATCAGCTTATTGCGGATGGAAAACCGAATAATTGCATTTAGCATGATAAAACGGCAGAATAAGGAATGAACAGCCCATGCCAACCTGGCCCGGATGGGTACACGGGACAAGAGCGACTAACGCCCGATGACGTCAGCTAAAGGCTATAAAAAATAGGAAATTAGCCCAAACAGGGCGGTTTATGCCCCTATATAGGCACAATGAGGCTTACCAGATCAACCGATGACCGTTCGGGGTGGGTTGATGAGCGAGAAAACTGACAGGAACGAATACAGGTCGGCTTTGCGAAAAAAGGCCGTTTTGTTGGCCAGGATGGCCCCCACGGCTGAAGAGAAATGGAGTCGAACAGAATTGGGCGAAAAGACGGGAATGGTATGGCCACCCGTAGGCAAATTTTGATGGCTGTGTTTGGGATGTTTCTGGTGTTCTGAATTAGCGCCGTAGTGCATGGCCAGAAAATCCATAAAACTCAATTGCGCATCTGAAGCACGGTGCTGCTCATAATGTTGCATCAACTCGACCCACTTGGCCGATTGGTCAATACTGAAGCCGGGCAGCAAACTGCTTCCCAGGATCAGACCAGCCAGTACTAATGCAACTATTGACTTCATAGCAAGTGCCTTTCAACCCATTAACGCCGAATAGCGTTCAAAGTTTCTTAACCTGCCCGATGCCCCCTAATTTAGAACGAGTCCAATGGTTTATAGGGATAGAGCCTGGTCCATGAGGAGGCTCTGAAGCAGAAAAATAATGAATTTACGGGCTGCTCCAAGTAAATAGTGTTCCAGCAATTGATAAAAAGGCGGCAGGCGTTGCCATACGTTTAGTCAGCTAGACGAGGCCAAATCAAGTCGTATACGAGCTCTAGTAGTCAATTGGTTTAACCGACATGTATGATCGATAAAATACGTCGATTGGGATCCGTTTGCCTCAACTCATCGAGCTGATCCATTTCATAAACCAACATCTCTAACTCGGCCTGCCTGGTTAAGACAAGCTTCAACAATGAATCAACGGGATACTGGCCAAGGTACGGTGTTCCTATATGGTTGGCGTCGGGTCAGACCGGCACTAAAGGCAGGATGGTCTTATTTAGTAATTGGCGTTTCAAAAAGCAGCTAAACCATCGAATTAAGGGCGGCAGGTGACATTCTTAATGACTAGCTCTTACGCATCGTTAACGAAGCGAATTGAGCCGCTTCAGCAGCCTTGCCGTTACATACTGCGTAGACGGGCTCTTTGTATGCTGTAGTTGCACACTTTTAATGTAAGCGGTAAGCCTGGACTCAATCTGTCGATTGGCCCTGTCTGTAATAGAGAAATGATTGGAGTCGGTAGCCATAGGCAACAAAAGTAGCCAACCGTCTTTCAGACTAATCTGGGAAAAAGACCCGATTAAAGCGGGGCGAATTACCCTTTTATACGCGATTCGCGTATTCTCGAATTTATGGTGGCCTTCATTAGTGCGATTCTTATCCATGATGAGAACCTTGATGACTTGCTGATGTGTCATATATGGACGCGGGAAGGCTTCAGCGATAAACAAGCGTAGCCACTGGTCTGGTAGCAATCTTGCCGGTTCACCGGATCACCTACACTTCCTTAGACAAGGACCTCTTTAGCCGACAGATGCCTAGCTTTTCTTCATAGAAAATTTATAATAAGCGAAGATAGGGTTTCAATAACCATTTGGCTTTTAGCTAGTTCTATTAGGACTCAACGTCATCGATTGTGCCATGGATTTTCAAGAACTCATGCTCACTTACGGCTATCCCATGCTGTTTCTCGGCGTGCTGTTGGAAAGTGAAGCCTTTTTATTAGTCGGGGTGTATTTGGCCCACCGAGGCTACTTTTCCCTGCCAGTCGTCATTGGACTAGCCGCGTTTTCGTCGTTTTGTATCACGCAGCTCTGTTTTTGGCTGGGCCATCGCTACGGCAGCACGTTTATCAGTACACGGCCTCGTTGGCAGATTCGCTACCAGCGAATTGAGCGATTGATGAATCGCTTTGGCACGGGACTCGTGATAGGCTTTCGGGCGCTTTATGGCTTACGGGGCGCGATACCAGCCGCCTTAGGACTGGCCAGCTTCTCTTCAGCCCGCTTTATGGTTTACAACGCATTGGGGGCGGTGGTCTGGGCGACAACGGTGTCTCTATTAGGCAATCACTTAGCCCAGGGACTCAGCCAGCTCTATGAACGCCTTCAGCCTTCCCAAACGATGGTGATTTATGGGCTGGCAGGCTTAGTCGGATTAGGGCTTGTTTACCATATAGCCAGGCGATCTCGCTTAAAAAAGCAGCTGATTATCAAGCCAGTGGATGAGTATACATCCGGTCAGGTTAATCAGCCAGTCATGGGCCTGGAGATATATCCCAAGAACGACTTAGCCAGCAAGCTTTAAATCGGTCATAATCCAAGTCAACTCCGGTTAGTAGCATACGGAAGCGCGTTGACGTAATGCTTTTTACTTAAACTCGAAGTTGTAGGTCAGACTCGGGATAGGCGCCCCGAAAATGCTTAGTTGGTAGGGCTTAGTGGCCTGGCCATCCGTTCGATAAAAAATTGAATACACATTCTTCCGTCCATACAGATTGTAAACCGTGAAGGTCCAGTGTCCCTGCCAACGTCGATTCTTCCTGCTCGGATTGTAGATATTCCAGGCAAAATCCAGCCGGTGATAATCGGGTAACCGGTTTTGATTCCGCTCGTCGTAATAAGGATACGTTCGGCGTTGATAGCGAATGAAGCCTTCCGGGCTGGTGTAGGGACGGCCCGAACTATAGGCAAAATTAAAAGAGAAACTATGGTGTTTAGTCTGGTTAAAGGTTAGACTCATATTTAGGCTGTGGGGCCGATCATAATTGGCCCGGTACCAGTTGCCCCCGTTGATCTGCTGCTGAAAGTCGACGCCCGCATTGACCTGATTCAGGGTACGGGAATAGGTGTAATTGATCCAGCCCGTCAATTCACCTTTTTTCTTGGCGATCATCACTTCCACCCCGTACGCTTTGCTACGTCCAGTCAACAACTGGGTTTCGGGGTAGGGCTGCAACAGAAAATCAGCCCCCGGCTTATAGTCCAGGATATGCTGCGTACTTCGCCAGTAGACCTCCGTCGAGAGTTCGAAAATGGTATTCTTCGAATTTCTAAAATATCCCGCCGACCATAACTGACTTACCTGAGGCTGAATGTGTGCGTCCGCTGTTTTCCAGCGGGCCGTGGGCAGAGGTGTAGTCGTATTGGTGATTACCTGCAAATACTGTCGCATCAGGTTATACCCAAGTTTGATTGACGAAGTAGGCGTCAGTGCGTAGCGTAGACCCAATCGAGGTTCGAAACCACCGTAGGATTTACTTACCTGTCCCGCTCCATACACGGTAGAGTCTATCACCTGAGTAACACCGGCCACTTCGCGGGTAGCATACTGGCGAACCACCGAAGGACCCAGCGTCAAAAAATGCGAGTAACGCAGTCCAGCGGATACGGCCAGTTGATCAGACAAACTGATCTCATCTTCGGCATGAATACCCAGCTCCAGCGCGTTTTCTATCGGTGTCTGCTGGTAGTTGACCGCCTTACTGTTGCCCGGAATCAACTCGCCGGGGTTCAGTCGGTAATGCGTGGCGCTAACGCCAACCTCAAGCTTCTGGTTTTCTAACTGGTAATTGAGGTTCGACTTGAGCTGACGCTGGAGCAGCGATTGTTTCAAGACCACTTGATTGTTGGTCGTGTCTTCAGTAGACAGGATGCGGGGAATATACTGAGCGACCAGGGCCGTTGTCTGTACATTCACCCGGTTGCTAATGGCGTGAAACCAGCGCACCATGCCATTGGCCGTTTGCTGGGCGTATTGCGTATTCACCGCATTGACGTTGGCCAGACTACCCACCAAATCAGTCTGAAACAGATCCTGGCTATAATAACCCATGGCAGTCACGGTATTGCGATCATTCACGCGCCAGAACAACTTGGCCGTTCCATCACCGAACTTGGCCCGAATGTTGTCAAAGCGAGGGGAAACCGCCCGTAACAGAAAGTCATTGAACGCCCCCCGGCCCGAGACCAGCAGGGCTACCTTTCCGGCAATGATGGGTGTCTCTACGGTTAATCGATTAGCGACTAAACTAATCCCTCCGCTCATACGCAGTTGGGTAAGACTGGGGTTACGCAGGCTGATATCGAGAACCGACGCGGCCCGGCCGCCATAGCGGGCAGGAACATTGCCCTTATACAGATCCAGCCCGCTAACGGCATCAGCCGGAAAGACCGAAAATAGCCCGAACATGTGGGTAGGGTTAAAAATGGGGGTGTCATCCATTAGAATCAGGTTTTGATCCGTTGTCCCCCCCCGAATGTTGAGGCCATTAGCCGCTTCGCCCACGCTGCTCACCCCGGGCAGCATCTGCAAACCGCGCAGTATGTCAACCTCACCCAGGGCTGCGGGCATTTTTTTAAGTGTCGAAATATTAATCTGACTAACCCCCAACAGGGGCTGACGAACGTTTCGATCGTACCCCTTACTGGTCACGACCACCTCTTCCAGTTGACTCGCTATGGACGGGATACGGACGTTCAATGTCGTATTTTCGCGCAGGTAAAGGGTGGTTCGGTAAGGCAGGTAGCCCACGCTTCGAATGACGACGATATGCTTCCCCGAAGGTAGGCTGATAAAAAACTGCCCCTCTTCATTGGTATGGGTACCTTTGCCAATTTTTTCATAATCGATCAGAACGGTGGCACCAGGCAACCCTCGACCCGTTACCGAATCGCGGACGGTGCCGCTAACCGATAGTAGCCCGTTGCGGCCGGTCGACGCTCCAGAAGGTTTATTATCCGTTGTCCCTTCGGTAGGCCGGATTGGTGGGGCTGGATGTTGACTTGCGGCCGGGGCGCTTACGGTCACCGTCGTTTTTGGGGAAGGAGCCGTACGTGAAACGGCGGCTGGCCCAGTGGGGATAGGCTGATGGGATTGAGCCACCATCCGCTTTTGCCAATAACCTTGTCTGTTTAGCCAGTCTGTCCATTGGTCCAGCCAGGCATCAGTTTCTGTATAGGACAGAGAAATACCACTGGATTGGCTGTTCAGGGCATAACCATGAAACTCCGCCGACCGGCCAGCCTGTAGCCATTGCTGGTACAACGCAGCAGTCTGGATAGCCACCCGGCGGGCATTTTCACTTGTTGCCCCCGACATGGCGGCAATAAACAGGTCTGGCGCATCAGCCGGAACCGACTCGGCGGCCATGGTACCCACCTCAGCCTGAAGAAGGCTCACAAAGTTAGGGCGGTTTGTTTTAGTCGTGTTATAAACCAGCTGTAATGCCAGCGTCCCGCCCGTCGATACGCCCAGTACGCCAACCTGATCGGGTCTGATGCCAAGTTCGGCTGCGTGTTGACGTAGGTAGCCCAGAGCTTGTTTGCCATCAGCGAGGGCCATAGTGAGTGCATTCAGTGAATCTTGTGGGCTCCACGCTGGCTCCTGCCCCCTGGCGGTCAACAAGGAATCTTGAGCCCGTCGGTATGGCAACACAAAAACCGTTATGCCTCTTGCGTTTAGTCGAGCGGCCAGAGACCTACTTTCCTGGTCCACGGACCGAGTGGTCAAACCAATCTTCGGAAAAATAAGAACGGCAGTACCCGTTGCCAGCGCTGAGTCTGGCAAAAAAAACGCTATTCTGGGTGTAGCGGCCAAAGACAACGCATTATTTTCCACCAGGCTATCCATTCGTACACCTTCGGTTCCGATACGACTAACGGAGTCAGGTGCTTTACCACCAGGCAGTTGAATCATGAATTGTGCCCGGACGACGTGGCTGGCAAGCAGATTTAACCCTAGCACGAATAC
The DNA here is from genome assembly GCF_000974425.1 of Spirosoma radiotolerans. NCBI lineage: Bacteria > Pseudomonadati > Bacteroidota > Cytophagia > Cytophagales > Cytophagaceae > Spirosoma > Spirosoma radiotolerans. Next base: position 3,961,324 of record NZ_CP010429.1, read on the forward strand.
AATATATTTCTTCACAAGTTTTAACTGGGTTTATCCGTCTATATTCTTCCGGTTCAATTGTATCCTTTGCTAGTCACGGCGACCCCTTCCAACCAGTTGGAAACAGCAGGCCGTTTACCCACCAGACTTGTTGTGTGCCCCGCAGAACGAGCGTAACCCAATGAGTTCATATGGGTACCTTCGTGTAAAAAAACGACCCTGGCCAGTGGGCCGGCCAACGATTGTCATCCCTTGGGGAGACGGATGGTAAGTACTTATCGTTATTCACCCTGGATGCGGTTTGGTTCCGGCGCTGTTGTTGGCTTGCCCCTTTATTTACCTTTGGCTCAGTCACGCCAGCCAGCAGGCTTATAGGGCGTGCGGCTATCGCTAGCCACGCATACGGCTGTGGGAGGACGGTTACCAAATGGTGGTTCGTTGATGGGGTCATGACCGTTTAGGGCTTGAAACAGTCCTGGAGCCGAACCTGTCGCATCATCTCGGGTTAACCAGTACGGAAAGGAAGCAACGCTGGATACGGTGAAATAACCGACCACGGATTCATTTCGTTGGGCTATATTCTGTACGTTGCCCACCAATAGAGCCGGCTGACCACCGGCCACACCACCCGTCGCCTGAGTCTGGTCATTCAGGCGTTTAAGGTAGTCATACGCATTTTTGGTTAAGGAGCTTTGTCTAATTTCAACCAGGCTGTGCTCTTTTGAGTACAGCGGTAGACGGCCAATGAGCAGCCCCTTGACCGCATTTCCGTTGCTAAACTGGTCACTAAATAAAACCAGATTAGTACTGTAGATAATTTCCCAACAGGCCGTTCGACAATTATAGTCGTAATTAGGGAAAGAGGCATTTAACGTATTGTTTACACAATCTTCCAGCAGATTGCCTTGATCATTCCTGATCTGGTAGAGTCCCTTGTTGCAACTGCGACACCATTCCTGACGCTCCCAATCAATCCATTCCCAGCGATAATAATTGGTTTGATTCGCGGGGTCTGTAAAGTCCACGTATAAATCATGAGCGGCCGAATAGACATTATTTAATCGTTCATTTCCGCTTAAACTCGTGGGATTAAATTGAGCGCGAACCTGGCTGATGGGCGCCACGGGCTGTAGTTGCTCCGGTGTTGATTCGTACCGGGTGCCATCCGATAAGGTGAACTTAAGTTGGTAAACATGGCCGGTCTGCCCCTTGAAGTCAGCGGGCAGTTGATAGCGACCATCGGTTGTTTCCTGGGCGGTCACGACATCCAAAGAATCAACGAGAATCTGGACGTTGGCCCCAGTAATGGGCACATAACCGAATCGACCGGTAAGCCCATCCGCTTTGGAGCGATTAAGCCGAACTACTTGGGTCTCTGCCTTATCAGTAAGGGTGCAATCAACAATCAAAACGTCCAGTGAACTATTGACTGGTAAGTCAACCGGATCCACACAGGTAAACAGACTGAAGCCCATGCTCAAACAAATCACCACCTTAACCGCCAATGAGCGCATATTCAGATAAAAACGAGCCATCCACCAAAGAAAAAAAAGGTCTACTCCACTTCTAAGGGAATCTTGCTCAGAAATACGCGCCTGCATCGGGCAAACTGCTGCAAAACAAATCGCTATGCTACCACAGGACCTCAGCGCGTACATGGCCTGGCTGCTGTGATCCATGGCCAATCCCTTTTTTATCCCCGTTTCTAGCATTGGCACCTTGGCACCGACCGGAAGATTTTGGGGATGAACTCCTTCAACTATACACCACAAACCCACAAAAGGCTTAAGGCAATCTAAAAATAAATTCGACCCTAGGTTTGTCAATTGATTATAGAAGCATTGTCGGACGTAATTCTATCCCTTATCCTGCCCGTGGGCAGTTAGGGCAGCTTGTGCTTCACTGAAAAACCCGTATTGGTGGGTACCCGAAAGCCCACGAAGGTTAGTTACCTTCTCCAGGCCAAAGAACCACTAACGAACTAATGTCCGTTTCCACGTGCCGTCGCGCCTGCTGGCGCAAGCAGTTGGTACACTACATGATCGTGGTTACTGCCTGGTGTGAACCGCTTCCGGCGGACCAGCCAAACTCTACGATTCGCCCATCAGCGGCAGTGATCAAATGGACGTTGTAACCCTGGACATACTCCCGCTCGCTTTATTCAGCAGCGCTGGAAGTTCAGCTAGCCAGCCTTGTGACCCGTAGAGTTGTCGGTTAATTGAGTGAAGCTAAATTTGTGAGTGATGTTGCGGGTATTGCGTACTCGAACACATTGCGCGAGTCGTCGGGGTCGAAGCAGATCCTCGCAAGAGCAATCATGACTAGCTGTACGTTTGCAGCGATCATCGCCCCCTAACTTATTTTCTGCGTAAACTCTTCACCAGATTCGTTAACACAGCTTTAATACGTTAAAGACTCACTGTGAACAAAGCCGCTAGCAATTTTTCTTTGAAAACAAACCCAACGTTATCTATGAAAAGTAAACAGCTACTGTTTAAACCAACAACAAATAAGCCAGCTAACTATTTAGTTAACTGGCCTATTATAAACGTGATCCCGATTGGATTCGAACCAATGACCGCCTTCTTAGAAGGAAGATGCTCTATCCAGCTGAGCTACGGGACCAACTAACATAACTGGTTGCCTTACACAAACCAGCCCTTTTCCTACAATTGCGGACTAAGTTTTCCTTAGCAGAGCGTTTAGAAGCGTCAAAATTACGTTCATCAATACTATAATGCAAAAAAACTAAGCAACCAGCGCCATTTTTAAATTTGTCGATAACTTGTCAGCTAGTGTCGCGGCCAAATGACTTGAATAATCGCTCGGCCAAGCGAACCGGATTAAGGTGAGTGAATAACATTTACCTGGCAGGAAAGTTATCTACTTATCGGTATCCTTAATCCCGCTGATAAACCAATGAGTAGTAACTCCGAAAACCTGAAGGTTATTTTTTATGAACCCGCATCTGAAAATAAGGCGGGTCATGTGATCGCTGATGCCTATTTTAGCTTCGTTCCTACGTTCAAGGAAGGCGATGAAATAAATATTGCCCTGTCCAGAAAAGAAACAGCCAATGAAGCTGTGCATGATCCGATTGGGCACAAAACTCACCAAATTGTTAAGACAGACTGGGTGATGATGATCGATGAACGCACAAAAGAAGCCCTCGCGACTCTTGTCGTCTCGGTTTCGGTGATTGCTCCACAGGCCAGCGTCGTCTCAGAATTTCCGACTATCGTTGGCACCCACGCTTAATATCAAGGCACATTCATCAGGGAAATTGCCAGATACTGGTTATCTCCATGTACCACGAATACAGGTATACATGCGTTTTATAATCAGAAATCGTTACCTTGTAGGTTGGGCAAAACACCTTAACTATGGCTAGATTTATTGAAGTGACAGTTAGTGAGCGGAATACCTTATTCGATGCGGGTCATATTGCGAGTGTGATGGACATGGCTGCGGGTTGCTACATTTATGTGGTAGGCATTGCACAGCCGTTTAACGTAACAGAAACGTATCAGGAGGTTGTTAACGCGCTTAAAAGAGCTCCCGACATTGCTGGTTTTGTCTATTCCATTATTGACAAGGCCAAACAAGGCAATCCACAGGCAACCGTTGGTTGCTAGATAAGTTCATTCTGTATCCACCTGAGGGTGAAATAGCATAAACAGCAAAGCCCGTTCATACACTGACGGGCTTTGCTTTAACTACCAGTTCGAATACGCTACTCTGTTTCGTATCTCTCCTATATCCAGCATTTACATGAGGCCACTACTCGATTGGTTCAGCCAGTATTGGGCAGCTTACCGCTTTTTGCTGATGATTGCCAAACTGCATAGAAAAGGCTGATTAATTAATTTTTTCGATTCAGGTACGAATCTATCCTCAACTTCTCTTCATGTTCAGTAGCGCACGATGAGCACTTCGGGAAGTTGATCAGTCGCCAGTACGGTTATATGCATTGATCCAGCCGCCATGTTTCGCGAAGATCCAGAACCATCTGGCCCAGCAGGTCCATAGTGAGTGGCTTGGTCAAAAACTCATTTGCCCCTAAGGCAAACGCTTGCTGACGATCAATGGCGTCGTTGGAGGTGGTGAGAATCACAATGGGTTTGTTCGCATACAGTGGGCTGTGGCGCAGCAATTGCAATGCCTCCAGACCGTTGATACGCGGCATATTCAAATCAAGTATAATCAGGCAGGGTTCTGTATCAGCCTCTGACAGCGCATCGAGTAAGGCTAACCCGTCTTCGGCAAATAGCAAATGGCATTCAGGGCTATACTGAGCAAAGGCGTATCGCAGCAGCAGCCGGTCATCCTCATCATCGTCCGCAATAAATACACTATGAGTCGGTAAATCTTTCATTGACCTGGATAATCGTTACGGTGTTTGTTGCAACCAAGATACAACAATGAACTCAATTCCCCTTTGTACATATAGAATTTATAGATTTACTCAAGTAAACAATTACTAACTATCTCGTGTCTATGTATATACTAAAACCTGTTCAACACAATGAATACGACAGCTTATTGGGTAGCCCTCCTAGATGAGGATGAGGACGACTTTGTGTTCTGGCAACATGGCTTTCGAACCTGGGCTACCGAAGGCGAATTAAAGTGGTATTCCTCTGCCGAACGCTTTCTGAGCGAAGCGACAGCCTCGCCAACCAAACCGTCGGCCATTGTGCTCGATGGTGTTGTCCCAAAAGGAGAAGAAGCCGCCTGGCTAAAAACTTTCCTGAGCCATATTTGCTGCGCGAATACGCCCGTTTTTATGCTCGTCGGCCAGTCAAATGAAGAAGACCGGCAACGTTATCTGGATCAGGGCGCCACTGATTACCTGATCAAGCCGACCTCTTCTGAAGAGTTAGAGAAAATAGTTAAATTATTAGTTCCCAATCGCGGCAACATTTCCCTCTAGTTTACCTGACCTTCCATACAGTAGCTATTCATCAACCAGCGGAATTTCTGTACTTTGTAAACATTTACCTGAATAAATCAGGAAGATGGACAAACAGGATTTGCTAACTGCTCGTGGTTTCAGGAGCACGATTATGCACGGTTCTTCCGGCGAAATTGAGGCTGTCTACGCCCCATTCCGAGAATCATTCGAAAAAATAAAGTTTATCTGGGTTTTTAAAGATTCGCCAGCCTCCACGACCTGGTGTATTGCGATGGGTCATTATTCGTTAGGAAAAGCAACCACGCTAGATGAGCTTGACCAGATTCTGGCTGCCAATAACCTGAGCCGGTTCACATAATCTGAACACATCAGGTATATAACAGCTATTTCTTTGTATGGGCAGGTAAACCTGGAACGTGGCTCCTCGGCCGGGCTGGCTTGCCGCTCTGATGGTCCCTCCGTGGTGGGCGGCTACTTTTTCGAAAATAGCCATACCAATACCCGTGACCGACCGCGTTGTGGTCAGATCGGTTGGGTACTTGATAGGATGATTTGAGAGTAGTACGGCACAGGCCTCCCTGCCTACCTGACCAACTCCGGTTTCTCTACAAGCGCTAGACCACCACCGAACAATGAAGGAGTTATTTACGGCAAGGCAAACGCCACGTACCGATCCCCCGACTTCGTTTTGAGCTTGCCACCCCCGCAAGCAATTACCACGTATTGCTTGCCATTGACGGCGTAGGTGCTCGGCGAAGCATAGCCGGCAGCGGGCAGTTTGGCGCGCCAGAGTTCACGGCCCGTTTTTCGGTCGAAAGCCCGAATGAGTTCGTCGCGGGAGGAAGCGATGAAGAGCAACCCGCCTGCCGTGACGGCCGGAGCACCGTAGTTGTCGGTGCCCGTCGGGGGAATGCCCTTCGCCACCAGTTCGGGGTACTCGCCCAGCGGGACTTGCCAGCGGTGTTCGCCCGTATTCATGTCGATCGCCGTCAGCGTGCCCCAGGGTGGGCGACTCACGGGGTATCCCGCCCGGTCGTACCAGCGGGTAAAACCGGTATGGTGGTAGGGCGAAGTATTCAGGCCCGCGTTGCCAGCACTGGCGACGGAGGTTGTTTTACCAAATAAAAAATCCACGATGGCCTTGCGCTCAGCTTCCTTCAGGTGAGTAAATGCCGGCATCATGCCCTGGCCTTTGGCCAGAACCTGGGCCACAGACGTCTCGTTGCGTTTTTGGGAAATACTGGTCAGAGCCGGATAGCTACCGTCATGACTACCTTCGCGGTTTTGGCCGTGGCAGGTGGCACAGTGAGTTTGGTAAAGTTGGCTACCATTGCGGTTAACGGCTCCGGCGGATAACGAACTGGTTTTGGACGGAATCAACGCCATGGTGACCGGTATCTGCTTGGACGGCACGTACATAACACCAGCTTCGTCTACCGCGGCCCCACCCCATTGCGCGCCCCCGTCGGTGCCGGGAAAAAACACCGTCCGGTTGGGGCTCAGTGGAAGGGGATAGAATTCCTTCCCCTTTTGCCAGCGCCGGAGCTGGGCCACAATCGTATCTCGATCAGTTACAAAGTCGTTGATATCGCTTTCCGAAAACGATTGCCGGGTAAAAGGCGCGGGTTTCAGCGGAATCGGCTGGGTAGGCCAGGCTTGTTCCCCCGGAACGGTAGAGGCAGGCATGGGGCGTTCCTCAATCGGAAACAGCGGTTTACCCGTGACCCGGTCGAAGACAAACAGAAATCCCTGTTTAGATAAAACCGAAACGGCATCCACCTTTTTCCCATCATGAACGACGGTGAACAAATTGGGAGGAGCCGGAATATCGCGGTCCCAGATGTCGTGGTGAATCGTTTGAAAATGCCAAAGCCGCTTGCCTGTGGCCGCATCAAGGGCTATAAGGCTGTTGCCGAACAGATTCTGGCCGGGTCGGGTGCTGCCGTATAGATCGAAGGCGGCTGTTCCTGTGGGCACATAAACGATGCCCCGCTGCCGGTCGATGGCCATGCCCATCCAGTTGTTGGCTCCACCAAAGTTGCGGTACCCGTCTTTTGGCCAGGTGTCGGCTCCATACTCGCCGGGGTGTGGAATGGTGTGGAACGTCCAGACGAGCCGCCCCGTATGAAGGTCGTAGGCGCGCACGTCGCCAGGCAGGGCCGGCGCAATCTCCGATACCCGGTGGCCCATGATGAGCAAGTTCTTATACACTACGCCAGGTGTGTTGCTCACCACGTACTCGTCGGCTCCGGGGCGGGCGAGACCCTCTTTTAAATTAATTTTACCACCTTTCCCAAAACTAGCTACTGGTTTTCCTGTTCGGGCGTCGAGGGCGTAAAGCAGCGAGCCGTAAGCGAAGAAAATCCGGGCCTCCCGCCCATCGGTCCAGTAGGTAACTCCCCGGCTATTCATGGCGAAAGTATCGTCGGTGAAGGCCGTTTTCCAAAGCTCCTTGCCCGTGGCGGCATCGAGTGCAAAGGCCTGCGAACCGGCCGAAACACCGTAGAGTACGCCGTCAATGATGAGCGGGTTGCACTGAATCTGAGTGTCGTTTTTAAGTGTATCAACACCGCCCGACGCATATTCCCAAGCGACTTTTAAGCCTGCAACGTTACCGGAATTTAGCTGCGTGAGGGGCGAAAAATGGTTGCGATCGGGCCCGCCGTTGTATTCGGGCCAGTCGGTGGTGGCGGGTTTTTCGGTCAGGCTGAGCAGGCCAACGGTCAGGAGTAAGGCTGGGTAGGCGAACCGTTTCATAAGTAGGTTTGACGGAAAGTACACATGAATGCAACGTTGCCGAATGTTACGCTGACCTCTCGGCTTAGGTGGCTCAGGGACACCAAAGAAACCGTTGGCGTTACCTTTTTATGGCCCGTATTATGTCAGGTCTGGCGCCTACTTGATAGCAGCAATAGCGGCAGAGTAATCAGGTTCCTGCCCTATTTCTGGTACTTGTTGTTCGTAGACAATTTTTCCTTCGGGATTCACCACGATCACTGCACGACTTAACAGCCCTTTCATGGGACCATCGGCAATTTGTACACCGTAAGAATTTCCAAAATCAGTTCTGAAATCAGAAAGCATCACTACATTTTTAATTCCCTCTGCACCACAAAAAGCTTTTTGCGCAAAAGGCAGATCTTTGGAAATACATAGCACAGTTGTGTTTTTTAGTCCAGCCGCATCCTCATTAAATTTCCGTACCGATTTGGAGCAAACGCCTGTGTTCACACTTGGAAAAATATTCATGATTACATATTTGCCCTTATAATCGGCTAACGTTTTATCACTGAGGTCAACACCGGTCAATGTGAAATCTTTGACTGGTGTTCCTACAGCGGGTAGTTTACCGACGGTGTGAATTGTTTTGCCGCCCAGGGTAATGGCACTGCCTGTCGTTTGGCCAAGCGAAATACCGGTAATGAACAGGCCAGCAAGTCCCATAAATAAGATGTTAAAGGCGCGTCTGGAGTTTTTGATACTAGTCATAAGATGTACTACATTGATGTTGATTTCTCAAATGTGCAAAGAAAACATCAATAAAAATCAACAATAGGCACCGATACAAATTTTAAACACCCGATTTACACGACCAACGGTGCAACGGTAACAGGGACCACCCACGCAATCAGTTGACTAACAACCAGAATGGATAACAGTTGTAAAATGGACAGGCAAAATCCAACGCAACTCCTATCAGTTCATAACCAGGAAAATCAGTATTAACGAGGAAAATATATGACTAAAAAGCGAATTTTTTTTACCGGGGGAGCGGGAAAAGCAGGTAAGCACGTCATTGCTTACCTGCTCGAGCAGGGACATAAAGTGATGAATGTAGACCTGAGGCCCTTGGATCACCCAGGGGTTGATAATCTGGTCGCGGATATTACCGATTCCGGACAAATGTTCAATGCCATGAGTTCGTATACCGGGTTAGATGAATTAGAGCCTGGTACTGGCGTACCCAAATTTGATGCAGTCGTCCATTTTGCTGCCGTACCCAGGATCTTGATTAAACCGGATAATGAAACGTTTCGGATTAACACCACGGGTACCTACAATGTGATTGAAGCAGCCGTTAAATTAGGCATTCGAAAGATTATTATTGCATCTTCAGAGACCACTTATGGGATCTGTTTTTCAGATGGCCAAACCAACCCTAATACCTTGCCACTGGAAGAGGATTATGACGTTGATCCTATGGACAGCTACGGCTTATCGAAGGTGGTCAATGAACAAACGGCCCGTAGCTTCCAGCGACGGTCCGGATTTGATATTTATGCCCTTCGTATCGGCAATGTGATTGAACCGCACGAATACGCTGACTTGTTTCCCTCTTATTTGGCTCATCCTGAAGTACGTCGCCGGAATGCCTTCTGTTACATAGATGCGCGTGATTTAGGACAGATTGTGGATTTATGTTTGAAAAAAGAAGGCCTGGGTTATCAGATTTTCAATGCGGGAAACGACCAAAACGGGGCTATTATTCCCAGTAAAGAACTAGCGGCAACGTTCTTTCCCGGTGTGCCCATTACGCGCGAATTGGGGGAACATGAAGCCTTGTTTTCCAATCGAAAAATCCGTGAAATACTGGGCTTTAGGGAACAACATAACTGGCAGAAATACGTGCAACAGGGGACGTGACGATGGGCTTTCCGGCTTCGGTAGCCCGTCTTTGTCAGGGGCTGATAAAACTTTCCGCCCCTTACAAAGACGGACCAATACCTGCTAGGTAAAATTCAAGTATAGACGGGTGGAGCGCCTGTTGAACTCTGATCAAAGGATTATCCTGAACCCATTAACATGAGCTATTAAAAGACAGAGTAAAAACTAACTTTCAGAGGATTACAAAAGGAAATAAAAGCAGGACGATTCAGCAAAGGGAAGTAAGTACCAGACTGAACATGAGTTCAGCTGATCTTGTCAGGCGCTGCTTTGGCGTGCTAAAGGTGGTACCCAAAAGCCATATCATAGTCAGCTTAACGTTTGTCATCCAACTCTGCCTTAAAAAATCTCCAGCCAACTGTAGCAAGCCCAGTAGCGCCCTCACCTGACTGGCGGCCGTGATGTTCCCCATGCGTAGCAGCTACTTTTTGATGAGTAGGGTACGCTGTCTTTAAACACGGATCAACCCATTAAGCGGCTTGCCGATCGCTAAATGAATAGGTATTCAGCTCGTTCAGCCCGCCAGTGCCTAATCCATAATCAACACAACTATCTGTAAACCAGCCAGTAAACAGCGTTTCCAGAAAATTCATCAAGCAAGGTTGCTCGCCAAGTGGGGTCATAACCACCGTCTCAAACCAGCTTACGGGAATCATCTGGGCGGCTTTACGATTCGAGTGACGGGGATAGCTTACAAATGCCTGTTGGCCATCAGGCGTCAGGAAGTGCACACAGATCTGCTGCGGGGTATCCACGAAAGTAGGATACGTAAATTCATATAAACCAGGTGAGGCCCAAGTAGAAGGTAGAGTCATCGAAGGAGTCTATTTGATACGATTGATCCGCGTACATGTACTTAGAGGTAAGTAAGTATATATACTTAGTTGGCGCAATATATAACTGATATATCATATAAACTACTAATTGTTTCAAATAATTAAGACCGTCTTTCTTGCTCTTTAATAACCGCAAGGAGTATTCTTATTACCATCCGATAGCCTCTATACCAACAAGCTACTCATAAAAACTTGTCAGTCGACACGGCTTGTCCCGCGAAAGAGTGTACTATACGTAGCTTGGAACAGTTCAAGTTTGGCTTATTCGGTCGAATCGGTACTTCAAGTAGGAAGAAAGTAAGCTATTCAAGCTAGATGCAGGGAAATCACAATAAAATGTGTTACCTTTTTTTTATATCGGTAACACTATTAATTTAGTGCGATTTTGTCGCTTGCGTTATAGACAAGAAACAGGCCAATCGACTTTCTTTTTATTCTTCATTATACAATTATTACAATGTTATGGAATACTGTATTGTCTACCTGAGTTCCTCAAAAGGTTTACTGTCTGACCAAGACTTAGCTCGCATCCTCAAGCAAAGTCAACAGAATAATCGTGCTTTAGACATTACGGGCATTTTGCTTTACTTCAATGGTAGCATCATTCAAGTGCTGGAAGGATCAGAAGAGCGCGTAAAAGGGTTATATGAAGTTATTAGCCGGGATCCTCAGCATTCACACGTGATCAAGTTGTATAGCTACCCCATTGAACAGCGATCGTTTTCGGATTGGTCAATGGGCTACAAAACAATAAACGCCAATGAGTTGGCTCATTTAAAGGATAAGCTTTCGTTCATAGACCAGCCATTCTCCTCCCTATCCAGAGAGGAGAATGCGATTCTGGCCCTGGTACAAATCTTTTATGAGAACAATTACCGGAACTAAGGCTACGAGGAAGTCCAAGCAAAAAAGGAAGGTTACAGCTACCGTCCTTTTTGCTCGAGCGACTATGTTTCAACTCGGTCTTCGTAGGCGACAGAGTAGAGTTGACAGATATAGCCCTAACTATCCGGGCACAAAACTTAGTCAGCTTCGTGCACATTGACTTAGGGAAGCCCACAGCCCCTCATTAAGTGTGGAGAAACTTTCCATGACGACTCGGTTTGATTCATCACATAAACCTATAGAAGTACAACAGCCGCCACAACTTTACAATTGATCTTGTTTCAACCGGAAATGATGAAACAACAAAAAAGCACTTACCATTGCTGATAAGTGCTTGATTTTAAATGTCGGGGTGGCAGGATTCGAACCTACGACCTCCTGCTCCCAAAGCAGGCGCGATACCGGGCTACGCTACACCCCGAAGAGGTACTCATTCACTCAGCGGAGAGAGAGGGATTCGAACCCTCGGTACCGTTACCAGTACGACAGTTTAGCAAACTGTTCCTTTCGGCCACTCAGGCATCTCTCCGAAGCCAATCAATTTCTTCCTGATTGATTGGGACACAAAGGTAAGGCAAGATTTCGTTCTCAGCAAGAGGCAACCCAAAAAATCTTTTTTAAATCGCTAATTTCGCCCTTCCTGACGATAATTCCGGTTGAGCGATTTAGCTCATCATCAGGCCGATACTCTCCCAAATGAACTGGCTTTATTCATTTTCCAGCACCGAATTTATTTTTATTGGCCTCTTTATTGGCCTCTATACACTATACATCTGGCGCACATTTCGGCTGGCTCGTCAACTAAATACAGCAGCCTGGGGTGTAGTACCCAAGTTTTTTCTGCGCGGCATTTATTTGACGCTATTAATTATTGTCCTGTTGGGCCCTTCCTTTGGCGAAGCCGAAGATAATCTGCTAACCAGTGGCCACGATACGTTTTTACTCGTCGATATTTCCCGTTCCATGGATGCGGGGGATGTCGTTCCCACGCGGCTTGAACGGGTCAAATACGATATTCAGCAGTTGTGCGATACCCTGCCTGCCGACCGGTTCGGGCTGATTATGGCCACTCAGGAATCATTCGTGCTGTCGCCCCTAACGGCCGATCATGATGCGCTTAAACAACTCATGCGCGAGGTGCACACGAGTGCTTCGCTTACTGGTGGCACCGACTTATGTAACGCCATTGAGCTAGCTCGACAAAAACTCCTCACCGATTCGTCGACCTATCAAAGCGTCCGCGCCATTGTTCTCTTTAGTGATGGTGAGAATTTCGGCCCCTGCGAACGCAGCGAACTGGCCCGCCTGCGGTCATTTGGTCTGCCGCTGATTACCGTTGGGGTGGGCACCGAAACGGGCGCATCGATTAAAGCGGGGCGGGATTTCGTGCGCGACGATAATCATCAGATTGTTCGAAGCCGGCTTAACCGATCATTTTTACAGGAACTTGCCCGCGATGGCCGGGGGCAATACATTGAAGCCGATCCGAATGGACTCTACGTAAACGAACTGGCAGGCGTTTTACGTTCGCTAAAAGGGCGGGTCATCGACCAGCATCGTGTGGCCGTATCAACAAATAAGTATTATTATTTTCTGATAGCCGCACTGGTATTCATGGCACTTGATCTAATTGTGACCATCCGAACGTTTAGATTGTGAGTTGGTATCCCTATTTCGCCTTATTTTTGCCAGCCATCTGTTAACACCTGATGATTTACCTGTTCATGACCGCCTGGCTGCTCTGGAGCGAATTAGTGCCGGTGAGTCCGATTTCCCGAAACAATCAAATGCGCCAGGAAGCCCAGGCCGCTTATGAGGCAGGCCAGTATGTCCATGCGCTATCGTTATACGCTACGCTAAGCCGCACGACAACCACCATTGATCCGGCCGTACGATTGAATCTGGGTCACACCTTTTTTAAGCTAAATCAATTCACAAAAGCGAAGCCTCAGTACGAAACGTTACTTCAGTCAGACCGGCCCGATTTACGCACGGCAGCGGCTACCCAGTTAGGCGTTATTGCCTGTTTGGAGCATGACAGCGCAACGGCCTTGTCGTTGTTTCGGCAAGCCCTGCTCGAAAACGCGGACAACGAATCAGCCCGCTACAACTTTGAACTTGTAAAGAAATACTACTCTGGCAAAAAGCCAGCCCCAACCGCGAAACCAAAAGCGGCTGACAAAAAACCGAAGCAGGTTGATAAACCGCGTCCGGCAGGTGGGCAGCAGGTAGAGCGGTCAGCGCGGCAGGATGAACTATTGCGCCGGTTTCAGCGCCTGAATCTGAATGAAGAACAAGCCCTTCAGCTCCTCGATGCGATGCAGGGCGACGATCTGCCGTATGCATTAACGCGCTCCGCCCGACGATCAACAAAACCAGCCAACACCGGGAACCGGTGGTAGGTATTCGTGTTACTACTATACTATGAACGAAGTCGTAATTGTTTCTGCTGTTCGAACACCCATTGGGAGTTTCGGGGGCGTTCTGTCAACCTTATCGGCGACTGATCTGGGGGCTGCGGCCATTCGGGGGGCGCTTAGCCGCGCAGGCGTTCAGCCTGATCAGATTCAGGAGGTTTACATGGGTAATGTGGTATCGGCCAATGTTGGGCAGGCGCCCGCCAAACAGGCCGCTTTGAAAGCAGGATTGCCTGCCACGATTCCGTGTACAACCATCAACAAAGTTTGTGCATCGGGTACGAAAGCGATCATGCTGGCCGCTCAGGCTATTCAGTTAGGACAAGCGGATGTGATTGTGGCAGGCGGCATGGAGAGCATGTCCAATACGCCTTATTATGTTCCCAAAGCTCGTTTTGGCTATAAATATGGTAATGCTGAATTAGTGGATGGATTGGCCCGCGATGGGCTGGTGGACGTATACGATCAGTGTGCGATGGGCGTTTTTGCCGACAAAACGGCCGAGGCCTACGGCATCAGTCGGGAAGAGCAGGATGCGTATACTGTGCAATCCTACCGCCGGTCAGAAGCCAGCACGGAAAGCGGTCGGTTTAGCGCCGAAATCGTGCCTATCGAAATAGCCGGACGAAAGGGCAACGTGACGGTGAGCGAAGATGAAGAATATAAGAACGTCATCTACGACAAAATTCCAACGCTAAAGGCCGCTTTCACGCCTAATGGCACCGTTACCCCCGCTAGCTCCTCACCGATTAGCGACGGAGCGTCAGCGCTGGTTGTCATGAGTCGGCGAAAGGCGGATGAACTAGGCTTGACCCCACAGGCCCGGATTTTAGCCTATGCGGATGCCGAACAGGAACCTCAGTGGTTTACGACGGCACCAACCAAAGCCGTCCCCCTGGCGCTGCAACGGGCCGGATTGACGGCTAATGACATTGACTTTTTTGAAATAAACGAGGCATTCTCCGTTGTTCCCCTTACGTTTAGTAAAGTACTGGAGATTCCGCAAACAAAGCTGAATGTATCGGGTGGAGCCGTTTCCATAGGACATCCGCTGGGTGCATCGGGCGCTCGTATCGTAACAACCCTCACCAACGTGCTGCACCAAAACGGCGGTCGCTATGGGGCCGTTGGTATTTGCAATGGCGGTGGCGGGGCGTCGGCAATCGTGATTGAAAAATTGTAAAGAGCCAACGTGGACCGGCCTTGCGCTATCTGTCCAAACTTAATGTAATTAGATGAACGCTATTCAGGAGACCAATTTTCAATTTCCCGGCCAAACGGCCTTTTATCGCGGTAAAGTACGTGATGTTTACTCCTTTCCTGACAAACTGGTCATGATTGCGTCAGACCGAATTTCGGCGTTTGACGTGGTGTTGCCCCGCCCCATTCCGTTCAAAGGTCAGGTGCTTAATCAAACAGCGTCTTATTTTCTGCGCGCAACGGCCGATATTGTTCCGAACTGGCTCCTGGATGTTCCAGATCCTAATGTAAGTATTGGTCTTAAATGCGAACCGTATGCCGTTGAGATGGTCGTACGTGGGTATTTGGCCGGACACGCCTGGCGAGAATACCGCGATGGCAAACGAATGCTCTGTGGCGTTGCCTTACCCGACGGACTACGTGAAAATGATCGACTGCCTACGCCTATCATCACCCCTTCAACCAAAGCACACGAAGGGCATGATGAAGATATCAGCCGTGACGAAATTCTAAGCCGGGGCATCGTTTCGGAAGGCGAATATGGTCAATTGGAAACATACGCGCTGGCTCTTTTTGCTCGCGGTACAGCCATGGCCGCTGAGCGGGGTTTAATTCTGGTCGACACCAAATACGAGTTCGGTAATCTGGATGGTAAGGTTTATCTGATTGATGAAGTACATACCCCCGACTCGTCGCGTTATTTTTACGCCGATACCTACGCACAGAAGCAGCAGGCGGGCGAGGCCCAAAAACAATTGTCAAAGGAATTCGTTAGAGAATGGCTAATTGCGAACGGTTTTCAGGGTAAAACCGACCAGCAAATTCCAACAATGTCCGATGAATGGGTAAATCAAATCACAACCCGCTATATTGAGTTGTTCGAAACGGTTACGGGACAATCGTTCCAGCCCGCAGACGCTTCTGACCCGCTGGCACGCATTGAAGCGAATATCATAGAGGCAATTAACTAAGCGATTGATCGACCTGGACAGCCGTAGCCTAGTCTGGCCAGGTTATCCGTCAAAATTGATTATACATGAATTACACAATCGAAAAAAACGAACAGTTCGCCCTGATCCGGTTAGCCGAAAGTCAGTTTGGGGAAGAGGTATCGACTCCGTTCGAAATGTTGAGTCGAAGTCTATTTCGGGAAGGTTACAGCAATATCATTGTTGACGTTGCCGCTGTCCAAACGGTTGATCAGGCAGGCATTACAACCATTCGCCGAATTAACAGACAATGCATCAATGAAGTTGGCCTGTTGATTCTGGTTACCAAAAACGAAGACCTGATCACGGTTCTGGACAGTGCCAACATCAGCGATTTGACCATACTGCCAACCGTTGAAGAAGCTGTTGATGCCGTGTTTATGAACGAATTGGAAAACGATTTTCGGAGCGAAGAGGATGATGAGTACGACATCGGGGGGAGCGTCGGTAACGCCGATGCCTAACGCACAAACCAATCAGGAAACGGAACACGCACGGCCCGCCAGTCTGCCTTTTTCCCTAACTATTTTAGGGGCAGGGTCAGCCACGCCAACTCTGCGACTTCACCAAACTGCGCAGTTGCTCACGATTGGTAGCGATTATATGCTCATTGACTGTGGGGAGGGTACGCAGCTACGCCTGATCGAACAGCGGATTCGGCCGAGCCGCCTACGCTACATCTTCATTAGCCATCTCCATGGTGATCATTATTTTGGGTTGCCTCCCCTGTTATCAAGCCTGAACCTGGGTGGCCGAACCGAAGACCTTTACCTCTTTGGACCGCGTGGCCTGGATGAAGTTCTGACAACGATTTTCCGGGTGTCAAATTCACATCTAGGATTCCGGCTTCACTTTCAGGCCGTTGAGCCTAATGAGTCAGCTCTTCTACTCGACCATCCGCAAATGACGGTTGAGTCCATTCCATTGCAGCACCGCATCGACTGCTCAGGTTATCTTTTTCGGGAGAAACCGCACAAGCCTCACTTACTTCGCGAGAAACTTCCGGCTGACGTACCAGTTGCCTACCTGAAGCAACTAAAAGCTGGCCACGATATTTTGGGAGCCGATGGTGAGGTTTTGTACGCCGTTGCCGACTACACCGAACCAGGACCTCCCCCCCGTTCTTATGCCTATTGTTCGGATACCCGCTATGTAGAAGCGTTGGTGCCACAATTGCAGGGAGTCAATTTGCTTTACCACGAAGCTACCTTTCTGGATGATAATGCTCAACGGGCAGCCGAAGTGTATCACTCCACAGCTAAACAGGCCGCTACAATTGCCGCTAAAGCCGGAGCCGGACGATTGCTGGTTGGCCATTTTTCATCGCGGTACAAACAGTTTGACTTGTTTCTGGACGAAGCCCGTACCATTTTTCCGGAAACGTATTTGGCCATTGAGGGGCAAACAACACCTGTATAAACAATAAAAGTTGGAAGCGAGTAAGTGGCTGAAGCCTGTTTTGTAGATGCCCGTTCTCCATTGGGGTGAACCACTAACAAGACTTATACCTTCTTTAACTTACCTCGACGGGTTTCTGACTATATTTAGCCCCTAAACTTTATCCATTCGTTCATGCTGGCATTTCGCCTGGGTTTTTTAGATATTGGCTGGCTCGATTTACTCGACATTGGACTGGTAGCCCTCCTTATTTACCAGATTTATAACCTTGTTCGTGGAAGCGTTGCCAGTCGGGTATTCGTTGGTTATCTACTGGTTTATCTGGCCTATCTGGTTGTTAAGGCTTTGGGCCTTAACCTGATGACCACCATTCTGGAGTATTTTATCAGCGTTGGGGCATTGGCTTTAATCATTATTTTCCAGCACGAGATCCGGCGTTTTTTATTGCTCATCGGTAAATCGACCAATCTGTCCAGCAACCGATGGTTACGCCGATGGCTCCTTCGGGATTTTAATGGTACCGAAGAATCGACCACTTCGTTGAAGCCTATCCTGGAAACCTGCAAAACACTGGGCGCCGAGTTTTCGGGCGGGTTGCTGGTGCTACAGAAAAATGATGATTTAGAAAAATTTGCCGCATCGGGCGAAGTCATCGATGCCGATATATCGAAACCACTCCTACTAGCTATTTTTAGTCAATACAGTCCATTACACGATGGAGCCGTTATTATTAGTGATGGACGAATCCGAGCAGCTCGTTGCATCTTGCCCGTTTCGGAAGATGATGAATTGCCCCCCTCGCTTGGGTTTCGTCATAGGGCCGCATTGGGCATGAGTGAGGCAACGGATGCGGCTGTCATTGCCGTTTCTGAAGAAAGTGGGCGTTTGTCGTTAGCCCTAAATGGCGAGTTATTCACGAACCTTAGCCAGCTCGAATTAGAAAACCAGCTTGAAAAATACCTGCGCGAACCCAAAAATCGATAGCGCTTCTCTCTTTTTAACAAATGCAAAGGCCCATCCGGATAAACGGCGGGCCTTCTTTGTTATTAAACAACTAAGTGAGGCTGTGTTTGCTAATACTCAAGTATATACGTCAGGTTTTTGGCCTGCTCCACAAAGTCCCCAATTTGCTCTACCGAAGGTGGGCGCTGTGTAAATTGCCGAACACTGTTTATCTTAATCAATTTCGCGTGCAAATTTTTAGGGTCTCGTTCCGCTAATTCTTTGACGGTGTCAACACCTGCTTCTTCCATCAGGTCGCTATAAACACGGCCAATTCCCTTCACGCGGGCTAAATCGGCCCGATTCGCCAATTCCAAAATTATCTTTGCGTCAACACCGCTCGCCGAAGCCAGCGCTTTACGATCTGATGGTGTTCTAGTGGCTTCAAGTAATGAATCACTATCACTGATGCCTTGTCCTTTTAAGGCATTTAATACGGCATCCGTAATGCCACGTAGTTCTCCTAACGTAAGGCTCATATTTGACTGGAGTTGAGTTTTAACGTGAAATTCGGCCCGACCTTCAGGCCACACAATACATTTTTAACGAACAAGGTACTTTCTTCGAGTATCATTCAAAAGAAATTTCTTCTGAGCGGTAAAGCTTTCCGGATGAAGCTGAACAAATTCATTGTGCCATTCAGCGTACCGGGCTGGCTCAGCGCTTTGAAACAGGCTGGGATTTATTTTCTTTTGAAGCAAATACTCCTCAAACTTCATCTGTCAATTTTTATGTATTTCTGACCAAAACGAAATACTATTTCCGGTAACCACCTCTTTACGATCCCGAACACCTAATTTCCTTAAAAGTACATACAAATATACAAAGTAAACTTAGCGATTAATTTACTGTAAGTAGATTATTTAATAGTATTAATCGTTCATATATGAATTAACTAATGCCTTAGCCAGCAGCATTTTACCTTGATCAACAGGCACATAGTCCTTTACATTGAGCACACAGGCGTTTCACGGGCTGGACAATTCCTTACTTTTAGGCATCTAGTTCATTCAACTGATCGAAGAATCGTAGTGGTCACCTGTACCGCAAGAATATATGTAAAAATCGGAATTTACAGATGCGTTTTTTCTTATTCTTTGGGCAACAAAAAAGGATGAAAACGAACGCCTTTTACCCGGTTATATTCCAGAGAAGGAGCCGCAATTTTAAAGAATTGAGCCGTTCCGATAAACCGCTGTAACGAAGGAGAAAACGTGCTGATACGGGACAAATCAGCGTCGGGTGAAATAAAAAACTGACGATACCGCTCAAACTTAATGGGGCGGCCTTCGCTATCGACCAGCGGTGGATTTTCGTGTCCGCCGATCATACCACTGCCGCTATAGCCAACATCCAGATTCAGCCAGCGCGGAAATGAAGGGCCAACCGGCAATACAGACGCCAGATTAACAGAGAGCCAGTACTGTTGGCCATTATAATCTTTCAGCATTTGTACGCCCGTCGTTTTGCCGAGTACATTGGGGCGAAAAGGTGGAAAAATCGTTTTTCGGAATCCATACTTCAGGCTCACAACTTGTTGGCCTGCCCCATATTGCTGTCCCATAAACAAAGCCGTTCCAGCAGCGTTTGCCAGCATATCGCCTTTCGAAAACCCCCACCCTTCCGAATGGCCATCATACACCTCCAGCGTCGTTTGAAATAACAGGGCTAGCAAGCCACCGGTCAGAATACTGGCTTGTTCATTCACCCCACTCCAGCGCATCAGTTCATATCCGCCCCTGCTCATGCAATAAGCCGTTGCTGCATGGCCAACTTTATCCATCTGGAGCCACTCCCGATTGTCATTGAAGGAATGAAAAGGGACTTTTTTCTTATACCACTGCTTTCGCAGCATGAGCAGTGTAATGGTATAAAAAGCCGCTGTTCCAACCAGTACACCAATAAAGCGCCCTTGCCTAATTCCCGTTGGCTCAGGCAGCCCTGAAGCAACAGAAAGCGGTTGTGCCTGAACTGACTGACCAAGCAGAAGCATACACAAACAAAGTAACACAAAGGCACGAAACGGGTATGTCATGGGCTAAAATTATTAAAAATAGGCGGGTTGACCGCGCCAACTAAAGGTGATCAGACCAGATTACCCGGTGCTCATCGGCCGGATGCGCCGTTGGTGGAGCACTGCAGCGATTTTGGCAATAAAAACGCAGGGCTAACCAGAGGATAAAAAAACGGATAAAACAAAGGTAAATCTATGGCTTTGGAACATCCTGCCCACCAACTTTGTAACTATATCAGGAATACATACCTGAAAAGAATACATAATTAGCTGCCTATTTAGATCATGGCGAAACGGAGTAAATCAATACAAAAAGGGCCTGATGTCGTCCTGATTGGGGCTGGCATCATGAGTGCCACCTTAGGAGTGTTGCTGAAAGAACTGCAACCCGACATCACAATCGATATCTACGAACGCCTGGACAGTGCGGCTGCCGAAAGTTCGGATGCCTGGAACAATGCCGGAACTGGCCACTCGGCTTTCTGCGAACTCAACTATACGCCCGAACAGGAAGATGGCACCATTGACCCATCCAAGGCCATCAAGATTGCCGAGTCCTTTGAGCTATCAAAGCAGTTCTGGGCTTTTCTCATTCAGCGTGGTTTTCTGAACGACGCCCCTAATTTTATTCGGTCAATTCCGCATATGAGTTTTGTGTGGGGAAAAGACAACGTTTCGTATCTCCGCAAACGGTACGATGCGCTCCAGCAAAACTACCTTTTCCATGGCATGCGCTATTCAGAAGATCCGGCCCAACTGGCCGAGTGGATGCCGCTGGTCATGCAGGATCGCGACCCCTCGCAACCCGTAGCGGCTACCCGAATGGACATTGGTACGGATGTGAACTTTGGCGCATTGACGCGGGCTATGTTCCGTCGATTATACGACATGCCGGGCGTTCACATTCACTTTGCCCATGATGTGCGCGACCTGTGGCGTTCTAAATCGCTTGGTGGGTGGAAAATTCGGGTGGAAAACGTGACAACGAACCATGTTCGCGACGTGCAGACCCAGTTTATCTTCATCGGCGCGGGTGGCGGCTCATTGCGACTGCTCGAAAAATCGGACATTCCCGAAAGCCGCGGCTTTGGCGGTTTCCCGGTAAGTGGTCAGTGGCTGAAATGCGTAAACCCAGAAGTGATTGAGCAACATCAGGCAAAAGTGTATGGGAAAGCCTCGGTAGGCGCTCCGCCTATGTCGGTTCCTCACCTGGACACCCGCATGATTGATGGCAAGCGCGAACTTCTCTTTGGACCCTACGCTGGCTTTTCGACCAAATTCCTGAAAAGCGGTTCGTATTTGGATCTTCCTAAATCCATTCAGTTAAGCAATATGGCACCCATGCTCATGGCGGGCCTGCATAATGTATCGCTGACAAAGTACCTTATTCAACAAGTGATGCAATCTCCAGAAGATCGGCTAAATGCCCTGCGGGAGTATTATCCGGATGCTAAAATGGAAGATTGGGAGCTGGAGATTGCCGGTCAGCGGGTGCAGGTTATCAAGAAAGACGATGAAGAGGGCGGTGTACTCGAATTTGGTACAGAAGTAGTTAGCGCAGCCGATGGCAGCATTGCCGCTTTATTAGGTGCCTCGCCAGGTGCCTCAACGGCCGTTTCCATCATGCTCGATTTATTGAAGCGTTGCTTCCCTGATCAACTGGCCACCGACGCCTGGCAACAAAAACTCAAAGAGATGATTCCAAGTTATGGCCAGGTTCTGGCCAACAATCCGGCGCTTGGACAGGAACTTAGGAAACAAACAAGCGAGGTACTGGGCCTCGGTGTTTATGAATATACCACCAGTGATAAGTAGGCCGTCTGTACGCTGCGCCAGTCAGGATCAATAGTCACTCGTTGACCAGGTCCAGAACGGTTTTTCGTAATTCACCAGTCTCAAACCCTTCGTTCTAACGGCATATTATGTCTGTCAGAATGAAGGGTTTTTTATGTCTTGACTTTCGGCGTATACGGGTGTTCGCACGTACGATCCCGGATATTCGGTGCCCACTAATTACTCTCTTTTAATCTATTATGTGGCTAGTCGAAGCTGCTATAAACTGAGTAGTTTTTACATACTAAAGCAATGCTCCGCTTTTGGTTTATCTCCCGAACCCACTGGAGTCTACAACCACTTATCTACATTCCCTAGCTATTTTAAGGGTTATTGGACTACATCAGCCTACTAACTTGGTTTAAGCGGACAAGTTATTACTTACTTCCTCCTGAGTACAATTCTACATCTATAGACTAAGACCTTTCCTCTTTTCCTCTCACAACTATAAAACTGAGTCTCGCCAATAGTTTACTTTTTTAGATTTTCGTTAATAAAATATTTAAATAATGCAAATATTATCATAGAATACTACTATATTTAAATTTATTTTGCCTCAAAATTGTAAGTAAACAACTGATTTATTAGCTTTCTACGTCCATAGAATAACTTTGTATTAACTAATATTAATATTCGTAAACTTTACCTACCGTGTTAAATTTGAAAAAACCTTTATTCCAACAAGTGGCAATGCTGCTTCGTTGCACGCCCGTCTGTCTGGCGCTGGGCGGCAGTTTATCACCTTCTCTGGGGCAAACCATCTACTATGTAGCCAATTCGGGTAACGATTCGAACACCGGACGCTCAAGCGATACGCCCTTTCAAACCATTTCAAAGATTAACAGCCTATCGCTGCAACCTGGAGACCAGGTGCTATTCCGACGGAACGATACCTTTCAGGGGAGTCTTCAACTCCGGCAGTCGGGCACTTCCGGTAAACCAATCGTGGTCGATGCTTACGGGTCCGGCAATAAGCCTGTTCTGTGTGGCGCTATACCGGTCAGTAACTGGACAAACATGGGGAATAACACCTGGCAAGCCAGTTGCCCTGGCTGCGGAGATCGGTTGACGGGGCTCTATCGAGACAATGCCGCTCTTCCACTAGGCCGTTACCCAAACCTGAACGCAGCTAACAAAGGCTATTTGACGGTTCAATCGCACAGCGGCAAAACACAACTCACCAGCCAACAGGCGCTGCCAGCAAACTGGTCAGGGGCCGAAGCCGTTTTCCGGCCAGTGCAATGGATACTGAATCGGGCAACCATCACCGCCCAATCGGGCAATACCCTCACGTTGGCTGGGTCCGGCAACTACGACATTGCCGATAACTGGGGGTACTTCATTCAGAACCACCCAGCTACCCTCGACCAGCGGGGCGAGTGGTATTACAACCCGACGAAAAAAACGATTCAACTATACGATGACCAGACAAATCCCAATGGTCAGTTAATAACCGCCACGGCCTTCAATGAAGGCATCAGTGTTTCGTCGGCCTCGTTCGTAACGATTCGGAATCTGAAAATTACTCAAACACTAGCAACGGGTCTGTCGGTCACGAACAGTTCTAACCTCACCATTAGCAACATAGACATTACCCAATCGGGGGAGGATGCGTTGCGGGTTCAGGGCAGTGGGCAGCAACTGTTGCTGGAAAACAACCTGATCGAAGATGCCAATAACAACGGTGTTGACATTGGCAGCTACCAAAACGTAACCTTCCGGGGAAATACCCTCCGGCGCATTGGCCTGATTCCGGGTCGCGGGAAAAGTGGCGATGGCACGTATGTTGGCTTTCAGTCGGCCAGTACAGCGAACACATTGATAGAGAACAATGTCATCGACAACATTGGCTATAACGCGCTTAATTTCTCGACCAGCACTACTGTTCAACGCAACCAGATCAGCAACTTTTGCCTAACCAAAAGCGACGGTAGCGGCCTGTATATCTGGAATGGCAATCAACAGGCTCTGAACGACATACACCTGATTTCGAATATTGTTTTCAACGGCATTGGCGCCCCGGAAGGATCGCCCGATGGCACCTCTGCAGGCGCTCACGGCATTTACCTCGACGATTGTACGAACAACATGGAAGTTGCCAATAATACGGTATACAACTGCCGGGGGCTCGGCATTTTCCTGCACGGTTCGTCTAACGTTATACTGACCGGAAATACGGCTTATAATAACAATGATGGGCAATTATCCATCACGAGCGCTGGCGGATGTCAGCCGCGCAATAACCAGATTCAGAATAACATTTTTGTGAGTCGGCTGGCAAACCAGTTTAACGTAAAGTACGAATCGAATCAAAACGACTTAAGCAACTACGGCCAGTTTGATAACAACGCTTATGGCCGTCCATTTGAAGATACGTATAAGGTGCTGGCGGTGTATAACCGAACGACCGGAGCAGCCCTCTCGCTGTCTCAGTGGCAGAGCCAGTACAACAAAGATCTAACAACGACCAATAGCCCAATTACGTATTCGTCAGGCAACCCCGACGATTATATCAAGTGTCTGGCGAATTGCTCGGCAAATTCAAATCAGGTTTCTCTGGAAGGCACTTATCGCGACATGCGCAACCGCGTTTATACCGGTCAGGTAACCATACCCGCATATTCGTCGATGGTATTGCTAAAAGACGTTACGTTGTCGCAGCCATTACGCGAGGCCGACAATCCTGCCAATGCCGTGACCGGACTGGATTACAGCTATTATGAGGGCAACTGGAGTACCCTGCCGACCTTCAGCACCTTAACGCCTGTGAAGAGTGGCATAATCAATACACCGACGCTGGCCGTACGGAGCCGCGATGACAATTTCGCCCTGCGCTATACCGGCTATGTGAAGATTCCGGCTGACGGTGTTTATACATTCTACACCAACTCTGACGACGGCAGCAAGCTCCTGATTGGCTCCACTGAAGTCGTTAATAACGATGGTGGGCACGTTGTTCAGGAGCGCTCGGGCACCATTGGCCTGAAGGCGGGTCTCCATGCCCTAACCATAGTTTATTTTGAAGGGGGTGGTGATCAGGCCCTGACCGTCAGTTATAGTGGCACCAATTTGAGCAAGCAAGTGATTCCCGATGCGTCCTTTATGCGCGTGGCACCTGTTGTGTCCTTACGCGCTGCCGATAACCCAGCCAACACAACCGCCGGTCTGGATTATAGCTACTACGAAGGTAGCTGGTCCAATCTGCCTGACTTTAACACACTCTCGCCGGTTAAGACGGGAACGAGCACAAATCCCAGTCTTACAGTACGTAACCGGGACAGCAATTACAGCATGAAGTACACCGGCTACATTAGCATTCCAACGGACGGGACGTATACGTTTTACACAACGTCTGATGATGGTAGTAAGCTTCTGATCGGAGCTACCGAAATCGTTAACAACGATGGCATTCATGCCGATCAGGAACGGTCAGGTACCATTGGTCTGAAGGCCGGTCTGCATGCCATAAGTATTCTTTTCTTTCAAGGTGCTGGTGGTCAAACATTGATTGTCAGCTACAGCGGTCCTAACCTAGGCAAGCAAGTAATCCCGGATGCCGCTTTTCGACGCGTTGCCCCTGTTCAACCCTTAGTCAGCAATAACACTAGCAACGGTACAGGCACAGGTTTACGAGCCGCTTATTTCAACAACCAGTCCCTAACGGCGCCCAGTGTACTGACGCGTACCGACGCTACGGTAGATTTCGACTGGGGAACGGGTTCACCAGCTGCGGGCACGGTTAATATCGACAACTTTTCGGTTCGGTGGACGGGTCAGGTTGAAGCGCCCGTCAGTGGTGCCTACACGTTCAGCACCAATGCCGATGATGGGGTTCGGCTCTGGGTCAACGGTGTACAGTTGATTAATGACTGGAACGCCCACCCGCCCGTTATCAACAACGGCTCCTCAATAAACCTGACCGCCGGGCAACGGTATGACATCCGCCTGGAATATTTTGAAAATTCGGGTGGAGCTCTGGCAAAACTGTGGTGGTCTTATCCAGGCCAGGCTCAGCAAACGGTTCCCCAGATCCGGTTATACCCTGCCTCAACAGCCTATGCTGGTGGACGACTAGGTATCTCTGAAGAACAGGTCGCGTTGGGTCCTCTTCTAAAGAATGTCTATCCAGTACCAGCCAGACAGAGTTTGTGGATACAGTATTTTGCCGAAACAGCCGGTGAAGCCACTATCCAGTTGGTTAATTCAGCCGCCTTACCCGTCCACCAGACAAGCCACCAGGTTGTGCCAGGCGAAAATCTGATCAACCTGACTGTGGATCAACTGAACCGGGGCAGCTACATACTGACGCTCACCCAGAATCAACAGCGGCTTAGTCGCAAAGTCATTCTGACGGAGTAGTTTCCCATAAACCTAACGGTGTGCCGTTACGCCTGACCCGTAAATGTTTAACTCATTTTGTATCTTGTGCCACGGTGTCCTCATCGTGGCACAAGTTATTTCAGGCCAATCCGCCCAACCTCTTCATGAACAAAACGATACTTACCCTCTCCTGCTGGATTGCGTTATTTCCCCTGGCGAATGCCCAGGATCGGCTTAGTGGAAAATCATTTGCGACCCGTGCCGTTGTCATGGCTCGCCACGGAATGGCCTGCACTTCCCATCCGCTCTCGACCCAGGCAGCCATCGACGTACTCCGATCGGGCGGTAACGCCATCGATGCCGCCATTGCCGCCAATGCAATGGAAGGTCTGGTTGAGCCCCATGTCAACGGCATTGGAGGTGATCTCTTCGCTATTGTCTGGGATGCCAAAACGAAAAAGTTATACGGCCTAAATGCGTCTGGCCGGTCGCCCTATACACTCACACTGGCCGAATTGCAGAAACGGGGACTCAAGCACATTCCATCCGATGGTCCACTGCCGGTATCAGTGCCGGGCTGTGTGGATGGGTGGTTTGAATTGCACAAGCGTTTTGGGAAAGCGCCTATGCCCAGCATTCTGTCGCACGCCATCCGGTATGCCCGCGAAGGCTATCCTGTTCACGACGAAGCCGCATTTTACTGGCCGTCCATGATTGCCCGCTTCGGTAAATATCCGAATGTAAACGAAACTTATGCACCCACCGGAGCCGCACCTAAACGGGGAGAGCTTTTCAAAAATCCGGCGCTGGCCAACACGCTGGACAAAATTGCCAGAGGTGGCCGGGACGCCTTCTATAAAGGGGATATCGCCAAAACGATTGATGCGTTTATGAAGAAAATGGGTGGCTACTTAAGCGCAAAAGACCTGGCCGACCACACCTCCGAATGGGTTGAACCGGTCTCGACAAATTACCGTGGCTACGACGTTTGGGAGCTACCGCCCAACAGCCAGGGCATTGCCACCTTGCAGATGCTGAACCTGCTGGAAGGATACGATTTTTCGCAAACGCCCTGGGGCAGTCCCGAGCACATTCACCGGTTTATAGAAGCCAAAAAACTAGCGTTTGAAGATCGCGCCAAATACTATGCCGATCCGGCTTTTGCCAGGATTCCCGTTCGGGAGCTTGTTAGCAAAGCCTATGCGACCGAACGGCGTAAACTCATTGACCTCAATCGGGCGGCCAGCCGGGTAGAAGCCGGTAACCCAGCCCTGAAACAAGGGGATACGATTTACCTGACCGTGGCCGATGAAGAAGGCAATATGGTTTCGCTGATCCAAAGTAATTATCGGGGTTTTGGATCAGGGATGGTCCCCGACGGGCTGGGCTTCATGCTCCAGGACCGGGGTGAGTTGTACAGCCTGATTGACGGTCAAAACAACACGTTTGCTCCCCATAAACGACCCTTTCAAACTATTATTCCGGCCTTTATCACCAAAGATGGACAACCCTTTATGAGCTTCGGCGTCATGGGCGGCAGCTTCCAACCCCTTGGCCATGTGCAGATTGTCATGAACATGATTGATTTCGGCATGAACCCGCAGGAAGCTGGCGACGCCCCCCGCATTGATCACCAGGGCTCGTCGGAACCAACAGGTGAGAAAATGATGGACTCTGGACAGATCACCCTGGAGTCGGGCTACCCCTACGAAACCATCCGCGATTTGATGCGCAAAGGGCATAAAGTTGGCTATGGACTTGGCGGCTACGGTGGCTATCAGGCCATCATGTACGATGCCAAAAACAAGATTTACCACGGCGCTACTGAATCCCGGAAAGACGGGCAGGCCGCCGGTTTTTAACATGCAGAAGCCTGTGGGCATTTTCCTGATCTTATTGACGCTTATTGTCGAAACGTCCCAATCCGGCAGCTTTCAGAAAACGGGCGTATACGTATGTGCCGTCGCTGCTGCTCAGCTATAATTTCGTCCACGATGAATAGCCTGGGGATTATTTCGGGGAACTATCAAATCTGTATACGTATCGACCACGTATTTATGACCAGCGGCTTTGTACAGCGGCCCGCTCACGGTCTGGCTTATGCGGTTGGTGAAGTAGCCAACCGTTACCGAATATGGCCTACAGCCCTGAGTACACAACAGTAATACTACCGTATGTTTGAAATAGTTACCTACTAAGTGAAAACTAAAGTACCTTTAAGGTTAGTATTCATTAATGATCATTGGTAATTTGTTGACCTTACCCATTCTTTAACTGTAAATTCTTTACGCCTATGACCCCTGCTGAACGTGCAATGCAACTTCGGAATACCCCCACTCCTGCAGCTACACCTGCCAGTGCTTCTCGGCCAGCGCCGAGTGCGGCCCAGGTGCAAACGGCCGCGGCTATGTCAAACGGGTATTGGGCTGCGAAGAAAACGCTTTCCGACGGACGTGAGGCAAGATATTGGCAGGGAGAAAAAAATGGCAGAAACACCCGGGCAGCAGGTTGGTATGTGCGCGGTATCAGTGGCGGCTGGGAGGATAGCACAACTCGGATTAGTAGCGGTCCGTTGAATACAAGCGAGCCCGGTGTTGTACAGTTGCCGAGAATAGCAAGCCTGTTCACCCCGAACCATGAGCTTAGGGTAATCGATGACACCTGGGACTTCACGGCTCAACTAACAGGGAGAGAACGTAGTCAGCAGGCCGTTAGGGGCAGGCCGCATCAACTCCAGACGGACAATTTCAACAAGGTAGGTGCCTGGTGCGACAGCATAGACGCCCTTATGGAACTGTTCGAGCAAAATGAGCAGGATGTGAAGAAGTGGCGAAACGGAATGGCCACATTAAGTGGATTACAAATAGGATTGGGTATTTTAGGTGGTGGCCTGATTGTGGCCGGCATTGTGGCCTCTGGCGGCCTTGCCGCTATTCCAATGGCCGCTGGTGCGATTGCGATTGGGGTATCTTCGGCAGCAACAGGTGTAGCGGTGGGCGCTGCCCGGTCAGTTACGGAGGTAGGATTAGCAAACGCGCAGCGGGAAGGCGGAGTTCAAAGTGGCCGAGCGGCCGTAGGTGGAGGAGAGTTGTTGAAAGGATCTGGAGCAGTAGGTGCCAAAGAGGGCATCACGAGAACACTCGTGGAAGTTTCACACGCAGGAGCCGCATCGGCAGTTGGCGCGGTGGCAGGTGGCGGAGGAGCGGCCATTTCCATCGTGAAAGGGGGTATGGGAGCCTACAAAGCGTATAAAGTTGATGTGGGAGCCATCTGGGCTCAGGTTGAATGGGATAAGGTGCAACAAAACATAGCTGATGCCGAAACCTTCGTGGAAAAGAACAAAAAAGGATTCGATCCAGAGAAGTTAGCTGCTCTGAAACAGAAGCTGGAAGATACAAATAGTAGGGTTGCAAAAGTAAGACGGTTGAGGTGGGCCGACGAATCCAGGCGCAAGTAGGGTTGCGAATACGTTTTAAGCGTAGTGCGAGCGTTGTCTAAACAGCGCAGAAAGCCGATAAAAATGTTGCGCCAAGTGCTTATCGTTGGGTAGACATATATTTCTCCTGATTACTAGACATTAAAAAAGGCCGGGATGCTATTTCCCGGCCTTTTTGCTTATAAAACAAACTATGTGCCTTACTTTTCTAATCCATCACCATTTGGATTGCTAGAATTAGACTCTGACATTCGCCTAAACCTCAATAGGCGATCTTGTTGTTAAGAGTAAACAGGAATATGTTATCTTTCTTAATACTATTATTCACCAAAATAGTCGTTATCCATTCGTTTAACCTCATAAATCTGCTGTACAGTAACACCAAGATTATAGTCAATCATCAATTGAGTTAACTGCTCACCATCAATCAAAACAATTTTCGTCTCATTTCGAGGAATGTATTCGGAAGCTTCCTTAGTAAAACTTGACGTAGTAATAAAAACACCTTTTTTAGCCCCTTGGCCCGCTAGGGCACCTACAAATTTGTGCAACTCCGGGCGGCCCACAACATTGCCGGGTGCCCATTTTTTAGCTTGAATATAGATAATGTCAAGTCCTAACTTATCTTCCTTAATAGTACCATCGATACCTTCATCACCACTTTTTCCAATAGCTTTTCCTGCATCCTTAATTGAACCACCATATCCCATCTTAACAAGTAATTCAACGACAAGACGTTCGAAGAACGCGGGAGAGAGAGCAACAACCCTATTTAATAAATCCTGTGATAAGGTTTTACGAATACGTTGATAGGCAAGTTCAAGCGTTTCCTCCGGGTCTGTTGTCTGAACATTGTCATCTATAGACGTCGGCTCTTCCGCCACACCCTCATTCTTTTTGGGCATCTGAAACTCAACAAACTCTGGAAATTGCTTAAGATACTTAACATTAATAGCTGCCGGTTTACGCCGAAGAACATCCTTACCGCGCTCTGTGATTACAATCATTGCTCGCTTTGGCGAGTCCAACAAACCAGCTTTTTTTAAATAGGTTCTCGCCCAACCAACTCGGTTGCCAAATAAAAAACTTTGCCCACTTGGCAGTAATTCACTTTTTTCCTCTTCTGTTAATCTAAACTGTTCACTTAGTACGTCGACCAAATCATTGAACTTATGTTCCTGGCCATCAGCGACCAATTTTAAGAGAGGCAGCATTGCACTTTGGTAATCAGGGATAGGCATGGTAGAAAGATAGTAATGAAAAAAGGTGCCGGAATTGCTCCCGACACCAAATCTATGATAAACTTGTCAAATTGGTGAAACTCCTACTCCATTACCATTTCGGTATGGGCAGGCGCTTCAATTTTCTTACCAATAAATAGTAAGAGCAACGGTACGCAAATCAGGAAGAAACCGCCAATCACCAGAAATGCATCAGCATAGGTCATGACTAAAGCCTGTTTCATCACGGCACCCTGCATGATGCCATAGGCTTTACTGGTAGCCGCCATTAAGGCGTCGCCCTTGGACAGGAAAAGACTCGTGTACTGCCGGATACGATCGACCGATAATGGGTTATAGGTCGAGACGTTGTCACCCAATCGCGATGCATGAAACATGGTGCGTGTTGAGATATACGTCGTCATGATGGCCGTACCGAACGTACCACCCAACTGACGAATCATACCCGTCAGGGCCGACCCTTGCGGAATTTCGATGTTCTTTAAATCGGCTAGGGTAACGGTCGTTAGCGGGATAAAAATCAAGCCCATACCGATCCCCCGAATGATCAGCGGCCAGAAGAAATAATCCGGACCAGCGGCCAGACTAATGGCCGATAGATCGAAACAGAAGCCGAAGAACAGCAGGAAGCCAATGCCCGCGTACCAAACCGGCGAAATGTAGTTTTTGCTCATCAACCCGCCCACAACCGGCATCATCATCCCCGTGGCAATGGAGCCCGGCATGAGTAACAATCCTGTCTGGCTGGCGGTGAAGCCAAGAATGGTCTGACAGAAAACCGGAATGATAAACACCGATGCAAACAGACCGAAACCCAGAATGAAGTTAAACAATGTACCCACCGCAAACCGGCGCTGACGCAACAAACGAAGGTCCAGAATAGGAAGCTTAACCGCCAGTTGCCGCCAGATAAAGCCAATCAATCCGACCCCAGCCGCAATCGACATACCGACAATAAAGCGGGAATCGAACCAGTCTTTTTCTTCGCCTTTTTCCAGAATGATCTGTAGACCACCGATACCCATAACGAGCAGGACCAGCGCCAGCCAATCCATCTTTCCCGCCAGCATTTTTTCCGCCGGTTCCTTAATGTAGGTGTACGTCAGGAAAGTAGCCAGAATACCGAATGGAATGTTGATATAAAACACCCAGTTCCACGAGAGGTTGTCGGTGATGAACCCACCAAGCGTTGGGCCAATGGATGGGCCAATGATTACACCCAATCCAAAAATGGCGTTGGCGATCCCTAAATCCTCTTTCGGGAATGTCTGGATCAGAATGGACTGAGCGGTCGTTAGCAACCCTCCGCCACCAATTCCCTGAACCACCCTAAAGAAGACAAGCTCCCACACATTGGTGGATGTCCCACAGAATATCGATGCAATAGTGAACAGAATGATAGACGCAGCAAAGTAATTCCGGCGACCCAGTTTGGCCGTTAGCCAGCCCGACATCGTAATCATGACCGCACTCGCGGCTGCATACCCTGTCACTACCCAGCTGATATCGCCCAGCGATGCGCCGAGGTTCCCCATCATCTGGTTCAACGTGACGTTGACAATGGATGAGTCGATGGTTTGCAGCAGGGCGGCCGTGGTGACCGTTATGACAACGATCCATTTATCAAAACCTAACTTTTTCATTAGTTGACGGTTTGTGGTTAACGGTTTGTGGTTTACAGCAGCCCCCCGTGTGACGGACCCACCGTAGACCACAAACCATAAACCGGTATTACTTCTGCAAATCCACCGCTACTGTCGCGCTCATACCGGGGCGAAGTTTAGCATATAGTGGGCTGTTTTTATCGAGTTCGATCCGAACCGGAATCCGCTGCACTACTTTTACGTAGTTACCCGTTGCGTTGTCAGGTGGCAGGAGTGTGAATTTAGCCCCCGTTGCCCCGGCAAACGACCCAACATGGCCGACCAGTTTTTCGCCTTCAAACGCATCCACGTCAACGTCGACCGTTTGGCCCTGCTGCATTTGTTTCAACTGCGTTTCTTTAAAGTTGGCCGTTACCCACAGGCTCGAATTGCCCACGATGGAGCACAACGCCTGTCCGGCCTGCACTAATTGACCGACCTGCACGGACCGCTTCGAAACAACACCCGAGATCGGCGCTTTTACAACCGTATAGGACAATTGAAGTTTGGCCAAATCCAGATCTGACTGACGTTGCTTGATAGCCGCCTGGGCTACCGAAATCTGTCCTTCCGTTGCCCGACGCTGCGAATTGGTAACCCCCGTTTGCGTACCGGCAGCCGCTACCTGCGCCTGAGCAGTTTGCAGCTGGGCCTGAGCAGCCTGCACTTGCGCCTGGGCCGCATCGCGTTCGGCCTGTACGGCGTCGAACTGCTGTTGGGGCACTGTTTTTTCGGCCAGTAACCGGCTATAACGGTCAAAATCCTGATTGGCTTTGCGGGCGCGAGCCTGAGCCGCCGTTACATTGGCCTGCGCCGTAGCCACCTGATTCCGGGCCGTCAGTACGCTTGCCTGAGAACTTTGTATCGTGGCCGAGGCTACGTTGACCTGCGAGCGCGAAACACCGGCAGCTGCCATAGCACTTTGCAGGGCCGCTTCGGCCTGAGCTACCCGAATTTTATAATCGGCATCGTCCAGCACAATCAGGGTGTCTCCTTCTTTAACAAACTGGTTGTCTTTAAAACGAATGGCTTTTACATACCCACCCGCTTTTGGAATAACCGGGTTCACATCGCCGTCAATCTGCGCATCATCGGTTGTTTCGTGACGTTGCAGGTAGCGAAACTCGCTGTACCCGAAAAAGAGAGCAATGGCCAGGACAACGACGCCCCCCACGCGGAATAAAGTTTTTTTGTTCATGATTATTATTTCGTTCGTCAGAACGTGAGATTAATTAAAGATTGTGGCCAGTGGCTTTCAACAGGCGTTGATACGCTAGCTGAGCATCCACAGTCGCATTGATTACATTAAGTTGTGCCTGAAGCAGAAAGCTATCAGCCTCCAGCAAGTCCGTAGAACCAACCAGTCCATTACGGAAGCGGGATTCGGTCAGGCGGTAATTTTCCTGCGCCTGCCCAACCGCCGTGCGGATTACGTTTTGCTGCTCCAGGGCAAGTTGGTAGTTGTTATAAGCCGTTACAACCTCCGACCGAATCTGATCGGTTTGTTGCTGGCCTTGCAGGGAAGCCTGGTCAATGGCTGTTTTAGCTGTATTCAGTTTGCCTTTCATGTTATAAAGCGAACCGATGTTATAACTCAAGCCGGCACCTACGTTCCAGGCACTGATGAACGAACTCCCTTCAGGGATAAGCCGGGCCGTTGGGTTGATGTAGTTATACCCCGCCGACACACCTAGATGCGGATACATACTGCTTTTGGTATTGCGCAGCATAGCCTCCGCCGATTGTACCCGTAGGGCATTCGCCTGCACCTCCGGACGGCTTTGTAAGGCTTGTCCTAAGAAATTGCTCAAGGGTTCGGCCGTAACGACCGGGTTAGCCAGGGTTGTATCGACAGTTATAACCTGATCGTCGGGTAAGCCAATGAGCAGATTGAAATTATAGAGTGCCGTTTGCCGGGCTTTCTCGACTTGCAGGCGGCTGAGTTGCAGGTTGTTTCGCTGTAATTGAATTTTCAATACTTCATTGGCCGTAACAACCCCTTCTTTCTGCAAATTCTGCGCTTCTCGCTCCCGCTCGTCGAATTGCCGGATATTCTGGTCAATCACGCTGGTCGACCGAATCAGCTTCACGATATTGTAATAAGCATCGGTAACAGTGTAGACCAGTTCAGACCGGTTGCGCTGGGCATCCAGCTGACTGGCTTTTGCCAGCAGATTGGCCGACAGTTCCGCTGATTTCTCCGCGAACCCGCCAAATACTTCCTTGGTGATGGTCGCGCCCCCGATGGTGGCATTGAACGCCCCCGCCGGAATAGACGCCAGCGCCTTGCCATCACTCCCCTGCCCGAATGCGAAAGGCCCGGTCAGGCTATAGCGCGAGTACGCCAGTGATGCATTTGCCTGTGGCAAACTACGATCTTTCGCTTCCTGGGCGCGGGCTTCAGCCGCCAGCGTGCGCGAATCGGCCAGTTTAATACTCTTGTTGTTTTGTAAGGCCCGTTGAACAGCCTGATCCAGCGGCATAACAGATGGTGTTGGCTGGGCGGTTGTCCAGCCCAGGCTCAGCAACCATAAGCCAGCCCCGATTACGTACTTTTTCATTTTACCGATTTCTAATTTTTTCTAGCAGTGTGTTCATTGTGCGTACTTCCTCGTTGGTCAGATGACTCACGATCGACTCAAAATTCTTAAACTCGACGGCTACTGCTTCTACAAATTGGTAGGAGTCTTCGGTCAGCCGCAAATTGACCCGCCGACGATTTTGT
Organism: Spirosoma radiotolerans; assembly: GCF_000974425.1. Taxonomy (NCBI): domain Bacteria; kingdom Pseudomonadati; phylum Bacteroidota; class Cytophagia; order Cytophagales; family Cytophagaceae; genus Spirosoma; species Spirosoma radiotolerans. Next base: position 3,996,822 of record NZ_CP010429.1, read on the forward strand.
GGATCGATTTCACGAACAATTAAATTTTTCGCGACCAGCCGATCTGTAAGCCGGGTCATATCGGAGTTCACATCCGTCATTTTTTCTTTCAACTCACCCGCGGTCAAACTGTTAGGGTAAACCTCTGAAAGACGGCGTAAGGTGATGTACTGTTGAACCGACAAATCGAACGGGGCTAGCTTTTGTCCAAAATAGTTGAATATAAAGCCATCCGTCTGATGGATGTTTTTGATAAGCCGGTGGTATTCATTGATCAGTTGGGTTTCCATGTCTGTTAGGGCGTGTCAAAGGTATAACCAATATTCGTTTAAACAAATTTCGTTTAAACAATAAAAAATGCTTACGATCAGCGCCTTACAAGCCTATTATCATTCTTCACCTTTTTTTAATGCAATAAATTCTGCACATTAAAATAATACAATCGGCTTTTTTGCTCGAAGAGCTAGTCTAACCCTGTGTGAATGTCACTTTTGGCTCCAATTTTTAATGGTATTTTAACCGCATTTAGCCTTATAGAATCAGTTCAGCCAGCGGAAAACAGTAAACGCCCTGACGTAACCCGTCAGGGCGTTTACTGTTTTCCGACCCACTTCCAGCGGTTTGGGCCATCAGCCCAACTCAGGCATTCGTAATTTTTACGGAAGTCATTGTCAGCGATCCGGCCACGGCTTTATCGTTAAAGAACGAAATCGAATCATGCTTACCCTGAAGCCCTAGTGTATATAACAGAGGCAAATAATGCTCTGGCGTTGGAATGGCCAGACGCGCTTCCGGCCCCAGCCGGTCATAAGCAATCAGGGAGGTGTGGTCGCCATTCAGGATTAGTCTCTTGAACGTATCGTTCATGTAAAGGGCCCAGTCGTGGCCGAAGGCAGCATTGAAATCGCGGGACGGTGGCAAAGCAATCATCCGAAGATTATGCACCATATTTCCACTGCCTAAAATCAAAACGCCTTTCCGGCGTAGCGACGCCAGCTCTTTGGCCAGATCATAGTGGTACTGCCCGCCCTTAGAATAATCAATGCTCAACTGCAACACAGGAATGTTGGCTTTCGGGTACATCTGGCGGACAACGCTCCAGGTACCATGATCGAGGCCCCAGTCGTGATCCAACCCAACGACGGTTGAATGAACCAGGCCAGCCGTTTCTTTGGCTAGTTCAGGGCTTCCCTTTGCGGGGTACTGGACATCGAACAGCGCTTGTGGAAATCCACCGAAATCGTGAATCGTTTTCGGCGATTCCATCGCTGTAATATAAGTGCCCCGGCTTAGCCAGTGGGCCGAAATAACCAGCACTGCTTTCGGAATGGGGATTTCACCCGCCAGTTTTTTCCAGTATTGACTGAATTCATTCGTTTCAATTCCATTCATGGGCGATCCATGACCCACAAATAGAACGGGCATTTCGGGTCCCTGTTTAGGCAATGAATCAGTGAATTTATTAAAGCCTGCTATCAGTGGCGTTCCGATCATGGTGGTCAAAAAGTCTTTACGGTTCATGGTGTACTGTATTGACGTTTAAATGAGATCGGCAGTTGATAGGTTCCTATTGCTTTAGGGTCAGTGGTGCAATGGCTTTTTTACCCTACGTCTTGCGAATTCGACCCATGTACGGATCCGAGTATCCTGCTTTACCGGTTTCTACCCGACCAGCGTATCGTTGTTCGAACGTGTCGAAGCCAGCAACTTTCACGCTGAAGTCATACCAGTTGTGGCTATTTTTCAGATTAAGGAGTACCGTCTGCTGTTCGCCAGCCATACCGGCCTTTTCAAGCGTTACTGACTGCTTTTTTGTCTGGTAGGCATTGTCCAGCAGTTGTATTGTGTATGACCGCACCGGATCTGTATTTTTCAACTTGACAACTACATTACCCGTTAGCTTCTTTCTAACATCCCGCTCGTAATCGCATACTACCTGAATCAACGGATTGGCCGGATCGCTGCTAAACGCCCGATAAAAGCCATTTGGCCCTTGTATATGCAGTTGAACAGGCTGATCAATAGGCCACGAATCCCGCAACTTGTCACCAGCCGATACGGTATACGAACGCAATGCGACCCCGCCATTTTGGCGTTGATGAACCTGAAAAGGCGCGCCGAGTGCCTGCTTGCCAAACACGTCTGTTTTCGCCGACAAGGTCAAAACAAACTGCTTATCGACCACCTGGCCATCTACGTACAGTTCATACGGCAACGCGCACGATGGCCGAATGCCTTCTTCCTGACGCGGCAAATACGGTGAAGCAGTTGGATGGGTGGCACACTGCTGAATGTCCTGTTCAGAAAGGCGTTTATAGTTGGTTGGAACGTCTTTAAACTGGGCTTTGTGAATTCCCTTGATGAAGGCATCTTTTGCCAATGATTTCGGCAATTTGATTGCCTCGCCGTTATAGGGCCTGAACACCGACGAGAGGTCGCCACAGACCGTACGTCGCCAGGTACTGATGTTCGGCTCGCGAATCTCTTTGCCTATTTTGTGGCTCAGGACGTTTTCCAAAAACTGGAGCGTTGAGGTATGGTCGAACACTTCTGAGTTCACATAACCACCTCGGCTCCAGGGCGAGACAACCACCAGAGGCACGCGAAACCCTAAACCAACCGGGCCAGTCCGGCCTGGTTTTTTCCGCTTGCTTTCCTGCTCCTGTGTCACAAATTCAGAACGGGTATCGATGTGTTTACTCGTCAGGCCCGTTTCGGGATGGTCTGGATGTGCGGGTAAGAAAGGAGGTACATGGTCAAAGTAGCCGTCGTTTTCGTCATAGGCCAGAATGAAAATTGTCTTTTTCCAAACCTCGGGATTCTGGGTCAATATGTCGAGCATCTCCGAAATATACCAGGCGCCATACCAGGGTGCCGAAGGGTGATCGGAGAAGTTTTCAGGCGCGACAACCCAGGATACAGTCGGTAGGGTTTTGTTCGCCACATCTTCCCGAAACTGGTGAAGCACATCGCCTTTCGGAACCGTTAGCTGCCGCTTGGTCTCCCCATCGTCGTAGGTCAGCGTTGTTAATTCATGGTAATGGGCATCACGGGCATTAGTCGTGAATGCTTTTTGATGAAGATTCTTTTCCCGTTCAGGCAGTTGACTGAATTTTCCCGGCGTATAAGTCACCAGATCAGACTGGACCATTTTCTGCCACTGCTGTTGGTGAGCCAGTTCACGCTTAACGGTTGCGTACTCCTTATCGCTCTCGCTGAGGCTTTTCAATTTGGTTTCCAGAGTCTGTATTCGTTCAGGAATCGCTTTCTCCTCCTGCTGAATATGCCGGTAATAGGCTGGATGATACCGAACCTGGTACTGGGAAAACCATTCGATGGGATTGTCGGTGAAGTTGCTTAACCAACCATCGGCCTCCCCCGCCAGCCCCGTTGGCAAACTAATTTCGTTCTGATAGATTTTCCAGGAAATACCGTTTTCTTCCAGACGCTCCGGAAATGTTGTCCAGCTAACTTCCGAACCGTAATCCACGTTTTCGTTGCGCACATTGGCGATGGCCTTCGGATCGCGCGGATCGCGGAGCGTGCCCGTCCAGAAAAACAGCCGATTGGGTGTCGTGCCCGTCAGCGATGAGCAGAAATTCTGGTCGCAAACCGTAAACGCATCCGCCAGAGCGTAATAAAAGGGCAAATCTTCGCGGTTGTAATAGCCCAGCGTAAGGGGCATTTGTGCGTACTCCTTATTGCCCGACTTTTTGGCATCCAGCCATTTATCGTGTTTACCCCCGTTCAGAGCGTCGACCTGGTTCTCCCAGGAATGCGGCAGCGAACTCATCCAGGTCGCTTTCGTGTCGTGCATGTTCAGGCGAAAAGGAGCGTAAGTTTCGCCAACTGCGTTGGTCTGAAGCCAGACTTTGTGTTTGTTCGGCAAGTCGATCGCTCTGGGGTCATTGAACCCACGCACGCCCTGCAATGTCCCATACGTATGATCGAAGGAGCGATTCTCCTGCATCAGAATGACAACGTGCTCGGCATCCAGATAACTCGTACCAGGCTGAGGATCGATAGAAAATGCTTTTTGAATCGACTCGGGTAAAATACCCGAGAGGCTTGTTGACAACAACGCAGCTTTTTTGATAAAGTCTCTTCTGGAATCCATAGGCGTACTGATTGACCCTAAAAAGGCCGTTGGGATGGGTCACCAAAAATAGGGCAGATCGAATCAAAAAACCTTTCTCTCAAATTATTAAATCATTTTGTTTCACTTGACGCTTTACATACTGTCAGTTCATGGTTTACGGTTTGTGGTTCGTGGTTTACGGCGGACCGGCGAAAGCAGCTGAAGCATCAGCCAACCGTAGTGACGGACCGCCGTAAACCATGAACCATAAACCCCAAACCCATGTGGATTCTTTTTGCCTTACTGGCGGCTATATCAGCGGCCGTTGTCGTTACACTTTCCAAAGCCGGGATCAAGCATGTTGATTCGAGTCTGGCCTTTGCCATTCAGTCCGTCCTGATATTGATCGTATCCTGGAGCGTGGTGATTGTACAGGGAAACCTGCCCGATGTCTCACGTATTGAACGTCGTGTCTGGATTTACCTGATCATTGCCGGAGTCGTCACCTGCCTGTCGTCGTTATTTTCGTTCCGGGCGCTGAAGCTGGGAAATGCCTCTCAGGTATCACCCATTACGAATGCCTCGCTGCTCTTCTCAGTAATTCTGGCCGCCGTTTTTCTGAAGGAAAAGGTGAGCTGGCAGGTGATTATGGGCGCTCTTTTGATGGTAGCCGGGGCCATCATCATCGCCGTAACGAAAGAGTAAACGACACGGCCGGGATGACGTTTGAACGCAGAACTCGTCTATAAATCGAGTATCTTTGTCTATTATCTCCTGTGCGCTTTATGACCATTCCCGTAAACGAAAAACTTGACCTTGCCAACAATTTTGTTCTGCATACCAACCAAAATATATTCCTGACCGGCAAAGCCGGAACCGGAAAAACAACCTTTCTGCAGCAGATCAAACAACTGAGTGCTAAGCGTCTTGCGGTTGTGGCCCCCACGGGTGTGGCCGCCATCAACGCCGGGGGCGTCACGATTCATTCGTTATTCCAACTCCCATTTGGGCCGCTGGTACCGGGGGCTACGCAGCGTGAAGGCAAGAAATTCAATAAGGAGAAAATCAATTTGTTGCGTACCCTGGACTTGCTGGTGATCGACGAGATCAGTATGGTCAGGAGCGATGTGCTGGACGGCATCGATGAAGTGCTCCGGCGGTATCGCACGAACTCAGCTCCCTTCGGGGGCGTACAACTGCTGCTGATCGGGGACATGCAACAGTTGCCGCCCGTTATCAAAGACGAGGACTGGGCACTACTTCGGCCTTATTATGATACGGGCTATTTTTTTGGTAGCAAAGCCTTGCGGCAAACCTCCTACGTCCCCATCGAACTAACGCACATTTATCGGCAGTCCGACGAACGCTTTATCAACCTCCTCAATAGCATTCGTGAAAAAACGGTAACCAGAGCTCAACTGGATAATCTGAATCAGCGGTACATTCCCGATTTCTCTCCCAAAGATGACGAGGGCTACATTACCCTATCGACGCATAACTCGGCAGCGCAGCAAATTAATAATCAGAAGCTGTTGGCGCTGAAAGGAAAACCCCGCCTGTTTACGGCTACTGTAGAAGGTGATTTTCCGGCCCACACCTACCCGACCGATGCCAGCCTTGAACTGAAAGTGGGGGCTCAGGTGATGTTTATCAAAAATGACATTAGCCGGGACAAACTATACTACAATGGCAAAATCGGCCGAATCACTGACATGGACGATTCGGCTATCTATGTAAAGAGTCATCAGGATGGGGAGGAAATCGTCGTGTATCCTGTGGACTGGACGAACATCAAGTACACCCTGGACCCAATAACCAAGGAAATCAAGAGTGAGCCTATTGGCACCTTCAGGCAGTTTCCGCTTAAGCTTGCCTGGGCCATTACGGTACACAAAAGCCAGGGGCTTACGTTCGAAAAAGCGATTCTCGATGTGTCGTCGGCCTTTGCGCATGGACAGGTGTACGTAGCGCTTAGCCGCTGCAAAACCCTGGATGGGTTGGTCCTGCGCTCACCGATTCCGGCGCACAGCATCAAAACCGAACTGGAACTGGAAGACTTCCATGTGCATGTTCAGCAGCAAACGCCGAACGAACAACACCTGCACCAGGCGAAGCTTACCAACCAGCAACACCTGCTCCGAGAGTTGTTTTCATTCGAACGCACCACGTCGCTGCTCTATCGGTGCCGGCGCGTTGTGAATGAGCACGCCAGCAGTTTGGATGCCGAAGGCTCCCCTATTCTGACGCAGTTAACGGATCTGGTGCGCGAAAGAGCCAGCGATGTGTCGGGCCGTTTTCAGCACCAATTGCCGAGTTACTTCGCCAGCGAAAACCTGCCCGAACAGAATCAGGCTCTTCAGGAGCGGGTCAGCAAGGCGGGTACGTATTTCCAGACGCTGTTGGGTACTGAATTACTCCCACTCCTACGCAGTTTCCCCACCGATTGCGACAACAAGAAGGTGCGTGATCTGCTGCTGGAAGTACTGGACGAACTGGAGAAAGAATTATTCAGCAAGCTGCGGAGCTTTGAGAGCTGCCGCGAAGGCTTTAACGCGTTGAATTACTTACAGGCTCGAAACCGGGCCGAATTGGATTTTCAGCCGGAACGCAAAAAACACGAGCCTCAGGTTGCCGAAACACCGAGTTCGGATAGTCCGGCACGGGGTGGTTTGTACGGTGCCCTGATGAAATGGCGGAACGATATGGCTGGTGAACACAACACCTCCGGCTTCATGGTTTTACCACAAAAAACCATCGTCGAGTTAGCCCGCCTTCGCCCAACGAACCAGGCTGAACTACTGGCCATCAAAGGATTTGGTAAGACCAAAGTGAAACAGGTTGGCGAAGACATTCTGCGTATCATTCGGGAAACGCCCACGGGCCGGGCCACCAGCACGGCCACCCCCAAGGTAAAAACGCCTAAACAGCCCAAAGACCCTAAAGAAATGTCGCCTGCCATCACCTATGCATTCTTCCAGGCAGGAAAAGCCGTTGAGGAGATTGCCGCCGAACGCGGGTTAGCCGTTTCGACCATCGAAAGCCATTTGCTGCCTTATGTCAAAACTGGTGAACTAGCCATTAATGCGCTGCTCCCTCCGAAGAAAGTGGCCAGTATTCGGGCTTACCTTGAGTTATATCCGTCCGAGCCTCTAAGCACGATCCGGCAGGGACTGGGCAACGATGTATCCTTCAGCGACATTCGGTTTGTGCAATACGCCATGCGGGCCGAATCAGGTGAAGCCGGTGCGTAAGACAGTAGGTTATAAATCTTGGTATATTTGAGTATGAATAACTATCCCGAATTTATTAGTTTGAACCCTACCATCAGGTTTGGGAAACCATGTATTAAAGGCACACGAATTGCGGTACAGGACATTTTGGGATGGCTGGCTTCTGGTATAGCCAATGATGAAATTTTAGACGACTTTCCCGAGCTAACCCTCGAACACATTCATGCTGCACTCGCATTTGCCGCCGACAGCGAACGTCGTACGCGATTAATCGCAGCTTGATGAAACTACTTCTTGATGCTAATTTGTCGTATCGACTAGTCAAAAAACTTACAGCCGTCTTTTCTGACTGTCTGCACGTCACTCGGACAGGACTGCCAATTCCCGCCGAGGATATCGCTATCTGGCAATGGGCAAAGACCAACCGCTGAATTATCGTCACAAATGATGACGACTATTACAACCTGGCAAATACCTATGGATTTCCTCCCAAAGTCGTCTTGTTGCGCATGGGCAACCAATCCACTTCAGTTGTTGAGGCAACATTAAGAAAGCACATCGATAATATATAGACGCTGGATCAGTCTAATGAGCTTGGGCTCTTGGAGTTATTTTAGCTATATGCAACGCTAACTTTGAACTGAATTACTGTCAATTATCGCTCATAAATCAGAATCAGTACCCACCATAAAACTTTCGGAGACCCCACTCGATGGCCACCAAGGTTAGTATGACGAAGAATAACCAGCGCCAGTTGATGAGTTCGTTCATTTCTTCAGTGCTGGTCAGGCGGGCGGGGTGCGGACGATTGGTCAGCGTACGAACGAGTTCATCCGTTTGACTGACGGTGTAGAATTGCCCGCCTGTCTGCTTGGCGAGCTGGCGAAGCAGCCCATGATCAGCGGTGGTGTTAAGGGCTTCAAGTTGCAGGTCACGTACCACAAACTGCCCCGTCGACTGCTCTGCCTTGTTGTTGACCGTTACGCTGGCTTTGAACCGATACGCACCTTCGGGCAGACGGCTGATTTCAAAACGGCTGTTTGCCTCCGTAGGCGTGTAGTTGAACGAACGGGTCAACCCTTTCTCATCGCTGATCTCAAGCCGAACAGGTTTATCATACAGCCGCTCGTAAATATCGTTATATAACTCCGTCTCGAAAATAACTTTTTCACCCGCTACGAACTCATTCCGAATTGGATAGACCCGAAGTTTACGTCGGTCTTCCTTCACAGAAATCAATTGAATTACTTTCTGAATCAACTCATCAACGACCTCCTGTTTATCGGTCAGGGCATACTCCTCCAGCCGCCATGACCACAACCCTTCACCGGCCAGCACAGCCGTTTTACGAGGGCTGGTTACGTTCAGGGCCAGCAAGGGCTTGGTGGTGCGGACGCTGCCGACCTGCTGCCAGAGCACGACTTCACTGCCCGCCTGCAACCTGAATTCGCCATACGGCACCGACATAGGCGGTAATTTGGACAAAATGCCAAGCCGCTCCGGATCGAGATTTAGTTGCTTGAAGGCGGGGTTGAATACCCCCGTAACTTTGTCGCTCTGGTTCGGCTGGGCGTTCACTTGCATCACCGGGTTCGACGTGTTGAAGGGCCCCAGCGATGATTGATTGCCAAGTATGTACAGCACGGGCGTATTTTTGGCCAAATATTTCTGCAGCAGTGGGCTTCCAACGCCCCCATTATCAGGAATCTGGTGCAGAATGATCAGATCATAGGTCTTATCGGCCGGAGGAGTGGCTTCTGCCGGAGTTCCCGTCAGAATACGCACATCGAGTTCGTAATTCTGGTTCTTTTCCAGAATATTCCGCAATGCTTTTACATCCGGGTGCGGAGTCAGCGCCAGCAAAAGCACTTTCTCTTTTCCATCGATAACATCCAGATAAACATCCTGCCGGTTGTTACGCGTACTGAATTCGCCGGGTTGTGGTAAAACCTCCACCACATAATGCTGAACCCCTTTTTGGGTAGCTGTAGTCTGGAAAGTCAGTTGGTTGAACGAATCACCTTGTCCGCCCACTTTTCCGGCAAAGTTGATAGCCTGCCGACCTAACTCTTTGCCATTCTGCCGCAACACTACGGTAGCGCTGCGTCCCTGATAACCATTACTAATGACTTCAGCTTTCACGGGAAACTGGTTGCCCAGATAGGCAATCCGGTTAGCTATGATGCCTTTCAGCTGAATGTCTTTTTTCGGGATCGTGTCGCCCAGGCCAATCGTCTGCAAGGCAAACGGGTACTGACCAAACGTTGGGGAAAGCCCCTGATTGAAAATACCATCCGACACCAGCACGACATCGGTCAGGTTGCGCCCTTCATAATCGGATCGGATGCCTGAGAGCAGCCCCGATAAATCGGTTGTGCGATGGGTGAACGGGATTTGCGTTAGATCCGACCTGCCTTCCTCATCCGTTGAGACAGAATCACCGAACGTATGAATAGACACGTCCAACCCTTTCTCGGTCAATTGCTGTTGAAGTGTCTGTAAGCTTGCCAGTGCCCGGGTCAGCGCCGGACGACCCGCAGCCACTACCGACTCGGAGTTATCGATAGCCAGTACAACTTTAGGTTTCTCAGTCAGCGTACGCAGGCTTCGAATCAGCGGGTTTAGCAGCAAAAAGGCCAGAAAGCTGACAACGACAAAGCGTAATGCCGCCAGACCATAGGTCGTTCGTTTATCGAATCCTCCGGTAGCCGCGCCACTACCCGCAAATCGGGGCAGCGGCTGATACATGGCAAACGCATAGACTGCTCCCACGAGCAGGCACACCAGAATCCACCAGGCAGAGGATTGAAAAATTACGTCAGAACGCACGTTGTCAATGATAAATAATGAATGATAAATGATAAATGATGCGTGACCGATACGATTGTATCATTTACCATTACTAATTAGGTTAACATGCCTCCGTCTACTTGCAGTACCTGACCGGTGATGTATCGGGAGAGGTCGGAGGCTAAGAAGACAGCACAATCAGCGACTTCTTCGGGTTGGCCTCCTCGTTTCATTGGAATTTGCTGTTTCCATTCCTCAAGCGCCTTTTCATTAATCTCACCGGTCATCTCAGTTTCAATAAAGCCTGGAGCAATGGCATTGGAGCGGATGTTCCGCGAACCCAGTTCAAGGGCAACAGATTTTGTAAACCCAATGATCCCTGCTTTTGAGGCTGCGTAATTGGCCTGCCCCGCATTGCCCCGAATGCCCACCACCGATGTCAGGTTGATAATAGAACCCGACTTTGCTTTCATCATGGATTTAATGGCCGCTTTAGTGAGGTTAAAGACCGACTTAAGATTAACGTTAATTACCGTGTCCCATTGTTCTTCGGTCATACGCATTAACAAGCCATCTTTTGTAATACCAGCGTTGTTGATCAGTACATCGAGTTTGCCAAAATCGGCGAGAACCTGGGCAATGAGGTCGTCGGCGGCTTTATAGTCCGATGCATCGGAGCGATAGCCTTTTACTTGTCCACCAAACGCCCGAAGTTCGTTCTCCAGCGCCTGTCCTTTCTCAACACTCGACAAGTAGGTAAAGGCAACACTGGCACCTTCCTGAGCAAACTTTTGTGCCATAGCCCGTCCAATTCCGCGCGACGCACCCGTAATCAGGGCAACTTTTCCTTTCAGTAAATCCATTGTAAGGGGTAATAATTGATAGAAGTCGGAGAATGAATGATGAATAAGATACAAAATCCATTCTACTCAATTTAATAGGGTTAATCTCCTACTAAATTTAGCCAAAATTAGTAGTTTGGTCCGAAAGGACAAGGTACGCATAGGTTTTGGTTTCGTGGATAAGCTGCGTTACTTTGTCAAAAATCAAGTACTCCACCATGCGCCATTGTTTGCTTCTAATCCTCTTCCTTTCGTCGGTGTCTGTTACACGGGCGCAGAAAATTTTTTCTCACAACGATTATGCCAAAGCAAGGCCGTTTACGGAAGCGTATGAACAACGGGCCGACTTTATCGAAGCCGATGTCTGGCTACGGAATGGTAAACTGGTGGTTTCTCATGAGAAGCCAGAAGAGTCTCCGCAAAAACCACCAACGCTCGACTCGCTGTATCTTCAACCCATTGTCCGTTTATTTCAGCAGTATAAAGACAGACCCAGCGCAGATCGCGATTACACATTTTCGCTGGTTATCGACATAAAAGAAAACCCGGCCGAGGTGCTTCCTAAACTCATAGCGATGCTGCAATCGAATCTGGTTTGTTTCAACCGGATGGCGAATGCCAAAGCGGTACAGGTGATCATTAGCGGAAGCCGCCCCAGAATTGATACCTACCTTGATTATCCGCTACTTCAGTTCGACGGTCGGCCCAGCGAAGTATATGATCAGGAAACACTTCAGCGCGTGGCCCTCATCAGTGATAATTTCCAGTCATATTCGCGCTGGGATGGCACCGGCGACCTATCCAGTGATGACCGGGACAAACTCAAACGGGTTATCAAACGAGCCCATAGCGACAATAAACCGTTTCGTTTCTGGGCAATTCCGGACACGCCCAACAGTTGGAAACAACTACGTAAACTAGGCGTCGATATCATTAACACCGATAAAATAGGCGAGGCTGTTGGGGCGATTCGGTAAGGCTAAGTTGGTCGATAGCACTGGTTATTAGGGCGCAACAGTAAACCGTTTCACTTCTTTACTTTTAGGTTTACCAGCAGTTGTTAATTTCCTAAACCAGTACTCATCGGATGGACATTCCACAGATTAAAAAGGCTCCACTCACGTACGACGTAGCCATTGTCGGCTCGGGTGCAGGGGGCGGTATGGCCGCCTACATGCTTGCCAAAGCCGGTGCCAAAGTTGTTCTGCTCGAAGCAGGCGGCTACTACGACCCGGCTGATCCTAAATACATTACTCAGTTGAAATGGCCCTGGGAATCACCCCGCCGTGGTGCCAGTACGGCGGCTCGGTCTGGCGGAGACTTCGACGCGGCCTGGGGTGGTTGGGACATCGATGGAGAGCCCTATTCGGCTAAATCAGGTACTGAATTTGGTTGGTTTCGGTCCAGAATGCTGGGGGGACGCACTAATCACTGGGGTCGTATTTCCATGCGCTTCGGCCCCGATGATTTCCGGCGTCGTTCTTTGTCAGGTGTTGGCGACGACTGGCCAATTGGCTACGACGACCTTAAACCCTATTACGATCAGGTAGACCGGCTGATTGGCGTTTTTGGCTCCGTTGAGAACTATCCGAATGAACCTGACGGTATCTTTCTGCCACCACCCAAGCCACGCCTGCATGAGTTGATGATTCGAAAAGGCGCTCAAAGCATTGGTATTCCGGTTATTCCCTCGCGCTTGAGTATCCTAACTAAGCCGATTAACAAAGACCGAGGCTCCTGTTTTTATTGCCACCAGTGTAACCGGGGCTGTCAGGCATATGCTGATTTTTCAGCCTCATCGGTGTTATGTATTCCAGCCGTGAAGACAGGCAACGTAACCCTGATCAATGGGGCTATGGTCCGTGAAGTCTTAACCGATCCGCAAACTGGTCTGGCTACAGGAGTGAGCTACGTAAACAACCGCACACTGGAAGAAGTGACCGTCCGGGCGAAAGCGGTGATGCTGGGCGCCAGTACCTGCGAATCAGCCCGAATTCTGCTTAACTCCAAGTCTTCCCGTTTTCCCAACGGACTGGCTAACAGCAGTGGCGTGGTCGGTAAATACCTGAATGACTCCACTGGAGCCAGCCGTTCCGGATTCATTCCAGCGTTGATGGACCGTAAACGCTACAATGAAGATGGCGTTGGTGGTATGCACGTTTTCACACCCTGGTGGCTCGATAACAAGAAATTAGATTTTCCCCGAGGGTATCATATCGAGTACGGTGGTGGAATGGGTATGCCGGGCTACGGCTTTGGTGGCGGCATCGAATCCATGAATAACCTGGTGCCCGGCCGTGATGGCAAAATGAAAACGGGTGGCGGTTACGGGGCCAGCCTGAAAGATGACTACCGGCGGTTTTACGGTGCCTACATAAGCATGTCGGGCCGGGGTGAGCCGGTTCCCCTCGAAACCAATTACTGCGATATTGACCCCAATACCGTTGATAAATACGGCATTCCAACCCTACGTTTCCACTACAAATGGTCGGACTATGAGGTGAAGCAGGCTAAACACATGCAAGATACTTTCGAGGAAATTATTCATTCGATGGGTGGCATTGCGTTGGGTCCGAAACCAGGCCCCAATACGGCACATGGCTATGGCCTGGCCGCGCCCGGGCGAATTATTCACGAAGTAGGCACCGTTCGCATGGGCAACGACCCGCAGAAGTCAGCCCTTAATAAGTACCAGCAAGCGCACGATGTCAAAAACCTATTCGTCGTTGATGCCGCTCCTTTTGTTACACAGGGAGACAAAAATGTAACGTGGACGATCCTGGCTAGTGCCATGCGTACATCGCAATATTATATTGATCAGGTGAAGGCAAAGAGCCTGTAACGCGGTGGTGTTGTTTTTTTCTGATCAAGCGAACATCTTGTCTGCGTTACAAACAAAAGCGGCCTGACTTCAATAGTCAGGCCGCTTTTTATATTAACTACTTAAAGGCTATTCGACAGCTACTTCAGGCTTCTTCACCGTAATGGTCAGCACTTCGCCTTCGCCACTATAGTCGGCCAGGATCACATCGCCCTCTTTCAATTCGCCTTTCAGAATCTCTTCTGCAACGGGATCTTCGAGGTAACGCTGGATGGCGCGGCTTAATGGACGAGCACCATATTGTGGATCATACCCTTTCTCTGCCAGGAAGTCTTTTGCCTTTTCTGTCAGCTCAACGGTGTAGCCAAGGTTGGTAACCCGGCCCAGCAGTTTGCCTAACATCAAGTCAATGATTTTGTGAATGTCTTCGCGAAGCAGCGAGTTAAACACAATCACATCGTCGAGACGGTTTAGGAACTCAGGCGAGAATGCTTTCCGAAGCGCACTTTGAATCGTACTCTTCATCAATTCATCCTGGCTTTCGGCACTTTTCTTGGTTGCGAAACCAATACCCGCACCGAAGTCTTTCAGGTCACGCACCCCAATGTTAGAGGTCATGATGATGATCGTGTTCCGGAAATCCACCCGACGACCCAAGCCATCCGTCAGGATTCCATCGTCAAGCACTTGCAATAGGATGTTGAACACATCCGGGTGTGCTTTTTCGATTTCGTCCAGCAAGACAACACTATATGGCTTCCGGCGAATTTTTTCGGTCAACTGACCACCTTCTTCGTAACCAACGTAGCCTGGAGGTGCACCTACTAACCGGCTTACACTGAATTTCTCCATGTATTCCGACATGTCGATCCGTACCAGCGCATCGTCTTTGTCGAAAAGATACGTGGCAAGCACCTTGGCCAGTTCCGTCTTACCAACACCCGTTGGGCCCAGGAAGATGAACGAACCGATTGGTTTCTTAGGATCTTTCAAACCGACACGTGTCCGCTGAATGGCTTTCACCAACTTGTCGATGGCCGACTGCTGACCGATAACCCGGCCTTTCAGTTCTTCGCCCATGTTGACAAGTTTCTTACCTTCATCGTTTGATACACTTGTGACCGGAATACCTGTCATCATCGCTACGACTTCGGCAACGTTTTCTTCGTTGACCGTGTAACGGCGTTTCTTAGTATCTTCTTCCCAAAGTTGTTTCGCACGGTCGAGCTGATCAATCAGGCGTTTTTCCTTATCGCGAAGCTGGGCTGCTTCTTCGTATTTCTGACTTTTAACAACCTGATTTTTCTCCTTCTTGATATTTTCGATCTGCTCCTCGAGCTTCAGAATATCTTCAGGAACTGTGATATTCGAGATGTGTACACGAGCACCTACCTCGTCCAGCACATCGATGGCTTTGTCCGGCAAGAAACGATCCGAGATATACCGTTCCGATAATTTCACCGCTGCCTCGATGGCTTCCTTGGTGTAGTTAACGTGGTGGTGATCTTCGTATTTATCCTTGATGTTATTCAGAATTTCAATGGTTTCATCGATTGACGTGGCATCGACCATCACCATCTGGAAACGGCGGGCTAGCGCACCATCTTTTTCGATATACTGACGATACTCGTCAAGGGTCGTTGCACCAATACATTGAATATCACCCCGCGCTAACGCTGGTTTGAACATATTCGATGCATCAAGCGAACCAGACGCACCACCGGCACCAACGATTGTGTGTAACTCATCGATGAACAGGATAACCTCCGGCGATTTTTCCAGTTCGTTCATCACGGCCTTCATGCGCTCTTCAAACTGACCCCGGTATTTGGTACCAGCCACAAGCGAAGCAAGATCAAGGGTGACAACACGCTTACCGAATAACACCCGTGAAACTTTTTTCTGCACGATGCGCAGGGCAAGACCTTCAGCGATGGCGGTTTTACCAACGCCAGGCTCGCCAATCAGGATCGGGTTATTTTTCTTCCGGCGGCTCAGAATCTGAGCGACCCGTTCAATTTCTTTTTCGCGACCAACAATTGGATCGAGTTTGCCTACTTCGGCAAGCTTGGTCAGATCACGGCCGAAGTTATCCAGCACGGGCGTTCTCGATTTCTCGGTGCCTTTAGGATCTTTTCCTGAGCTGGAACTACTACTGCCACCAAACATCCCCCGGTCATTGTCATCATCGTCGGTATCGCTTGCCATCGTGGGGCGGCTTCCCGTTGATTGATATTCCAGCATCTCTTTAATGACTTCGTAATTAACGTTAAACTTGTTGAGAATCTGCGTGGCGACATTGTCTTCATCGCGCAGAATCGACAGTAACAGGTGCTCCGTTCCAATGAGCGGGCTCTTAAAGATTTTAGCTTCCAGGTAGGTGATTTTCAGCGTTTTTTCCGACTGACGGGTCAGCGGAATATTCGCCAGATTTTTCACATTATTGGTGGCCGTTCCTTTCGTTGCCTGTTCGATCGTAACCCGGAGTTCATCGAGCGAGATGCCAAGTTTTTTCAGCAGCCCGACCGCTACACCCTCACCCTCACGAATCATACCCAGCAACAGATGCTCTGTGCCGATATAATCGTGGCCTAAGCGCAAGGCTTCTTCCCGACTCAGCGTGATAACTTCCTTAACGCGGTTTGAGAATTTTGCTTCCATTCGTTTTAGGGTCTCCTTAGGTAACCGTACTATAGGCCTAACGAAGAGTTTTAAGGATTTGTTCACTCCCGAAGGCCAGCCAATAACACGTCCGAAGTGGCCGGTCCCTGGCAGAACAACAGGTCTATTATACTCAGGTTTGGTACAAATTCTTGGCCAAAATTCTGTGGGTAGACGGCTGGCTGGTGGAATATATACGTTTCCGGCTTATTTCGCGGATTTAACTTCGAGCGGGCGTCAAATAGGCCGACCGGCGGAGTTTTATCGTACCATTCTGTCAGGCTCAGGTTTACCCTCAGGCGGATCAGTTTCAGACAAATTGTCAGCAACGCAAAATTCAAGTCAAACAAAAAAGTCCATTTTTTCTGATAAACGGGCTCAAAGTCGGGCACAAAGTACTCAAAAAAAGGTGCCTTGCCGTAAGCGGCCTGTATACATCGCCAGTGATGTAGTTGCCAAGACTGGTCATTGGCCACCCGCAGATCGCGAATTGGCTGATGATGCGTCCCCTGCTGCACAGGCACCGTAAGGACTTCAACTTTATTTGCTGTCTGAACGTAGCAGCGATTTCTGTAACTTTGCTTCTGGTAATGCTCCTGGGCTTCAAGCTGCACCCGGTCAAACTGCATTAGCCCCGAAAAAAAGTCGATGCAAGGTAAATAATGCAGATCAATGAGTAAATCTCGTTCTTGAAGCGCTGGTTTATCTTTTTTCAATAACGCTAACGTTCTATCCGTTCACAAGTAACGCAAAAAAGCGATACTATCAACTGATTTTAGCATTTTTTTAATTTCCTGGCAAACCGGCCTTTAGCCTTACGTTCGCCCTATATTCGTCAAATGATCTTTTTCCGACTGCTATCGCGTTTGCCACTTCCGGTATTATATGGCATTTCCGATGTTTTGTCCTTCCTTCTGCTACACGTAATCCGCTATCGTAGAGCCGTTATCCTGGAAAATTTGAGGCTTTCTTTCCCGGAGAAATCGCCGGATGAGATTAAACAGATTGCCAGAGGATTTTATCGAAACCTCTCTGACCTGATCGTTGAAACCATCAAACAACCCAGTTTACCCCCTGAATTCTTTCAGCAACACATCCACTTTCCGAATATCGACCTGATCCAGTCGAGAATTTTAGCGGGTCAAACCATCATTGGCATGAGTTCTCACCAGGCAAACTGGGAATGGATTCCGGCAGCCCTGGTCCTCAGCAAAATGCCAGTCGATAGTATCTACAAACCCCTGACCAATCCATTTTTCGAGAAATTACTGCTTCACATTCGGTCGCATTTGGGCCCAGTTCCTACATCGATGCATCTGCTGCCTCGCCAGATGGTCATTCGTAAGCACATTCCGCGGATTATTGGCCTCATCTCCGACCAAGTGCCCGATGTACCTGAACAAGCCTATTGGACTGATTTTTTACATCGAGACTCCCCTTTCTATCCTGGTTCCGAGCGGCTGGCCCGAAGTCGGAAACTGGCTGTGTTCTTCTTTGATATTGTTCGTGTGCGCCGGAGTTACTATGAAGTGACATTCCGGCTCATTGCAGAGCCCCCTTATGAGGATCTCCCATTAGGGGCCATCATGGAAGGTTATCGGGATGTGCTGGAAGCCTCCATCCGCCGGAATCCATCTGACTGGTTATGGTCGCACAAGCGCTGGAAACATTGGCGAGGAAAATATCCTAGTATCAGCGTTAAACTGGAATAAAAGCACTATTCTTTGTTTACAAACCCGACCGCCTACTTGATTCGTACTAATTAAGCGCTGGTGTTTTTTCATTCTCATCGGGTTGAAACCCGGTGAGAATGAAAAAGAGAGAGCCCTATTTCGACGGTTCATTATGTCAAGCCAATTAGATAACCAGTTGACTTTGATTCGTTTCAACTCCCTTCTATAACGTATCTCGACGAGCTTTTTCGGCGCGCGCCGAATCCCGCTTTGCTTTCAGCTTGTCACCTTCTGTAACAATGGCGTTTTCAGCCTTATCTAAGCCTTTATTGACCGTACTACCCACTTTCTTCGCTCCCTTGCTGACAGCTTCATCGGCCACTTTTGCCTTTTCCTTAATCGTCTGACCCGTTTCTGAAGCGGCATTGCCCACACTCTGGCCCGCATTCTTCAAATCTTCTTTTACACGCGCTTTCCGTTCGGCACGTTCCTGTTGCCGAATGGCCTTTTTACTCAATGCTGTTGTGTCCTGAGCATAGGCTCCGACACTAAACATAAATGCCAGTGCAAACGCACTCATCAATTTAGTTTTCATCTCTATTTCCTATTAATAACCAGGTTGTATAGCTGCCCCTCACAGTACGACATGACTGGCTGAACATTTGTGTTTTTAACGCCCCGGCGCTCGTTTTTGTTTTTCAAAAACTACCCAATGGGTGCCCAATCAATTTGTAGATAGTACTCAACGAAGCGAACATTTATCTTTACCCTTACGTTTTCAAAACAAACGGGTTAGGTGCCGGAAATCGCTTTTTCAGTACCTTTGTCCGGTCAAACGGCCCAGCCGATACCTGTATGCTCGATTCGTTGCTTTCTCCTTCTCTACCAGTCGTAACCGGCACGCCGGAGCGCCCTGATTCCGCAGTTCTCTATACCCCTTCCCTAACTCAGTACATCCGCCGACGGACTAGTACGGTTACGATTGGAGACGTCCCGATGGGCTCCGATTACCCCATTCGTGTACAGTCGATGACGACCGTAGACACGATGGATACGAAAGGGTCAGTGGAGCAGGCGATCCGGATGATTGAAGCGGGTTGCGAATACGTTCGCATTACAGCGCCAAGCGTAAAAGAAGCACAGAATCTGGAAAATATTCGCAAGGAACTCCGGGTCCAAGGCTACACAACACCCCTGGTAGCCGATATTCACTTTACACCCAATGCGGCCGAACTAGCCGCCCGTATTGTCGAAAAAGTCCGGATCAATCCCGGAAACTATGCCGACCGGAAACGCTTCGAATTCATCGATTATACCGACGACGCGTATGCCGCTGAACTGGAGCGGATTCGTGCCAAGTTTCTACCGCTTATCCGTATCTGTAAAGAATATGGAACGGCCATGCGGATCGGTACCAACCATGGCTCTCTTTCCGACCGGATTCTGAGTCGCTATGGCGATACACCCGTTGGCATGGTTGAGTCGGCGCTGGAGTTTCTCCGCATCTGCGAGGCCGAGAATTATTACAACATTACGCTGTCCATGAAGTCGAGCAACCCACAGGTCATGGTACAGGCCTACCGGTTGCTGGTACAACGCCTGGACGAAGAGGGCTTGAAACCGTATCCGTTGCATTTGGGTGTGACCGAAGCGGGCGAAGCCGAAGACGGACGGATCAAATCCGCGCTGGGCATTGGTACACTTCTCGAAGATGGGATTGGCGATACAGTTCGTGTGTCGTTAACCGAAGAACCTGAACGGGAAGCGCCCGTTGCCAGGGCCTTGATCGATCGGTACACGAACCGGGCAGCCAGCAGCACGCCCATTCCGGCCATCACAAAGTATCCAGTCAATCCATTTCAATACAGTCGGCGAATCACGCATGAAGTGGTCAATTTCGGTGGTCAGAATGTACCGCGTGTCATTGCCGATTTTAGTCAGATACCAGTTGCAGATGTCAACGTGCTCCACCCGATCGGCCATTTTTATTTACCCGAACCCGACAAGTGGCGGATGAACGATTTGGGAGCTGATTACATCTATACAGGATCAACGCCCGCTCAATTTATGTTGCCTAATGGGCTGAAACAGATATTGAACTATGCGGCCTGGCAAACCCTTTCTGATCAGGTCAATACATTTCCTGTCTTGACGACTGAGGAGTATATGTCGGCTCGCGCAGGTCAGGTACCTGTACAGGCGCGGCTGAATTTTGTTCGGACATCGTTGGCCGAATTATCCGATGCGTTCATGAATACCGTGAAGAACGATACAACGGTCGTGCTGTTGGTTTCAACCGAGAATGCCCACGCTATGCCAGAGCTGCGTCGGTTAGTTGTCGAGCTGATGAACCGTGATATCACAACGCCCGTTGTTGTTCTGAGGAACTACCCTGACATTCCGGAAGAGGACCTGCCTCTGTACGCGTCTACGGATGTGGGCGGTCTGCTCATTGACGGACTGGGTGATGGCGTTATGCTGTCGAGCGCCAGCCCCTCTGTCGATGAACTGAAACGGCTGAATAGTTTATCCTTCGGTATTTTACAGGCAGCCCGCACACGCATTACCAAAACCGAATATATATCCTGCCCATCCTGTGGCCGAACGTTGTTTGATTTACAGGAAACAACGGCCAGAATACGCCAGCGCACCGATCACCTGAAAGGAGTTAAAATCGGTATCATGGGGTGTATCGTGAACGGGCCGGGTGAAATGGCTGACGCCGACTATGGCTATGTCGGTATTGGCCGTGATAAGATTGCGCTTTACCGGGGACAACAGGTTATCAAGAAATCTGTACCTGCCGACCGTGCCGTTGACGAATTAATTGAGCTCATTCGGGAAGATAGCCGGTGGCTGGAGCCTTCGTTAGAAACTGTATAATCCGTTTCCAGTTTTTGGCTTTACGGTAGGTCAAGTTGCCAACGAGCCGGGCATCAGCCAAACGCAAGCCAACTAATTAAAACAACAACGCTGTGAACAAATTCATTGATTATTTAAAAATAGGTCCTGTTTTCGCTTACTTTCTTCGTGTATTTCGTAAGCCAGATCCGAACCATCCAACTAGTGTGAACCTACGCATGATGCACGGCATCAATCGTATTTCGATACTCATGTTCCTGGTGGCTATCATTATTTACACCGTTCGTCATTGCGTTCGATGAATACAGAAACCCTGCGCGACTATTGTATTGGCAAACCACATGCTACAGAGTCGTTTCCATTTGGTGGCGACGCTCTGGTTTTTAAAGTAGGCGGTAAGATGTTTGCGTTGTTGGCGACCGAAAGTCAGCCAACAACGATCAACTTAAAATGTGATCCGGAACGAGCCGTTCAACTACGGGAAGAACATTCCGCTGTAACACCCGGTTACCACATGAACAAGACGCATTGGAACACAATCACGCTAAATGGGCACGTTCGGACAGCCGATATTCAGGAGTGGATCGACCACTCATACGAACTCGTTAAAAAGAGCTTACCAAAGGCTATACAGGCCGAACTAATCTAAGCGACGCACTTGCTCAGATTGACATGAACGTTTAATTTAGCAAAGCAGGAAGAAAACCGGATTGGGTTATGGAAGTTGTACTGTTAAGTCTGCTGTTTGTGATGTATCTGACTATCCGGTATTTCCTGATGGACCACGACACGTCAGCCGACAAAGACCGAAAACGATTTCAGAAGGGAATAAACCTGGTGGAAAACCGACAATTTACGGAAGCCCATCGGTATTTTGATGAAGTTATTCGGCAGCACCCCAAGTCAGCACTTGCTTATGCCTATCGCGGGAAATGCCAACTGGTTCAGGAGAATTACTATTCGGCCATTTACGACCTAACCCAGGCCATCAACCGGGATAACACGCTGGCCGACTGCTACCTAGACCGTGGGATTGCCTACTATTACACTGACGACTACCAGCAGGCGTTTCGGGAGTTTGACAAAGCGGTCTGGCATTTTCGGGATGAAAAGCCCGACGCCTATCGCTGGCGGGCCTTAGCCCGAATTCAGGTTCGTCAGTTACCACAGGCGGAAAATGACCTCCGCCGGGCGGTGTCTTTAGGCGACGAAAACTCATTTCATCTTCTTCTTCAACCGCCTTTTACCAGGCCGGTGTATCAGAAATAAGTGTGTAGTTTGTGGTTCGTAGTTGACTATCTAGTAATTAACTACGAACCACAAACTACACACTTATTTCAGTTTCCCCATCTGCTCAACATTCCGGCGGGTATCCAGCCGACTGGCCTGTGCTAGTTCCATGGATTTTTGGGCTGCTTTCTGGGCATCTGCCATTTTGCCGCCCCGACGGTAGGCTTCAGCCAACTCAAAATATAAATCAGCCTGTTCTTTAGGCCCTGGTTTTAAAGCAAGACCTTTGTTCACCCACTTCACCACCGTAGGCGCATCTACGGCGTCGGGACTTGACCGGTTGAACAACCGGGTAATATACATGTACTCAGGTACGGTCAACTGGTTCGTATTGACCTGATTGTCCATCCGGTCAGCGGCTTTAGCGGTCTGGTGAGCCCGAAAATACGCGTTGACTTCTGGCAATAGGGTTCTGTTGGCGGCTACTTTCGGATCAACGCCTATTTTAATCAAATCCTGCTTGACCTGTAAGATTTTAGTGATGGGAAATTGTGCCCCACGCCCACTAAACAAAGACGACATCAAAATATTTTCAGCTACCTGAAATACCGGCTCGGCCCCATACGCTTTCCGGTATGTGTCCATGTGACCAAGCATGTACTGAAACATCGGATTTTCAAAGTCCAACACCAGTTTTTGGAGCGCTAGCCAGTTGGTTTGGTTGGCATAAGTAGCTGGTGATTGCTGCCGGGCATACTCAGTCATGGCCGCCATATTGGCTACCGTATCCTTGGTAACACGGGCGTACATCGCGTAGTCAATCAGGAAATTCGCTGACCGCTCGCCCTGCTGATACCGTGATTTCATAGTTTGGCTGCGTGCCTGCGGATCCAGCGCATTGGACCCATGCCGAATCACTTCGTCTGTCGTGTTGTTGCTCATGGCAAAGTGGACCAGGTTCTGCTGTGGATCGAAATACAGAAACAAGGGCAACGAAGGCACAAATAACCGATGACTATTCAAAAACGCCTGGGTAGCCGGCAAGCCAATATCCAGCTTAGTACTCAGAAACTTCGTATTGTAAAACTTGCCAACCCGAGCATCAGCCAACGTTGGAATAAAGCTCTGACAGGTATGGCAGGTGGGCGAAAAAATTTCAACGAATACGGGTTTACCAGCCCGGCGAGCCTCCTGAAATACGCTGGCAATGGGCGTTGTCTTAAACTGAATACCGGCCTTCTGGGCGAGCGTAATATGAGCTACCAGGAGTAGCAGAAGTATTTTCTTCATAAATAAGGGCAGTCGTTACGGGTATGTCTTAGCAAATTAACGACCAAAATTATCAGGCTGGTATCCGCTATTGTTGCTGCTGTTTTTGCTGCTTAATCTCCTCCTCCAGCCGCTTGCTCAACACCTGACAGGTTTTCTCAATGTCGTCAGCCATGCGCTGATCACCCGTTGCACTCAACGCTGTATCCGCAATGCCACTCATGATTTCGATCATAAATCGCTTCATATCAATCACCTCCATGTCCTTGGTCCATAGGTCAATTTTAAGGGTGCTGTTGTGGTAGTGATCCCAAAGAGAAATGGCAATGGCCCGTGTATCGCTAAGTCCTTCGTTTGGGTTATCGGTGGCTTCCCAGTATATTTTTTCGGGGATATTCTGGCTGTCTAATTCAACCGAAAAGTGGATGTCTGATTTTTTCATAGGAACAAAAATACATAGTGCGGTCGGAAACCCGTGATGTGAAGCTGAACAAACATTCATCCTCGTCTCTACGCCAAACGACATTTTAGGTATTTTCGTCCCAAATTAGCCGTCATTATGTACACCTTATATGCCATTCCCAACTGCGATACGGTAAAGAAAGCCCGCGTTTGGCTGGCGGAACACGCTATAGCGTATCATTTTCATGACTATAAAAAATCGGGTATTGACCAGGAAACGATTAAACGCTGGTTGATGCAAAAGCCGTGGGAGGAGTTAGTGAACCGGGCAGGAACGACCTGGAAAAAGCTGCCTGATGACGACAAGCCTACCGATGCAGCGGGCGCTATATCGCTGATGATGGAGAAGCCATCCGTTATTCGTCGTCCGCTGATCGAAGCGGATGGACAAATTGTTGCGCTTGGTTTCAACGTACCTGCTTATGAGGAAACGTTTTCTATCTAAGTCGGGGTTATTTTAGAAATAACAAGACCGCAATGCCAACCAGAACACTGGATTCACCGGAAGCTGTTCGATTTCTGGTCGATTCATTTTATAAAAAAGTACAGGCAGACTCACTCATTGGTCCTATTTTCACCAATGTAGCACAGGTCGACTGGTCGAAACACCTGCCCAAAATGTATGCTTTCTGGGAGTCGCTGATCCTGGGCAACAACGCCTATGATGGCCATCCATTCCGTCCGCACCTGATCATCAATCAGAAACACACGCTGACGATCGAGCATTTTGAACGGTGGCTCCAGTTGTTTTCAGCGACACTGTCCGAAAATTTTACGGGCGAATCGGCCGACCAGGTACGGCAGCGAGCTACGCAGATAGCCCTCGTCTGGAACAACAAGCTCGAATATATCAACAACGACTCTTTTATGGAAGGGTAAACCAGCGAAGCACGGCTAAGGGCCGTGCTTCGCTGGTTTACTGTTTGCTAAATACCTTCTTCAAAATATCCGTCACCCGGGCAGCGGGATTTTCGCGAATTTTCTGCTCCTCCTGCGCGACTAAAATGAACAGGCCATCAACAGCCTTGCCAGTCGCATATTGCGTCAGGTTGGGGTTTACTTTCTGCACGAATGGCACTTTATTATACGTGT
Source organism: Spirosoma radiotolerans (assembly GCF_000974425.1). Classification (NCBI taxonomy): domain Bacteria; kingdom Pseudomonadati; phylum Bacteroidota; class Cytophagia; order Cytophagales; family Cytophagaceae; genus Spirosoma; species Spirosoma radiotolerans. The sequence goes on from NZ_CP010429.1 coordinate 4,021,811, forward strand.
TAACCAATTCGCTGTAGTACTTTGTCGCGTTGTTTTTCTTCAGCGTACTGTCAATAATGGGCGTAAATTCGGTTATCAGTTGCTGGCCCGATGTCCGGCGCAGATACTGGGTAGCCGCATCATTCTGGCCCCGCAAAATACCGACTGCATCCTGGATCGTCATCGACGTGATCGCCTTGATGAATACCGGTTTCGCCTTTTTGGCGGCATCTTCGGCAGCCCGGTTCAATGACAGTTCGAACTGATCGACTTGTTTGTTTAAGCCTATTTGGCGAAGTGTCGAGGCTACTTTCTGGGCTTCGGGGGGAAAGGCAATCTTAAGTAACGGGTTTTTAAAATAACCATCCACAGCCGACGCTTGGTCAGAGCCCTTACTGATACCAATTTGAAGGGCTTCTTTCAAGCCCGTAGCAATGTCACTGCTGCTCAGTCCGCCCGATGTGCCAGCCGATGCATTCGTTACGGCTTTAAGCACTTTACCGAATATACCACCGGCTGATGGCTGTGAATTGCTCTTTGTTGCGGCCGAATCCTGAGCGAAACCACGTTGACTAACAACAAGAGCCAACAACACGGCTGCGAAAACTTTTTTATTCATCATAGGATTGAATTAAACAGGTTGCCATTTCATAACGGTCAATGGCCCTAAATCGTTTTTTCGTACTTTTGACAGCACCGAATGGCTAAAGTAAAGTGGACACCAAAAATTTGTTGTGATACATTGACTACCCGATCGCACAAATGTCACACCCTATCCTTGCCTTGCATTATACTCAGTTAACATGACTAACTCCATCCGCGCCGAAGTAATTACCATTGGCGACGAAATATTGTTTGGGCAAATCACCGACACGAATACGGCCTGGATTGGAACCGAATTAACGAACATTGGCATTCGTGTGGTTCGAAAAACATCGGTTGGCGATCAGGCCGATGCTATTTTGGAAAGTCTCCACGAAGCGCATCAACGCGCTGATGTGATCATTATTACGGGTGGGTTAGGCCCTACCAAAGACGACATTACTAAGAAAACGCTCTGTACGTATTTCGGCGTTGGCATGGTCCGCAACGAATCGGCGCTGGCGCTGGTAACGGGTTTCTTTGAGAAACGAGGGCGCGAAATGACCGACCTCAATCGCGCTCAGGCCGACTTACCCGCCAATGCTGTCTATATTCAGAACGACTGGGGCACAGCGCCCGGCATGTGGTTTGAGCATGACCAGCGCGTTTATGTGTCTTTACCGGGTGTACCATTCGAAATGAAACATCTCATGACGAATCGGATTTTACCCAAGCTGACAGCGCACTTCAAAACGCCCATCATTAAGCACAAAATGATTCGAACCGTCGGTATTGGCGAATCCTTTCTGGCCGAGCGCATCGAAGCCTGGGAGGATGCCCTACCCGATCACATCAAGTTAGCGTATCTACCCAGTTTTGGCGGAGTAAAACTACGGCTAACAGCCACCGGCGACGATAATGCCCGACTGGATCAGGAGTTAGCCGAGCAGGTAGACCGCGTGATGCCGCTTATCCAGAAAAACGTTTATGGCTTCGACAACGACGAACTGGAAACGGTGGTGGGCACGCTCCTGACGGAAAAAAAGCAAACACTTGCTGCGGCCGAAAGCTGTACAGGTGGCTACTTATCGGCGCAAATTACGAAAGTGCCTGGTTCATCAGTGTATTTTTGGGGCAGCGTGATTAGTTATAACAACAGCGTTAAAGTAGCCCAATTGGGGGTGCAACCCGACACCCTGGAACAATACGGAGCCGTCAGCGAAGAGACCATTCGGCAAATGGCGGAGGGCGTTCGGAAAGCATTAGGCACCAATATAGGTATTGCTACCAGCGGCATTGCTGGTCCCGGTGGTGGCACACCCGACAAGCCCGTCGGCACTGTCTGGATTGCCTGCGCCACCGACCAGCGAACCGTTACCAGACTGCTCAAACTAGGCCAATACCGCGATCAGAACATTCAACTGACCACAACCTATTTGCTCAATATGCTGCGGGAAGAAATTTTAAACCAATGATGAATGATAGATGAGACCTGAGTATTCCGTTCGCTACTTATTCATCATTTATAATTCATCATCGCACCGGCGACCCGGTCATCATTAAAAACACATGGCTCTCATTGACATGGTCATGCCCAAAATGGGCGAAAGTATAATGGAGTGTACGGTTATTGCCTGGCTCAAACAACCGGGCGACCGTATTGAAACCGATGAATCGGTACTGGAAGTAGCTACGGATAAAGTGGATACCGAAGTCCCAGCCTCACACAATGGCATTTTGAAAGAAATCCTGGTCAACGATGGCGACGTTGTAGCCGTAGGGGCACCTATTGCCCGCATTGAGGTTGAGGAGGCCGTCGGTCAGGACACGAATCCGGCTGTCGCACCACCGGCAAAAGAAGCTGCCAATACCAATCAGACGCCCGTAGGCATTGGCGATGTAGCCAACGTTCCGGCTCCTCAGGAAACCGATGAACTGGAGGCTTCTACCGCGGCCCGCGAACTGGAGGCAAGCATTTTAGCCATGAGCAGCCGGTCAGTACCTGCTGCGAAAGCCGTGGCCACTTCGGCGACGACACTGGCAGGTGATACACCTGTTTTCGACAATCGGTTTTATTCACCCCTGGTCCTGAATATTGCGAAAGAAGAGAGCGTCTCGCGCGATGAACTTGACCGTATTCCGGGTTCCGGCGCTGAGAATCGGGTTACCAAAAAAGATATTCTTGCGTATGTGATTGATCGGGCGGAAGGCCGGGTTCAACCCGCGCAGTCTGTAGAACAGCCAGCCGAGCACCGTTCTTCATCAGTTGCACCGGCGCCCCTCCCCCTACCCGTTGGCCCAGCACAGCCAGAAACGTCATCCAATGGCTCCCTGAACGGCCAGTCGGATATTATTCAGATGGATCGAATGCGGAAAATGATTGCGCAGCGGATGGTGGAGTCGAAGCAGATTTCTCCCCACGTCAGTTCATTCGTTGAAGCCGATTTGACGCCCATCGTGGAATGGCGCACCCAGGTCAAGGATAAATTTAAGCAGCAAACCGGCGAAAACCTGACCTACACACCTATTCTGGTGGAGGCCATTGTGAAAGCCATTAAAGATTTCCCACTGATCAATGTGTCCGTCGAAGGGGATAAAATTATCGTCAAAAAAGCCATTAATATCGGGATGGCAGTTGCGTTGCCAAGTGGTAACCTGATTGTGCCCGTCATTCACGATGCTGACCAGTATAACCTGATTGGCCTGACCAAAAAAGTCAACGACTTAACCAAACGCGCCCGGGAGAACAAACTCACCGCCGACGATTTGGCGGGGGGAACCTACACGATCTCGAACATTGGTACCTTTGGCAACTTGATGGGAACACCCATTATTGTCCAGCCACAGGTGGCGATTATGGCGTTTGGCGCCATTGTCAAGAAACCCGCCGTTATTGAGACACCACAGGGTGATTTCATTGGTATACGGCAGTTGATGTTCCTGTCTCACTCCTACGATCACCGCGTTGTGGACGGCTCACTGGGCGGTCAGTTTGTGCGTCGTGTGGCCGATTACCTGGAGCAATTCAAACCAGGATTTAACTGATTTAATTGATTACCCTGATTGACTTCTAGAAGCAATTACAGCTACCAGCGCATAAAAATTCAATTTCTGTTCGTATGAAACAACGCATTGCCATCGACATGGATGATGTTATGGCCGATACTCACGCCAAGTTTATCCAGTTATATCTGGAAGGCGAAACACCCCGATACACGCTTGAGGAGCTAAAAGAAAAGTCGTTTCACGAGCTATTTGACGAAAATGAATATAAGGTAATATCCGAACGGGTGTATGAACCGGGTTTCTTTCGGGATATTCCAGTCATGAAGGGCGCAAAAGAAGTCATCGCCGAACTAATGCAGAAGTACGACGTATTCGTGGCTTCGGCGGCTCAGGAGTTTCCGAACTCCCTACGCGAAAAGTGGGACTGGCTTCAGGAACACTTTCCCGAAATTACGTGGCACAATTACATCTTTCTGGGCGACAAGAGTGTGCTCAATACGGACTACCTCATTGATGACTTACCCCGAAATCTGCACACCTTTAAGGGAGAAGGCCTTCTCTTTGACGCCCTTCATAATCGGGATGACAAGCAATTCCGGCGGATGAAGACCTGGCAGGATATTGCCACCCATCTACTTTAACGCGAACCCAGGAAACATACAACTGATTATGAAGCAGTTAAATGCCGTAAGTACGAAATGTTTGTAGCACGCTCAGCTTTCCCCAAGCTATCTTGCTACAAACATTGGTCTGCTACGCGGCCGAAGGTCTCATAATTCACGTTACCTCAAGCAGTTATACTAACTGAATGTATTTCACCTGCTATATATAAAAAAAGCGCCGATCAGTCGGCGCTTTTTTTATACAGATATTGAGCGATTAGGCTTCGACCTCCTTTTCTACCTCGACCAGGCGGTCATGCCCAACTTCAAACTGGGCTTTTTTGGCTTCGGCAGATGGTCTCAGCCGCACAATGTGAAGCTTATGCAGCACGCCAATGACGGGGAAGGTTGGATCGAACTCGAACCATTTGGCCCCAAAATTAGCGGCATTGGGCCGTTTATGATGGTTGTTCTGGAACAGTTCACCCATCATAACCACATCCAGAATCAGGGAATTTTTCGATTGATCCTGGTTGTCGAAGTTTGAATAACCGTACTTATGACCACTCCAGTTGATGATGGCGCCGTGTACGGGTCCCATCACGAAGTGAACCGGCAACAGGAAGAAAAAGGCCCAGTGCATGTCTAAGTAGATGAACGCGAAGACATAGAACAGGCTATAGAGTACAGCCCATCCGGCCCGCGATACCCAGGAATCACCTACTTTTTCGATGAAACTCCACTCAGGATAATTCCGATCAAACTGGCGTTCGATGGGTTGTTTCCGGTGAAGAACGGCGTTATAAATGTCTTTCGTCTTCCACATCATGGTGAAGATATTTTTGGTATGATGCGGAGAGTGAGGGTCTTTTTCAGTGTCGCTGAAGGCGTGGTGCATGCGGTGAAGCACGGCATAAGCGCGTGGGCTTAAATACGACGACCCTTGCGATACGTAGGTTAAAGCATAGAAAAACCGCTCCCAAAATTTGCTCATCGAGAACATTTTATGGGCAGAATAGCGGTGCAGAAAGAACGTTTGGCAGAACAATGACAAATACCAGTGTCCAATGAACGCGGCCAGTACAATCACAATGATGACTATTAAAGGGTGAAGATTACTGTAACATAAGAATACTCCTACAAAACTAACGAAATTTAAAGGGGTTTGGCTTGCCTTCCTCAAATAATACTTTAATTAATTTGTTGTCGTTGCGTATTGTAACAGGTTGGCACCCATCCGTAGTGCCTGTTGACGAACCGGTTCAGGGTCATTGTATACACTCTGATCTTCCCAGCCGTTGCCTAAATCGCACTCGTAGCTATAAAAACACACTAATCGCCCCTGATAAATCAGCCCAAAACCCTGCGGTGCTTTGGCATCATGTTCGTGTACTTTGGGCAGTCCACTGGCAAACTTAAATTTTTGCTGGTAAACGGGATGGTTGAAAGGCAATTCAATAAAATTAAGTTCAGGGAACACCTTCTTCATCTCCCGACGAATGAACTTGTCCAGCCCGTAATTATCATCGATGTGCAGGAATCCACCTGACATCAAATAACGGCGCAGGTTCTGGACATCGCCGTCACTGAACGTCACGTTTCCGTGGCCAGTCATGTGTACAAACGGGTAACCGAAAATATCGGGGCTTCCCGGCTCGACGATGTCCTCTTCCGGGAAAATGTTCATGCGTAAATTGGCGTTGGCAAACTTAATCAGGTTTGGCAGCGAGGTTTTGTTCGCATACCAGTCGCCCCCACCATTGTATTTCAGTTTGGCAATCTTGTATGCATATTGAGCATATGTACTGGACAAGGTAAGACCCAACACGAGCCCCATCAGTAGTATGCGAGTAATAGCCGTTCTCATATGGTAAATCAGATACTGGTAAAACGAAGACAGAGCCGGTTTTGGTTTTCCACGAACCCCTAAACTGACTATTCTTCATGAATCATGCCGGACTGCTTTATTCCTGGCTACAGCTTGCCCTAAGAAACCATTAATATACGAGTTAAGGAACATTTATTTGCTGAGCGAATACCAATTATGCAGTAGCCGACTCAATAAAACACTGAAATTACCGCAGAATCGTCGATTTATACCGCTCCCCGGCCTTGCCATTCCTTACGTTTGCCCTGGTCCTAGCGGCATCGGTTTGCCCCTGACTGCTAATGGCCAGCTAGTATTGTACTCACCTCCACCTACAAAAAGCCATGGGTAACTCAATCGCGGTGGAAAAATCAACTACGTTGTCACTTACTGAAGATACGGCAATACTTGACGGTGTAAAAAATATTGTTCCTGTTCAGGGTCGCCTTGCCTAACGACACAGGAGAAACCAGCCGAAACACATAAGGAAAAAAACAGTTTAACCGACAAATTTAGCAGGAATGGAAAATCGAATTTTAGGCCTTCATCATATTACCGCCATTGCGAATGACGCCCGTCGTAATTACGATTTCTACACCAACGTAATGGGCTTACGAATGGTAAAAAAAACGGTTAATTTCGATGATCCAGGAACATACCATTTTTACTATGGCAATGAAGAAGGCACTCCCGGCACGATTCTGACCTTTTTTCCCTGGGAGGGAATCGGACCAGGAAAAACTGGCGTCGGTATGGCGACAGAAATAGGCTATTCAGTACCCAGTGGTAGTCTTGATTTCTGGGTCGATCGATTAAAGCATAGCCTTGTTCGGGTTGGCGAGCTGGGCGAACGATTTGGTGAACAATTCCTGCCGTTTACTGATCCTGACGGGCTCAATATTGCCCTTATTATACCGCAGAAAGAAGACAGCCGGACAGCCTGGGAAACAGAAAACGTAAAGCAGGATACAGCCACAAAAGGGTTTCATAGCGTTACACTGACCCTTAACGATATAGAAAAAACAGCGGATGTACTGACCGATATTTTCGGATATTCGCTGGTATCTCAGGAAGGCAACCGTTACCGGTTTGCCACAGATGCCGTTGACAATGCCGCTATTGTTGATTTGCTGGAATCACCTGATGGCAACCCAGGGCGCAATGCCGCTGGTACAAATCACCACGTGGCGTTTCGGGTAGCCAACGATACGATTCAGATGGAATACCGCGAAAAAGTGTTGAGTAAGGGGTTACAGATAACCCCTAAAATAAACCGCGATTACTTTTTTTCCCTCTATTTTCGCGAGCCAGGTGGCGTTCTTTTTGAAATCGCCACGGACAATCCCGGCTTTACCGTCGATGAACCGCTGGCTGAACTGGGTACTCATCTGCAATTACCGGATCAATACGAATCATCGAGAGCAAAAATCGAAAAATCATTACCTTCATTAACACTTTAGTAGTTTACCCAGATCCGGAATGACAGAGATAAAGCTGGAACTAAATGAACGAAAACACGGGGCCTTCAACTTGTATGAAGACGGGATTCGAATTGGCGAAATGGTCGTCAGTATTTCCGATTCTGCCCTCACGGTCTATCATACCGAAGTTGATCAGGCGCAGGAAGGAAAGGGATTTGCCCATCAGCTATTAGAGGAAATGGTCGGGTATGCCCGCGAAAATGGACTGAAGGTCATCCCCTTGTGCCCTTATGTGCATGCTCAGTTCCGGCATCATCCTGAGGCCTATACAGACATTTGGCAACAGCCGGATTAATATACTTTATAAAGGAAATCACAGTAACAATACGTACTCATTCAGTAAAGAATCACTTATTTCTATTTCGTATGGCAACGATTGCTTTGTATGGATTCGGCCGTATTGGACGGCAATTTCTACGTGTTGGTTTAGACCACAACCTGTTTGTGCCGGTTTCCATTTCTGATATTAGAGATGAGCCCACGCTGGCGGCTTTGTTCGCCGTTGATACTAATTACGGTCGCTGGCCCGAGCCCGTATCGGGGAGCGAAGGCCAGTTCACCATTGGTGAGCGGACAATTCCGTACATTAATTCGGCCAAGGAAGTTCCGGATTGGGCCACCCTGGGAGTCGATCTGGTAGTTGATTGTACGGGGCGGGCTACGACCCGCGCTGGTGCACAGGCACACCTTGACCGGGGCGCCAAGTATGTGCTGATCAGCGCCCCCAGTAAATCACTTGCCGACTGCGATGCGGTACTGCTGAAAGGCATCAATCTGGAAACGTTCGATCCGGCCAATCACCACATCGTCAGCATGGGAAGTTGTACGACCAATGCACTGGCTGCGGTGGTGAAAGTAATTCTGGAAAATTTTGGTATTCAGTACGGCCTGTTCTCTACAGTCCACTCCTATACCAACACACAATCGCTCACCGACCAGCCGATGAAAGACCGGCGCGATTCGTGGGCAGCCGCCGAAAACATCATCCCTTCGTCTTCTGGCGCGGCTCGTGCTCTGCAATTTATCTGGAAAGACCTCAAAATCACCGGCAAGGCCTATCGGGTGCCGACACGCACGGGTAGTATTGCCGAGCTAAACCTGATCACCGAAAAAGAGTGTACTGTTCAGGAAGTGAATGATGCCTTCCGGAGAGCCGCTACCGAAGGGCCGTTGAAAGGCGTTATGGATGTTCTGGAAGATGAGTGGGCTTCATCCCGAATCGTTGCTGACCCGCACACATCAATTATTGATTTGCCGCTGACGGCTAAAGAAGGCAACCTGCTATCTGTAGCAGCCTGGTATGATAATGAATGGGGATTTTCAAATCGGTTGGCCGAAGTAGCAGCCTTTCTGGCCGAACGGATCGAGTCAAGTAAATAATAGTTAGTGCTTCCACCTTATTAAACAGTAACCTGTATGCAATCACTCATTGGTATCTCCGCCGAAAACAGAGAAGTCGTCGCACACCAACTGGCCAAGCTACTGGCAGATGAATTTGTGCTTTACACCAAAACCCTCAACGCACACTGGAACCTGGAGGGAATGGATTTTCATTCGGTCCATCTTTATTTCGAAGAGCTTTATAAACAGTCGGCCGAGATTGTCGATAGCGTAGCCGAACGCATCCGGCAGTTGGATCACTATGCGCCTGCAACCCTGAAAAATTTCTTGCAGCTTACCCATCTGACTGAGCAGGATGAGTCGGGCAACGATAGCCGAAGTCAGATAAAAAAGCTCTTGGGTGATCACGAAAGCATCATTGAATTCATTCGGGGAAATATCGATGAGTTTGCCGATGCACACAAGGACGCCGGAACCAGCGATTTCATCACTGGCCTGATGGAAACGCACGAGAAAATTGCCTGGATGCTGCGGGCACACCTCAAATAAAAACCGGTTTATTCCCTTACAAAAAAATCCCTATCCCGTGCCATAAATACTGGCACGGGATTTTGGCATTATCGGGCCGTTTGAATTTCTTTCCGCACTATACATACTACTTTTACCCAACTACGACACACAGATTCCTATGGAACAAACAAACCCAACAACCAATCGTCAGGGCTTACTGTGTCTTGTGAAAGGTAAAACGTATAGGCTTACGTTCGCTCTGCTGCTCTGCTCGTTGTATGCTATCGGACAGAACATCAACCGGCAAATGGTAAACCAATTGCTGGTGAAATTAAAAATTAGTAAGGCTGATGAAAAGCGAGTAGCTGTTTTACTGGAATTGGGCAAGTATCAAATTTTCAAACCCGGCGAGTCAAAACCTGACTTAGATAGTGGAATAACGTATTTGCAGGAAGCCCGGAAATTGAGTGACTCTCTCCATTTTTTAAGCGGGCGGCATGAAGCAGAAAGTATAGTTATCATCGCACTGATGGAAGGTGGAAATAGGTCTGCCGGACAAACCAGATTTGCAAAATTAATAGCCGATTGTAAACGAACGGGCGATAAAGAAGCCGAAGCCAATGCACGAATAAGAGTAGGCATCTGGCTCAGAAATATTGACCATAATTACCAGAATGTTTACGCCAATTTCAAACAAGCTTTACTACTTTATCAATCTGTAAGAAATCAGGAAAAAGAAATAAATGCCTTACAGGAAATTGCCATTACGCATTTGTATGAGGGCAAAATAGCCGTTGCTGAAACTGAACTGCTGACCGTTCTAAGGCGCTATAAAGTCATCCGTTACCCTAAACTTCACTATACGTATAACTTACTCGCCAATGTTGGCCGGGTGAAAGGCGAGTTCAACAAGGGACTTCTCTTTTCATTATTATGCATAGAAAGCATGAATAAGACCAAAGACACCGTATCGGCAGCTCCTTTTTACGGTGATCTTGCCCAGATGTATATGGAGGTCGGCAATTATAAAAAGGGGATCGAAGGCTATAAAAAATCTCTGGAGAAATGGAAACAGGAACGACTACCCAATTTCGCTCTGTATAACGCTGCGGGCGTTATCGGCCAGGATCTCATTAAACGAAAAAACCCCAGAGAAGCACTTAAGTTAATGACAAATCTTGTTCGTGAAATACCCACCAACACATTTATTCAGAAAGCCTGTGTTGCCCAGAATTTAGCGTACTGCTACGATGCCCTAAAAAACCACTCTCTGGCCGAGAAGTATTATCTGGAAACGCTGAGCTGGTATGCCAAAAATAATATGAATTCAGAAGCATCGCAGCAAGCGCAAAAAGAGATTGGTGCTTTTTATTTACAACATCTTGAATTTTCCAAAGCTGCCTCTCATTTGCGGGCAGCTCTGCTTTTTTCCCCACAGGAGAACTCATTATCAACCCTGAAAGATATTCACTTCTTGCTTTATAAAGTGGATTCGGCTACGGGAAATTATATATCGGCGATCACTCATTTCCGTCTGCATAAAGCCCTGAACGATTCAATTTTTAATGAAGCAAAAAGTAAGCAGATTGCCAGCCTGCAAATTCAGTACGACACGCAAAAAAAAGAGCATGACATCGCCTTGCTCACTAAGCAAAGTAAACTACAGCAAAGCGAACTGAAACAGGAAAAAACAACGCGCAATGCGATCATAGCCGGTTCTTTATTGCTGGTTTGTCTGTTGGGCGTTAGTTACAACCGGTATCAGTTCAAGCAACATAGCAATCGGCTTTTACAGGCTCAGCAGGAGGAAATCAATCAAAAAAATCAGTCATTAAGTCAGCTTGTAGACGAGAAAGAGTGGATGCTCCGGGAGATTCACCATCGGGTTAAAAACAACCTCCAGGTCATTACCAGTATGCTGAACGCCCAGTCCGGTTTTTTACACGATTCGACGGCCTTAACGGCGGTTCGAGAGAGTCAGAACAGGGTTCATGCTATGGCGATTATCCATCAAAAGCTCTATCAATCAGATAACCTGAGCCAGGTGAACATGCAGGAATATATTCACGAGATTGTGGATCACCTCATTGAGTCATTTGATCCGCAAGTCCATGTGCAGGAAAAATTAGACGTTGCTAATATACAACTGGATGTCACGCTGGCCACCCCATTGGGCCTGATCATCAATGAAGCCGTCACGAATTCATTAAAGTACGCCTTTCCGAATCAGCAGACAGGCAGCCTAGTGGTTGGCCTGAAACCAATTGACAGTCAATCCTATTTACTCACCATCGTAGATGATGGCGTTGGCTTACCGGCCGGCTTCACGATCGAGCGCAGCCATACGTTGGGCCTGACCATGATTCAGGGATTGAGCAAACAGATCGGCGGCATCCTGAGCATTCGGCAAGACGGTGGCGTTCAGATTAGTCTGCAATTTAACCTAACAAAAAAACCGGCTACGGCCCCTTTACTAGCCGTTTAAGTCGGCAACACAGCCTTGATCTGATGGGCTAGTTGCGTATCTTAATATTTAGCTTTTTCATACGGGCTTCCAGCGTTGTGGGTTTAATGTTGAGTAATTCGGCAGCTCCTCCCTGCCCACGAATACGGTTCCCGGCCCGATCAAGAGCGGCCAGTATGGCGGCCCTCATGGTCTTTTGCAAAGGTTCTACAGCAACCATCGATGGTGGGACAGCAGCGTTAGAAACCGAATCAGATAGTAACGGTTCGGCCAGTTCCAGCGTCGACTTTTTCGCTAGAATAGCCGCCCGCTCCAACACATGCTCTAATTCACGAATGTTGCCCGGCCAGGCATAACTTACCATTTGCTGTAGCGATTCATTACTGATACCAGTAATGGGCTTACCCAGTTTTTTGCTGATTTTCTTTAAGAAATACAAGGCCAGCGGGACAATGTCATCCTGCCGTTCACGCAGAGGTGGCACCACAATGGGAAATACATTGAGTCGGTAATACAGATCGGATCGAAAACGGCCATCGGCAACCTCCTGCTGTAAGTGTCGATTAGTGGCCGCGATAATTCGAACATCGACAAGAATAGGGCCTTTCCCGCCAATACGCTCGATTTCCTTTTCCTGAATAGCCCGTAGGATTTTAGCTTGCAGTTCGGGTGGTAACTCCCCAATTTCATCCAGAAATAAGGTTCCGCCATTGGCCAGCTCGAATTTACCGATCCGCTTTTCTGTAGCGCCCGTATAGCTTCCCCGCTCATGACCGAACAGCTCAGATTCAATGAGTTGGGGCGGTAGGGCGGCACAGTTCACCTTGATCATGGCTCGCTCCCGGCGGGCCGACGCGTTGTGTATAGCGCGGGCAATCAGCTCCTTACCCGTTCCTGTTTCGCCCATAATCAACACGGTATAATCAGTTGGCGCAACCTGAGCGATACTGTCAAAAACGGTTTGCAAGGCACGACTCGCCCCGATAATCTCCTCAAAATTATGGCTGATTTTGATCTCTTCGGTCAAATAGGTTTTCTCCTGCTCAAGTTGCTCACTCAGGACTTTGATCCGTTCAAAGGCCAGTAAGTTTTCAAGGGCAAGAGCAATCTGACTGCTTATGTCCTCCAGAACACGCAGGTCTTTTTTGGTAAAGGCATACGAAGATTTACTCGCCAGCACCAGCGACGCCATTGGCTGTCCTTTTATATAGATCGGCACATACATGGACGATTTCAACGCAAGCGTTTCCCCATAAATCTGCGTCACTGTTGTTCGTTGCTGACTTTCTTCAAAGGTCTGACCAACGTTGATCGTTGGTTCAATAAGCGAGTTCTCCATAGTATCGAAAGCTTGTTTCCACACTGGCTGGTCGATAATGGCGCCGGGCAGTATGTCCTTTTCCGTGAGTGTCACAAAAATGCCATCCCTTTTTTGCACCGTACAGTCAATGGCCGAGGATTCTACGATCCGACCAATCCGATAAATCGCTAACAGATCAAATGGCATCAGTTCATTAATAGCGGTGGCTACTTGCGGAATAATATCGGCGATAGCTTCGCCATTCCGAAAGGCATTGACAATCGCCAGCTCCGTAGCCTTTGTTTGTCGGCTGGCTTCTAGCTCTTCGTAGGCCAGTAAATTATCCAATGCCAGCGCAATCTGGGGAATAATCAGGCTAACGGCTTCGTAGTCTTTTTGCGTAAAATTGTCGGCAACCGTGCTGGAGATATTTATATTAGCCAGTGAATTCCGGTTCAGTCTGACCGGGAACAGGGCGAGCGAGCGAACCCCGAAATTGTCCCTGCAGGAACGGGCGGTCAGGTATCGTTCACATAACTGATCAAAAGCCTCACCGGAAAAAATACCCGGCTCGTCGAGCTTATCCGGTGCTTCCTGATCTATCCTGGCCATCAGCTCATCGCTCGTCCCACCCGACAGCAAGGTTGCCAATGGAATGCGTGCAAACGTACCCAAAGCGGTTTTCCGAAGCATCACCCAGTAAAAGGAAGCTTCGTCGGGCAGGCCAATGCGAAGATTCAGAAACGAAAACGGAACGAGTTTATCAATTTGACTGGCAATGGCCAGGCACAATTGATCCCGATCCTGAATGGTAACAATCGCATTATTGACTGCTATTTGGATAGCCTGCTGCTTTCTCAATTTAGCCTCTTCATTGTGTGCATGCCGATAGCGGGCAATCTCCAGCGTCGTCAGAACATCTTTCTCCCGAAACGGCTTATTCAAAAAGCCCGAAGGCTGCGTTATTTTCGCGGCCTCTAACACCATATCGGTTAGGTTGGCGGAGAGAAAAACGAACGGGATATTTTGGGCTCCGAGCCAATGGGCCAGGTCGATACCCGTTTGTTCGCTATCCAGAAAAATGTCCAGCAACACAATATCGGGAGGCTGCTCAACGACAATATCTCTGGCTTCGGCCACCGATCCAGCCATCCCAATTACCCAATAACCCGCTTTCTCCAGAATCCGCCGAAGGTCGTTGGCAATCAGAAATTCATCTTCAACAATGAGTATTGTTGGCGACAAGGTGAGATCGTTGGGAAATAACATACGGCTCTGGTTGAATGGCTGATTAACTCATCGAACGTTGACAGATTGGCACTGCTGACAAAAAGCCGCGTCAACAAAATGGGTTTGTGGTGTAAAGCTAAACCGAATGGGGCAACTCCAAAAACTAGCTCCAAAATAATGGAGGACACGCTATTTTGGAGTTAATACAAATTTTAAACTATCCTTTAAAATTAGTTATCTCCCTATCTGTCAATATATTAAAAAAAATAGTTATTTAATTTTTACTTAAGGTGAGAATTGGTCTTTTATTGGTATAGGTATGTTAAGAACGCCTTTTCCTCTCCCAACTAACTCAATAGCCTATGAAACGCTGCATTCAGCACGAGCCAATTCGTATTCAACAGGCAGAAATAAATCAATGGGCCTTACCTATTCATACCCATAATCACTTCGAACTGATTTATATCCGGGATGGAAGCGGGTATCATATCATCAACGGCCATCGACATCCTTATCAATCCGGTGACGTTTTTTTTCTTGGACCTTCAGACAATCATTTCTTCGACATAAGTACCCGAACGACTTTCGGCTTTCTGTCCTTCACCGAGCTTTACCTAGCCGATTTAACGGAAAGTGCGGGTCGTAGCTGGACGCCCCGACACGAGCAGCAACTACCGGCATTTTACGGTCTGGTTGGCAGCATATATATGGACGCTACCGATCGACAACACCTGAATGCTTTGTTTGAGATATTGCTAATAGAACAGATAAACCACCAGGAAGTGGCGTTTTCACTTATATGTAAGTCGCT
The DNA here is from genome assembly GCF_000974425.1 of Spirosoma radiotolerans. NCBI lineage: Bacteria > Pseudomonadati > Bacteroidota > Cytophagia > Cytophagales > Cytophagaceae > Spirosoma > Spirosoma radiotolerans. The sequence goes on from NZ_CP010429.1 coordinate 4,036,984, forward strand.
GGTCATGGCCATATTAAATTTAATCGAGCGTCAATTCACGCGTCATCAAGTAAAATTGGCCAAATCAGGTTCATCTACTTCCGACCTGGTTCAGCGAATGTTTTTGTATATCTGTCAACACATACAGCAGCCTGATCAATTACGGATGGATCGGTTAGCGGATGTGTTTCATTACTCGCCCCGCCATTTGAGCACACTCTTTAAGCAGCAAGTTGGGGAATCCCTGCAGGAATACATCATCCGGTACAAGCTGAAGCTGGTAGAGAAGCAACTCCATCTGAACACACTGACGATCTCTCAAATTGCCGACGAGCTTGGTTTTACGGATGTGTGCCATTTGAACAAACTATTTAAACGGTATTATCAGCATACGCCTACAGATTACCGTCGAAGTTTGTCAACAACCATTTCACAGGCAACCGCCTGACGTTCAAAAGTATCTCATTCGTAAACTGGCCTTACAGTCGTCTTAAGCTCTATTCCGCGTTCAATACATTAAGGGTATGGCAGGCCATCAACCCTGCCGTTTCGGTCCGCAATCGGTTTGGGCCAAGCGTTACCATTCGAAAACCGGCCGCCATTGCCTGCTGTATCTCTTTTTCGGAAAAATCACCCTCTGGACCAATTAAAACGGCGTATTGACCAGAGAGTGTGGCTCGCTTCAATAAATGCTGTGGTGGCTCATTCGTGGGCAAATGAGCGATAAATCGCTGTTCCTCAGTTACCGTTTTTATAAACTCGCCAAAAGGTAGAGCCTCGTCTAGGGTTGGCAGATATGATTGCAGGGACTGCTTCATAGCAGCCACGGCAATTTTTTCCAGACGTTCCAGTTTCAATAGCCGCCGTTCGGAGTGCTGACCGAAAAAGAAACTAATCCGCTCGATGCCTATTTCAACCGCCTTCTCGATAAACCACTCGATTCGGTCGATATTTTTGGTTGGCGCGATACAAATTCGGATGGAGAACGAACGGGGAGGAGTTGTTTGGGTATCGGTTATGCGAAAGGCACAACGCCGGGCATCGGCTGAATGAATAGCAGCCAGGTATCGATTTCCACGCCCATCGGTCACGGCAATGGAGTCGCCAACGTTGAGCCGAAGTGTTTTAAGGGCATGACGCGAATCCTCTTCGGTCAATCGTTGAATAGCTTCGTTGGAAACGATGTCGGGTTGATAGAATAAATGCATAGGTAATGCAAAAGTAAGCAGTCACCGTTGCATCTTACCAGAAAGGAACCCACCCCGTCATTTTTTTGTAATTTTGCAGGATAGATTATTTACTGTGAAAAAAGTCGCCTTTTATACACTCGGTTGCAAACTGAATTTCTCCGAAACGTCTACCCTCGCCCGGTTAATGGAAGAGCATGGGTATGAGCGCGTTGAATTCAATCAGCAACCTGATATCTTCATTATAAATACGTGCTCCGTGACAGATAATGCCGACAAAAAATGCCGGAAAATAGTCCGTGAAGCGCAGAAAATAAACCCCGATGGCTACGTAGCCATACTGGGCTGTTACGCCCAATTGAAACCGAAAGAGATATCGGAGATTCCGGGAGTCGATGCGGTTTTGGGGGCAGCTGAGAAATTCCGGCTGCACGAAATCATGCCTACGTTCGTAAAGGTGCCATCGGGCCAACCCGCTCAGGTCTTTAACTCGCCTATTGAGGAGGCCATTGATTATCATGCGGCTTACTCTCTTAACGACCGCACACGCACCTTTCTAAAAGTGCAGGACGGTTGCGATTACCCCTGTGCCTACTGCACCATTCCGCTGGCCCGCGGTAAAAGCCGCTCCGATACGGTAGCGAACGTCGTCCGGGCGGCCCACGAAATTGCTGGACGTGCCGTTAAAGAAATCGTCCTGACAGGTGTCAATATCGGCGACTTTGGTATTGTCAATAATGAGCGCCAGGAAACCTTTCTGGAGTTAATACGGGCGCTGGATGAAGTCGATGGCATAGAGCGGTTCCGAATTTCGAGTATTGAGCCGAACCTATTGACGAACGAAATCATTGCCTTTGTGGCTCAGTCCAAACGATTCGTTCCGCATTTTCACGTTCCGCTTCAGTCGGGCAGCAACCGTGTATTGGGCTTAATGCGTCGTCGCTACAAGCGCGAACTATATGCCGAACGTGTGCAGAAAATTAAAGAGCTGATGCCCCACGCGTGCATTGGTGTCGACGTGATTGTCGGTCATCCCGGCGAAACAGACACGGAGTTTAAGGAAACGTATCGATTCTTAAACGAGTTGCCGATTTCTTATTTGCACGTATTCACTTACTCTGAGCGGCCGAACACACTGGCGGTAGACATTAAGCCGGTCGTACCGGGCCACGTCCGGGCAGAGCGGTCGAAGATGCTGCATATTTTGTCGGACAAAAAACGACGGGCTTTTTACGACTCGCAGGTTGGCCGGGATGCCACTGTATTGTTCGAAGAAGACATTGCCGACGGGCTCATGCAAGGCTTCACAGAGAATTATGTCCGTGTAGTGGCGAAATACGATCCTTTACTCATTAACGAAACACGGTTGGTACACCTGACTGCCGTGAACGCGGAAGGTCTAATGGATGTGAGTGAACCTGAAGAATTGGTAGAAATACACTGATATTTTTTGATTAAGCCGGTAGTGATACCGGCTTTTTTTTTGACCTTCGGGTCTCTTGCTACCGCTGTCTTTCAGAATTAAGCTGTTTTTAAAGTTTCCTTTTAGACAAATACCAGGGCTTTTTTTGGCATTCCAATGCCAGCCGCGCGACCGGTGCTGAGGAATGACAAAAAAACAGTAAAATCGAGCTTACGGCTAAAAGTTTAAACAGTCTCAGTGAGTAAAACCAACCCTCCCTTATCAGCTTTAACGTCTCCTTCTATGAAACTAATCGCCGAAATTCTGGTCAGCCTGGTTGCCCTTGAGCATATCTATATCCTGTGGATGGAAATGTTTGCCTGGACCACGCAGGGGCGCAAAACGTTCAAGTCGTTTCCACCTGATTTATTCGAGAAGACAAAATCACTGGCGGCTAATCAGGGCCTTTACAATGGCTTTCTGGCGGCTGGTCTGATCTGGTCAATGTTCATTGACGACGCGGCCTGGAGTATAAACATTGCTTATTTCTTTCTGGGATGCGTCATCGTTGCAGGCGTTTATGGCGCGCTTACCGCACAGCGGTCTATTTTTTTCGTTCAGGCCCTCCCTGCTATTCTGGCACTGATAGCGGTAGCCTTGGCTTAAAACTAAGTGGTCAGTGGCTGACGCGCGATTACTGCTGTTGCGTCTGCCACTGACCACCTCTGATTCACTACCCCCTAAAAGCAGGAGACCGCCCCCAAGCGGGAACGGCTCCATGAGTACAACAAAACCACAGATAAAGCTGTCGACATTGTAGGCCAGACAGGGTGCCTGTGGCTCTGCTGTTAGGTATATGATGTTTGATATAGGATGTATGGTAGATACTGCCTTGGCATATATTCTATATCATACATCCTACATCCATCTAAGCTTCGATAAGGAATTCGTCGTGCTGGCTTACGTCCAAACCTGACTTCTCGTCTTCTTCCGTTACACGTAGTGGTAGAATAAGATCTGTGATTTTCAGCATGACGTAGGACATAATAAAAGCAAAGACCGATACACCAACCAGAGCGATCATGTGATTGATGAACAATTTCGTTTGACCAAACGCCAGACCTTCGTCAACAACGGCTGAGTTAATGCCTTTGCTTGCGAAAATACCCGTCATAACCATACCGACCATACCACCAACACCGTGGCAAGGGAATACGTCAAGCGTATCGTCGAGGGTTGACTTCGAGCGCAGGTGAGCTACGTAGTTCGATACCATAGCGCCAACCGTACCAATGAAGATCGCGGTAGGAATCGTTACAAAACCGGCGGCTGGCGTAATAGCAACCAGACCAACTACTGCTCCGATACAGAAACCAAGTGCCGATACTTTTTTGCCTTTAGCGGCATCGAACAATACCCAGGCCAGGCCAGCAGCCGCAGCCGCCGTGTTTGTTGTCGCGAAAGCCGAAGCTGCCAAGGGCGAAGCTGCCACTGCCGAACCAGCATTGAAACCAAACCAGCCAAACCACAGCAGGCCTGTACCCAACAACACGAAAGGAATGTTTGCTGGTGGGAAATAACTTGCTTCGAGGTGCGACTTCCGGCGCTTCAGGTACAAAGCACCCGCCAGCGCAGCCCAGCCAGCTGACATGTGAACAACCGTACCGCCCGCAAAATCAAGGACACCTAATTTAAACAGGATACCTTCTGGATGCCAGGTCATGTGTGCCAAAGGCGCATAAACGAACAGGCTAAACAGAATCATGAACAGAACATACGACCGGAAATTGATCCGTTCAGCCATTGAACCAGTTACCAGAGCAGGTGTAATAACGGCAAACTTGAGCTGAAAGAACGCAAAGACAACCAACGGAATCGAAGCCGCCAGCGACCAGGGCTTGCCATCCAGCACGCCTTTGAACATGAAGTGGTCCATTGGGTTACCAACAAAACCACCAATTGAGGTACCAAAGGCCAGACTGAAGCCAACGACTACCCACAGAATACTGATAACACCCATGGCAACAAAGCTTTGCAGCATGGTCGAGATCACGTTTTTGTTGTTGACCATACCGCCGTAAAAATACGCCAGACCAGGTGTCATCAACAAAACCAACGCAGTAGCAACGAGCATCCAGGCCGTATCGCCAGAGTTAATACCTTCCGTTACGATTTGCGTAGGAACAGCAGGCATCAGAACAGCCACCACGCTAATAACCAATAGAATGGCGAGAGGAATGTAATTAGGTTTTTGCATGATACATGAGGGGTTTTTGTTGTACTAGTAAGACATTAAGGTTAAGAAAATGAGGCTATACAATTAGAATTTGAAGATAGCGGCCATACCCAGGGTAGTCTGAGAGGTAGTCAACGAACCGTCGTTCTTCTCAAATTTGTTGGCTGAGTAACTATCAATCCGGAGTTCAGGCTTCAACAACAAGTGACCATCAGCGGCCGTAATATTACCCGTTACCGTTATCGAATTTACACTGGCTCCGTTACCGGCCGCATCTTTTAGAGCACGCACATTGTTTTTGTTGTCGAATGTTTCATACCGAACGCCAAGACCAAACTTGTCCGTGAACGCGTAGTTGGAATAAACAGCAACACCACCCCAGCTTTTCGACGTTGACGGGCCACCGGTGCTCTGGTAATCACCCTTTTGCGAACCCGTGGCGGCATTCAATCCCAGGAAGAACTTAGACGTTACCTGATAGGTCGTTGTCAGATCGAACAGTTGATACATGGCTTTGTCCGTTGGAACAGCATCAACAGCCTGCGAGGCTTCATTTGACATGATGGCGTTCAGGTAAACATTCCAGCCCGTAACCGGTGCGAAGAAGAATTGCCCAATCAGGCCTTTCTTTTTGTTGTTGTCGAACAGGTTATCGACGTTGTTGACCAAACCCACCATCAACGAAGCCCGATCGCTGAAGGCATACTGTGCTTTCAGACCAATGTGATAGAAGGGGCCGTTGTTGAAGAGGTTAGACAGGGAGTAGTTATAGTTAACGGGCGCATCGATAACCTCGTACCCAATGTGCGTTCCGAACTGACCAGCTGTGAATGATAATTTACTGGTCGCTTTATAAGTGATGTAAGCCTGCTTAATGGCCAGGGAGGTAGATCCTGGTCCAAGCGGCCCAATGTAGTTACCGTAGTTACCCAAGTCAGAGAATGGGCCAAAGGTCAGGTCCATGACAGCATCGACCTTGCTGGCCGAATAAATTGCCTTTGCCTGAATTAAACCGATACCGAATTGACCAGCCCGCTGATCGAACGCACGGGCATTACCAACTACACCAGGACCGTTCAACCCTAAGTTCGACTGGCTTTTCGGGTTATTGAAGTTACCGAAGTAGTAGGTATCCATATAACCGGAGAAAGTGAATTTTCCGGGCGCTGGTGTGGCAGTGGAATCCTGTGCTTGAGCGGCAAAACCCAAAAACAAAGAACTGATAAGTAAAAGTGTTTTTTTCATACTCTTTATTCGGTTGTAGATAACAGTTTCTGTGGTTCTATTTCGAAGCAAATTTTGTTCAATAAATTATCCTACGCAATAGTTAGCCCGAAATAATTATGAATATATTCAAAAAAAAGCCAATTTAATTGAAATTATACTATAAATTCCACGATAATTAATCAAATTCGGTCATAATAATATTTTTTATTATATTTTGTCCAATAACCAGTTGACCAAATTTTATTCTTTCAGCGGTACGCAATTTATGACCTAAAACGCCCTATGTTTTAGGACTGTATATGGCTAAAATGCAAAAAGGCCCAACCAGTTCGCTGGTTGGGCCTTTTTGCATTTTCTGTATCTGTACGATTAAGCTTCAGCGTGCAGCCAGGCTTTCTTCGCTAACAGCGTTTCCTCTTCTTCTACATGGTCGGGATCGGGAACACAACAGTCGACCGGGCAAACAGCCGCGCACTGTGGTTCTTCATGGAAACCCATGCACTCCGTGCATTTGTCAGCAACAATATAATAGAACTCGTTCGAAACAGGGGCTTGCGGAGCTTTACCACTCACAATGGTGCCATCGCCGAAATCGACTTCATCCAGTTCAGTTCCACCTCCCCAGGTCCATTCCACACCACCTTCATAGATGGCTGTATTGGGGCATTCGGGTTCGCAGGCACCACAATTGATGCACTCGTCGGTGATCATGATTGCCATGAGCAGTATATTTTATATATAGTAAAAACTAGTTCTCTTAAATGGAACAACAAATATAATTATTTAAAGGTTGGCAACAAACTAATATTTCATTACATTAGTTGATGGAGTATTCCATTTGTTTATCCAATTCATGCTTTTATCAGAACGACTGCAAACGTTTGTGGCCCTAGGCGACTTCCTGCGCTCAGCCGACGCCCAACCCGAACTTGCACAAATTGCTCAACAAGCCAACTACAAAAATAACTGGTTCACCCTCGAAAACTCCCTGAATGCTCTTCAGGCAATTGCCAATGAGTTTCTTGTAGCCGACAAACTCTCCGCTTGGGTAAATCAATACATTGATATTCCAGGTGAAGAACCTATAAAAACACCCCGTGCTGTGGGCGTTGTGATGGCGGGCAATATTCCAGCTGTCGGTTTTCACGACATGCTCTGTGTGTTGGCGAGCGGTCATAAACTAATGGCCAAGCTTAGTAGCCAGGATTTTGTACTAATTCATTATTTAATACAAAAATTAAAAGAGATTAACCCCGCTTTTACGGAGTTGATCGTCGAAGCCGATCGGTTAAACGCGGCCGAAGCCTATATCGCGACGGGTAGTAACAACACAGCTCGTTATTTTGAGTATTACTTTGCCAAAAAGCCGCACATTATTCGTAAGAACCGCACGTCGGTTGGTTTGTTGATGGGTGAGGAAGGTGAAGAGGAGTTTCTGAAACTCAGCCACGACATCTCTGATTATTATGGACTAGGTTGCCGTAATGTCTCCACCATTCTGGTACCGGATGGATACGATTTCACGCCCTTTTTACGCACCCTTGAGCCACAAGTATCCATCTACCTGAACAACCACAAATACCAGAATAACTACGACTACAACAAGTCGATTTATTTGATCAATGCCATTCCTCACCTGGATAATGGCTATTTGTTACTGACGGAAAACGACGGATTAGTCTCCCCTATTTCGGTTTTGTACTTTCAGACTTACCAGACCCAGGCTGACGTAACCGCCTGGCTGGCGAACCATGCGGACCAGATTCAGGTAGTGGCTTCGGCCAAGGGCTGGTATCCTAGCAGTGTTGCCTTTGGTAGTACCCAGCGGCCCAGCCTGGCCGATTATGCCGACGGCATCGACACCATGGCGTTTTTGAAAAAACTTTAAATAAATGATGAGTGATGAATGACTACCAGACCACCTAGCTGCTCATTCATCACTCATCATTTATCATGCATCATTCACTATTCTACTGATACACGCGCACATAATCGACTTCCATACGCTGTGGCCAGATGGTTTCGTCTACGCCCTTCTGTCCGCCCCAGTTTCCGCCGACGGCTACATTTAAGATCAAAAAAAACGGTTGTCCAAAGGGCCATTGGGCTTCACTAGTGCCCAAAGCTGACTTTTGAACGGTGTAATATTTCTGGTCATCGACAAAGAAATCAATCTGATCAGTCGTCCACTCGATGGCATACAGGTGAAAGGAGCCGGTTACATTGTTTATCGATACGGCTTTACCCTTTTCGGTCTTTTTGGCGTGGTTGTAAGCTTCGGTATGTACGGTTCCATGAATAACGCCTTCATCGAAACCAACATGTTCCATGATGTCTATTTCGCCACTCCTGGGCCATCCAGCGGTTGATATATTCTTACCCAGCATCCAGACGGCAGGCCAAGTACCTACTCCTTTGGGCAGTTTAGCCATGGCTTCTATTCGACCGTAAGTCCAGGTTGCCTTATTCTGGGTTACTAGCCGGGCCGACGTATATTTTTGTCCTTTATACTCTTCCTTTCGGGCTTCAATAATCAGTTTTCCGTTTTCGATGCGGGCATTCTCTGGTCGCCGGTCGGTGTAATATTGCAGTTCGTTATTGCCCCATCCGTTTCCGCCAACTTCGTATCCCCACTTTGCGGAATCAGGCAAACCTGCTTTATCGAACTCATCCCTCCAAACCAACCTGCGACCGGAGGGCGGGTTTGCTCCACTCACGGGTACTTCTACCTCAGGGCTTTTGCAAGCCAGCAAAAGCACGATAACCCACGTTGCCAGTAGCTTTAATTCGTCCATGATTGATTCGTTGAGAAACGGGCCTAAATGTAAAAAAGAGTAGAGTTTAACCATTGAGCCACCAAGAACACAGCGATTGAACAATTAAAATTCAGCCGTTGCCACTCTGTGCTCTCAGTGGCTCTGTGGTTGATAAGTTTAGGCGATTGCTAGTTTTTAACCTGCCTGGAAGTATACTTCTTCCGCTTAGAAGGGCAAAGTGAGTATGTTTAGTTACTTACTCATTGGCGAATGCCCAGGTCAAAAAATCGGGCATGATGGCGCTCCAGGTTTCCTGATTGTGCTTACCTCCCTTTATTTCGACATAGCGAATGGCCTGCTCCCGATGGTAACCTTTTTTGACTAGCTCGTCCATCAGGTCAGTGGTGTCATCAATCGCATCAATGATCCCGTTGTTGTTCCGGTCGCTGGTTTCGTCTTCGGTACCAGTTTCAAACCAGAATTTGAGATTCCTGTGGTAAGCTCCTTTGCGAACCAGATCGTGCATGATTCGGTCGGTTTCGTCCCGGTAGCCATCGGCGGTGCTTTTACTTCGCCACCAGAATGAGCCCGAAAATACGCCTGCCCGACTAAACCGCTCGGGGTGATGAAACACAATATCGAAGGCCGATAATCCACCCAGCGAAAACCCGGCAAACACTGACTGGTCGGGTTCCGTGCGTACCCGATACTGCTTTTTGATGTAGGGCAACAGTTCCGTTAAGACAAAATCGGTATAGAGCGCGGCCTTGCTGCCCCGGTTCATGTAATCAGCTCTGGCCGCCGTGCCATACTCCTGAATCCGGTCGCCGGCATGAATACCGACCAATACAAATGGACGGATCGCCATTTTCTGATACAGTGAATCCAGCACACTGGTCATGTGCAGCCGGGATAAATCCTGCCCATCGTTCAGGTAAAGCACAGGGTATGCTATGTCTGTGGAATGGTAATTGGGCGGCAGAATGATGGTCAAATGGACCGTTCGATTGAGCGGAACGGACTGCAACGAATCAGGCTGTTGAACAGTTACGGTTGTTCGTTCAGCCTGGATATGAGCCGGTAAAGAGTCAGCCATAAAGAGAAAAAATGTCAGGACAAGTACAATCACGAGCTACAAAATTGAGATTTTTTCAACTCTTACCGGCCTGTTTTTTGCCAGCATTAGCTATTTCGGCTATTTTCATACGAAATTTGCATGGATCTCATCAAACAAACATACTTGTGCAGGAAGATTATAGAAAATTCTATTCACACCACCTCGGGCGCGACATCGAGATGCTTGTGTATGGAAACTGGGGGTATCCGATCGTGCTTTTTCCAACTTCCATGGGGCACTATTACGAATACAAAGACTTTGGCCTGACCGAAACAGCACGCTGGTTCGTTGAGACGGGCAAGGTTAAATTATATTGTATCGATAGCATTGATCGCGATAGTTGGTATGCCAAACACCTGCACCCTGGCACCCGGATCTGGAATCATGTGCTCTACGACCGCTTTCTGCATGAGGAGTTCGTGCCGAGTGTTCAGCGGGAATGTAACGTTCAGAAAATTGGTGTTTCGGGCGCTTCCTTCGGCGGTTACCATGCCCTTAATTTCGCCTTCCGGCATCCTGAACAGGTCGGTCATCTGCTCACCATGGGCGCTGCCTTTGACATTCGTTCGTTTCTGGGTGGATATTACGACGAAAACGTGTATTTCAACAACCCACCCGACTTTCTGCCCAATGCCCAGAACAACGAGTTTTACCACATGAATATCGTGCTGGGCACATCAGAATATGACTTTTGTAAAGACTCTAACTACCAGTTATCCGGCATTCTCAGCCGAAAAGGTATTCGTCATCAGCTGGACGTTACGCCCTGGGGTAACCACGACTGGCCTGTCTGGAAAGACCAGTTTCCGCGTTATCTGAGCATGATTTAACCACCCTACAATGGATGCCCTCGACCGTCTTACCGCGTATATTGACCAGGTACCTACTGGTTTGGGTAACTTATCCGAAGCTCAGATAACGAGCCAACAACCCGGAAAGTGGTCAAGGAAAGAAATCCTGGGGCATCTGATTGACTCTGCCATCAATAACCTGAAACGGTTTACGGATGCCCAGTTTGCCGACGGTTCTTATCTGGTTCAGCCCTACAATCAGGATGAGTTGGTACGGGTGAACCAATACCAACATGTACCGCTGGGACAGCTACTGGTTCTTTGGCAAAGTCTCAATAGGCAAATTTTAGTCGTCACCCGCGCTATACCGGAGGATACCCTGCGCCAACCGATTCAATTTAGTCAGATCAATACGAAGCTCAAAACGCTGGAGTGGCTCATCAATGATTATGTCGCTCACTTAGAGCATCATCTGAAAACACTACTGTAAAGTAATGTCGATTTCGTAAACGATACTACAGTGAATCTGTACCGGAGGACTCAGCCTGATCCAACGTGTCATGTATGGAAATAGTGGTGCCCAGCATCTTTTGTCGTTAGCTACGGGCGCGATTAACCCATGAATAGAACAAACAAACTATAAATCAGTATGTTTACCTCATCAACAGCCCGTTTGAACGAAACGTGTTGTAGTCATATCAATCGACAATACTAAAAAGCTCCCTCTAATTATCTTATTATGAGCACAAAAACCAAGATAGGCATCTTATTCGGCCAGGAGAACACATTCCCACAGGCATTTGTGGATCGCGTCAATGAAAAGCAAAGCCAGTTTCCGGCTGAGTTTGTCAGTATTGATCAGGTTGAACAAAGTGTGCCAACTGATTATGCCGTAATTATCGACCGGATTTCGCAGGATGTACCGTTCTATAAAGCGTTTCTTAAGAATGCCGCCCTGACCGGTACGGCCGTTATTAATAACCCCTTCTGGTGGAGTGCTGATGAGAAGTTCTTCAACAACGCACTGGCGGTTCAACTAGGAGTGCCCGTTCCAAAAACTATTCTGTTGCCGTCAAAAGAGCGGCCCGACGATACCAATCATAATTCGTTCCGCAACCTGCAACACATGGATTGGGATCGTATTTTCAACCATATTGGCTTCCCGGCTTTCATGAAACCCCACGCAGGTGGCGGCTGGAAGAGTGTCTATAAAGTAGATAACCCCGACCAGATGTTCAAGGCGTATGACGAAACAGCTCAATTAGTGATGCTGTATCAGGAAGCCATTGACTTCACCGATTATTTCCGATGCTATTGCATTGGTGGAAAAGACGTACGGATTATGCCTTACGAACCCCGCAACCCGCACCACCTGCGCTACGCGGCCCAGATGCAGACTACCGGCGACGCCGGTAAAAAGCTGCTGGCAACCATGACGGATTATGTGTTGAAGCTGAACCACGGACTTGGCTACGACTTCAATACGGTTGAGTTTGCTGTGCGCGATGGTATCCCAATTGCCATTGACTTCTGTAACCCTGCTCCCGATGCAGATATTCATTCGGTTGGTCAGGAAAACTTTGAGTGGGTCGTCGAGGCTGCTGCGAACATGGCTATCGACCGGGCGAAGAAGGCGAAAAAAGGCCAGGACAACCTCACCTGGGGCACATTTGTTCGCAACTCAGTGACGCATCTGGCACCCGCTCAGTCGAAAGAAGTAAAAGCACCCAAAACAGAGAAAGAACCCAAAGCAGAAAAACCGAAAAAGGGCAAGAAATAGTAACAATAAATTCTACTAATGATCGTGCCGTGGTTGGTTTCATCCCAGTCACGGCACGATCATTGATAAAGGGTATATAAAACGCCCAAAGCCATTACCCATCATCCACCGTATGCGTCAACCTGTACTGTTCACTTTTTTTTGTAGTTGTCTCTTCTTTTTTACCGCCTGCGGCCCAACATCAATCGTTAAGAAACCCGTCTTGATCAGCTCCAATCAGATCGTTTTTTACAACAACAGCATTCTCAGGCTTCTAACCACAACCAACGACTCGCTCGTTTATCAACCGGCTGACTACGAAGTAAGTATCAACCGAATTACGTATCAAACGACGCTTGATGACGGCACACCCATTACGGCATCGGGCATCGTGTATGTGCCCAGCCAGTTAGCAAGCCCTCAAAAAGCATATCCTCTGTTGAGTTTTCAGCACCCAACGGCCTACACGGATGCCGAAGCTCCATCGGGCAATAACTTTGCCTCACCAAACTTTACGTATCCGCTTTATTTCGCTACCCATGGCTATATCGTTGCCTGCCCCGATTACATTGGCTATGGGCTGACCGATAAGCTTCCTCATAATTATGAACATCGGCAAACACTGGCCCAGGCAACCGTCGATATGCTGCTGGCAGCCAAAGAGTTCCTGGATAAAAAAGACGTTACCTGGACAAAAAAGGTCTTTTTAACCGGCTATTCGGAAGGAGGTTTTGCTACGCTGTCCGCGCAGAAACTGCTGGAAGATGCCCATATAGATGACATTGAATTAGCGGGCTCAAGCTGCGGGGCTGGCCCATATGCTATGCCTGCTTTTTTTGACTACCTGACTCAGAAAACGACCGTTGGTGGTGGGGTAGCTAATTATATCTACATCTGGGAAACGCTCAGCTACGACCGTATTTATGGCTTGAAAAAACCAATTAACTATTACTTCCGGTCACCCTACGCCGAGCAGATAGCGCTATCACTCGATAACGCCCGGTCAATTACCACCAGCTTCGACAAAATTTGTACCGACGAGTTTCGGGCGGATGTATTAAATCCTTCCTCCTCTTTCAGGCAGGCACTCAGCGACAACGATCTGACCAACTGGTCGACCCAAACGCCTACTCAATTGATTCACAGTGAACAGGATGAGATCATCCCTTTTTTAAATTCGCAGCAGGCTTACACGGCCATGCGCCAGCGCGGATCATCGCGACTTAGCTTAGTTGCCTTGAAAACGGGGTTTCATGTGCCTACGGAGATTGTATTTATGAGTCGGTCGCTGAGCTGGTTCGATCAGTTGAAAAAATGACGGGTACGTTTCCAGCTTTTTCATTAGGAACGAGGAGCGTTCTCCTGACGAATACTTGTTTGTTATTTTCTTACATGGGTCGGCAATACGTCGACCCGTTTTTGTTGCTGGTGAGCCTTTCCGCCTTCTGTCTATAAATACACAACTCTCGCGGTCATCGGCAATGGAGAATAATCGTCTAGGAGAAAGGGCTGTGCGGACACTATAGCTACCCGATTAAGAATTTGATTGAGTGTAAGATCTCCCACGGTCTGTGTCCTCACAGACCGCTTACCCGGATGGCCTTAACCAGAACGGTTTGTGAGGACACAGACCGCGGGAACCCTTGACTGGACAACTAGTGTATTCCCACAGCCTTGGGTGTGTTACAGAGCTATATCAATAAATTTACCAAGCAGCTCACGGTCAAAGAATCAACTGCTCCTGAGCAGTTTTCCCGAATAATATTGGGGAATTATGCAGAGTATGCGCTTACCGTTCGTCACAAAATGCAACTTGTATATTAATTGATCCGGGTTTTTCAGCCATATTCGTGTTTTCAGAGAACAGTTTAGCCTCAATCATCAACACTCATCTTCTTTTTAGTACATGCAAAGACGAGACTTTATCCAGTTGTCTGGCTTAGGCATTGGCGGTTTATTAACAGCGTCGATTCCCGTTCTGGGAAACGCTGTGTCGCCGGAGTACCTGCTTGAAGCAAGCGGCCGGGGCGTTGGCATCGATAATGCTGCAAAAAAACGACTTGCCGACATTGCCCTCAATGCAGCCAAAAGCAAGGGCGCTACCTACACCGACGTTCGTATTGGCCGCTATCTTCAACAGTTCGTGTTTACCCGTGAGGCCAAGGTTCAGAACATTGCCAATGCCGAATCCTTCGGGGTAGGCATTCGGGTCATTGCCAACGGAACCTGGGGTTTTGCCGCTACCAGTGATGTAACTCCACAGGCCATCGCCAAATGCGCTGAAACCGCCGTGGCGATTGCCAAAGCCAACGCCCGCCTACAAACTGAACCGGTGCAACTGGCTCCGCAAAAAGGTGTTGGTGAGGTTACTTGGAAAACCCCGATCAAGAAAAATGCTTTTGAGATTCCGGTTCAGGAGAAGATCGACCTGCTCATGAAGGTGAACAGCGAGGCCATGAAAAACGGGGCGGCCTTCGTGACCTCGAACCTGTTCTTTGTCAACGAGCAAAAGTACTTTGCCTCCACCGATGGTTCCTACATCGATCAGGACGTTCATCGCATTTGGCCAACGTTCACGGTGTCGGCGGTTGACCGGGCGGTGGGCAAGTTCAAAACCCGCGACGCGCTCAGCTCGCCGATGGGCATGGGCTATGAATACCTGGATGGCCTGGCGTCAGAAAAAATTGCCGCCCCGAACGGCCTCGTCGGTTACCGAAACTCCTACGACATGGTAGAAGATGCCATTCTGGGCGCCAAACAGGCAAAAGAGAAATTAACGGCCAAGACCGTGCAACCCGGCAAGTACGACCTCGTGCTTGACCCGAATCACCTGGGCCTGACCATTCACGAATCCGTGGGTCACCCAACCGAACTGGACCGGGTGTTAGGCTATGAAGCCAACTATGCCGGAACCAGTTTCGCCACCCTCGATAAGTGGAAAACCAAGAATTTCAACTACGGCAGCAAACTAGTCAATATTGTCGCCGACAAAACCCAGCCCCATACCCTCGGAACCGTTGGTTACGATGACGAAGGTGTTCCCTGCAAAGAATGGGATTTAATTAAGGATGGCATTCTGGTCAACTACCAGGCCATTCGCGACCAGGTGGCTATCCTGGGCGAAAAAGAATCGAACGGCTGTTGCTACGCCGATAACTGGGATTCCGTCCAGTTCCAGCGAATGCCAAACGTTTCCCTGAAAGCAGGCAGCGAAAAACGGTCGGTATTCGACATGATCAAAGGCGTCGACAAAGGCATATACATTATAGGACGAGGTTCGTATTCCATTGACCAGCAACGGTATAACTTCCAGTTCGGCGGACAGCTATTCTACGAAATCAAGAATGGCGAAATCGTTGGAATGCTTGACGATGTGGCGTATCAGTCCAATACGCAGGAATTCTGGAACTCCTGCGCCCAACTTTGCGACAAAGACGATTACCGCACGTTCGGTTCGTTCTTCGATGGCAAAGGGCAACCTTCGCAGGTCAGTGCCGTTTCACACGGCAGCGCCACTACCCGATTCAATGGGGTCAACGTGATCAATACAGGACGGAAAATATAGACGGTTTACGGTTTTTAATTTTCGGCGGTCCGTCGCTACGGTTAGCTGACGCATGAGATTGCGGACGCCGGTTCCCGATGCAGTCGGCTAACCGTAGCGACGGACCGCCGAAAACCTCAAACCACAAATCGTAAACCGTATACAACCATTATTACCCTCAACAAGATGGCAATCTTAACCAAAGAAGAAGCAAAAAAAATAATCGATAAGGTATTGGCTTACTCAAAAGCTGATGAGATGAGTGTCAGTTTAACGGGTGGCCGGACGGGCAACATTCGATACGCCCGTAACTCCGTATCGACCAGTGGTGAATCCGATAACCTGGCCCTAGCGGTGACGGCAGTATTTGGCAAGCGTTCCGGCACGTCGACCATCAACGAGTTTGACGATGCCTCGCTCGAAAAAACCGTTCGTCGCGCCGAAGAAATTGCTAAGCTCGCCCCTGAAAATCCGGAATACATGCCTATGCTGGGTCCACAAAAATACCTGGAGACCAGCACGTATTCGGAGAATACGGCTAAAATAGACCCCGAATTTCGGGCGAAGGCCGCTTTCGACAGCCTGGACCCCTGCCGCCAGAAAAACCTGACGGCCGCTGGCTACATGGAAGACTCGACTGGCTTTGCGGCTCTCGGCAACAGTAAAGGCCTTTTCGGCTATAACCGGGCAACAAACGTTGATTTCTCGATCACTGTCCGCACGGCTGATGGCCTCGGTTCGGGTTACGCCAATCCTGATGTTACGGACGTTAGCAAACTCAGCACGAAGGCATCCACCGAAATAGCGATGCAGAAAGCGCTGGCATCGGCCAGTGCAAGAGCGCTGGAGCCCGGCAAATACACCGTCATCCTGGAGCCTACGGCTTCGGTTGAGTTACTGCAAAACATGATGCGTAGCATGGATGCCCGTTCGGCCGACGAAGGCCGGAGCTTTCTGAGCAAAAAAGGCGGAGGCACCCGTTTGAACGAAAAACTCTTCGACGAACGGGTCAACATCATCAGCGACCCCATGAATGCTGAACTTCCCCTATCGCCCTTCGGCGGTGGAGGGGGCGGTGGCGGAGGTGGCGGCCGTTTTGGTGGGGGTGGCAGCGATGGGCTTCCACAGGAAAAAAGAACCTGGATCGAGAATGGCGTTGTCAAAAACATGTTCTATTCGCGCTTCTGGGCAGATAAAAAAGGGGTTGCGCCCATTCCGGCTCCCGGTGGCTTCATCATGCTGGGCGGTACACAGTCGCTGGCGGACCTGATCAAGAGTACCGATAAAGGTATTCTGGTAACCCGCTTCTGGTATATCCGCGCCGTCGACCCACAAACGCAGCTTTACACCGGCCTGACGCGGGATGGTACGTTCTACATCGAGAATGGCAAGATTAAGTTTCCGATCAAAAATTTCCGGTTCAACGAAAGCCCGGTCATTATGCTCAACAACGTCGAAGCGTTAGGCAAACCGGTTCGGGCTGGTGGCAATCTGATACCACCGATGAAGATTCGGGACTTTACGTTCACGAGCTTGTCGGATGCCGTATAGGGCTACTAGTTATTTCGCAGAGATCCACAGAGTTGTCTCTGTGTTACAACACTTTAAAAGTACACTCCAACCATGAACCGTCGAGATTTTAACCAACTTTTAGGCATGGGAACCGCTGGTATCCTGTTGCCTAGTTTGCCCGCCTTTTCGCGTACCGTTAGTCCTGAAGCCCTGCTGGAAGTAGGTATGGATGTTGCTCAGAAGAAGCGCTTAGCCGATGCGGCCCTCAACGCAGCCAAAAGCAAAGGAGCCACTTATTCCGATGTGCGCATTGGCCGCTATCTCAACCAATTCGTCATTACACGGGAAGATAAAGTGCAGAACATCGTCAACACCGAATCCTATGGCGTTGGCGTTCGCGTTATTGCCGATGGCTGCTGGGGCTTTGCGGCCGTTGTCGATGCAAAAAACGAGGCTGATATGGCAAGAGCCGCCGAAAAAGCCGTGTCCATCGCCAAAGCCAATGCGCGTCTGATGAAGGAACCCGTACAATTAGCGCCCCAAAAAGGATACGGCGAAGTTTCCTGGAAAGCGCCTATCAAACGTAACGCCTTTGAAGTGCCCATTCAGGAGAAAGTCGATTTACTCCTTTCCGTGAATAGTGCGGCTTTGCAAAATGGGGCCAACTACGTGAATTCGGTGATGTTCATGGTGAACGAACAAAAATACTTTGCCTCCACCGACGGTACGTATGCCGATCAGGACATTCACCGCATTTGGCCCAACTTCACTGTGACAGCCATTGACCCAAAGACCGGTAAGTTTGAAACCCGAAATACCCTAAGTTCACCGATGGGTATGGGTTACGACTATCTGCAGGTTAACCCGGCCGATAAAGTAACGGGAATTACGACCCGCTACAACATGGGCTACGACATGCTGGAAGATGTAACGGCGGCTGCCAAACAGGCGCGCGCCAAGCATTCGGCCAAGTCGGTAGAGGCTGGCAAGTATGATCTTGTCCTCGACCCATCACACCTCTGGCTTACCATTCACGAATCAGTGGGCCACCCGCTCGAACTGGATCGGGTACTGGGTTATGAAGCCAACTTTGCCGGAACCAGTTTCGCAACCCTCGACAAATGGCAGTCCAAGAATTTCAACTACGGCAGCAAGCAGGTCAATCTGATTGCTGATAAAACGCAGGTTGGGTCATTGGGCGCGGTTGGTTATGACGATGAGGGCGTAAAAACCAAGAAGTGGGATCTGGTGAAAGAGGGTACACTGGTGAATTACCAGGCGATCCGCGATCAGGTTCATATTATTGGCGAGAAAGAATCGCAGGGTTGCTGCTATGCCGATAGCTGGAGCTCGGTGCAGTTTCAGCGCATGGCCAATGTATCGCTGGCGGCTGGCAAAACGCCGTTGTCCGTTCAGGAAATGATCAAGGATGTGAAAAAAGGCATCTACATCATCGGCGATGGTTCCTTCTCCATCGACCAGCAACGCTATAACTTCCAGTTTGGCGGTCAGTTGTTTTACGAAATCAAAGATGGTCAGATAACCGGCATGTTGAAAGACGTGGCTTATCAGTCCAATACACAGGAATTCTGGAATTCGTGTGCACAGGTTTGCGACGAACGCGACTATCGCCTGGGCGGCTCCTTCTTCGACGGAAAAGGCCAACCCTCCCAATCGAGTGCTGTTTCGCACGGTAGCAGCACGGCCCGTTTCAACGGCGTCAATGTGATCAATACAGCCCGGAAGATTTAAGTTTTGGGTTTGTTGGTTCCTCGCCGGGGTTTGTTGGTTTGTGGTTTATGGTCGCGCATCCGTGGCCTGTGTCCTCACAGGCCACACGTCCGAACGGAAACAGGTTGCTGACGCGCAAGTGGCCTGTGAGGACACAGGCCACGGATGCACAACTACAAACCGTAAACCTCAAACCAACAAGCCGTAAACTAACAAACCATCTCCCACTACCACAGACATAACATGGCTATCATACTCACTGAAGCAGAAGCAAAAGCACTGCTCACGAAAGTTCTCAGTTACTCAAAAGCCGACGAATGTGAGGTTAACCTACTTGGCGAAGAGCGAGGTAATCTGCGCTATGCTCGTAACGAAGTATCGACCAGTGGCTCACTAATCAATCAGAACCTGCAGGTACAATCAGCTTTTGGCAAAAAAGTTGGTGTCGCCACAATTGATGAGTTCGATGACGCATCGCTCGAAAAAGTAGTTCGCCGGGCCGAAGAACTAGCTAAACTGGCTCCCGAAAACCCTGAATACATAGGCCTCCTGGGACCACAGCAATACCAAAAGTCGACTGGTTTTTTCGATTCGACCGCCAAGGTCACGCCTGATACGCGAGCCGAAGTTGTGGCGAAAAGTCTCGAATTATCCCGCGCGCAGAATCTGGCAGCCGCTGGTTTTCTGCAGGATAATTATGGGTATTCGGCCATGATGAACTCGAAAGGCCTGTTTGCCTACTACCCCAGCACCAACGTAAACTTCTCATTGACCGTCCGCACGAACGACGGGAAAGGCTCGGGTTATGTAGCGCGTGGCTATAGCGATTTCAGCAAACTGGATACGGCCGCTGCCACCCGAATCGCGATTCAGAAAGCAAAAGGATCGGCCGAAGCGCGGGCCATTGAACCCGGCAAATACACGGTAATCCTGGAACCGACAGCGGCTGTCGTTCTGCTCGAAAACATCTTCTACAACATGGATGCCCGCTCGGCCGATGAAGGTCGGTCGTACTTCAGTAAGTCTGGCGGCAAATCACGTTTGGGCGACAAAATTGTAGACGAGCGCGTCACCATTTACTCCGATCCAACCAACCCGGAGTTGCCCGCTTCGCCCTGGTCGGGCGATGGACGGCCGCAGGAAAAAACGATGTGGATTGAAAAAGGCGTTGTTAAGAACCTGGCGTACTCGCGTTATTGGGCACAGAAGCAGGGCAAGAAAGCCACACCGTTTCCCAACAACTTCATTATGCTGGGTGGATCGGCTTCGCTGGAAGACATGATCAAAAGCACCCAACGCGGGATTCTGGTTACGAAACTCTGGTATATTCGGGAAGTTGACCCGCAAACCATTTTGCTGACCGGTCTCACCCGCGATGGGACTTTTTACATTGAAAATGGTAAGATCAAGCATCCGGTCAAGAACTTTCGGTTCAACGAGAGCCCGGTGATTATGCTGAACAACCTGGAGTCATTAGGGAAACCTGAGCGTGTTGTCAGCACGGAATCGGACCAGAACTACCTGATTCCGCCCATGAAGATTCGGGAGTTTACGTTTACGAGTTTGTCAGACGCGGTGTAAGACGAGCCCAACAGCTTTCTTGTAAAGAGATGTTGGCCTTTATAAGTAGACTGTTACAGTAGCGTCAAGTACTAAAATCGGACGCTACTGTAACCAGTACTAAATAGGGTTTAATGGGCTATAACGTAGAGTTGATTTCCCAACCTAGCAGAATTCTCCGTAACTTCACTAGCGATCAATACCGTATTAAATGCTTGACACCCGTGTTGCTGACCTTTTGGAAGCCCCCGATGCCAAATTAGTCATTGAACGAGCACAGGCTATTCTGGCCGATGAAGCCCAACGTCGTCGGGCGTTTCGGGAGTGGCTGCGCGATGATATCAAAGCCGAGTTTATTAATGGTGAAGTCATTATGCACTCGCCCGTTAAGCGTCGGCACTTGGATGCCTCCAAATATCTTGAAAACCTGCTTCAGAATTTTGTTCTTTTAAAGAACCTGGGCGTCGTCGACTCAGAGAAAGCCCTTATTGGCCTGACTCGCAATGACTACGAACCAGATGTTTACTACTGGAATAGTGAAACATCCCATTCATTTGAGGATGATCAGATGGAGCATCCAGCGCCCGATCTGATCGTTGAAATTCTGTCCAAAAGCACCACAGGCCGGAATAGGGGCGTTAAGTTCGAAGATTATGCCGCTCATGGTATTCAGGAATACTGGATTATTGACCCCGTTCGTAAATCGGTGGAGCAGTATCAGTTAGACGAGGGAACGATGGCATTTGCTTCTGTAGCCGTCCTGTACATAAATGATACGCTGAGTGCCATAACCGTACCTGGGTTTCAGATTCCAGTTCTGGCCATTTTCGATAAGCAAACGAATCTGGATACCCTGCGAGCGCTCCTGACAAAACCCGACTGATTCATAGCCAGATGATTGCCATTACCGAAGCCACCGAACAGGACTTACCCATTATTCGAGATATTGCATACCGGACCTGGCCCACCACGTTTGGGGAAATTCTGTCGCCCGCGCAGATTGATTACATGCTCAACATGATGTATAGTCCTGATGCGCTCACGGCACAAATTAAGGACAAAAATCATGTTTTTCTGCTGGCTCAGGAAACGGATAACAATGAGTACCTGGGGTTCATTTCCTATGAATTTGATTACAAAAATCAGTCGAAAACCAAAATTCACAAGATATACCTGCTTCCCGCCAGCCAGGGCAAAGGTGTCGGCAGGCTGCTACTCGATAAAGTAGCCATGCTGGCAATCGAACGAGCTAACTCACATCTGTCGCTTAATGTAAACAAATACAACAAGGCTATTCAGTTCTACGAACGGATGGGCTTCGCCACCGTCGACAACGAAACAATTGACATTGGAGAAGGCTTTTTGATGGAGGACTACATCATGGAAAAACCATTGATTGCTTAGCGAAATAGCGGCAAAACAGCTATTTTTAAGGATAAAATGTGCCTCAACAGATGATTTTCGACATTTCTTAAAGATGATCTAAAATGAATGTAATAGTAACCGGTAAAAGTAATATCGACGGCAACTCAGCTAGCTGATATGCTTAAGGCTGGTTTAATTTCTTTCTCAACAAACGCACTTGAAACCTTTTTTCTTCACCCGTATTCAATATACCTCCGGCGATTGGGACACTGACCAACGGATGCCGTCGAACCTGCTGCATTCACTGGTCGAATACACAACGTTGCCAGTAGACCAGAAAGAAAAAGTGGTGCAGTTAAGTAGTCCTGATTTATTCAAAAGTCCGTTCTGCTATTTGAGTGGGCATAAACTAGTTGAATTTTCGGCCCTGGAACGTGACCATTTCAAACGTTACGTGCAGAATGGTGGATTCGTCTTCGTCGATGACTGTAACCACGACCTCGACGGTTTATTTGCCAAGTCCTTTGAGCAGGAAATGAGCCGGACGTTCGGCCCTAAAGCGTTACAGAAGATTCCGAATAACCACCCGATCTACACCTGTTTTTTCAAATTTGAAGAAGGTCCGCCAACCACATCGTTCGAACTGAACGGCTGGGGCGATGACCTTGTCCACGATTACCTGAAAGCCATCACCGTCAACGGCCGAATCGGGGTATTGTATAGCAACAAAGATTATGGCTGCGAGTGGGACTATGATTTCCGGAATAAACGGTTTCTGGCCGAAGACAATACCAAGTTTGGCGTTAATATCGTAACCTACGCGCTAACGGCGTAATAAAAAAATGTATGATATAGGATGTACGATGTATAGTCAAGTGGCCATTCAGCACACCCATACATCCTGTATCATATAGCATACTTCTCTCTTCATACAACCTGACAGACAGAAAATTGGATTCAACAGACTTAACTCATTATAAAGCCTTGGTGGCCAAGTTGCCACTGCTACGGAAAGAGATCGGAAAGGTAATTATCGGCCAGCAGGAAGCCATCAGCGAAGTTCTTATTTCGTTGTTGGCGGGTGGCCATTGCCTGCTGGAAGGCGTACCAGGTTTGGCCAAGACCCTGATGGTCAAGACCATGTCCGATGCGCTGGCCATGCGTTTCAAACGGATTCAGTTCACGCCCGATCTGATGCCTGGCGACATTGTTGGAACAGAAATTCTGGAAGATGACCACGAGACGGGCCATAAGGTTTTTGTGTTCAACCGCGGACCGCTCTTTGCCAACGTCGTACTCGCCGATGAGATCAACCGAACTCCGCCTAAAACACAGGCAGCGATGCTCGAAGCCATGCAGGAGTACAAGGTTACCTATGGCGGTAATGACTACGAACTGCCCAAGCCGTTTCTGATCATTGCGACGCAAAATCCAATTGAACAGGCAGGAACGTACCCGCTTCCCGAAGCCCAGTTAGATCGTTTTCTGCTGTATATCAAACTTAGCTATCCATCAGAGCGGGAAGAACTCGATGTCCTGAAAAGTACGACAGGTACATCGCGGCCGAACCTGCAAACCATTCTTTCTGACCAGGATATTATCCAGTTACAGAAGCTCACCCGCGAAGTACACATCAGTGACGAACTGATTGAGTACATCAATCGGTTGGTGCGGGCATCCCGGCCCGCCGATTCGCCATCGGCTTTTGTGAAGCAATGGGGCGAATGGGGCGCCGGACCACGTGCCGGGCAGGCGCTTGTCTTGTGTGCCAAAGCCAGAGCCGTGCTCAATGAACGCTTCTCGGTTATTCCCGATGATATTCAGGCACTAGCCTACCCTATCCTCCGCCATCGTATTGCCCTCAACTTCCGCGCCGAAGCCGAAGGTATCACCACAGACCAGGTGATTAAAGAGTTATTGACGACGGTTAAATAAGTTTACGGTTTGTGGTTTACGGTTAGTGCATCCGTAGCCTGTGTCCTCACAGGCCACTCTTCCGGAAGGTGACAGGTTGCCGACGCGAGTGGGGCTTGTGAGGACACAGGCCACCGATGCACTAACCACAAACCGTAAACCACAAACTATTAACCTCAAACCGTAAACTGTATACCGATTACCAGACTTCATGCTCATTGCTGAACTTATAAAACTGAATAACCTGCAACTGGCCAGCAAACTGGTGAGTGATGAGTTATTGTTAGGCATTCAGACCAGTCGGCGGTCGGGCATCGGGACCGAATTTGAGCAGTTTCGGCATTATACCCCCGGCGACGATCCAAAACGGATTGACTGGAAGCTATTTGCGAAGACCGGGCATTATCTGGTTCGGGAATCGGCTACGGAGAGCAACCAGCAGGTTCGATTACTGATCGACCTATCGGGTTCCATGAATTATACGGAAGCCAATGTCAGCCGGTTACAGTACGCCCGAATCCTGCTGGCATCGCTGGCTTATCTGAGCAATCGCCAGGGAGACCAGTTAAGTCTGTATGCTTTGCAAAATGGCAACGTTCAGACACTGGTTCCTAGCAGCAAACAGGCGTTTCAGAAAATAGTAGCCATGCTCGAAGCCACACCCGCGTCGGGTGCCTGGGAAAACCGAAACCCGGCAGTTCCCGAGTTTGGCCGGAAGCAGGCCGAGGTATTGATTATCGCATCGGATTTTTTGCAGGTCGACGATGAGTGGGTAAAATTGATTCAGAGCGTGGCCGGCCCCCGTCGGGAGATTGTTATTTTTCAGGTATTGGGTGATGAGGAAATCAATTTCTCGATGAATGGTTTTTACCGGTTTCAGGATCTTGAGACGGGCAAAGAAATTGAATTACAGGCCGATGCCATTCGGGATACCGTTCGGGAACGAGCAACGGCTTATCTGACAAAACTGGAGGAAAGTTTGCGCATCCCCCATGTTCGCCTGATTCGCGTTCGCTTAAGTGATCCAATTGCGCTGGTGCTAAAACAGTTTTTGATGAGTTGAAAGAGGGTTTTTGGTTTACGGTTCATGGTCGTGCATCCGTGGCCTGTGTCCTCACAGGCCGCTCTGCCGAAAAGAAACCATTGCTGACGCGAATGGGGCCTGTGAGGACACAGGCCACGAATTCGCTAACCGTAAAGCACAAACCGTAAACCACAAACCCGATACTATAAACCACAATGCAGTTTGTTGAGCCATTTTTACTGTGGGGTGCGCTAACCGTTGCAATTCCGGTGGCGATTCACTTCTGGCACCAGAAGCAGGGGAAACCTTTGCCCTGGGCGGCTACCCAGTGGCTCATCGAAAAGCAACAGCAGCAAAGCCGGGGGCTACGGCTCGATAATATCCTGCTGCTCATTTGTCGGTGTTTATTGCTGGTGTTGCTGGCCGTTTTATTGGCTCAGCCCATTCTTTCCTGGTTTACGAAGCCGCCAACCATTCAGAAAATTCATCTGGTACAACCCAGTCCGGCCGTTTCGGAAAACTTTAAGTTTGAATTGACGGGTGCCCAACAAAAAGCAGAACGGATTATCTGGGCTGATGACCGTTTAAGCACGTTGGACGACAAGCCCTATCGTTTTCAAAAAAACCCGCAACTTAATCCGTTGCAATTACAAACGGCCATTAACAAACTCGACACCAGGAATTCCGAACTTCATCTATACATAGCCAATAACCAGGCCCTGGCCGACTTACCCGCCATCACGGTTCCAGCACGCTTTCGCCTGCATTCGGTGATTGATTCGGCAAGCCAACCTCATCCTTATCTGACTGGCAAAAACGGTCGAAAACTGTTTGTCAACCGGGCCGGCAAACTCAGCAGCGTTCCGGTGCTTGACCCAACGTTAAAGTTCCAATCTGCTCCGGCAAACTCAGGACCCATTTTTGTTTTACTTAATTACAAAAACGAGCGGGAGCGGCAAACCGTTAAAGCTGCCCTCAGCGCCTTAACGGACGTTTACGCCCTTGACCTGATGATCGACGAAACACCCCTACCCAACCGTTCATACGCGTGGGTACTTACCGATCAATCGCCGGTGAAGCCAGCAGATCAAACCCTTTACATTGTTTCAGGTGTTGAGCCATCAACAAGGGGGACAAACGTACTATTCACCAATGAGTCGCTGACTCCGCAAACGTCGGATCGGGTAGCCACGGGACAATTACCGGAATGGCTTGGCACCCAATTGATGCATCACTACAGCCTTGTTTCCAGGCATCAACCCTTGAGCCAGCAGGATCTCAAATCACTATTTGTTTCATCATCCAAACCCACGACAGAGCAGCAGGCAGGTATCCAAGATGCACTTTTGCTATTTTTTGTCGTTTTGTTACTCGTTGAACGCTGGCTTGCTTTGACCAAAAACGCATGAACGAACTGAAACGCCTTGTCTCGTCGGTCACGTACCAACTTTATGCTAACGCCCTGCTACGCTGCGTGTTGTTGGCTATATCGGCTTATCTGATCACCGCTACATTTGCCGGATCGACCGTCTGGCCGCTGCTGCTGGGCTTAGCCGGTTTTGCCCTTGGTGCGGTTTTGAGCAAGCTCTATCAGGACAAAAAGCCACAGGCCATTCGGCTCATTCACCAGACGGTAGGTGATGTAGAATACAGTTTGCCACTCTTAACAAAGCCGCAGCTTAATCTGGCCGAACAACTTCAACTCGACCGCTTGACTACGCACATACAAACAGTTCGGGTACCTGTTGTATTTCTGGCTAAAGCTGGTCAATATGGCTTACTTTTAGTGGCCGCGCTGGCTTTGTATGTCGGTTATCCTTTGGTAAAAAAAGACGCAGTCAACCCTTCTAAAAAGCAGGGTCTTCTGGCAACGTTTACCCCCCACAGCAAGCCGGTTGCGCCAACTTTTGAATCCGCTAGGTTACGGATTCAGCCGCCAGCCTACACCCAACTACCGGAAGTCAACTCATCGAACCTGAACGCGTCGAGCGTTGTGGGTGCCGTTCTGACCTGGCAGTTACAGTTTAGTACAACGAATCAGGTATCGGTGAGGCTTGTAAGCAGCCAGGGGAAAGAACTCCTGTTTCGCAAAACCGGTGACGCCTATACGTACCATGATAAACTCATCAACTCGGGCTTATATTCCATTAAAGCTTATTGGCGCACCGATCAGCAAAAGGATTCGGTTATTTATCAATCCGACTTTTATCGGCTCGAAGCGCAGCCTGATCTGGCTCCCAAAATTGAGCCAGTCTCAAAAGAACTGTATAGCTTCCACACGATCAAAGATCCTAAAACGCTGACAATCGGCGCTCGGATTTCGGATGATTTCTCCGTGTCAAAAACGTTTCTGGTTGCCACTGTAGCCCGGGGCTCCGGCGAGAATGTTAAGTTTAGGGAAGTCCGGTTACCACTAAGCCAGGCAAACTTCAAGGATGCCAAGCTCACCAAAACCCTGGATCTTAATGAACTGAAATTCGCTCCCGGCGACGAATTATATTACTACTGGGCTGCCTTCGACAATCGACAGCCAGAGCCAAATTTCACCAAGTCGGACACGTATTTCCTGGTCTATAAAGACACAACTGAAGTTGAAGAAAGTGAGTTGGCTACCATGGCCGTTAACATCATGCCCGAGTACTTCAGGAGCCAGCGGCAGATTATTATCGACACCGAAAAGCTACTGGCGAGCCGCAAGAAAATGGGGTCGAAGACAAGTCATGCCTTTAAAAGTCAGTCAAATGAGATTGGATTCGATCAGAAAGTGCTTCGGTTGCGGTATGGCCAATTTCTGGGCGAAGAATTCGAAACTTCGGCCGGGGGTGGTCATATTGAGCCCACCGATGAAGACGGAGACCCGCTGAAAGGCTTTGTTCACGACCACGATAAAGGAGAAGAACATGCCGAGGCCCATCATGAAGAGGAGCATCATCATGATCACGGCAGCCCCGCAGCGCAGGCAGCTGATAATCAGGACCCGGTGGCGGCTTTGATGGAGCAGTATGTTCACTCGCACGACAATGCCGAGACGAACACCTTCCATGAACAATCGACCCGGTCGCTGCTGAAAATGGCGCTGGAAAATATGTGGCAGTCTGAGTTACATCTGCGGTTATACGAGCCCGAAAAAGCCCTGCCATTTGAGCAGGAAGCCCTCAAGTACTTAAAAATGTCGCAGCAAAAAGCCCGGTCGTATGTGAAGAAAACCGGCTTCGACCCACCCCAGACCAAGGAAAAGGAAACCCGGCTAACGGGCGAAATGAAAAACGTAACGACGGCTTTTAATCAGGAACGGACTTATAGCCAACAACGAATCGAATTGTTGGTTGCCCAAGCGCTTGGGTATCTGGATGTGCCCAAACTCAATGCGCACCAACGGCAAACGGTCCAGCAACTTGGCAATGCTCTGGCGAATGGCGTAGTAAACAGCGGCCTTCAGAACTGGTCAATGCTGGCATCACTACAAAAATTAGCCGGGGGTAAATCGCTCACCAGCGCCGAGAAAACGCAGTTAAAATCAAAACTTTACAGCCTGACAGGCACGTCGGAACGAACAAGCGCATCGTATGCCAGTGACCGTGCCTTACAACAAGCTTTCTGGCGGCATATTAACTAGCCCAGCAGACGACACTGATGCAAACAACTATAAACTGGACTAGCCCGATCAATTGGTTTATCGCTCTGGCGTTGCTGATTCTGTTGGTTGGTCAACTTTGGCTGATTAGCCGTAATCCATCTGTATCCAATCGTCGAAAATGGGTTAAAGCGGGTCTGAATATCATCTTATGGTTATTAGTGGCGGCTTATTTCGGGCAACTTCACTGGCTAAGCCAACGCCCGTCCAGCCATGCGTTGTTGATCGGCGACGACGTGCCCTCAGCGGTTGCTCGTCAGGTTAAAGACAGCCTACATATCCAGGACAGCTTTACCAGCCGGAACCTGAAAAATGAGTATGATTCGGTAACGCTGGTCGGCCAGCGATTCCCAATCGAAACGCTGACGAAGCTCAGCAATTCGTCCGTCAACTGGGTTCCGTATACCCAGCCAGATCAACTGGCAAGTATGCACTGGAAAGGCATCGTTCGTCAGGGAGAAATTCAGCGGGTCACGGGTCGGGTTCATTCCTCAGAAAAGCAGCTCCTTCGGCTACGGTTTGGTAGCCGGACGCTGGATAGTATTTCCGTACACGAAGGCGACAATGTGTTCTCGCTCCAGTTTCCGGCTTTTGTTCGCGGCCGCAGCCAGGCTGAACTAATGCTGGGTGGCACCACACTCGACACGATTCGTTTTTTTGCCCGGCCAACGGAGCCGTTAAACATACAGTTTCTGCTCGATAGTCCTGATTTTGAAAGCAACACGCTGGCTGGCTGGCTGGGAAAACAAGGGCATACGGTACAGGTCATAACCACGCTTTCGAAAAGTATCAGTAGCAATGTGAGCATTAACAAAGCCGGAAAGTCAGTCACCAAAACCACGCCTGACCTATTGATTACCGATCCCGCCAATGCGGCAAATGCTATCGTAAAAAAAGCACTTGCCGAAGGGAAAGCGGTCTTGTTCCTCAACTTTACCAAGCCGGAAATCGATTGCCAGCTCATCAACAAGGCACTGGGTAGCCAATGGCAAGTCAGGAAGGTGTCGAGTGAGCCCGTCATTCCGGTCGGAAATGGTCTTAATGCGCTCCCCTATCGTTTTGCCGACAATCTCAATCAGTTTACCGTCACAGGCTATCCCGTAGCGGTTCAGCGTAAACTCGCCGGACGAATCGGGGCAAGCCTGTTGAGTGAGACTTTTCCGTTATCGCTCAGTGGCGACACCGTAACTTATTCCCGACTTTGGACAGCGGTACTGGCGCGCTTGTCGCCTACTGACAAAAACACGATTCAGGTCGATGCGCCCCTTTTTAGTGGCCTGAAACAGGCAATCTTAATCAACAATGAGGGTACTCTCCCACCCTCGCTACTTGTTGGCCAGGATACGGTTGCTTTTGTAAAATCGCCGATTAATGAACACGCTGCCTCTGGTTCTTCATTATTCAGGCAGGCGGGCTGGCAAGCTATTCAGGACTCCCTGGCGCTGTATGTCGATGCACGTACAGAAATCAGGCCTCTCGCCGAGCAACGTGTTGTACAGCAATTTATATCGGCCCATGCGCAGTATCAATCTACCAGCGAGCGAGCAGCGCGAACAACGACCTCGCAGGTTCCGAACTGGCTCTGGCTGGCGCTGATTGTGTGTTGTTTTACCGCGCTGTGGGTCGAACCGAAAGTGCTTTAGAGAATTGAATCCGTTTTGATGACTAAGGCTAATTTACATTACACTGTTCCCGTTGAGTTTTTTTGTCACGCTGACGAAGCCGGGCGG
Source organism: Spirosoma radiotolerans (assembly GCF_000974425.1). NCBI lineage: Bacteria > Pseudomonadati > Bacteroidota > Cytophagia > Cytophagales > Cytophagaceae > Spirosoma > Spirosoma radiotolerans. The sequence continues at coordinate 4,067,452 of NZ_CP010429.1, forward strand.
CCGGTGCCGAAGCATGACAAAAAAGGACCTATAAATAGCTCACTTACAACCTATTAGTTGGACGTATCGGGTTTATCGCCACAACGTTTTCGCCATTCCCGTTTGAACTTACTTCGGTCTTCATCGCTCATCTGCCGCCATCGGCTACGCCAGGGCGGTGCCCCCTCCCCACCGCTGTAGTGGCCACCCCGCGGACCAAATTTGAACCCACCAAACAGAATTCGGGATAGCAATAACAAACCGGCCGCCTGCCAGAGCGTAACCGGCTTAACCGGCACAACGGCGACGAGAACGGTATTCCAGAGCCACAATACAACATACGACAGGGCCAGCAACGCGATCAGTATAACCAGCGGTATGAAGAATCGGAATCGTCTGTAAGGAGTTTTCATAAGCTTATAGGTTATCAAGTTCGTCGTATAGGCGTTGCAGCCGTTTCCGAAGGTGCTGGATGGCGTATCGTTTTCGGGAGATAATGGTTTTCAGGTTGTCACCCGTTTGATCCGCAATTTCCTGCAAGGTCAGGTCTTCCAATTCATTCTGAACAAACACCATACGCTGGTTTTCGGGTAACTCGTCAAGTGCCTTCATCAGCTCCTCCCAGAATATATCTTTGAAAAACTGATCTTCGGGCGTTTCGGCATCAGCCAGCAGAATATCGCGAAACCGGAAATCATCGTCATCCTCGCTCATCAGCTCAGACAACGAATCTTCTTTTTTCTTCCGGTAGGCGTCGGTAATCCTATTCTTAGCTACCTGAAAAAGCCAGCCACTCATGCTTTCGATGCCATCGAGGTCAACCACTTTGGTTAGCTGATACCAGACATCCTGCAAAATATCCTCGGCGTCTTCGTCTGATTTTACCTGCCCACGAATAAACCGCGACAGCCGACTTCCGTACTGTTTAACTGTCTCGATGATGTTCCGTTTGGGCGGGTCAGCCATTGTGTAAGCCTGAATTCAAAAAATCTGTATGAATTAGTCTCGACAATTGCTTGTGCGTCAGCCCTAACTCATACAGATTTTTTAGGCTAACTGTTGGCGCGTTTGTCCAACTCCTGCAATACATCGGCCAATGTACGAAAACGATTGGCATCGCCAATGAAACCCAATCCGGTCATAATAAGTGCGAAACCCCCAGTGCTCACCCAGAACCAGGGATCAGCATTGACGTCACGAAGCTTCGATCCGTGCAGCAGCACAGCCAATCCACTACCCAGGAGCATTGCCCCACTCCCACCAAACAGCCAATATTTAGTAATCAGCTTCTTTTCCCGTTGACTTCTCATGATATACCTGATCTGGTTGCATTTATTTAGAGAAAACCATTGCCGCTGCCTGAGGTTTACAAAAAAAATGTATCTTATCACCTAGTTATGGCCATCGTGCTAGCCAACCTGACACTAACTCATACGCCCTATGCCCGTTTTCACCCTTGGAATTGAAGAAGAGTTTCAAACGATTGACCCCAATACCGGCGAATTGCGCTCGCATATGTCGAAGATTGTTGACGGTGGCCAGATCGTCCTTCACGAACGCGTAAAGGCTGAAATGCACCAGGCCGTTGTGGAAGTTGGAACCAATATTTGTACAAATATTCAGGAAGCCCGCCAGGAGGTAACGTATCTCCGGCAAATGATTATCGAGCTAGCGGAGAAACAGAATCTTAAGATTGCAGCGGCCGGTACACACCCCTTTTCAGACTGGCAGGAACAGCTCATTACGCCCAATGAACGCTACGACCGGCTTATTGAAGAGCTGCGCGATGTGGCCCGCTCAAATTTAATTTTTGGTTTGCACGTCCATGTAGGCATCGAAAGCCGGAACGAAGGCATCCAGATCATGAATGCCGTCCGGTATTTTCTACCACACATCTACGCACTCTCAACCAATTCACCTTTCTGGCGGGGCCGCAATACGGGCTTCAAATCCTACCGCTCGAAAGTATTCGATAAATTTCCGCGAACGGGGATTCCCGATTATTTTTCGTCAGCGGCCGAATATGACGAATATATTGAGCTACTGGTCAAAACAGGCTGCATCGACAACGGCAAGAAAATATGGTGGGATATCCGGCTGCACCCCTTCTTCGACACCATCGAGTTTCGGATCTGCGACGTACCCATGCGGGTCGACGAGACTATTTGTCTGGCGGCCATCATGCAGGCGCTGGTCGCCAAAATTTACAAGCTGCACAAGCAGAATCTCAACTTCCGGCCCTATCGCCGAATCCTGATCAATGAAAACAAATGGCGGGCGGCCCGATATGGTATCGAAGGCAAACTCATCGACTTTGGTAAACAGGAGGAAGTTCCTACACACCAGTTAATTCACGAATTGCTCACCTTTATCGACGATGTCGTGGATGAACTGGGTAGCCGTGCCGAGTGCGAATATGTTCTGAAAATCCTGGAAATGGGGACAGGAGCCGACCGTCAATTGGCTGTCTTCCAGCAAACCAACGACCTGAAACAAGTGGTAAATTACATTGTCGAAGAAACTTCTTTTGGCATCAGGTAGTTATTTTTTGAGGCACCATGCATTAATAGTTAGCCGTAATACACAGTCTATGAGCTTAGTAAAAATTGCCGTTCTCGATATGAATAACAACCATGCCAATGAGGGCATGCGTTGTATTTTACATACCATTCGAAATGTACAGGGTAGTGACCAGTTGGCGGACCTGAATACGGAGTTGGAATTTGACGTCTATGACGTCCGGGCAAACAACGAAATTCCAGACTTGAGCTACGATGTTTATATCTCGTCGGGCGGGCCCGGTAGTCCAATGGCCTCCTCAGATGCCTGGGAAACAAGCTACTTTTCGTTGATCGATCAGATCTTTGCCTGGAACCAGACCAATGAACGCAAGAAATTCGTGTTCCTGATTTGCCATTCGTTTCAGTTGGTGGTGCGCCATCTGGGCCTGGGCTTACTGAGTCGGCGCAAATCAACTTCGTTTGGCATCTTTCCGGTGCACAAAACCGAAGAGGGCGACTCGGAAGAACTGCTGGAAGGGTTACCAGATCCATTCTATGCCGTCGATTCCCGCGATTACCAGATTACCGAACCGGATGCCGACCGGATGACTAAGCTGGGCGCCGAAATCTTATGCCTCGAAAAAATCAGACCGCATGTCCTGCTCGACCGGGCAGTAATGTCGATGCGCTTCTCGCCCGAAATCATCGGTACTCAATTTCACCCCGAAGCCGATAATGAGGGCATGCTTCGGTACTTTATGCAGCCCGAAAAACGCAACCACATCGTGTCTAATTTTGGGCAGGAAAAGTATGACGACATGGTGGCCTATCTACAGGATCCCGACAAGATTGCGCTAACCGAATCGGTTATTTTACCGGGCTTTTTGCAGCAGGCCATTCGGGCTTTATCGCCCGAATTGATCATGGAATAGACATCTGGATGGCCGTGGTTTGGCTATAATAAGCACACGGCCATTCAATTATTCTGCGTTCTTCTTCAACCCTTACATTCATGATTAAAGACGTCCGCCAAGCGTATAATCAAGCCTTTAGCCCGGAGAGTTACCGGGCTTTTTTGGATAAAATTGACGCCGATTTCCCTGGCCAGCTCGATTTTCGCGTGGCAGAAACACCTGTTTTTGTCCCTAAAGTACTGACCGACAAACTGGTAACGGCCTGCAATGATATTGTTGCCGTTATCACCCGCCAGGATTTTAAAGCTCTGACCGACAAGGCAATTCCGGCGGAGCAACGCGTTCCGAATGAAGATGCCCATACGCAGTTTATGGCCGTCGATTTCGCTGTTTGCCAGGACGCCAACGGGGAGCTTACCCCACAATTAATTGAACTCCAGGGATTTCCTTCGCTGTATGGGTTTCAGGCGTTCATTGCCAGCCAATTCCGCCAACTCTATCCCATTCCAAATAACCTCTCGCATTTGTTTACGGTCGATACAAATGCTGATTATATTGAACGGCTGCGGCAGATGATTGTGGGCGACTGCAAACCGGAGGAGGTAATTCTGCTGGAAGTCTACCCTGAAAAGCAAAAAACCCGCATTGACTTTCTTCTGACAGAAAAATACCTGGGTGTGGCACCCGTGTGTCTGACAAAAATCAGGAAAGAAGGCCGGGCCTTGTATTATGAGAAAGATGGCCGTCAAATTCGCATCAGGCGAATTTATAACCGGCTGATTTTTGATGATTTACAAAACTTCCCGGATCTACGAAGCGACTTCCACCTCACCGACGATGTCGATGTAGAGTGGGTTGGGCATCCGAACTGGTTTTTCCGCATCAGTAAGTATACCCTGCCTTTGCTGAAAAGTCCTTATGTTCCGGCCAGCTATTATCTGTCGGACTTAAGCAACTACCCAACCGATCTGGAGAATTATGTCCTGAAGCCCTTGTTTTCCTTTGCGGGTAGCGGGGTAAAACTAAACATCACTTCTGCCGATCTCGATGCCATTCCGGCCTACCAGCGCGACGGTTACCTACTCCAGCGGAAGGTTAAATATGAACCCGTCATTCAATCGCCCGATGGGCTGGTAAAATGTGAAATCCGGATGCTGTTTATCTGGCCCAAGGGCGACGCGAAACCCACATTAATTACGAACCTTAGCCGCCTGAGCCGGGGCGAAATGATTGGTGTCAATTTCAACAAGAACAAAGATTGGGTAGGCGGTACGGTCTGCTTTTTCGAGAAATAATACGTTTTCAATTCAGTGGTCGTAACGGGTTTGACGAGAGCGCCGTGTCGTTACTGGCTGTCTTCATGGATTCGTTATGACCTTTGCCTTGACGCCCTTATCCTATGGAATCCCAACAGATTAGCAGTGCTGAAAAAGCAATTTTTGACCTTACGGGCAAAGTAGCCTTGATTACCGGAGCTAGTAAGGGCATTGGCGAAGATATTGCCCGTGTATTTGCCCGCTTTGGCGCTAACGTTATTATCAGCAGCCGTAAACAGGACGCCTGCGATGCGCTTGCCCGTGAGATCAAGGCGCAGGGGGGCGAGGCAACCGGCATCGCGGCCCATGTGGGCGATATGGCACAACTTCAGCAACTGGTGGACACGAGTATCGATACATACGGAGGCATTGATATTCTGGTCAACAATGCGGCCTCGAACCCGGTCTTTGGCCCTTCTCTCGACTGCGATGGGGCTGCATTTGACAAGATTATGCAGGCCAATGTGAAAGCCCCCTTTGAGCTTAGTAAACTATGTTACCCCAGCATGAAAACCCGTGGCGGAGGCAGTATCATCATGATTAGCAGCATTGCCGGACACACGCCCGATCCCGGCCTGGGCATGTACAGCGTCAGCAAAGCAGCGCTCAATATGCTGACCAAAGTACTGGCCAAAGAATGGGGTCCGGATGGTATTCGGGTCAATGCGATTTGCCCCGGTCTAATCAAAACCAAATTCAGCCAGGCACTCTGGCAGAACGAAAAAATCCTCGATCACTTCACCAGTCGACTACCCATCGCCCGGATGGGCACAACGGATGAAATCAGCCCATTGGCGTTGTTTCTGGCGTCAAGTGCGTCGTCTTATAGTACAGGTAGTTTGTTTTATGCAGATGGTGGTACGGTAATTTAATACACGGTTATGGCTCTGGAAACCCGCGAAGTTTGGCTGCGAGGCCCTCTTTCTGATATGCCTCCGTTGGTGCAGCCGATTGCCCATGCACTGATGCAGGCTCGGGAAGAAGTGACTGTACTCATGCATGATTTTCCTGAACATTTACTTTGGGAACGTCCGGCCGGTGTGGCGTCGGTTGGCTTTCATTTGCAGCACTTGACCGGTGTGCTTGATCGGCTCTTCACCTACGCTCGGCAGGAAGCCCTGTCAACCGACCAGTTAACCGCTCTGGCATCCGAAGGCAAGCCGGATCAGGCGACCTTAACAGCACAGGAATTGGTAGGCCAATTCAACAAACAGGTCGATCAGGCATTGGTTGCCCTGCGTCGTATAGATGAAAAAAGACTGACCGATTTCCGGGGCGTGGGGCGCGCGCAGCTTCCGTCTACCTTGATTGGCTTATTGACGCATGCAGCTGAGCATACAATGCGGCATGTCGGGCAGTTGTCGGTAACGGTTCGGGTGATAACAGTTTAACCTTTTTTTAAGTTATCATTCATCGGCGTTTAACAAACCCAGCCGACCTTTCAACCGAAAAGCCCGTCACGGTGGCGGGTTATTACCTTAAACCATTCTGAAGTATATGAAAAAGACCATCCTGGCGGCCTGCGTCGTAGCCGCTCTTTGTGGAAATACCGTGTTTGCCAATATGCCCTCGCAGGATAAGCCCGTGAGCAAAACGATGACAACGACTGTGAAGAAATCGACCCCTACCAAAGCCACTACGACAACTAAAACGATGCATAAAAAGCACGTCAAAACATCAGAGTAGACGCACAGTTGCCTAAAAAAAAGACCCTGTTTGGCAGGGTCTTTTTTTTAGGCTTTACATTGATTTCTTACTGCACCGCTATGATCTTGAATTCTGTCCGGCGGTTTTGCTGGTGTTCTCCTTCCGAGCAATTCACCCCATCAATACAACCATTAATAATTTCCGATTCGCCATAACCACGAGCCATTAAGCGATTAGCGGCAATGCCACGCGACACTAAATAATCCATTGCAGCTCTCGCCCGATTCTCCGATAACCGAATATTGTAGGTATCCGTAGCCCGCGAATCCGTGTGCGAACGCAACTCGATTTGCATTTTGGGATATTCCTTCAGAATAGCCATGACATGATCAAGCTCACGAGCCGCATCAGCACGAATAAAGAACTTATTCAGGTCATAATAAATGTTTTTCAACTGAAACACATCACCAACCCCGTATAAGCCGAGTGAATCAGTAACTAACTGACCTTTTCGCTTCGTTTTACTATACTGTGCTTTCTTGGTCGCGTAGCGGTCTTTTTGAGCCGTAATTGTATACGGAGCGCCCGGTTTCATATCGAACTCATAACCTCCATCGGGGCCTGTTGTCACGGTTTGCTCTGATTTATCCTTATCATTCCGTAGCGTCACTTTCACGCCCGTTGCCGGTTGTTGATTCACTTCGGTTTTAACTACCCCTTTAACAACCGTATTTTCGGAGCGCTCCAGATAGATTGACACATTGAGAACAGGCTTTGGCGATTGCGTCAGGGTTGAAAACCGAACGCTGTTCATGGCGTATCCTTCTTTAATGGCCCTGAACTCATACTCCGTGTTTGAGTCTACGCATAAATCGGTTCGACCATTCGTATTAGTGATGCGCAATTCCTGGTTAACTCCGTTCCGCAAAATGCGAACGTCTGCATTTTCGAGGGGTGTACTCGTTTTAGCGTCATAGACCAGAATGTTCAGTTGCTTGCAGGTACGCCGGAATGAATAAATATCGTCATCGCTGATTCCTTTTTTACGGTTGCTACTGAAGTAGCCACTTGTACGGCCTTTGTCGGTGATAAACCCGAAATCGTCTTTTTCGGAGTTGATGGGCGCCCCGGCATTTTGAACGCCTTTATAGGCAATTCCATCTTTAAGCTCGGCCACAAAAACGTCCAGCCCCCCCAGACCTTCGTGTCCATCCGATGAGAAATAGAGATTGTCTCCCTCGGCAGCAAACGGAAACATCTCGTTTCCTTCGGTATTAATTTCTTTACCCATGTTAACAGGCGTTCCCCACTGGCCGTTGTTGAACTCAACGACGTAAATATCCGTACCGCCGTATCCACCCGGCATGTCCGACACAAAATACATTTTTGTGTTGTCGAAGGAGAAAGCGGGGTGACCTACGGAGTATTCATTGCTATTGAACGGCAAATCCTGAATATCAACCCACTTCCCATTCTTGTTTACGGCAGAATACAACTTCAACTTTTTAACGCCGTCTGAGCTTTTACCCGATTTTCCTTTGCTGGAGTTATTGCGGGTGAAAACAATGAAGTTCTGATCTCTGGTGAACGTCATTGGCCCTTCATGATACTTCGTATTGAGGGTACGGCTGAATATTTCAGCTTTCGTCAGGGGCGTATTTTCCGCTGTGACATCAGTCCCCTGCACTTTATTTTCACTACCACCGCCCAATACGGCGGAATTGGGTGAACGGTTCAGGTCGGCACCCGGAACGCGCAATTGGTTCGTATCGGGGTGGAAATAGAGGTCCAGGAAAGGCGTCTGGTTCCAGTTAAACACCCGTTTTACCGGTCCTGACTCATCACGAGCCGATACGAAAACCAGTCCGTTCTTATAATACATAGGGCTAAAATCAGCCTGACGCGAGTTGATCGGTAAATTAGCGATACGATAAGACGATGAATCCTGATAGAATCGACTCATATCCATGTAAGAGACCGTGAAACGACGCCCCCGTAAATCTTCTTTTTGCTTCTCGCCATACTGACTATACATTTTTTGCGATTCCCGGTACTTGCCATTCTGAGCCAACGATTGGGCATAATACAGGTATACTTCACTATCAAGGTCCGTATTTGATTTTATCAGTTCGCTATAAATACGTTCGGCGTTTCGCGTATCCTCCAGCTTGCGGTAGCAATAACCAAGTTTGATCATCGCATCCCGCGTTTCGGCAGGGTCCTTCTTTTTATCAGTTCGCAGAAACTCCTCGTATGCCCGCACCGCGCTGACATAACTAAGGTTATCAAATTGCTTGTTTGCCGCTCGTAGTCGCGCACTTTGTGCCTGAGCAGTCAGACTCCAGAAGGCCAGTCCTGCCAGTAGCAAGACACATACAATTCGGTTCATGGATGTTATTGAGTTAATAAAACTTGGGGCTCCTTCAAATCTCATCAAATAAGATGCCAACTTTTTTGAATAGGGATACGATTCGCTTGAAATACCAGGCAATTTACTTGTTTTAAGCCTTTATACAGGTACCTGCCTACTTCTTGTTGTAACTGAACTGAGCGATTTGCCGGGTTTGAGCCGTTACTCTAAACCGATGCCCAATCCGCCGACCGACCACCCAGGCAATCTCGCCACCCGATAGCAGGACAACGGTTTGCTCCCGTTCTGAGCGACTGAGTTTCAGATCATTTAATAGATCACTGACTAATTTATGCCCTTTAAGCCCCAGAGGCTGTACCTTATCGCCCTGTTTCCACCGGCGAATACGGAGCGGAAAGGTAAGCTGATCAGCATCCAGGCTAGCTATGGCTGGATCAGGAGCAGGATTGAATTCAGCGGGTTTAGCCGTTTTCTTAATTGTCAGGGTACGTTCTTTCGATACGTCTAGCACTTCAGTAGGCCAATCGCTCAATACCAAGTTAATATCAACCTGTTCCGGTAAAACCTCGATGAACAGTCCTGCTCGTTCGTGGACGACACGATGCGTAGTCGATTGTATGACATGGCCGGTGGGTTTGTTCAGCATATCGGCGACTTGCCGGGTCTGATCGGTCGTAAAACCCATCGGTTTCAACCACTCCATCAACCGAAACGTCAACTCAGGCAGGGTCAGTAATTTTTCGGTTGGCAGCAGTATGCCTTCGTCTTGGACCTCGGCAACGGTCTGCCAGGACCGGTCGAGCTCGGTACGCATGAGCACTTCGGCGGCTCGAAGTCGCTCAACAGTGCGGGGTACCGTTTGCCATAAACCTGGGTTCAGGTCATTGAGTATAGGCACTACATAGTGGCGAATTCGATTGCGGGCGTACTTATCGTCTGCATTCGAGCTGTCTTCCCGATAGAGCAAACCCGCTTCGTTTACAAAAGCTACCAGTTGTTCACGGGTGGCAAATAACAATGGACGAACGATCTGGTTCTGCCGCGCCAAAATCCCGTGTAAACCCGCTAGCCCGGTTCCCCGCGTCAGGTTAAGCAGCAGCGTTTCAAGTACATCATTTTTGTGATGCGCCGTGGCGAGGCAGGCGTACGAATAGTCCTGAAGCAGTTGATCAAACCAGGTATAGCGTAGTTCGCGGGCAGCCATCTGAATAGAGAGTCCTCGCTCCTTTGCAACAGTTGTTGTATCATAACACACCAGATGAAACGGAACCCCATACCGTTTTGCCATGTTTTCAACAAAAACCGCATCCTCATCGGAATCTGAGGCCCGCAAAGTAAAATTTACGTGGGCAATAGCGAAGGGTTGATTAACTCGATGAAAAAGCTCCGCCATCACGACGGAGTCCAGTCCACCACTCACGGCCAGTAGTACCTGATCCGTTGATTCGAACAGGTGATTGTCGTTAATAAATCCTAAAAATTCCGATTCAACCATATGGAGTCGGCCGTAAGCCGTAGTTTTGTCAGTATGATTCGTTTGTTTGCCGCTTTTCTTCTTCTCTGTTCATGGCTTGTTTCGGCTAATTCACTGGCACAGGTCGGGCCTCCTTTGCCCGGTCATCCAGCGGCACCAGGGGCTGTAGCCGACAAAGTTGAGCTACTTCCGGGTGCTGACAGCTTAGTGGGCATGACGGTTCCAGGACAGGTTGTTCGTAAAATATACAACAACGTCAGGTTTCGGCAAAAGGGGGTTCTCATGTTCTGTGACCTCGCGATTCAAAACGCAACTACTAACGTAATTGAAGCCTATGGCCATGTAAAGATCATACAAGGCGATACAATTACGGTTCAGGGGGATACTATGTTTTACTACGGTAACGTCCGTCAGGCCAATATGCGCGGCCATGTCAGCATGCGTGATCGCAAAATGACGCTGACGACTGCTCAGCTTGATTACGACATGCTATCGGGCATTGCGCATTACCCAACGCCCGGTCGTATTGTAGATAAAGAAAATATACTGACCAGCCGCGAGGGGTATTACGACACCCGCAGTAAGCTGTTTACGTTCCGTCAAAACGTTCGATTAGTCAACCCCAAAGGGACGCTCGTAGCTGATTCGCTGCTTTATAACTCCCTGACCCGAATGGCAATCTTTCAGGGACCAACCCGCATTACGAACAAGGACGGGGTTCTGACGGCCATTGAAGGGCAATACAACACAACGACGGGGATTTCAAACTTTCAGCGCCGGGCTACGGTCGAAACGCCTAAATACCGGCTCACAGGCGATAGCCTTTATTACGACAATGTTACAGAGCTGGGCATCGCCAAAGGCAATGTGATTATGGTAGCCAAAGACCGGCAGGCGGTAATTCTGGGTGATCATGTTCGGTATAACGGGAAGGCGGGTATCTCGCGCGTGACAGGCCATCCGGTAGCCAAAAGTCTGGCGAATGAGACGACAAAAGATACACTCTTTTTGCGGGCCGACACCTTATTTTCTTTCGATAACAAACTAACAAATACGCGCCGGTTGCTGGGCCAGAAAAACGTATTTATATATAAATCGGACCTTCAGAGCAAGTGTGATTCTCTCATTTACGACACAGCCGATTCAACTATTTATTTTTATAAAAAACCAATTGTCTGGAGTCAGAATAAATACCAGATGGAAGCTGATTCAATGCGGGCTGTGATGAAAAACAATAAAATTCATACCCTGTTTTTAAAGACAAAATCATTTGTTATTTCCCTCGATACACTCAAGAATTACAACCAGATCAAAGGGCGAACGGTAACGGCTTATTTCGCCACAAAAATTGTATCGACAACTGTTACCGGAGCCGATTTACCCGTCTCAACCACAACAGCTGCGGGCACTGCACCACGTTCCGTTTCATCTGTTGCAACGAAACTGCCTATTAAGCGCGTATTAATTCCCAAAGGAGAGGCACCTGTTTCAACAACCGTTTTGCACCAGGAGCAAACTGTGCTTGATCGGGTTCTTGTTGAAGGGAACGGCCAGAGCCTTTATTACGCGGTCGATGAAAAAAACAAATTAATTGGCCTGAACCACGTTGAATCAAGCCGAATGAACATTGAATTTAATGACAACAAAGTTGGCAAAATCCGGTTTTATGGCCATCCGGATTCCCAACTGATTCCACCAAAAGAATTAACACCAGAAGTGCAACAACTGGACGGATTCCGCTGGCGCGAGGTTGAAAAGCCAACAAAAAATCAAGTTTTATGGTTGGAAAAACCACCAGCCGAACAACCGGTAATTAGAAAACCATTAAAAAATAAAGGAACAGTTAAACCTTTGGCCCAAAAATTGGTTCAAAAGACTATTAATTGACCTATTAACACCAATAATTCACTCATTTAACAATTTTTTAGACAATAGCCCGTTGACTTTGTCTTTTAAGATGAATAGGTTTGTGGTGAATACATGCGTACATGAAGTAGACTTACATGAAACAAACTATACTTATTGGTGTATTGATGGGCTTGCTAACGGCAACGATCCCGCTTCAGGCGCAAGTCGCCCAGCGAGATTCGGATGCTCGTAAAGGAAGCCGACTCGAACTGGGTCGTACTCCATCAGTACGCAAAACAACGACGGGTTTACCGGCGCAACGCTTTTCGATTGCCCCAAACCCAACGTTGTCGGGGCTTGATCGATCAATGACACTGCACAAGAACAGCGCCATCAACGAACATTATCGCTCTCTGCTAATGGCCCGTTCAGGCACCAAAACACCAGCGGTCGACAATACAGCAGCGGTTGAAAGCGTAGCTCGCCCAGCGACTTCAGTGCAGGAAGGGAAATCGGAAAATAGACTGTATACAGCAGACAAATTGTGGGTCTCCAATGCCTATCCGAATCCTGCTGACGATGTTGCCGAACTGGACTATCAGTTTTCCGGACCAGGTGATGCGAAGCTGATTCTATTAAACGTGCTGGGGGCGCCCATTGCCGAGTATGAACTGGAACGGAATGCAACCAGAGTTCGGATTGGAACGCGCCTTCTCGACACAGGTTATTATTTATACCAACTCTCAGTGGATGGCAAAAAAGTAGCGACCAAACGGTTGCTCGTTCGCCACCAGTAAAGTCGATCCAATATGTTAAAATAGCATAAACGGATCAGGTCAGCGATCATTTTAAGAACTATAGCAGGCTACATCGTCGTTTTAACGGTGTAGCCTATATTTTTTTTGTATCTTTGCAAACATATGCAACACCGTCATATTGGTAAAATTCTGTTGGGGATTTGGGTAGCGTTTCTGCTTGGATCATGTAGCCCGTTTTCAAAACTACAGAAAAGTGGGAGCGATGACGAGAAGTACAAAGGTGCCATACAGTATTATAAAAAAGGAGACTGGTACCGGGCAGGGTTACTATTCGAAGAGTTAATTCCCGTATTGAAAGGCAGCACCGAGTCAGAAATGGCTCAGTTCTATTATGCCTACACGCAATATCAGCAACAGCAATACTTGCTGAGTGCTACACTGTTCAAGAAATTTTATGAGACGTTTGCGCGTTCCGACTACGCTCAGGAAGCTATGTATATGTATGCTTACTCACTGTATAAAGATACGCCTTCGTTTAATCTTGACCAATCGAATACCTTGACGGCGACATCAGCCCTTCAAGACTTCATCAACGCTTATCCCGACAGCAAATACAAGGATGAATCAACCAAACTGATTCTTGAACTGCGCGGGAAGCTGGAACGTAAAGCATACGAAAAAGCTAAATTGTATTATAAAACCAGCGGCTTTAACATTGCCTCTTACAAGTCATCCGTTATTGCCATTAACAACTTTCAAAAGGAGTTTCCAGACTCGCAATACAATGAGGAACTGGCGTTTCTAAAAGTTGATGCGGAATTCAGTCTGGCTCAAAACAGTCTGGAAACCAAGCAGAAGGAACGTTATTTGGAGGCAATCAGTTATCACCAGGCGTTTATTGATAAGTATCCCAATAGCCAATTCCTGAAGCAATCGGAGAAGATGTTTGAAACCAGCCAGAAAGAAATCGAACGTCTGGATAAGCTGGAGCAGGAGCGTGAAAAGGAAAAAGAACGATTAAAAGATGCCAACCGCCCGGCAAAGGTGACGGCAGCCAATTAACACAGGGTACGGTTTAAGGGTTTGCACGACAAACCTTGTCAATACAATTCCGTATCCATAAACCAAATACCGAGATTTAATCATTATGGCAACAAATCCATCGATTATTACCCGCAATAGCGACAAGATAGCGGGTCAAACCGGGAATCTGTACGAATCGGTATCGATCATTTCGAAACGCGCTCGTCAGATTGCAACCAAAAACAAAGAAGAGTTAAGCAACAAATTGTCGGAATTCGTTTCGGCGGTTGATAACCTCGAAGAAGTTTTTGAAAACCGCGAACAGATCGAAATTTCGAAGTTTTACGAGCGCATGCCGAAACCAACCTCTATTGCAACCGATGAGTTTCTGGAGGGTAAAGTTTACTGGCGCTACAGCGACGAGGACGCTCAACAATAATACTTCATGGTATAAACTTTTAATGACCGCACGGTATAGGCTGTGCGGTCATTGGTGTTTTAATTGGCTGGCGTTTAAGGCCACAACTTGTTGTAAATCTCACTTCAACACTTTTTATGTCAGTAGCGGGCAAGCGAATTCTTTTGGGAGTTACGGGTAGCATTTCAGCCTACAAATCGGCCCTGCTGGTTCGGCTGTTGGTGAAAGCAGGCGCCGAGGTACAGGTCGTCATGACCGATTCAGCCCAGCAGTTTATAACACCCCTTACGCTGGCCACTCTGTCCAAACGGCCCGTGCTATCCGCGTTTGTGAATACCCAAAGCGATCGTCCTGGCGATGGCAGCTGGAATAATCACGTGGATCTCGGTCTCTGGGCCGATGCCCTTGTGATAGCACCCGCTTCAGCTCATATAATAGCCCGCTGTGCCACAGGGCTTTGCAATGATTTACTATCAGCTATCTATCTGTCAGCCCGTTGTCCGGTCTTTTTTGCGCCAGCCATGGATGTCGACATGTATCATCATCGAACTACGGTTGACAACCTACGCCGACTCGAATCATTTGGCAACCACATTATAGAGGCTGAGTACGGCGAATTAGCCAGTGGATTAATTGGGGAAGGCCGACTGGCTGAACCAGAACTCATTCTGGCGAAGCTCAATGCGTTCTGGGCAGTGCCTTCAGCGCCGTCAGGTTTATCCGGAAAGCGGGTATTGATCACGGCAGGGCCAACTCAGGAACCCATTGACCCGGTTCGATACATCAGCAATCACTCAACGGGCAAAATGGGTTATGCCATTGCTAATGCTTTTGCCAAAGCGGGTGCCATCGTTACCCTGGTGAGTGGGCCAACATCCTTGCCCCTCCCCGATCCGTCTATTCAGCGGGTTGATGTTCGCTCGGCGCAGGAGATGTTTGAGGCTACACAGATGGCCTTCGCCGACGCCGATATTGTGGTGTTGAGCGCGGCCGTTGCTGATTACACGCCCGCCCACCCCGCCGATCAGAAAATAAAGAAAAAAGAAACATTCTTTTCACTGGAGCTGACCAAGACTACTGATATTGCGGCCACGCTTGGCACCCGCAAACAGCCGGGACAGTTGATGATGGGTTTTGCGCTGGAAACAGATAATGAACGCGAGAACGCATTGAAAAAACTTTACGCTAAAAACTTAGACTGGATTGTATTAAATTCACTTCGCGATTTAGGAGCGGGCTTTGGGCACGACACCAACAAAATCACCGTTATTGATAAAGACGAACAAATCCATGAATTTGCCCTAAAATCGAAGGATGAAGTGGCACAGGATTTGGTAAGTTTAGTTAAGAAATCGCTCTGATAAACAGGTATATAGCGACTACACCGCTAGAAATAATGAAAGCAATACGAATCGCCCTGCTGTTGAGTTGCCTGATTGGTTCCGTCCAGGCTCAGGAATTAAATTGTCAGGTAACCGTCAACTCAGATCAGTTATTTGCTCAGCAAAAAACTGATTTCGCCTATTTAAACCAGTTGAAGGGGATTATCACCGAATTCATGAACAACCGGCGCTGGAGCAATGATCAGTTTGGCGTTTCGGAACGGATCAACTGCTCGCTAAACATAAACCTGCTGAAATCATTGACACAAGGTGTATTTGAAGCAACGGCACAGATTACAGTGACGCGACCAGTGTATGGCACGAACTATGAAACAACCACTTTTACTTATGTCGACCGGGCGTTTAACTTTGTTTATCTGCCAACAACGCCTGTCTATTTCCGGGACAATCAATTCACCGACGATTTAACATCTCTTCTGGCCTTTTATGCCAATGTGATCCTGGCCGTCGATTATGACACCTTCAGTAAGCAGGGGGGAAATCCGTATGTGCAACGGGCTTATACGATCACAAACCTGGCTCAGCAAGGCTCGGCAAATGGAGCCTGGCAAAACGGAGGAGATCGCAGAAACCGGTACTGGCTTATCGAAAATATGCAGAACCAACAGCTAATTCCTTTTCGGGATGGCTTGTATACTTATCACCGGCAAGGGCTGGACGTTTTTGCCTCGAACCCCGTACAGGTACGGAAACAGACACTTGCCTTACTGTCTACCATCCGCACGATTGGTTTACAGTTGCCAAACTCCGTCCTGATTAGCTCGTTCTTCGAGGCTAAATGGCTGGAGTTGTATAACATACTATATGAAGGTACACCTGCAGAGCGAAAGCAAGCATTCGATTTACTTTCTTATCTGGACCCAGGCAAGACCGAAAACTACCGAAAATTAATACAGTAAAGCGTAATCAGGGAGTAAATTTGTCTTTATCGCTGTTACCTATTTACTGCTAACCATCACTGATTTTGCTTTCGCATTTACTCATAAAAAACTATGCGTTAATTGACGAACTCGAGCTTTCGCCCGACCGTGAACTCAATATTGTCACGGGGGAAACAGGAGCCGGGAAGTCAATTATATTGGGGGCTATCGGGTTGCTGCTTGGCAATCGGGCCGATACGCGGGTGTTGTATAACCCCGAACAGAAATGTATCATCGAGGGTACCATTGGGGTATCCGGCTATCAGATCGAACGAATCTTTGAAGAAGAAGAGCTGGATTATTCGGATTCCTGCATCGTTCGGCGCGAAATTGGCGTGAGTGGAAAGTCACGGGCGTTTGTCAACGACACGCCCGTTAATCTGGAGACGCTTCGGCGCGTCACCAGCCAGATGATGGACATCCACTCCCAGCATGATTCGGTTTTGCTGGGCTCTAATGAATATCAGTTAGAGATTGTTGACACTTATGCCCAAAACGAAGCGCAACTTCGTGCATATCGTTCTGACTATCAAGCTTACCGGGCAAAAAAAACGCATTATGATCAGCTGCAGGCCGAAGCGTCGGCCATGCGCAAAGAGTTTGATTACAACAACTTCCTGTACGAAGAGCTGGTCAAAGCGCAGTTGGTACCCGATGAACAGGAATCGCTCGAACAGGAATTGACGATTCTTGAAAATGCCGAAGACATTAAGGAACGTCTGCAGGTAGCGTATGAATACCTGGATAACACGGAACAGTCGGTTATTGATTTTTTGAAAGGTACAGTCAGCAACCTGGCGTATATCAGTAAATTATCGAATCAGTACGAGCAATTATTGCAACGGGCGCAAAGCAGTCTGATTGAGTTACGTGATTTGGCGGATGAAATCAGCATCGAACAGGATCGCGTCGACATTGATGATACCCGCGCTGAAACCATTCGCGAACGGCTTAACCTGATGTATCAGCTTCAGACAAAACACCAGGTAAAAGACGTAGCGGCTCTGATTGCCCTACGTGATGAACTTGGCCTGAAGGTGAGCAAAGTGTTAAACCTAGACGATGCCCTGACGGATGCGAAAGCCCAGGCCGACGCAGCTCGTGCCCAGCTTCAAAGCAGTGCCAACGCCCTATCGGCCTCCCGAAACACTGTTCTTCAACCGATAGAAACCGAAATCGGCCACTTATTGAATGACCTCGGTATGCCCAATGCATCCTTGAAAATTCATGCCGAAACCGGTAAGCCCACGCCAACGGGTGTCGATACGATTTCGTTCCTGTTTAGTGCTAACAAAGGCGTTAAACCGCAACAGTTAAAAAATGTGGCATCGGGTGGTGAATTTTCGCGCCTGATGATGGCCATTAAATACATACTGGCAAGCAAACGCTCTTTACCCACAATCGTCTTCGATGAAATTGATGCCGGTGTATCAGGCGAGATTGCGATTAAAATGGGCAATATGATGCGCGATATGGCGCATAGTCACCAGATTATCGCCATTACGCACCTCCATCAGATAGCTGGTCAGGGCACTGCACACTACTTTGTTTACAAAGACCACTCGGCGGCTAAAACAGTCAGTCGTATTAAGAAATTAACGCTCGACGAGCGCGTCAATGAAATTGCCCAGATGATCGGCGGCAAGAATCCATCGGCCAGCGCACTTAAGAATGCTCGTGAAATTTTAAAACAACGAGCTGTGTCAACAGCCCGATAATGGATGATGTGCCGGCAAACTCTGGCGCATCATCCATTATTATATTGAGTAAACCACCTATTTGTAATGCACAAACGCATAGTTCTACTTGCCAGTCTCCTTACATTTTCTGTTTTTTTGGGCGCTTGCCATTCGGATGAGGAAACGGTTAAAGAAACCGAAAACGAAGTCTTTGCCATTCATGACGAAGTGATGCCTAAGATTGATGACATTATGAAGCTGCGAAAACAACTGAAAAAACGCATTACCTCACTCGATAGCCTCAAAGCCGGTGGCTCTGCAGCGGCTACTCTGCGCACCGATGAGGAAAAAGAGCAAGCCAGTCGATTGCACCGTAACCTGGATGTGGCCGATAGTTTGATGATGGATTGGATGGGCCATTACAATGGAGATACGCTCGCTAAACTATCCTCTGACGATGCACTACGCTATTTAAACGGTCAAAAAGACCAAATTACCGATGTCAAAACAAAAGTTAACACCAGTATCGAACAGGCACGTCAGTTTTTGGGGAAGAAATAATACCTGGTTTCTCCTTATTGGCTCACTCATCACCCTCGCTTCGTGCAATTCGACGGATAGCAAACTTCCCATTTTGGGCCAGCGGGAGGCCGTCACCAAAACCGTTGACGGCAAATCAGTAACTGATTCCGTTTACCAGTCCGTTCCGGATTTCAAGTTTGTTAGTCAGTATGGCGATACGGTTACGGCCAAAACGCTCGATAACAAGATTTACGTAGCCGATTTCTTCTTCACCACTTGTCCGACAATTTGTCCTAAAATGAAGGTACAATTGAAGCGGGTGTACGAGAAGTTTAAGGGCAATCCTGACGTCATGCTGCTTTCGCACACCATCGACCCGGCGCACGATTCAGTATCAGTGCTGAAAGAATTTGCGCAGAACCTGGGCGTAACGGGTCGTCAGTGGTTGTTTGTTACCGGCGACCGCGAGAAAATTTACGACATTGGACAGAACAGTTATATGGTAACGGCGCAGGCTGATTCAACAGCACCGGGGGGCGTTGTGCACAGTGGTGCCTTTATTTTAGTCGACAAAGCCAAGCATATTCGGGGAATTTATGATGGTACGACCGAAACCGGGGTTGACAAATTAATGACCGACATGAATCGGTTGCTAGCCGAGTACAAACCATGAACAGATGCCTGAGCGGACTTGTCGGTATCCTTTTTGTCTCTATTTCTCTTGTGTCGTGTCAGACCGACGAAGAAATCAAGCGGCAGCGGTACATTACAGAAGGTATTCTTATTTTCAAAAATAATTGCGCCAACTGCCACCAGGATAAGGGCCAGGGAGTTGCCTCGCTTTATCCGCCTATTGCCGGGTCAGATTATTTAAGGGATAAGAAGAGCGTAATCTGTTTGATTCGGTATGGCCAGCAGGGTAAGATTGTGGTCAATGGCAAAGTTTACAACCGGCCCATGCCCGCGCAACCTCAACTTAGTGATCTGGAGGTGGCTGAGTTAATTACTTATATGTATAATGAATGGGGGGGCGAAACGAAATTGACGAACGTAAAAGACGTTACGCCCATTTTGAATGCGTGCAAAAAGTAGGTAATAGCTGACAGAGGTCAAATTCCGCCTTCCATGTTGAATATACCCGTCGGTTTGCGGATCGAGTATTGACTAAAGTCCTGATTCGCGTCCAGCCCAATTCCATAAAGTTTTTCACCGGTTAGCTGGCTCAGAATAGTCACTCGCTTATCGGTAAAGACTTTTTTGGTTTGTGGTTTCCAGTTTAGTTCTGGGGTGAGTAGCTTTTCCTGCTTTTGCTTATTAACGACGACCACGTTTCCCATCACAATGTATAAATCTTTAGCCTTGTCATACTGGCCCGAATCCGATCGGATAGTCGTAACTTCCTCGCCCGTTGGGTTATAAAAAACAATATAGACCGGTTTGGGATAACGTCGATTCTCATTCATGTATCGAAACTGCTTGGCTGTTGTCAGTTTGACCTTTAATTTAGCCGCTTCGCTGTAGAGCAGGCGTACATCATTGATTTCTTCAATTGGTCCCGAATAGGGATTTACTTTTTTTGCCTGTTTTTTTTCTTCGCAGGCTGCCAGCGAGAGTACCAGAAGAATAATGAACGACGCGTAAAAAACAGCGCTTACCCGTTCGGCACATCTGCCTTGCTTCTTGAATGCTACTTTTTCCATGTAAGTAGTTGATACTGTCAGGTAAACTATCGTTTAGCTTAAAAAGATTAGGTTCTCCGTTATTTGCTTGTTTGCTTGCCGGAGTACAGACAAAAAGCAGATGTCCGCAGAAAATGATCTACGTACACCTGCTTTTCATTGGCGAGAAAGCGAATTAAATCGTTCGCAATAGCCCTGGTCAATTAGTCAATAACTGTTTTCCGGAACCAAACGTCGTTTAAGGAGAAGCCAATGCCTATTCGGACATATTGCTCCTTAATTTGTGTCCCGGTCAGCACACCCCGCTGCCCGCCAACCAGCGAGAGCGTTACGTGATTGACATAATAAGCGCCCAGAGGAATGGATATACCCAGGCTACCATTTATGTCTGTAAGCTGCGTACCGTTTGTTTGGTAAGGAAGTTTATTGTACTGAAAGCCAGCGCGGTAGGTTATCAAATCCCGGTAACGGTTCGATGTGGGTTTAGGCGTATACTCAATACCAGCCCCAACGTTCATGGCGTCGGCAAGATTGCCCGGTCGGTTATCAGCGGTACGGTACTCGCTCCATTTCTGAAAACCGGCATCCACCCCAATCAGCAAGGTATTTCCCTTTTCAACACTTACACCAAAATGCATTTGTTGCGGCAATGTCGATAACGCATTGGAGTTAAGCCGCGCTGTGTCAGGAGCCGTAATGGCTTGTCCAGACAGGGTTGTCTGCTGGTAAATATCGGTTTGGGTTGCCTTAACCCGTATTTGTGGGTCGTAGGTAGCCCCAACGTTCAGCGTCCATGTATCATTCAGCTTGGGCCGCCAGGCAGCGCCTAACTTATAGACAATATCGCTATAATTCGTTCTGTTTAAATGGGTTACAAGTAAATCACCGGAACTACTGAGTGCTGCCCGTGCATCTGACGAGTTGGTGATATTACCAAACAGAAAGGAAGCCTCTACGCCGGCATAAATATTTTTTGTGAGTCGAAATCCGTTAGCAAACGTCGCTTTGTTCAATCCTCCCTTACCGGTATAATTATACACAGCCGTGTAAGCAGTACCAGGCACAGCCTCTACGCGCTGAATATTATAATTGACGTACGTGTATGGTTTCAGGTTCAGTGAGATGTTCCAGCGGCTGTTGGCCGGAAAAGACAACGCCAGATAACCCAGGTTACCAGCAAAATTGCTCTGGGACTTCAGGTCATTGCTGATATTTTGTTTAATGGTTTTCGATTGGCTGATCAAGCCTACTTCAAACACGGTAAAACGCGACCGACGAGCCAGCAAAGCGGGATTTTGCAAATTTAGATAGAATGGATTGGCGTTACTGACGCCCACATCACCCATGCCCATGTTTGTTATATTACCGGGGCTGTATAATTCACCAATGCCCTGGGCAGAATAAGGGGAGTTACCCAATCCCTGCGCCAATACCATCGGCGATGTCGCGGCAACAGCCAGCAAACTATGCGTTAACGTCTGGCGTATTCGCTTGTAAATTCTCAACATTATAGCGTAAAATTCGATTCAACCCAATCAGAACCAATTCAGGAACCACAAATATCGGCGGTTTAAGACGACTTTCAAAGGAAGACGCATCACCCCCGCACACCAGAACCACAATCCCCGGCCATTCCCGTCGATAGTTTTCAATTATTCCGTTCATTTCAAACATCAATCCGTTCACTACACCACTCTGCATGGCCTGTGCCGTATTCTTAGCCGTTAGTGCAGGCCAGCGCTGGTTTATTTCCGCTGGCAGTTCCACCAAAGGAAGCCGGGCCGTTTGCTCATGCATGGCCCGAAAACGCATGCGCAGTCCGGGGGATATCAGCCCGCCCTGAAAAACCGCATCCTGGTCGACAAGATCGGCGGTGAGGCAAGTACCCAGATCAAGCACCAGACAGGCCTGATCTGGAAACAGCGTTACAGCACCTACTGCGGCTGCTACTCGGTCGGCACCCAGGGTAGCCGGTGTGTCATAGCCTTTACGTATGGGTACAGCCGTTTGGTTGTCCAGTATCCAGAAGTCGGAACCCAGCTCGGTCAACTGACGGCGAATATCAGTGCCGGGACGACTTGTCGACGAAACCAACACGTGCCTGGCGGGGCGCTTGCTAAAGTCAGCAATCAACGCATCAGGCGATTCATACCGGTTAACCTCAATCAAT
This sequence comes from Spirosoma radiotolerans, assembly GCF_000974425.1. NCBI lineage: Bacteria > Pseudomonadati > Bacteroidota > Cytophagia > Cytophagales > Cytophagaceae > Spirosoma > Spirosoma radiotolerans. Next base: position 4,090,074 of record NZ_CP010429.1, read on the forward strand.
TCCTGCCTCCGAAACCAACCCGTTTTCAGGCTTGAATTACCCCAGTCGATAACCAAGTTCAACTCCGTCGGAGAAATGGTGTGCGGTTGTTTTGTTTCCATTCGTATCTGGTAGAGTCAACGTTTGTTTAGACGACAAAATTTGTCGTGCGCTTTCGTTTTAAGCTTTTTTAACGACAGATTATATTTTGAAGAATTGCGAATAATATTAAAAAATGGAAACATTTCTTAGCCACGAACGTTATGTTGATAAAACCGGAACAAGATACTATCTTTGCTACCATCAATCTGGTCGGCAGGTAGTGCTTCTACCAAAGCAGCAATCTGTAGCTACGGCAGGCCTCCGTTTTCCAAACGTTTTAACAACCTCCAAGTCTGGCCCCACCAGGCGGTTGTGTTTGGATTAAGCAAATCACCCCAATTCATATTTTTGATTTATTTAATCGCGTAATTACTTGAATTTGTTGAGGTTAATTTGGTTTGTTCAATCAATTATCCTTCCTGTAGGCCTCCGTTAACGTGCCAACTTGACCGCGAAATCGGCCATTTCATTCATATAACAACTCCCAACTTTCATTATTACCGCTCTAGCGGTCCTTTCAAGGTTTATTGCTAACCTGACCTTTATGTTCAAGAAAGAAGAATTAGACATGAAGCTTCTCTCGGAGCTTCACCCCATTGCCGAGCAATTCGGGATTCGTAACATTAGCAAATTCAATAAGGAAAAACTAGTTTACGAAATTATAAAGCAGCAATCCGAGCGCCCAGGCCCGGCTGCCGAAGAAACAGCCCCCGCCGGGGAAGCCCCCAAGCGCGGACGTCGTACCAAGGCGGTTACTACCCCTGACGTACAACCCGTTACTCCAGTAGCAGCCGATAGTCCTGCTAACCAACCCGTAGAAAATCCGGTAGCGCTACCTGCTACTAACGATACAACCACCACAACTCCAGATACGGCGAAACCTCGTTTACGCAGCCGCCGGGATCGGGACGTTGTTACGCAACCAACAGCCTTAGCTGAACCAGTAACGCCGACAGAAGCACCTGCTTCTCCAGTGAGCGAAAGTTCTGCCTCGGTTGAAAGCAGCGCCACACCAGCGGTCGAGCCAGCACCAGCAGTCAACGGGAGCGCACCAGCCGAAGTAAGTAATGAGACTGTAAATGACCCGCAAACCGCACGTCAGCCGCGCGAAAACCGCGAACGGACGACATCAGGCCAGCGGACTACTTCCTTCGGTCAACCCGCCCGAAATCGTACGGACAGCGATGGCACGTCGACACCAAACGACCGTAATTTCCGGACAAACAATGGCCGTAATGATCGGAACGACCGCAATGGTCGGCAGGATTTAAATCAACAGCGGAACCAGCGTACGGATGGTACACAATCCGGTCCACGGGACGCACGTCCACGGTTTGATGCCAACCGCGACCGTACGGATGGCATACGCGACAACAACCAGCGTCGGGATCAGCGGCCACGTACCCAGCGCGTTGTAACGGATGAGACCGGACTGAACTATGGTGGCCAGGCCGACGAAGAGTTCATGACGCCTACCGTTATTACGGAAGATAACGCGGCCAATATGCAAACGGCCGACGCCAACCCAACCGCTGATACAGTAGCCGTGGTCCAGCCATCGGGCGTACCCACCGAAACACAGGATGGTCAACAGCCTCAATCGGAATCCAGCCAAACGGACCAACCAGTTCAGCATCAGATTCCACAAGCATCGCGGGAAGCGCAGGAATACCAGAACCGCATTCGCCGTCAGTATAACCAGCACATTCGCGAATTCGATGGCATTATCGATAACGAAGGTGTTCTGGAAATTATGCAGGACGGTGGTTATGGCTTTCTGCGCTCAGCCGACTACAATTACTTAGCCAGCCCCGATGATATTTATGTATCACCATCGCAGATCAAACTATTCGGTTTGAAAACCGGCGATACCGTGCGTGGTGCTATTCGCCCACCCAAGGAAGGCGAAAAATACTTTGCCCTGCTGCGTGTTTCGACCGTCAATGGCAAAACCACGGAGGAGATCCGTGACCGGATTCCTTTTGAATACCTCACTCCTCTTTTCCCGGAAGAACAGCTTCATTTGAGCAATCGCCCCGAAAATTATTCGTCGCGCGTGTTAGATCTGTTCGCCCCCATTGGCAAAGGTCAGCGGGGTATGATTGTAGCTCAGCCCAAAACCGGTAAGACTGTTCTGCTGAAAGAAATTGCCAACGCGATTACGAAGAACCACCCGGAGGTATATCTGATTGTGCTGCTGATTGACGAACGTCCTGAAGAAGTAACGGATATGGCCCGCAGCGTGAATGCGGAGGTTATTTCCTCAACCTTTGATGAGCAGGCTGACCGTCACGTAAAAGTGTCGAGTATGGTGCTTGAGAAGGCCAAACGGATGGTTGAATGCGGCCACGATGTGGTTATTCTGCTCGATTCGATTACCCGTCTGGCCAGGGCCTACAACACGGTTGTACCCTCTTCGGGTAAAATTCTGTCGGGTGGTGTTGATGCCAACGCCCTGCACCGGCCGAAGCGCTTCTTTGGGGCTGCCCGGAATGTGGAGAATGGTGGTTCATTGACCATCATCGCCACCGCCCTGATCGATACGGGTTCGAAAATGGACGAGGTTATCTTTGAAGAATTTAAAGGTACCGGCAACATGGAACTCCAGCTCGACCGCAAACTGGCGAACAAACGGGTTTATCCCGCTATCGACGTTATGGCATCGGGCACTCGTCGGGAAGATTTGTTGCTGGATAAAGAAACACTGCAACGAGTCTGGATTCTGCGCAAGCATATGGCCGATATGAATGCAATGGAAGGCATGGATTTCCTCCTTGGCCATATGAAAGGTACACGGAGTAATGAAGAGTTTCTCATTTCGATGAATCGATAATCTTTTTCAGTACCTAACCAGCAGGGAGTTCATAGACTGATCATCGTTCTATGAACTCCCTGCTGGTTTATATACCCAGCTTTTTCAGCGAAAAGGGTAATTGGGTACTAACTAATAAATTTCTAACTTACACAATAGTTAGAAAAATTATGAGAGATCTAATTCAATACGCTATTCCTGGCTTTGTCCTGTTGCTCGTTGTGGAAGTAATTGTAACGGCCATTCAGCACAAAGATTATTACGAGACAAAAGACACGGCCAGTAGCCTAAGCATGGGTATTGGCAACGTTATTGTCGGTTTTGTAGGGAAAGCGCTTGTCTTCGGCACCTATTCGCTGGTTTATCAACTCAGACTATTTACGGTAGACATGACGCAGGGATGGGCTTGGGTGGTGCTGTTCTTTGCCGACGATTTTAGTTATTACTGGTTTCACCGGATCAGCCACAGCAGTCGGTATTTCTGGGCGTCGCACGTAGTGCACCACTCGTCCATGAAGTATAATTTGGGTACGGCCCTGCGCCAAACCTGGACGGGTAATCTATCGGGGGCCTTCATTTTTTGGATCTGGTTACCGCTGATTGGTTTTTCGCCGGTAGCCATCATGACCATGCAGTCCATTAGTCTGTTGTATCAATTCTGGATTCATACCGAGCACATCAACAAGTTTCCCGCCCCTATCGAATTTATCTTCAATACGCCTTCGCACCACCGGGTGCATCACGGTTCAGATCTGGATTATTTAGATAAAAATCATGCGGGGGTACTCATTATCTGGGATCGGCTATTTGGCACCTTTGCGCTTGAAAAGAAACGACCTACCTATGGCCTTACGGCTAACATACACACGCACAACCCAGTGCGCATTGCGTTTCACGAGTGGGCCGCTATTGGGCAGGATATTCGCAAAGCGCCATCGCTAAAGATAGCTTTGGGCTACATTTTCGGACCACCGGGCTGGAGCCACGATGGTTCCCGGAAAACAACCCGACAACTTCGGACGGAACAAGTAACCGTTTCAGAACCGGCCTCGCACGTTTAGTTTTACGGATTAATTCAGGAAAACAAGTAAGAACCAGGTACGGTTTAACTTTGCAGAAAAGCGTCCATTTGTTTCCCTTGCCCTTAAGGGAGCGCATCGACCCAATTCAGAATTTAGAAAGCCGCTACTTGATCTAATGTTTCTGTTCGTAAAAAAAGCCTCCAGAGCTGTCCTGTTCGTTCTCTTTTTCGTTGGTTCTATCCAGACGGCCACCAGCAAGACCCCAACGTTTAAAGTCATCGCCTTTTACACCGCCAAAAACGATAAAGCTCATATCAGCTACGTACACGAGGCCAACAAATGGTTTGCCCGCATGGCTACTAAACACAACTTCACGTACGACTCGACAACAAACTGGACTAATCTTACGACTGAATTCCTAGCACACTACCAGGTTGTTCTCTTCTTGGATACGCGTCCGGAAGCGCCTGAGCAGCGTAAGGCCTTCGAACAATACATGGCTAATGGGGGTGCCTGGATGGGGTTTCACTTCGCGGCCTTTGCCCTAACCCCGTCGGCCTACCCACAAAACTGGGATTGGTATCATAACGAGTTTCTCGGTTCGGGTTCCTATGCCAGTAACACCTGGCACCCTACATCCGCTATTCTGCGGGTAGAAGATCGGAACCATCCAGCCACGAAGCACTTACCCGTTACCTTCAAATCGTCACCCAATGAATGGTACCGATGGACCAATGATCTGCGTACCAACCCAGCTATCAAAATTCTGCTATCAATTGACCCAACCAGTTTTCCACTGGGCACGGGTCCAAAGCCCCACGAAATATGGCATAGCGGCTATTATCCGGTGGTCTGGACGAACAAAAATTACCGAATGTTATACGTGAACATGGGCCATAACGACATTGATTATGACCATAAAACAGACAAAGAGTTGTCGTTCACCTTCGGCAATAAAGTCCAGGATAAGCTGATTCTTGACGGGCTTCTGTGGCTGGGTAGTGGCAAAAAGTAAGAGAAACGTGAAGGCAGATTTGAGAACCTGCCTTCACGTTTCTCAAGAATGGTGCGGCATGTCAACCGTTTTTGCTTCTTTTCGAGCCAGTTCTTTGCGCGCCCTACGGCTGTGAATAAGCTCGTACGTGACAGGAAGGATCAATAATGACAGCACCGTACACGTCATCAGGCCGCCAATCATGACCGTAGCCAGCGGTTTCTGTGTTTCGGAGCCAATGCCGGTAGAAAGAGCTGCGGGTAATAGGCCGAGAGAAGCCATCAGGGCCGTCATCACAACGGGACGTACCCTTGTCAGGGCCCCCTCACGGATAGCCTCACTGATGGGCAGTTTGTTGTGGAGGTTTTCTTTAAATCGGTTGATAAGAATGACGCCATCCTGCACCGACACGCCAAACAGACAAATAAACCCTACCCCGGCGGAGATACTAAAGTTAATACCCGTCAACCAGAGCGCCAGCATTCCCCCAATTAGAGCAAAGGGTACGTTCAGTATGATGAGTGCCGCATCGAGCGCACTGCCAAACGTAAACAACAGAATCAGGAAAATGATGGTAATGCTGATGGGTACAACGATAGACAACTGGCGCTCGGCGCGGGTCTGGTTTTCGAATTCACCCGCCCAGCGCATCTGAAAGCCATCGGGCAGCTTCACCTGCTGTTTTACCCGCTGTTGCGCATCGGCAATGGTGCTGCCCAGGTCACGGTCACGCACCGAGAACTTGATGGCAATAAACCGGGCGTTGTTCTCCCGGTATACGAACGCCGGACCAGAGCGGGTGCCAATATCGGCCAGTTCTTTGAGTGGAATTTTGGAGCCTGAACGGGTCGGAACCATCAAATTCTCGATCAAATCAGGTGAGTACCGGAACCGTTCGTCGTAGCGCACCTTGATATCGAACCGGCGTTCGCCCTCGTAAAACTGCGTAACCGTTTTTCCACCGATGGCCGTTTCAATGACCGACTGCGCCACATCCGTTGGCACATTGTAGCGGGCAAGCTTCTGCGGATCAAGCTGAATCCGAAACTCCGGCTGACCCAGATTTCGAAACACACCGAGGTCACTCACGCCCGGCACATTCTTCATGACGTTGAATACCTTCGTAGCTTCCTTATCCAGCACGTTCAAATCCTGCCCAATGATCTTGATCGCCATCGATCCTTTTACCCCCGAAACGGCTTCCTCAACGTTGTCGGAAATGGGCTGCGAAAAATTGAACGATACGCCCCGAAAACGGGCCAGTTTCTGTTGCATCTGGGCCACTAACTCATCTTTGCTAATATCCCGTTTCCAATCTTCTTTTGGATAGAGATCGACAAAAAACTCATTATTAAAAAAGCCCGTTGGGTCAGTTCCGTCATTGGGTCGACCGGTTTGAGAAATAACGCCCCGCACCTCCGGAAATTCATCGAATATGGCCCGGAACTTGCGCGTATAGGCATAACTCTCATCCAGCGACACCGAATAGGGCAGGCTGGCCCGGACATAAATGGACCCCTCGTTCAACTGCGGTAGAAACTCCGATCCAATGTGGAACAGGAACAGATAAACCGAAAAGCCCAATGAACCCAGTGCAATGGCCATGATGGACGCTGGTTGCCGAATGGCCCAGTTCAGCGCAGGTACATATAGTTTCTCGACACCGGACACCACCGGATTATGCCGCTCACGGACGTTCTTATTCAGCAATAAACTGCACAAAAGCGGAATCAGTGTGAGGCTCACAATCAGCGACCCCATTAAGGCAAAACCGATGGTCCAGGCGAGGGGGCTAAACAGTTTCCCTTCCACTTTCTGGAACGTAAAAATGGGCAATAAGGCCGTGATAATAATAATTTTTGAGGTAAAGATCGACTTACCCAGCTCGGTCGCATTCTGGGCAATCCAGCTTAGTTTGGACCGGCGATTGAACTTCATCATGCCCATTTGCTCGGCCCGATGCGCCAGCATGACAAACAAACCCTCCACCATCACAACGGCTCCATCGATGATGATACCGAAATCCAGTGCCCCGATACTCAGCAGGTTCGCCGTCATTCCCTTTAGCCGCAGGCAGATAAAGGCAAATAAGAGCGCCAGCGGAATCACAATGGCAACCGTGAGGGTTGTCCGCCAGTCCGCCAGGAAAATCAACAGAATAAGTGTTACCAGAAAAATACCCGTCAGCACATTTTCGCCCACCGTATGCAGGGTATAATTATTCAGCGTCGTGCGGTCGTAGAACGTTTTGATTCGAACATCCTTGGGCAGTATCTGGTTGTTCAGCTCGTCGATTTTCGCTTTTAGAGCTGGAATGACGTCGTTGGGATTCTCGCCCTTGCGCATCACAACAATACACTCCACAACGTCGTCCTGCTTATCGCGTCCAACAATACCCAGCCGGGGCTGAAAGGCTTCTTTTACGGTAGCAACATCGCGCACCTTGATGGGTACGCCATTTACGTTGTCGATGATAATACCCGCCACATCGTCGGGTTTGGTCAGCAAGCCAATGCCACGCACCACCAACGCCTGATTTCCCTGCTTGATCACATCGCCCCCCACATTGATGTTGCTTTGCTGGATGGCCTGATCCACATCCAGAGCCGTGAATCCGTAATTAGCCAGCAACGTCGGATTCAGACTCACCTCGATCGTTTTGACTTTCCCTCCGAAGCTAACCACATCGGCAATGCCCGGTACACTCTTGATCTGGCGCTCGATAACCCAATCCTGCAGTGTCTTTAACTCGGTAATATCCTTTGTTTTGCTTTCGAGGGTGAAGCGATAAATCTCACCCGTTGGGCCATAGGGTGGCTCCACTTCGGCACTCACCCCGTCGGGCAGGTCAACGCTGGCAATGCGGTTGGCCACGTTGGTCTGTGCGGTAAAATTATCGACGCCATCCTCAAAGATCATCGTCACAACTGACAGGCCGAACAACGAAACCGAGCGAAGTGTACTTTTTCGGGGCACCGAATTGAGTTCGGTTTCGAGCGGAAGCGTAACAAAACGCTCAACCTCCTCGGCCGAACGACCAGGCCATTGGGTAATCACAATGACGTTGGTGTTTGTCACGTCGGGAAACGTCTCGACGGGCGTATTCATAAAGGCGACAACGCCCCCGACGATGATCAGAGCTATGCCAAAAAATACGGCAAAGCGATTTGTCAGGGCGAACGTGATGATACTGCGGATGAACTTGTTCATGAGAAACTCAAAGAGTGAAATCGGACCGCCGAAGCGGAGCGAAAGAATGAAAGGGCGATTTGTAAATCGTGAGGAAAACAAGGACTTGAAGCCACGCTTTCGCTCCGCTTCGGCGGTCCGATTTCGCTCTTTAAATTTAGTCCGTTAAATCGTTGTATAACAGCAAACTACCTTCCGTCACGATGGTATCACCCGGCTTCAGATTACCGCCCTTCACGAAGGCAAAGCGCGTCGTATTTTTCATCACATTGACTTCGCGGACTTCGTACTTATCTTTTCCGGTCTGAACGATCACGTAATAATGGTCGCGGTCGAAGACAACGGCTTTTTGCGGAACAGCCAATGATTCTCCGGCTTTACCCGCACTGGTGTTTGGCAGATGCACGTGAATGGTGGCAAACATGTCGGGCTTGAGTAACCCGTCTTTATTGTCCAGCACAATACGCACCTTCAGCACGCGTGCCTGCTCATCGAGTACGCTACTGACGTTGCCGATGACGCCCCGGAAGGTTTTATCGGGATAAGCCAGCACCTGCAGATCAACGGGTTGTCCCTGTTTAATTTCGGGAATATCCTGTTCGTATACATTGGCCATCACCCAAATCTGCTGAAGACTTGATATGGTATAGAGCGGATTCTGATTGTCGGCCCGCAAATCCTGACCGGCATTTACGTTTTTCTCCACGATATAGCCTGAAATGGGCGCTTTCACTGAGAAAAAAGGTTGTCCAGTTCCGGCCGTACTCCCGCCGTAGATGCGCAGAATATTGGCGGATTTACTCAGTTCGTCCTGCGCTTTTTTCACATTGTTTTTGGCGGTTAAGAAGTCGGTTTCTGAAGCGAAGCCCGATTTATACTGCGCCGATACATTTTTTAGCTGCTGCTGGGCAACTTCCAGATCTGACTTGTCCGATTGGTAGTCGTTCGTATACGTCGAAATGTCCCCCGAACGGATCAGCGCCAGGTCCTGGCCTTTCTGGACATAGGCCCCCAAGGAGGCCGTAGTTTTCTCCACATTTCCACTGACCAGCGGAAACACCCGCACCACATTATCCTGATCGAAGGTAACAGTCCCGTTCAGGGTCAGTTCATCTTCAGGATTCATCAGCCGGACCGAGTCAGTCAGATAACTACTGCTCGAATCGGCATTAGACGTTGGTACTTTATTCGTCTCTTCGTTTTTATGGCCACAGGCAGCCAGCCCCAGTCCAATCAGCAGGGGTATCAACGTCTTTTTCATAACCTAAAAGAACCGTGTGTTGGTGGTGAAATTCAGTAACTGCTGCGTGTTATACAGGTTGTTCAACAGGGTAATGTTGTTCAGTTGTGCCTGTTGATAGGTCCGGATCTTATCCAGATAATCCAGCAAACCAATCGTTCGGGCGTTATAGGCTTTCGTGGCCTCTACTGAGATATTCTGAATCCGATCCAGATACCCGTCGGGCCGGGTGTTCAACTGATCATAAAATGTATTCAGCTTATCAAATGCATTCAGCACATCGCTTTGCACGATGGTCTGCTGATTTTCGAGCCCTCCGGTTACACTTTTCAGGGTTGTCTCTGCCGACCGGATGGCCCCCTGGTTCCGATTGCGGACCGGCAAATCCATAGCTAGCTGGAGTCCCGTAAAGTTATTGTAGGCATTTCCGTATTTCTCGAACAGAATACCCGTCGTCAGATCCGGTGTACGGCGGGCTTTTTCCAGCGCAAGGCTCCGTTCTGCATTGTTGATCTGCTCCTGCGACAGGCTCACATCGGGGCGATTGGTCAAGGCCGAGTCGATAGCCGTTGCCACGGGTGGCAGGCTTGTTCTCAGCGCGGGCAATTCAGTCGGCAGAATAAACGTCGGTGCCGACTGACGCAGCAACACCCGCAACGTGGCCTGTTCATCGGCAATCTGTGTGCGGTAATTAGCACTGTTGGCCTGCAAATCCCGGACAGCCACCTCCAGCCGGGTCACTTCATAAGGCGCTACACCCCCTGTCCGAAGGGCAATTCGGTACGATTCGACTAACCGCTGCTGGCGGGCCAGTTCATCCTCAAATAATCGCAGTCCCTGTAAGTCGAAATATAAATTCGTGTAGGTCGTATAAAGCTGATAGTGCAGAATACGCATCAGGTCTTTAAACGCCAGCCGGGCCAGCGATTTATTGCTTTCGGCCAGCGCGATTAATTTGCTCCGCTTGCCAGCCAATAAAATCACTTGCTGCAACTGAACGGCATAGTAGCCACTGTTGTAATTTCCCGCATCTTTATCTGCCTGCGAGGGCGGGCCATATTGCAGGAATTTTCCGGTGTTCGGGTTATACAGGTTTCCCTGAAACCATAGGTTTGGATTAGGGCGTAACCCTGCCTGCGTAATAGCCGCGTCGGCAATGTCTATTTGATAGCGCTGGGCCAGTAACTGAAAGTTACGATCCAGAAAAAGCTGTTCGAGTTGAGGGAGGCTTTGCCGAATCGTATCAGGCGCGGCAGTTGGCCGTTGAGCGAATAGAGGTGAAATAACTCCCAGCCACCCCACAAGCAGCATGAGAGCAAATTGATTGAATGAGCGAAACCGATTCATAATGAAAAGTGACGGAAATAGACCCGGCTGATTTGGGCGCAAGTACAGACCGGGTTGTTAAGGCGTGGTTAAACCATTATTAATAAGTTCTTAAAAAATAAGTATTTTCCTTAAGGAATACGTAGGCAATAATCATACCCTGATCGGTTCTCGCTAGGGCCTTTAGACCTCAAATTCGGCAGGTAGAAACTGTATTGTTAGCTATTCAGATCCGAATACACACATATACGGATGAAATTTTAAAGAAGTTTTAATTAAGCTTTAAACTGGCTTTAAAGTTAGGCTAACACCTTTGCGGTTGACTTTCAATTAACTGCATTTGAGAACATGAAAATTCTCCTTATTCAAAGTGACGCCAGTTACCTTGAGTTTCTATATCGAACCCTGGCCGAACGCCAGTATACACTCGAAATAGCTTCAGATGGATACACCGGACTTGCGATGGGCCTTCATGCCCGTTTTGACCTGATTGTCCTTGACTCAGAGCTACCGCGAATGGATGGGCTGGATGTTATTCGGCGACTCAGGCAGGAGAATGACTCAACACCTGTGCTCCTGCTGTCTAATTCAAATGAATCGGCCGATAAAGCGAAAGGGCTCTATGCCGGAGCCGATGATTACATGGTGAGGCCCTGCGACTCCGATGAGCTGCTGGCCCGTATTTATGCACTCCACCGACGACGGACAGGTGGCTTTAATGCGCCTTCTATCCTGAGTATCGACAACCTCGAACTCAACGTTGCCGAAAAAGTAGCCTACCGCGCCAATCAACGCATCAAGCTGACAGCACGGGAATTTCAACTACTCGAATTTTTAATCAAAAATGCAGGTCGGGTGGTCACGAAAGCGCAGATTCTTGAAAAAGTCTGGGACAACACACCCATTAGCAGTACCAACAAGGTAGAGGTGTATATCAACTTTTTACGAAAGAAAATTGACCGTGACTTCGACCATAAACTGATCCATACGGCTATGGGCGTAGGCTACTTACTACGGGCAGCAAACTGAAGAAAAAGACAGTATATAGAAGTGCAGGATATACCCTACATCCTACCGTCTCTATCCTTCATCATACACCTCTTCTAACCTCTTAGGCGGGTTTCGGGTTAGTATTGTATTATGATTGCTGTTTGCCTACTTGCGGGTTCACTCCTGACCGCCCGGCTCGATTCTATAGCTCCGAAGGATACTAGTTTTTCGGTTAGCTCGACGATCCGGCCTGCTTTCAACCTCGACTTCCGGGATTCGTTTCTGGAACGCCAGCATGTAAACGTTTGGGGAATCAACGCGGGCATTACCTATGGTGTTAAACGCCATCAACTAACGCTGGGCTATTACTGGATCGGTTATGCCACGTATCTGCGCTTGATTGACTGGCGACGGAATGCGGCCCAGCGCATCAATCTTAATTATTATACCCGCACTGATTTGTGGTTTATGAACATTCAGTACTGGTGGAACATGACCAACAATCGGCACTGGATGATTAGCGTGCCTGTCGACATTGGCGGTGGTATTGCTTATGCCCTGCCGAGAGATCTGGCTAAGGACAATCCAATCGACCGAACGCATCGGAGTTTTTTCGCCCCTCTACAGATAGGCGCCTATGCCCAGTGGAAAGCTACCCGGTGGGTGGGCCTTTCGGCGCAGGTAGGGTATCGCATTTCCGTTTTTCAGACCGATATTGACCAGAATTTCAACGGAAGTTATTACAGCATTGGCGTCTCCATCTATCCAGCGCTTCCTGTCGACATCTGGCGATGGGTGCGGAAAGGAGATCGTATTTCGCCGATTCACCCACCTAAACCTCGTCCGTTGGACAAATAATGAAGTCGACTGGTCCGCCAAAGCTAACCCTGCATCAACTCATCATGCTGGTCTTGTCGGTGTATGTTGTCATTGCGCTGCTGATTCGGGAATTGGTGCCCATGTACGAGCAAAACAGGCAATTACTCGACCAGATCGACACCGGCATTTGTCTTTACTTTTTATATGATTTCTTTTTAAGACTTTATCAGGCCGACGATAAATGGAAATTTCTGCAGTGGGGCTGGATTGATTTACTGGCCAGTATTCCCGCCCTTGACTGGTTCAGGCTGGGGCAGTTGGTGCGGGTCGTTCGCATCCTGCGCATGGTGCGGTCGTTCCGGTCTATCCGCGACTTTCTTCATTACCTTTTCCGCGACAGAGCCAACGGGACGCTGGCCGTCGTTTTGCTCAGTTCCGTTCTGCTAATGATTTTTGGTGCCATCGCCATTCTCTACGCCGAACGCGTGCCGGATGCCAACATCAAAACCCCGTCGGATGCGCTTTGGTGGGCGTTCGTAACCATTACAACCGTTGGGTATGGCGACCGCTTTCCGGTTACAACTTTTGGTCGCCTGATTGCAGCTGTCCTGATGATTGCCGGTGTGGGGCTTTTTGGCACCTTTACCGGCTATGTAGCCAATTTTTTCGTTGAGGACGATCAGGAACAGACCGAAAACGAAATACAAACCCTGATTGGCGAAGTCCGGCAGCTCCGGCAGAAAATTGAGGAGCTGGAGAAGAGGCTGTAATGCCAACAACAGCTCATTTCTCGCTGGCTACGCTTTCGGGAAGATCATAGAGCAGCCACGTTTTGTTACGAATAAACGAAGACTTGTTCCTGATCAATGTGATAAAATCAGCGATCCCTACTGGTTCGTTTCCATTGGCATGAATCAGCACCAGACTTCCTTGTCTGGGCTGTTGATTTTTAGCCAGCCACGCATCACTGCCAATGGGTAACAGGCCAAACGCTAAGATCCGGTCAAAAACACCTTTGTCGGAAACCAGACCCGGAAACCTGAAGAAAATGGATGGTTTCAGCCCGTTTCGTAACATAGCCTGTTCATTCAGCAAAACCTCATCACTGATATTGGTAGACGCTTCAAGCATGAAGTTGATCGCCAGCGGTAACTGTGGGTTGTAGCGGTGATGAAACGAGTGGTTGACCCACGTAATGGCCAAATCGCCCCGACTGACCAGGTCTTTCAAGTAAGCCAGATCCTGGGCATGGTTCTCCATCCAAAGGCCTGTGATGGTAATCGTTACGGGAATGGGTTTCTCTTCCGGCTCGAACGCACGGATCAACTGCTCGAATACCGACCGCGTCAGGGGTTTGGTCGACGGACACAGGTCTATTGTCAGGCTGAAACCCCGTTCGGTCGTGTCGGTTCGCTCAATACCAGCATCCTGTAAATGAGTGTCCCGTTGCTGCTCCAGGCGTAATGCCCGGCCGTAAGGAGTTTCGATCACAGTTTGTAGGGTGGCGGGCCAGGCTAGAGCCTTTACCTGATTCTCGGGCAAGTTGACCAGGGCAGTTTCAAGGGTTTTCGGATTCAGTGTCAGGTAGTGAGTTTGACCGTCCTGACGCCACTGGCGCAGCACGACCTGACGGGGTGGCTGGTTAGTAATGCCAAAAAATACCCGATAAGCGGTTAGTTGGGCGAATGCAGTTGCATTGGCCCAGCTAACCAGCATCAATAAAAGTAAAAGGCGGGGCACGTGCGTATCAAAAATCGTTGACCGAATAAGCTGTTGACACCAATCGATTCCAGTCGGGATGGCGTTTCAGGAAAACACTCACAAACGGACAAAGGGGCACGATTTTCTGGTCGTGCTGCTCAATGTACTGCAAGACGCCTTCCACTAGCTTAGAGCCAACGCCATGCCCTTCCAGGCTGGGATCGACCTCTGTATGCGTCAGCGCGAGGGTTTCATCATCGACCTGCTGGTATTCCACAATGGAGAGTTTCCCATCTGTTTCTAACTCGAAGCGATGGTGATGGGTATTATTTTTGATGGAGGTTTCGTTCATGTCTGTCAAACGTTTATCCCTTCTTCTACACAAAAAAATGCCTGCTTGTTCACGCGAAGGAGTGTAAATTGCAACCGATTCCCTTCTCTTCCTGCTATGAACCGTCTTGACCGCCTGACCGCCATCCTGATTCATCTGCAAACCAAGCGCGTTGTCCGGGCTCAGGAATTGGCTAACCGCTTTGGCATTAGCCTGCGAACCGTTTATCGCGACGTTCGCTCCCTGGAAGAAGCGGGTGTCCCGATTGGTGCCGAAGCAGGTGTCGGGTATTTTCTGACCGATTACCACCTGCCTCCCGTGATGTTTACAACGGCCGAAGCCAGCGCCCTGCTGATGGGGGGCAAGTTAGTGGAAAAGTGGGCCGACCAATCCGTAAAAACAAAGTTTGAATCCGCTCTTTTCAAGATAAAATCGGTTCTTAAACGCACGGACCAGGAACATCTGGACGACCTCGACGCCCACATCAATGTGGCCAAGCCGCCTACTCAGGTGCCTTACTCAGATGAGTTGCTCACCGATATCCAACAGGCCATTGCCGGGCATCAGGTGCTAACGCTCCAGTATCATTCGCAATACAACGATGCCGAAACCCAGCGCGACGTTGAGCCTGTAGGCCTTTATCATTACAATATGGGCTGGCACCTGATTGCGTTCTGCCGAACACGCCAGGACTACCGCGATTTCCGCGTCGACCGCATTCGTCAGCTCACCAATTCAGGTGAGTACTATTCACGACGTAATCGGCTAACGCTTCAGGAATACCTGGATCGAATGGGTACGACCGACATGCCTACGGTGGCCGTAACTGTGTTGTTTCGCAAAGCCGTTACCCGATTTTTACAGCAGGAGAAACACACGTTTGGCTATCAGCGTCAAGACGACCTGGGCGATTATGTTCGGATACATTTCCAGACACCTTATGTAGAAGGATTAGCCAGATGGCTGCTTATGTACGGCCAGTCAGCAACGATTGAACAACCCGACATGCTTCGAAATCGAATCCTCACCTTAGCAGAAGAAATACAGGCCCACTACAGCGAACAGACCGCCGTGCACATGCCATAGCCCAACCCGTCTACCCTTACTTGCCTTACGTTCAACAGCCACTAATCCCTGTTACCCGTTACTCACGCCCCCCCTGATCTGTTCTGTTTGTTTAAAACTAATCAGGCGACAGGTTGAACGCTTTTCCGGCTTAGTCAAGGGGCAATAGGGCGGTAAATTCGCGAATTAACGATGATATTTAGCGAACAGATGTTACCTTTGGCATGTAAATTCTACCACATGAACCGACCTCTAAGGCTAATAAAGCAGCTATTGTAAGGTAAAATAAGCAGAAAGTACTATTTGTGCGTCTCTAATTAATCAGCTAGAATTAGCTTAGATTTGATTCCATACGTCCTTTTGTTTCTCTGTGGCCTTTTGTACTAATTACTATGGTGGTGGCCCGGTGTTGGTACAGACCTTTGGCAAATTCACAGAATTTAAATGTATAGCTTTATCTAAAAATAAGAACCGTTTAGTTAATCCTTTTACTTGGCTTTGCATCCAAGTAATTCACGCATCGCACGTATAGCAGTAGAACTGCCTAAAGAATTCATGTCTCAGCAATTCCCCATTTTATTAGTAGACGACGACCCATTGATTGCGGAGGTTTTACAGAGAGCTTCGGTAAGCAGCTTTCCGGAAGCTTCTTTTATTCACGTGAGTAGCTTTGAGGAGGCCAAAACGTATATTGAAGAGCTGGAAGGTAAAGGCCCGAAAATAGTCTTGCTGGATATTGATTTACAGGATAAAGTTGATGGGCTGGATTTTCTGGCGTTGGTAAGAGCGCATCCCAAAGGGCGCGTATTGCCCGTGGTTATGCTCTCAGCCAGTAAGACGCCCAGTCTGGTTGAACGGGCTTATTCATTTGGAGCCTCATCGTTTACACTCAAGCCGTTTAGCTATACCGACTGGAAAACCTATTTAAGCAATCTTAAAAAGTACTGGTATGAAACGGTTACCTTACTGGATGTCAGACATTACAAAGAAGGGTAAGCAAGTAGTAGCATCTAAAAGCAGCTTAAATTACTCATCAACAGACAATCAACGCATTGCATGTCTACGCCGGGTCTCTATCGAAGCCCGGCGTTTTGTTTGTTCATTCAACGAGTTAATAAATAATTTTACGAATCTGCTTCATATAATATTGTATCTTTGATAACCGAATAATTAAACTATTCTGGGGAATTACTCTCTTTTGTTCAGAAGCGAAAGCTCCTGAAATCCCGATTACTACTTACCTTACTTATGCAAAGACGTTCTGTATTAAAGAACTTAGCCATGACCATTGGTGGGCTGGTCAGTTTACCCGCCTGGGCCTCTGGCTGGACACCCGATTCGCTGGGAGCTATTTCTACTTTATCCGTCGATAACGAAGCGCTTCTGGCCGACATTGTGGAAACTTTCATTCCCGAAACAGCTACTCCCGGCGCCAAATCGCTTAATGTACACAAATTCGCCATGCGGATGATTAACGATTGCTATGGCGAAGCGGCTCAGACAACGCTTCAGCAGGGACTTGCGCTGGTCGATTCCACAGCGCAGCAAACGTATAACAAGCCCTTCTCAAATGGCGATGCTGCGCAACGCATGGATGTGCTGACTAAAGTAAGTGCATCTACAGACCCAACGGGTAAAGCCTTTGTCGACATGGTCAAAAAATTGACTATTCAGGGCTATATGAATTCCGAATATTACCTAGTTAATGTCGAGAAGTTCAACATGGCACCCGGTTTCTATCACGGCTGCGTCCCTGTTTCCAAGCTGGCTGTCAACGGCAGTAAGTAGTGTAGTTATTCGTTTTTTACGTACCCTTATTCACGTTATCGCATGTCTTTTTTAAACATAGATTCGGTTAAAGACCGCACCTTCGACGCCATTGTGGTTGGTTCGGGAATTAGTGGCGGCTGGGCAGCCAAAGAATTGACCGGCAAAGGATTACGCACGCTCGTTCTGGAGCGTGGCCGGGATGTCAAACATATTACCGATTATCCTACCACCATGATGCAGCCCTGGGAGTTTGCGCACCTGGGCCAGTTGTCAAAAGAATATATTGATGCCAATCCGGTTGCCAGCCGGTGCTACGCCAACAGAGAGGACGCCACGCATTTTTTCGTTAAAGATGCCGAGCATCCCTACGTGCAGGAGAAACCCTTCGACTGGATTCGGGGCTATCATGTCGGGGGTAAATCGCTGATGTGGGCGCGGGGAACGCAACGCTGGTCGGACTATGACTTTGACGGTCCCGCCCGCGACGGGTTTGCCGTAGACTGGCCCATTCGCTACGCCGACATTGCTCCGTGGTACAGTTACGTAGAAAAATTTGCGGGTATATCGGGGAACAAAGATGGGCTGGCGGCCTTGCCCGATGGCGAATTTCTGCCTCCACACGAGCAATCCTGCGTAGAAAAACACTTCACCGACCAGATGGCGAAACGGTATAACGGCACCCGGCCGGTGATCATTGGCCGTTGCGCCCACCTGACCAAACCGCAACCTATTCACTATCAGCAGGGCCGTGCTCAATGTCAGAATCGGTCATTATGCCAGCGGGGCTGTCCATACGGCGGTTATTTCAGCAGCAATTCGTCTACCCTACCCTGGGCCGCGAAAACAGGCAAAATGACCCTGCGCCCCGATTCGGTCGTGCATTCGATTATTTACGACGAGAAGCTGGGCAAGGCATCGGGCGTTCGCGTGGTTGATGCGCATACGAAGGAGATGACCGAGTATTATGCCAAGATTATCTTCCTGAACGCGGCCTGCCTGAACACTAATCTGGTTCTGCTGAACTCTAAATCCAGCCGTTTTCCGAACGGCTTGGGAAATGATAATGGACTGCTGGGTAAATATGTAGCCTTCCATAACTTCCGTACCACCATATCGGCTGAGCACGAAGGCTTCCAGGATACAACAACCGAGGGTATTCGTCCCAACGGTAGCTACATTCCCCGCTTCCGCAACGTGTTCAAGCAGGAAACCGACTTCCTGCGTGGCTACGCAGCAGGTTTCGGCTCCAGCCGCGCTACCAGCGTCGATACGTCTGCCATGGGTGAAGACCTGAAAGCAAGTCTGATGCAACCTAAATATGGTAACTGGCGGGTGAGCTCCCACATGATGGGCGAGACCATTCCAAAAGAAACGAACTACGTTGCGCTCGACTCCGCCCTGACCGATGCCTGGGGGATTCCACAACTGAAAATCTCGGTTGGGTACGATGACAATGACGAGAAGATGATTGCCGACTTTCATGAGCAAATGACGGAAATGCTGACGGTGGCTGGCTTCACAAACATCCGGACACATGACAAGCCAGATAAAGCACCGGGCCTCGACATCCACGAAATGGGTGGTGTTCGCATGGGGAAAGATCCTAAAACATCCATGCTGAACAAGTGGAACCAACTTCACACCTGCAAAAACGTGTTCGTGACGGATGGAGCCTGCATGACCTCAACCAGTACCCAAAATCCATCGCTCACCTTCATGGCCATCACCGCACGCGCGGCCGACCACGCTGTGAAAGAAATGAAGAAGGGACTTTTGTAAATAATTCAGTTTACGGTTTGCAGTTTACGGTTGGCTGGCGCGTCAGCAACACTCGTGCGCCAGCCAACCGTAAACTACAAACCATATACCTTCTTCCCTTGCCTTTACCTCCTGTTCCAGAAAAATGAGATCGTATTCTTTCCTGTTGCTCCTGTTTGGCCTACCCTTTTTCATTAATTGCTCTCAAACCAACACTCGTGAAACGCCGACGTCGACGAATGCGTCGAAGCCACTAACGATCACGCTTGAGCTGGCGGACAACAACTACCAAAATCAGGGACGTTCCCGCTCCGTGCTGACCCTCACGAATACGGGTAGTGAAGACTTGCCTGCTACTGGCTGGAAGCTGTTTTTTAATGGCGGCAATCCAACTAGTCTGGATGCCTCGGTGGCTCAGGTCAAGCTCTTCAACGGCGATTTACACTACATCAGCCCAGGACCGAAGTTTTCAAAACTAGAACCCGGCAAATCGACAACCATACAGGTCCTGGCCGGAAAAATCCGGAACAAGACCGACTTCCCCGTTGGGTTTTATCTGGTGCTGGATAAGAATCCAGAGCAGGCCTACCCTGTTGACGTAGCCATAAAATCAGGTACGATCTACGAAAAATCGGACAGACTATTAGCCGAAAAGATTTTTGACCAGAATGAGAAAATCAAGGCAATCCCCGACGATAAACTGCCCAAGATATTCCCTACCCCGGTTTCGTATCAGGAAAAAGGAACGCCGTTTCTGCTGGACAATCAGGTAGTTATTGTCACCGATAAAGCCTTTGATCGGGAAGCTGATTATTTAGCCAACAGTCTGAAGACGGTCATTGGTAAGAAACCCGCTGTTCAGACGAATGGGAATGGAAAAACGATCACACTCCGTAAAAATCCATCGCTCGCTGCCGAAGGGTACGCGTTGCATATTGGCTCAGATGGCGTAGTGCTCACAGCCTCGTCGGGCGCGGGTATTTTTTACGGGATTCAGTCGTTGCAAACCCTTCTTCCGGCAGCCGCCCTGTCGGGTAAGGCCGGATCGGTCAGTTTACCGGGACTGGATGCAACCGATGCGCCCCGCTTTCCTTACCGGGCGTTTATGATGGACATGGCTCGGAATTTCCAGCCCAAGTCAGAGGTCCTTAAAGTGCTGGACGCGATGGCGTTGTACAAGCTCAACACCTTCCATTTTCACTTTAGCGAAGACGAAGGCTGGCGGGTAGAGATGCCTTCGTTACCCGAACTGACCGCTGTTGGTGCCAAACGCGCCCACACCACCGACCCCACTAAAAACCTGATTCCCTCCTATGGCTCCGGCCCCGATTTGTCGAACCCATCCGGCACGGGCTTCTACAGCAAAGCTGATTTTGTCGAGATTCTGAAGTACGCCCGCGACCGCCACATTGTGGTGATTCCCGAAATTGAATCACCGGGACACGCCCGGGCCGCTATCAAAGCCATGAACGCCCGCTATCAGCGCTTCATGAAAGCGGGTAACAAGACCGAAGCAGAGCGGTATCTGCTTCAGGACGTAGCCGACAAGTCGGTTTATCGGTCAGTGCAGGGCTGGGATGATAACGTCATCGACGTGTCGCTTCCATCCGCCTATACGTTTTTGGAGCGCGTGGTCGACGACTTGAGAGGGATGTACAAAGAAGCGGGTGCACCCCTGCAAACGATTCACTTCGGCGGAGATGAAGTACCGGGTGGGGTTTGGGAAAAGTCTCCTTCTGTTCAAAAGTTGATTGCCAGCAACCCTTCGGTTAAAAACACCGATGACTTATGGTATTACTACTTCGGTAAAGTCAATCAACTGCTCAAAAGCCGTCAGTTATTCCTTTCGGGCTGGGAAGAAATTGGACTTAAGAAAGTAAAGCAGAATGGTCGGGTAAAATGGGTGCCCAACGAAACCTTTGCCGGCGAAAACTTTCGGGTAAATGTCTGGAAAAATAGTCCCGGATCAGGCGCCGAAGACCTCGCCTACCGCATGGCCAATGCAGGGTATAAAGTGATTCTGACCGGCGTTACCCATATGTATCTGGACCTGGCTTACAATCAGTTATCAGAAGAGCCCGGCCAGTATTGGGGTGGCTATGTAGACATCGACAAACCCTTTTATTTCATTCCGTACGATTACCTCAGGAATCTGAAAGATGATAATACGGGCAATCGCATCAATCCATCGCTTATTAAAAGCCGGGAAGTTCTGACGGCTAAGGGAAAGGCCAATATTGTCGGCATTGAAGCGCCCCTTTGGTCCGAAACGAACCGAAATCCGCAGCAGTTTGAGTACAAGATGTTTCCTAAGTTGCTAGCAGTAGCCGAACGGGCCTGGGCGAAAGACCCGGCCTGGGCAAAGGAGACAAACGAAGCAAAAAGCGAGCAACTGTATGATCAGGCCTGGTCTGAATTCATCAGTCAAGTAGGCAAGCGGGAGCTTCCTCGTCTGGATGTTTACGCCGGTGGCTATGAGTACCGCATTCCGCCTGTTGGGGCGAAGGTGATTAATGGAAAGGTGGCCGCCAATGTACAATTCCCTGGATTAACCATCCGTTATACGATGGATGGCACAGAACCAACGGCCCAAAGCCCGGTATATACGGAGCCCGTTGCCAGTAGCGGTCCCGTTAAATTTAAAGTATTCAATGCCGTAGGCAGGTCTGGACAAACGGTAACGATCAGTAAATAAGCCAGCCGACCTTAGTCAGGTGGTCCGTGTCCTCACGGACCACCTGACTGGATGGTGTTGCTGACGCGTATGTGGTTCGTGAGGATCGGAACGCCGACCGCACGGACCACGGAGTAGAACCATTTTTTTTGAAGCCGATCCTTAGCCAGCCGACCTGTAATGACTGATACCAACACGCGCTTTTTGTCTTTGGATGTATTCCGAGGCCTGACAATTTGCTTCATGATTGTGGTAAATACGCCGGGGAGTGGTGCCACGCCTTTTGCCCCGCTCTTGCACGCTCACTGGCATGGCTTCACCCCTACCGATCTGGTCTTCCCGTCTTTTCTTTTCGCTGTAGGCAATGCCATGAGCTTTGCCATGAAGAAGCACAGTTCGGTAGGTACAGCTGCCGTGCTGACTAAAATTGGCAAACGAACGGCGCTGATTTTTCTGTTGGGTTACCTGATGTACTGGTTTCCTTTTTTCCGGCTCAGTGAATCAGGCGATGTAACCGGCTTTCCCATCAGTGAAACCCGCATTTGGGGCGTTTTACAACGAATTGCCATCTGCTATGGCATCGCATCGTTGCTGGTTTATTTCCTGTCCTTCCGAACAGTTATCCTGTTGAGTGTTGTGTTTCTGGTCGGTTACTGGCTTATTTTGCTCGGTTGGGGCGACCCCGCCGATCCGTATAGTTTAGCAGGAAATGCTGGGTCGCAACTCGATCGGTTCCTGTTTGGCGATGCGCACCTGTATCATGGCGAGGGCGTCGCTTTTGAACCGGAAGGTTTGCTCAGTACACTGCCGGCCATTGTGAATGTAGTGATTGGTTATTACGCCGGTCAGTTTGTGCAGCATAAAGGCAAAAACTACGAAAGTGTAGCGAAACTGTTACTCGTTGGCAGTGCCCTGATTTTTGCCGCCCTGTGCTGGAATATGGTTTTTCCCATCAACAAAAAGTTATGGACCAGTTCGTTTGTCCTGCTCACCACAGGACTTGATCTGGCCATTATGGCGGCTCTGATCTACATCATCGAAATCAGGCAATGGAACAACGCCAACTGGACCAGGTTCTTTGTCATTCCCGGAAAAAATCCCCTGTTTATCTACCTCCTGTCCGAATTGCTGGTTATCGCCTTCTACATGATTCCGGTAGCGTCGGGTGGGAATGTGTTTTCCTGGATCAACCGTAATTTCTATCAAAAGCTGGCACCGGGACCTGTGGGTTCGCTCTTGTTCGCGCTCTCCTTTATGCTGCTTTGCTGGCTCGTCGGCTGGGTCCTTGACCGCCGTAAAATTTATGTGCGGGTATAAAGTTGATGCGTTTGCGCTAGCCCCACAGTTGGGTTTGCCAGGCAATACATCCCCAATGCCACTTTTTCCCGGTATTTGTTTCCTCGTCTAACCCTCAGCTTAGCTCAAAGTAGGTTGCTGCTCCACGGTCCGTGTCCTCACGGACCGCTCACGCGACAGCCAGTTTACCTTCCAAGTAAACGGTCCGTGAGGACACGGACGATGGAAGCCGCAAAATGTTAACAGGCTAATGACCTACCAAAACGTAGGTTTACCCCGAAAACTAAAAAATACCCCATTGTGAACCAACGAAAGCCAATGTAGTTAACGTTTATAGGTGTAAAAATCCTCCCTAAACAGTCCATACATGGCCAATCAGCCCGGTGGCTGGCTCGGTAAGCTCAGTAACCTTATCATTCCGCCCAGCCAGACCGATACAAAAACGGCTCCTGCCGTTACCAACAAACGCATTCTCGACGAACTCATCGCTAGTTTCGAAGACTCCATCCAGCGGGAATCCGTCGGAACGAGCCTGTTATTCAACGCTCACTTTTTGATTATTCTGCACCCCGACACGTATGAAGATCGTCAGAATGCGTTTCCGGTGGTGGTCAACGAAGCGGTGCAGTCCTTCAAAGCGGTTATCGAATCGCATAGAAGCGCGTACGGACGCGTGTCGCCGGTCGCATCGAGCTGGTTTTTTAAGTTTGGTGCGGGCCGGGAGTTCGGCGGTGAGGCCGTTAGCCCGACGGATGTCAAAGTTATTGGGGCATTGACCGGTATTTTACCTGGCAATGTTCAGGCCAATGCACCAGCCGAGAAACTGAACGTGACGCGCCGGGTTAAACAAACCAACCGCTACGAAAAGGTCGATGTCGATCTGCACACCTTCCAGCACATTGATTTTCGCGAGCCGGGGGCATTTGTCGTAAAATTCAATTTCGACACACCCCTGAATTCATCCGCCCCGGCCAGTGGTGCACCACTAGCGAGTGCTACTAAGGTAATCCATTCGGCATTGCCCCGCAGTCTTGAGGCCGGATTGGCCCACATCAGTTACTACATAGCTGAGTTAAATAAAGAGGACACGTATGTGATGCGTGACCGGGAAATCGTCATAGCCCGAAAAGATACCGACAATCAGCATTTCCCGAACTACCTACTTCTCGAATCCGCTTACGTATCGAATCCGCACGCCCGAATTCGGTACAATGAGTCTACCCAATCGTTTCAGATAGCTTCGTTCAGCCGCAACGAAACCCGCGTCAACGAGCGACTCATTCCCCGGAGCGAACCGGCAAGCCCAACCTGGTTTGACTTACCCGAAAAAGCCCAGATTCTGCTCAACAGTATGGTGACACTTACCTTCCAAAGCAACGCATAAGCCCATGATCGACGTTCTGCTTGTTTTGTTACTTTTCCTGTTCGTCTGTTTTTTCGTCATCAGGCATTTTCAGGACTTACCCCGCTAATTATTGGTTTACCGTATTCGGTTTGTGGTATATCCCCATATCAACCAGACTAGCTTACCGAAACCAGTAAACCGTAAACCGAATTCTATACAATGAACGACTTACTGATCGCCGGGAAGACCGATGTGGGCCAACGGCGCAAGGATAATCAGGACACATTTATCTGCACTCCGCTCTGGTCAGAAGCCAGTGCCTTACTGGTTGTGATTGATGGTGTAGGGGGTTACGCCGGTGGTGATCGGGCGGCTGCCATTGCCAAAGAGTCGATTGAACGATATATGGCCACGCCAAATGGCGATCCGTTGTCCATGCTGCGCGAAGCCGTCGTTTTCGCCAACAACCAGATCAACGAAGAGCGCCTGAAAGAGCGTCGGTTGGGCCAGATGTGCTGCGTATTGACGGCGGCTCTGGCCGATAGCCATACCGGCAAACTCTACTTTGTGCATGTGGGCGATACACGTCTGTACCGCTACCGGCAGGGCAATCTGGTAAAGCTCACCCGCGATCACTCGATGGTGGGCGTTCGGGAAGATGCCAACGAACTGACCGAAGCCGAAGCCATGAGTCACCCGCGCCGAAACGAGATCCTGCGCGAAGTCGGCTCCACCACGCATCGGGTCGATGATCCAGATTTTCTGGAGTCGGACGAAACGGACTTTCTGCCGGGCGATCAACTGCTGTTGTGCAGCGATGGCCTGACGGATATGATCACACAGGCCCAGATCAAGGCAATCCTGAACCGGGCTATTCCAGTAGAAGAACAGCTTTTAGAACTGATTCGGGTGGCGAATCATCAGGGAGGCAACGATAACATTACGGTTGTACTGGCCCGAAACACCGCAAATAGTACTAACGCATCGGTTGTTGAACCGCTGGTAACAACGACTCCCAGCCTGGCCCAGAATACATCGGCGGCTCCCGTTTCGCCATCGGCTCAACCCCAACCGGCGGCTACGCCAGCTAAACGATCATCGACAGGCCGGTGGGTCGCGCTGTTCGCCTTGCTGGCCATTCTGGTGGCGGGTATTGTCTGGTATCAGTCCTGGCCATCGGGCAACACCCACGCCACGAGCGATAGCCTTAGGGCAACCGGTGCACCATCGGGCGATACAACCTTCCTGCTTTCGACGAGCCGTTCCCGCATTGATTCGCTCATCGAAGTGGCTACCCGAAGTTCAGACCATCGGTTGCTACTGACCGACGATACGATTCGTATCAGTCAACCGTTACTACTAACGGATTCGCTACTAGCTGTCATCGGCAGTAGCCCGCAAACGGTTATAATGCCCCTTGATTCAACCCATGACCAGCTTGCCATGCGCGTTGACCGCCGGGGGGCTGTTACGCTGGAAAATGTGGTTGTCAGTGGGTTTAAGACGGGAATTGAAACCACCGGAGAGACAAAGCTTCAGTTAAACAGGGTCTATTTCAGCCAGGTCGACCTGCCTGTTCGGGCAACCGTTCGGCAGGACACATGCCTAAACACCGTCATTTCAGTTTCTGTACAAAAGCAGCCTGTTGCGCCTAAGCAACCAACTGCGCCTAAACCAATTCGTCCCTGATGGCTACCGTTCGATTTAACACCCAGTTTCCCGGATACGAAATACTGAGTGAATTAGGCCGTAGCAACGCCCGCATTCTCAAGGCCCGCCATCTGGATACGGGTGATCTGGTTGCGATCAAACACTTCGCCCTGAACACGGATCCCGAAACACTTCGTCGATTCCAGCGCGAATCGGCCATTATGACCAGCATTGCCCATCCCAACATCGTCAAGGTACGGGAGGTGCAACTGGAAGCCGAGCTGCCTTACATCGTGATGGAATTGATTGAAGGCGGTAGTGTGTGCGACCTGCTCAAAGCACAGGGTCATCTGGACGTTCCAACTACTACTCGGTTGGGCCTGCAGATGGCGGGGGCTTTCCGGGCCATTCACGCGCAGGGCATCGTTCACCGCGATGTTAAACCCGACAACATACTCTACCGGCCTTTACCGAGTGGTGAACTGCATTTTCTGCTCACCGACTTCGGCGTGGCCCGGCTACATGAGCAGTCAACAACCTTGACGGGCCAGTCGCTGATGACCTATGAATATGCCTCGCCGGAGCAGTTCAACGACCCTAAAAATGTGGGTGTAGCCACCGATTATTATTCGCTGGGCGTCGTGCTCTATGAATGTCTGACGGGCAAAGTGCCCTTTGCTCTAGTCGATCATTCGGGCATTGTTACGTTCATGAACAAGGTGCTTTCTGAAGCCCCGCCCGTCTTAACGGTTAGTGCCAACGGGCAGTCGCTCGGGCCGTTTACACCCTTACTGGAAGGGCTTTTAAAAAAGAAGGCGACTGAGCGATTGAGCGATCCCGACGAATTGACCTGGCTGCTCAAACAAGCAGAGCTTGCGTATTTACAAGCTGGTCGGGCTGGCCGAGTGAATCAGCCAACACCGGCCCCCACGCCCGTTTTAGAACCCCACGTGGTGACGCAGCCGCAACCAGAGCCCCTGAAGCCTAGAGTCGCTTCGACCGTAAAGGAGCCGCATTCGCCCAAAGGCATTGGAACGGCTAAAATCATGGCGTTCCTTGCTTTCGCGCTGCTTATCCTTGCCGGGGTGTATTACATTACCACCAAACCTAATGCCCAATCTACTAATAAAGCAGGCATAGGTAATTCGGCTATAACCGACCAGTCAACCGATAGTGCGACTACAGTAGCAGCGAATGCAAAACCCGACACAGCCGCTATTCGGGCACAGCAACGGGCCGAAGAAGCGCAACGACTGGAGCGGCTCCGGCAGGAAGCGCTGATCGCGGCTAAAAAGATGAAAGTCAAGGCAACCAACTTCAAGGTTGGCCTGTTTGGTGGCATCAAACAACTGCAGCTTCAGTTAAGCAATCCAACGAATTTGAACTTTACCTATGTAGTTGTGCAGGTGAATTATATCAAGGATGGTGGCGGCCTCTACAAAACAGAGACCGTGTATTTCAATCATGTGGAGCCCAATTCATCGCCCATCCAAACGGCTCCGGATAGTGATCGGGGAACGAAGGTTACGTGTAAAGTTTTACGGTACGAGTCGCCGGACATTCCCCAGAATTCAGACTCGCTGGCTACGGCAACCGAGTCGCTAAACTAAGGTATCCATGCCAACTGTCAGTGTAAATACCCATTTCCCAGGCTATGAAATCATTGGTGAGCTGGGGCGTTCCAACGCCCGTGTTCTGAAGGCCCGCCATCTGGAATCAGGCGACCTGGTCGCCATAAAACACTTTACCCTGCACACAGACCCGGAAACGCTTCGGCGGTTTCGGGTCGAATCAGAGATCATGACTGGTATTCGCCACCCGAACGTGGTACGGGTTCGCGACGTACAACTGGATATGCCCCTGCCCTTCATTGTTATGGAATGGGTAGAAGGCGGTAGTTTGCGAACACTTATCGACAAACAGGGGCGATTGACCGTGGCCACAACCATCCGATTGGGGTTACAGATGTCCGAAGCCTTTCATGCCATTCATCCGCAGGGTATTATCCACCGGGATATTAAGCCCGAGAATATTCTGTATCGGCCCTTGCCCAGCGGGGAACTGCATTTTCTCATCACCGACTTTGGCGTGGCCCGCATTCGGGAGCAATCGCAAACTATGACGGGTCAGTCGCTGATGACCTATGAATATGCCTCGCCGGAGCAGTTCGACAACCCCAAAGGCGTTGATGTGGCGACGGATTACTATTCTCTGGGCGTTGTGCTTTATGAATGCCTGGCTGGAAAAGTACCCTTCTCGATGGCCGAAACAGCGGGAATGGCGACCTTCATGAGCCAGGTCTTACACACACCGCCACCGGCGTTATCGCTACCGTCGGGGCAGTACCTGCCTCCTAGCCTGACGACATTGCTGGACTGGACGCTGGTCAAAAATCCGGCCGAACGCCTGAGCGATGTGACAGAGCTGGCATTGCTGCTGGGTCAGGCAAATGTAGAATTGTTGCAGGCCAACCGGTCCGGACAACGTCAGGCACCAGTCGCGCCCCGGTCGCAAACGCTGGTTGCACCCGCGCCTGTACCTGAGCCAGTCAACGCGTATGAATACGAACCAATGGAAGAATCGCCAGCTAATACCACAAACTGGTCGATCATCCTGGCGGCACTGTTTGTCGTGGTATTGGCCGTCTTCGGTGTATTGTATAAAATGCGCCATAAAGAAGCTCCGGCTCAAACCTTGCCTGACTCAACGGTCACCAATACTGATTCGCTGAGTTCGGACGAGATAGCTACGGATTCAACCGCAGCGCCGTTTCAGGAGTCAACCGAAGAAGAGCCGGCAACCGACTCTGTCATCACCAATTCACCGCCTTCGGAGACGACCATAAATACGACGTCGGCTCCGCCAGTCGATTCAACAGCCGTACCCGATTCGAGTAGGCAGTAATATAAATTCCGAACACACTGCGCTGTGTTGTATCTGTACCCACGGGCTTCAGCTCGTATTTCAGTAAGATTCATACACGGGCTTCAGCCCCTGGGTACAACTCACTTAATCAACCCGTAACCCACCCCTGAATGAAATCATTTGACCGTTTGTATTTGCTGAGTGCGTCGATCATGTTGGGGCTGCTGTTCATTCGGCTGTACATCAATCTCCTGCCGACACTCGACCAGGCAAAACAAGCATACACCGCCGGGCAGTCGCTTAACCTGGACAAAGGCGTTAAATCATCCGCCATTCGGCGCTTGCTGACGAGTGGCAATTATTATACCGATAGCCGGGATATTGATTTGGTAGCCGACTCCCTACCCGCCAAACTTGTCCGGAACGGAACCCTCGATAACCTGGGAGCACTAAACAAGCGGACGTTTTCGGTAATGGCTCCGCTAACGTGGCGTAGTCGAATTGGTGGTGCCGACTTCCAAAGCCGACTCCGGTTATCACGCCAGCAGATGGGGTTCGACTCGGTGCTGTACAATCGGGAGCTGACCAACCCAAAAACGTATCCTGCCGTCGTTCAGGTTGGGAGTGGAACGGTGTCGTTTGACGGGCGCGTCAGTCGGGACGATCGCCCCCTGTCGGGTGTACTGGTCCAGCTAAAGCGCCACCCGGCAACGGCCCAGCCCGATACGCTTCCTGATCGTTTCGTTTATGCCCGGACGGATACCGACGGCCGATTCACCTTCGCAGGCCTGAAGTCGGGGGCGGGTTATAGTGTTGTCCCGCTGAAACCAGGATTTGAGTTTGGCAGTCGACGCGGCACCGCTCACTTAACCACCCATCAACACGTTGACTTTACCGCCCGACCACACCAGCTTCGACTAATTGGATCGACGGTTTACGGGCAACTAAAAACGGATCAAGTGCTTACCGTCCGGACACCGGCCTCGTTCACCTGGCTGTTTTGGGGTATTGTGGCGGCCTTCTTTCTGGCGTTTTGGGTGGTCAACGGGGTCTGGTCCATTCGGCGCTTCCACCCTGACCCCTTTTTGTTACCGATAATAATGCTCCTCACGGGCTTATCGGTCTTAACCCTGCTGGCTATTCAGGATCCGTTGCAGGACACACTCTTTGCCGGACAAACGTTACAAGGCGTCATCGTCGGCTTGGCCGGAATGACCATTTTATCCCAGCTTAATGTAGGTCGTTTCTACGCTACCTGGCGCTATGACTGGCTGTTTACTTTACGAAGCCGGTCTTCAGTCCGACGATCGGGCTGGACATGGCTGGTGCTGGCGGCTGGCCTGGCTGCACTGA
Organism: Spirosoma radiotolerans; assembly: GCF_000974425.1. NCBI lineage: Bacteria > Pseudomonadati > Bacteroidota > Cytophagia > Cytophagales > Cytophagaceae > Spirosoma > Spirosoma radiotolerans. The sequence goes on from NZ_CP010429.1 coordinate 4,120,355, forward strand.
CGTTGCTTGTTGGGTCCGGTCCCGAAGGAAGCGGAGTACGGGTGAACCTGTCACTGCTGGGGTTGACATTTCAGCCAAGTGAGATCACTAAATACCTGTTGCTGTTATTTTTCGCCGGGTTCTTTGCGGCCAATGAACAGCAACTGCGGCAACTTCCTGATTTGCGCTGGCGCTTCGCCGTTAGTTTCGGGGCGCTGGCCGGAGCCGGTTTGCTCATGTTGCTTTACTTACTGCTGGGCGACATGGGCCCGGCGCTGGTGGTGTGTTTTACGTTTCTGCTTTTCTATAGCATTGCCCGGGGGAATCTTCCCCTTACCCTCGCCACAGGTGTTGGCTATGGTATAGCGCTTTGGCTCCTGCCGGGTGCCGTAGCCACGCTACTTTGTTTGCTGGCGGTGATTGGCTACATGTTCTGGAAAGGCGACGCTCGCTCGAAGACAGGCACCGGCTGGATTGCGCTGCTGGCAGAAGCCCCGGTATTGCTGCTGCTGGTGATGGCCATGTTTGCTTTCGGCGATCAATTGCCTTTTGTGGGCGATCGGCTGGCCGACCGGAAAGCCATGTGGCTTAATCCCTGGAATAATGATGTGTATGGGGGCGATCACCTGGCACACGGTTACTGGGCGCTGGCATCCGGCGGCTGGACTGGGCAGGGCCTGGGCAAAGGATTTCCCAACGCCATTCCTGCCGCCCACACCGACATGATTCTGCCCAGCCTGGGCGAAGAGCTGGGTGGTCTGGGCGTCGTTTGCGTGTTCCTGCTGTTTGGCGTATTGCTGCACCGGCTGTTTCTTCATGCCCGTCGGGCGGGCCAGCCGTTTAGCTTTTTCCTGATTGCTGGGATTGCCATTGCCACGGGCGTTCAGTTTTTGATTATCGCGGGCGGCTCAATCGGGTTGCTGCCGCTGACGGGTATCAGTGTACCCTTTTTGAGCTATGGCAAAATCTCGCTTATCATTAACCTGACGGCTATGGGCGCTGCCTTTAGTGTCGCGCATCGACCGGGCGAGGTGGCCCAACGAGAATACCTGTCAACCCATTATGATGTTGTGCTCATGGCAGGCATCACCGGGTTTTTGGCGGGTGTCGTTGTGCTTATTGGTCATTTACTGCCCATCGTAGGCTGGCGGGGTAGTGCCTACATTGTACGTCCGGCCCGAGTGGTAACCCGCAACGGCGATCCCGTTTACAGTTATAACCCGCGTATCGAACGACTTACTCGAGCCCTGGCGGCAGGCACGATTTATGACCGGACGGGTCTGGTGCTGGCATCGAGTTCGCCCGAAACCGTTAGGCAACAAGCAGCCAAACTCCAGCAGAGCGGCCTCAACGCTGACGAGGTCGAAGGGCTAACCAGAAAACGGCAACAACGTTATTACCCCTTCGGCAACCAACTTTTTTTCTGGCTGGGTGACCTTAATACGCAACTCTTTTGGGGGCAAAGCAACGGATATTATGCCGAAGCCGCTCACCTCAGCGAGTTACGGGGCTTCAATAGTCGCCCTCGAAAAACAAACCTCGTCACGACCGACTACCGGGCCGACCGCTTCAGTCCGTCCGTTCGGCAAACGCGTACCTTGTCTGTGTATGATTACAGCGAGCTGGCTCCCGCCCTTCGGGCCGGGCTGGATAGTCGTGAGGTGGCTGAGCGAAAAACCCAAAACCGCGATCTGCGCCTGAGTGTCAATGCGGAACTTCAGGTGGCCATTCAACAGGCACTGGCCACGTCCGACTTCCGCAACCGGCGGGTATCGGTTGTGGTGCTCGATGCGAATTCGGGCGATGTGCTGGCATCGGCGCTACACCCGCTTCCCAACCTGCAAACGCCAGACGTGATGCAGATGGCGGACCGGGATCGCCTAAAATTACCTTACCTGGTGACAGAGCGCGACCTAGGCATGACCTATCCAACCGCCCCTGGATCGACCGCTAAAATACTGACCGCCATGGCGGCTTTCAATAAACTGGGCCCGTCCGCATCCGACGTTAGCTATTCTATTTCGTGTGAGGAAATCATCCGCCGGGGCACCCGCGAATCAGAACCCTGCAATGAATCTGTCGATATGCGGAAAGCCATTGTCCGGTCGAGCAATGTCTATTTTATTCGGACGGCCAACGACCATAAGCTCGACAATGAAATGGCGGATCTGTACCTAGCTACCGGCATGAACATCGACTTCGTAGGCGGCTACTCTTTCTCCGATACGCGCACAGAACCCGAGCGTGAGCTCATTCGAAAACACTGGCGCGATTCTTCTTTTGTCGTCCGGCGAAATCTCTATAACACTATGCAATACCCCAAACGGTACCGCAGTGAGTTCTCGGGGCTGGCCTGGGGACAGGGGCAACTTACCTCGACTCCAGTCGCCCTGGCCCGTATGGCAGGGGCTATTGCCAACAAAGGCGTGCTGCAACCATCGCGGTATGTGCTGGAGCAGGCGGGAAAACCACTACCCATTGGAGCCGGTCAGCGAGTAGCTCGCCAGGCCACTTATGCCGACCAGCTTGAGTCATTCATGATCGATCAGTCGAATCCATCCGAGGGCCGCAGCAAAATCAGTGTAGCCCGTGTAGCAGGCAAAACTGGCACGCCCGAACGCATTGTGCAGGGCATTCGCCGAAACGACGGCTGGTTCGTGTTTTTCGCCCCAACACCCAATGGACAGTCGCATACGGTCGTTAGTGTCCGTATAGAGTTGGGGGAATCATCCGCCGAAGCTGTCCAACTGGCGAACACCGTGGTGGCACCCATCCTGAAACAGCGCGGGTATTTAGGGAGTTTTTGATAGTTCTGTAACGCGGATCGAACGGGCACCCCGATCCTGTCCGCGTTACAGTGAATAAGTTTATAAATTATGAGCCTACTAGACACGATAAAAAACCTGTTCGGCTTTACGCCTACTTCACCAGCGCAGGCAACCAGGCCAGCGGTTCAGGCTTTTGATTTGGAGAAAACGGACAGTCAAGAACCGATCTCAGAACCACCCAAACCCATTTCGCAAGGGCCACCGCCCGCTGGTCAGCGACGGGATCAGATGCTTCACTTCATCGTTGATAAGCTGCGTCCATACCAGAATGAACCCGAGACGGCTCCTATAGGGGTGACCTTGTGCCTTGTTGCGACCAATCCAGAGGAAGAAGCGATTGACCGGGTTGCTTTATGGGCTAGTCAGCCCGGAAAGTTTCAAAAAGAACTCAGCCGACAGCTCGCAGACAATTACATCAAACTACCCAACGACTGGCGTTTCGAGTACGCGTTTTACCAGGCTATACTACCCGAAACGACTTACCGGGAGGGTAATCTGGGGTTGATCGTTCTCGACAAAGCCAAAGCGTCGCAAACTCCTTCGCTGGCTCGGGTAGTAACCTTAACCGGGCAAACTGAACAGACCGACTACGTACTGGACCCTACGCAGAAGACCAGTTTCTGTATTGGTCGGGGACGTTCTTCCCAAACGACAACTGGTCGTATTCGAACAAACGACATCGTTATCCTGAATGACAACGACCCCGGTTTTGATCCGCAACGGGGGGCAGAGAACGGAGCCGTCAGCCGCGCCCACGCCACGATTCGGTACGACACGACCCGACGGCAATATTCGCTCCTTGTCGATGCAGGCGGGTTACCGGCCAGTGGCAACAAAACGAAGATCTTCCACCCGGACAATAGCATTGAACGAGCCGATATTGCCGGGATGGGCTACCCGCTTCAGTCCGGCGACCAGATTGAGTTAGGGGGCGCTGTTACGCTTTTGTTTGAATTGTCCTGATCAATAAGTGTAAGCTAGCGTGGTGTCGGTTACTTATAACCGACACCACGTCCCTATAGTAATCATGTGACACTAACGACAGGATAGCCATAGCCTACTCCATAAATTACTTAACTTACTGCACTAAAATCGACCATTCCTTTATGATGCAACGCCTATTACTACCCTTACTGATCGCCACCATGATTGGCTGTAATTCGAAGAAGAGCGAACAAACAACCACCGCAAACACGGACTTCGCGACCGTTCTGGACGACTATTATGAACAGCGGTTGAAACTGTTTCCCATAGAGGCTACCCAGCAGGGAGACAACCGGTATAATGACCAGCTTCCCAATGATATTTCCCAAGCGTTTCTGGGTCAGACCAAGGCGTTCTATACCAACACCTTAGAAAAGCTGAATTCGTTTGACCGGGAAAAGTTATCCGATGAGGACAAGATTTCTTACGATATCCTCAAACGTGAATTAGCCCTGCAACTGGAACAATACCCATTCCATCAGGAAGAAATACCGTTCAATCAGTTCACCGGGCTAACGCTGAGTTTTGGCCAATTGGGCAGTGGCGAGGGGTCACAACCCTTTAAAACGGTCAAGGATTATGACGACTGGCTAAAGCGTGTTTCCGCCTTTAGTGTCTGGGGCGATACGGCCATCACGGCATTCCGAAAGGGAATAGCGACCGGACGGGTACTCCCCAAGAGCCTGGTTGTCAAAATGATTCCACAAATGACCGATCTGGTCGTGAGTGATCCGACAAAGAGTCTCTTTTATGGCCCGATCAAAAAACTGCCATCAACCTTCAGCGCGGCCGATAAAGACCGGCTGACGGCTGCCTATAAGAAAGCCATCAGCGAGCAAATCGTGCCCACTTACCAAAAGCTGGGAACTTTTTTGACGACCGAATACCTGCCTAAAGCCCGCACGACGTCGGGCATCGATGTACTACCGCAGGGCCCGGAACTATACCGGTATTTGGTCAGAACCTGGACCACCACCAACGACACACCCGATCAAATCTACGCGATTGGGCTGAACGAAGTGGCCCGGATTCGGGGGGAGATGGAAAAGGTGAAAACGCAGGTTGGCTTCAAAGGCACGCTGGACGAATTCTTCACACACCTCAAAACCGACAAGAAATTTTATCCCTACAAACAGCCCAAGGAGGTTCTGGACGCGTTTCATACCATTCTGGCGAGGATTGAGCCGAATTTAAAAAAGCTGTTCATCAACACGCCCAAATCAGAATTCGAGATTCGGCAGACCGAGAAGTTCCGGGAAGCCTCCGCCAGCGCCGAGTACAACCAGGCATTGGCCGATGGCAGTCGGCCGGGGATTTTTTACGTGCCCATCCCAGATGCCACCAACTTCAACGTCACGTCGGGTATGGAATCGCTGTTTTTGCACGAAGCGATTCCAGGGCACCATTACCAGGTATCGCTGCAACAGGAAAACACCAAATTGCCAAAGTTTCGTCGGTTTGCGTGGTATGGCGCCTACGGCGAAGGCTGGGCGTTGTACTGCGAATCGTTGGGCAAAGAACTGGGTATCTACACCGACCCTTATCAGTACATGGGTGCACTGGGCGATGAAATTCACCGGGCGATTCGGCTGGTTGTTGACGTAGGCTTACACACGAAGCACATGACGCGCGAACAGGCCATCAAGTACATGATGGACAACGAACCCATTGCCGAACAGGGCGCTACGGCTGAAATTGAGCGCTACATGGCGATTCCGGGTCAGGCGCTGTCGTACAAAATCGGAGCCCTGAAAATCCGCGAACTGCGCACGAAATACGAAAAGCAGCTTGGCGACAAATTTAGTCTGGCCGCCTTTCACGACGAGTTTCTCAAAGACGGCTGTATGCCACTCGATGTGCTGGAACGCAAGATGGATGCCTGGGCCGAGCGTCAGAAGTAAGGTTTGCCTATGGTTAAGGCTATAGCCGTAGTTTAGAGGGGAATAGTCTCCATGGTTCGTGAGGACACGAACCATGGAGACAGAGACAAACCACGGGTACAGAAATTTTCTATTTCACCACAGAGGCACAAAGGCCACAGAGAGTTGAATTCTCTGTGGCCTTTGTGCCTCTGTGGTGAAACAACTATTTGCAATTAATATCCCTGGTTCTGACCAAACGTAGTCTTGTTGTTATACGTGTCAATTTCCGACTGCGGAACGGGGTACAGCGTCCGGTAGGCAGGCATCGTGATACCGGTTACTTTGATCGCTTCTACAGCCGTTCCTGTACGGATCAGGTCGAACCAACGGTCGTTTTCCAGGGCCAGTTCCAGCCGCCGTTCATTGATGATTGCTGTCCGGAAAGCCTCTTTAGTGGCTAGCTGGGCACCCGTATAATTGGGGACGCCCGCCCGTGCCCGAACCAGGTTCAGCGTTTTGAACGCTTCCCCGTCGGCCTGGTAAGCCACCTCATTCAGGGCTTCGGCATACAGCAACAACACATCCGCAAAACGCAGTACCGGAAAGTCATTGCCAACATCGTTTGTTCCCGACAGTTCATCATAGAACTTTCTCGGAACGGCGTTGATGCTGGTTGGTACGGGAACCTGCACCGTTAGCGGAAGCCGCTTGTCGGCAGGCAAATAAGCCGCTCGCAAGGATGGCTCTATGTTGTCACCAATGCTAGTGCCATACCACGACCCATGGCCTTCGCCCTGTAAACCGCCTTTTTTGAATTTGACCGCAAACAGAATTTCCGCGTTGTTCTTGTTGGCAACCGAAAAGACATCGGCCACATTGGGCAGCAACTTAAAGGTCGTTCCGTTCACAACATCTTTGAGTACGGATACGGCCAGATCATATTTCTTCTCCGTTACATATACCTTCCCCAGCAAGCCTTTGGCCGCGCCGGATGTAGCCCGGCCAATATCGGCCCCGGTGTAGGTAGCAGGCAAACCGGCCGACGCATCGGTCAGGTCTTTTTCGATGGCGGTGTAAATATCGGCCACTTCGTTTCGGACGTATGAACGAGCGTCGGTGGTGGAACCAGCTTTGAGTACGAGCGGCACTTTACCCCACAACCGAACCAGGTTAAAATAAGACAGTGCCCGGATAAACTGCGCTTCCCCTTTATACCGGGCTTTCAGCGTCGCATCCATCGTAACGGCGTCAATCTTATCCAGAATTAGGTTGCAACGGTTGATGCCGGTGTAGAGGCTACCCCAGGTATCGCGCAGCACAGAGTTCGTGGTTGGCTCGATAAACCGGTCGATGTTATACCGAAGCCCGGCACTCGACGACGGGTCATTATCGAGCACATTGTCGCTCCGGGTTTCGATGATCGTATTGAAATCACCGCCGTACTGACTGGGGTTCTGCAGGGCGTCATACGCCCCATTGACCGCATTTCCGAAGTCGTTGGCTGTTTTGTAGAAATTATCGGCGTTTGGCTGAGACAGTGGTTTCAGGTCCAGAAAATCCTTTTGGCAAGCCGACAGGCTAACCAGCAGGGCCACGATTAACGTTATTTTTTTCATAGCTGTTTCTTAAAAAGATAGGTTGAGACCGACCGATGTTGTGCGGGGTAATGGATAGGTTCCATAGTCTTCACCCGACGAGAGAGCGCTATCGGGGCGGCTGTTCACCTCGGGGTTGTAGCCCAGGTATTTGGTAAACGTAAACGGATTCTGGGTTGTCACATACAGACGCGCCCGAGTCAGCCGTATTTTTTGCAGCAGGGCCGTGGGCAGTGCGTAGCCAAGCGTAATGGTACGAATGCGTACATACGATCCACTTTCGATATGCCAGGTTGAGATTTCACCGTTCGAACCCGATGCCAGCCGGTTGGCTCGGTTCACCAGACCATTACCCGGATTTTCGGGCGACTGCCAACGGTCCAGTGCCCCTCGGAAAAGGTTACCGTTGCCCTCCATGTTATAGATATAGCGCCGGATTAGGTTCAGTATTTTATGTCCCTGAACACCCTGAACAGACACCCCTAAATCGAAACCCCGGTAAGCGAAGTTGTTCGTAAAGCCAAACGTGAATTTTGGAAAATAACTACCCGTAACGGCCCGGTCACTGCTGAAGTCGATTTTCCCGTCGCCATTGGTATCTCTGAATTTGAAATCACCGGGGCGGGTCGTTGTTGTGTGCGGATACGCGTCGATCTCCGCCTGATTTTTAAAGACACCGTCATTAATCATTGTATAATATTCACCGATGGGGTGGCCAATCTGCGTGATGAACTGCGCGCCAGCCACACCACCCGCCACAATGATCGGATCGCCGGAGGGCCCGAGGGCAATCACCTTGTTCCGGTTACCCGCAATGTTCGCACTGGCCTCCCAACGGAAACGACCGAATGTCTGGCGGGTTCCCAGGGTAAACTCAAGACCCTGGTTGTTGACTTTACCAATATTCTGCAACTCCGTGCTGAAACCCGACGCACGAGGAACGGGTACGTTCAGCAACAGATCTGAGGTGTTGGCATTGTAATAATCGACGCTCAGGTTCAGGCGATTGCGCAAAAAACTAACATCGAAGCCAACATCGAACATGGCCGTTTTTTCCCATTTCAGCTTATCATTGGCCGAATTGGTGGGAGCCAATCCACTGACGATGGTTTCGGAGCCAAGGATATAGTTCTGGTAACCGAGCAAACTAACCGACCCGTAGTTTGGAATCTGGAAGTTCCCGGTCAGGCCATAGCTGGCCCGAAGTTTCAGATCACTCAGCCAGGTTGCCGATTTTAAGAACGTCTCCTGGGATACATTCCAGCCCGCTGATACGGAGGGGAAGTAGCCCCAGCGGTTGTCTTTACCAAAACGGGAAGAACCATCCGCCCGGACAGCGGCCGACAACAGGTATTTACCGTTGTAATCGTATTGAACGCGTCCTATATACGAAAGCAGCGACCACTCCTGAATATCAGAACTTCCGGACGAAACCTGTCCGGCGTTGAGCGTTTGAACCAGGTCATTGGGGAAGTTGGTTGCCGTAAGCTCGTTAGCCACCCGCCGGTCTTTCTGCGACGAGAAACCCGCCAGCGCCGAGATATTATGCAGCCCGAAGGAATGATTGTAGTTCAGGGTATTTTCAACGAGCCAGTTTACGAAGTTCTGAGCCCGCGAGAAACCCGTTGGCACGGAAGGCCCTTTCCGGTCCCGGATTTCGAGGGTTGACGGCCGGTAATAATCGCGCTGAAAACTGTTTACATCAGCGCCCAGGCTCAGCCGGTACGACAAGCCCTTCGTGATTTCATATTGGGCATAGGTGTTACCCAGAACCCGTAACTGGCTTAGTTTATCGCTCACCTGATTGGCAATGGCAACCGGATTCAGGATTGATGTTGCGCCGTAACCCCAGCCGTTGTTGCCAAAGTTGTAGGAGCCATCGGCATTATAAACGGGGAAGATCGGTGCCATTTGCAGCGCCAGACCTATTACGCCCTCGCCCAGATACGGCCCTTCGGCTTTGATCAGGTCGTGGTATGAATACGTCGGATTGAGATTGACGCCCACCGTCAGCCGGCCGCTTTTTACGTCGACATTGGCACGGGCACTATAGCGCTTGAAACCCGAATTGATCACGACACCCCGTTGGTCGAGGTAGTTGCCCGACACATAGAACTTGACGTTTTCTTTACCACCCGAAACGGAAATCGTGTGATTTTGGATGGGTGCTGAGCGAAAAATGGCGTCCTGCCAGTCAGTATTGGTCAAACCGGGCTGACCGGACAGGTAAGGAATTATTTCGGGTTGAATAAGTGTGCTTGGAGCTCCCACACCCTTGTTCCGAATGTCGTTCGAATCGGTTGGCTTACCGGTTGGATTCCGGTCGATGTAGGCATTATTTTTGGCCTCATAGCTCAACTGGGCGTACTCGTAGGCGTTCAGCATGTCAATCTTCTTGGACACTTGCTGCGTTCCGATGTACGAATCATAGCTTACGACGGTTTTCCCTTCCTTGCCCCGTTTAGTCGTCAACAGCACAACGCCATTAGAACCCCTCGATCCGTAAATGGCGGCCGCTGAGGCATCTTTCAGTACTTCGATACTCTCAATATCGTCTGTATTGAGTGTACTGAGCACGTTGATCGGGTTGTCAGGAAACTGCGTGTTGGTGCTACCCGTGGCAAATTTGGTATCGCGCGAGAGTGGAATTCCGTCCACCACATAGAGCGGGTCATTGCCTGCACTGATGGAGCCCGTTCCGCGCACCCGAACCGACAAGGCCGCACCCGGCGCACCGGATGTTTGCGTCACCTGCACCCCGGCAATTTTTGCGGCCAGGGCCTGGTCGAAACTGGCCACGGGCTGGTTGGCTAAATCCCGCGCTTTTACTGAACCAATGGCGGTGGTCACGTCGCGCCGGTTCTGTACGCCATACCCAACCACAATCACTTCACTGAGTGCATTGTCGGAGCTGGTCAGTTTGGCATCCACAATGCTCCGGCTCCCGACTGTAATTTCCAGAGGCTGATAGCCGATGAACGAGAAAACGAGTACCTTCCCCGTAGCAGGCAACGAAATCTGGTATTTCCCGCCCGCATCGCTGGTTGCTCCAATGTTGGTTCCTTTCACCTGAATCGTCGTACCCGCCAGCCCCTCACCCGTAGCCGCATCCGTTACAGTGCCTGTGATGTTCGACTGTGCGTAACTTAGTTGAACGGCCAATAAAAAAAGGCCCGCCAGCAGCCATTTCAGGCGTTTATTCCTGGGATAGTCACGTAATGAAATCATCATGTAGAATTAGTTTATCATAAATAAATAGGCTGTCAATCGGCTGGTAAGCGGTTGAACTCAACATAGCCGATTAATTCAGTTCATACAATAATATCTATAACCGCCTTATTTCCGGGCAATTTTCTGTTTAAATTATGATGCAGCGATTTTATTAAATTTATTGCCAGAAAAACCATATAAACCAAAGCGTATCGATACGCCATTCTGACATACATGAGCGGTAGTTTCCCTAAGTAGTATGGAAAGTATGTTTAACCAGGGGATGGGCCAGGCAGGCCGTTGGGCTTTATTAACCGAAAAAGTGCCAGTAGATTAGCATAAATTATGGAAAACGTTTTTTGTCATCTCAACCGGTACAGCAGGATGAATCTTAACTCTCTTCACGCATAAGTAAGAATACGTTAAGACCCCTTCGTTGTCTGGATGGCAAAAAACAGTGTCCATTCACCTGTTGATAAGAAACTCAAGTCGTTCGCTAAGCGTAGTTTATGCGAAGTCTAAGGTGAGCGACTGCGGCTTCAACGCTTCGCCGATCAATCAGCGCTTTGCTCAGGTGGAAAGGTAAGTTCACCCGCTTCACCGACGGGCTTGAAAACGAGTACCTGTACGGCGTTGTTATCGGTTGACGTCGGTACGTCATCCGTTTCGCCGGTATGCAGGAAATCGAGCACTCCGGTTGAGTCGGCAAAAGTGTGCTGTTCAAACGCAGGATTTCCTCCGCCCAGCCGATTAGCCTCAGGTTCTGTTAACTGGCCGCTGTGGATAAGCAGATTGACTATGCTGAAATCCTTCAGGCGGGCCATCACCTGTATATAGTCTCCTCCCTCGGTTCGTTTAGTACGCTGGCAATTCAGAATAGTGTAGGCATTCCCTTCATTGCCCATGCTTTGAAGAAGCCAGTTATAAATCGTTTCCATTTGATCGTTCGTTACTATGTGGTTGAAACCTGTTTAATCAGCTAATCAGGTATTGACAGGAGCCTGCTGAGAAATAGACAATACAGCCTTTTGCAGTTCTTGCTGATTGGCAGGTTTGATGATAAAGGAACTAGCCCCCAATGCTTTAAATTGCTGATACTCATCATCGGTAAAATTGTCGGCTAGCATGATAACGACCAGACCCTGGCAGCAATCGTGTTCTAAAATCCGATGTAGCCAGTGGGGCTCATCATTGCTTGGTATCAATCCATCCAACAACAACACATTGGGCGGGGAAGTGGTCAAATCAGGCCGGTCAAAAAACGCATCTCCTGTTGCAAACCATTCTAGCTGTATGTGGCTGGCCCATTTCTTAAAACCAAATTGCCAATAGGCAAAATCATCTTCATCTTCGGTTAGCAAAGCTACCCATTGCCGATTAGTATTCATACGCTACGCTGTTCCACCCTATTCGATACTGGAGCAGGTAGACATTATACCGTTTTGTGGGCTGAATTGTTTTATTCGTTAACTTATTACGTCTATAGCCATCGGCTGATGAATTGCCCGAAGACGTCTTTATACTGCTCGCTGACGGGAATCACGGCCGATCCGATCTGCACGGAATTTTTGGTAAATGCATGGATGCTGTTCAGGGCGACGATGAACGATCGATGTACCCGCATAAACTGGCTTATAGGCAGTTTCTCTTCCAGGCTTTTCAAACTTATTAAAGATAGTATTGGTTTATCGGGGTCGCTCTGGCGATATACTTTTACGTAGTCTTTCAGGCCTTCGATGTACAGAATGTCATTGTAGTCAATACGCACTAACTGATACTCAACCTTTAAGAACAGGTAATCCTCGACTGGTTCAACAGGAGGTGTCAGAAGTGGTACCGCAGGAGCTACCTCCGTTCGTTGCACCAGATCGAAATACTGACGTGCTTTGCTGGCGGCCCGCAGAAACTCTTCATAGTTGAACGGCTTGAGTAGATAGTCCAGCGCATCGACCCGAAAACCATCAAGAGCAAACTGGTCGAACGCCGTTGTAAAGACAATTCGGGTAATGTTGGTCCCCCGGTTGCTTCGCTCCAGAACGCGGGCTAACTCCAGACCCGTCAGGTCAGGCATCTGTATATCCAGAAAAATAACGTGCACAGGCGGCCCCGTCAATAGCCCCTGCAACGCTTCAACAGCGCTGCTGTATCGGCCCGTCAGGTGCAGAAATGGTGTTTTTTGAATAAACGCGCAAACCAGGCCCAGCGCCAGCGGTTCATCGTCAACGGCAATACAGGAAAGAGTCATGATAGGTCGAGGGTTAGTTGAACCCGATATTCACCCGCTGGCGTTTGCTCATCGATCTGCAACGTATACAAATCCGGGTATAGCAGGTCAAGTCGTCGGCGCGTGTTGGTCAGACCAATGCCGTTACCTCTTTCGAGTGAAGGAGCTTTATCGGCAAAAAGGGTATTTCGAACGTCCATTAAAAGTTGGTTCTGTCGCTGCTGGATGGTGATCTGAATCTGGCTCGAATGCAGGGCGCTAACGCCGTGTTTGAAGGCATTCTCCACAAAAGGCAGCAGAAGCATAGGCGCAATGGGCCGGTCGTGCAGGCGTTCGGGAGAGTCGAGGGTAACGGTTACTTTATCGGTAAGCCGGAGCTGCATCAGCTGGATGTAATCGCCCACAAACGCCAGTTCTTTGCTAAGCAGGGTTGTGCTGGCCTGCGTGTCGTACAGAACGTAGCGCATCATGCGGGAGAGCCGATGCAAGGCTTCGCGGGCCGTTTCGACATCGAGCAGGGTTAAAGCATAGATGTTGTTGAGCGTATTGAAAAAGAAGTGCGGGTTAATCTGTGCTTTCAGAAACGATAGCTCAGACGCTGTTTTGGCTTGCTCCAGCGACAGCCTCAGGTTGGTATCCGTTTGCCACTTTTGCAAAAGCGTAAGGCTAGTACTAATGCCTAGGGCCAGCAAAATAGTGAACAGGTTTGGAACGACCCAGCCATACAGTCTGGGCTCTCCTTTTCCATCAGGATGAAAAACCCGATGTACCAGTATGGGTAAATTAAACCAGGTTTCAAGCCCCCATAAGATGAGGAGAATACAGCCGATGACACCCGTCAGCGCCAGCAGGTAGCGGTTTGTCTGATCGCGCAGTAATAAGTGCGGCACAAGCAGGTGCGAATTTATATAGAAGACAGCTACGATCAGGCAGAAGAAAATTCCCTGCCTCACCCAGAATACATCCGGAAACCGAATATCTGAACTAAAGGACTGCGCAAAAAAAAGCAGATAGCCCAGCAGACCCCAGCCCAGTACATGACTCAGTAGCGGAACATATCGGCGAAAAAATGGAGTAGCAGGCATAATTGATTGAGAAACTGCAAGTTTACGCCAATTTTCAGCGTCTCTACCTGTCAATCGCTGGTTGGCCCAAATTTACCGACAGGCAGCCTATTCTAGCCGATAGATGCCTTCTCGTAGAGCGTTGATAGGCAAGCTTACCTTCCATCGGTTAAAATCGGCTCTCTGTCGACGTTTATACCCTAACGGTCTATTCCGTTTTTGTGCGTGAAAGAATCGGTGTTGCTTTGATCCATCAATCAGAAATATGCCGATACAAATGAAACACTTTTTGCTTCTGCTACTCACCCTTGGGTTATGGAGCGGTTTTACCGAGGTCCAGATAATACAGGCGCAATTTGGTCCTCCGGGTGGCGGACCGGGTGGCCCTCCGGGTATGGGTGGCCAGGACAACCGGCGTAAAAAGGAATTTACAGGGGTGGCAGACGATACCCCGAAAGGAAACGGCAAATTAACGGGACTTCTGGTCGACTCGACCTCGGGTAAACCCGTTGAGTTCGCGACGGTTGCGCTCATCAACGTCGCCACCAACAAGCCCATCGACGGAACCACGTCGGATGCCAAAGGTCAATTTGTGATGAACAAACTAGCTCCGGGAGACTACCGGCTCCAGTATTCGTTTATTGGCTATAAAAGCCGTGAATCCCAGAAGATTACCGTAACGAAAGGCACGGACATGAACCTGGGGGCCATCAAACTCCCGGCCGACGTGCGGACGTTGGGTGAAGTGGTGGTCACGGGTCAGGCTGCGCTCATTGAAGAGAAGGTAGACCGGCTCGTTTTTAACGCCGATAAAGACATAACGGCCAAAGGGGGCGATGCCTCCGATGTGCTGAAACGGGTGCCCATGCTCTCGGTTGACCTGGATGGCAACGTAAGCTTACGGGGTAGCCAGAACATCCGGGTACTAATCAACAACAAGCCCTCTACCATTGTAGCGGCCAATGTTGCAGATGCCCTCAAGCAACTCCCGGCCGACATGATTAAATCGGTCGAGGTAATCACCAGCCCTTCGGCCAAGTATGACGCGGAAGGTGCTGCGGGTATTATCAACATCGTGACCAAAAAGAATACGCTACATGGTTTAACGCTGAATGTAGATGCGGGTGCAGGCTTGCGGGCGTCTAACCTGGGGTTGAATGGCTCCTATCGGCAAGGCAAACTAGGCCTGACGCTGGGTGGTTTTGGCCGGGCTATGTACAACCGCGCTTCCTCGACGCTGGACCAAACGACGGTGGTTGGCGGGCAGTCACTGCGGACCAATCAGACGGGTACGGCCTTCGATAAACCCATATTTGGACAGTACACGCTGGGCATTGACTATGACCTGGCGAAGGATCAATCGTTATCTGCCAACATCCGGTACGGCACCCGCAATTTTATTCAGCAACAGAATCAGCTAACCAATACCTACGCGAATGAATCGTTGCTAAGCATGACTAACCGGGATGTAGATCGGAAAGACCTATCCAATTCAGTCGACATGAACTTGGATTACATCCGCACCTTTAAACCGCAACAGGAGTGGTCGATTTCGACCCAGTACAGCCGCACGGGGTTGACCAATAACTTCTATGCCGATTTGCTGGGCCAAACGGGTGAACTGACGGGCCGTCAGCGAAACCTGAACAACAACACCAACCAGGAAGTAACCTTCCAGACCGACTATCAAACCCCCATCCGTAAGAATCAACTGCTGGAATTCGGCGGCAAAGCCATTATGCGTCAAGTTGATAGCCGCTATCAATACCAGATCGGCGGGAGCACAGGCGAGCTGGCCTTCGACCCCACCAATCCATCGGGTTCGCTCAAGTACAACCAGAACATCGGAGCCGGATACATCTCGTACAGCTACGTGACGCCCAGCAAGTACACGTTCAAGATTGGTACGCGGTATGAACACACGGGCATATCGGCGAAGGCAAACGAGAATACACCGCTTAATATCCCGAGCTATAGCAACCTGGTTCCCAGCGTCAACGTATCAAAAAGTCTGAAAGGCGGCACCACGCTCAAAGCCGCCTATAACCGCCGGATTCAGCGGCCGGGCTTACAGCAGCTAAATCCAAACGTAAATGCCGCCAACCCACAGATGATTATGGTGGGAAATCCGAACCTGAGCCCCGAACTAACAGACAATGCGGAACTCAGCGTAAGCTCAACCATCAAGAAAACATACCTGAACGCATCGGTATTCGGTCGGCTGACCAACAACGCCATCTCGCAAATCCGGATACCCTCCGACACCCTGGCCGGGAGTATCATTACCACATACCAGAACATAGGGGTGCAGCGTACGGTTGGGGCCAACGTTTTTTTCAATACGAGCATCACATCGAAGTGGACGGTTAATGGTGGACTGGACGGCTATTATGTATACATGCAGGGCCTGACGCCCGGCGCCGATGGGAAGTCAATTACTATTAGCAATTCGGGAGTGAGCATTGGCGGTCGCCTGATGAGCCAGTTGCAACTCGACAATGGCTGGAGTGCGCAGCTATTCAGTTTCTTTCGGGGACCCATGCCCCAGTTGCAGGGCACCATGGGCAGCTTTTATATGTATTCGGTGGGGGTCAGAAAGGACGTTGCCAACAAGCGCGGCAGCGTCGGGCTGGCAGCCGAGAACTTCATCGGCGGTGGGGTAACCATGCGCACCAACCTGAACTCTCCCCTCCTGTCGCAGGTTAACGTCACGCACCTCTACAACCAGAATGTGAAGGTCACCTTCACGTATCGTATTGGCAAGATGAGCTTCGATGCACCCCGCCGGAAAGGTCGTTCGGTGAGTAACGATGATGTGAAAGGCGATGGCGATGGAGGTGGTCAGCAACCGGCTGCCCCGGCACCAGCCGCTGCCCCTGGAGGTGGCCGTCCTAAATAGAGTGATCTACTTTGTCTCTGGTTCGCAAGGATCGGAACGCCAGCCGCACGGACCACGGAGTACTCATAAACTAAATACGCATTTTAATCCGTTGATTTTACGTACTTCATAGTGTTCTTGCCTTAAAGTAAGTATAGTCCATAAACCAATCTTACAGTCTACTAACCTTTACCATGACAACCAGACGCCATTTTCTGCGCGACGCCGGTGCTTTAACGCTCAGCGGTCTTGTGCTCCCAACGTTTACCAATGCCCATGACTTCTTTTCGACGGCGAACCCGTACCCCATTGGTATTCAACTATTCACACTTTTTGGACCAATGAATGAAGACCCGAAAGGGACGCTCCAGAAAGTAGCAGCTGCAGGTTATAAAGAGATTGAATCGGCCTTTAACACCCGTGGTGGCTACTATGGTTATTCGGCGAAAGAATTCCGGAAACTGGTTACCGACCTGGGCATGACCTGGCGGGCACACCATGCCGGGGGCGCACCGTTCCGCCCTCGCCCAACACCGCCTGCGAGTACCACCAGTGCCGCTGGCGATGCTCAACGACCGGCCCGCCCAGCGATGGACTTCTCTAAAATGCCACCTATGTTGAATCTGCGCGATAACTACCAGCAATTAGTCGATGAAGCCGTTGAAGGTGGATTGGCATATCTGGTCTGCTCCAGCACGCCAGTAAGCACCGTTGAGGAAATCAATAAGTCCATTGAGGTATTTCAAAAAACAGGTGAAGCGGCCAAAAAAGCAGGCATTGGTTTTGCCTATCACAACCACGCGACCGAATTCGACCCCGTCGATGGTGGCAAAACGCCTTATGAACTGATCCTATCCCAAACCGATAAGGAGCTAGTTAAGATGGAGCTGGACCTTGCCTGGGCAACCAAAGCCGGTAAAGATCCGGTGACGTTGTTCAACGAGCAGCCCGGCCGGTTCCCCTTATGGCATATCAAGGACATTAAAGATGACAGGAAAACAATAACGGAAGTGGGCAATGGAATGGTCGATTTCAAACGGGCTTTTTCGGCGGCTAAAGTAGCGGGGTTGAAATACTTCTTCGTAGAGCAGGATATGGCCCCTGGCGGCATTGAGAGCATCACGACCAGCATCACTAATCTGAAGAAGATCCTGGCTTAATTCGATCGCGGTCGTAGTAATTCATGGCCCTGCGATACAAGCAAAGACAGGGTATCAAGCATCAAGTTTTTGAATCAGAAAGATTAAGTATGATGAAGTGACGGATTGGGTGTTACGAACATGGCGTATGTGACAGCCAATCCGTTTATTTTCAGAGATCGGCTCTCTGCCAAACAATAGTCCTGGTTACCCTTACTCTGGCTCGAAGCAAGCTAATCAATACGTTTTGGAGCGCTGTTTTCTGGCTACCGAGCGTCTGTACACGTACTTCCATTACAGCTAGTACGCTGGCTTCGATACACTTATTTTTTTTGAGCATCCTTCACCATAAGGAACAAAAGTACACTTAGGCATATAGGGACTAAAATAAATGAGTCAAGATAGCCTGTTAAACAAATTGGTGTCAGGACAGTGGCTACCAGTAACGTTATCAATAAAGGTTTACGCATAACGAAAACCAATTAGGTGTAGAAATAGACTCGCTAAAGGTAAAGTATATGCAATGTGGACAAAGCGTAATTTGTATAGACGGCAAATTAACTTCAGACTTTGGTTTGTACGTATGACCCATCTTCCAAATCAACTAAGTAGGACAGCCCATTAGCCAAATGCTCAATCAATATTCTGCCACCTGATGCAATAGCAGGCAACCCATTTGTCAGTATTTATCATTTTATCGGCTTAATGTGTTCTGTCTGATGTATTTACATATATCTTTGACGCTATATACCGAACCCAAAGATGAATAAGATGAAGAATAAGAAGGACAAATCGAGTGCGGCACAACTGGAACGCCAAAACCCGCTGACAATAGGGACATTCGAACAACTGCTTGGTCATTATAAAAAACGAGTTTGGGAGGTCAAAATAGCACCAACCCTTACTTCCCATGAAAAGCTATCAACGTTGATTACCAGCGAGCCTTAAGTCATTTATTTATACTCTGCAGGTTTCAGAAAGGAAGCATGCGTAACCCTCATGGCGCCTAGTGTATTTTAAATAATTTTAAGCTCTATTTTGTTTACCAGAAGCATTATTCTTAAACAAAAAAAATAGCTTATACGGCGCAACGAGACGGATTTTGGGAAACTCCTTTTACTATCTCACTGATTGTTAATACGGAAGACCAAATAAAAAATAATTACACTGCCTTTACTGATTCTGGAGTGGTCGGCACACTGCTTTTGCTGATCGGTGTGTTGACTACTCCTGATTGATTAGCGTGAAATCTCTTTCTAAACCCAATTGCCTGTGCGTTGCTAAAGACCAATGCGGAAACCGGCGAAACGCACACCGAAGCATTCGCTTATAACTCGAGCGACAATTGGCCACTCGCGGGCGTATCGTTCCCCTGAAAATTGGAGAGAGATAGCCCTAGCAACCGAATGCCCTGAGATAGGGGAAAAATACCGTCGAGCAGTTCCAAAGCCACTTGGTTTACGTGCGCTTTATGCGCTATAATCCCCGGCAACGTGCGACTCCGTGTGATTTGTGTAAAATCCGTGTACTTCACCTTTAAGGTAATCGTCCGCCCCCGGATAGATGTCCGTTCGCAATAGCTCCAGACACTGTCGACCAGGGGCTGCAACACATCGATCAGGTCGGATTGTACCAGCAAATCTTCAGCGAACGTGGTTTCTGACCCAACAGATTTACGTACCCGATTGGCCATGACAGGCCGGTGGTCGATGGCTCGGGCAATGGAATAATAATGATGCCCAACCTTTCCAAAGTGGCGTACCAGAAACGCTTCTGTTTGTTGGCGTAAATCCAGCCCGGTAAAAATGCCCAGTTTATTCATTTTGCTGGCCGTCACGCTGCCTACCCCGTGAAACTGACCAACGTTTAGCCCTTCAACAAAGGCAAGTCCCTGGTGTGGTTTAATCACATACAACCCATTGGGTTTACGGTAATCCGATGCCAGTTTTGCCAGAAATTTGTTGTATGATACCCCCGCCGAGGCAGTCAATTCAGTTTCCTGCTTAATTTGATCCTTTATTACCTGCGCAATTTGAGTAGCCGATGTATTGGCGGGTAGATGATCCGTTACGTCCAGATAAGCCTCATCCAAAGAGAGTGGCTCAATAAGATCCGTGAATTGAGCAAAAATGTTCTTTATCTGGCCGGAAACAGCTTTATAAACATCGAAGCGCGGCTTTACAAAAAGCAGATCAGGGCATTTTCGTAGGGCAATAGATGAGGCCATGGCCGAGCGGACGCCAAATTGTCGGGCTTCATAACTGGCTGCGGCAACAACGCCCCGCTCACGGGACCCACCCACAGCCAGCGGCCGATGACGAAGGTCGGGGTTATCCCGCTGCTCTACGGATGCATAGAAAGCATCCATATCAATGTGAATTATTTTTCTGGTAGCTGGCTGCTCCACGCCTAAGGTCTTTTCGACTGTTTTAGCTTATTGATGAACAGAAATCTGTCTGCGCCCTGACAGCCACCAACAACCAGCTAGCCAAGATCACTTTTGTAATACCGAGCAGTGGGCAGCGTAACCGTTTCATACCAATACAGGCGCAGCCGGAGCAGATAACGCTTCCATTCATCAAACGTAAATGGTTTAATTGTAAATGAGGACGCCCCAAAACTGTACGCGCGCTCCACCAGTTGTGGAGTGTAGTTGGCCGACAGAATAATAACGGGCAACGCACGCCCTTTTGGATGAACCCGGATGAGGGCCAGGAAATCCAGACCATCCACACGATCCTGTAAATCTACATCCAGTAGCACGATTTGGGGAATCCTCCCATCAAGTTCTTCAATATACGCTTTAGCTTCATCAAAACGGCTCACCTGCTTAAACGTGGCCTCGGGAAAGCTTCCCTGCGCTGCCCGTACCAGAATATCCATCAGCGACTGATCATCGTCTACTAATAAAACAAGGAATTGATTTGGCATTTGTACGTAACGTTGTCTCTTAAAAATTAGAACACTCTTTGTAGCGAATCTGTTGCCCGACTCGTTGACTTTTCACCTTCTTCTATCTACAAAGTGAAGCATAAAGCACATCGTTAGCTACTCATCCTGATGCACGCCAACGACAAAACGACTTGATACTGCCAGCTGTCGGGCTTGACTGACGTTTTACTGTCGTAGGGAACATATAGGTACGTTGGGGCATGATAGCATTTTACAGAAACCGTTGAAGCTCTAAAATACCCGACAACCTTTTCGATTGTATTCGCTATGTTATAAACATTCCTAAGCAGCGCCAATGGGGGCATGTTGGTCAAAAACCTTCCGGACTAGTTATGCTGGTCGGCGGGGTTATCAACGTCAATAAATACAGGGATGGTACCATCCGCACCCAACCCATCAGCAGTACCAAACAGGCTAATATCCTCGGGGTCTACTCAGGCCAGAACAAGCCCTGCCAAAGGTACATAACCCAGTAACTGACGAACGGACGAGCGCATACCAGTAATGCGCTTACTTAAACTCGAAGTTGTAGGTCAGACTGGGAATAGGGGCACCGAAGATGCTGAGCCGGTAAGGGTTGGTCGCCTGCCCTTCCGTCCGAAAAAAGATCGAATACACGTTCTTACGCCCGTACAGGTTATACACGGTGAACGTCCAGTGTCCCTGCCAGCGCCGGTTTTTCATACTCGGGTTGTAGATGTTCCAGGCAAAATCCAGCCGATGATAATCGGGTAACCGGTATTGGTTACGCTCGTTATAGTAGGGATAGGTACGGTTCTGATACCGAATGAAGCCTTCAGGTGCGGTATATGGACGCCCGGTGCTGTAGGCAAAGTTGAACGAAAAACTATGGTGTTTGCCCTGATTGATGGTCAGGCTCATGTTCAGGCTGTGGGGCCGGTCATAATTGGCCGAGTACCAATTCCCGTTGTTAATCTGCTGCTGAAAGTCAGTTCCCATATTGACCTGATTCAAAGTGCGGGCGTAGGTGTAGTTGACCCAACCTGTTAGCTCGCCTTTCTTTTTAGACACCATCAACTCCATGCCATACGCTTTACTTCGGCCCGGCAAAAGCTGGGTTTCCGGATAAGGCTGCAATAAAAAATCAGCCCCCGGTTTGTAGTCCAGGATGTGTTGCGTGCTGCGCCAGTACACCTCCGCCGACAGCTCAAAAATGTTGTTCTTCGAGTTCTGGAAATAGCCCGCCGAAAACAACTGGCTTATCTGAGGCTGAATATGCGCATCCGATGTTTTCCAACGCGAGGTGGGTAAGGGCGTGGTCGTATTGGTGATCACCTGTAAATACTGCCGCATCAGGTTGTACCCCAGCTTGATGGATGAGTTAGGCGTCAGGGCATAGCGCAACCCCAGCCGGGGCTCCAGGCCACCATATTGCTTGGTCACCTGCCCCGCCCCATAAACCGTTGAATCCACTACCGTCGTAGCATCGGGTACAGCACCCGTTTCCGAACCTGCGTATCGACGCACCACTGAGGGCCCCAGATTCAGGAAGTGCGAATAGCGCAAGCCCGCCGAGAGGGCCAGCTTATCAGACAGGCTAATCTCGTCTTCGGCGTGGATGGCTAGTTCCAGCGCGTTTTCAATCGGCGTCTTCTGGTAATTCACCGCCAGACTATTACCAGGAATTAGCTCGCCGGGGTTCAACCGGTAATGCGTGCCGCTGAGACCGATCTCGATCTTCTGGTTTTCGAGTTGGTAGTTCAGGTTTGACTTGAGTTGCCGTTGTAGCAGCGACTGCTTGAGCACCACTTTATTATCCGTACTGTCTTCGGTCGATAAGATTCGGGGAATGTACTGGGACACCAAAGCGGTCGTCTGCACATTTAGCCGGGGGTTGATGGCATGAAACCAGCGCACCATGCCATTGGCCGTTTGTTGGGCATACTGGGTGTTGACAGCGTTGACATTGGCCAGACTACCGAGCAGGTTGGTCTGAAACAAATCCTGACTCAGGTAGCCCATCGCCGTGACGGTATTGTTGTCGTTGACCCGCCAGAAAAGCTTGGCCGTTCCATCGCCGAACTTGGCCCGAATGTTATCGAAGCGGGGCGAAACGGCCCGCAGCAAAAAGTCATTGAACGCCCCTCTACCCGACACCATCAGGGCCAGTTTCCCCTTCACAATGGGCGTCTCGACCGTCAGCCGGTTAGCCACCAGACTGACACCACCCGTCAGGTGAAACTGATTCAGGTCCGGGTTTCGAAGGCTGATATCCAGCACCGACGCGGCTCGTCCGCCGTAGCGGGCCGGCACGTTTCCTTTATAGAGATCCAGGCCACTGACGGCATCGGGCGGAAAAACCGAGAACAGCCCAAACATGTGCGTTGGGTTGAAAATAGGGGTATCATCGAGCAGGATCAGATTCTGGTCGGTCGTGCCGCCCCGGATATTGACCCCATTGGCGGCCTCCCCCACACTGGTGACGCCGGGCAGCATCTGCAAACTCCGTAAAATATCAACTTCGCCTAAGGCAGCAGGCATCTTTTTGAGGGTCGCAATATTGATTTGGCTCACGCCCAGCAACGGTTGCCGAACGTTTCGGTCATAGCCTTTGCTGGTGACCACGACTTCTTCTAGCTGACTGGAGACCGACGGCAGAAATACGTTGAGGGTTCTGTTTTCGCGAATCGAGATGGTGGCTCGGTACGGCACAAAACCAAGTTGTCGGACCACCAGCACGTGCTGACCCGATCGGGTTTTGATCGAAAAATTACCTTGGCCGTCGGTATAGGTACCGGTGGTGGCTTTTTCATAATCAAGCACCACAGCAGCCCGCGGAATGGGCTGCTGACTGGCCGAGTCACGCACGGTGCCGGAAAGCGTGTACAGGATTTGAGCCTGGGCCATAGTTGCTCCTATAATCAGCAGCAAGGCACTCGGTAGAAATCGTTGCATGAAATGAACAGTAATGATGTGGTCCTGTTTTCTCTCGCACAGGAAGCGGGCTTCTTCACAAACCATTGACACAACGGAGGCAAAAGCACTGTTTGTCAAGGGAATATATATCACGTTAGCATAAACTCATATTTCTTCCAAATCTACCCATACAGGTAGTTCATCTATACTTTCCGGGTATGGCTAAAAATAGCTTGTTATTTATCAATTGTTTCTGGTTAAATTACTTTTTTTAACTGATATGCGCTTAGTCGTTTTTGCGTTGAGCAGCTTGCTACTCACGTTCCTGCTCACCGCTTGTGTAGATCCGCTCGAGTTAACGATTATTGAAACCGTAGATATTCTGGTCGTCGATGGTACCATCACAAACCTGCCCGAACCGCAAATTATCCGGATCAACCGGTCCAAATCAGACCCCTTAACTGGCCGCTTTGGCTCTGTGCCGATTACAAAGGCATTGGTCGAAGTGCTTGTCGATTCCGCGCAACGTTTAGCCTGCCATGAAACGGTAGCGGGTAGTTATCAGCTACCCAGTGATTTCAGAGGACAAGTAGGTCATGCTTACCAGTTGCAGTTTACCCTGAGTGATGGGACGCACTATGTATCAACGCAGCAAATCATGCAGCCGGTACCGGCCATTGGGCGCGTGTCGGCCAAATTCAACTCGGCCAGCCTGCCGGTCGGACAACAACTGGCAGGCGGTTATCGGGCCGGTCATGATGTATTTATCGATTGGACAGACCCGGCAAATCAGCACAATTACTACCGATGGGAATGGAAACTCTACGAAAAGCAGCACTGGTGTCGGAGCTGTCAGCAGGGTATTTATGCGGTCAATGTTATTCCGCCCCATGCCTATAAAGACAAAACGTTCTATGTTTCCAGCGACGAACTTTATGAAAACTGTTTTGTGCCCGTCAACTATTTAGAAGCTGCCCAGCCCCCGTTTTATAGCGGATCATTTGTGTATGATTACCCCTGCCGTACGCAGTGCTGGGACATTATTTACAGCTCGTCGCTTAATGTCTTCGACGATCAATACAGCAACGGCGGTCAGATTCTGGGGCGAAACGTGGCACAGATTCCCTATTATGACAGTACAGCGGCACTTGTTGAAATCAGGCAATTGTCCTTACCGCCATCAGCCCATACCTATTTCAGCCGCTTTCAGAACCAGACCCAAAATGTAAACGGCCTGACCGATTCATCTCCATCCGCCCCGGTGGGCAATATTCATAACGCGGGCAACCGTGCCGAGTCGGTTGTTGGTTATTTTACAGCATCGGCCGTATCGGCCGTGCGGTACTGGCTGGATCGTAAAGATGTTGTTGGTCTGCCTTTTGGCCAGACAGACCCGACCAGAGCTTCTACCTTACCCGGCGCTGAACTGTTTTATTCCCTTAACCTACGACAACCCATTCCTGAGCCCCTATATCCTTACCCTCCTATTCGCGTATGGGGCGGTCCACCCCGACCTGTAACGGCCATCTGCGTTTCCAGCGACAGTCGAACGCCCTTTAAGCCGGATGGCTGGCAGGATTGACGCTACAGGCGTTTTTGAGCCTGGATTTACAAGAAACCCGCCAGGATTCTATCGTGCAGGTTTGGTTGGCACAGGGGGAATTGTAATTTTGGCGAATAAAAGCATAAATCGTATGGGATCCATTGAGGCTATTTTGCCTGAAGTCGATAAAAGGCATTTGCAATTTGCTTCCATCGTTAACGATATTTTCGTCTATTGCCCCATTCCGTTCGCTTAACAACCAGCGTGCTAACCAGGTTAGCGTTTAAACCAACTCCAAATTATCACCCTTGACCAATGGAAGTAACCCTTGATTCCCCTACTCAGCAACGCGTCGACCAATGGCTTAGCGGCAACTACGATGCTGATTCCAAAGAGGCTATCCAGCATCTGATCGACTCCGGCAATATTGCGGAGCTTACCGACTCGTTCTACCGCGACCTTGAATTTGGCACCGGGGGCCTGCGGGGCGTTTTAGGTGTAGGCTCAAACCGAATGAACCGCTATACGGTTGGAGCCGCTACGCAGGGGCTATCTAATTATATCAACGCAGCCTTCCCCGGCGAAGATATTAGCGTCGCCATTGCGCACGATAGCCGCCGGATGAGTCCGGAATTTGCCCGGTTAGTAGCCGATATTTTTTCGGCAAACGGCATTAAGGTGTATCTGTTCAGCAGCCTGCGCCCCACCCCTGAACTCTCCTTTGCCATTCGCCAGTTGGGCTGCCAGAGCGGCATTGTCGTTACGGCCTCGCACAACCCACCCGAATACAACGGGTATAAAGTGTACTGGAACGATGGGGGCCAGGTAGTGGCCCCCCACGACAAAGGCATTATTGCCGAAGTGAACAAGATCACCTCCGTCGATGCGATTAAGTTTGAAGGCGTGCCGGAGAAAATCCACCTGATCGACGAAGAAATCGATGCGCCCTACGTAGAGCGGGTCAAATCGAACGCCGTCAACCCGGATGTCATCCAACGGCAGGCTAACCTGAATATCGTTTATACGCCTATTCACGGTACGGGCATTACGCTGGTACCGCGCGTCCTCGATGCCCTGGGTTTCAACAACGTTCACATTGTGGAAGAGCAGGCTACGCCGGATGGCAACTTCCCAACGGTGAAATCGCCGAATCCCGAAGAACGCGCAGCCATGCAACTGGCCCTTGACTTGGCCAACAAACTGAACGCCGATCTCATTATGGCCACTGACCCCGACGCCGACCGCGTTGGCGCTGGTGCCCGCAATCATCATGGCGAATTTGAGTTGCTGAACGGCAATCAGATGGCCAGTCTGATTATCTATTACCTGCTCAATGCCTGGAAAGATGCGGGTAAGCTAACCGGAAAGGAGTTTGTGGCCAAGACCATCGTTACCACCGACCTCATCGACAAGATGTGCGCTCGTTACGGTGTAAATTGCTATAACACCCTGACCGGTTTTAAATACATCGCCGAAGTGATCCGGGAACTGGAAGGAAAAGAACAGTTTATTGGCGGGGGCGAAGAAAGCTACGGCTACCTGATCGGCGATTTCGTGCGCGATAAAGATGCCATTGCCTCCTGCGCCATTATTGCCGAACTGACTGCCTACGCCAAAGATCAGGGTAAAAGCCTGTTCGATATGCTGATGGCTATGTATCAGGAAAATGGCTTTTATTATGAAGCGCTGGTATCGCTCACTAAAAAAGGACGGGAAGGGGCGGATGCCATTCAACAAATGATGGCCGGTTTCCGGGCAAACCCGCCCAAATCCATCGCTGGATCGGCCGTGGTTCGGGTAGATGATTATAAAGCGCTCACGCGTTTGGACCCACAGAGTGGACAGACGTCGACTATCGAAGCCGGCAAAATGGGCATTGAGTCGTCAAACGTGTTGCAGTTTTTCACCGAAGACGGCACCAAAGTATCGGCCCGTCCATCGGGAACGGAGCCCAAAATCAAGTTTTACGTCAGTGTGGTTGAACCGCTCGAAAGTAAAGATGCCTTCGATGATACGTATGCCCAGCTAAAAGCCAAAGTACAGCGCGTAATTGACGAGCTGCAATTGACCTAATCATTGGTCAACGTCGGCGTAATCGCATGCCGTATTTACACTCAAATTATTGAAAAGGTCCGCTGTTGATAATCAGCGGACCTTTTTCTTTTATAACCATTTATTACAATTAAAAACTGGTTAATTAGAATTCTTAAATTTATAGCTTTAAGGGATTATACTCAAGTAGTATCGCTCACTAATATTTCCACCTAATTCTAATTAATCTGATGATGAAACGCGCTTTACGACAAGCGTACCGCACATTGCCACTCGTTGTTTTCGCTTGGCTTTTGTGCCTAGGGGCTTTTGCCCAGGAACGCAAAATTACCGGCCGGATTACCGACGGCAACGACAATAGTGGCCTCCCCGGCGCTAATATTGTTGTGAAAGGAACCCAGACGGGCGTGGTTACCGACGCCAATGGGCAGTTTTCCTTGAATGTTGCTGCCGGACGCGATGTACTAACTGTTTCGGCTATTGGCTATGCCTCTCAGGAAGTTACGATTGGTTCCCGAACAACCATCAACCTGGCCATGGCACCCGACATAAAAACACTTAATGAAGTAGTCGTGACGGGTTATGGCGCACAGGCCAAACGGGACATTACGGGAGCCGTAGCCACAGTAGATACCAAGCAGCTTCTGTCGGTGCCGGCAACCAACGTTGGGCAGGCTCTTCAGGGTCGGGTAGCTGGTGTGCAGGTTGGCAATGAAAACTCTCCTGGTGGCGGTGTCATGGTACGTATCCGGGGTTTTGGTACGATCAATGATAACTCCCCGCTTTATGTAATCGACGGCGTTCCAACCAAGGGAAACCTTAACACCCTGAATTTAAACGACGTAGAGAGCATGCAGATTTTAAAAGATGCGTCAGCCGCTTCCATCTACGGCTCGCGCGCGGGCAATGGCGTCGTCATTATTACAACGAAGAAAGGGAAAGCCGGTAAACCTAAATTCACTTACGATACGTATTATGGTTCACAGCGGCACGGCAAGTTACTGGATATGCTCAACACCCAGGAGTATGCTCAGCTAACCTGGACATCCCGCATTAACTCCGGGGTTGTCGGTGCCAACGGCAATCCGGTTCACTCGCAGTTTGGCAATGGGGCAACGCCCGTCATCCCTGATTTTGTGCTACCCAGTGGCGCATCGGCCAGCGACCCTCGGCTTGCCCGGAACCCCGACGGAACATACGTCAATTACAACAATGACATTAATTCACCAACTTTCTTACTCATCACGCCAGCCAATAAAACAGGAACCAACTGGCTGGAAGAGATTTTTCAGACCGCTCCTATCCAGAATCATCAGCTAGGGGTATCGGGTGGTAGCGAGAACGGGCGCTATGCCATGTCGCTGAACTACTTCAACCAGGAAGGGATCATGAAGTACACGGGCTACAAACGCTATTCGCTGCGGGCCAATACCGAGTTTAACGTGAACAAGCGAGTTCGCGTTGGGCAAAACTTTCAGGTCGCTTATGGCGAACGCCTAGGCCAGCCTAACGGCAACAACGCCGAAAGCAACCCCGTCTCCTTCGCGTATCGTATTCAGCCAATTATTCCGGTTTACGACGTAGCGGGTAACTTCGCCGGCACACGTGGGGGCGACCTTGATAACGCCAATAATCCGGTGGCTCTACTTTACCGGAACAAGGATAATATTCAGAAAGAGATTCGGCTGTTTGGCAATGCATTTGCCGAAGTCGACATCCTGAAAAACCTGACGGCCCGGACCAGCTTCGGGATCGATTACAACCTGTTCAATTTCAAAAACTACACCATTCGGGATATTGAATCAGCTGAAGCTCGTGGCTCTAACAGCCTGCAAACCAACAACAACTATGAATGGACCTGGACGTGGTACAATACTCTGACCTATAACATGGCCATTGGCGACCGGCACCGGTTCAATGTCATTGTCGGTACAGAATCCATCAAAAATTATTTTGAAACATTCGATGCCAGCCGGACGAACTTCGCCGTTGATGACGTCGAAAACCGATACCTGAGTGCGGGCACGGGCGTTCAGACAAACAATGGTGGAGCATCGAACTGGCGGTTAGCCTCCGAGTTTGCCAAGCTGAATTATGTGCTGGATGATAAATACCTGATTGACCTGACCGTTCGTCGTGACCGTTCGTCGCGCTTCGCGAAAGAGTTCCGGTCGGCGGTGTTCCCGGCGGCCAGTGTTGGCTGGCGTGTCTCAAAGGAGAACTTTTTCAAGCCGATCACCCTGTTCGATGATCTGAAATTCCGGGCTGGCTGGGGCCAGACGGGTAACCAGGAAATTGGGAACTACAACTCCTTCACGCAGTTCAGCACGAACCCCATTACGTCCTTTTATGACATCAATGGAACACGTACCTCGGCGGTGCCCGGCTACGAACTCACGCAGTTTGGTAACGCCAGGGCAAAATGGGAAACCACAACCAGCCTGAACATCGGCTTTGACGCTAGCCTGCTCAAAAATCGACTAACGGTGGGCTTCGACTGGTATACACGCACAACTTCCGATATGCTCTTTCCGGTGCAGGCACCCCTCACCCAGGGGGTAGCCACGGTTCCTTTCCAGAACATCGGGTCGATGCGCAACCGGGGTGTTGACCTGATGATCAACTATGGCGATAAAATCGGCAGCGGTGGACTGAGTTATAACGTTGGCGCTAACTTCAGCACCTACCGCAACGTAGTAACCAAAACCAATGGTGACCCAAGTACGCAGTATTTCGGCATCAACGACGAGCGGATTCAGAACTTCGTTGTCACTCAGCAGGACTACCCTGTCTCGTCCTTCTTTGGCTACACCATCGACGGCATATTCCAGACGAATGAAGAAGCGAAGGCCGCTCCGGTTCAGTTCGGAAATGCGGCATCCGAGAACGTGGCGGGCCGCTTTAAGTTCCGTGATATAAATGGCGATGGCGTTATTAATACCAAAGACCTGAGCATCATTGGCAGCCCGCACCCAAAATTCACGTATGGCCTGAATCTAAACCTGAACTATAAAAACTTCGGGCTTACGCTGTTTGGGCAAGGTGTCCAGGGCAACCAGATTTTCAACTACACGAAATACTGGACTGACTTTCCAACGTTTGCCGGTAACCGCAGCACGCGTATGCTGTATCAGTCATGGCAGCCGGGAAAAACAGATGCCATATTACCCCAGCTCAGATCGAGCGATCAGGTTAGTATTCAACCGTCGACTTACTACCTGGAGAGTGGCTCGTATTTCCGGATGAAAAACATTCAGTTAACCTATCAACTTCCCCAATTGCTGCTTTCCAAATTGGGCCTGGGTGCAACGTCCGTTTACATTCAGGGACAGAACCTGTTTACGGTTACCAAGTATTCAGGCATGGACCCAGAAATCAACCTGCGCGCTTATTCCGCTGGCAACGACCGCCAGATTGGGGTCGACGGTGGCTCCTATCCCGTTGCAAAAACCGTATTAGTAGGTCTGAATCTGTCATTTTAACCTGAATCTATAAGGTGTTAACGCCTTGCAGATTCGCCAATAAAATCCATGAAAAAATTAACTATAGTCATAACCTTATTTTGTCTGGCAGTGGCAACTTCCTGCTCCGACAAGTTTCTGGATGTGCAGCCTAAAGCCGCGCTAGCCGTTACGACGCTACAAAATAAAACCGGTGTAAATGCCTTGCTGATTGGCGCCTATGCGCTTCTGGATGGCTGGGCAACGGCCGAAGGCGCTTACCGGTCATATCAGGTAGGTGCCGATAACTGGGTCTACGGCAGCGTTGCCAGCGATGACGCCTACAAAGGCACTATCGCCGGGGATCAGCCGCCGATTTCGCTCATCGAGCAAGGCAATATTCAGTCCGACAACATTTACTTCCGGGGAAAATGGCGGGGTATGTATGACGGGATTGCCCGCACGAACGACGTTTTACAGGCATTGGCCGTTACGAAAGACATGACCGATGCGGAGAAAGCACAGGTCACCGCCGAAGCCCGGTTTCTGCGTGGGCATTACCATTTTGAACTCAAAAAGATGTTTAACATGGTTCCCTACATTGACGAGAAAATTTACAATCCCAATGATCTCGAAAGCACGAAACTGGCTAATACCACCGATATCTGGCCCAACATTGTCGCTGACCTAAAAGCCGCTTACGATGTGCTGCCTGCCAAACAAACACAGGTAGGTCGCCCAACCAAATGGGCAGCCGCAGCCGAATTGGGCAAAGCCTATTTGTATCAGAAAAAATACGCCGAAGCCAAAGTATTGCTCGAAGCCGTGGTTGCCAGCAATCAGTATAAACTGATGGACAAGTATCACGACAACTTTAAAGCGGTGACCAACAACAACGCGGAGTCCATTTTTGAGGTACAGTATTCGGTCAACGACGGCGCATCGGGTGGTGAGAATGGCAACATCGGCTCAACACTCAACTACCCCTATGGTGGTGGTGGCGTTACAACCTGTTGCGGCTTTTTCCAACCTTCCCAAAATTTGGTAAACGCCTTCAAGACAGATGCCAATGGCCTGCCACTCGTTGATTCGTTCAATGCGTCAGACTTAACCAGCGACCAGAACATCGAATCGACGGCGCCATTTACACCCTATGCTGGCGCCGTCGATCCGCGTCTTGACTGGACGGTTGGCCGTCGGGGCATTCCGTATCTGGATTGGGGTGTTCATCCTGGCAAAGCTTACGTACGCGATCAGGCATACGGTGGCCCCTACTCGCCTAAAAAGCACGTGATGTATAAGTCAGATGTGGGGACAAACACCTTCGCTGGTAACCCCCGCCTGAATGCCAATAATTACCGTATGATTCGGTATGACCACGTATTGCTCTGGCTGGCTGAAATTGAAGTTGAAATTGGTGATCTGAACAAAGCTCGTGGGTATGTAAACCAAATTCGGCGACGGGCAGCCAACCCGGATGGTTTTGTCAAAAATGCCGATGGGTCTCCAGCAGCCAATTACGTCATCAAAGAATACACGACTCCCTGGACCGATCAGGCAACTGCCCGTAAAGCTGTACAGTTTGAGCAACGGCTGGAATTTGCCATGGAAGGCCACCGCCGGTTTGATCTGGTTCGCTGGGGTGTAGCGGATCAAACTCTGAACGCCTATTACTCAACTGAATCCAAAAAACGGCTGTACCTGAATGGCGTTCAGTTCATTAAAGGCCGACATGAGTACTTCCCGATCCCGCTTCAGGAAATATTCAACAGTAAGAAAGACGGCAAAGAAACGCTTGTACAAAATCCGGGTTATAACTAATCAGCCTCGGTTGTACGGGTATTGAGCAATAACCTATAGATCACTATTGAACAATTTCGTGGGTAATCCGCAAAGTATGTTTGCGGATTACCCATTTTTATTTTAGCCATTCCGACTGTAGTCAGAGAAAACCGCGCTGTCAGCATCGTGTATGGTCTCTCCTGCCCTCAGCACACCGATTAGTTTCGGAGATACGCTAACAAATCAGGTACTAAGTAACCCCGGGCGAGGAAAATGGACAGCCTAAAATCCATATCTTTGCGGTTTATTCCTGAAACGCCTATGACCCTGCATCTTGACCATGTGGATAAACTTGACACCATTGCCCGCCAGCTATTGGCCGATGGCAGAGAGCAGTCAGTCTGGCTATTTGAGGGCGACATGGGAGCGGGCAAAACAACGCTGATCAAGGCTATCTGCCGAACATTGGGAGTCGTTAGCCTGGTACAAAGTCCAACCTTTTCGATCGTAAATGAATACACCACACATGAGGGGCATTCTGTTTATCACTTCGATTGTTACCGACTCCGGAATGAAGCCGAAGCACTGGACATTGGCTTGGAAGAGTACATAGATTCCGGTAATTATTGCTTCATTGAATGGCCAGAGCGCATTACATCGCTATGGCCTGCTACCTATTACCAGGTTCATATGTCGGCAGAACCGGATGGCCGTAGACTAATCGAAACAAATTTGGTTTAACCGTTTATTGACAGGTTTACAGTATTCAGTTTATGGTAGTACCGATAAGTTTACGTGGCCCTTTGCTACGGTTAACGGACTACAGAATACCGTAAACCAAATACCATAAAATCGTAAACACGTATAAAGTGACTGGATTTGAGGAATTGGCCAAACAAACGGCCTTGTACCCGAAAGAAGCTCCGCTGGCGGTAAAGACCAATCGGAACAGCCTGCTCATTGGTCTGCCTAAAGAAGTGTCGCTTCAGGAAAACCGCATCGCATTAACCCCCGAAGCGGTAGCGATTCTGGTGCGAAACGGGCACAACGTGATTGTTGAACAGGGCGCGGGAGAGAAAGCTAAATTCTCAGATACCGAATACAGCGAAGCTGGCGCGCAGATTGCCCGCTCGCCCAAAGAAGTGTACGAAGCGAACCTGATTCTCAAAGTCGAGCCCCTTGTCGAGGCTGAGTTTGAACACGTTCAATCGGGCAGCACGGTTATTTCTGCCGTCAACTTACCCACCCACGACCGGGCCTACTTCGAAAAAATCAATAGCAAGAACTTAACATCGTTTGGTTACGAATATATTGAAGACCAGGGCGGTAACTTACCGGTTATTCGTTCAATGAGCGAAATTGCGGGCAGCACGGTGATGCTTATCGCCGGAGAATACCTGAGCAATGCCGATAATGGCCGGGGGATTATTCTGGGTGGCATAACGGGTGTGCCACCGACAAAAGTAGTGATGCTCGGCGCCGGAACAGTTACCGAATACGCAACCCGTACCGCTATTGGCATGGGTGCCGATGTAAAAGTATTCGATAAGCATTTGTATAAACTCCAACGACTTAAGTATGCCGTTGGGCAGCACGTTTACACCTCCATTATCGACTCCGATACCCTGGCCGAAGCCATTCAGCGGGCCGATGTCGTCATTGGTGCCATGCGGGCCGACGATGCATTCAGCCCGGTGGTGGTGACTGAAGAAATGATTGGACGGATGAAACCCGATTCGGTTATCATCGATGTGTCGATTGACCAGGGCGGCAACTTCGAGACCTCCCGCATGACGACCCACAAGCAGCCTACATTCAAACATATGGGGGTTATTCACTACTGCGTCCCCAACATAGCAGCACGCGTTGCCTACACGGCTAGTATGGCGCTGAGCAATATCTTTCTCCCTTTCCTGCTCGAAACGGGCACCACGGGCGGTATCGAGCAGATGATGTATGCGAACCGTTGGTTTATGAAAGGTGTTTACAGTCACAAAGGAACGCTCACCAACGCCTATATCGCACGCAAATTCAACATGCGGTTTAAAGATCTGGACCTCTTGCTGGCCGCCCGATTTTAAGTTAACATGTTTATGATTTTTGGTTTATAGTTTTCGGTGCGCAAGCAATTCCGCATCAGCTAACTATAAACCGTGAACTGTAAGCCGAAAACTATTTCCCATGATCAACCACAGCAACGAAAATACCCTGCTCGATGACGCAAACTCCTACGACGTCAATAAAGAATTGATGGGCCTTATCTCGTCGGATTTCGTGAAGGTGGCCGATCAGTTAAAAGAAGCCTCCTACCAAATTCGGAAGCGCGGATTTTCGGAGTTTCCTGTTTTTGTAGCCTCGCGTCGTGACGTGCCCATCGGTCAGATCCTGATTGCAGCCAACGAACTGGAAAATTTATGGAATTACAAAGCATCCTTCGTTGACGAGTTCGTACAACGTGAACTCATTGGTACCAACTCACTCGAACTCTGGAAAGAGAATTATAAAAAGCCCGATGAATATTGCTGTCTGTTCGTTGTTCACGGCGATTTTGCGGGCTTTGTTTACATTCCCTATCCGGAAGATTAGTACTCCTTTTTGATAATTTTCTACCAGGCCGGATCAGTACTGATCCGGCTTTTGTTTTAGTGAGCATTATTTTCTACCGATCCGTAAAAAAAGTGTTGATGTCCCTATTTTCTGCGGTTCAGTTATAGGTATAAAGTAACGTAAGGAATCTTTCCTGTTTGTTGATCGCAATGATACTTTTTCCAGAAATGGTTTGGCGGCAGAGAGTCCGTTATTACTCGCCATTTCCGGGTTGGGTCGAGGTTGAAGCGCTTGATAAAAAAAAGGCGCAAAAGGGCGTAAAAACTGGCTTAGAGCCAATAACTAGCGCGCGGATGAGTGATTAGAGTATTTTTTCGTATATTAAGCTATTCTTAGCGGAGATGGGTAGGAAAAGACCAAAAAAATTTGTATTTTTACAATCTGTTAGACCCATACAATCAGGCCCTTTTTAGGCCGGAAACAACATATTTCTGACACGCTCCCATTCTGATATGACCAACGAACTTATTGAAGAAGACGCTCCCATTGAAACCGCGTTAGGCAATTATGGTGCCGATAATATCCAGGTACTAGAAGGGCTGGAAGCCGTACGCAAACGTCCATCCATGTACATTGGTGACGTTGGTACACGTGGTCTCCATCACCTTATCTGGGAAGTTGTCGATAATTCCATTGATGAAGCGTTGGCAGGTTACTGCGACAAGATTACGGTAACCATCAATCCCGATAACTCAATTACTGTGCAGGATAACGGCCGGGGTATCCCGACGGGTATCAACACCAAGATGGGCGTCTCGGCGCTTCAAATGGCGATGACCATGCTGCACGCTGGTGGTAAATTTGATAAAGATACCTATAAAGTCTCTGGTGGTCTTCACGGCGTTGGCGTCTCCTGCGTAAACGCTCTGTCAACCGATCTGCGGGTAGAAGTGCACCGCGAGGGCAAGATTTTTGAACAGGAATACAAAATTGGTATTCCCTTGTATGATGTTCGTGTCATCGGCGATGCTGAGGACACGGGCACGAGAACGCATTTCAAGCCCGACGGTACTATCTTTACCGATACGGTTTATAAGTACGATACCATTGCAGGCCGTCTGCGTGAGTTAGCTTACTTGAATAAAGGCATCCATATCTTCCTGAACGATTTACGGGAACTGGACGAAAATGGCCAACCCTTGCGTCAGGATGATTTCTTTTCAGAAGGTGGTCTGGTCGAGTTTGTCGAATACCTTGATCAAACCCGCCCCGCCCTGGATGGAATGAAGCCCATCTACATGGAAAATACGAAAGGTTCGACCCCTGTTCAGGTGGCCTTGATATATAACTATGAAGCGGGCGAAAACGTCCTTTCTTACGTCAACAACATCAATACCCACGAAGGAGGTACACACGTGCAGGGCTTCCGCTCTGCCTTAACGCGTGTATTGAAAAACTATGCCGACAAAAACCCCGGCGTGTTACCTAAAAACTCGGGTAAGGTGACCTTCAGTGGTGAAGATTTCCGGAAGGGTCTTACTGCCGTTATTTCGGTCAAAGTAGCCGAACCTCAGTTTGAAGGGCAAACCAAGACGAAACTGGGTAACCAGGAAGTGGTGAGCGCGGTAAGTCAGGCAATGGCTGATCTGCTGGAAACCTGGCTGGAAGAAAACCCGAATACGGCAAAGGGCATCGTGAAGAAAGTGCTGGTGTCCGCTCAGGCGCGTATTGCGGCCGATCTGGCCTACAAGCGCATCATGACCGAGCGCAAGGACTTCATGGGTGGCATGGGCCTTCCAGGCAAACTTGCTGACTGCTCCGATACCGATCCGGAGAAATGTGAATTGTACCTGGTTGAAGGTGACTCGGCTGGCGGAACGGCCAAGCAAGGCCGCAACCGGGCGTTTCAGGCGATTCTTCCCCTTCGCGGTAAGATCCTGAACGTGGAGAAAGCCATGGAGCACCGGATCTACGAAAACGAAGAGATTAAGAACATCTGGACTGCCCTCGGTGTACGCCTTGAAAAGAAAGATGATGAGACGGTGATGAACCTGGATAAACTTCGGTATCACAAAATCATTATCATGACCGATGCTGACGTTGACGGTAGCCACATTCGTACCTTGATTCTGACGCTCTTCTACCGCAACATGAAGGCGCTGATCGACAACGGCTACATCTATATTGCGCAGCCTCCGCTGTACCTGATTAAAAAAGGCAAAGAGGAGCGCTATTGCTGGACAGAAGCACAGCGCGAAGCCGCGGTGAAAGAACTGGCCGCTGGTGGTAAGGAAGAAAGTGTGGGTGTTCAGCGGTATAAAGGTTTGGGCGAGATGAACGCCGAACAGCTCTGGAGTACGACCATGAACCCCGATAGCCGAACCTTGAAAGTCGTAACGGTTGAATCAGCTGCCGATGCAGATCACGTCTTCTCAACCCTGATGGGCGATGAAGTAGCCCCAAGGCGCGACTTCATCGAACGAAATGCAAAATACGCCCGAGTGGATGTTTAACCGAAAAATAACATAAAGCGGGCTGTTCAGTCCGCTTTTTTGTTGTACTTCAACTTTTCAAACGAGTATGCGTTATTCCCTTAACTCAAACCGCACCATATTGGGTAACTTGGTTTCCCGTTTCACGAACCGACCGGCCAATGCACCGGCCCAGGGAGCAGACAAACTGGCGAAGGTTAGTGAAAAAGTTATCAATGTCATTGACCAGAGTGACTACTTAAGCCGCGATTTGAGTTGGCTTAAGTTCAATGAGCGCGTACTGGATCAGGCTCGTACGGCCCAGGCTCCTTTAGGAAACCGCACACTCATGGAACGGCTGAAGTTCCTGGCGATCTCGGCGTCAAATTTGGACGAGTTCTTTATGATCCGTGTAGGTAGTTTGTACAACTACCTCGACTATCATAAGCAACGGGTCGACTACTCGGGATTGCGTGAAGTACCTTTCCGGAAAGCCCTCTACACGACAGCCCATCAGTTTTTTCAGGAGCAACAGGCTGTCTTCTCGGAACAATTGTTACCCCTTTTTGCCGAAAACGGGCTGCAACTTGTTACATACGCCAGTATGGCGCCTGAAGAGCAGGAAGAAGCGACAAATTACTTCGACCGGGCCATCTATCCAACGTTGACTCCCATGTTGTATGACTACACGCATACCTTCCCGGTCCTGTTGGCTAAAGTCCTCATTTTTGGTGTCGTTACGCAAAATCCCGATGAAGCGGAAGTAAAAAGCCTGCGGGCCGAAGATGAAGATGACCGCCAACGGTTGTCTTTTGTCCAGATCCCAGCTAACCTGCCCCGATTTATTTCGTTCGAGCGCGAGGATACCATCGTCTTCATCCCGATTGAAGAGATTGTTCGGCAGAATATCAAAAAACTGTATAGAAACGTCGAAATTCAATCGGTAAATCTGTTTCGCATCACGCGGAATGGCGATTTTACGCTCGATGAGAACGACGATGATGAAGTCGATTTCATTGACGAAGTTCGGCAGAAGATCAAAAATCGTCGCCTGGGCCGTGTGACTCGGGTTGAAATTGAAACCAAAGGCAGCGGGACCGATAGCCAGTCTTCGGTAGGATCACCCTGGATGTTGAATCTGCTCAAAAAGCGGTGGGAAATTGATGACTTAAACATTTTCGAATCCCATACACTGCTCGATTTTTCGTCTTTATGGCAAATCATTGGTAATCCAGAGTTTAAGGATGGGATGCCCGTTCCGCATGCACCCGTACCTCCGCTGGGATTGGGGCGTGATAAAACCGACGACATATTTGAGCTGATCAAACAGCGCGATCTGCTGCTTCACCATCCTTACAATAATTTTGAACCGGTGCTTCAACTGCTCGAACAAGCGGCTGAAGACCCGAACGTATTGGCCATCAAAATTACCGTTTACCGGCTGGCCAAACGGTCCCGCATTACGGAGGCTTTATTAAAAGCGGCCGAAAATGGTAAGCACGTATCGGTTCTTTTTGAAGTGAAAGCTCGTTTTGACGAGGAGAATAATATTCGGGAAGCGCAACGCTTGCAGAAAGCGGGCTGCTTCGTTATTTACGGCATCAGCCGGTTCAAAACCCATACCAAGCTACTTCTGGTCGTTCGAAATGAAGGGAGCCGCGTTGTCCGCTATGCCCACATGGCCACCGGCAACTACAATGAAGATACGTCGAAATTGTACACCGATATCGGCTTGCTGACAACGAATGAGACGTACACTCATGATATTTCGGAGTTTTTCAATGTCATCACGGGTCATTCAGTACCCAATCAATACCAATACCTGATTACGGCCCCGCGCGACATGCGTGAACAGTTGCTTCGACTGATCCGGATCGAAGCGGATAATGCGCAGCGGGGTTTATTAAGCGGCATTTGTATAAAAGTCAACTCCCTAGAAGACAAGCAGGTAATCGATGAGTTGTACAAGGCATCGCAGGCGGGTGTACCCATCCGGCTGATCGTCCGCAGCATCTGCTGCCTGCGACCTCACCGGGCTGGTTTGAGTGAAAATATAACAGTTCGCTCCATCGTAGGTGATTTTCTGGAGCACACGCGCATCTACTATTTTCACAACAACGGCGATCCGAAAGTATATGGCGGTAGCGCCGATGTGATGGTACGAAGCTTTGACCGACGTATTGAGTCGTTATTCATTCTAGCCGATAAACGAGTCAAGCAACAGGCCATCCTTATTCTAAAAGAGAACCTGCGCGACAATGTCAATGCGTATGAGCTGAAGGAAGATGGCGATTTTAAGAAATGTGAAGTATCCGAAGGTGCCGAACCGTTCAATATGCATCAGCGTTTCTTTGAAGTAACGGAAAAAGAAGCCATGGAAGCCCGGCTGTTTGATCCTGAGATTAAACCGGCTGATGTAGCTCAGATTGAAGAGGAATATCAGGAAGGTGCCGAACGGGCCATTGCGAACATTTAGTCGTTCCGATCGTAGTAACTTGTTTCAAACTAAGATTTTGCCTAAGCAACCAATCTAATCCATTTGATTACTTAGCCAAAATCTTAGTTACATTTGTACAATATGGAATCAATACGGGTGCATTTACCGGAAGATTTAAGAATGAACGATGACGAGTTCACTCGTTTTTGTCAGGATAATCCGGACCTGAAATTTGAGCGCCGGAAGAATGGTGATATTGTACTAATGGCCAACACAAGTGGAGAAACCGGTAATACCAATTTTGAATTAGCAGCTCGGTTTGCTGTTTGGAACTGGCAGTCCCAATTCGGAAAGTTTTTCGATTCGTCGACGGCCTTTCGCCTGCCTGATACGTCGATCATGTCACCCGATGTTTCTGCCATTAAACAAAGCCGCTGGGATACACTTACCGCTGAACAGCGTCGCAAGATTCTACCGTTATGCCCTGATTTTGTTCTCGAATTACGCTCCCAGTCTGACCGCCTGAAAGACTGCTTCGAGAAAATGGATGACTGGATGGCTAACGGTTGCCAATTAGGTTGGTTAATCGATGTTTCGAATCAGGTAACCTATATTTACCGGTCTAATCAGGCAACTCAGGAAGTTGCTGGACTTGGTCTGCTTTCCGGCGAAAGGGTATTACCAGGATTTGAACTTGACTTGAAAAGTATCCTCTAAACAAATTTAAGAACAGGCTAACCGTCTGATTTAACGAATATTCTTTGTTAAATCAGACGGTTTTCGTTTGGGGTGATTTTTTAGGGACGTGTTCCATCCCTTCTTTTTGTATATTCGCCAACCTAACTGCAATTGTATCTTTACTGAATGGAGCGTTTTACTGGCCTGATAGGCATTGTTTTAATTTTGGGTATTGCTTATGCCCTTTCTGATAACCGAAAAGCAATCAACTATCGTACCGTCGGTGTTGGGCTTCTTCTTCAGTTTAGTCTGGCAGTCTTTGTTTTGAAAACAGATATTGGCCGAAACATCTTTCAGGGACTTGGCTATTATGTTGACCGGCTTTTACAAAAAGCCAATAAAGGCGCTGAATTTGTGTTTTCATCCCTGGTAAGACCCGATGAACTGTCAAAGGCTTTTGGTCCTCAGAATAGTTTCATTTTCTTCTTTAAAGTTATTCCAACCATTATTTTCGTAGCGGTACTGGTCAATATCTTCTATCATCTGGGCATCATGCAACGGGTGGTAGCTGTTATGGCGAAGGCCATGAAGTGGCTTATGGGCGTAAGCGGTGCCGAAGCGCTTTCCAACGTAGCCAGTACCTTTGTGGGGCAGGTTGAAGCACAGATCATGATCAAGCCTTACCTGAACGGCATGACGAACTCCGAACTGCTGGCCAGTATGACCGGCTCGTTTGCCTGTATCGCGGGTGGCGTTCTGGCGGTCTACATCTCGCTTGGCGTTCCGGCTCCCTACCTGTTAGCCGCCAGCATCATGGCTGCGCCGGGTGCGCTGGTTATCAGCAAAATTGTTATGCCCGAAACGCAGGTTTCGGAAACGCAGGGGACGGTTAAAGTAGAGATCAAGAAAATCTATGCCAACCTGCTCGATGCCATTGCAGCGGGAGCCAGCGAGGGCCTCAAAGTAGGCTTCAATGTCATTGCCATGCTGATCGGCTTTATCGCGCTCATCGCCTTGATCGATAGCATTATGTTCCGGCTGGGCTATTACATTTTCAGCATCGACTACCTGAGCCTTAATTATCTGCTAGGTAAACTCTTCTCGTTGTTTGCGTGGGCCATGGGCGTACCGGGCAAAGATATTGAAGCCGCCGGGGCGCTGATGGGGACCAAAATGGTGGTCAACGAATTTGTGGCATACCTGGATCTGGTAAAAATCAAAAACACGCTCGATCCCAAAACAATCGCAATTGTCAGCTTTGCCTTATGCGGCTTTGCCAATTTCAGCTCTATTGCCATTCAGGTAGGCGGAATTGGCGAGCTGGCCCCCAAACGACGCAGCGATTTGGCTCGAATCGGTTTCAAAGCACTGATTTGTGGAACCTTGGCGAGCTATATGTCAGCCACAATTGCCGGTTTACTTCTGTAGTCCTGCTGCCGCGTCAAACGGTCGATTTGCATACAGATAGAATCAACGACAATAAGCCCGGTCATCAAGTAATTGGTGGCCGGGCTTATTTTATTATCGCCTGTTTTTTCTTTCCATTATTCA
Source organism: Spirosoma radiotolerans (assembly GCF_000974425.1). Lineage (NCBI taxonomy): Bacteria > Pseudomonadati > Bacteroidota > Cytophagia > Cytophagales > Cytophagaceae > Spirosoma > Spirosoma radiotolerans. The sequence goes on from NZ_CP010429.1 coordinate 4,162,448, forward strand.
ATTATACCTTCGAATTATCATTTTTCGAGCAAACACCGTTAACTACTTATGATTCAGACAAAACTAATTCCACGCACTGCAGAAGCGCATGAGCCCCCCATGCTGATTAAAACGATGCTGGCGCAGTCGCTCAAATATGAACCTCAACGCGAGATTGTTTATCGGGACTTATTTCGAATAAACTATGTCCAGTTCAACCAACGTGTTCGGCAATTGGCGAATGTGCTGACGGAGCTGGACATCCAACCGGGTGATATGGTTGCTGTATTTGACTGGGATAGCCATCGATACCTCGAATGTTTTTTTGGTGTTACGAGCTTGGGAGCCATTCTTCACACCGTCAACGTTCGGTTATCGCCCGCGCAGATTTTATACACCATGAATCACGCTAAGGATAAGCTTGTCCTGATTCACGAGGATTTCCTGCCCATTCTGGCAGCTATAAAAGACCAGTTAACAACAGTTGAAACGTTTATCGTCCTGAGTGACAACGTTTATAGCAATGGTGCCGAAACAACCCCGCTTAGCGAGATACCAACTGGTTTTTCGGGCGAATACGAAGCCCTGTTGAAGGGCGCTTCGAATCAGTATGAGTTTCCGGATTTTGATGAAAATACCTGGGCTACGTCCTTTTATACGACGGGTACAACAGGCAATCCGAAGGGTGTTTACTTCTCCCACCGACAGTTGTTCATGCATACAATGGGCTTGCTGACCTACATCATCGGTTACGAAGCCATGCCGTTCAAGGGCTCTACTGACGTGTATATGCCCATTACGCCCATGTTCCATGTCCATGCCTGGGGCTTCCCTTTTCTGGCCACCATGATGTCGGCCAAGCAGGTGTACCCAGGCCGCTATGAGCCCGAGCTACTCCTTAAACTACTTGTTAAAGAAGGGGTTACTTTGTCTCATTGTGTTCCAACCATTCTGAACATGCTTGTCAGCAGTCCAGCGGCCCCAAATTTCCGGGCCAATCTCAGCCGCTGGAAAGTAATGATTGGTGGTTCGGCACTGACAAAAGGACTGGCGAATGCCGCAATGAATCTGGGAATTACCGTTATGTCAGGCTACGGCATGTCCGAAACAGCTCCCGTAATGGCTATTGGCTACTTAAATGAGCAGGAGAAAGAATTGTCGGCTGAAGAGCAAATTGAGCTTCGAACCCGCGCCGGGCGTATTTCGCCTTTTGTTGAGATGCGTTTGATGGACGACAACGGAAACTTTGTGCCTCACGATGGCCATTCGCTTGGCGAAATTGTGGCGCGTGGCCCCTGGCTTACTCAGGGTTATTACGAAGATCCCGAGCGCGGTGCCGACCTTTGGAAAGGTGGCTGGCTTCACACGGGTGATGTGGCCAGCATTACGGCGGACTATTGGGTTATGATTTCTGACCGTACCAAAGACGTTATCAAAACCGGGGGTGAATGGGTATCTTCGCTGGATATGGAAGATGTTTTGTCACAGGTCGACGGGGTAGCTGAGTCCGCCGTTATTGGCCTTCCCGACGACCGCTGGGGCGAACGTCCACATGCGCTCATCATCCAGAAACCAGGTTATTCCTTAACGGCCGAAGGCATAAAAGCCGACTTGAAGGCAAAAGTGGATCGGGGTGAGTTACACAAATGGTATGTGCCCGACCGAATTTTATTTGTATCTGAAATTCCGAAGACAAGCGTCGGGAAAATCGACAAGAAGAAGATTCGAAGCGAGATGAAAGAGTTGATCCTTGCTTTATAAGACGCATTCCATAGCATGACGCGAATAGGCCTTTTGTCAGATACCCACAGTTATCTCGACCCGCAGATTTTTGTTCATTTTGACGCTTGTAACGAGATTTGGCACGCGGGTGATGTTGGCCATCTGACGGTCGCCGAACAATTACGAACGTTCCGACCCTTACGCATTGTGAGTGGTAATATTGATAAAGAATCAAACGACTTGCCCATAAACCAGCGCTTTACCCTCGAAGGTCTGGATATTTGGATGACGCATATTGGTGGTACGCCACCCAACTATAACCCAACGACACGACCAGCGTTGAAAGCCAACCCGCCGGACTTATTTGTTTGTGGTCACTCACACATTCTCAAAGTCGTGCGAGACCCTACGATAAACAATCTGTTGTTCATCAATCCCGGCGCTGCTGGTAAGACCGGCTTTCATAAGATACGAACGGTTATCCGGTTTTCGCTTGATGCAGGTAAGATTCTCGATATGCAGGTAATTGAGTTGGGTAAAAAATAACATAAAAAAGGGGCTCTCGATCGAGAGCCCCTTTTTTATCCAGTCAATTTATATCGGTAACGATTCTGGTTCCGTTTCAGCGGGTTTGGAATCCAAACCAATGTCTTCCTTAACCTCTTCGGCTACACCTTTATTCTTATAAGCCTGGTAAACGGTTTCCCGTTCGAAAGGGCGCTTGCCGATCAGACGGACCAGGTCATTTTGGTATAAGATCTCTTTCTCAAGCAACTCTTTGGCCAAAATTTCCAGTGCATCTTTATGGTCGCTCAGCAAACCTTTTGTCCGATCGTATGCCAGGCTAACAATCTTCCGAACTTCATCATCAATGTGTTTGGCCGTCTCTTCTGAGTAAGGCTTATTGAAACTATAGTCCGATTGTTTCGAATCATAGAACGAGACATTCCCGATTTTATCGTTCATACCGTACATGGTCACCATGCTGTATGCCAACTTGGTAATGCGCTCCAGATCGCTCAGGGCACCCGTCGATACTTTGCCAAAGATGAGATCCTCAGCTGCCCGGCCACCCAACGCCATGCACATTTCGTCCATGAGTTGTTCGGTGCGGTACAGATACTGCTCGCGGGGAAGATACTGGGCATATCCAAGGGCAGCTACACCACGTGGTACGATGGTTACTTTCACGAGGGGATCGGCATGTTCGAGGTACCAGCCAGCCACGGCATGACCCGCTTCGTGGTACGCAACAATCTCTTTCTCCTCTGGCGAAATAATTTTGTTTTTCTTTTCCAGACCGCCAATGACACGATCCATCGCATCCTGGAAATCTTTCATATCAACAGCTTCTTTATCGCTACGGGCTGCAATCAGGGCAGCTTCGTTACAAACGTTGGCAATCTCTGCACCAGCAAAACCCGGCGTTTGTGCAGCCAACTCCTTCGGATCAACATCAGCCGACAATTTGATAGGCTTCAGGTGAACCCGGAAAATGGCTTCCCGGCCAATAATGTCTGGCTTATCGATACTAATCTGCCGATCGAAGCGGCCCGGACGCTGCAAAGCTGGATCCAATACATCAGGACGGTTGGTGGCAGCCAGGATAATGATACCCGAATCGGTTGCAAACCCATCCATTTCTACCAGCAGGGAGTTCAGCGTATTCTCACGTTCGTCGTTGGCACCTGGCATGGAGCCACGGCCCCGTGACCGACCAACCGCGTCAATTTCATCAATAAAAATGATGCAAGGAGCTTTCTCTTTCGCCTGTTTGAACAAGTCACGTACCCGAGCGGCACCTACCCCAACAAACATTTCTACGAAATCCGATCCTGATAAAGAGAAGAAAGGAACGCCTGCTTCACCAGCAACAGCTTTAGCCAGCAGGGTTTTACCTGTACCCGGAGGGCCAATTAAGAGAGCTCCCTTCGGAATTTTCGCACCAAGTTTGGTGAACTTGGTCGGGTTTTTCAGGTAATCAACAATCTCTTTGATTTCTTCCTTTGCTTCATCCAGCCCGGCAACATCATTGAAAGTGATTTTCACTTTGTTGTCGGCATCAAACAAGGCGGCTTTCGATTTTCCGATATTAAAGATCTGACCACCCGGACCACCCGCGCCCGACATACGTCCGAGCAGGAAGTACATCGCCAGAATCATGACGATTAGGAAACCCCATGTGCTGATGATACTGCCGAAGTCGCTTCGTGTTTCAAACTTTAAGTCTATTTTTTCATTGTCAGGCATGCCCTGCTGCAACTGGTCCAAATCTTTTTTGAACGTTTCGCCGGATGCAATCTGAAACTGAAAGTGTGGCCCCTGGTTGTTACCGAAATATGGTTTTTCGGCAAAGAGGTTGCGGTATTTAGGACTTTGCGCGGCCTGTTGCGTCAGGGTCACTTCAGCTATTTTGTCATTGACAACAATGGCTTCAGCAACCTCATGATCTTTCACCATTCGCTCAAATCGCTTTTGCGTAATGTCGCGGGTCGCTGAGCTTCTATTAAAGAATGTAATGCCAAGAATGGCGGCAATCAGCAATGCAACAATCCAGCCCTGAAAGTTGGGCTTACGTGGCCCACCACGGGGTACTAACGGATTTTTATTATTTTCTGCCATTTCCTCAGGTTGTACTAACGGATTTCAAGGGTAACACCGTTTCGCGAATGATTGTTTCTACTGCGAAATGGTTAGGACAAACGGTCTGTCAGCCCCACAAGCGGCCCAAAATGGGCCTATTATACGATAACTCCATTTAAAAGCAGATGGGCATCAATTATGTTTTAAGCTACTAAAAACCAACAGCTTACCCTCCAATTGCTTCCTATCTTAATTTAAGATGCTACGGCCAAATCATTGTCCTCAATGACGTGAATTTCGGCATCGCCCCACAGCTGTTCGAGATCATAGAACGAGCGACGATCTTTCTTGAAAACGTGAACAACAACATCGACGTAATCAAGCAGAATCCACTCCCGGTTCAATTTTCCTTCCTTGTGCCAGGGATCTTGCTTACTGGCTTTATATACTTCTTCCTCAACGGAAGTCGATATAGCATCAATCTGTGTGTCGGAGGTACCCGAGCAAAGAACGAAATAATCGCAAATTGCATTCTTAACTTTTCGCAGGTCCATTACGACAATATCCTGTCCTTTTTTCTCCTGCATTCCCCGAACAGCGAAATCACGTATCTGCTCAGCGGTAAACTCACTGTTTTTGTTAATTCTCATGCTTTCGGTTTAACATTGCACGATAAGCTGATCAGCGGGTACGTTGCCTATGGGTGTTTAGAAGCCCGCAGTACCATTCATCAACTCTCTACTACTAAACTAAACAATACTTTGTACAAAATCTATCCCAAAACGCTTTTTATTGGACAAATAATCCAATATCTGCCAAGCTGTCAGTCAACTAACGATGAAGCGGCTACTTTGATTGCCCAATCGACCCCGAATGAAGGACTAGTTGTCATTACCGATCATCAAACGGCGGGCCGAGGACAACGTGGCAATCAGTGGGAAGCAAAGCCCAGTGAAAACCTAACATTTTCGCTTATTCTGAGTCCCTCCTTTTTGATGGCCACAGATCAATTCTGGCTTAACATGGCCATTTCTTTGGGTATTTACGACACCCTGCAACCGCTAATTGGCCATTCATTACGCATAAAGTGGCCCAATGACGTTTATGTTGACGACCAAAAACTGGGCGGTATTTTGATTGAAAACACGTTGCACGGCTATAACATCGCCTGGTCGGTCGTGGGTATTGGGTTGAACGTGAACCAAACGGAATTTGGCTATGCAACGGCCACATCGCTACAATGTCAGGCTCCCATCCCGAATGCTTACGATTTACCGGGGCTGCTTAGCCGTCTTTGCGAGACGCTGGAACAACGATACCTACAACTACGCTCCGGGCAGCGTAATACGCTTAAGACAAACTATTTACAGATTTTATATCGCTACCAGGAAGAGCATAGCTTTGAAAGCGAAGGCCACTATTTCAGGGGCACCATTTGCGGTATAGATTCCACCGGGCGGCTAGCGATAAGCGTCGATGGAAAGGTGAGGTATTTTGGGTTTAAGGAAATAAGTTTTCTTTTTGATGTATGATGTAGGATATATGATGTAGCTGGAGAAACATACATCCTACATCTACCTACATTATTTAATCGCTTCCTCGACCGGATTGCCAATGCAGCCACTGGGTTCTAACAGGCCCAGCAGTGCTGTAATCGTAGGTGCTATGTCGTGAACATGGGTTCGGCGAAGCGTTTGGCCCGGCTTAATGCCCCAGCCATAGAGCAAAAACGGCACGTGGGTGTCGTAAGCATATGTTGTGCCATGGGTTGTGCCTTTGTTGCGGCCTTCGAGCCATCCGGGCTGTTGAAGTACGTAGAAATCGCCACTGCGGTTAGGGTGGTACACGTTCCGAAATAGGTTCTCCTGCAGAGTCGGCAGGGCTTCGGCACCCAGGTTATGTAAATTCACGACATTCACCACCGCTTTTTGTTTAAGCAACACGGTCCGAAGCAGCTCATACACATCCTGCATAGCAATTTTCTTTTCTGTCATCAACGCATGGTTAAGATAAACCTGCTGGTTGAAATACGACAGCATCCATTGCCCTGGCCCATAGGCTTTTTCGAGGGTAGATTTAACCGCTTCACCAATTTCACCGTAGCCACGAACCCCCGCTGGGATCCGGTTCTGCTGTAGAAAACCGGGTGCATCGACAACGCCGTGGTCGGCCGATAAAAAAGCCACCCATTGGCCTTTACCCACGGTAGCATCCAACTGATTAAGAAACTCAGCTAGTTGCTGGTCCAGCCGAATGTACTGATCTTCGGTTTCAATGGCGTGTGTACCAAAGGCGTGCCCAATGTAATCGGGAGACGAAAAACTTACGCAGAGCATATCGGTTACACCCCGTTGCCCGAGTTGTTCATTTTTCAGGGCAGCCAGCGCAAACTCTTTTGTAATCTGATCACCATAAGGACTCGTGCGCAATGGCTCATACTTACTGCCACCCGCCTGAATAGCGAATGTATGCGGGAAAACAGATTTGGTTTCTCCGGCGAGCACCGTTTCATAAGGCTCATCATCACCTGTACTTTCGGTGTACTTATTCATCGGCAGGGAGGTCTCCCATTTCTGACTTATGAACTGATCGGGCAACTTGCGGGCATTAAACTCCTGCACCCATTTTGGCAGTTCATTTTGATAAAATGTGCTGCTAATGAAGTTCCCATCTTTCGAATCGAACCAATAAGCAGCATTGGCTGCGTGCCCGGCGGGTAAAATGGCTCCTCTGTCTTTCAGCGCAATCCCGATAACCTTGGCGCGTCCGTCGGTTGCTAGCTTAAGCTGGTCGCCAATAGTGGTCACGAGTAGATTCCTGGGAGACATTTTGCCGGCGACACCAGTATTGCCAACCGTATTAACCGTTGTATCCTCGGCGCAATACATTAACCGACCGATGTTTCGTTCGTAGAAATCATTCCCGACGATGCCGTTTAGCGCCGGAGCCGAGCCCGTATAAATAGCCGCATGACCAGGGCCCGTATACGTTGCTGCGTAATGATAATGATTGTTGCGGGCGTTGAAACCGCCATCCATCATACGCCGAAATCCACCCGTGCTAAATTTGTCGTAATACCGATACAGATAGTCGTACCGCATCTGGTCGACGACAATGCCAACAACTAGTTTAGGTCTGGCCAACGTTTGAGCGGCTGCACTCACTTTAGCCGTTGTGCCTGCTGTTTTTTTGAGTTGAGCGAAGGATGCCGTGGTAATTGTAGACACCACCAGAATTGAAAAAATTAGGCGCATAAAGCCGGTTTCTGTTGTATGATTGAGGACTTATGGCAAATGTACGAACAAATCAATGGGGTCAGCGAACTAACTAAATGAAGCGTTTGTAAAGTCATTTTGACAGAGACAGAAACCATTCTGATTACTATTGGTCGTAAAGGGGCTGTTTTTCCAACATTGTTGTGCTGATTTGGTTGACTAACCAGCACATCACTTCGTCATTTTCTATGATTGTCATTAATAGTCCAGCTACGTTTGGGCTAACAGCCTTACTTTTCTTTGTCGCCGTTTTTGGGCGATACGTGTTATTTTCGCTGGCTTTCTGGTGGTTATTCAAGGTATCCCTGAAAGATCAGTTTGCCCACCGGGCCGTACAAACACGTCCGAGAAAAGCTGGGCAGGACTGGCGGGAAATTGGTTGGTCAGCCATTACATCCCTAATATTTACAGGCATTGCCGTTGCCGTTATTCTGGCCTACCAGAATGGCTATACCGCCATTTATACGGATATCAACAGCTATCCTTTACTTTGGTATCCGGCTAGCATCATTATCGTGTTGTTCATCCATGAAACCTATTATTATTGGCTTCATCGCTGGATGCACCGTCCGGGGGTGTACCGTTGGGTTCATAAAACCCACCATGACAGTATTACAACCTCACCCTGGACAGCCTTTTCGTTTCACCCGATCGAGAGTACGCTGCAGGCTATCATCATTCCCGCTCTAACGTTTGTATTGCCTTTGCATATTACCGCCGTAGGCCTGATTTTAATGATTATGACCCTGTCGAGCGCGATTAATCACCTGAACACCGAAGTTTATCCCCATGACTTTAATCGGCATTGGCTCGGGCGCTGGCTCATTGGCGCCACACACCACAGCCTTCATCATACGCAGTTTCGATTCAACTACGGCCTGTATTTCACGTTCTGGGACAAGTGGATGCAGACCGAAAGCCCAGATTTTCACCGACTGTTTGGAGAGAAAACGAGTAAACGAATAACGAATGACGAATGATTTACAAAAAATATTCAACATTCGTTTACTTGCTTCGGTCAATGGTGTATTGCACGAGCTGGTGCAGTGACTGCCGGTAAGGCGAGTCAGGAAACGCATTCAACAGTGCCTGCGCTTCGGCAACGTAGCGGTTCATAGCCTCAGTGGCGTACTCGATACCGCCTGAGTTTTTGACGAAGGCAATTACCTCATTCACTTTTTTGGGCTTTTCGCTTTCGTTCTTGATGATGTTGATGATCCGGCGCTTTTCCAGAAAACTGCTCTTGTTGAGCGCGTAGATCAGTGGAAGCGTCATTTTCTTCTCTTTGATGTCAATCCCCAGCGGCTTTCCTACCTCGGCTGTCCCATAGTCGAACAGGTCGTCCTTGATCTGAAAAGCAATCCCTACTTTTTCGCCGAAATTATGTGCCTGATCGACGAGTTCCTTATCGGCCCCAACCGAACGTGCCCCGACAGCACAGCAGGCTGCAATAAGCGAAGCCGTTTTCTGACGGATAATCTCGTAATAAATATCTTCGGTGATATCTAACCGGCGGGCTTTATAGAGCTGCAGCAATTCTCCTTCGCTCAATTCCCGGACGGCAGTTGAGACAATCCGGAGCAAGTCGAAATCGTTATTATCCACAGAAAGTAACAAGCCACGGGAAAGCAAGTAATCGCCAACCAGTACCGCCACTTTATTTTTCCAAAGGGCGTTGATGGAAAAAAATCCGCGCCGGTAATTGGATTCATCGACCACATCGTCGTGAACAAGCGTGGCTGTGTGCAGCAATTCAATCAATGAGGCACCACGATAGGTAGCTTCCGAAATAGGGCCACAAACGCCCGCCATTAAAAAGACAAACATTGGACGCAACTGCTTGCCTTTCCGCTTCACGATATAATTCATGATTTGGTCCAGCAGCATAACATCGCTTTTCATTTGCCCCTTAAATTTCTGCTCAAATAATTCCATTTCAGCAGCAATTGGGGCTTGTATATCGGCGACGGTAAGAGGCATTAGTTCAGTTATGAGTGAGCGGCATTCAGGTAACAGCATTCAATACAGGATAGTTACCAACTAATCAACGAAGCAGTACGAACATCCAGTTAGCGGAATAAATGGCGCTGATGCCTGTTTTTTCAGCAAGTATAGTAAGGAAAGACCAGATGCCGAAAAAGCCGTTTAGAAAACCATATCTCCTGTTGGTAATTGTTAATACCTTAACCCGTTTTGTTTATTACATGAAAAGCATCAACTTTCCGCCCATGTTTGTTGCGAACATAACCCCTTATACCGCTCTATGATTGACAATCCAACACCGCCCCTTCCCCACGAAGCAGCCATATCAGGACCTACGGTTGTCCCGCAACGGGCCCTGGTATTAGGTGGAGGATCATTAAAAGGGGCCTTTCAGGTAGGAGCAGTTATGGCTTTGTTCGAATCCGGGTTCGTCCCCGATCAACTCTACGGCATTTCGGTTGGGAGCCTCAATGCGACGTTTATCGCCAATGAAGCCGCCCGGCAGCATACCGCAACAGGTCAGGTCGACTGGGTAAAAGTGGGCAAATATTTGATTGAATTCTGGATTCGCAACATCACCAAACCGGCCGATGTCGCCGTCATTCGGTCACGTTTTCGGATGGGCTACAACACCATCATGAGCCGTTTTGATGGTTTACTGGATAACTCGCCTATCCAGAATTTGATTCGCAATCACGTCGATCTGGAAGCGATCAAGACGGGCCCGGTAAAAATAAAAGTGGGCGCCGTCGATATTATCCAGGGCGACATGCTCTATGCCGATGCCAATGATCCTAACTTTCTGGACTTTGTGTATGCCAGTAGTTCATTGCCCTTTTTGATGCCTGCTGTACAAATTGGGGGCGATCATCGGCGTGCTTTTCTGGATGGCGGCCTTCGTGAAGTGGCCCCTCTCCGGGTGGCCATTGAGGATGGTGCCACTGACGTTGCCTGTGTAGCCTGCCATGCCAAAAAGATCTATAATGAGAAGTTCAATTACCGGAATCTGTTAAACCTGATGGACCGGGTGAAAGATATTACCGTCAATCAGTTGGTCAACAACGACATTGCCTGGGCCGAACGGTTTGCCAATCGGGAACACCTCAATGGCCGGGACCTGAACCTGACAATTATACGACCTACCGAACCACTTTCCCTCAACCTGATGAAGTTTACCTCCGACGACATTGGCCGAATGATCGTTCAGGGCTATCAGGCCGGAACGGATATGTTAAAGCAGAAACGACAGAATGGCAGCACGACCATTTTGCCCTGATGTTAGTGTGACTGGTAAGGACCTTCCACAGCCTTCACCATATACGACTCATTTGAATCCTCTAAAACCAGTACTCGGTATGATTTTCCACCCCGTTCAACCCGGATGACCACATGGCCCGATTGGCTTTTCAGTTTCGGTAACCAATCTCCGATAGCGGTTTTTGCATCTTCAAGCAGATTTGTGGCAAATACATCCCGAGGACCTGAATATACCGACTCCGAAAAAAGCCGTTCCAGCACATCGCGTCCGGGATGGGAAGACGCCCAGGCCGGAATAACAAAAACACGCGGACGCAAGCTTGCCACTAGCGAACCGTTCTGCGAATCGGCATAACCATGATGATCGACCGATTGAACATCTACTGGCCCAACCACTTTTGCAAGGGGTGTTTCTACATCGTGCCAGGCAGGCGCGCCAAACTGAAGTACGCCCTGAATATCGCCACCCGAAAAATAATCAAAGGCTCCGTAACGAATCTTAAGTGCGATGCTGCACATATTTTCGTTCGGGTAATCAGCTGCTTTTAAAGTGGTTAAATCGGGAAAAAGTGTTTGTGTCGTGTTGCTATCTCCCGTCCATATTTCCCCATTGACGGCTACGTTTCTGACCTCGACCGAGTATTTTCCAGGCTGTTTCCGTAACGTAACCTGGTCATTTCTCCCGGCTTTGAATGGCTCCACAACCAGTCCTTTGTGCTGAATTTGCCAGGCCAGAAACCGACGATAATTAGCGACCATCGAATCCGCCATCAATGACCGTGGATACCCATAATTGGGCCAGCCACGGTCCAGCATCTTCCGAATCGGAATATATTCACCAACTTCTGTAATACCAGCCAGTACATAGCCCCCCTCGCTCTGCTTAGTCACATTCAAAGGTGACCCCATGTGGTCATCGTGAAAGTGGGTGATAATCGCGTAGTCAATAACGGGCTCGCCCTGAAAGCGTAATGCATTACGTACATAGCGGGCAATCCACTCACCGGCCTGACGATCAGCGCTGGGTTTAACTGGAATGTTCCGAGGCTTATTCGTCCGCCAGTCCAGTTTGTTGATTGCTCCCGCATCAATTAACAAACTGGTCCCATCCGGAAATACAACAAGGGTAGCATTGCCCTGCCCCGTGTTAATATGATGAATATCAAGCTGGCCAGGTCGCCAGACGGGTAGCGGTTCCCCCAGTTGCTGCGATAGTACCGTTGCTGGAATTAGTAGCCTTATGCAAAATATGAGTAGTCGGACGAGTGGCATATTGAGCAGGTGATTAGAATAAACCGGACACCTCCAGCGGGCGATCCGTTGTGATGATATCACCGCCCTGTTTCACTAAATCCCGGTAACCCATGGTAGCTTCCGACAGTGGTTTTTCATCCAGCTGGCCCGTGCCATAGGTACCGACAGATGCCAGGATGCCAAGCTTATGCAGTCTTTCGTAAAAAGAAACCGGCTGAAGTTTCTGTGGCGTCAGGGCAATTAAACGTCCCGATGCCAATGGGCTTTTTTCCAGCCGTTCCAGCCCAGCCATATCATTCACCCCAACAGCCAGCCAAAGCGACGGATACCGATCCCGAACCTTTTGAGCCTCTGCCATCGAATAGCAAATGACAAAAACCGAATGCACAGCCTTATATTTTTCGACTTCAGCCATCACCAGTAATGGATCCGTACCGGGTTTTACATCCAGAGCCAGCATATACCGGTTCCTGTTCCACTTGAGCACGTCCGTAAACGTTGGTATCGGCTGATCGGTAAGTTTGCCGGACAGGGTCTTGAGCTTAATAGCCTTTAGTTCGGTCAATGTTTTGTCAGCGACAGAGCCTGTTGCATCAGACTCCCGATCCAGAGTAGGATCGTGTAATAGCACATAGTTACTGTCGCGGGTCAGGCGAACGTCCATTTCAATAATGACATCCGGGAGCGCTTTTGCCGTTTTATCAAAAGTGGTAATTGAGTTTTCGGTATCCGCTGATCCGGGTCCACCCCGGTGCGCTAAAATGAGCGGTCGTTTACGATCGGCTCTGTACTTAAAAAACGCATCAACCGTCTGGCTATCCCGAAACCGATTCATTGGTTGCGCTACTCCTGCATAGGCCAGCAGGAAAGCCAATAAAAAGAGAGAGGTTGTTTTCATAGGAGGGGTTTCGTTCAATAAAAAATCCCCCGTCACAGTCGTTGTGCGGGGGATTTTTTATTTTTCAAACAATTGTATTAGAATGAATAACGAACGCCAAGCTGAGCCTGCCAAACGTTATCAATTGTGATGCTCTTAACAAATGAATCTTTCAGCAGGATGGTTTGACCATTCAACGATTGCGTAGCCAGTCGGTACGTTGGCAAACCAGCAGCACTTACACCTACCAGAGCCAATGGGTTAGCCGTTGTTGGAATCCAGCCTACACCCCATTTGTTGTTCAGCAGGTTACCGACATTGAGGATGTCAGCCCGGAACTGGATGCTGTGTCTTGTTCCTTTAGCACCTGTTTTGATATAAAACTCCTGAATGGCCGAGAAATCAAAACGAGTTAACCAGGGCGCAAATCCACCATTCCGTTCAGCGTACTGACCCCGACGGGTTTTCAGATAATCGTTTCCATTAATATACGCATCGAACGCAGCCTGTTGCTGCTCCGGCGAATAAGTTACAGCTGCAGCTCCAGTCCCTACAGTAAGCGCAGAGAACGTCAGTTCGGAAGCTGTCTTCGGCACATAAATCAGGTCATTGATCTGACCATCGCCGTTTAGATCACTACCATAGGTGTACGATTGCTTGTACCCGCTGGTAGAGCTACCACCAAGGGTAAATGTCGTAGACCCACCAAATTTACCGCCGTAGTTAATCCGGTAATTAATGTAACCAATAATCCGGTGACGCAGGTCATTGTCGCCATACGACAAGGTTAGGTAGTTCTGACCAGCAACGGTAGGTGTGTTACCAACAACTGTGCTACCAACCGACATCAAATCCCTCGACAGGCCATACGTATAGGCCAACGTACCGCCGAAACCATTGCTGGCAGGCTTTTCAAGTTTAGCGGTAAACGTATAGGAACTACCCTGGTTTGTATTTTTCAGTACAAACGCATTTGTATTATATGGGTAGTTGATGTATCGAGCTGTGTTGATAGCTGTCGTTCCTGTTACACCTGACGCTGGATAGCGGCTCCGCGTATCTGGGCCGGTGAGCTGACTGGTAGGTGCATTCAAGTTAGCATCAATATACCGCAGTGCCTGTAACGTCTTGTTATAGATTACCTCTAATGTTCCAACCAAGCCCCAGGGTAACCGCTGATCAATAGCGATGTTGGTTTTCCAGACGACAGGATACTTTAAGTTAGGATCGGTTGCATTGACAGCATATCCCGTCAAACTCTCAACATTCGTATTTGTTGGTGGTTGTACGGCAGCAGGCAATTTACTAGGATCAGTTACAAATGGATAAGCCGTCGTGTTCTGGAAGTTAAGAACCCCCGTATTTACGCCATTATTACCCAACTGGTTAGACACCAATACTTCCGGAATACGGGATACGAATAGACCGCTACCGCCCCGAATCTGGGTCATTCTATCTCCTTTCACATCCCAGTTGAAACCAACACGGGGAGAAATCAGCAGACGAGCTTTTGGGAAAGCGCCGGTATTAAGTTTGTAATTAGCCCCATTTTCGTCTTTATAAGTAAGTCCAGCTACCCTTGGGTTATTAAAGGCTTCGGCAGTGGAGTTATCGTAGGCGAAAATATCAGCCCGAACACCAGCCGTCAGTTTGAAAGACGGATTAATCTGGAATTCATCCTGCACATAGGCACTGTAGGTAGTCCGGTGCAACGTCTGCAACGGCTCGGCACCACCTGGCACCAGCGAGTAACGCAGGTTGTAGCGGTTCAACGTAACGGGTGATGTCGTTGCTGTTGGGTTATTTATAGAAGCAAGAGCTGCCGTTTTAAAATCAGCAATCGAGTTGTATACATACACGCCGTTTGAAGCCGGGAAGAACACGTTATTCGACGTATACTTCTCGTACGATAAACCAAATGTAAGCGTGTGCTTACCCGCAAAATAGCTGAAGTTGTCAGTAACGTTCAGTGTCGAGTAATTCAGCTTGTTATTTGGCGTAAACGGATCGAAACCAATGGAGGTGTACGTCGTTCCATCTTTCAGAATATCAATGGTCGGAAACACACCGGTTAAATATGTCCGGTCTTCGATTTGTTTGTTGTAGGTAGCAACCAGTTTGTTAGCAAACTTCCCACCAAATGTAGAGTTTAATTCGGCGGCTATTGAGCGGGTATTATCGGCAATCTGATAGCCTGTATTCTGTGGAGACAGCGCCAAGTTACCAGCATAACCCGAAGACGCGTAGCCTGTACGGTTGCCATTTCCGGCCGTATTGCTACTGCTACTATTACTAATCGCCTGATCTGATTTAGAGTCGTGGTGAGAATAACGTACCGACAGTTTATGGTTGTCGTTGATGTTATAATCTAAACGAATCAGCCCCTTCGTACTTTTTACCTGATTATTGAAGTTGTCAATAGCACCCAGATCACGATTGAAATTCGTTTTCATGAAGGCGCTAAGATCTTCCAGATCAGCCGCTGTTACACGCGATACGTTACCGGCGGTTCCTGTGCCACGATCGGCCACGAAATCCAGCGCCGGTACGCTGCTTTTAAATTGCTCTACGTTAACAAAGAAGAACAACTTGTTCTTAATGATCGGTCCACCTAATCGGAAGCCAGAAGTCTTTTTGTCGATAGTTACTGGTGCTAAATCTCTGCCATCAGCCTTTTTACCGGCCAAACTGCTATTTTGGAAGAGATAATAAACAGAACCTGAAAAATCGTTCGTTCCTGAACGCGTTACAGCGTTGATGCCTGCACCCGAGAAACCAGTCTGACGAACGTCATAAGGCGCTACGTTCAACTGAATTTCATCCAAGGCATCCAACGAAACAGCTGTTGTACCTGTCCGGCCACCAGCGATGGCGGAGCTTCCCAAACCGAAACCGTTATTAAATACAGCTCCATCAATGGTGATGTTGTTGAAACGAGGGTCTTGACCACCAAACGATTGACCATTCCCATAAGCATTGTACTTGGTAATATCAGTCAGTGTACGGCCAATCGTCGGAATTGTGTTGATCGTTGCCCGGCCATACGAGGTGGCGGCACCCGTACGGTTCGAACTGATGATACCGTTCTGGTTGCCCGAAACGACTACTTCCGACAACTGGGTGCTGTTATCCGTCATTTTGAAGCTTACATCCGAAGACGTACCTAGGTTGGTGAAAACCCCTTCGACAACCTGGTCTTTAAAACCAACAAACGTGGCGGTTACAATGAACGGACCACCTACCCGCACACCTGGCAGCGTATAGCGACCCGATGCATTTGTGGTTGTCCCATAGCGGCTACCCGACGGCTGGTGGATAGCGACTACGGTTGCACCCGGCAAAGCACCACCTTTATCGTCGGTCACCTGACCGTCAATAGCTGCAGTTGTTACCTGGGCTTTGGCTACGCTTCCACCGAGCACAGCCAAGAGAATACTGCCGATCAGCATCAATGCTACTCGAAATTGCAGTAGTTTTTTAGACATAGAAGTGTTTTTTTAGTTAGTACGCGATGAGATGTTACCTTCTCAAATAGGTTATTAATTTAAAGACAAATATGCTTTATTTTTTTGATCTATGAGATAACAGTTCTTCAAAAAGTACCAACATACGAACCTATATAAGCGAAAATCCACGAATAAGCCTATTTAAGGCAGGATACATTCAATAATTTATTGTTATTATATTGTTAAGTCCACACAACCACTTAGATAGCTTTGGGCAGACAAGAGAACCATTCAGGTAGCGACGGTGTACTTACAAAACTGGTTATTGGCCTTACTCCCATATTTCTATCTTAGTTTTGTCCCGTTATGACGCCAATCGAAACGACTGCCATTAAGTTGACTCAGTATAGCCACGGAGCAAGCTGTGGGTGTAAAATTTCACCCAAAATTCTGGACCGAATTCTGCACGGGCAAACGAGTGGTCCCAACGGCTCAACGCTTGACTTAGCAAGTTCATCGATCAACCCCCGGTTGCTCGTGGGAAATAATTCCCGAGACGATGCGGCCGTGATGGACATGGGCAATGGAGATGCCATTATCAGCACCACCGATTTTTTTATGCCCATTGTTGACGACGCTTTCGATTTCGGACGGATAGCCTCGGCCAACGCCATTAGCGATGTGTATGCGATGGGAGGTGAACCCATTATGGCCATCGCCATTTTAGGCTGGCCGCTGGATAAACTGCCACCCGAGGTAGCCGCGCAAGTCCTGGAAGGGTCCCGGGCTATTTGCCGGGAAGCCGGTATTCCACTGGCCGGTGGACACAGCATCGACTCCCCCGAACCCATTTTCGGGCTGGCCGTTACGGGTAAAGTCCGGATCGATCACCTGAAGCAAAACAATACCGCCACGGAAGGCTGTAAACTATACCTGACCAAGCCAGTTGGCGTCGGCATCCTGACAACCGCCCAGAAGAAAGGCATTCTGAAGCCGGAACATGCCGATATTGCGCCCACACAAATGGCTAAACTCAATAGCTTTGGCGCCGTTTTGGGCAAGTTGCCCTATGTTAAATCCTTGACTGATGTAACGGGCTTTGGTCTGTTGGGGCACCTCACCGAAATGGCCGAAGGATCGGGGTTGAGCGCGGTTTTAACCTTCGAGGATGTCCCAAAGCTACCGATGATTGAAGAGTATCTGGCCCAGAAAAGCTTCCCTGGCGGCACTGTCCGGAACTGGGACAGCTACGGCCATAAAATCAGTGAACTAACCGAAACGCAGAAATACATTCTGGCCGATCCACAAACATCGGGTGGGTTGCTCATTGCCGTTGACCCCGGCAGCACTACGGAATTCGAGCGGGTAGCCAGCGAAAATGGGTTTGATCTGCACGCCTTCGGCGAACTCGTCGAGCCTCGGGAAAAAGTTGTGTATGTAAACTAAGGAGTTCCAGAGAGAATGAGCAAAAGAGCGCTAACGCCGATGGCCACTCTTGCGCTCATTCTCTCTGATACTCTTGCGCACTTTCACTCTTTAACTTCATGAAATTATTTTTCCGCCAAACGGGCGAAACCGGGCCAGCTATTGTTATTCTGCATGGCCTTTTTGGTTCATCAGATAACTGGCTGACCAACAGCAAGGCTATTGCCGCCAAAGGATACCGTGTTTTTCTTCTCGATCAGCGCAACCATGGTCAGTCGCCACGAGCCGATGACCAGGATTACCAGAGCATGGCCGCCGACCTGCGCGAATTCCTGACCGATCACAGCCTCGACAAGCCCATGCTGGTTGGCCACTCCATGGGCGGCAAAACCGTCATGCAGTACGCCATGTCTTATCCGGGCACATTCGAGAAACTCGTCGTGGTGGATATTGCGCCTAAATTTTACCCAATTCACCATGCCGAAATCATTCGTGGCCTGAAAGCCATCAACCTGCTGGGCATCAAAGGCCGAAACGAAGCCGATGCTGTTTTACAAGCTTACGAACCGATACTGGCCGTACGGCAATTTTTGCTGAAGAACCTGTACCGTAACGAACAGGGCGTATTTGACTGGCGGATCAACATTCCGGTTATCGAACGGGAGTTGCATGGCATTGGCGAGCAGCTAACCAATCCTGTCATTGTACCCACGCCGACCCTGTTTATTCGCGGGAGCGAGTCGCCGTACATTACAGACGAAGACCTTCCGGAAATCAAGCGATTCTTCCCGAATTCCCGAGTCCAAACCATTCAGGGGGCAGGCCACTGGGTGCAGGCTGAAAAGCCGGTTGAGTTTGTTGACTCATTGATGACATTTATAAACAGCTAACTTCGTGACCAGGCTGACAATCCAGCCTGACAAAAAATGCCAACTCTATACCTGATCCCTACTCTCCTCGCCGACGACACGGCCGATAAAGTGCTGCCCCTCTACGTTCGGGAAGTAATTGAAAAAACGGACGCCTATTTTGTCGAGAATGCCCGCTCGGGCCGACGCTTCATCAGTGGCTTGAAAACCAGCCGTGTTATTGACGAAACAACGTTTTTCGACCTTGACAAAGACACGCCCCCGGCCGATACCCGTCGACAAATTCAGGAGTTGATGGAGCGGAAACGAAATGCTGGTGTGATGTCAGAAGCAGGCTGTCCTGGCGTGGCCGACCCCGGTTCGGTGGTGGTCAGCATGGCGCATACACTTGGTTGGCGGGTAGAACCGCTGGTTGGCCCATCGTCTATTTTACTGGCCCTGATGGCTTCGGGTATGAGCGGTCAGTCGTTTGTTTTTCATGGCTACCTCCCCATCGAACGGCAGGATCGGGCGCGGGCGCTGCGTTTCCTCGAAAAAGAAGCTCAGCAACGGCAACAGACCCAGATTTTTATGGAAACGCCCTATCGCAACGACGCCCTTTTTGCTGACACACTGGCAAACTGCCAGGGTAACACACGCCTGTGTGTCGCCTGTAACATAACCGCACCTGATGCATTCATCCGCACCATGACCATACGGGAATGGAAAACACAAGTGCCGGATTTACGTAAAAAACCAACAGTGTTTCTACTTTTGTAAGTATACAGTAGCCGGGTAGGCATTTCTGCAAACAGTGTACAGGTATAGGATGTGACAATGGGCCGTATACGGAAACATTCGCCCGACCGATTTACGATATGATTCAATTCTTCGAATTTTCTCCTTTTCACGAAAACACCTACGTCATTGCCGATGATGCGACGGGCGAAGCGGTTATTATCGATCCGGGCTGTTACGAACAGGCAGA
Organism: Spirosoma radiotolerans; assembly: GCF_000974425.1. Classification (NCBI taxonomy): domain Bacteria; kingdom Pseudomonadati; phylum Bacteroidota; class Cytophagia; order Cytophagales; family Cytophagaceae; genus Spirosoma; species Spirosoma radiotolerans. The sequence goes on from NZ_CP010429.1 coordinate 4,182,085, forward strand.
GAAAGAAGCATTAGGACGGTTTATCGAATCCAACAAGCTCACGGTCAAATATATACTGTTGACCCACGCCCACCTCGACCATGTGTTTGGGGTAGCTTACGTAAAGCGTAAGTTCGGCGTGAAGGCTTACCTGCACGAACTCGATATGGTTATTTTCAATGATGTACCGACTCGTTGTGTGCTTTATGGGCTGCGGGGCTTCGAGCCGTCCACAATCGATGCGTATCTGAAAGAAGGGGACCAATTTCGGTTCGGTAACACCGTTTTAGATGTCGTCTTCGTGCCAGGTCATGCACCAGGTCATGTCGCTTTTGTTAATCACGCTGAACGATATGTCATTGGTGGAGATGTCTTATTTAAAGCAAGCGTAGGCCGCACGGATTTACCTTATTGCAACCATGCGGATCTCATCAACAGCATCCGGACAGAGTTCTTTACCCTACCTGACGATTACATTGTTTACCCCGGCCATATGGAGCCAACCACCATTGGCGTGGAAAAACGAACCAATCCTTATGTCAAATGATCGTAGACGGATGAGTAAAGATCGATTGTAAGTCGTTCTTTACTCTAAATATCATTTGTAAGGCTACATCTCTCATTTACCATTTATCCTTGGCTTCACTACTCAAACACCTTCCCAACGCCATGACCTGCGGCAATCTGCTGTGTGGTTGTATCGGCATGGTTATGGCCCTTCGGGGTCATCTGGATACAGCTTCCTGGTTAATTGGCCTGGCTGCTATTCTTGATTTTGGCGACGGGTTCGTTGCTCGCATGGTCAAGGTATCCGGACCGTTTGGCAAAGAGCTGGATTCACTGGCCGATGTGGTGACGTTTGGCGCCTTACCCGCAACGATCGTTTTTCAATTATGCTGGTTTCAGGGATTAGGCGCGATCTCATACGGAGCTTTTTTAATTGCCGTTTTGTCTGCGTTGCGGCTGGCTAACTTCAACATCGACACGCGCCAATCCGAATCATTTATTGGGCTACCCGTTCCGGCCAATGCCATGCTGCTGGCGGCATTTCCGCTTATGGAGCGCTATCAGCCACAGTATGACGGCATCTGGAAAAACGACATCGCTATGGGTATGATGATTGCCTTTTCGTTCATGCTCGTCTCCGAAGTCCCTCTTTTTGCCCTCAAGTTCAAATCGTTTGGCTGGGCCGAAAACCGGATAAAATTTAGTTTTTTGATCGCTTCCGCTCTGCTGTTGCTATTTTTGCACTTTGCAGCTATTCCATTAATTATTCTGCTTTACATTCTTGTTTCACTTTTTGCGAAAGAGCGAAAGAATGAATGAAAGAGTGGATTAATGCAGATAGCCACTCTTTCATTCATTCTTTCGCTCTTTCATTCTTTCACTCTTTACAATGAAATACATCGCTGAAATTAACATCATGACCCGCTCGGAAATTCTGGACCCTCAGGGGAAAGCCGTTAAGCTGGGCCTTCATAACCTCCATATGGATACGATCGACAACGTCCGTATCGGCAAGCACATCCGTCTCGATGTCGATGCGGCTACCGAAGAAGAGGCCCGGGCAACGGTTGATGCAGCCTGCCGCCAACTCCTCGCCAACCTCATCATGGAGGAGTATTCGTTCGAGCTACATACGGCTTAACCGATATTTCTTTCCGTTGAAACCAGCACACCTTTGGTAAAGTCAAGCTACACCGCAAAAAGTGCTATTTTTACGGACTATATGTTGTTCATCGAATGAATTCAGTTTATTCTACTATAAAAGGGTTAGGTTTCTACGTTCCTGACAACGTTGTTACGAACGATGCTTTAACTCAGTACATGGATACCTCCGATGCCTGGATTCAGGAGCGGACGGGTATCAAACAAAGGCGTTATTTTACGTACGGAAAAGACACCAACGCCAGTATGGCAACGGCCGCGTCGCGTATGGCGCTCGACCGGGCCGGACTAGAAGCGTCAGCGGTTGACCTCATTGTTTACGCGACCATTACCCCCGACTATTACTTCCCAGGATCGGCCTTTCTGATGCAGCGTGAGTTAGGCTTGGAGGGTATTGGCGTCATTGACATCCGCAACCAGTGCTCCGGCTTCGTCTATGCGCTGTCCATTGCCGACCAGTTCATCAAAACGGGGATGTATACAACAATCCTGGTCGTTGGTTCCGAAATCCAGTCATCCTTGCTGAATAAGAGCAACGAGGGCCGCGGGGTTGCGGTCATTTTTGGCGATGGTGCTGGTGCCGCTGTCCTACAGGCCACAACCGATCCCGAACACCGGGTTTTATCGACGCATCTCCACGCCGACGGCCGCTATGCTGAAGACCTGTATATCCGGGACCCTGGCAGCAGTCGAGACGGGCAGTGGATTACGGAGGCAACACTGGCGGAAGGCCAGTACAACGTAACGATGAATGGAAACGCTGTATTTAAACACGCCGTTGTCCGGTTCATGGAAGTCATCAATGAGAGCTTAATGGCCAATGGCTATCAGCCCGAAGATCTTGCTTTATTGGTACCCCATCAGGCCAATATCCGTATTTCAGGCTATGTACAACAACAAATGAATCTGCCTGACGAGAAGGTGTTCAACAATATTCAAAAGTATGGTAACACTACAGCAGCCTCCATTCCCATTGCCCTAACCGAAGCGTTCGAGCAAGGGCGCATACGGACTGGGGACCTGGTTTGTCTGGCTGCCTTCGGTAGTGGCTTTACCTGGGCATCCGCTTTGATTAAGTGGTGATTTATAGGTATGATGTAGGATGTATGCGTTGTAAACTAAGTTCATAAATCATACATCCTATATCATACACCCAATCAATATGTCCCCACAGAAAGCATAACAAGTGTACACGCTTGAATTGGCTCAATGCCTTCAGCCTTTAGCTGGCGCTCAAACTCAGGGTTTTCGGAGCCAGGATTAAAGATAACCCGCCTGGGCTTCAGGCTTTTGATGTACTCATACAGGGGTGGCTGATTTTGCGGCCCAACATACATAGTTACGGTTTCAATATCGTCAAAGTGAGGCTGATCTGTATGAATCGGGTGACCTTCGATACTTCCCTCTTGCCGACCGATCAATTCAATGTCATGGCCATGGCGGAGTAAACTATAGGCGGCTAGATTAGCATAACGGCCCGCTTTTTCTGTTGCCCCGACAACTATTGTCTTCTTTGCGTTTGTATTCATGACCTTGGTGGGTAGCCACCCATTTGACTATGATCTATTCATAACTAAAACAGTGCTTTAGCAGTTTCGAATCCAGTCAATATAAATGCTCTGCCACACCAGATAATCATACAGATTGTGCGTCCAGAATCTTTATTTCACCGATTTAACCTAAAAATCAGGTAACCATTTGACTTTATTCTTGTTAAGAATCAGTCACTACTTGTGTAAACGACAAAAAACATCGGATAGCCAGAATAGTCTGGTTGAAATAAAGCGCCTGTCAACCATTTTGCGTTTTCAACTAGTTTAGTTTATTCATTCTGGCTGCTATTTAACACTAGTTAGTCAACAGCTACGCGTAAAATTTGCTTTGTTCATGAACGCCAAGGAGAGCCAAAGTTTCTGGAATGAGAAGTGGGTAGTCATTGTGTTTGAGGGGATTGAGAACCCACCTCATTACGAGGTCTCAAATTATGGCCGGTTGCGAAGTTTTCAGTCGGCATCGGCCACCCGCGCTGGTACCAATACCAGCCAGACCACCAGCAAATTCATTAAAGGCTCCGTCATTCAGGGGTATCGGTCGTTAAATATCCGTTCGGGCGGGAAGACACTCAACCGATATGTGCATAAACTGGTAGCTGAGCATTTTAGTAAACGCGAGCAGCCTGAACAGACGTTCGTTATTCACCTCGACCACGACAAGCAGAATAACTACCACCAGAATCTGCGCTGGGTGACGAAGGAAGAAATGATTGAACACAATCGAAACAACCCCAGTCTCAAAAACCGTCAGTTGCCCCGCCAAACCCGTAACTATAAACTTACGGAGAGCAAGGTTCGAATTATCAAGAAGCTGTTACTGAACGAAAAGAACCGGCTAAAAATGATTGCCAAACAGTTTGGCATCACGCACACACAACTCAATCGCATACGGTCGGGAGAGAACTGGAAGCACGTCAAAATTGACTAGGCTTTCTTCTAATGCCTGCCATCGTGATTCGCTTTTTAAGGAAACGGTCAATAATTAACGGCTTCGTCCAGTAGGGGTCCCAAAACACCAGCTAGCGGCAGCGAGACGAAAAAGGATGTGCCTTCGTCTTCGGTTGTTTCAAACCAGATGGTGCCTCCGGCATGTTCGACACCCCGCTTGGCAATAGCCAGACCTAATCCCGATCCACCCCGTTTGGTGCTGAAATTTGGCAAAAACACCTTACTTCGAATCGCTTCGGGTATGCCTGCTCCGTTGTCGTGAATCTCGATTTGTACCGCGTCAGTATTTGTGTACAGTTTGAGGTTAATCTCCGGTTTACGCCCCGGTGGCACTGATTGAATAGCGTTAATAAGCAAATTGGTCAGAATTCGACCAATCAATTGTCGGTCGCCAATGGCCATAACGGGACCGTTGGTGATTTCCCGGCGGAGCGAAATGCGTTTGTCGTCAGCATACAGGTCTGCAGTTTTATTGAAAACACCTGTTACCTCGAAAATTTCCCGTTTAGGTAAGGGCATTTTCGCGAACTCCGAAAAGGAGGTGGCAATGTCGCTGAGATTATCAATCTGGTCGAGCAGGGAATCAAACGTTCGCAGAATAATACGCCGGGCCGGGTCAGCCGATCCTCCCGCTCCTTCCTTTGGGCCTGGAAATGTCCGCTGCAAGTGCTGAAGTGTCAGTTTCATGGGCGTTAGTGGGTTCTTGATTTCGTGCGCTACCTGCTTGGCCATTTCCCGCCAGGCCGATTGTTTCTCGGTTTGAGCCAAGGCCTGTTTACTTTCCTCAAGCTTGACCAGCATCCGGTTATACTCCCGAATGAGCAGGCCAATCTCGTCATCCGATTGCCAGTGCACCGGATCATTGGGGCGTTCAAGATTGGTTTTTCTAATCTTTTGCGTCAGCAACCGAAGTGGCTTTGTCAGCACATGCGATGCAAAATAGGATAAAATCAAAAAGAACAGAAACAGCGCCGTGAAGATGCTCAATGCCGACGCAATTACTTCAATAATCTGACGGTCGAGTTCGGGGCGAGCATAAAAATAAGGAATACTCAATACGCCCAGTAAGCGTCCGTCATACGACTTGATCCCTGCATAGGCCGTTCGGTACTGCTTTGTGCCCAGCGATTCGTTCAACAGCCGCTCACTTTCTTTATCTTCAATAATGTGAATGTAAGCCTCCGGATTAATATACTTGGACAAGTAGCCGCTCTCGTAAATAAGAGGACGCGTAGACGTATATAATCGTCCCTGGGTATCAAACAAGTTGATGTCAATATCGGCGTCACGGGCTATTTTGCTCAGTTCCTCTTCCATTGACGCTTTACTACGCTTTTGCGCGTGTAAGTGCTCATCCAGATACGTCAGGAAATTAGCAGCAATGTTGCGTGTATTGCTGATGTACGTGCTTTCCTGGTTCGCAATGTAGTTTGAACTGATCACATTGACGATGATCACAATGACAAATAAGAGGGGCAGAAAAAAGGCGACATTTAGCAGGATCTGAATGCGCGTCGAATAGTTAATGCTAAATTCAGAGAATCCATAATTAATGGCATAACCCAGAATAACGACGATAACCGACAGAACCAGAAGGAGATACAAAAATGAGAAGTTGGAAAATATATTTCGAAACGGATACTCGGCCGACGATACCACAACGATCCGGCCATTTTGTCCTCGCTGGGCAATGTGCTGATATCCATTGCTGGACAAACCACTTTCAAACAAAGCCGCATTATCTAAGAGGGCAAGGTTGAACTTCCGGTCATAGTTATAACTACCTCCCGTATACAGCAATTTGTGCTTTAGTTTTTGACCTAAAGAATGAACGCTCGTATCAGGGCCCTTAAAGAAAGCGTAGCTATAGGCCTGTGTATCGGGGTTTTGCGTAAACTTGGTATCGACCAGCAATTCGGGGTAAACGCTTTTAGGTCGCTCGTTTCGTAAACGAAGATCAAGCACGACATAGCCCAAGGTGTCTTGCCTAGCTGCCAATCCGGGTTGATCAACCAGCGTTTCCCGCCCTGTCTGGCTGATGGAAATAAAGCACAAATACTGTTTTACAAACTTATTCTTGACTTCGTTGACAAAATAAACGCCGGGATACTCCGTCTGATAAGCAGGCTGCCGATATCGATTGGTAAACGTGGCTAAGGAAACCGCATTCAGACTTATATCGAGTGGCCGCCCATTGGCGCGAAACGAAAACACTTCAATGTCGTATTTATCGAAATATTTGTCGAGGTGTAAACTTTTGATCCGTTGCTGAATACGTTCCCGTACTAATAACGTATCGGTCTGTAAGGCCCGGCCAATATCAGCATCCCGCTGGATTGATTCCTGCGCCTTGCTCATCAAAAACTCACCAAACTCATCGTTTTCAGCCAGAAGTTGTGTAGCAAACTCCTGCTCGTGGATCAGTTGTTTCTTAATCTCCTGATTATAAACGGCATATGCCGTCATGACGGCATATACGAAAGCCGCCAAAAAAAAGTAGATCGACGTTTTGTACCGGAATGAATAGAGTGTCTTGGTCAATTCGCTAACGAATATGAGCAGGAAGTAAACGCCATTGAGAAGAAATATCATCTTCATGGGCCACTCCAATACCAAACCAATGGCCCCACTGAGCAGGGTACCTACCAGAACGAGCAAGATGCCCCGACCAACATGGCTCCGGTTGTACCGTAAAAATAGACTCGCCAGCAGATGGGTGATCAAAAAGTAGATGAACGCAATGGTGATAAAGACAAGCAAACAAACAACTTTCAGAAAGGAGAATCGAATGTTCAGGGTAATGTCCAGCGTGAACTGCGACTTCTCGTAAATGTTGTTCAGTTCAACGTAACAAAGCGTAAAGACTGCATAACTGGCCATCACACAACCGACCGAAATAAGGAGTTGCAGCCAGAGGGGCAGGTGTAGCAAAAACGCATAACTACGCATGCGATAGTAATGGCGAACAACATAGAAAGCCAGTGCAGCCACCACCAATGCGTTTAACAGTAAATCGCCCAATGAAGGGACCAGGATCGAGGAAGCATAAAACTTAGGGTTGAACAGGTCTGATTCATAAAATAAAAACGGTACGCCAAAATAAAGCATGACCGCCCGCAGCAGAAGTAAATAAGCCGCTATCCACATGAATGCCAGTTCGTAGTTCCGCTTCCGATTCAACCGGATCATTAGCTGAATAACATACAGCCCCAGAAAAATCACGGCCAATGTGGCCATAATAACCGTATTGACGGGCGTAGAATGGTTACGGTAGGCATCGACCCTGGGGGGCACTACGGCGAAAAGAAAGGCCGATGCATTATCATAAATCGCTTGAAACGTGTTTAAGCGCTGGTTCGACAGGGCAATAGGGTCAAGCGAAAACAGATCTGGATTATAACCGGATTGTAGGTAGGTATTATTACTGTGGTAATAACGATAAATGTTAATCAGCGAGAAGACATCTATTTCCTCTCCCCCATTCGCGACCCGCTTATGACTGACAATATATCGTTTCCTGTCGAAATCAACCAGTTTAGGCGCTGTTACGGAGGCCAGCCGGGCAAAATCGGGAATAAACCGGTGGTCAGACCAGAAGACAATCTGCTTATTCCGAAACACGTAATAAGGATACCTCGTCGCGATGCTTAAATCGGAGAAAGTAGGCGTTTTCTTACGTTTCAACAGAGCCGTCACACTGTCCAGTTCGGTCGTGCTAATCAATAGCTCTTCTTTTACCCGTTGTTGAACAGCACTCACATATTGCTCATCTGTAGCCCCCGGCGCATTTTGCTCCAGTACGAAGAAGCATAAGATAGACAGCGCTGCAGCCAGGAAAGCTAAGAGCAAAAAAACGTGTTCTTCAATGCGTTTCACAAAACGTAAGTATTGGCTTGTTCTAGAACATCCCTAAAATCGTGCCAAATTTTCTGAAAATAGCTATTTGTAGGCGACTATGAAATAAACAATGAATCGATATGGTTAACCAAATTACATAAACAACTAATAGTCAAGCTTTTTCTACGGTAAAACCACCTGGCTCATAGCCAATTTCTGCCCCCAGTACATAGAGTAAATGTTTGCGATCAATAATGACCTGCACACCTTCCACGTTATACACTTCGTCGGAGGGGCCCGGTAGGTCGAAGCCTAATAGCCAGGACGAGCCACAACCGCCCCCCCGAACGCCGACCCGCAAGCCATAGTCACCAGGAATTTTATTCGCCTGCAACGTGTCCAGAATTTGCTGACGCGCTTCGGGTTTGACAAGAACAGGATTATCAAGCATGTCGTGTGTAAGTAAACAGGAGCCTGTTATCGACAAATTAGTTGGCAAATGAGAACAGGTTAACGTAAAATTACCGTTTTCCGCTAAACAATGTTTCCCTTTTATGGACCTATTGAGTGATTTCCTAAAGTTAATTGTGCCGGCTGGCTTAGTCCTTTACGGCATGTATCTGACCGTGAAACTGTTGCTGGAGCGAGAAGCCGACCGTCATAAGTTCGATGTTAAAAATCGGTATACAGACACCGTTGTGCCCATACGCCTGCAAGCTTACGAACGGATGGTGCTGTTTTTAGAGCGAATCAGCCCGAATAATTTATTGCTGCGGCTTAGCGGCAGTTCAACCACGGTGCTGGAGTTCCAGCAGCGATTGCTCCAGGAGATCCGAGATGAATACAACCATAACCTGTCTCAGCAAGTATACATGAGCCAGGCTACCTGGGATCAGATTCAGGCCGCTATGAACGACGTGATGATTCTCGTCAATCAGGCCTCGGGCGACACGCGTCCCGATGCCCCGGCGCTTGAACTTTCCAAGCGGATCTTCGAGCGGATTATTCAAAAGGATAAGCAACCTACGTCCGATGCACTCAAAGCCGTTAAGGAGGAGATTCAGGTTATGTTTATGTGAAATGGCGTACGTCAAAACACCCCTGCCGACAGCGTAAGAGCTTTTTGAAAGGCTTCCTGATTGATGGCGAGTTTGATGCCCTGCTGCGTCAGTATCTGGACGATTTCTTCCGTGGGCAAATTACCGGTGAGGGTGTCAGCCGCCATAGGGCACCCGCCGAAACCGCGTAAGGCACCATCTATACGCTGAACGCCCGCCCGCATAGCTGCCTGCACTTTCGCGGGGCCTTCGCCGGGCCTGGCGTGCAGATGTGCCCCAAATTCAATTTCCGGAAATTGTTGGACCAAGTGCGTAAATAAGTATTCGATGGCCTCGGGCGTAGAGGAACCAACCGTATCGGAAGGAGCAATGATTCGAACGCCTGTCTGGATCAGTTGAGCCGTAAAGTCACCAACGAGATCAGGGCTATAGGCATCCCCGTAAGGATTGCCGAATCCCATCGACAAATAAACGACCAAGTCTTTTCCCTGTTGATCGCACAACGACTGAATGGCCGTTACCTCAGTAAAGGCCTGGGCAATAGACTTGTTGGTATTCCGCTGCTGAAACGTTTCGGATACCGACAGTGGAAAGCCAACATAATTGATCGGTTTATGCGCCACCGCCTGCTCTGCCCCCCGAACGTTTGCCACAATGGCCAACAGCTTAGTTTTCGTACCCGATAAATCCAAACCAGCCAGTACGTCGGTCGTGTCACGCATTTGCGGTATGGCTTTGGGAGACACAAAACTACCAAAGTCCAGGGTGTCGAAACCCACTTGAAGCAACGCATTCAGGTACTGGATTTTAAGATCCGTTGGCACAAAATGGGCCAGCCCCTGCATGGCATCACGCGGACATTCAATGAGTTTCATCGGCGTATGGGTTGACGAACAAGCACGGCCAATACGCCCATGATAACCGCGCAAATAGCCAATCCACCGGCTTCGCGGGCCATTTCAATATTCATACTCCGCATGCCTACTTCACTGAATAAAAAACCCTCAAAAACAGGTGGCCATTGGTAAACAGCGGCAACGACGTACATAACGGCCATGCCAACAAAAAACCACCATTTGCCTAAACCCGCATAGGCCATGAAACAGGCAATAGCCGCCAACCCATAAATAGGTACCCAGACTTCCGGGTCAGGATCGTTGTATTGAACGGCGGCAAACAGAATAAATAACAAGCCAAAAATGATTGAAACTGTCTTTCTCATAGAATGTACGTCTAAAATGTATACGTCGTGAAAGCCGTAAGCAAAGCGTCCAAAACAGACATTTTACTTTAAACGTTGCCAACTGAATATGCCTTACCGGCTTATACACTTTTACTGACAATATTCAGCGACAGCATTAGCAGCGTCGGCATAACCCAGGTTTTGCGCTTGCTTGAGGCTCAGGCAACCAGCCTCGCGCTCGTTATTTATCATTTGCGCGATACCCAATCCATAAAATGCCTTCCCGAATTTCGGGTCTGACTGAATGGCCTTCTGAAAGTCGGCAATAGCGCCCGGCAGGTCTTTTTCCGTAAACCGCAAATTACCCCGGTTATACAGCGCCAGGGCATTGTTTGGGTTCAAGGAAATGGCTTTTGAGAAATCGGTGAGAGCTGGTTGAATCTGTCCTTGCGTAGCAAACAACTGCCCCCGGTTCAGGAACAGTTCGGCAGCGATGTTCCGGCTCGTATCGGGCACCAACCGAATGGCATCCGAATAATCTTTCAAGGCCCCCGTTTGGTCATTTTGCGCGACCTTCAGCAGCCCCCGATTATAATAAGGGCGGTAAAAATCGGGCTTTAATTTAATCGCCTGGTCATAGTCAAGGGCGGCATTTGCATATTCCTTCAACTCAAAATAAGCGACGCCCCGCGAGTTAAAGGCTTCTACATTGGACGCATCTGACTCAATTGCCTCATTCAGCACTTGCACAGCCTCTCTGAATTTGCCTTCTTTTAAATAAATCCGGCCCTGTTCAACGTTTTTATCCGACGAGCTACACGCACTGATACTGAATACGATACCTAAAATTACTCCTACTGAACGCTTCATACTAACTAGATTTGACCGTAAAGGTACGGGCGAAATTTGGTCGTTTGGCTAACATTTACTTAACTTTGCATCGGCAAATCGGTGCTACCAGCTCCTGCTGAATCCCCCAGGTCTTGACCGAAGCAAGGGTAGGTGGTCGTAGCGGTGAGACATTGGTTTGCCATTTTTTGTTTCCGTCCAGTCTCTATCGTTTTTCGGGACGGTTGCGCTGTTTAGCGGGTTATGCGTTTAGCTGTAGTCAACCGCTAAATTTCCCAAACCCAACATGGACCTACTCGATCAGCTTACCCACTCCTTTCGACAAACTTTCAACGCTGAGCCGACTCTGGTTTGCTCCCCCGGCCGCGTTAATCTCATTGGCGAACATACCGATTATAACGAAGGCTTTGTGCTCCCGGCGGCCATTGATAAGGCTATCTATCTGGCCGTAAGCCAACGTCCTGATAATGAGCTCCACTTCGTTGCACATGACCTCGATAAAACCTATCAGGGTTCCTTAACGAGTTTGATACCAACCCATACCTGGGCCGATTATCTGCTGGGTGTGGTGGCGCAGTTCCGACTGGCGGGTCATGGGTTAGGCGGTATCAACTGTGTGTTTGGTGGCACAATTCCCATGGGATCCGGACTCTCGTCGTCAGCAGCCCTCGAAAATGGAGTAGGTTTCGCCCTGAATGAACTCTTTCAGTTAGGCATTCAACGGGTTGATATGGTGAAGCTTTCGCAACGGGCTGAAAACGAGTTTGTGGGTGCCAAAGTGGGGATCATGGACATGTTTGCCAGCATGATGGGCAAAGCTAATCACGTGATCAAACTTGATTGCCGGTCCCTCGATTATACGTATGCACCCTTACGCATGGATGGCATAAGCGTTGTTCTCTGCGACTCGCAGGTGAAGCACTCGCTGGTGACGTCGGAGTACAATACGCGCCGGGCACAATGCGAAGCCGGAGTTCGATTCCTGCAAACGTTTTACCCCGAAATCAGAAGTTTGCGCGATGTGACCATGCCGATGCTCGACCAGCATTTGCGAGATGCAGAGCCATTGATCTACCGGCGATGTGCGTACGTTGTCCAGGAAAATCAGCGTTTACTCGACGGGGTAGAGGCTCTTGAAGCCAATGATATTGCTACGTTTGGCCAACTGATGTACGGCTCGCACGAAGGCCTAAGCCACTGGTATGAAGTGAGTTGCCCTGAGTTGGATATACTGGTGGATATTGCCCGACAGCAACCGGGGGTACTGGGAGCCCGGATGATGGGCGGTGGCTTCGGCGGCTGCACGATCAATCTGGTGCAGGAAGACGTATTGGACGATTTCCGAAAGCTGATTACCAAACAATATAAAGCCCGAACGGGGAAAGATACGTACCTTCACGTCTGCAAAATCCAGGACGGGACGCATGTAATTAGTTAGAAGGGTCGTTCAGGCAGTCGGTTTTATCTGGCTATCAACTCCTTACTGACTAATGACTCGACTGTTTAACTGTTTAATTGTTTAACCATGAAATTTTTCATTGACACAGCCAATCTGGCTGACATTCGCGAAGCCCAGGACATGGGGATTCTCGACGGGGTTACCACCAATCCCTCACTGATGGCGAAAGAAGGCATTACGGGCAAAGACAACGTAATGCGCCATTACAAGCAAATCTGCGAAATCGTACAGAGCGATGTTAGCGCTGAGGTTATCTCCGTCACCTACGACGAGATGATCAAAGAAGGCGAAGAATTGGCAGATATCGACGAAAATATCGTGGTAAAAGTGCCGATGAGTGGCGACAGCATCAAGGCAATCAAATATTTTTCTGAAAAAGGCATCCGGACCAACTGTACCCTGATTTTTTCGGCGGGTCAAGCATTGTTGGCAGCTAAAGCAGGCGCTACGTATGTGTCTCCTTTCGTTGGCCGGTTAGATGATATTTCAACCGATGGTATGGCCTTGATCGAGCAGATCGTGACCATTTTCACCAACTACGGCTACACAACCGAAGTGCTGGCAGCTTCTGTACGTCACCCGATGCACGTTATTCAATGTGCTGAGATTGGCGCCGACATCATGACGGCTCCATTGAGCGTTATGAAAATGTTGCTCAGCCACCCACTTACCGACAGCGGTCTGGCTAAATTCCTGGCTGACCATGAGAAAGCGAATCTACCCGTAAAATAGTTTACGGTTTACAGTTCACGGTTGGCTGACGCAGGAGCATGTTGACGCCGGTCCGCCGGTGCGGTCAGCCAACCGTAAACCACAAACCGTGAACTGTAAATCTTGAACCTAAAACGTACTTATGTTTTCTACCGAACCCGTTCTTACGCTCGACCATGCCGACATCTACCAGGGAAAGAAGTTGGTCTTGGGCGACGTATCCTTTCAAATCAACAAGGGCGATTTTGCCTATCTTATCGGCCGAACGGGCAGTGGGAAAACGTCGCTCCTGAAAACACTGTACGCTGACCTTTGGCTTCAAAATGGGAAAGGGCTTGTCGCGGGCTATTCGCTCGATGCGCTGAAGCCCAAGGATATCCCTCAACTGCGTCGGAAAATAGGCATCGTCTTTCAGGATTTCCAGTTGTTTTTCGACCGCTCCGTCGAAGATAATTTGAAGTTTGTGCTCAAAGCAACCGGCTGGAGCAACAAAACGGACATGAACAATCGCATTGCCGATGTACTGATGCAGGTGGGTTTGGGAACGGCCCAGAAAAAAATGCCCCATCAACTCTCGGGTGGTGAACAGCAGCGGGTTGTCGTAGCCCGCGCGATGCTCAACGAACCGCAAATCCTCATCGCGGATGAGCCAACCGGCAACCTGGACCCAACCGTTGCCGACCAGATCATGAAGGTATTTCAAGCCATCAACAATGCTGGTACGGCCGTTCTGATGGCCACCCATAATTATGATCTCCTGCATAAATATCCCGCCCGGGTGCTTCGCTGCCAGGACGGTCAGGTGATCGAATTGAAAGGATAATCTGCGATCTATTTCGTCTTTTCATACATCTGGCTGTCAATCCCGGCAATCAGTTGGCGGTTAACCAGCATCAACGACTAGACGTTACTTCACAAATATAAGCCAGCCTGATCAGGCGTACCGGTTAGCCGTAACATTCAGTCCTTTTGGCCAATAATTTCCGCAATAAGCCAATCCACGCAAAGGCAACAAAAAACAAAGGCGCTATACTACAATTTGCGGAACATTAATCGGAAGCGTTTTCTGTTTGGTCATCAGCAGACCAGTGAATATGAAAACGCCTGAGCTGGCGACGATGACAGATTCGATATAAAATCGGTGAGTGGATCTCATCCAGCCGTTGTTGGTGTCTCGACGTGGATTCTTCGCAGCATTTAGGTAGTAAACTAATCCGCATATCAATGTCCATGATTGGACATTAAAGCGTCCGTTTCTGGACAGGAGTGCTCTTCTCTATCGGGCTCTATATACGCAAAAGGCACTTTTTCGGTTCTGGCACCTTATTTGATTTACCATATTGTATCTAATCAATCTGCCTGCGTATTCATGAAAAAGACTATTCTGGGCGAACTGGAAGAGCTGGTGTTGCTGGTCGTGGCTGCTAGTACAGAGGATGTCTATGGGGTACCGGTTATGGATGAGCTCCAACGCCTGACAGGACGAAATTTCACCATTAGTGCCATACATACGACTCTGTATCGACTCGAAGAAAAGGGGTTTCTATCGTCCTCCCTGGGTGGAGCGACTACCGAACGTGGAGGACGGCGTAAACGCCTGTTTGCCGTAACAGCCAGCGGGGGCCGCGTGTTGCTGGAAATCCAACAGATGCGTCAGCAACTCTGGCAGGCCATTCCCGAGAGAAAATTCCAGTTGCTGGGTATATGAGTGAACCTGCCTTTGTACGCTATGAGTAAGCAACCGAATCCAACCGAGTCTTCAGACGCAGTCGGTTCACCTAATCAAGTTGAACCGCCCCGCTGGGCTGATCGCCTGCTGACGTGGTTTGTCGCTCCGCACTTGCTGGAGTACGTGCAGGGGGACTTACACGAAGCTTTTCATAGACAGGTCCCCCAAGTTGGCCTAGTCAGAGCCCAGCGCGCGTATGTCAGGTCAGTATTGTCTTGCCTGACGCCATTCTTCTACAGACGTCGACCCAATGAATACCCTAGTCCAACCAATCTAGCTATGCTTACCAACTACCTCAAAATTGCCTGGCGGACGCTCCGCAAGCAGCAGGGCTTTACAATTATCAACATTTTTGGTCTGGCCGTTGGCTTGGCCTGTTGTATGCTCATTATGCTCTACGTACTGGATGAGTTGAGCTTCGATCGATACAACGCCAAAGCCGATCGCATCTACCGCGTTCAGTCTGACATCAAGTTCGGGGGAAACGACATGCACTTTGCTGCCGCTCCCGACCCACTGGGGCCAACCCTCAAAAAAGATTATCCACAGGTAGAGCAATTTGTGCGCTTGCACCAGCGCGGAACCTGGCTGGTAAAGCGGGCGGGTGAAACCACAAACCTTCGGGAAGCCAACATCACCTTTGCGGACTCGACGCTCTTCGACGTTTTCACCCTGCCGTTCGTGTCGGGTGATCCCAAACGGGCATTGGCCGAACCCAATTCGGTAGTCATCAGCGAATCGGCGGCTAAGCGCCACTTTGGTAATCAGAACCCAATCGGACAGCCGATGGTATTTGAGAATACTAAGATCTTCAAGGTATCGGGGGTGATGCGCGATATGCCTCAGAATTCACACTTCCACAGTGACTTCTTTCTGAGCATGCGCAACGATGATTATCCCTGGGGGCAATGGCTTAGTATTAACCACCATACGTATATTTTACTCAAACCTGGACAAGCTGGCGCTCCAACTGACCCAGCCGTTTTCGCCAAAAACTTCGACACCATCCTTAAAAAATATGTTGGACCGCAGGCAATGCAGGTGCTTGGGACAAGCATGGAGCAGTTTCAGAAAGCAGGGAATCAAGTGAAGTTCTGGCTACTTCCACTGACGGATATCCATCTGCATTCAAAACAGCAGGTCGAGCTGGCACCCAACGGCGATATTCAATACGTCTATATTTTCTCGGCGGTAGCGCTGTTCATTCTGCTCATTGCCTGCATTAACTTCATGAATCTGGCCACTGCCCGCTCGGCGAACCGTGCGAAGGAAGTCGGCGTGCGGAAAGTAATGGGTTCTGAACGCCAGCAACTTATTGGCCAGTTCATGACCGAATCGGTACTAACCACCCTGTTGGCGATGATACTGGCCTGTGGCATGGTCGTTCTAGCCTTACCAAGCTTCAATACCATTGCCGGGAAACAGATGAGCATCGTTCAACTTGTATCTCCCTATTATCTGCCCCTACTGATTGCGCTGCCCATCGTTGTTGGTCTGTTGGCGGGCAGCTATCCTGCCTTTTTCCTCTCTTCTTTTCAGCCCATAAAGGTGCTCAAAGGGGGTACGGCATTCCGGAATATAAATAGAAGTTTTAAAAGTGCTGACTTGCGAAGCGGGCTGGTGGTCTTTCAGTTCATGATGTCGGTAGTCCTTATTGTAGGAACGATTATCGTGTATCGGCAGATCACCTACATCCAGACAAAAAACGTGGGGTTCAAACGCGATCAACTATTGACCGTCAATGGCGTCTATTCGTTGGGTAAGCAAGCCGAAACATTCAAGCAGGAAGTAATGCGCTTGCCGGGTGTTGTGAGCGGGAGCATTTCAGGTTTCCTACCAACGCCCTCTAATCGCAACGATATGGCATTCTTCGCCGAAGGTGAGTCGAGCCGGAACAAAGGCGTTAATATGCAAACCTGGGGTGTTGACTACGACTACATAAAAACATTGGCTATGCAGCTCGTTCAGGGACGCGATTTTTCACGGGCATTCGGAGCCGACTCGTCGGGAATTATTCTCAATGAAGCCGCTGTGAAAGTGTTAGGATTCAAAGATCCTATCGGTAAACGGGTATGGCGTTTTGATGATCCACAGGGTAAAACCCAAAAAACGTATACGATCATCGGCATTGTCAAAAATTTCCATTTCGAGTCGCTCCGGCGCAATATTGGAGCCTTGTCGCTGGTGCTTGATGCCAATTCGGGAGCCGCTTCTTTCCGGCTCAGTAGTACGAATCTGCCGACACTCATGAAGGAAGTCGAAGCCAGGTGGAAACAACTTGCTCCCGATCAGCCATTTAGCTACCAGTTCATGGACGACAGTTTCGACGAAATGTATCGGGCGGAACAGCGCGTTGGCACCATTGCGCTCACATTTGCGGCCCTGGCCATCCTGATTGCCTGTCTGGGTCTCTTTGGTTTGGCGGCTTTTATGGCAGAACAGCGTACCAAAGAAATCGGCGTTCGAAAGGTGTTGGGTGCTTCGGTTGGCAGCATCATTGGTTTGCTATCAAAAGACTTTCTAAAACTGGTTCTTATTTCTATTGTTATTGCTTCGCCTATTGCCTGGTACGCAATGGGCCAGTGGCTGGAGGACTTCGCCTATAAAATTGACATTGAGTGGTGGATGTTCCTGCTGGCGGGTTTGCTGGCGGTGGGTATAGCCCTGCTCACGGTGAGTTTCCAGAGTGTCAAAGCGGCCCTGATGAATCCGGTGAAGAGTTTACGGTCTGAGTAAATTGGTTATGCGGTCCTAAATTAATTCCTTAATACATAACCGCGCAACCAGTTTAAGTAAACCCGTATAGAATGCTTTACCGGGGGAAATTTGTTTGGCCACAGACAAGATCTTCACTGGAAAATAAAACCAGTGGCAACGAAGTAATTTTTTTTATAATATAGGCTAATTATCATCCGGAAGCTATTGAACTATAGCCTAGTTTTTAAAATTATGTCAGTTAAAGGCGTAAGTAGTTCAGGCATGGGTATTGCTTTAGAACTAAAAAGTTATACCACCACTCCAAACTCCCTCCCGCGGCAATTTTCCCATTATTCGTTACCATGAATACACCATACATCCTGGATGAAGAAGTTACCAGTCAGCAGTCAGTCGTCGATTATAAAAAGAATCAAAAACAGCGAAAGGTACTGGCACACTTGTATACAGAAGGAACCTGTACCCTTGCTCACCTCACCAAGATGTTGCACAGCAGTGTGCCATCCGTAACGAGCCTGGTCGAAGAACTTATTGATAGCCAATGGGTAACGCCTATCGGAACAGCCACCGGCAGCAACGGACGCCGACCCGTTCTGTTTAGCCTGAATACACAACAGAACTATGTGGCAGTGTTGGATGTCAGTACGCACGACACGAAAATCCTGTTCATGAACATTTACCGAAAAATTATTTTTCGAGGTGATTATGATTTACGGCTTCAGGATAATCCAACCTTTCTATCCTCATTAGCCCATTACTTCACCAGTGCACTGGCCGATTCGGGTATTAAGCCCGATGATGTTATTGCGGTGGGTGTTTCTATGCCCGGCCTGATCGATGCGCGCCGGGGTGTGAATTTAACCTATATGAATCTCCAGCAAACAGGCGAATCATTGACGCATGGGCTATCAGAATTGCTTAATAAACCTGTTTACCTGATTAACGATACCAAAGCAACCGTACTGGGTGAAAGCCGGTTTGGGGGTGCTCAAGGCAAAAAGCAGGTCCTGGCTATTAACATTGACTGGGGTGTAGGACTAGGTATCGTTGTAAACGGCGAGGTATTTCAGGGAGCCAGTGGCTTTGCCGGTGAACTGGGTCATATTCAGGTTGATCCGGAAGGTGAGCTTTGCTACTGTGGTAAAATCGGGTGCCTGAATACCATCACCTCGGCGTCGGCGCTGGTTAAGCGGGTACAACGGGATATTTTGGCGGGGCAGGTCTCTAAAATGGCTTCATTCCGGGACCAGGTCGATCAAATCGACATCGACGAAATCATCAACGCAGCGCATCACGGCGATTCCTACGCCATTGATGTGTTGCATGAAACCGGCTTTCAACTGGGCAAAGGACTGGCCATTGCCATTAGCCTGTTCAACCCTGAGATCATTATTGTGGATGGCGTGTTGGCGAAAGCCGCGGCATTCATTTTAAATACCATTGAGCAAGCGATCAGCAAGTACTGTTTGAGCGATTTCCGGAATGACATGACCATTGAGCTTACCCAACTGGAAGGAACCGCCAAATGGCTGGGTACGCACGCCTATATGATGGAAGATGTTTTTGCCAATTATTGAGTAAAGAAGAAGGGTGAACTACATGTCTGGTCAATGATGACTCGACATGTAGTTCACCCTTCTCGTATATACAGCCACGCTACGCGTTTATTTCGCTTTTAGGTAAGAAAATGGAATGATCATTTCCTCCAGCGACACGCCACCGTGCTGGAATGTATTGCGATAGTGGTTAACGTAGTAGTTGTAGTTATTGGGGTACGCGAAGAAATAATCTTCCAGCGTGAATACGTAAGCGGTCGATACGTGCGGCTTTGGCAGAAATAACCGCTCTGGTTTACGCCCCACAAACAGGTGATTGTCCTCAAACCCAAGATTTTTACCCTGCTTGTAGCGCAAATTTGTGTTCGTTTCGCGGTAGCCAACGATCTTGGCTGGCTTCTGCACCCGAATCATTCCGTGATCGGTGGTAACAATCAGACGACCGCCCTTTGCCGCAATTTTCTGCACGAACTCCAGTAAAGGCGAGTGCAGGAACCACGACCGGGTGATGGACCGGTAAGCCGACTCATCGGGAGCTAGTTCCTTAATCATGGCCATGTCCGTGCGAGCGTGCGACAGCATATCCACGAAGTTATAAACAACGACGTTCAGTTGATTCTGTAACAGGTTATTGAAGTTATCGACAAGCGACTTCCCCTGGTTTACGTTCAGAATCTTATGGTACGACATCTTGATGTTCAGGCGACTTTGATCAAGCTGGCGACGCAGGAACTCCTCTTCGTGGTTGTTCAGGCCCTCGTCTTCACTATCGTCATTCACCCATAAATCAGGATGCTTACGTTCCATTTCGCTGGGCATCATGCCCGAAAAAATAGCGTTCCGGGCAAACCCGGTTGTCGTTGGTAAAATAGAATAGTAAGACGACTCCTCTTCAACGGTAAAGTATTCGGCCAGCAGGGGCTCAATAATTTTCCATTGATCATACCGCAGATTATCGATCAGCAGAAAGAACAAAGGCGCTCCACCCGACGCAGTTGTACTGCCAGCGGCCTCCACCAACGGAAACACCTTTTTACGCATGAGCTGATGCGACATGATGGGGCTTTCCATCTTCGGTTCATTCAACCAGTCTTCGTAATTGTCCATGACAAACTTGCAGAATTCAGAGTTGGCTTCACTCTTCTGCATGTTCATCACCTCGGACATACTTTTGTCCTGAGAGCTATCCAGTTCTAACTCCCAATAGATAAGCTTTTTATAAACATCTACCCATTCATCGAAATCCATGCGGTCATTGTACTGCATAGAAATATTGCGAAAATCCTGCTGATAGCCAATGTTCGTGCGTTCAGTCACGAGCCGCTTATTGTCCAGAATTTTTTTGACAGATAATAAAATTTGATTGGGATTCAGAGGCTTAATCAGGTAATCGGCAATCTTAGAGCCAATAGCCTCTTCCATGATGTGCTCCTCTTCACTCTTGGTAATCATGACCACGGGCAGGTTGGGGCGCATCTGCTTTATCTGCGAGAGCGTTTCCAGTCCCGTCATACCGGGCATCATTTCATCCAGAAATACAACATCATAGTTCGTCTGCTCAACCTGATCCAGCGCATCGGCACCACTGTTGACAGGGGTAACGTCATATCCCTTATTTTTCAAAAAAAGGATGTGGGGTTTCAGAAGGTCTATTTCGTCATCAGCCCAAAGTATCGAATAATTTTGCATAATTGTGTAAGAAGTGAGAAGGTGGGAGTTGGGAGAAGGGCCCTGCCATTGTCTGTCTATTGACGCGTCGGCAATGCTCACCTTTTAACTCCTCGCTCCTTCATAGTTAAACATCAAACGACCGCTTCTGTTCAGGTGGTTCAGTTTTAAGGTTTTTTAACAGCAGAAAAAGGTACTTTTATCGAAGCAATGGCTAAAAAAGTAACCCCAGCCCATTCTGTAAGTCGAGATAAGCATGCGGCCTATTGCCTATTCTGGATAAAAACAGATCTATTTTTGCGCTAATTTTAAATGATATGCCGTTTATAGAGTTGGTCATACCTTCGACCACCTTCCGGCTAATAATAACCCATGAAAAAAAATCCTGTTCATACGGCCTTGTGGCTGGTAAGCGGCATCCTAGCCTTTCATGCGCTTGAGGCCAGACCGACTCCGCCGACAAAGGCAACGGTTATCGACTCCATTGGCATTGAAAAAAAAGAAGGTAAACGATTTATTATTCACCGGGTCGATGAGGGCCAGACGCTCTATGCCATTGCCCGTCGCTATGGTCGGTCAGTCGCTGAGATAAAGGCAGCTAACCCGACGTTATCGAATGCCGTGAAATATGCCGAGCTAGTCAGGATTCCCATTCCCGATGGCACACTGAGCCGGAAAGAGGAAAAAGTAATCGACAAGGCGATCAAGAAACAGGAAAAAGAGGAGAAGAAAGAAGTAAAAGTAGTTGAAAAGGAGAAAGCGGTAGTCGAGCCAAAGCAGAAGTCAGTCTCCAAGGAGACGAAGCCCGAAAAAACAGCCGACAAACAGATCATTAGAGCCGATGATCCAGCCAAAGCAGGCATTCACGTGGTTGAACCCCGCCAAACGCTGTATAGCCTGGCCAGCCGGTATGGCGTGTCGCAGGCCGATCTGCGCAAATGGAATAACCTGCCCGGCAATAACGTACTGATCGGTCAGGCGCTGATCGTCTCCGAAAAAGCATATATAGATCGTATGCCCTCTTCTCCGGCACCCAGTACGCCCAGCAAACCGATCGAGACGCCGGGTAAGCAAACTGAGGTCCCCACACGACGGCCTGAGACCGAGGTAGCCCCGCATGTGCCAACTCGACCAGCGGATACACATCCTACTGAACCAAAATCGACAACACCCGCCGAACCAAAAACCGAACGCCCAGCCTTACCCGCTCCGGTTACGCCAAAACCAACCGAGCCAGAAACCCGGCCAACAACGAAGCCCGTTGAAAAAACAGCCGACAAAACAGCCGATAAATCACCGGAAAAACCGGTCGAAGAGATTGAACCACCCCGGCCTGGAAATGATGCACCCATGCCAACGCGCGGCCGTCGTATTTCCAGCAGTGGTGTAGCAGAGATGATCGAGGGAAACGATGGCTCAGGAAAGTATCTGGCCCTGCACCGGACGGCTCCCATCGGCACGCTGGTACAGGTACGCAATGAATTCAATAACCAGAGCCTCTGGGTAAAAGTAATTGGCCGGTTGCCTAATACGGGCGTGAATGACAAGATTCTAATTAAATTATCGACGCAGGCCTTTGCGAAACTTTCGCCCCAGGATCGGCGTTTTCGGGCTGAGGTAAGTTACATTGTTCGATAACTCAAGTATGGAAACCAAAGAAGAACGTATTGCCCGACGTCATCGTGAACGCGACGAACAAATGAAAGCTTCGCCGGGCTATTTAACCTTCAGCATTATGTTTACGCTGGCCTATCCGTTCATTGCGGTTTTCACCTTTGTCATGTCTGGCTTGCTGGCTCTTTTTTCGGGCATTTCGAAAGCAGCAGCCTGGGTTGTTAGTGGAGGAAAGAGTAAATGATGGCGGATGAGCTCAACCACTTTTCTTCTTTAAAAGACTTTTTAGATGCGAAGGCCGATCAATACAATCGGCCTTCCTTTATTGAGCGCGACCCCATAAGCATTCCCCATCGCTTTAGCCAGAAGCAGGATATTGAAATCATGGGTTTTTGGGCGGCCGTTTTGGCCTGGGGCCAGCGGCCGGTTATTTTGAAAAAGACAACCGAATTGGTTGAGTCGATGGACGGCGCTCCCTATGATTTCATTCGTAATCATCAGGAAAGCGATCTAAAGCGCTTTTTGACGTTCAAACATCGTACGTTCAACGCAACCGACGCGCTGTATTTTCTTCATTTTTTCCGGCAATATTATCAGGACCATGACTCGCTGGAAGATGCTTTCCTGCCCACCACCGTGTGGAAGCTGTCTGCCGAAACGACCAATTCTCAGACGGAGCCTTTCACAGTCGAAAAGTCGCTGATTGTCTTTCGTGACCGGTTTTGTGGGCTTACCGATTTTTTCCCCGAACGCACGCGCAAACACATCGCTACCCCAGCCCGAAATTCTGCCTGCAAGCGGCTCCTGATGTTTTTGCGCTGGATGGTGCGACAGGATGACCGAGGGGTTGACTTCGGGATTTGGACACGCTTGCGCCCCGATCAGTTAGTGATACCGATCGATGTCCATGTCAACCGGGTGGCTCGTCATTTACAGTTGCTCTCTCGCCCCCAGACCGATTGGAAAGCAGCCCTGGAGCTAACTGAAACGCTTCGGCAATTTGATCCATCGGATCCCGTTCGTTATGATTTTGCCCTTTTTGGCTTGGGTGTAGAAGGTGAAATGTAGTTTTTCCTGGTTTGGCTGCTTTTTTCAGCCCAATGTCAAACAATACACAGGCCGGAAGGATTACCAATTGACTGACCTGCATTTTTTACATCATGCCCTTTCAGATAACAACCCAAGCATTTGGCACACTGCCAGACGGCACTGAACCACTTGCGGAGTACATACTCGAACATACCGAGACAGGCGAATTCATTACCATTATTCCAGAGTACGGCGGTATTCTCCGCCGGTTGGTCTTACGAAAAGGGCACGATCTATTTGCCTTGCTGTTGACGCCTGAGTCACCACAGGCCCTCTTTAGCGATGAGGGCTACGCCGGTGCCTTGCTGTACCCATTTCCTAGCCGCATCCGACATGGAATTTATCATTTTGAAGGATCGGATTATGCATTGAAAATGAACGAACTGAAACGGGACAATGCCATTCACGGCTTTGTTCATGGTCGGCCATTTTCGGTTATTAGTCAGGAGACTACCTCGACCTATGCTCAGTTGGTAGTGCGCTATGATTATGCGGGTGACACAACGGGTTACCCCTTTCCTTTTGCCCTGACCGTCACGTATAAATTAGTGCAAGCCAATCGGCTACCCCATGGAGACCATGCGGAAACCGACCGGATGTGTGCCCTACAGATTAGTTATTCAGCACTTAATACGGGCTCGACGCGATGCCCGGCGGCCTTTGGCTGGCATCCGTATTTCACCCTATCAGAAGAACCGGTTGATCAGATGACCTTGTCTTTGCCCAATCGGGCTCCAATTGTTCTCAATGACAATATGATTCCAGAGGGACGACAAAATCTTGAGCCAGGTGGTACGATAAAGTTGGAGGGGCAGCAGCTTGATACGGCGTTTGCCATTGAGCCAACGAGTGAACCCGGTACGCCAGACCCGTTTGCCGAAACGATTCTGACCTCTCTTACCACGGGCCTTAAACTCATTATTGGTCAGCAAACCGGCCAAAACAAACTAAATTACCTCGTTTGCTACACACCACCCCGACGGGATAGTATTGCCATTGAACCCCTCACGGCCAATGTGAATGCCTTCAATAATGGGGACGGGCTAACCATTCTGAACCCCGGTGAAACTCTGTCCGGTACGATGTGGGTGCGGCTGGAATAATGCCTATAATGAACGCATTTTACTATTCCGGAACCAGACAGTGCTGCCCCAGTCCTGCAAACCAATTCGCCCCGTGTATTTACCCTTGCTTATGGGCGCGTCTTTCAGTTTGCTGGCGGCCATACGCTGTTTCCAGTCGAGACTATTCAAATCGTGTTTCTGAATATTAAAGCCATTCAATGAGACGGTTAACTTGTTCTTTTTCAACGTAAAGCGAACCTTGTTCCATCCGCCAGCAGGCTGTAACTCACGAACACGGGCGTTGGCGGCACTACAGAAATCGCCGGCGCGGTGCTTGTTTTCGTTGGTCCCTTCGTAAATGGCATCGTCCAGTACCTGAAGCTCTAGCCCCGTGTCAAAAATATGTTTGTACTG
Source organism: Spirosoma radiotolerans (assembly GCF_000974425.1). Lineage (NCBI taxonomy): Bacteria > Pseudomonadati > Bacteroidota > Cytophagia > Cytophagales > Cytophagaceae > Spirosoma > Spirosoma radiotolerans. The sequence goes on from NZ_CP010429.1 coordinate 4,207,179, forward strand.
GGTACTGGGGTTCTTCCTGGACGAAGAAAAAGATACCAGTGTTTGTAAAGCGTTCTACTTTCCATTCCGCTACAAATTCAAAATCGTCGGAGATGGCCATATCAGTTATCAGATCGCCCCCATCCGGCGCTTTATTGCCTACCCGGTTAGGCATGTTCAGTTTCAATGTTCCCTGCTCGATTTCGATAATTTGCTACATTCTACTTCATCTGAGATTCAGACATTTACTGGGAATCTCTTCTAGCTTCTCAACATACGATACATCAGTTTAAAAGCTCTTCAATCACCCTGTCTTGTGCTTCGCCCAATGGCGTTAGTATTAAAGAGTATTTTTTATTTATCCTGGTCAATTGAGGATTTGCAGAATGCCAAATACATTCTCTAAGGCAAGTATATTAACAGTAGACAGGCAAATCTAAAGCCACGCTTTATGCATCAAATTATTCGTTCGCTTATCGCTTTAGCCACAGCTTCGGTGCCACATTGAACATGGAGCTTGTGGTATATATTTTTTAAATGCCTGCGGACCGTTTCAACGGAAATAGTACCGTGAATGGCAATCATTCGATACGTATAGCCCTGGGCAAGCCATTTTAGAATTTGCCGTTCCCGCTCAGTAATGGCATAGGTTGGCCGATTGGGCTGGGGAGCCTGCTGGAAGGTTTTCAATACGCGCCGGGCAATACCCGGCGACATAGGCCCTCCGCCATCAATGACTTCATGAAGCGCATTCAGGAGTTGAGTTGACGAGTCTTTTTTAAGTAAATAGCCATCAGCACCGTTGCTTAAGCAGGCAAACAGCCGATCATCATCCTCAAAAACGGTGTGCATCAATACGGCTATATCGACACTTACTTCCTTGATCAACCGAACGCAGTCAATTCCGCTACGCCCCGGCATATCGATATCCATCAGCACCACGTTCGGCTTATCCTGCCGTACCTGTTCCATAACCCGTTGCCCATTGCTGTAGGCGCCGACGACCGAAAAATCCGGAACACTCTCAATGAGCAATTTGAGCAGTGCCCGCAAGTCGTCATTATCTTCGTAGATGGCGATGGTCGTCATAAGTAATGGGCGAGAAAGTTGGGCATGAACACTATTTACTAACAAAGGACATATAATGAAAAGAGTTTGTCAATAACCCTTTCGGGTCAGCCCGAAAGGGTTTATCACCTTGAACGGGTCGAACGTTCGAGCACGAACGAAGGAATAGGGGCTAGCATCCACAAAATGACTTACATCCAATAAACCGGTTACTCAATGGGTGAAAAGGGTTATGGATAGAGCGGTAGCTACTGGTGACATTTGATGAAACAAATTTAACCTCAATACTGCTATGAAAAGCCTCATTATAAGCGCGTTGCTCTTAGTACCTGTCTTTAGTTTCCAGATTACGGCTGCAAATCCACCTGATGTTGCCGGCTCATGGCGCATGACTGCCCACCGGGTAGACCCCGCTCAAAATGGCGTTACGGATGTTTATACCCATTTCAAAGACCTGTATGGGGGCTGCCAGGAGGATATGGGTTTAGTGCTGAATACGGACGGTACCTTGAAAATGACTCCCGTAAAGGGCTGTCAGAATCCTCTGGGCAACCTGATTATGAAGGCGGCTACAAAGTTTATGCCCTCTGGCAAAGCTTCCTGGGAAGTGACTGGCAGCAAACTCGCCTTGCAGGATGGGAAAGGGAATCGTAGAGAGTATGATTTACAATTGAGCGGCACAACCATGACCTGGGTATTCGATGAAGCGCAGAAAGAGGGAGCCGTACGGCACACCATCGAATTTCAGCACAATTGAATTAAACTCTTAGCCGAGTTGGCACAGGTCATGACCTAATCAGATTTAAGCTAGCCCTTCAACAAAATCCATCAACAAGTACGCCTGTACCGATTCTTCTCCTATGACAATAGGCTCACAACTTGTACTACCTGTTCAACTTAATTTATAGTCTATACTTCCCTACTAATGAACCATCAGAAGCACTTATTGCACTATACCAATAAATGAAAACTATTTCACCTAAGTGACTAGTTACCTTCTCATCAAATAGAAGTCTGAATACTATCAAGGTTTGATTATAAACTAATTAGCCTATCATTAGTAAATTAATGATAGGCTAATTACTTACTGATACATAAGGCAACCATAAGGGTACTCATAACAACTGCCTGCACCATACCTGACCAGTGTCCTCTTTAACTTCATCTTACCAGTAACAGCATCATGAATCGTTTTTCCGTTATCTACCTGCTCAGGCAGCAGTTTCACCATATATATAGTACGACGCAAGCCGAAGCAGAAACTGTTCTACAGCACTTGCTCACGCAAAAAGATCATGAGCCGATTGGCATCTACGATGCAAAGACTGAGCTTTTCTATTGGGAGCCAAAACGACAGATCATGTACGACCAGGCCCCCATTGAAGAGCAAGGTCCACTAGGCGATCAAATTACAGCAATAGCCAAGAGCCTCCGCCAGCAAAATAACACCCAACAGCCAGAGGAAACGACTGCCCCGGAAGCAGTCGATGCGACACGCTGACAGCCAACAATAAATCCAGATTAGCCATCGCTCAGCAGGCAAGGGTTAAAGCCCCGACTGGCTCACAGCCGTCAGCCTGGTATAAGTCAAATTACTAACCGTAATCCCGGTAGCCGATTTGATAAATAGCCTGCTCATTGGCTTATCGGGAAAGAAAATATCCGTCATTACGGTAAGCCCATTATCGGCAAATACCTCGACAGAAGCCGCATCGACCAGGAGGGTAAGTGAAATTTTGGTTTCCAGCGACAAGCGTGGGGCTGTATGACGTTTACCAAATCCCTTTTCGAAGTCTGTCTTACCCGAACGGCTACGGTCGAGGTAGTAACCTTTCCCGGCTTTATCATAGCCGATTACTACTTCGTTACCCTGGTCATTAGCCAACACAATGGAAAAATCAGTGGTGTTTTGGGTAGTCAAATCCAGTTTGAATACACCGGAATCATTTTTTGTTTTAGGGGTCAAATCATACTGGCCTTTCACGGGTACATTCTTTACTGACACCGCCGGACCATTGAGCACATCCAACTCGTTAACGGGAGTAGATGTAAGGTAAAGCTCTTTGTTGACTTCATTTAAACCAAGTGTCCGGGGCACAGTCATGGCGCTGCGCCAGGGAGAGGTAGGCACAACGCCGGCATACTGCCAGTTGCTCATCCAGCCCATCAATATCGTTCGATCACCCGTATTGGCGAACGTCACTCCGGCATAATTATCGGTTCCGTAATCCATCCATTTCGTTTTGCTGGAATACGGTTTAAAGCTCTTGCCATCAAAATCGCCCACAAAATACTGCGTAGCCGAGCCGCCATTTGGTCCGCCGGGATTGACACTCACCAGCAACACCCAACTCTTCTTGCCGTTATGTTCCAATGGAAATAAATCCGGGCACTCCCATACCCCTCCATGCGCACCCAGATGCTGCCCGAAATCACTTTCTCTGGACCAATTTTTAAGATCTGGCGACGAATAAAAGGTGACACGATCTTTGGTAGCCAGCGTCATGATCCATTTCTTCTGCGGCTCGAACCACCGCACTTTAGGATCACGAAAATCCGTTATGCCGGGATTGGGCAACACGGGATTACCGGCATATTTGGTCCAGGTTTTTCCTTCATCGAGGCTATAGGCCAGACTCTGGTATTGAAACTTATCCGATTTCTCTTTCTCTAATCTGGAATTATGATGTGTAAAAATGGCGACTAATGGGGTCTGCCCATTTTTTCCAAACCTACTGGTATTGGCAACATCAACCACTGCGCTACCGGAGAAAATCCACCCTAAACTGTCCGGATACAAGGCAATAGGCTGCTCCTGCCAGCGAACCATATCTTTGCTGGTGGCGTGTCCCCAGTGCATAGGTCCCCAGGTAGTCCCATCCGGGTAGTATTGAAAAAACAGATGATACGTTCCTTTAAAATAGACCATCCCGTTTGGGTCATTCATCCAGTGTGCCTTAGGCGAAAAATGGTATTGAGGTCGGTACAACTCGGGTTTCAGGGCCGTGTGGTTCGCCTGGCCATAGGAGAAATGACGAAGTAAAGCCAGCAGAAAAGAGTATAGGAGCAGGTTTCGCATGATATGTACGTGAGTTAATTCGAGGATAATGTGGAAGTTACCAGCCAGAACGGGATTGAAACGGCAGCGGTCGACCGCTTAACGCAAAGGCTTAACCCAGTTGTATTGTGCGGGACAGTTGGCCGCGGCCGTTTCATCCTGGTCTTGGCTGGTACAAATTAACGTCCTTCGTGGATTGATTAAAAGCCGGGATTTTGCTTGTAAAGGCCTTTTGTAAAGTTAATTTCCCGCTGTGGAATCGGCAGGTATTCATCGCGGCCCGCGGTAAATTTCCCACCACTCAGAAAAGATCGCCGGGGTATTTCTTTTGCCAGATACGCGTTCAGCGTTGGTTCGGCAATACCCCACCGAACCAGATCGAAGAAACGTGGACTTTCCAGAGCAAACTCAAGCCTGCGTTCCCACTGGAGCGCTCTGCGGGCGTAGGACTGGGTCCATTTAGCAGCATCATAAGGCTTAATGAGATAATTCGAAGGGTCAGTCCCGTCTGCTTTTTTGGTGCGTCCGGTACTGGCCGCAGCTCTGGCGCGAATTGCATTGATCAGTGGCAACGCCTGAGCCTGTTGCCCTAGTTCGATATACGCTTCGGCCTGCCAAAGCAACACATCGGCATAGCGAATAATGTCGATATTTTTCGAGCTACCAATAAAGGGGCCACTTTTCTTGTACGATGAACTGGTCGCCAGTTGCTGCTCTTTCATGCTCTGAAAAAACCCATACGTACCGGCATCCCGTATCCAGCTGGTACTGAAAGGCAGCGATGCATTGTACTTGTAAGGATGGCCATCGATGCCAATACTATGATCAACGCGGGGATCGACGGTGGCGGTTTTGAAGTCAATAATTCCCTCATTAAACGTATCGAATTTGGGAAGGCCATTGGCATCCGTACCAAATGCATTGGCCAGGTTCTGGCTCGGCTGGTGGAAGCCGCAACACCCGTATTGTGGTGCGCCATGAGGATAGTTTAGACCCGTCTCAAAATTAAGCCGGCCTACCGTCGTTCCGTCATTGATCGAATATTGAACCGCAAAGATGGATTCGACGCCATTATCAAATTCAGGCAGGAAGTTTTCGGCAAAATCAGGCTGTAAGCTGTACTTACCCGAGTTGATGACCATATTGGTCAGGGTGACGACCTGTTGCAATTTGTCTTTATTTATGTTGACAACCTTGTTGTTATCGTCCTGCTCATACGCCTGATACAACCGAAGTTTAGCTAAATACGCAGCCGCTGACAATTTGTTGGCCCGGCCTACCTGAGTCTGCGTTAGGGGTAAGTTGTCCATGGCAAACTGGAAATCTGTCGCGATTTTATCCCAAAGCTGGTCGTTCGTCAGAGCTCGATTGGAGGTAGCCAGAATCTGGTCGCTCGACAGGGTTTCGTCAACGTAGGGAATGTATTTGAACAACATTTTCAGCATGAAATGAGCGTGTCCCCGCAGAAAACGTAACTCTGCCGTACGTATCTTCTTCAGAGGAAACTGAGTATCCGTCAGGTCATTAATTGACCGCAGGGCAACGTTGGCACGGGAAATAACCCGGTAATATTCCTCCCAGGTGTAGGGGTGCATCCACCCATCGCCCTGCTGAGGCTGTGTCAGATTGTAATGCTCGTACAAATTGATATCCTGTACATCACCCACGCCACCACCGCCTTTGTAGGCGTCGTCGGAGCGAACACTCCCATATACCCACATGCTGGCGATGGGGCCAATCATTTCACCGTTACCTATGGCAGCATAAGCCGCCGTGACGAGTGCATCGGCATTATCAGCACTCTTGATGTTGTCGGACGACAGCGTTCCCTGGGGCTGATAGTTCAGAAAGTCTTTGCACGATATGAACAGGCTTCCACCTGCCAGAACGAGAAACGAAAGAAGAATTTTATTTTTCATTGTGGATTCCGTTTTAGAAAGAGACATTTAAACCGAACGTGAATGTGCGGGGTACTGGAATCGAGTTAACATCTGTCCGTTCGGGGTCGGGTCCCAGAAAGGTTTTGCTTTTCAGCCAGAACACGTTCTCGATCATGCCATACAGCCGAAGGCCAGACAACCCAAGTTTCCCAATCACATCTTTCTGGACGGTATAGCCCAACTGGATGTTCCGGATTTTGAAGTACGAGGTGTTCACGTTAAAATAATCCGAGGTGCGGGTTTCATTATTGGCATCGGCCAGCGTCAGGGCAGGAATTCGTGAGGCTGTATTCTGAGGTGTCCAGGCATTGAATACGCCCGGCCCTATGTTATCGCGCCCCCGGATAAAGTTGTTGTAATAGGTATAGGTGTCGAATCCTGTCCGGCCCGTAATGCCGGAGCCGAAAATTGAAAAGTCAAAATTCTTGTAGCCGAGATTGATGCGAATACCGTATTCCAGGCCAGGAAGCGTAGTACCAAAGAATTCCTGATCGAGCGCATCGATTTTACCATCGCCGTTGAGGTCACGGTAGCGAATCCGGCCCGGAGCCGCGCCGGGCTGTTTGGCCGAATTGTTTACCTCTTCCTGACTCTGAAAAAGGCCGTCGGTCCGGTAACCAAACAAATCCAGTTGGGAGTGGCCGATGATCGTTGTCACGGCGTTGCCTGCGTAGGCCGAGCGGACTTCCTCCGGCAACACGGTTATTTTATCCCGGAATCGGGCTAAATTCGTTGAGACGCTGTAAGTAAAATCACCAATTGGTTTGCCGGTATAAGCCAGCGAAAGTTCGAACCCTTTGTTGGTCTTGGTAGCGCCGTTCACGTACCGTAACTGCCCTTCACCGACCGCCGATGCAACGGGCGGTTTGATCAGAATATCGCTGGTCCGGCGGGTGAAGTAGTCAAACGAACCGGCCAGGCTACCGTTTAGGAAGGCAAAGTCCAGTCCAAGGTTTAGTTCGTCGGTTGTTTCCCATTTGAGGGCCGTGTTTGCCCCCTGCGTTTGCACAAATCCTGAGGGCAGAGTACCCGAGTTTGCCCCATTCAGGTCGTAGGCTGTCCCCACGTTGGCAAACTGATCGAAGAAACTCTGGTGTCCGTTGGGCACTTGTGACGCCAGCAAGCCGTAGCGCGGCTCGAATAAGCCAAAGCGGGCCAAATCACCGATATCCTGATTACCAATCCGGCCAACACCCGCCCGCAGTTTGAGGTTGCTGATGGCTTTTACACCCTGCATGAAGTTCTCTTTATCGATACGCCAGCCGACCGAAGCCGCCGGGAAGAAGCCATATCGATTGTTTTCGCCAAAGCGAGAGGAACCATCCCGGCGTAAGGTCAGTGCCGCTAAATAACGATCACCAAAACCATAGTCGATGCGGGCAAATTGAGACAGCAGGCGGCTTCCGGTCGCGCTTCCATTGCTGCTGGCATTCCCCGAAGCGGCACTTAAGACAAAATAATCCTCAGTCTGGACGGCAAAGTTTTCCCGATACGAGATTACATCATTCTGGTTGTCTTTAATGGCTTCGACACCGGCCAGTACATTGAAGCGATGGGCACCCAGATCAAAATTATACCGCAACGTATTTGTCCAGGTAAGACTCATGAACTGGCTCGTATTGAGTGTTAGGCTATTCAACGATCGGGCAATAAATCCGTTCTGGAACGACTGTTCGATGTTCTTATTGAAATAGTTGGTACTGTTCATGCCCAGGGATGACCGAAAAATCAGCCCTCTGACGGGTTCGATCTCCGTGAAGATATTCCCAAAGACAATTGTCCGATTGATTTTATCCCAGCGGTTGATATACTGCATATACAGTGGATTATTCCGATCCGAATAACCTGCACCGATGGGCCCGGCATAGTCGCCCGTTTTGGTATAGAGGGGAATGGTAGGCGCCAGGGTAACGGCCAGGCCGGGGGTTGGCGCACCGCCAAGATCAGTGGCAACGGGGGTTTCTCTGGACGAGGTCAGTTGCAGATTTACACCTATTTTAAATCGGCCGTCGAATTTGCTGGTCAGGCCATTGATACGGCCCGTAACCCGGTTATAGCCTGTATAGCGCAGCATACCTGTATTGTTCAGATAGCCCACGTTCACCAGCAGGGAAGATGATTTCGTCCCTCCCGAAATGGTCAGGTCGTTATTGGTAACAATACCCGTTTTGTACATAACGCTCTGCCAGTCGGTATCGCCAGACGGGACATTCGGGTCACCCCCAACAAAGGGTTGTACCGTAACACTGTTGAGTTTTGGATTTTTATAATCCTTGTTCCAGTCAAAATTATAAATCTGACCAAAACCATCGGCCGGGTCGACGCCATCGTTGACCGACGCCTGCCATAGAGCCCGACCCCGATCAACGGAATTCAGCATCTTGAACCGTTGCGACTTTTCAGACTGTGTCGAAATGCTGGTATTGAATTGAACATTCAGCTTCCCGTCCGTATTGAATCCATTTTTGGTGGTCACGATAATGACCCCGTTGGATGCCCGCGACCCGTAAATAGAAGCCGAAGAGGCATCTTTCAACACCTGAATCGACTGAATAGCGGATGGATTGAGGCTTTGAAATACCTGTGAAACCTTCGTTGGAACACCGTCAATTATATAGAGTGGATCGGTATTCCCAAGCGTGTTGGCCCCCCGAATCAGAATACGGCTGGCTTCGCCCGATGGTGTTCCCGACTTCTCGATGTATAGGCCCGGCACGCGACCCTGCAAGGCTTGCATGGGGTTGCCCGAACTGGTATTTTTGGTTGTCGCCACATCAACGATGGCGACGGCTCCGGTCAGATCCTGCTTTCGGGATGTGGTATAGCCCAACACGACAACTTCGGCCAGTTGACCACCCTCGGCCAGTAACACCGTAACGTTGTTGGTATTTACGATGGGTACTTCCTGCGCGGCATAGCCAATAAACGATACTGTTATGCTGGTGGCATTTTGTGGCACCGACAGGCTGAACTTTCCGGTGGCGTCAGCAACCGTGCCCGTTGTTGTTCCCCGAATGACAATACTGGCTCCGGGGAGTGCTCCCTTGTTTTTGGCATCGAGAACGCTTCCTGTGAGGGTGCGCTGGGCCAACGCTAGTTGCAGGGTTAACAGCAGGATGGCGAACGTAAACAGGTAGTTTTTCATGCGCATACATAAATTGATTTAGGTGGATTAAATCGAAATGGATATCCCGGATTAAATCGGGGTGGTGGATCGTATAGTGGATACAATAGTTTCCTCAGTAAAAGCGGGTGTTGCCCCGTGCTGCGTAGCGACGTAAGAGCCTGTGGCGCAGGCAAACTCCAGTGTTTTCTGGGGAGACGCTCCCCGGATGGTTTGGTAGAGGAAGGCAGCCAGAAAGGCATCGCCACTGCCAATGGTATCAGCTACGTCAACCGGGAAACCAACTTGGCTATGCAAGCCTGCCTGATCCAGCAACACGGCTCCATGCTCGCCGAGCGTGACAATGAGTTTATCCAGCTTGAAGTGACTGCGCAACTGATGCATGGCCCGGTGCAGATCGTTTTCAGCGCCATACCAACTCGCCAGCTCGACCAGCTCGTGTTCATTTAGTTTGACAATCGTGGCCTGGCTAAGCAATTCCTCAACCGTAGCCCGGTTGTAATGGGGTGCCCGCAGGTTTACGTCGAATACTTTCCGGGGAGCAACGGCCAGTAAGGCCATCAATGTTTCGTGTGTTTGCGGGCTTCGAGCCGCTAAACTGCCATAAACGAAGAAATCGCTGTTTCGAACGACATCGGGTAGCTCCGGTTCGAGTTGAATGTAGTCCCAGGCTACGGGCTGGACAAGCTTATAGGTCACTTCATTCGAATTCGATATATTGGCTTTGGCGACCCCCGTAAGGTGTGTCTGGCCAATCTGAACCAGGTTGAGTGGAAGGCCTTTCTGGTCAAGAAATTCGAGCAGTTCACGGCCTAGGTCGTCGCTACCGACTCGACTAATGATTTGAGCGTTAAGACCGAAGTTTCGCAGATCGGCCGCGACATTCATGGGCGCGCCACCGGGCTGTTTGCTGGTTGGCAGGACGTCCCACAAAATTTCGCCGAAACAGGTTATTGTCGAGGTCATCATCGAGAGAAATTTGAGTTATGGACTAGTGAACGACGAATGTTTTTTCAATCTGCTCCAGACTGGTGCCTTTCGTTTCGGGCATGAGCCGGACAACAAACAGGAGTTGGAGGATCATCATGATGGTGAAGAAGAGAAATGTGTTTCCCCCGCCGAAGTGCTCAGCCAGATACGGGAACGTGAAGGTGATAATGGCCGCCATCAACCAGTGCGTAAAGCTCCCAAGGGCTTGCCCGCTGGAGCGCACTTCGTTGGGAAATATTTCGGAGATAAACACCCAGATTACGGCCCCCTGTGAAAAACCGAAAAAGGCAATGTAGCCGAACAGCAACAGGGGCACGGTCATGCCGCTGAAGTCTTCTCCATAAAAAGCCCTGGCGACCAACCCCAACGTCACAATCAGCCCCACAGACCCAATTTTCATCAACGTCCGCCGACCATACCGATCAATCAGGTTCATCGAGATCATGGTAAAAATGAGATTGATCAACCCAATACCCGTCGATGACAGAAGCGCCGAACTTTTGCCCAGTCCCGTCATTTCAAAAATTCGGGGGGCGTAATAAATAATGGCGTTGATACCAGATACCTGGTTGAAAACAGCGAACAACACGGCCAGCATGACCGGCGTTTTGTAGTTCCCAGAAAACAACCCGGTCGATGCCTTTTTCGCCTGATGACTGGCCTGAATGTCGGCCAGCGTTTGTTCGGCTGTCGCGGGGTCAATCATATTCAACACTTCGCGGGCTTCTGCCACCGAATCGCCGGACCGGTCCCCTTTTTCGAGCAGCAACCAGCGTGGACTTTCGGGAATGTTCAGCACGGCAATCAGGAAGATCAGCGATGGCAAGGCCTGCACCCCCAGCATCCAGCGCCACGACTCCTCACCAATGCCCTGCAACAGGTAATTTGACAGGTAAGCGATCAGAATGCCGAGTACAACATTAAATTGAAAGAGGCCAACCAATTTGCCCCGAGACTTCGCGGGCGAAATTTCCGTTATGTACATAGGCGCGGCTACCGAGGAGGCCCCAACACCCAGTCCACCCAGAAAACGAAAGACAAGAAAAACGCTCCATTCAGTAGAGAGCGCCGTTCCGATAGAGGCCAGTAAGTATAAGATAGCGATCCAGAACAGCGTTTTTTTACGACCTATCTTCTGGGTTGGGATACCTCCGAGCATGGAGCCGATCACCGTACCGATCAGCGCAATGGAAACGGTGAGTCCGTGCTCCCATACGTTGAGGTGCCACAACGATTGAAGCGACTGCTCGACCCCAGAAATAACGGCCGTGTCGAAGCCGAAGAGAAAGCCGCCCAGAGCAGCGGTAATTGACCAAAAAAAGATTCGTTGTTTCTGACTCATAGCTAATGCAAAGCGGATGGTTGTCCGAGTAACTTCGAGTCAAAACTAACGGATGGCTAAAAGGCAGGCTTTCGGGAATCGTTCAAATACTTTCGAAATAAGTCAAATTGAGTAATGTATTGGTTTACAATCAATTAGCCCAACCTCAATAAAATTACTTCTACTTTTGATACACGGAATTTCGATTTTGTTTCAGGAAAATTTTAGTCGTAAAATCAGACCTGTCTAGTCACTTGAACAAGTCATTTAAAAATTAAAACCTATTTCCTATCACGCTCGTTTTACCTGCAATGAGGCCGCCAGGAATGATATATGATGCAGATGTACTGATTATTGGCGGAGGCCTGGCAGGCTTAACGGCTGCTATTCATTTGGCCAAATCAGAGTTGCGCGTCATACTGCTGGAAAAATACACCTATCCCCAGCACAAAGTGTGCGGGGAGTATGTCTCGAATGAAGTCCTCCCCTACCTGCAACACCTCGGCATAGACATTGATGAACTATCGCCAGCCCGCATTCACCGTTTTCTACTGAGTACAGCTACTGGAAAGACCGTTGAGAGCAAACTTCCCCTGGGCGGATTTGGGGTTAGTCGACACGCGCTCGACCATTTCTTAGCCAATACCGCCCGCCGGGCAGGCGTTGTTCTTGAACAGCAGACGGAGGTAACGGATGTTACGTTCGCAAACGATGCTTTTACCGTCACGACATCGGCGAAAAAAAACTACACGGCGACCATCGTCATTGGTGCCTATGGAAAGCGCTCTCAGTTGGACAAACGGCTGCAACGACCGTTTTTCCAACAGGAATCGCTCTGGCTGGGCATAAAAGCGCACTACCGGGCTACTCTTCCCAATGACCAGGTGGCCCTGCATAACTTTGAGGGTGGCTATTGCGGGCTGTCTCAGGTTGAGAACGGAATTATCAATGCCTGTTATCTGGCAAATTACCGCAGTTTCAAGTCGTTTAAGCACATCGACGCGTTTCAGAAACAGGTACTTAGCAAAAACCCATTTCTTCGCGATTTTTTTACCGAAGCCACCCCTTTGTTCGATAAACCCCTGACCATCAGCCAGATTTCGTTTTCACGGAAACAGCCCATTGAAAATCATGTGCTCATGTGCGGAGATACCGCCGGGCTGATCCATCCACTTTGCGGCAACGGCATGGCCATGGCGATTCATAGCGCCAAACTGGCCTCTGAATTGATCGTCCGGTTTTTCGAGGGGGAGCTACCCAATCGCCTATCGCTGGAGACGCAGTATGCCGCAGCCTGGTCGGCAGAGTTTAAAGGGCGGCTTCTGACCGGGCGAATTGTGCAGTCAATTTTAACCTCGCCGGGAGTTACATCTGCTTTGCTAACAGGCTTGCAGCTAGCTCCCGGCCTGTTGCCGCTTATTATCAAGCAAACCCACGGCCAGCCTTTGTTGGTTAACCAAAAGCCGGTTTCGGCGAGTAACTCATTGTAACGTCCATAAACACATTCGCATGTTTTTAAGTACCGCACAGCGCACATCCAAAGAAGAGATTATGGATGACTTTTCGTTAGAAGGCGATGTGTTGCGCGACGCGTTGGATAAAATTGCAGTCATTAATCAGTGGTTGGGTGGCAACAGCATTACCCTCGATGGGATTAAGGAGCTGATCAAAGACTGGCCTAAAGAAAAAGCGCTTTCCATAGTTGATGTGGGCTGCGGCAACGGGGATATGTGTCGGGCCGTGGCCAATTTTGCCAAACAGGAAGGGCTTACGGTTCAGATCTTGGGGATCGATGCGAATGCGTACACCATCAATCACGCCCGGGCTTGCTCAACGGGTTATTCAACGATAGCGTATGCCGTACAGAATATATTCGATGATGAGTTTACGGCTGCCGATTATGATATTGCGTTGTGCACGCTGACCCTGCACCATTTTAGTGACAAAGAAATTTTGTACCTGATGGGTCTGTTTGCGAAAAAAGCTAGACTTGGCGTCGTGGTCAACGACTTGCAGCGCTCGGCCTTAGCTTACCGGTTATTCCAACTCATTTGCTTTGTTTTTCGGCTCAACGACATGTCCCGCGAAGATGGTTTGACGTCCATTTTACGCGGGTTCAAAAAGCCGGAATTAGTGTCTTTTTCAGAACAATTACGGGTAAAAACCTATCGTGTTACCTGGCGGTGGGCTTTCCGCTATCAATGGATTATCAAAAACATATGAGTGTACGCATAGCGGCCGTTGCAAAATCATTACCCCAGAACTGGCGGGATACAAATGATATTTTACCGTTTCTGGATGCCTGGCTCGACGGACAGGAAACCCGGTTTCAACGGAAAGTAAAGAAGATTTTCGAGAACGCGGCTGTTGATCGGCGTTACTCCATTATGAGCCCAACCGAAGTATTTTCCGAAACGTCTTTTGAAGAAAAAAACGCCATTTATAGCCGTGAGTGCATTAAATTAGGCGAAGATGCCTTAACCAAAGCCCTGGCTAAAGTAAATTGGAAAACGACCGACATTGACTACCTCATTACGGTAAGCTGCACAGGCATCATGATTCCGTCGCTGGATGCCTATTTGATCAACAGCCTCCAGTTGAGACAGGACATCGTTCGGTTACCCGTCACGGAAATGGGCTGTGTGGCGGGCGTTTCGGGCATTATCTACGCGAAGAACTTTTTGAAAGCGAATCCGGGAAAGCGGGCGGCCCTGCTCGCGGTTGAATCGCCCACGGCTACCTTCCAGTTGGATGACTTCTCGATGGCTAACATCGTTAGTGCGGCTATCTTTGGCGATGGTGCGGCCTGCGTACTGCTGTCGTCTCACGAAGATGATCGTGGCCCGGAAGTGGTTTCGGAAGAAATGTATCACTTCTATGATGCCACGCATATGATGGGTTTCAATCTGACAAATAGTGGCTTGCAAATGGTGCTCGATAAAGCCGTTACGGAAAATATTGCGGCCCATTTTCCGGCGATTGTCCACCCTTTTCTGGCGAAGAACGGGCTGGTTATCAACGATATCACCCACCTGATTTTTCACCCCGGCGGACGCAAAATTGTTGAAGTTGTGCAGGAGTTATTCGGTAAACTGGGCAAAAACATCGACGATACCAAAGAGGTGTTGAGGCTTTACGGAAATATGTCGAGCGCTACGGTACTTTATGTGCTGGAGCGCTTTATGGATAAACCCCTGACCGATGGCGATTATGGGCTTATGCTAAGTTTTGGTCCAGGCTTTACGGCGCAACGCGTTTTGTTACAGTGGTAAACGACTTTAAAGACAGTAACTATTGGGCGGTTATTCTGGGCGGCAGTACTGGCTTAGGGCTGGCTACGGCCCGGAAACTAGCTAAACACGGCATGAATCTCTGCCTTGTACACCGAACCCGGAAAACCGATTTACCCGACGTCAGTCGTGCTTTTTCCGAACTGGAAGCTAAAGGCATTTTGCTCAAACACTACAACCTTGATGCCACCAACCCCGAGAAGCGAACAAGTGTCATCGACGCCCTGACCGACGCTCTGGGCGAAGCGGGAAAAGTCAGAGCCCTAGTGCACAGCATTGCCAAAGGCAATTTAAAACCCATCGTCTCAACGGAGCTGCGGCCACTTCAGCACGACGACTTCGTCCTGACTATCGACGCCATGGCAATTAGCTTGTACGACTGGACTAAAGCACTTTTCGCGGCTGATTTATTCTCGTCCGATGCTCGTGTTATCAGTTTCACCAGTGAGGGCAGTCAGAAAGCCTGGGCCAATTATGCGGCTGTTTCGGCGGCCAAAGCTGCCCTGGAAGCGATATCCAGAAGCATTGCGCTGGAATTGGCCCCGTTTGGCATTCGGGCCAATTGCATCATGGCAGGTGTTACGGACACCGCTTCCCTGCGACTTATTCCGGGTGCCGATGCGTTACTGAACCACAGCCTGCAACGGAACCCCTTTTCACGGCTAACTACCCCCGACGACGTGGCCAATGTAGCGTATTTGTTGTGCAAAGACGAGGCTGCCTGGATCAACGGTACTGTGATTCCGGTCAATGGCGGAGAACACCTTCAATAAACGTATACCCTGTGCAGGACTTTACATACATTCAGCGAAAACTACCTTACGCCAAGCCTTTTTTGTTTGTCGATTCGCTGCATCATGTGGATGAAAACGGGGTGGAAGGCAGCTATACGTTTCCGGAGGATTCTTTTTTTTACCAAGGGCATTTCAAACAGGGGCCCGTCACGCCCGGTGTCATCCTGACGGAAGTCATGGCGCAGATCGGCGTCGTTTGCCTCGGCATTTTTTTGCTCGATCAAACGCTGACCGATGCTATTGGTATTGCCATGACAAGTACGCAAATTGACTTTTATAAGCCCGTTTTTCCGGCAGAAACCGTTATGGTTCGATCAACAAAAGAGTATTTTCGATTTCAGAAGTTAAGGTGTAAAGTCGAGATGCTGAACAGCCGGGGCGAACTGGTTTGCCGGGGCACTATTTCGGGAATGATGAAACCGAACAATCATGCGTAAACGAGTTGTTATTACGGGTCTGGGTGTAGCCGCTCCCAACGGGGTGGGCATTCCTTCCTTTTTAGAGGCTATTCAGGCAGGGCGAAGTGGCATTGCCTTTCAGCAAAACCTGGCTGAACTTAAATTCTCGTGTCAAATTGGCGGTATTCCACCTGTTACAGACGCCATCAAGCAACAGTATTTTACCGAATTACAACTCCGTCAGCTCAACAGTAGCGGCATTATTTATGGCGTCATTGCCGGTATGGAAGCCTGGCAAAACGCCGGCCTTCCGATTGCCAGCGATGAACCTGACTGGGACAGTGGCGTTGTCTTTGGCACCGGCATTTTAGGCATTGACAAGTTCAGAGAATCAATCTATAAAGTCGATGACGGGCAGGTCAGGCGGTTGGGCAGTACGGTTGTTGTCCAAACCATGACGAGTGGTGTTAGTGCCTTTCTGGGGGGTATGATCGGTTGCGGCAACCAGTTAACCGCGAATTCGTCGGCCTGCGCGACCGGCACGGAAGCTCTGCTGCTCGGTTATGAGCGCATTGTAAATGGCCAGGCAAAACGGGTGCTGGCTGGCAGTTGCAGCGATCACGGGCCTTACATTTGGGGCGGCTTCGACGCCATGCGCGTTATGCCGTATCAGTTCAACGACACGCCCGAACGGGCATCGAGACCGCTGAGCGCCACGGCAAGTGGGTTTGTTCCCGGCAGCGGAGCCGGTGCACTGGTTTTAGAATTGCTGGAATCGGCTCTGGAACGAAAGGCGACTATTTATGCAGAAATTCTGGGCGGTCATTTGAATTCAGGTGGCCAGCGGGGCGGAGGTTCCATGACTGCGCCCAATTCATCAGCCGTCAAACGTTGTATTCAGCAAGCATTAGTAGCCGCCAATGTACGCCCCGAGGCTGTTGATCTGATTGATGGTCACCTGACAGCCACTAGCAAAGATGCAGCCGAAGTAAGCGCCTGGTGCGAGGCTCTGGGTCGGAAGGGTACTGATTTCCCGTACATCAACTCCCTCAAATCCATGGTAGGACATTGCCTGAGTGCAGCTGGCAGCATTGAGTGCGTGGCTGCGGTGCTGGAATTGAAACATGGCTTTATTTACCCATCCATCAACTGCGACGACCTGCACCCCGACATTGCGACCTTACTTGCACCGGATAAAATTCCCCATCAGCTACTCAGAAAAGACATTAATGTGGTTGCGAAGGCTAACTTTGGCTTTGGCGACGTAAATGCGTGTGTTATCTTACAGAAGTTCAAGTTGTAAATAAGTAGTATGCAAACTAAAGACGAACTAATCGATACGCTGAAGAGAATTGTTAAACCTTACGTTCAGGATGAACAGGCGTTTGCGCACGTCACCGAGAATACGGATTTTCTGAACGACTTGAAAATAAATTCGGCTAACCTGGTCGATATTGCCCTGGATGTTGAAGAAGAATTCGATATCGTGATTGATAATGAGGCCATGGAACGTATGCTTACGGTTGGTTCATCCATCGACATCATTACTCAGAAACTAGCCGAAAAATTATGATTGGCAATGATATTGTCGATCTGGAGCAGGCCAGCCGGGAAAGCAACTGGCGTCGGAAGGGATATATCGATAAACTGTTTACGCGTCACGAACAACAACTCATCTTCGGCGCACCCGATCCTGATCGCATGGTCTGGCTGTTGTGGAGCATGAAGGAGAGTGCGTATAAACTGGCCGTTCGTCAGACAAAAAATCGGGCTTTTGCGCCCGTAAAGCTTGAGTGTTCAGTTAACGTATCAGCGGAAGCAGCCGCCGAAGGGTACGTCCTGTATGGGGAAAGCTACCAAACCAAGTCCCTTATCACATCTCGGTATATCGCCACAGTGGCCTTTGCCGCTAACACGACCCCTTCTTACAGCCAGGTAATTATTCCCTTTGACACGGCTGATTATCAGCGCCATTCCGATCTTCTACGACAGAAGCTAAGGCAACATGGTTCAGCGTTGTTCCAGACGTCCCCACACAAGATTTGTATAGATAAAGACAGTCTGGGCATACCTGTTTTGGCCATTAATAATTCAGCAACCCTACCTGTCAGCATCAGCCACCACGGCTATTACGGCGCGTATGTCATTGGCTTATAGCCATTTGTCCTAACGGCCACGTTTGCGACCAGCCTTTACAGCAAAGAAATTATTAGGACGTTGTTTTAACTGATGCAATAGACAACTGGTATTAGTCTGGTCTGTGGCGGCTTGCTTTGGATTTATGATCACAAAGCCACGTTAATTATACAAATCTGAAATTACTAGCTTTGTTTATTACCTGGAATCTTGCCAAATCAGTTTTTCTTCTCTTCGAGAAGCGAAAAAGTCTGTACACTTCCCATCTCCCCCACCACTAATGCCACCATCTGGCGAACAGACAATATGGCATTGCTCATCCAGTAGGATGCTCGGAATATCACAACAGCGTTGAGGGATAAAATAAACCAATTGCCCTTTATATGAGTAGCTAAAAACCTTAGCCGGAGGGCTCCATTTATCTTGACTCTTAATTTGGTTGATCATACTCACGATACATTCAGGTGTCCCCTTGGATATCGTATCACTTTTACAGCCTGGAGACGTTAGACCGATGAGGATAATGAACGTAAGATAGGTTCTCATTTGAATCATCGTTAAGGTGGCATAGTTACCAAATAACAGGACTCATTGAACTTACTGATCGTTGGAATGACCTTTCTTTCAGCCACTCGTAAACCAACCTCAACCTACACACCCGTCGGTGATTTCCGGTATTCGGAAGGCGTTTTCTGCGTATGCTGCTTAAAAAACGTTGTGAAGTAAGCGGGTGAACTAAAGCCCGTTTCGTAGGCAATTTCGGCCATTGACTTTGTGCTCTCCGACAGCAACCGCCGGGCTTTTTTCAGGCGAATCTCGGCGATATAATCGATCACATTCATGTCGAGCAGTGCCTGTACTTTCCGGTAAAGCTGCACCCGCGAAAGCCCCATATCCCGACTAAGCCGTTCAACACCGAAAGTGGCATCAGTTAAGCCCTGTTCGATCAGGCCTGTCAGCTCATTCAGAAACTTCTTGTCCTGCCGGTTTCCTCCAGCCGACTGGGCCAGAAAATCCGATGCGTAACGCCGTTGCCACTTTTCGCGATTGGCTAAGGTTGTGCGGATAACTTCGAGCAGGTAAGCGGTATTAAACGGTTTGGTAATGTAGGCGTCGGCGCCGGCCCGAGTCCCCTCTATTCGCTGTTCGATCTGGCCTTGGGCAGTCAATAACAAAACCGGAATATGGGATGTACGCAGGTCGGCTTTAACCCGCTGCGTCAGTTGCAGCCCATCCATCCCCGGCAACATAATATCACTGATGATTAAGTCCGGAATGATTTCAAGGGCACGCTCCCAGCCACTTTCTCCTGTATTTTCCGACACAATGTCGAACTCGTGGTCCAGACGGGCAGCGAGAAACGTTCGTAAGTCATCGTTATCTTCGACAACCAATAAGGTACCCGATTGCCCGGCCGATAAGTTACCGGGAGCAATAGCCTCGTTCTCGTCCTCATCCAGATCAGCCAACAGCCGCTGTGAGACTGGACTGCTTGGATTAAGCGGGTTCCGGGCTACCGAACCACTCATTTCTTCAGGGGATAAATGGGCGTTACCCAGCGGCAGCAGAATCGTGAATGTGGTTCCCTTATCTTTTTCAGAAAGTACATTGATTTCACCCTGGTGCAATTGAATAAACTCCATCGAGAGCGCGAGTCCCAGTCCCTTCGAGAGATTAAACGGCCTGGTTCCGCTGAAAAACAAGTCAAAGGCATGCGCCTGCTCATCGGGTGTCATGCCTTCGCCATTGTCCTGCACCTGAATTCGAACCTGCTGGTTCACCACGTCCAGCCGAACATGGATAAGTCCCCCTTTGGGTGTGTATTTAAATGCATTCGACAGCAGATTCACAATTACCTTATCTAACTTCTCGCTATCGAACCAAACGGGTAGTGTAGGCTTGGCCGGGATAAATTGAAGATCGATGCGTTTTTTTTCGGCCTTCCGTTTGAAATCCTGAACGATGTCGTCAATAAAGGCAATCAGGTCCTGTTCAGCCGTATGCAGCTGTTGTTTCCCGGCATCCGTTTTTCGCAGATCCAGCATCTGATCGATGAGCCGCAACAGGCGGTACGCATTTTTCTGAATCAACGTCAAATTGCTTTTCAGTTCATGTGTGCTCACCGTCCTTTTGCTCAGCAAGTCTTCTGTCGGCGTCAGAATCAGGCTTAAGGGCGTGTTGAATTCGTGGGAGATGTAGGAGTAAAACCGAAGTTTTTCTTCCGTTGCCAGGCGCGCCTGCTGGGATACAGCTTCAATTTTGTCTTTCTGTTTCCGAATTTCTCCGTTCTGATTCTCGAGCGTTCGGTACGCTACTTGTTTTGACCGGAACAGGTATAAAGCCCAGCCACCCAACAAGATTACGACAAGCAAACTGGCCAGGGTGAAATACAGCGTGTTTTTCTGGGATGTGTATGTCTCGGTGAGTTTATCAATGCGCTGACTTTGCCGCTCAATATCAACCTGTTGGGCCAATAACTTATCGCTTTGTGCTTTGAGCGCCCGTATGTTCGACGCATCCACCTGAATCGAATTCAGGATTTGCTCTCGCTTAACGGATTTTCCTTCAAGAACTCGGGTGGCCGTTTCAATGGCTTCCTCACCACCGGTCGGATATAAAAAACTGGCTCTTAATACACCATTCGTAATCGCCTGCATACCCGCATTTGGGCCAGGGAGGGCGTCGATACCCACAAAGTCCAGTTGATGCTGAAGGCCGTTTTGCTTCCAGACTTCGGAAGCGCCGAGCGCCATCACATCGTTGTGCGCAAACAAGACGTCCGCTTCCTTCAACGCCTTTAGCTCAGACGCAACAACGTGCCGGACAGTATCCCGCTCCCACTGTCCATTCAATTCTTTAACGACCCGTATGTTCGGAAACTTCCGTAGCTCTTCCCGAAAGCCCCGATGCCGCTCCTGCGCAGGGGATGAACTGGGTAATCCCCATACTTCGACAACGCGCCCCCGCCCTTTCAGGTAATTGCCAATAAACGTACCGGCCAGTCGACCAATCTCGACATTGTCACCGCCAATGTAGGCGTTATAGGACTCAGTCTTAATTTTTCGATCCAGCAAAATAACCGGTATTCCTTTTTTGAAAACGGCTTCGATAACCTTGGTAAATGGAGTCGTTTCGTTAGGGGAAATAATCAGCAAATCAATCCCCTGATCGACTAGCGATTGCACCTGACTTATTTGTCTGGCGGTACTATTACCAGCATCTTCGTAGAGGAGGGTGTAATTGGGGTGAAACGTCAATTCCCGTTTCATATCGTTGAGCATCGTTTTCCGCCACTCATCGCCCCCGGTGCACTGCGAAAATCCGATTTTATAAATCTCGGGCTGCGTTCTTGATTGACAGTTTCCCAATAGCAGGCAGCTTGTCAATAGCACTAGTAAACGCTTACCCTGCTGTCTAAAAATGAGTTTTATCAGGAGGATTGCGTTACCTATTGCGAAACGACAGAGTGGACTACTCATAAAAGAAAAGCCAAATTTCGGCACTGTCCAAAGATAATGTATAATGAATTGAATGCCAAAGCGGTATTCCCGTACGCTTTGAGCCAACCTGGTCATAACCAAAAGGCTTGAATTCAGACGAGGCTGCACTTGGCCAAACAAATTTTCATACTCCTGAACAGACACTCGTTCAACGAATTATTCTTACCGATATTTCAGAACTCTCCCTTATCTTGCAAGCCCCAAAAAAGATAACTAAAACACGAATTTATGCAACAAAAAATACGTCGTGAAGATGCGCTTGCGTATCATGCTAAGGGCCGCCCTGGAAAGCTCGAAGTTATTCCAACTAAAGATTATAGCACGCAGGCTGACTTATCCCTGGCCTATTCCCCCGGCGTAGCAGAGCCCTGTCTGGCCATCGCTGAGAATCGCGAAGACGTCTATAAATACACGGCCAAAGGTAACCTTGTCGCCGTAATCAGCAATGGAACGGCCGTCCTTGGCCTGGGTGATATTGGGCCGGAAGCCAGTAAGCCCGTGATGGAAGGCAAAGGGCTTCTGTTTAAAATTTACGCCGACATCGATGTATTTGATATTGAACTGGATACAAAAAACGTCGATGAGTTTGTCCGGATGGTCAAGATTCTGGAACCTACGTTTGGCGGGGTCAATCTGGAAGATATTAAAGCCCCGGAGTGCTTCGAAATCGAAGAACGACTCAAAGCCGATCTAAACATTCCGATCATGCACGACGATCAGCATGGCACGGCCATTATCTCGGCGGCTGCTCTGCTAAATGCGCTTGACATCGTCGGTAAAAACATTCAGGAGGTCCGAATTCTGATCAATGGTGCCGGTGCATCGGCGATCTCCTGTACCAAACTCTATGTATCATTGGGTGCCAAGGTCGAAAATGTGGTCATGTGCGACAGTAAGGGCGTTATCCGGGCTGATCGCACCGATCTGGATGAGCGAAAGTGCTTATTCGCGACTTCCCGCAATCTGCATACCCTCGAAGAGGCTTTTGTGGGTGCCGATGTATTTGTCGGACTCTCTAAGGGGAACACCGTCAATCAGGACATGGTGCGCTCGATGGCCAATGACCCGATTGTGTTTGCGATGGCCAACCCCACACCCGAAATAAGTTATGAAGAAGCCATTGCTGCCCGCCCCGATATTATCATGGCGACCGGTCGGTCTGACTACCCCAATCAGGTCAATAATGTACTGGGGTTCCCGTACATCTTCCGCGGAGCCCTCGATGTACGCGCCACGGAAATCAATGAAGCTATGAAGCTGGCGGCCGTTCATTCGCTGGCGGATATGGCGAAGAAACCAGTTCCCGACCTCGTTAACATGGCTTATGGCACAGACAATCTGATGTTTGGCCGACATTACATCATTCCTAAACCCGTTGATCCCCGCTTGCTGGAAACCGTTGCCCCGGCTGTGGCCAAAGCAGCGATGGAGTCGGGTGTGGCCAGGCAACCCATTACAGACTGGGAAGCTTACGAAAGTCAACTGGCCCGCCGATTGGGTCAGGATACGCGCATTTCACGGGTTATCAACAACAAAGCGCGGACCAATCCGAAACGGGTCGTTTTTGCCGATGCCGAGAACCTGAAGGTGCTGAAAGCCGCTCAGCAGGTGAAAGATGAAGGCATTGCCCAACCCATTTTACTGGGAGAAACGGCTATGATTCAGGATATGATTACACAAAATAACCTGGACCTGGCCGATGCGACAATCATCGATCCGCGCGCTCCTGAACAACATGAGTTGATCGAGCAGTTTGGCGAATTGTTTTACCGGAAGCGTTACCGCAAAGGGGTGAGTGCAGCCGAAGCACGGAAACGGATGCTGTCGAGGAATTATTTTGGTGCCATGATGGTCGAAACAGGTCAGGCCGACGCGCTCATTTCAGGCCTGACGCAGAGCTACCCCGATACCATACGGCCCGCCCTGCAAGTGATTGGCAAAGAACCGGGCGTTCAGAAAGTGGCGGGTATGTATATCCTGCTTACGAATCGGGGGCCGCTGTTTTTCTCTGACACCACCGTCAACGTAAACCCGTCTGCGGAAGACATTGTCGAAATTACGGAACTGACGGCCCGCGCCGTCGAACGGTTCAATATCAAGCCGCGTATTGCACTGGTTACGTATTCAAACTTTGGCAGTGCCAAAGGCGAAGACGCTGACAAAATGCAACTGGCCGCTGAGATTCTCCAGGCCAAACACCCCGACATGGTTGTAGATGGTTCCATGCAGGCGCATCTGGCCTTCAATGTAGACTTATTGCGGCAAAATTACCCACTCAGTAAACTGGTAGACGAAGGGGCGAACACGCTGATATTTCCTAACCTGTCAGCGGCTAACATCGCTTATAACCTCATGCGGGAAGCCGCTGGCCCTCGCTCGGTTGGCTTCGATGCCATTGGCCCCATTCTGCTGGGCATGCGGAAACCGGTCTATGTGCTTCAGCTTGGTTCGTCGGAGCGTGAGATCGTCAACATGGTTGCCATTGCCGTTGTTGAAGCGCAGGGCGTCAGTTAGGTCGGTGTGATCCCTACATCGTATCCGCCGTTTCTCAGGTAAGAAACGGCGGATACGATGTAGGGAATGGTCAACTAATGACTTAAGGACCTTATCAACAGTCCATTATGAGAAAGTTTTGTCATCCCGACGCAGGAGGGATGACAATAACTGCTATCTACTATTCACGTAAATAATGTAGAATTAAATTGAAGGTTCACAAAGCTGATCGCTCTAACAATCAAGCGTCACAGTTCTCAACGGCAGCAAGTTACCTCCTCGTCAGGGCCGTCCGGCGGGAGTCGAGTTTAAGAAAAATGAACAGCAAAATGGAAAATGACCAGAGCGACGAGCCTCCATAGCTGAAAAATGGCAAGGGAATCCCGATAACGGGCATAAGGCCGATGGTCATGCCGATATTGACCATGACGTGGAAAAAGATAATTCCCGCCACACAATAGCCATAGACGCGGGCAAACTTCGTCCGTTGTTTTTCAGCCAGCACAACAATGCGGGAAACCAGCCCGATAAACAGGGCAATTACAACAAACGCACCCACGAAGCCATGCTCTTCACCGATGGTGCAAAAAATAAAATCAGTGCTCTGCTCGGGTACAAAGTCAAACTTCGTTTGCGTTCCTTCCAGAAACCCCTTTCCCTGAAGCCGCCCGGAACCAATGGCGATCTTTGCCTGGGTTACATTCCAGCCCACGCCAAGTGGATCAATTTTTGGGTCAACCAGCACTTTGATCCGGTTGCGCTGGTGCTTTTGCAGGACATTGTTCACGAAGAAATCAACGCCTGTGACGTACCCGATCATAACAATACCGACCAGCCCCATCGCCAGTAAATTGGTCAGGGTGCGGTTGTAGCGGGGCATAAGCAAAATAACCAGCGCGAGCAACACGCCGATGCCAATAAAAATGTACAGCTTTGGGAAGACCAGCGCCAGCACAAACAAAGCAGCTGCCGTAATACCAACGGCGGGAATCCAACTGGGTAGGCCCTCCCGATACAGCATGATCACAAATGAAGCAAATACCAGCGTTGAGCCCGTTTCGTTCGATGCCAGAATAAGAATACAGGGCAGGACAATAATCCCTCCGATAAACATCAAATCCTTTCGCTTGGCCAGGTTGATACCCGGCACATCCAGGTATTTGGCCAACGCAAGGGATGTGGCAACCTTAGTAAATTCAGCGGGTTGAATGGTAAACGATCCAAACTTAAACCATGACCTCGACCCATTGATGTTGGTTCCGGCAAAAAGAACCAGAATCAACATCAGGATCATAAAGCCATAAAAAACAAAGGCAAATGTGTCGAAAAAGGTATGGTTGACGACCAGAATACAAATAATCAGGATTACAGTTGTACCGATCCACATCATCTGTTTACCGGCATTGGTGGTCATATCGAACAGGCTGGTATGGTCTTCGGGACTATAGACAGCGGCATAGACATTCAGCCAGCCCATCGTTACACAGCCGAAATAGAGCAGCAACGTGAGCCAGTCAATATTTTGTGAAAAAGGGTCGTTATTACGGGCCAATTTGGTTTACGGTTTTTGAATGAGGTTTGAGGTTTGTGGCGGTCCGGCGACAGCCATTCATGCGTCAGCCAACTATAGCGACGGACCGCCACAAACCTCAAACCTATTCCTCTTTCAATTTAAAATAGCGGCTACGACCGGCCTCGACTTAGTAGCGGTCATTAGGGGTTTGGGGGCAGCCGGTTTTTGATCTGTCGTATCTTTTTTGGGTGCAACGGGCTTCTTGTAAACCGGAACTCCACCAACGGGTGGCAGGTAGTTGGACGCTTTGACTTGCTCGTCCAGCTTCTTGGCCTCGGTTTTCCGCTTCAGATAGCGTTCGGCTACCAGAGCCGCTACGGAAGCAGCCGCTTTACCACCCCAGCCCGCATTTTCGACGAATACCGCTACCGCAATTTTCGGGTTGTTCATCGGAGCAAACCCGATGAAAATAGAATGGTCGAATTTATGCCCGAACTTGTTGTTCTGCGACGTACCCGTTTTACCACACAGATCAATACCGTCAATGTTTGCCAGCGGTGTTACCGTGCCATGCGCAACCGCGCCCCGCATGCCGTCAATGACGGGTAAATAATATTTATAGTCGATGCCTGTTTCGTGGTGTTTACGATACTCGTCCGGTACGCCAACACCCGGTTTGTCAAAGCCTTTGATAAAGTGGGGTGTAATGTACCAGCCCCGATTGGCAATGGTGGCGGCCAGGTTAACCAGTTTCAGCGGGCTGATCAACAACTCACCTTCGCCAATACTTAATGAATAAACGTTCGAAAACTTCCAACGCAACGACCCGCCATAGGCCTTATCGTAGTATTCCGGTGTTGGCAGATTGCCTTTCCGTTCGGTTGGCAAATCAATGCCAAGTCGATCAGCAATCCCGAATTTCTCGGCCATATCGTGCCACTGCCGTAAGCCGATTGCCGATGCCTTGAAGGTGTTGTGCTCACCGTTGAAGTAAAGAAACTTCCGGAATACATAATAGAAATAGGGGTTGCAGGAGTTCTGAACCGCCCCACGTAGATTATTACCCCCGCGACAGTGGCAGCGCATGGGCGAGCCAGCATGCCCATAGACGGTCGTTGGCAGAAGGGACCCCTGTTGCTGGGCAATCAAGGCCTGAATTAGCTTAAACGTTGAACCAGGCCGGTAGCTGGCCATAACAGGCCGGTTGATCAGCGGCTTATACGGATTCTTGATCAAGGCCCGGTAGTTTTTGGAGAAAAACCGACTCGACAACAGATTAGGGTCATAGGTTGGCGCCGACACTGACACCAGCACTTCGCCCGTTGCTGGTTCTACCGCCAGCACAGCCCCTACTTTATTCTGCATCAGGCTATCAGCGTACTTCTGCACCTCGACGTCAATGCCCGTAATCAGGTTCTGCCCCGCTACGGCCAGGGTATCGAATTCGCCATTTTTCCAGGAACCTTTGTTAACCCCCCGGACATTCTGCATCATGAACTTAACGCCCCGTTTTCCGCGCAACTGCTCTTCATATTGCTCTTCCAGCCCGTTGTGGCCAATGTAGTCGCCCTGACGGTAGTAAAGGATATCCTGATTTTCGAGTTGTTTTTTGCTGATTTCACTCACGTAGCCCAATGCGTTTGCCAGCGTGTGGGCCGGGTATGTACGCATGGAACTAATGACGGGCTCAAAGCCCCGGTAATCGACCAGTGCATCCTGAATCCGGGCAAAATCTTCTTTGGAGAGCTGCCGCAGAAATAGCGACGGCTTAACCGGCGAGTAATTCTTGGCCAGCCCCATGATGCTGTCAAATTCGGACAAACTCAAGTTCATCATGCGGCAAAAAGCCAGCGTGTCCGGAATTCTGACCTGTTTGGGCGTAACATACAGGTCGTAAACGGGGGTGTTGTAAACGATGAGTTGGTTGTTCCGGTCGTAGACCTGCCCTCGGTAGGGAATCTCGACCACTCGCTTAATGGAATTCTTGGACGCCCCCAGCGAGTAGGTGTCGTCCAGCACCTGTAAATAAAACAATCGGGCCAGATACGTTAATCCAACCAGGCAAAAAACGCCGATAATAACCCACTTTCGATTCTCTAACATGAGAATAAACTCCTTTCAATCAAGCTACGTACTCTATACAAAGTTAGTTTAATAACGACGAGTTCGGTTGTCAATGATGAATTATGAATGATAAATTATGACTAGAGACGCACGGCTGCGATCAACGCTTTTTCGCATCTTTAATCATTCCTACTTCATCCTTTTATATCACCAGCCTTTGGCCGATGTTCGAATCCGGCAGAGATACATATCGGCGGTTATGTACAACGTTGAGCCGTCGTCTCCCCAGGCACAGTTTGCCGTAGCAGCGCCAATCTTAATCTGACCCAGGCATTCACCGGCTGCCGACAACACCAATACACCACCGCCACCGGTTACCCATAAATGACCGTCCAGGTCTACTTTCATGCCATCGAAACCACCATCCAGCCCTAATTTCTTCATCCCGTCGGCTCCAAAAATGACGCGCCCCTTCCCTACGGTACCATCAGCCTGTAAGGGATACGCCATCACGACAGGCCGGAGTGGATCGGACTGGGCCACATACAACGTTTTCTCGTCGGGCGACAGGGCGATGCCGTTGGGGCGAGTAAGGTCACTAACAACGATCGATACCGGGCCGGGTACGCCTGCCCGCTCGGGACCAATCCGGTAAACGCCCCAGCCCTCGGTTTCCTTTCCGGGATCTTTTTCCTTTTTGGGCATTCCATAAGGCGGATCTGTAAAGTAGTAGCTTCCATTCGAGTGAGCCACTACATCGTTAGGGCTGTTGAATCGTTTCCCGTTGAAATTATCGGCCAACGTGCGCTTGCCACCACTCCCATTCAGCACCATGGCCGTTACGCGCCGGTCGCCGTGTTCACAGGCAATAAGCCGTCCCTGCCGGTCGAGCGTCAGGCCGTTTGAGCCGGGTTCGTCACTATACGGCCCTAGTCCCGTGTAGCCCGACGGTTTTAAAAAGGGGGTAACCCCTTCTTTCTCAGTCCACTTGAAAATAGTGTTCTGCGGTACGTCGGAAAAAAGCAGACAGGCCTGGTCTTTGATCCAAATGGGGCCTTCTGTCCAGACAAAGCCACTCGCCAGTACCTCAACTTTGGCATCAGCCGGAATAAGTTTATCCAGCCGAGGATCGACTCGAACGACCTGGCCAATGGTTGGGTATGGGGGCTGCTGAGCAACGGCTGGTCCCAACAGACAGACCAGCAGGGCCGTGCGTAAAATAGCGTATAGGTTCATACAGTTTTAGGAATAATCCTTAATGCTACAACGAATTTTAGCAGCTCACAAGGGGAGAAAGTAGTTTGAGCAGACTTTTTAATTAATATTACAAATTCGCTTATTTTTAAGTGGTTTTCCAATCCCCAATCCGATTTTGTTATGAACGATAAAAAACGAGCGGCTTCATCAACCACGCCGGAAGGTAATTCCCGGCGGTCGTTTCTGAAGACCCTTGGTCTGGCCGGAACAGCGGTGGCAACAGCCCCGGTGGCCCTGGCTGAAACCACCTCGGCAGGCATTCCACAATACCTTAATTTAGTTCGAAGCCATTCGAGTACGGCTGCCAACGATAAAGTTCGTATTGCGCTCATTGGCACCGGCGGGATGGGCATTGGCGACACCCAAACGGCACTGATGGTTGATGGCATCGAAATGGTGGCGGCCTGTGATCTCTATGACGGACGCCTGCGCCGGGCGAAAGAGCTGTGGGGGGATCAGCTTCCGGTCACCAAGGATTATCGGGAGATCCTCGAACGGAAAGACATCGACGCGGTGATCAACGCAACAACGGACCACTGGCACGAAAAAATATCGTCGGACGCCATGCGCAAAGGCAAACACGTGTACTGCGAAAAGCCGATGGTGCAGAAAGTTGAAGATGGCCATACGCTCATAAAGGTTTCTAAAGAAACGGGTAAGGTTTTCCAGGTGGGCAGCCAGTTTGCCAGCTCGCTCCTGATCGCCAAAGCACGTGAACTGATGAAAGCCGGTGATATTGGCGAACTCGTTTTTGCCGAAGCCATCTACGACCGCCACAGTGCCATGGGTGCCTGGCAGTATTCGATTCCGCCCGATGCTTCTCCGCAAACTGTTGACTGGGATACTTATTTGGGCAGCGCACCCAAACGGCCATGGGACCCGCTCCGTTTTTTCCGGTGGCGCAATTATCAGGATTACGGCACTGGCATTGCCGGTGACCTTTACGTTCACCTGCTCACCTCGCTGCACTGCATTACCGGATCAAAAGGCCCAACCCGCGTCTATTCAAGTGGCGGAACCCGTTACTGGAAAGATGGGCGCGATGTGCCTGATATTCAACTCAGTATCTACGATTACCCAAAAACAGCCGAGCATCCTGAATTTAACCTGACTACGCGCTCCAACTTCGTTGATGGTGGCGGTGGCAATTACCTCGTTCGGATTGTGGGTACCGAAGGCGATTTATCCCTAGGCTTTGATAGCCTGACTGTTCACCGGAATAAATTCCCCAAAGCACCGGGTATGTCGATTGACAATTTCCCGAAAGACCAGAAAGAATTGTATGTGAAGGAATACAACAAATTGTATCCGCCACACCCTGAGCTGGAAGGCCCTAAAGAGTTCAAGTATGCATTTCCTAAAGATTACAAGGGCGACCGCTATGAGCACTTTGTCAACTTCTTCAATTCGGTGCGGACAAACGCGCCCAATGTTGAAGATGCTACGTTTGGCCTTCGTGCCTGCGGACCGACACAGTGTGGCAACATGAGCTTTGCGCAAAAGAAAGCCGTTAGTTGGGACCCCATCAAAATGCAAATTCTGGGGGCTGTTTAAGTCATAAATTAGTCGAATAAAAAAGGGTGTCGGTTAACCGATACCCTTTTTTATTCGACTAATTCGTGGGCCATGAGGACACGGCCCACGGAATGCAATCATGCAGCACAGACCTTTTAATTATTCGACCCGCACGTTATGTTTCCCCACACCTGGCATTCCGGCAAACGTGGCTCCCTCAACCCGAATGCGCAGGTCTGTTTTCGCATCGGATGCGAAGAAGGAGACAGTTGCTTTTCCCTCTGCATCAGTCTGAATCATGGGGCTCCAGAACAACGTCGTTCGATAGTCGGGCCTGATGTGTTCCGGCTTTTTAACATCGTAGCGGGGTGCATAAAACGCGCGGACGGGCGCATAGCCGGGCAGTTTAGCAAGCAATGTACCCGGCACTACCTCTTTTGATAAATCATAGTCGACCTTCCCTCGTTTGGTAAGAATAGAAATAACGCCCCCTGACGCCCTTGAGCCGTAAATAGCCGCCGATGCGCCTTTCAGCACATCCACACGATCCACATCCTGTACCGAAATACCCATAATTGCCTGTAGATCCATAGGCATTCCATCCAGTACAAACAGAGGTTCTACGGGTCCATTGAAATTAGCAGCTCCGCGAATCTGCACTCTGGCATTAAATCCATTTCCTGTTACCTGTACACCCGCAATTCGCCCCTGGATTACGTCCAGAATGGTCAGTCGCCCGGCCGTGTTCATCTGGTCAAACTTAATTGTCGCGTCGGGTGTGCCGTAAATAACCCGCGAATCGCGTTCTTCCGCTTTTTTCGCTTTCACCGTAACCGCCTGCAACAGAACTTCGCCATTCCGCTTTATCTGACGCTCGATTTCCTGGTATTCTTTCGTTCGCCGGATAAACTCGGCTAGTTCATCAGCCCGGAACTCCATCGGGTTATACGGAACCTGAATGAGGGTGACCGTTGGCTTCAGGAGTTGATCGAGGGTGATAACCAGGTTTCGATTGGCGCTTCCTTTCAAGCCCTGAATCAGCACGGTTGTGGTATCGGTAAAATCCAGCCCATAGGCCATAAACTTCCCGGATTCATCTGTGTCGCCCGCGAGCACATCCCGGGTGCTGTCTTTTTTAGCGATAATAAACGTCAGCTTCACTTTTCCGCCAATGTCTTTCTGATTAGGGCGTACCACCCGCCCCGTCAAGGATAGCCCTCTTTCTATTGGATATTGGTTTGGGGGCACGGTTCCGGCCAGCACATCCGTCCAGGCAAACCGACGCCAGCCTTGGGTCAACAGTAGTAAATCCAGTTGCAGCCACCGGTCTCTATTAGCCGGATTAAAGTATATATCGGGCTGTTCGATGGTACCAGTCAGATCTGACGACAGCAGCAGATGCGACCGAATCGTTGCGCCATTTGAATCAGCTTCGGGTGCGAGTTTGGCATCAACAGCCGCCAGCGACAGGTTCGCCGGAACGGGCTTGCCGTCCGCGTTTTGGGTTGTAATGGTTAAATTAACCTGTTCACGATTTTTGTAGACGGCTTTATCAGCAACTACCGCAACATTCAATTGCTCATTTTTATTGATAAACACCAGCCGTTCACAAACCGGCTTGTGGGCCTCGTCGAATACCGTTAGCTGCGCCACACCTTCGGGGAAGGCGGCCCTCGGTAACCGGATCATCGCCGTTTTGCGGGATAAAGGCACTTTGGCCGCCTGAATGATATGCCCGCGTGCCTGAGCCACGAGTGTCAACGTAGCCGACGAATCGATGACCGTTTTGTTGTTCATCAGATAGACCAGGACATTGTCTTTATTAGTCAGGTTTTCAACCTGCATCACCACGCCCTGCTCCTGCGCTGGAGGCATTGGATAACTAGCCAGGGTTCCGTCGGCGAGGGGCACGAAGGCCGTATATACTTGATTGGGTTCCGGCTTGACCATAAAATAACCCATCCCCAAATGGGTAGTTTTAAAACCGATAACCGTATCTTTTTTAGCATCGAGCACGAATCCTTTTACGGCCAGCCCATGCCCCGCCGAGTTAACCACTTTAAACGCAACACGACTCGTTAGCCCATTGACCAATTGCCCGCCTTCGGGCAGAAATTGCACATCAGGTTTGGGGATTATGGTTGGGTTACGTAGCGCCGTACCTGGCTCATCCGCCCGCAGAATGGTTACCGTTTTTGTAAAGAAAAAGGCATCCGGGTAATTCCGCATGAAGTTGGTATAGCCCCGGAGTTGGTAAGAACCTGAAGGCAGCGAATCGGGCAGCAGGAGTTGGCCGGGCGCGTAACTATTGGTAGCCCTAAGCTGCATTCGCAGCCGAACCCGCCGGGCTTTCAGATCAACCAGATCGACATATAAAACGTTACTAAGCGTGTCGGCTTCGTGGGTTTTCCCATCAAAAATGTAGCCTTTCAACCAGACAGTTTCGCCAATCAGGTACGCATCCCGGTCGATATGAATATACACTTTCTCGGTAGGATGCTGGCTGCTATAAAGACGAAATTGTTCGACTAATCGTTGGATGAATTCATCATTGTAAGGTCGAAAAGAAACAAATGAAATAACCGTTAAAATAAATAGCCATCCAGTTGTGCGAAAACCAGCCAAACGCATAAAATAGAAATTGGTGATGGATACGTTCTTTTCAATGAAGTGCCTAATTTAGCAAAAATACCCTCTTTTAAACATGACTATACCTACCCAAAAAACAGCTCTAATCCTCGGTGCAACAGGTCTGATCGGTAATCTTTTAACCAGACAGTTGGTCAATTCACCTATTTACACCAATATTAAAGTTTTGGTCCGCAAATCGTTAACCTGGCAACACCCTCGTTTACAGGAAATTCAATTTGAATTTGATCACCCCAATGGACTTTTGACGCAGGCTGATGATATTTTTTGCTGCCTGGGAACAACCATGAAAAAAGCCGGTTCAAAAGATGCTTTCCAAAAAGTAGATTATAAATATCCGCTTGAAATCGCTCGTTTGGGTTTAGAAAATGGGGCTCAACAATTTGCTATTGTTACGTCGATGGGCGCTGACCCTGAATCATCCTTTTTTTATAATCGGGTCAAAGGTGAAGTCGAGCGTGATCTGGCCCGTCTGAACTACCCAACCCTGCTGATTTACAGACCCTCTCTTCTGATTGGGAACCGCGGAGAGAACCGATTAGGCGAACGTTTGGCAGAAGGCGCAATGCGGTTATTCAAACCCCTGATTCCGGCTAAATACAGAGGCATTGATGCCGCTAAAGTGGCGACAGCCATGATTACAACTACCCAGGAAGGCTTGACGGGCAAGCATATTTTCGAATCAGACGTTTTGCAGAATTTTTAAGGCATTTACTGCCTTTGTAAAATACCGGTATCGCCCGCCTTAAATTCGATGCTTAACCCATTGACTGGCGTAAACGTATAGTGCCAAACCGACTCATCACAACCGACGACGGCGCAATCGACGCACCCATTACGAACCAGCAATTCACCTGGGTTTCCAAATTTGTATGAATAGCAGCTTGACCAGTTTGATTCAACGCTACCCGTCGATGAAAACGTAAAATAAATTGGCTGTTTAACAATAGCCTGTCTCCACTGCAACGCTGATCCACCTAGTAAAAGCCATTTACCGTAAAGCCGGTCATGATTGTCAAAATCTTTTTGGCAACTTAAACTGAGAGCGACTAAAACGACGAGCAAAAATGGTCTCATGGCATAGGGGTTTATTTACCCACAAGACCCCGTAAGAATACAATGGGTTGTACCTAAATCGGTCGATTTCTAACCTTTTGTTTATAAGGTTGACAAATCGGTCGCCAGGTACTGGGTAGCCAGTTTACTTAGCTGGCTTCGATCACCCTGAATATGAATTGTAGTATGCCGATGCTGCTGCTTACCACCGGGTGCGGCCTGTGCCGCTGGCGATGAGGATTCTAACTCATAAAAGGTACCCATTTGCGGTTGACCGGGCTTCATCGGACCATCATTATAGGCATTGATTACATCGCCCGCAAACGGTTCTTTTTGCTGCGCCCAGGCCGAATTCACATATTGTCGGTCTTTTGGGTCGAAGTCGTAATTTACCAGCGTCAACGTTTCTGTCTTCGGATCGTAACTGCCCAGCCAATTGGTCGCCCGCATGGGCGATACGCCAATCTTACTCCGGTACCCGGCATCGGCCGTAAATAACGCCGACGTTTTCCCCACGCGCAGTCGATCTGACGGTACTTTGCCAAAATACGAGTCGTTAATGGGTTGCCCCGCTCCTGGCCGAAATGGTACAATAATCGTTGCCTTGGGGGACGCATTCATCATTCCCAAAATCCAGATAGATGGCATACCCGTTTCGGGTGTCCAGGCCTGTTTGCCTTTGTTTGTGATGACATTATCGGATTGAATGCCAACGACCTTAAGCGAATCTGTATTTGTAGCTAACAACTTATCAATGGCTGCTTTATTCAATAACCGAACGGTTCGCTCGATGTTAATGTCAAAGCGGGTTCCGGAATAATTAGTCAGTGATACATCGCGGGAAAACGTGGCAGAAGTATTTGTGTTGGCTATCAGCCTAAATGGCTCCGAATCAATAGCCGCTGGTGTTTGCCAATGGGCCGCGTCGAACGGATCCCCTTTTTTGAAATATAAGGCGAACTGACCACCTTCGGGACCGAGCCAGAACCGATCTTCGCCCCCGAACGCATTCATGTGCGGCAGCAATTTGCCAGACTCAATCAGGTCATAGTTAATCCAGCCATAACTGGCTTTTCCATCTGCACTACTGGTCATCACCCGGCCCTGATAAGCCGGACAAACAAGCGCATGTGCCTCGCCAAGCTGTAGCTCGACCAAATCCGGATGGTGTTTCTGCAAAAACCGCCGGTCTTCGGCGTACGCGCTGGAATCAGGTGATTTGGTTTCCATTGTGGGGCTATTGGTTTGCGCATCGCTGGTTGCCGACTTCCGGCCCGAACAAGCCACGACTAAACCCAGCCAAACAAAAGCAATAATTTTGTGCATGGTCATACAAGTAGCAAGGCAAAAAATGACGAACTTGATCGCTTCAGGGCGCTCTAAAGTGTCTATCAATATAAATCACAGTGCCTACCCAATCTACTTTACCAACGGATGTATACGTCCGGGACGCTACTGAACAGGACGCTTCCATTATTTATGACTTTATCTGTTTGCTGGAAGATAGTATCCTGGATGTAAACGCGTTCAACGCTATTTACCAGCACAATCTTGCCAACCCGAATGTCCATTATTTAGTGGCCGAACGATCGGGCGTAGTGCTCGGCTTTGTGAGTTGCCATGTACAATACCTACTACATCATACCGGTAAAGTTGGCGAAATACAGGAACTGTTCGTTCGGCCGGAGCTTCGAAGTCAGGGCATTGGGCGCCAACTTGTGGCCGCGCTGAATATGCTAGCGCTACAGGAAAACTTCATCAATCTGGAAGTGACGACCAACCAAAAGCGTCTCGATACAATCCGATTTTACGAACGCGAACTATTTATCCGAACGCACCTTAAACTAGTTAAACCCCTACACGCCTGATGCGCTTTACGTTCCTGTGCCTGCTGTTCATAACAAATGCTCTTCTGACGAATGGGCAATCCTCCTCAACGCGTGACGTAACGCTTGAACGCCAGCTCCGGGCGGCCCTGACTGGCTTTCGGGGTGAGGCCGGTATTTACGTCCATAATTTACGAACCGGAAAAACCGTCGCCATCAACGCCGATACGCTGTTTCCGACCGCCAGCACGATTAAGATTCCCATTCAATGCGGTCTGTTTGACAAAATTCATAAAGGCGAACTGAAGTACGGTAATCCAATCGTTTATAAAGACTCGTTACATTACGATGACGGGATTGTTGGTTCCCTGAAAGATGGGGCCAAAATCCCACTTAATGAGGTAGTTATGCTTATGGAAACTGTCAGTGATAACACCGGTAGCCTCTGGTGCCAGGCGCTTGCGGGAGGAGGTTCAACGATTAACGCCTGGCTCGATGCCAACGGGTTTCACCAGACGCGCGTTAACTCCCGAACCCCAGGCCGCGAAGCCCACCGAACCCGCTATGGGTGGGGCCAAACGACCCCACGCGAAATGGCTGACCTGATGACCTACATTCGACAAGGCCGCGCGGTTAGCCCCGATGCCAGTGAAGAAATGTACAGAAATCTGGGACGTCAATTTTGGGACAATGACGGTTTATCCCAAATTCCGCCCGAGATAAAAACGGCCTGTAAGAATGGGGCGGTCAACCAGTCCCGTTCGGAAGTTGTGTTTGTGCATGCCCCGCATGGCGAATACGTTTATTGCATCATGACCAAAAACCAGAAAGATGAAACCTGGGAGCGTACGAATGAAGGGTTCGTGCTCTTACGCACTGTCTCGGCCATTCTATGGCATCATTTTGAGCCGAAGTCGACCTGGAAACCAGCACCAGGCTACGAAAAGTGGTGGTAGGCTGGTAACTCATAAACCCAAAGCGGCCGATTTCTCCCGGGAGAAATCGGCCGCTTTTATCATAATTCGGGTAATCCGAATTGACTGTTAATTCAAAAACTTCAATCGTAGATCGTTCAACTGGCTGCGGATTGAACCGTCAACCTGCCGATCACCTAAGCGAAGAACGTATCCACCAATTAAGTTTGAATCTAATTTTTCTTCTAATTCAACCAGTTTACCACCTGTCGATTGAAGAACCATTGCCTTGAATTTCTCCCGTTGGGGAGCTGTCAATGGCACTGTCGTTATGACGGTAGCCCGCTCGATACTCTTCAATTTATTGTACTGCTTAATGAACTGCTCGGCAACGGCATCCATGATACCTTCCCGATTTTTCTTGGCGATAATCTCAAAAAACGCCATCGTGACCGGGTTCACCCGATTGGTGAAAGCCGCTTTAATGACGGCACTTTTTTTCTCAGCACGAACGATTGGGTTCTTCAGCATTAACATCAGCGGACGGCTTTGGTCAACTGTGTTTTTGAAGAACTGCATGTCCTTATACATCGTCTCGGTCAGCCCCTGTTCTTGCGCCAGATCTAACAACGACTTGGCGTAGCGAGCCGCTACTGTATCAATTGCCATGACCGAATTAGTTTAAGCGTGAATTAGAGACCAGGTCCGTTACCAGTTTCTCCTGCGATGATTTATCGCTGAGTTCTTTACGAAGTACTTTTTCAGCAATGTCGAGGGAAAGCGTAACGACTTCTTTTTTCATTTGGGCGATCAATGCCTGACGCTCGTTATTCATCGACTCGCGCGCCTGCTCCAGAATCCGTTGTCCTTCGACAGATGCTTTATCACGAGAATCGGCGATCATTTTGTCAGCGGCTTCTTTCGCGCCACGCAGGATAGCATCCCGCTCGACACGAGCCTGGGCCAGCAATTTTTCGTTGTCCGCTTTCAAAGCCGTCATTTCGAGCCGGGTTTTTTCGGCCAGGTCAAGCGCACTTTGAATGTTATTTTCGCGTTCGCTCAGGCTCTCCGTAATGGGTTTCCAGGCAAAAGCACGAAGGATGAGGAACAGGCCAAGGAAAACAACTACCTGCCAGAATAAAAGACCTAAATCGGGGGTAAGTAAGTCCATGCGTGTGAAATATGGATAAGTCGAATAAGTTTGGATTGAGTCAATCTTTTGTTAGAAAACGTTCGCCTGCCGGCAATCCCAAACGGGCGAACGTTTTCCAGAAATCAGATGAGCAGGGATGCCAGTGCCTAATGCAACCAGCCTACTCGGATTTGGTGTCTTGCCTGGGCCGGATTAAGCCGTAGCAACAAGCAGACAAATTACAGCTGCGAACAGAGCCACGGCTTCGATAAGAGCCGCGATGATCAGCATGGCCGTTTGGATACGACCAGCCGCTTCTGGCTGACGAGCAATACCTTCCATAGCGCTACCACCAATTTTACCGATACCAAGACCAGCACCGATAGCCGCTAAACCAGCGCCAATGGCAGCACCCATAACTGAAACACTACCCGTAGCTTCTAACAGCATAGAAAACAACATTGCGAACATAGTAATCAACGTATTTATTAGTAAAACAAAAGATTGCAAATTGATTGTCAGTACTGGTCCTTCAGAAAGAAACCATTACCGCAGGCGATAGCCTTACCCTAACTCCGACGTTGTGCCTTCAAAACCGATACCATGATCAGCTTCGTGGTGATCCTCTACCGCACTACCGATATACATGGCGGTAAGCAGCGTGAAAATAAACGCCTGTAGAAAAGCGACCAGCAGTTCGATCAGGTTCAGGAACAGTGTAAAGAACAGAACGACGGGGCTAATCGCCACACTTGTTCCCATACCACCCATGTTGTTGGCCATGAAAATAAGACCCAGCAAACTCAGGATGATAATGTGACCCGCTGTAATGTTGGCAAATAACCGGATCATGAGCGACAAAGGCTTCATGAACACACCGACGATCTCAACCGGGATCATGATCGGCAGCAGCGCGACCGGAACACCCGTTGGCTTCAGGATGTGCATCCAGTAATGCTTGTTACCACTGAACGTAACGATCAGGAAGGTAATAACCGCCAGAACCAGCGTAACCGTAATGTTACCTGTCAGGTTAGCCGCACCGGGCAGCAGACCGAGGAGGTTGTTCACCAGAATGAAGAAGAACAACGTCAATAGGTAGGGCAGATATTTGGTGTACTTAGGCCCAATGCTTGGCTTGGCAATTTCGTCCCGAACGAACAGGATGATCGGCTCCAGAAACGACTGAATTCCACTGGGAGCTTTGCCCTTATTTTTTGCATAACCCCGGCTAACTGCCGAGAAAACAAGCAACATAATAACAGCGCTTAATAACAACGACGCTACGTTCTTAGTGATCGAGAAGTTATAGACTTTCGCTTCGTGATCAACCTCGCCCGCTTCATTGACCCGGTGAATTTTGCCGTGTACATTCTTGTAGCCATTGTAAGTAGCTTCGTGGGCTAAGTTTGCCGAAGAAAAGACTTCCAGACCACGATCCTTAGAATACAGAATGACGGGTAATGGCAGCGTAACACCGTGGGCGAACTCCCAACCGTGATCGTCTTTAATGTGGTGCATGATCATCGATCCCACATCGAATTTCTTATTCGTGGCGTGTGCTTCGCCTTCCTGTTTGGCATGCGCTTCACCCTCGTGGTCATGCTCCTGTGCCTGTGCACCTACTAACGAACTCAGAATGAGAGCCGTTGCTAACAAAACTTTCTTAATTGTCGAACGCATCATATGATGTGACAGATCCATTTTACGAATCGCGTCGCAAGTTACGAGTAACGGTCCAAATCTCAAAACCTGTATAACATATATATAGTACAAGAAAGTCCAAAATAAAGATTCGACGCTGCTCAATGTGGTTGAATAGAAAAAAACCAACCAGAGCCAGCCCCAGTATCAGACGGGCTACTGTTGCGGCCATGTAAAGCGGAATGAATCGTTCCTGATCGCCCTGTAAACCAGTCTCTACCAGGCGATGCGTTAAAAAAGAGACACTCAGAAAAAAGAGCAGTAGTACCTTCCAGTTTGGATGTACCCAGGCAGCGGCCGAATATCGTTCGGCTACGAAAAATACAATTGCCAAAAAGGCGGTGAACAAACTAACTCGAATCATGCGGGGCAATTGTATGACATTTTCGATAAGTAAAAGGCTATAATAGATACCCTATCTTTTTGTTAATTGGCGAATAAATAAGTAGAGAGAAGCGCCAATGGCCGTTAAGGATAGAACAATTGTCCAGACAGGCCGATGATTATTTTGCCAGGCATCTATCTTCATACCGGCATAAACACCCAGTCCAATTGTGCCCAGCATCTGGAAGGCAATTCCGCTAAACTGAACAAACGATGTTGTTTTCTCGGTGGCCTTTCTCAGTGAACCCTCTTCCCGAACAGGTTTATCCGCAGGATTGTGGTTGGGTTGGTCGGGTGTGTTTTCCATAGAATTCGTACCAGTCATGTTATATACCATGCAAAATTCGTTAATTTGGGCTAAGGTTCCATATTATCAGGACACCTGGAAACGTTTTAGTACGAGTGACCACGTGTTATTTTTCGAATGTCCCGCTATTTACGCACCGTCCCCTTTCTACTACTTCCAGCGGTACTTTTTCTGACTGCTGGCCTGGTGTCATGCTCGCAGTACAGTACAAAGCCCGTTAGCAAAGGATATCATAACCTAACGGCCCATTTTAATGCGTACGTGATTGCGCGGGACCAGATCAACCAGGCCGAACAGATCATCTTCAAGGCGAGACAGGAGAATTATAACCAACTGATGCCCATTCTCCTCCCGGTCGATTCGATGGGTATGCAGCCGGTGAAGCCCCAGATCGACGACGCGATCAAGAAAGCATCCATTATTCCCGAACGACATCAGAATAGCAAATGGCTCGATGACGCCTATGTGCTGATTGGTCGGGCACGGCTGATAAAACAGGATTTGCCAAATGCGATAGAAGTATTTAAGTACGTCAATACCAAAGGAACCAACGAAGACGATAAACATACGGCACTGGTTGGGTTGATGCGGGCCTATGTGGAGGGAAATGATTACACCAATGCGCTGAATGTGGCGGAGTACCTTCGCAACCAGCCGCTTAACAAACTAAATACCCGCGATTTTTACCTGACAAAAGCCTATTTGCACGAACGACAGGGCGAGTATGCCGTCGCGGCTGGTATTCTGGACGCTACGTTTCCGATGTTGAAAAAAGGAGAGTCGACGGCACGGCTTCACCTTATTGCCGGTCAATTATATGATTTGATCGGCCAGCCCACTAAAGCTGTTGATCA
The DNA here is from genome assembly GCF_000974425.1 of Spirosoma radiotolerans. Classification (NCBI taxonomy): domain Bacteria; kingdom Pseudomonadati; phylum Bacteroidota; class Cytophagia; order Cytophagales; family Cytophagaceae; genus Spirosoma; species Spirosoma radiotolerans. The sequence continues at coordinate 4,248,445 of NZ_CP010429.1, forward strand.
TTACCGACAGGTGCTAAAATCCCGGCCCACGTATGACCAGTCATTCTACGCAAACCTCTACGCCATTCAAAGCAACGGCCTGACGGGTGATCAGAAGCGAATAGCCCAGTCGGCCGAAACGTTCGAAAATCTTCTCAATGACCGGAAGAACGTTGACCTGAAAGATAAAGTCTACTTTACCATGGGTCTGCTCGAAGCGCGCAGTGGTCGTGTTGATAAGGCCATTAAGTATTATAGCCAGTCCATTCAGGCGGCAGGCACCAATACAACTCAGGTGCCTTACACCTACTTAGAGATTGGCAAGCTGTATTTCGAAAAGAAATCCGATTACAATCACGCGAAGGTGTATTACGACAGTGCTTTGGCGCTCATGCCCAAGCAATCGCCGGACTATGCCGCCTTATTAAATCGCAAAAAAATACTCGACGATTTTGTTCTGTACAAAACGACGATACAAACCGAGGATAGTTTGCTGGCGTTGTCAAAATTAGATGCCGCAGCGCTTGATCGCGTATTTGACAAGACCATCGCTCAACGAGAAAAAGAAGATAAAGCCCAGGCGGCACTGGCCCAGCAGATCATTGACCAGGCCACCCGAGGTGGTGGTAGTTCAATGCCGGGTGCAACGAACTCAAACCTGCAACCGGCTGAACGTTGGGTACTTTACAATCCGGTTGCCCTGAGCCAGGGAAAACAGGAATTCGCGGTGCGCTGGGGAAACAGACCCCTCGAAGACAATTGGCGTCGGAGCAATAAAGAAACATCGGGAGCCATGGCAGCAGATAATAGTCCATTGAATGGTGCGTCGCCGGCCAATTCAGTGAATCCGAACGCTCCTTTACAACCGGCGGATGCAACAGTAGGCGGTATACCTGTTGCCCTAAATAGCCCTGCCGCTACACAGAAAGCGCAGAAAGACGCGATGAGGGCTAAAGTTCCTTTCTCAAAAGAAGCTCAGGCGATGGCAAACCAACGGATCGAGAATGCGTTGTATAAACTAGGCAAGCTCTACAAATTTGAACTCAACCAGCCCGCCGATGCGATCCCAACGTTTGAGCAACTCTTAACGCGCTACCCGAATACGCTTCAAAAACCGGAAGTTTATTATTTGTTGCATCTCTCCAATGAGCAACTTGGGAAAACATCTCCCTGGAAAGATAAACTACTGGCCGAGTATCCAAATACGTCCTACGCCCGTTTAACGGGAAAGGTAGCCGCCCAGACAACCGATTCCGAAGCGCAGGCCCTGAAAACATACACCACTATTTATGAACTTTACAAGGCAAATAACAACGTTGAAGCACTTACTCGTGCCGATGCAGCGCTTGGTAGTTTTGCCGGGAGCCAGTTGGAAGATAAGCTGGCTTTACTAAGGCTTATGTTAGTCGGTAAAGTAAAAAGCGTAGATGATTATCGGCAGGCAATGAATGAGTTTATTCGCGATTATCCAGGTAGCCAGCTATTGCCTCGTGTGAAGGAAATGCAGGCAGCTGCCGATCTGTTAACAGCGAAGAGAAAATGAGTTTATATAGTACAACTCGAGGTTAAAGGCACTACGCTTCCTTCTTGGCAATGTGCATCCTGAAATAACTGATTAAAAAACGAATGATTGACTTTGCTCCTGGTCGTTACCGGAAGATAATCCGAAGCCTCTGGCGGTTCTCGCTCCTAGGCATTGTTCTGTTAGTCTTGTATGTCCTCGCTGTTAGTTACAATTTTTTGTGGCTCTTTGGCGGTATGCCCAGTCTGAAGGCGCTGGAGAACCCAAAAAGCGAAGAAGCGTCTGAAGTATACACAGCCGACCACCAGCTACTGGGTAAATATTACGTTGAAAACCGTACACCCATCGAGATTTCGCAGGTATCACCGAATGTAACTTCGGCGCTTCTGGCTACTGAAGATGCTCGTTTCATTAAACACTCCGGTATTGATCCACGCTCACTCTTTCGGGCGGTGGGGGGCTTCCTGACGTTCAAAGATGCATCGAGTTCGGGGGGAGGCAGTACGCTGACCCAACAAACGGCCAAGAACTTATTCGACACCCGTCAGGAAGAACTGCGGGGTGTCTTGGGCTACATTCCTGTCGTTGGGCTGATTATCGCCAAAACGAAAGAGTGGATTCTGGCCGTGCGTTTGGAGCGAAACTACACCAAGCAGGAGGTAATGATGATGTACCTCAACACGGTTTCGTTTGGCAACAATACCTATGGCATTAAGACAGCCGCTAAAACTTACTTTAGCAAGGAGCCCTGGAATCTGAATGTTGAAGAGGCCGCGCTGCTGGTCGGTATGCTCAAAAACCCTACGTTCTACAACCCCCGCTTGTTTGAGGATCGCACGAGAGAACGGCGGAATGTGGTGCTGGGCCAAATGAAAAAGTACAAACTACTGTCGCAGGAGCAGTTCTTCATGTATAAGAATAAGCCGCTGAAACTTGACTTTAGTGTTGAGAACCAGAATACAGGTATGGCCGCTTATTTCAGGTCCGTTATTCGGGACGATATAAAAAAGTGGATACGCCAGTATAATGAAGAAAATCCAGGCGCCGATCTGGATCTGTACACCAGCGGCCTGAAAATTTATACCACCATCGACTCCCGCATGCAGGCTTATGCTGAAGAGGCCGTTATGACCAACATGCGCGATCAGCAAAAGAAGTTTTATGAGCACTGGCGCGGTCGGAATCCCTGGGTCCAGAAAGACCCTCGCACTAAAAAATACAAAGAGATACCTGGCTTCATCGAATCAGTAGCCCGCCGAACGATTCGGTACAAACAACTGAAAGCGGCTTATGGCGACGACGAGAAAGCGATCTGGCAGGAGATGCGCAAGCCTATAAAAATGAAGGTTTTTGTGTATGGCGGCCGACGCAACGACAAGGATACGACGATGAGTCCGCTGGATTCGATCCGGTATTACAAGCGACTCCTCAACACGGGTTTTATGTCTATGGACCCGCGCTATGGCTATGTAAAGGCCTGGGTGGGCGGCATTAATTTCAAATACATGAAATTTGACCACGTTCGCCAGAGCCGACGTCAGCCGGGTTCCACCTTCAAGCCCTTCGTTTATTTAACAGCGATGGATCAGGGATTTGTAACGCCCTGCAGTCATATTACGGATCAGCCCACCGTGTTTGCGCATGGGGAAGATAATAACAATGGACCACCGTGGATGCCCAAAAATTCGACTGGACGGTATAGTGGGCAGAGTTTATCACTACGGGAAGCCTTGGGGCAATCCATCAATACAGTGAGTGCCCAATTGATTAAGAAGACTCGGGCAGCAGCTGTTATTAATTATGCCCATGACATGGGCATCGAAAGTAAAGATTTGCCCGATAACCCAACGCTTTGCCTGGGCACGGGCGATGTGTCCGTGTATGAAATGGTATCGGCTTATTGCGCCTTTGCCAACGGTGGTACCCGCGTTCGACCGATGATGCTCATTCAGATTACAGACAAAAATGGGAACGTGCTGAAGAACTTTACACCGGATGCCAAACAGGTAATTAGCGCCAACCGCGCCTATGAAATGTTGCATCTGATGCGCGGAGCCGTCGAAGATCCGAACGGAACGGCACAACGGTTACGAACACAATACAAACTGCTGGAGGGTGGCAATGAAATTGCGGCCAAAACCGGAACTACATCCAACTATTCAGACGCCTGGTTCATGGGCATGACACAGCACCTGGTTTCGGGCCTGTGGGTTGGTGGCGATGATCGGCCGATTCACTTTCGGTCGATTGAATTAGGACAAGGTGGCCGACTTGCCATGCCCGCCTGGGCCATGTACATGCAGAAAATTTACAACGATCCGACACTAACCCAATATCGGCCAGAACCCTTCCGAAAACCAAATAACTTTAAGATTGATTGTGGCGGTTACCACATCGACTCTTCGCAGCGGTATATTCCACCGAAGGTTGTGCCTGAAGGCGAAGAGGAAATCTTACAATAAATCAGTTAGGCCAGCAAATCGCTGGCCTTTTTTGTTCGTTATAACAAGCAACCTTTAGGCTGTGTTGCTTGTTTTATAGTACTCAACACTGGTCACAATAGCATAATTAATAGCTAACCAATCCGGTCAATTTTATCGTATGCCCGAATTCGATTATAAAACAGAATTAAGTAAGGTTCCGCATGAACCGGGCGTCTACCGGTATTTCGATGCTACGGGTGAGGTAATTTATGTAGGGAAGGCAAAAGACCTTAAAAATCGGGTCAGTAGTTATTTCACAAATTCGAAAGGACACGACCGGAAAACGATACGGTTGGTTAGCCAGATCCGAAAAATTGAGTTCACCATCGTAAACACGGAGTTTGACGCTCTGTTGCTTGAAAACCAGCTCATCAAACGATACCAGCCGAAGTTCAATATTCTGCTTCGGGATGACAAAACGTACCCTTTTGTCTGTGTTACTAATGAGCATTTCCCGCGTGTTATAACCACCCGCCGTATCGATCGCAAACAAGGCACATTTTATGGCCCCTTCGCGAACCTGAAACCCATGTACACGGTGCTGGATATGTTTAGTCAGCTTTTCACAATCCGCACCTGTAATTACAACCTGGCTCCCGAGAACATTGAAGCAGGTAAATACAAAGTTTGTTTGGAATACCACATTGGTAATTGCAAAGGGCCTTGTGAGGGAAAGCAGGACGAGAGTGATTACAACAGTGATATTGAACAGGTACATCATATTCTAAAGGGTAATCTTAAACCAGCCCAGGAGTACTTCAAAGATCGTATGGTTGAAGCAGCCAACGATTTGGCCTTTGAACAGGCGCAGAAATACAAAGAGAAGATGGACGTTCTGCAACGGTTTCAAAGTAAATCAACCGTTGTTAACCCCAAAATTGCCGATGCCGACGTGTTCTCCATTGCCTCCGACGAGTCAGCTGCGTACATTAATTTTATGAAAGTAGTCAATGGCACGATCGTTCAGGCGCATACCGTGGAGATTAAGAAAAAGCTCGACGAGACTGACCCTGACTTGTTGGCCATGATGATCGTCGAGTTTCGGAATCAATATGGAAGTCCGGCAAAGGAAATAATTTCTAATATTCCACTTGATGTTGACCTGAAGGCAGAGGTGACTGTTCCGCAGATCGGTGACAAAAAGAAATTACTGGATATGTCGCTGAAGAATGTGCTGTACTTCCGGCGCGAACGTCAGGAACGGACAGCCGCTGAAGCAACCGCCAATGCCAGCAAGAAAGATCGAGTACTCATTCGGCTTAAGCAGGATTTACAGTTAAAATCACTACCAAACCGAATCGAATGTTTCGATAACTCCAATATCCAAGGCACTAACCCTGTATCGGCTATGGTGTGCTTCATTGGTGGCAAACCAGCGAATAAGGAATACCGGCATTTCTCTATAAAAACCGTTGTTGGTCCCAACGATTTTGCCAGTATGTATGAAGTCGTTACCCGGCGTTATTCACGCGTTCTAACCGAGGATACGGGTCTACCTGATCTGATTGTTATTGACGGCGGTAAAGGCCAGTTGAGTGCTGCCTGTGATGCTCTTAAGGCCCTGGATTTATACGGTAAGGTACCGATTATAGGCATTGCCAAACGGCTGGAAGAAATTTATTTTCCCGAGGATAACCTCCCACTTTATATTGACAAGAAATCAGAGTCGCTCAAACTTATTCAGCGAATTCGGGATGAAGCGCACCGTTTCGCGATTACGTATCACCGGGACAAACGCAGCCGGAATAGTCTGATCAGTGAGTTAGAAAATGTAGAAGGAGTTGGGAAGAAAACGGCGGCCAAACTTCTCAAGCATTTTAAAGGTGTTACAAAAATTCGGGAAGCCTCTCTCGATGAAGTAGCCGAAGTTGTTGGCAAAGACCGCGCTGACAAACTAAAGCAATACTTCGACGCCATTGAGCAGTAGCAACCTCTCTTGTATGTCAATCAAGGGTAATAAAAAAGGCATCTGAACGAATCAGATGCCTTTTTATTAACTTAGCTATTAGCAAACCCGTCTTAATATTCCCACAGACCGTGCTCGGTTTCCATTAATTCGTATTCTGTCTGATAGGATTTCAGCAAGCCTTCGCGGTCACCGTACATACCGACAAGATCCGTATCACCCGGGTTAGCTACTTTCGTAATCCGACCGTAGAATAACCGTAAGTCGAATGCGTCGGCCAGGTTTTTGTGCTGGGCCTGATTTTGCGGGTTATACCAGATGAATTTCTTCGGATCACTACGAAACAGCTTATCCAGGTCTTTATACTTGAACGAAGCAATTGGTTTTTCGTAACCAGCCTGGTTTTTATCGGCGGGTAACAGCAGGGTCACCGTTTGCATATCGTAATACAAACGTGACCGTTTGCGGTCAAAAATCCAGTCTTCCTTTACTTCAAGAATATTTAATTCTTTAGGAAAATATTCATCCCCAGAGAAGGCCGGTGCAGCTGCGGCAACCGTATCCTTCTTCACTTCTTCAACAACTGGAGGAGCGACAACTTTACCTTTCTTACCTTTCTTAGTACTGGCTACCGATTTTTTCTTCGGCGCTCCCCAGCCATCATCCGCTGGTTGAGCAGCTGCTTTTTTAGGCGTTCCCCAACCGTCATCAGCTGGCTTTTTCTTGTCTTTGGCAGGACCGCCCCAGCCATCGTCAGCACCAGCTGTTTTACCATCTTCCGTAAAGCCAGCTGCTTTTTCCTCTGCAGATAAGCCGCCACCGGTGTTAGGAATCAGCATGTTTTCGTGAAATTTATCCGCTGATATTTTTGTCGTACACGAATCATTCGTGTAGGCATCTATCAAGCCAGCTTTCACAGCCTCTATCAAATATTTGGAGATCTCGTTATTCTTCGAGAACATCGATTGATTTTGTTTCTCCTTCAGGTCAATCCGACGCCAAAGGGTCTTCTTCATCATGATGTCATTCTCATTAATGGCACGAACAGAATTTGCGTTTACGCCAGTGTTCGCCTTTTCCTGAGCCAGGGCCTCCCCTCCTGCCAGCGCCAGCGCAGCTACGGCTAGCACACCAGCATATCCTATCGTTCTATTTTGTGTCATGGCTACTACTTGTTGTCAATTCAGTTAGTTAACGGCCAATTGACCGCTTTAGTGCATCAATAGAGCGAAACCTGTACCAGTGTATTACCCATTGGTACGTCACTAACTTCACCTCTGAAGTTTTGACGCTGTACGCCTTCAATTTGAATAACGAGTCGGTCACCAGGCTGTGCTTCAGCAGCTAACGAAGCAATAGAACCACCTCCAGGACCAACGGTTACGAATTGAACCCGTTTGGTACCACGTACCAGCGACACAGTAGAGCTACTTGTACGAAATTTAGCATCATCAGGAGAGTAAGCCGCAAAGCTAGGATCAGGAACGGCCTGAATCCGTACACTGCGTGCCGATGATACAGGAACCCCGCGTGGATCATTGGCGCGAGTACCACCAACAAAAACTTCTAAGGTTGGCCTAGGTACCTTATTGACCCGGAAACGCTCGGTACCCAGTAAACTTCCTGAGTTACTGATGTTCAATGATACGTTCGCTGAACTTGGCACAACTGTGATCTTTCCTTTTTCTCCTGATGATACAACTGAAGCACCATCAGCAGAGAAACTTGGATTCCATAAAGCACCTAACTGCGGACTTTGAATGCTAAGCTTGTTAGCGCAACCCAGATACAAAGGAGGCATTGTACCCGTCTCGATCTGATAAGATGGCTTCGCGACATAATATTCAGCCGACAGAGGAACCGTTTTCAAACCGGCTGCCGTCTGGTAAGCGATCGATCCAGTCAGTGTCCGGCGCGCCAGGCCATTTTTATCGTAAGCACCACCCTGAGCGGTGAACTCAATAAGACCTTGTCCATCCTGAACCCGAACGGCTCCACCATTCAGACTCATCCGGGGCTGAATGCCCGATGATGAAGCAGCCAGAAACATTTGGCCTTTAAACTTCGTACCCGCCACAACAACCTTCGAGTCCATGCTTAGCATCGCAATGATCTTATCAAACTTAACGTCCTGCGCACCAACCTTACTGGCAAGCACGTCCAGCACTTCACCTTCGAGACGACGAACGTCGGCCTGCTTCTGGCTTATCACGGCTAAGGCAGCTGGTACGGGAGTTTGAGCAAAGTTTAATTCAGCGAAATCTTTTCTCTTCTGATCTGGAGAAAGACTGGCAATGGGATCATCCTTGCCATCAAGCGCCATTGGGGCATACTTATTTCCTGAAAGCCGGGAAAGGTTTTCAGTATAATTATTTAGTTGATCTTTTAGCTTGAAGGCAGCTCCATTCCGGTTAGTACCGATCATGAGTTGAGCTACTGATTCCTCTTCGCTTAGATTTTTGATGTTACCGGATTCGTCACGGCCACCACTCGTCGTTACAATCTGGTCTTTAAGCTTATCAAGTTCGCCACTCATCTCAGCGGTCAACTTGCGTACTTCATCGGCTTGCTTAACGATAGCTAAATCCGCAGCCCGGTTACCAGATTTTTCAACAGTTGCCCGGATGTTATCAAATGTAGATTGGTTTACCTTGCTGACAGCGCCGATCGACTGCTCCAGACTATTGTTAATTAAAACGAATTTTTCCAGAATGGCCGACGTGACTTGCAGAGCCAGTAATGCGGTCAAAACCAGATACATCATCCCGATCATCTTCTGACGGGGTGTCTCTTTTGTGCCTGCCATAAACTATGGTAGTAATAATATAAGTTGTGGAAAGGTCCGCCGTAGCGGTTATACAGTTGGGACAAAGTAAGGGTAACGTTGTCAGTTACGGATGTTTAATTCAGTATCTGACAACGCTACACGCTACAATACAATTCTTCTTAGTTGCCACGCATGGCTGTCAACATGCTGCCATAAACGCCATTTAGTGAGGCTAGATTACCCGTTAATTTAGCCAGTTCGTTTTTAAACTGCTGTGTATCCCGGCTCGCGTCACTCATGTTCTCCATGGCAGCAGACAAGCTACCATAAAAAGCGTTCATTGCCTTCAAATGCTTGTTGGTATCCTGTAACTCCAGTTCGTATACGGCATTTAAAGCGCCCATATTCTTAGTTACTTTCTGGAACTGATCACGGTAATCTTTAGCGTCTGTTGTGGCATCCGCCATTGAGTTCATTGCGGTGATTGCCGTACCGTATGACTTATTCATTTCCCCAATCGAGTTAGACGCCGATTTAACGTTGCGGGCGTAATCGTTGGTCGCAACGGTGGCATCGGTAAGATCGGTTAACTTCGACACCGTCTCGTTCAAATTGCGGAACCCTGAGCCTAGCCGTTCGAATACGTCTGGTGTCACTTTCGCTTGTGCCAACATCTGATCCATGTTTCCGGTCAGACCATTTGCCTGCGGTGCAGGTTTGCGGGCTTCTCCTTTGTAGTCATCAGCCAATTCTGGATAAACACGTTCCCAGGCATAACCGTCGTCCGCTGTAGCAGGCATTGTAAAACTCTGAACAGCATACAAAATAAAGATTACTACTTCCGTTAAAAGGCCGGCGGTTAAGAGCCAACCGAATTGTTCATTGTGGGTAATTTTGGCCCAAGCTCCGGCGATTACGACGGCCGCTCCGGCACTATAAATGGTTGGTACTAAACGATCCCAAAAAAAACTTGATGACTTTGCTGCTGCCATGATAAACTATTGTTGGTTGGAATAGGTAATTAACTCAGGTGGGTACTGTTTTATTGTACGCTGAAGAATGATCGATATGCTGTTATCGCTTAAGCCTTTTTGGCCGAAGCTTTCTTAGGCGCTTTGCTCTTACCGCCACCGCCAACTCGTCCAGAAGCCGTACGTCCTTCCAGGTTATCCATTACACACCGGAAACCAATATAAGAGCGCTTCTGATCTTCGTATTCATAGTAACGAGTACCTGTTTCCAGATAGTAGGCAATGTCTTTCCAGGAACCACCACGAACGACTTTCCGTGGTTCGTCGGCATTCTGGTTGTCCGGGTTCATATCCCAAACAATGGCATTGGTATTGTCAGCATAAGCATCACGGCACCATTCAGCTACGTTACCCGCCATGTTATACAGCCCGTAATCGTTTGGATTGTAGGCGGTTGCCGGAGCTGTATACGGATAACCATCTGCATCAAAATTACCGCGTTGGGGTTTAAAGTTAGCGAGGTAACAACCTTTACCATTCGCTACGTACGGGTTACCCCATGGATATTTCGCGCCGTTTTTACCACCCCGTGCAGCCCACTCCCACTCAGCCTCCGATGGGAGCCGGAAACCAAACGATTTATAGCCACCATCTTTTGTCCGGAAATCATCGAGTGTATTGGTGCGCCACTTACAGAAATGCTTGGCAGCTATCCAACTTACACCAACGACAGGATACGTATCGAAAGCCGGGTGTCCATAATAATGCTCAAGCATCGGATCACCGTTGTGATAAGTAAAGTCGTTTTTCCATACCGTTGTATCGGGGTAGTATTTTGACATTATCTCCTCTTCGCCCAATGTCGAAACGGAGTCAGCCAGCAGGGCATTTACATATTGCCGATACTCGTGATTCGAGATTTCAGCATCGTCCATATAAAACGAACTAATTGTAACCTGCCGGTTCATGTTGATTTGTGTGGCGGCTACATCTTCATCTGCCTGCCCCATAATAAACGAACCTGAGGGTACCAGCACCATGCCAAAGGGGGTTGGTTGTTTCCAGCCTTTACGCCCGGTAGCTGTGATCTCACCGTTTGTAATGCCTACTTCTCCTCCTTTACCACCACTACCGCCAAATTTTGACTTCAGAAAGCCACAACCTTGCATAAGCAGTACTACTGCTGCGCCCATCACTAACCGGGTTGCGTTGACTGTTAACCAGTTATACTTCATCATTGTCGAACTTTTACCTTCTTCTTGTGCGAGACCAGACTAAAAACGAAAATCTGTTTGGTTATTGTATGTTAAATTCGGGTTCAATGTATTTTCTCTGCATCATTTTTGTGCGAATCAGAGATTTATAATCAGAACGCCATCAATTCGGTCAAAAATAAGATTCACACTGCAAACTGCCTAACAAGAATATTGCCAAATAGGCACTTTACGTTAAACTTATCCAAGAAATTAATTACTCTATGGATTACCTAGTAGCGGAAACGTGGTGTCCTAATAATAGGCTTTTTACGAGCATCCGGTGCAGGCAATGCATACGATAAAAGAATTTCGTGTGATGTCGGGCTTTTTACCTGGCTGCCACTCGTCACAATATCCAATGCGTATCCAACTCTCAACGCGTTGTTCCGCATTAAGTTTATTCCTGCGGTGACCATAATAGCGTCTTTCAACCGATATCCCAGCCCCGCCCATATCCGATTGTCATACGTTCCTAGCAGATTTAGCGCAACTGTAGATCCTGGAAGGCCAGCAGCTGTACTGTACTGTACTAAAATCGATGGTTGTAAATCAATATTGTACCCCATTCCAAGCCTGTAACCTGCCGTTAGATACGCCTTACTGTCGGAAGGGTCGGTTAACCGATCAGCTACATAACTGTATTTGGCCTTGTTTAAGTGTGTCATACTTACACCCAGCCAGTAATCGGTCGTATTATAATATACGCCTGCGCCAATGTCTGGTTTAAATTGATTGATTCGGCCGCTAGGTAGCAATGGGTCACCCGGATCACCGGGACGAAATTGGTTAAAATCATATCCCCGATTAAACATACCGGCCTGAACGCCTATCGACAACGTCCCACTTTTCAGAGCAAGTCGATAAGCATACGATAGCTGCACTGCCTGATTAATAGAGGGCCCGTATTTATCATTCAACGCATAAATCCCAATGCCACTTTTAATGCTGGCGAGTGGCATATTGAACGACAGCATTTGTGTGCTTTGCGCAGCACTCTCGTCGCCAGTACCGCTGGTCTGATAACCCAGATATTGTGTCCGTTGCGTGATTTGAATACGCGATACCCCCTCCGACCCGGCCGCGGCTGGGTTGTAATAGAGCGGATTATACATGTACAAGCTAAATTGCGGGTCCTGCTGAGCAAAGGCGGTTGGAGCAACAATCGTTAGCAGGATAAAAGCAAAAACGTAGAGTGTGCGAATCATACGACCTGACCAAAATTCAGAACAAGGGTTATCAATTAAACCAGCGTTCCAGTAAACAATATCACAGTTTACAACTAAACGCCTGCAAAGCCAAATTATTTGCCTCAATTAAAGGCTAAATGCCGGACGTGAGCCTATTACTCCGTTCCGGCATTTAGCTTTTCGTATAACGGCTACGGTTTATTGATTGTTAGCCTTTTTTAGATACAGGTCCAGGGCACCTGTCATGGACGGCGCATTCGGCAATGGCGCTTCAATATCGAGCGTTAGGCCTGCCTCTTTGATTGCTTTGGCCGTTGTTGGGCCGAACGCAGCCATGCGAGTGCCATTCTGATTAAAGTTCGGAAAATTGCTCAACAGCGAACTGACACCCGATGGACTAAAGAAGGCGATTATATCGTAACTCTGAATATCGAGGTCCGATAAATCGGTGGGTACGGTATCGTACATGACGGCCTCCGTAAAGTGAAGACCACTTGTATCCATAAATTCCGGAATATCATTCCGACGGATGTTTGAACAGGGAAACAGAAACTTTTCGTTCTTGTGTTTCTTGATCAAATCAAATAATTCGGAAGCTGTCTTGGTACCGTTGAAGATTTTGCGCTTCCGGATGACGATGTATTTCTGAAGGTAGTTGGCCGTTTGCTCCGAAATACAAAAGTACTTCATATCGGCAGGCACCTCAACGCGACCTTCCTGGCAGATCCGGAAAAAATGATCAATAGCATTCCGGCTGGTAAAAATAATGGCCGTATGCGCTAATATATTAATCTTCTGACGCCGAAAATCCTTGAACGACTCGCCCTGAATCTGAATAAAAGGCCGAAAATCGATTTGAAGGTTGTACTTGCTAACTAAATCAAAATAAGGAGATTTCTCGTCGGCTGGTCGGGATTGGGTCACTAACATCCGGTTTACTTTCGTGAGCCGGTTTTCGGTGGATTGCATGCTGGGTTCGTTCATTGAATCTCTACTGGGTTCAACAGCTAATTTTCTCCTTTAACGCATTCAAGAATACTTAAAAGTGAATATAGCTCACTTATCACTGACCACTTTTTCTCAAAGCGCGAAGCGCAAACCGATTATGAGTGGAATCAATTCAACGATGCAAAGGTACGAAAATAAATAAAGATTCTTGATAGGTTCAAGGCTTCGGATCACAAGGTAAAGCAGGAATAGACGGCCCAGATAGAACCCAATCAAGGGTAAAAGCAGCATGTTGGGCACCCATGGTAACATGGGCGCATTGAACTGAATGATGGACAACAGGAGCGCCAGCGCCGTAAAAAACAACAACGACGACTGTATTATCTTGAAGTAATGAACATGAATTATGTCCTGTAGTTTGTATAAACCGCCCATCACTTCCAGCAAAACATATTTCCCGATGAGGCTTAAAAAAGCTACGCCACTGACCAGAAAGAACTCACCAATGAGCCAGCCAAAATGCTGTTCGCCAAGCAGTAAGGTGCGTGAAGCAAAAACATCGAGGTTGCGGCTTTGTACGAATATGATCAGGTACCCAATAACGAAGCCGAGGTTGAGCGTGAACAGCAGGTTCGTGCTACTCAACGGTCTGTTAATAAGAAATGACTCTTCCTGCGCTCGAAAAGAGATCAGATCCTGCAAGCTGTAAAACCGCAGAAAAGCCCGGTGATAAAGGGCAAACAGACAGGCATGGGTGGCTAGCAAAAACAACAGACCGAGGCTCAGAAAATTATCGTAGATCGTTTGTGGACGAGGCCGAACGCTCAGATTGTCGTCCCCCAGCACAACCTGTTTCTGGGTAGCCGACTTGGGATAGCCAATAAATACCCGCTTGTCATCTAGACCGGGCGCCCCATAAATTGTGAGGAAAATTTCCGGTTGACGATACACTCTGAATAAACTATCAATGCTGAGAACCTCCCACCGGTCGGCGATAAGTTTGCGCTTGAGCGCAGCATTGATGAATAAATACCCGTCCCGTCGGGTAGAAATCAGCAAGCTATAATGTCGGTTGCTTTCCAGATCAACGTAGGCGCTTAAGGCCGTCTGACCTGCGTGTTGCTCAAGTATGTATGGAATGTACGCTTTAGCTCCTTCATCATACACCTGAAAATCGTCGCGAAAATCGTGAACAGGATAATACCGTCCTTCGGGGCCAACGCCCGTAACGCGGGGCTGGGCAGTGGCGGGGAAAAAGAGAAAAAGCGAAAGAGCGAATGAGTGAACGAGTGACGCGACGGATATAGAAAAAGCGAAAGAATGAAAGGGTGCGATGAGGCTAAAATTCCACCTCAGTATAGCCACTCTTTCATTCTTTCGCTCTTTCACTCTTTTAGTCTTTTATTTCCCTAATGCCTTGAGCATTGTGTCGCCAATGAGGGCGGGCGATTCCACAACGTGAATGCCACACTCCTGCATGATCGCCATTTTGGCCGCTGCCGTATCGTCAGCACCGCCAACAATAGCTCCGGCGTGTCCCATCCGGCGTCCTTTTGGTGCCGTTTGGCCTGCAATGAAGCCGACAACGGGCTTACGGTTGCCATCTGCTTTGATCCAGCGGGCAGCTTCGGCTTCCATACCACCTCCAATTTCACCAATCATAACGATGGCTTCCGTATCAGGGTCGTTCATCAGCAATTCGACGGCTTCTTTCGTCGTCGTCCCGATGATTGGGTCTCCTCCAATACCAATAGCCGTCGACTGGCCTAAACCCGCTTTCGTCAGTTGGTCAACCGCTTCGTAAGTCAGCGTACCGGATTTAGAAACGATACCGATAGTACCTTTCTTGAAGATGAACCCAGGCATGATTCCCACTTTGCACTCCTCAGCCGTCATGACACCCGGACAGTTCGGGCCAATCAGCCGAACGTCTTTGTCTGACAGGTAATTTTTTACAGCTACCATGTCTTCCGTCGGGATACCTTCAGTGATACAAATGATCACCTTAATACCCGCTTCGGCGGCTTCCATGATGGCATCGGCCGCAAAAGCTGGCGGTACGAAAATAATGGAAACATTGGCGCCTGCCTGCTCGACAGCCTGCAGAACTGTATTAAATACGGGCCGATCAAGGTGCGTCTGGCCACCTTTACCAGGTGTTACACCCCCAACAACGTTGGTGCCGTATTCAATCATCTGCTGGGCATGGAAACTGCCTTCCGAGCCGGTAAAGCCCTGGACGATAACTTTGGAGTCTTTGTTGACTAAAACACTCATGACGGTTTGTAAATCGTTGGCGATACGGTTAATTGCAAAAAAGCCTGCCTAACAAACTAGAACGCATTTTGTGACGAGTCACCTTCTTTTCTGTTTGGTTCAGTAGCCTTATTCCGCTTAAAAAGTTGGGCAAAAGTAGCCGAAACTTCGTAAATTACGTGATGATTTTTTCGCACATCCTTTCCGGCTCCATTCTGGCCGGGGCGGGCGTCGGAGTGTTCTGGCACTTTTTTGGACGCATTTCTTTGTTTAACCGGCTTCTCTGGGGTTTCTTTCTGCTGACAACCTCCGTTGCGGCCCTCATTGGCGTTCTTCATTTCGCCGGGAATGAATCACTCGAACCGCTGCATCGGTCCATGATCGTACTGGCTGATTCACTGGGTGTTGTGTGCGTTGTCACGGCAGTTTACGCTCTATTAAATCAACAGACGCTTACCCTGATTTCCTTCGTAACTACGGTGCTTTTTGGCTTGTTTCTGTTCATCAGCCTGTTGTTGCCCGATGTTCGCGTATTTACGCCAATCGTTCCTTCTATGGGAATTTTAATACTCATGTTGCTGGCTGTTTTTTCGCTTCTCCAGCGAAATAAGCGAGGGCTTTGGGTCGTTCTGGCTGCTATGATGATGGGATTGGCGACGAAAGCCGACTCATTTGACGGCTTCATTCATCCAACAGATTTCTATCATTATGCCACCACGCTGGCGTTGTGGTTTTTTGGAAAGGCATCTGACTGGCGGGCTGGAATCAGTAAGTGAAAACAACGGGAACCTTCGGCACCCGAGATGGGCAAAAAGTTGCCTAACCAGTTAACTAATCCCTTACCAAACCAGTTACTCAATCACTTAAGACCTATACTCAACGAACGTGGATTTATTGGAATTAGCTCACGACCCAGTCGAAACGGCCAGGGCAGCCCGCCTGGTCTATATGAGCGATACAATGCCGGGAATCAGCCGCCAGCAGGCGAAGGATCAGTTTAACTATGTCGATACACACGGCAACGTCATTGACAATCCTGATACACTAGCTCGCATCCGCAGCCTGATATTACCGCCCGCCTGGCAAAATGTCTGGATTAGTCCAAAAGCAAATGGGCACTTGCAGGCAACGGGCATTGATACCAAAAATAGAAAGCAATACCGTTATCATCCGAAATGGAATGCCATTCGGAGCCAGACGAAATTCTTTCGGATGGTGGCCTTCGGCGAAGCCCTGCCCCTGCTTCGTGAACGGTTGGCGAAGGATTTGAAGAAACCTGAGCTTGCGCGCGAAAAAGTGATTGCCATTGCCCTCAGCGTGATGGAGCAAACCCTGATCCGGGTAGGCAATGCGGCTTATGAAAAGGAGTATGGTTCTTATGGCCTAACGACCCTTAAAGACAGGCACGTGAAGCTGGAAGGTACTGAAATGCGCTTTAGCTTCAAGGGCAAAAAAGGAATTTATCATGACATTACCCTGCATGATCGGCGGTTGTCCCGCCTGGTGAAAGCGTGCCGCGATATTCCGGGAAAAGAGCTGTTTCAATATTTTGACGAGAATGGCGACCGACATCCGATTGACTCGGGTATGGTCAATGCTTACCTGCATGAAACCATGGGCGACGATTTTTCGGCAAAAGATTTCCGCACCTGGGCCGGTACGGTAAACGCGCTGCGGCTTCTGGCCGAACTGGAACCCTGCGAAACCGAAAAGGAGTTAAAGAAAAACGTCAACACCGTTTTAGACGAAGTGTCTCATAAACTGGGCAATACCCGGACCGTTTGCCGGAAACACTACGTACATCCGCAAATTCTGGAAGCATATGAGTGCCAGGATTTAAACCCATACATCAAGCAAAAAGCCCGCTTCAGGCAGAGTAGTCCCTATGGACTCGACGGCATTGAGAAATTACTTCTTAAATTTCTGAAAGACCAGATCAAGAAGACGGTTGAAAAATAAAGCAGGTTGACGGACCGAAGAAAGACAACCGTTTCCTCGGTCCGTGTCCTCACGGACCACTATTTCCTATTAAGCAGATTTGCTCGTCGGATATACGGCCCGTGAGGACACGGGCCGAGGAGACAGACAACCTTTATTTTTTTACTTCCGGCGCATTGTCCTTACGGACTTTTATGCCTCGGTTTGAAGCCCACTCTTCTGCTTTGGCCGTTGCAATGGCAATAGCACGTTGTTCTTCCGTACCTTCTGCCAGCAAGGCGTTGGCAATATCAATGGCTTTATTCCGAACCGGCGCCATAAAGTTCTTCAACGAAACAGGGTATTCTTTCTTTGTCCAGGGCATGTCGATCACACGTTAAGGAGTTCGTACCTATTCTATTCACTAACAAACCTCTTAACGAATGAACGCCCGAACCGATTGAACGGGTTATCTAGCGGCCAAGCTCCTGGGTAATGGTACTGCTTAACCGCAGCAGTTCAATCTCGGCAGTTTTGGCATTGAACTCGGCATCAATCAACCGAAGCTGGGCATCTAACAGGTTACGCTGCACGTCGCGAAAGCCAACAGCGGTCAGCGTTCCCAGGCGATAACGGTCATAGGCAATGTCTACGTTCTGGGTGGTAATCTTAAAGTTCTGAATTTCAAGCGATAGCAATTGTAAGTTGGTTTTATACTGCTGATAGGTTTGCGTTAGGGCCAGATCGAGCTGTACACGCTGATCATTGGCCTGATACTCAGCTGAGAGTGCGTTGGCAGCAGCTACCTGGTTGAGCCGCCGTTGGTTGAATCCGTTAAAAATGGGTACCGACGCCTGAATACCGTAAGTAAGACCATTATTCCTGGCCGTTGCCACGGTTGTGTTTCCGCCCTGGTTATTGGTACTGGTATAGGTATATCCCGACAAGAGATTCACAGTAGGAAGCTGTTGGGCTTTCGCTAATTTTATATTCAGATCAGCAACGCGTCTGTTCAGGACGGCGGCTGCCAGCAGTGGGTTGTTGTTGAGCAGCGATTCGCGCAGTTGAGCGAGTGCCAGATTCGAACGAACCAAAATTGTGTCGCGCACGGCAAATTCAGTAGCTGGGTCGCGGACTAAAAGCGTATTCAACAGGATTTTAGCGTTTGACAGGGCTAATTGCTGAGCAATCAGGGCCGCGCTATCTACATTATAGTCGACCTGAGCCGTTAAATAATCCACCCGGGAAAAGCTTCCGACTTCAAAATTAGTTTTAGCCAGATCAAGGCGATACTGCGATATATCCAGTGCCTGCCGCACAGCGAGTAAGCGTTGCAATTGACGCACCACATCATAATAAGCCGTTGACACGCTCGCTACAGTTCCTTCAATGTTGGCTCGGGTATTTACTTCACTAATCCGCACGAGTTCCTTTAACTGGTCCAGCAAATAAAATGTAGCAAACCCGTTGAAAACCGTCCAGTTTAAATTGAGACTGACGGTTGTGTTTTTACTGATAACTCCCGGCCGGTCGGTTGGTGATGTAGTTGGCACCAGGTACGTTTGCCGCAAGTGCTGATTGGAGTTGTTGTTGTTCAGGTTCCCGACCAGAGACGGCAACATACCAGCGTTGCCCAGCGTGTTATTATACACAGCGATTTGTTGTTGCGCCTGGGTTATCTTAATCTGATAATTTTGAGCAAGTGCCGTTCGAATAGCATCAGCCAGCGTGACAATGTCTCCTTGTTGGACAACGGTGGAATTGCGAAGGGCACGCTGGATTGGAGTTTGGGCGGGTTGAGTTTGCTGTTGGGCCAGCGCCGAAAAAGGTAAGAAAGCTAAAAGAAGGTAACTGCTGAGTTTCATCGAATATAGGTTAACAACGACACGTATAACAAAAGTAAGAGAATCTGCGATTGACTCGGTAGCTTATTAACTTTGAGTTAACTTGCATTTTTCATTAAGTCTCCATTATGCGCCGTTTACTGCTATTAATGTCTCTTCTGACAGTTCTTTTAGGCTGTTCATCAAAAAAAAAGGCTGATCTGTTCGTAAAGAACGCCCGCATTTATACCGCCGATTCGAGCTTTACCATTGCCGATGCATTTGTGATTAAAGACGGCAGATTTCTGGCCGTCGGTCAGGCTAATACACTGGCTAGCGAATACGAAGCCGATAGTACGGCCGATCTGGGTGGACAACCCGTCTATCCCGGCTTTTATGACCCTCACTCCCACTTCCTGGGACTCGGTCAGGTACTTACCCAGGCCGACCTGGTGGGCACAAACTCCTACGACGAGCTGCTTGACCGCCTGAAAGCATTTCGCCAGAAACACCCGGAGGCTATGTGGCTCACGGGCCGTGGCTGGGATCAGAATGACTGGCCCGAGAAAACCTTTCCGACTAAAGAAAAACTGGACGCGGCTTTCCCCGACGTTCCAGTTGCCCTGATGCGGGTGGACGGACACGCGCTGTTTGTGAATTCAAAAGCGCTGCGGCTGGCTCAGGTAACGGCTGGCTCGAAACTGCCAGGGGGCGAAGTCATCATCCAGAATGGTCAGCCGACCGGCGTTTTGGTGGATAACGCCATGCAACTTATCAAGCGTGTAATTCCCCAACCCGATTTGGCGGATAAAGCCAATATGCTGCTGGAAGCGCAGAAAGTTTGTGTAGCACTAGGCTTGACAACCGTTTCGGATGCTGGGATCAGCCCCGAAGAAATTAACCTGATCGATAGTCTGCAAAAGGCTTCTAAACTGAAAATCCGCGATTATGCGATGATCAGCCTTGGCGAACCAAACCTCAATTATTTCCTCAAACGGGGGCCTTTTCAAACCGACTGGCTAACGGTAAAATCGTTCAAACTGTATGCCGATGGGGCGCTGGGCTCACGCGGGGCCTGCCTAAGACGTCCTTATAGTGACCGACCACAAACGGGCGGCTTTCTACTGCTCGGCCCGTCGGAGCTGGAGCGCGTGACCAAGTTGTTGTATGCGTCAAATTTTCAGGCCAATACCCACTGCATCGGTGATTCAGCGAACCACCTGATGCTCGATTTGTATGGGAAACTATTGAAAGGAACGAATAATCGGCGCTGGCGCATTGAGCACGCTCAAGTCGTGTCAGCCGACGATTTCTGGAAGTTTGGCAAGTATTCGATCATTCCATCCGTTCAACCAACCCATGCCACTTCGGATATGTACTGGGCTACTGAGCGCCTGGGACCGATCCGCGTAAAAGGAGCCTATGCCTTTAAGGACCTTATGAAACAGAATGGCCTGATCGCCTTTGGTAGTGATTTTCCGGTCGAAGCCGTCAATCCGCTCTTCGGTTTTCATGCTGCCGTAGCTCGTCAGGATGCGAAGAACTTCCCGGCGGGTGGCTATCAGATGGAGAACGCCGTTGACCGTAAATCGGCCTTGCTAGCCATGACCCGCTGGGCCGCCTACGCTTGTTTTGAAGATCATTTGCGGGGCAGTATCGCCGTTGGCAAACAGGCCGACTTTGTCATACTCGACCGCGACATCATGACCGCCCCCAACCCCCAATTACGCCAGACAAAAGTAAACCAAACCTGGATTGGCGGAGAACGAGTGTATTGAAAATGGTGAGTTATGACTTATGTATCTTATCAACAATTGATTACGAAAAAGTTTTTGTCATCCACTGTTTATATTAACTTACTTCCAGTACCTGATAAGTTAGCTTGTTGAACGTAACGGCATCATTGGCCTTGCGGCCAACTAAAGCCGAAGCAATAGGCGATGCTGCCGAAACAGCGAAGTAGTCCACGCCATCGACGGTTAGTTTACCCGCGCCAATACAGATAAAGAATAACCCTCGGCTCGTAAAGGCCAGGCTTCCGGGCTGAACTGTCTCATAGGTTTTATCAATGTTAACTTGCTTCAACTCACGCTCCACCTTCTGAGCTTCGGCAAGTAGTTGAGCATGACGGTCCCGTTCGAGTTGCGCCATGGCCCGCCCGGTTTCATATTTATCACCCGCGCTACTCTTCGATTCTGAATTGGCGGCTTCCTGAGCGGCTTCCATGGCCTCTCGGGCGGTGTCGATGCGTTTCTGTACATACGCCTGACACAAGGCGAATAAAGTCGCTTTCGTTTGTGGATGTGTATTGGTCAAGTTGAGGTTGCGTTTAATACTGTTGCCTTTTCGCGCAGATGTTAAAGACAACATTTACGCTGAACAGGTTCATTATTCAGGCTTCTGCTTTCTCGATCCGTGCGGACGCGGAACGCACCTTTGCATTGCTTCCTCGATCCGTGCGGACACGGACCGAGGAAGCAATGCAACTGGCTAAAACTCCCCTTCTCCAGGCTCTTTCGTCTTCTTTTTGGCTTGATGCAGTCGGTAATTGAACGTTAGATTTAGTTGCCGCAGACGTCCCTGCGAACTGCTTTCGGTATAAAAGTTAGCGCCTTCGGTAATGGATCGATAACGTCGGGAGTTGAACACGTCGATTACATTAAGCACCAGCGTGCCGTTGTTGTGGAGTACATCTTTGCTCATTGACAAATCCAGCGTAGCAATGGCCTGACGAGTGCCCTGTGGCGTTTTCTGGGGCGCTTCGTAGTTCCCGCGCAACTGAAAATCAAGGCTTTTCAGGATTGTAAAACGAGACATCAGACGCGTATACCAGCTATAGGTATCGCTTTGGTAACTGGCATCCAGGTTGCCTCCATTGGTAACGGCCCGAAAAAAGTTAACACTCCCATCCAGTTTCCACCACTTATAGAGTGCATATGAGCCCGTAAATTCTGCGCCATACGAATCCTCAGTTGCCAGATTTTCGGGGCGGGTCGTCGAATTTCCCAGCTCATCGACCCGCCGAATCCGAATAATCTTTCCCGTTGTGTGCCGGTAGTAAACCGATGAGCTCATCGACCCTTTCTCGACATATTTGATATGACCCACTTCAAAAGCGTTGGTGAACTCAGGGTTCAGGTCAGGATTTCCGCTGAAAAAATTGCGGTTATCGCTAAAGGTCATGAAGGGACTTAAATCATTGTACTGGGGTCGGCGTACTCGACGGCTGTAACTGATTTGTAGCGCGTGCTGGCGAGGTAGGTCGTAGGTAGCGTGTACACTCGGAAACAGATTGGCGTAACTGCGTGGATTGACGTCATTGGTTTGCTTAAGCGTTGTCGTTACGTCCGTCCACTCAGCCCGAAGCCCCATTTGATACGAGAACTTACGGACCTTGTTGCCAACGATACCATATAACGCGTTGATTTTTTCGACGTACAGGAAATCATTCGTTAGGCCGGGCAAAGGTGTCCAGGTGTTATCTGCATTTTGCTGGGTGACCGAGTAGTTGTTCGTCATGTTGCGAGAGCTAATCCGTAAGCCACTTTCCAGCTTACCATCTTTGGCAAACGGCTTCACATAATCGACCTGTACCAGCAGTTGCTTTTCGGTTTCGTCATTGATGGCCCGCTGCAACGTACTTGGAATGCTCGACGGGTTGCCATCGGGCAGAGCGGTCTTTTGGGCAAAAAACTGGTCTGACTTTTCCCAGTTGTCCAGGTAGCGGACATCCGCGGTCAGTTCATGGCCTTCGCGGGCAAACGTCTTTTTATAACTTACCACATACTCCGAATTCGGTTCGGTTTCAGTCTCGTCCTGCGTTCGGCTGGTAATGCTTTGCAGGACGTTATTGGTGTTGACTTTGTAATCGAGGTATTGAATATCCGAGAAACGTTTGCCTTTGCTGAGCCGCCAGGTATACGAAGCCGTCAGGATACTCTTTGGATTAAAATAATAATCAATACCCGCACGGGCATTATTATTTTGCCCTTTGAGACTACTCGTGGAGTTCTGCCGATACACAAAAGTGGTATCGTTGCTATACACTTCCTGATAGAGCGAACTTCGGCCGGGCGTATTTCGGAAAGAGGCTGTGTAATTGACGAAAAAGTTTAAATTTCTGCGCCGGTAGTTAATGTTAGCTGCTGCGCCAAAATTGGTTGGATAGCCCGTAATCACGTCAAACGAGCCATTGAAACCCTCTTTTCGTTCTTTCTTCAACACGATGTTGATGACACCGCCCATGCCTTCTGCCTCGTAGCGCGCCGATGGGTTGGTGATGACCTCCACCCGCTCAATCATACTGCCCTGCAGTTGTTGTAGGCCGCTTCCTCCCTTAAAACTCACCAGTCCGGAGGGCTTCCCGTCAATCAAAATACGAACGCTGTTGCTGCCCCGCAGGCTCACGTTTCCGTCACCATCCACAGCCACCGATGGAATATTTTTCAGAATATCGGAAGCTGTTCCCCCTGCATTGGCCAGGTCTTTTCCGACATTGAATATTCGTTTGTCCAGGGCTAGTTCCATCTGGCTTTTTTCTCCCCTGACAACGACTTCATCCAGCCGTTTGGCGCTCGCAACAAGCACGAGCGAGCCGAGTTGTTTATCCTGCTCATCTAGATTAATAGCCGGTGTAAGTTTCTCGCGATAAGATACGGCACTGACTTTCAAATAATAACGCCCTGGTTTAGTTTGTATCGCAAATACGCCCGACTCGTTGGCCACCACGCCGGTTACGAGAACGGAATCAGCCATTCGGTGCAGCTCAACCGTCGTAAACGGGATTGGGACTTTCTTCTCATCCACCAGTGTACCCCGAATCCAGGCCTGACGGGAGGCTGTCCCCTGGGCATATAGCAGCGGGGGAAATAAAAAGAAAACAAGAAGCAGATTGTTCGTAAAGGTCTTAGGCATAGTTGAGTGTTCAGCGCTGATCAATAAGAGCGGGAGAGACTTTTGAAACCGTATTTACTACGTAAAGACAAAGTGAACAGTCATCTACCAGCGTATCGTCAGTTTTCTACCCGATTTCAGCTTTTTGATGATTAGACAGTTACTGTACTTCCCCACTTAATTAGTGTAGGCAACTTTTAAGCGTATGGGCACTCACTGCATTAACCGGGAAAGCTGAAAGCAGCCGCCAGTAACATTGCCAGCTTCTCACTTAAGTACAATTTAGCAGTCTTTATAGCCACGGAAACAGTGAAGCGAAGTACTGGCTAATCAGGCTATTATGGCTTACTTTCTTACAACTAAATCTGGCATTCATACTCTTCGGTAACGCTACCGGTAGCGTTTGCAGAAAAAAAGTGCGTAAATTTCTTCTTTATGTCTGTTATTATTCGGAAGCTTATAAAGCTTTACTGTTATCAAAGTCTAAATAGCGTAGGGTCACTCCTAGAATAATACATAAAGATCGACTAGTATGATTGCTAAACTTACGTCTCCGGGTCCTGGTCGCCGTCAACCTTACGGCGATCTTGTCGATGTTTATAGCAACGCCTTTTCTCCTGCCTACAAACTTCAGTTCAACCCCAAAGATAAGACACCTAAGTATAGGCAAATTGTACAGTCGATTATTACCGATATTGAGCGGGGAGTCTTGAAAAACAATGAGCAACTACCCTCCATCAGCGAGTTGAGCGTGGAGTATTACCTTGCCCGGGACACCGTCGAGAAGGCTTACCGCGAACTTCGCGAGCGAGGCTATATTACCTCTGTGCAGGGTAAGGGCTATTATGTGCAGACCAATACGGATGCGAAGATCAAGATCCTGCTGGTTTTCAATAAGCTCAGTTCTTACAAAAAGATCATTTATTACGCTTTTCTGAAAGCGCTCGGCGACAAGGCAACGGTCGATCTACAAATTCACCATTACAACGCCTGTCATTTCCAGGAGATTATCGCAAAGAATCTGGGCAAGTATAACTACTACGTTGTTATGCCGCATTTTACGCAGGACCTGGATAAAGCGGATTATAGGCGAGTGCTTGCCTCCATCCCATCCAATGAACTGGTGCTGCTCGACAAAGATGTATCTGAACTGGAAGGGTCACCCCTGAGCGTTCATCAGAACTTCGACAAGGATATTTGCGGGGCACTGGAAAACGCTCAGGACTTGCTGGACAAGTACAATCGGATGGTCCTTATTTTACCCAGCGACGGCAACTATCCTGTCGAAATTGCTCATGGGTTCCGGTCATTCTGCATTAACTACAACAAAGAGTTCTCAATTAAGGAAAACGCCATCCATGAGCACTTGCAGGAAGGCACGGCGTATGTGGTCGTTGAAGAAACTGACTTATCGGAAGTAGTCAAAAAGGCCCGGCAATCAAATTACGAATTGGGTCATGACGTCGGCGTCATTTCGTTTAACGAAACGACACTCAAGGAGTTGTTGAATATTACCGTTATCACCACCGATTTCGAAGCGATGGGCTACACGGCAGCCTCGCTCCTGCTGGACAACAAGCGAATAAAAGTCAAAAACCCGTTTTACATGATCCGGCGCGGGTCGTTATAGGTGCTTACGCAGGTAGTATATATTTCCTACAAAAACAGGAAGTAGTCGTAAATGGTCCGGGTTACTTCCGCAATGGTTCGTTCCCGCACAGGTCCGTCTTTATGCGATGCTTTAACGAAGACGGAGATAGCCACATGACCAGCGTTGCCCGGTAGTGTGATAATGCCGACATCGCTGGCAGTCAGGCCAATTGTACCTGTTTTATGCAACACTTCAGTATCAGGCGGGAGGGCTCCTTTTAGGCGGGCAAGTCCTGTTTCGCAGCGTTTCATGATATCAAGAACCAAAGCCTGACTGGCTGGCTTCAACACCGGTTGCGTATACAGTTTCGTTAAGAGCAGCGTCATCGCTTCCGGGGTCGATGTGTCGCGCGGGTCATTCTCGAACGCTACATAACTGGCTTCTCGCGTTAAGGCCGTACTGAACCTGGCCAATGAATCATAGCGAGCAGACGACCAGGCCTGATTGGCCGCCATCGGTATTCCCACACAATCGGCAATGAGCCAGGCGGTTGGCCGGTCGACACGCAAGCCTTCAACGCCTATCCGCTTCATACAGGCGTTCACCGCAGCAGGGCCACCCGCCAGCCGAAGGCAAATATCTGTTGCACTGTTGTCGCTGATAAGCAGCATCAATTCAAGCAGGCTCCTGACCGATAGAGACAGGTCAGAATTTGAGGAGTTAGGCCAGTTGAACCGATCCGATAACATGCCGCTACCCGGATGGAAATCGCTCTTGGTGATGGGCACGAGCTGAGCCAGCGTCAGACTCCCGCTGTCTACGCGGGTTAGCAGTTGGGTAGCGATGGCTACTTTGTACGAGCTAGCCATGGGAAATCCTTCTTTCCCATTTTGCGTAATGGTCTTTCCTGTTTCAATGTGCGTGGCACAAATGCCCACTTTCCCGCCCGACATGTCGGACAGGCGCATAAGCTCCTGCGAAAGCCGGACCGGAACCGTAAAGGCGGCTGTGGGTTCGGCTAGTTTTGTTGCTTTCTGCTTTTGAGCAACAGACAAATTTGCCCAGAACAGGGCCGTAATGACCAGTAATTTTGTGTATTTGTTCATTGAGAAGTTTAGCGGAAAATATGGATTATTTTTTGGGCATGGCGGCTGTCATGGTCATTTCCACACTGGAACCAAACACCAGCTTCGCTACACCCACCGTTGTGCGGGCCGGGTACGTGCCTTCTTTAAAGAACTGCTTATAGATCGCGTTCATCTTCGAAAAATCATCCATATTACTTAGGTAGACCGTCACGCTCACTACATCATCGAGGGAAGCGCCAGCAGCCTCCAGTACGGTTTTTATGTTTTGGATAGTCTGGGTCGTTTCTGCTTCTACCCCACCCGACACCAGTTTGCCCGTTTGCGGGTCCGTGCCTACCTGCCCGGATACAAACAGCAGCCCATTGCTGATAACACCCGGACTGAACGGATATGGATTTGCCGGCGCTTTCCCAGGCTGAACGATTTTCTTGTTTTGACCAAAGGCCGAAAAGGTGATGCTAAAAGCTAGTAGACAGAGCAGAAGATGTTTCATAAAAGTAGATCTAAAAGTTTGATTGTAAGGATATTACCAAAGGAGCCGTTTAAACTTTAAAAATAGGTTGGCGATAAGTGTTCTTTGTCATTCCGACGCAGGAGGAATCTTCAGCAGGAGGGCTATTTTATTACACTTACCGAAAATTCCTCCTGCGTCGGAATGACAAATTCAGCCTAGTTAAAAAAAGTTTAATGAGCTTCGCTGATCGATACAACTGAAAAAGACATGAGTTTTGTCGACTGGATAAGCCAGGACTTACAAAATCACTTCGACAGAAACGCCCGCAACACAGTATTGTACTCTTCAGGGTCGTTCAGGTACGGAAAATGGCCTTTCTGATGAAAAGTATGCACCTGTGCTGTCGTGTAATATTGTTTTAGCTTGGCACGTAGTTCAGGAAGTATGAGCGGGTCATTATCGGATTCCAGAATCAACAGTGGGACTGCCGATTGTTTTCCGTCAATCGGCTGGAATTTATCGATCACACAATGGTATCGGGCCAGAAACTGCGCCTTCGACATGCGTCCGTATGCATTTTCGAGCAATTGCGCTCCAACCAGCGGGTTATTCTCAGAGGTGGGCAACACAACATTCGTCAGGTTTTGCCGGAGTGCGTTCATGACAGCCCATTCCGGCAGCCAGGAGGCCAGCGAAACGCGGCTATGGTTCAGTTCTTCGTAGACATCATTCTTCGGAAACGTATTGCCTAAAACCGCCTTTGTTACCCGTTGCGGATAGGTGGCCAGCAAGTATTGCGTCAGATAGCCGCCCAGCGAACTGCCAACGACAACCGTAGAATCGACATTTTCTTTATCGAGAATGGCCATGATGCCTTTTCCCAGTTCAGACAGATTATCGACCGGTGGGTAAGTAACGCTGATGACTCTGTAGTTAGGGCTAAACGCGTTCATCTGTTGCCACCAAAAGTCGTAGCCACCGGTCATTCCGTGCAGGAACAAGATGGTTCTAGGGCCTTTCCCCAGGGTCATATAGGTCCAGCTGTACCCTTGTGTGTCAATGGTACGCGTCGGTCGTTTGCGGAAGGCGGCCAGGCCATTAATTGGTGTCTTATCGGAGCCTGTATATAAGTCGAGTGCGTCTTTTTTAGGGGTAGGATACAGGTAAACCGCACTAATCAGGACAACGGGAAGGAGCCAGAGTAATCGTTTATTCATGCAAAGGAAGGAGTAAGAAGACAAGGTACGTGGGTAAAAATAAACACTTTAGCGGAATCCAAGTGAGTTTCTCTTTTTCGTTCATCTTTTATTTCAGAAAGTTATATCAAGCGTATTTTCAGGCTCGCTTGAGCTAAAGGCAATGTATCTTTTGGCGTTAGCCAATTGCTCAGAACGGTTAAAACGCAAAATGAGGACGGGGTTCGATTCCCGTCCTCATTTTATAAAACGCCTGACTTTCTGGCTACTCCTTTAGCCGTTTTGCCTTGGCATCAAACATATTCATCAGGCTCCCTTTGAGGTTATCGTCGTCAACTTTGGCCAGGTCAAGGTTAACATCGTAACCCTGAGCCGTAAAGTATAGGGAAAGTTTATCCGTCCCTTCTTCGATCTTGGTAATTGGAATGGCTCCCTTGGTGGTGTCGGCAGGCGTGGTGATCTCTCCCGTTAATTTACCGTCTTTCCGAACCAGATTAGCCACCAGTTGTGCATCGCCATTGGGTGTTCCTACCACCATAATGTCCCATTTCCCGGCAAAGAAGTCGGCGGGCGCGGGCGCTTGTGCAATACCGTTCATAGCAACGCTCAACAGCATAAAGAAGAAAAGGACGCTTGTTTTTTTCATGATATTAAAGAGTTAAAGGTGAATTGTTAGGAAAAAAAAATTAATTACTGACCAGCGGAACCCAGTACGGCTTCGACACCCATCACCACCATCAGACTGCCGAGTGCTTCCTTTGGATTGGTAAAGACAAAGTACACGTCGTGCGGCTTGCCATCCAGCGGAACAGGGAGTTTAACGGGAACCGTTAATACAGACGGCTTGAAATCCATTTTATCGGAAGGCTCCAGAAATGAAGACTCCCCAACTAATTTACCCGTTGGGCTGTCCAGGTGCACCTCAACCTTGCCTCCTTTTGCATTCAGTTGAGGTTTAGGCGCAGTAGCCATGATGTGAAATTCTGTAACACCATTCAGATCGACTTGCTTCATGGTTATGTAAGCGCCCGACTTGCTGGGAATGGCCAGGTTGTTGCCACCGTAAGACATTTTATTTACGTTGTCGTAAGCATCAAAACTATGCACATCAGCTTTCGCATTCCGCAATACGAACGTCTGTTCCGACTTCAGTGATGGCAGGCCTTTTGCGCCTTTGTCTTCGTAAGAAGCCCGTACAATGTATATACCTTTGCCCTTGTCGCCTGCGGGCAGGTTAGCCGTATAGTTACCCTTTACCGGCAACGCACTGGCAGCAGTGGCTTCACTCGATACGCTGAGAATGTACTTAACCATTTCGGCGGCATCGGCGGTTGAGAGTTGCGGGTGGGCCGCCATAGCGGTTTCACCCCAAACGCCACTACCGCCCGAAATTACTTTTTTCGTCAGTCGCTCCAGCGCTGCATTATCGCCCCTGTATTTCTTGGCGACATCCATGTACGCTGGTCCAATCGACTTTTTATTCAGGCTGTGGCACGCTTTACAATCGCCCGCTTCGATGAGCTTTTTTCCGCCCGCCAACAGTGCTCCGGCATCAGCCGACCGGTGGCCCTGTGCGATAGCAACCTGATCGAAACCTTCGGGTAGGTAATCGATATTAACCGCAACTCGTTCTGGATCAATGCCTTTTCCCAACGTACCATCTTCTTTGTCGCTTACCTTCACATCGTACCGGAACGGTTTATTCGGTGTAAAGAATGACTTGTTGCCACCCGGCATTTCGACCGTCAGTACCGGTGCTTCGTTTCCTACGGTAATATCCATCGACTGCGAGCTGATACCGCCTTTCCCATCGTTCACCGTCAGGGTCGCTTTGTAGACACCGGCCTGGGCCAGCGTCAGATTAGCATCGGCCGTGTTGATTACCTTATTGAATTTGGCCGCTTTATTGAGAGATGTAATCTTCCAGGCATACGTCAGGGCGTCGCCGTCACTATCCGTCGTACCTTTCGCGGTCAGCTTCAGATTCATTGGTGCCGATCCTCCCAGTTTGTTAGCCGCGACCTGCACTTGTGGCTTGCGGTTTCCTCCGTTGTACTCGATGCGAATCAGGCGGGCATCGTCATTGGCCGTAAACCAGCCGGAGCCGTATTCGAGCATGTACAGATCACCATTGTCGGCAAACTCCATATCCATTGGATTGGAAAATTTGTAACTCGGCATGAACCGCTCCATCGACTGATAATTACCAACCGAATCCATGGTCACAGCCATGATCCAGCCGCGCATCCAGTCGTACGCCAACAGTTTACCGTCGTAGTATTTCGGAAACGCCTGGGACGCACCCTTGAAGTCGTCGGCGTAGAAGACTGGTCCCGCCATGGCATTACGACCACCGGCACCCACCAACGGAAACTCAGGCGAACCATCGTACGGATACCAGATGAAGGCTTTCTGGGCCGGGGGGAGCACGGTCAGACCCGTGTTGTTGGGCGAGGTATTGGTAGGCGCATTAACGTCCCACTTATCACCCGACTTGCTGGCGGCAAAGTCGTATTTGGTATATGCTTTATTATCACCCACGAAATGTGGCCAGCCGAAGTTACCGGCCTTACGCGCCTGACCCACTTCGTCATGTCCGGCAGGACCCCGATTGGCATCGGGTTTGGCCGCATCAGGCCCCACCTCGCCCCAGTATACGTAACCGGTTTTGGGATCAACCGAGATGCGGAATGGGTTACGGTGGCCCATGGTGTAAATTTCAGGGCGCGTTTTTGGGGTGCCTTTAGCAAACAGATTGCCTTCCGGAATCGTATAGGTGCCGTCGGGCTGGGGTTTGATGCGGATAATCTTACCGCGCAGGTCGTTGGTGTTGGCCGACGACTTCTGGGCATCCCAGGCACTGCGTCCTTCCCGCTCGTCGCTGGGGCTGTAGCCATTTGATCCGTGCGGATTTGTATTGTCGCCCGTCGAGAGGTACAGGTTACCCGATCGGTCCCAGGCAATCGAGCCGCCGGTATGGCAGCATTCCTCGCGTTGGGTAGCCACATCCAGCAATACTTTTTTAGACACCATATCCAGCTCGTCGCCTTTCAGGTCGAAGCGAGCCAGTACGTTTTTAGATTCGCTGGGGTCTGAATAGTAAAGGTATATCCAATGATTCTGAGCAAAGTTCGGGTCTTTGTTCAGGCCCATCAGCCCATCTTCTCCCATCGACTCTTTGCCTTCTTTGCTGACATATTTGGTGCTGACGGGAATTCGGGCAATGGTTTTTAGCTCTTTGGTTTTGATGTTGTATAACTGAACTTCTCCCTTGCGCTGAATGAACAGCACACGTCCGTCACCCAATACGCACAGTTCCATTGGCTCGTCGAGCTTTTCGGCTAAAATGGCTTTGTTGAACCGGTTTTCTTCAGGCCGGGCTTTGGAAAAATCAAGCGGTTTGGGTGCATCACCACCGGTCGTGTATTGAATACCCGCCCACAAATGATTCAAGAACAACGGCTCAGCGAATGACTCGTCGGTATGACCCATCGCGGTATAAAACGAACGGCCACCGTCGTAGGTCTGATACCAGCTCATGGGGTGAAAATCAGGATTTTTACCGCCGGTATAGCTCTTTTCGTCAATCTTGAGGACGACGTTTATTTTGGGCGAAATATCTTTGAAGCTATAAAACTCATCGGTTCGTTCGAACTCGTCGGGCATGCCTTTTGTCGCCCAGTGGTTCTTCATGGCTACGATGAACTTGCCTTTCTGTACATTGTTAGGCATCGGGTGGTCGAGAAAATAAGCGCCCGCCAGTTTCCCGTACCAGGGCCATTCATATTCCGTATCCGTAGCCGCGTGAATACCCACATAACCGCCACCGGCCTGGATATAGCGCTCAAATGACGATTGTTCTTCGTTATTCAGGACATCGCCCGTCGTGTTGAGGAAGATAACCGTGTTGTATTTCTTGAGATTCGCTTCGGTAAACTGCGTCGCATCTTCGGTAAAGCTCACGCCAAATCCCTTCTCCGCCGACATTTTAGCCAGTGCCTTTTTACCCGCTTCGATGGACTGATGCCGGAACGCGGCCGTTTTACTAAAAACTAATACGTTGATTTTGGGGGATTGGGCCTGTACAGCCAATGTAGCCAGCCACAAACCCCATGAAAGGGCACAGGCTAGTAGACGGTTAGCGCTCATTTCTGAAACTGTTTACGGACGATTGATAAGCAAATGTAGCAGTAAATTTTTTATTGTCTTTTTTTTAGACAATAAATTTTATTCAATTCTATATTTGCACCGTTATAATCTCAGCGTATTTCAGCTCATTACGTATGCCTTCCTTACACGAACAGGACTATATTCAACAGCTTTCCATTGATTGCATCATTTTTGGCTACCAAGACAAGCAACTCAACGTCTTAATTCCTAAGCTTAAATTCTGGGGTGATTTTTGGGCGTTGCCGGGTGGGTTTATTTCCCAGAATGAGAGTATAGACCAGGCCGCCCGCCGAATTCTCCAAGAGCGAACTGGCTTAAAAGACATCTATTTGGAGCAGTTTCGGGTATTTGGCGACACTGAGCGTACAAACGCTCGTTTTGTACAGGAATTACTTGAACGCAATGAAGACACCTTGGGAAGTGGGCCGTTCAATTTAAAAGAACTTGAGTGGATTACCCGACGCTTTATCTCGATCGGGTATTATGCTCTGGTGGACATGAAGAAGGTCGTTCCCCAGAAGAGTGATATTGACGAGTCCGTTGGGTGGTATAATTGTAAGCATTTACCAACCCTGATAATGGACCACAATGAGATGATAACCAGTGCCCTCGACACCTTGCGGCAAAACCTCGATCAAAAGCTGATCGGATTTAACCTGCTTCCTGAAACATTTACGATGAAGGAAGTGCAGGAACTCTACGAAGCTATTTTTGATAAGCCCCTGGCCCGCAATAATTTCCAAAAAAAAATTCTGGACCTTAATGTGTTGGAACGGCTTGATAAGAAGTTCACGGGTGCCGCCAACAAGGCACCTTACCTCTACCGATTTCTGAAGTAACCGCAGAACTAGTACTACTTTTTTTGATTTGCGCCGGATTGATTGATTTGACCCAATAAACCGATGAATCGAATCGGCCAGGCATCCTCGGTCTGTGTCCTCATAGACCGCCTTAGATCAGCCTTTGCTAAAGCGGTCTGTGAGGACACAGACCGAGGATACATTAAAACGGCTTTGACTGAAAAAAGGAACCGAAATAGAGCTCTTTTTTCAGTCAAAGCCGTTTTAATCCAGCGTACTAGTTGCCTTAGATCTCTGAATAAGCTGTTGGGTGCAACAGGTAAATGTCGGCCCGCAGAAAGTTGTGGGCATATTCAGGGAGCGCATTTAACGTTTTCCAGGCCGGATCGGCACCGAACGCTTTCCAATGAGTATCACGTTCCGTTTTGTTTTCAAATGAGGTCATATACATCATGCTCGGCTGCTTGCCGCCCACTTTTACCTGACCACAGAACACCGTGTTGAAACCCAGCCGCTTGAAAATATCCAGCTCGCCATTGTTGAACTGGCTGATCTTGTTCTCATGCAATTTCTCGGTAGCGGCTTCGTACCGGCGAAGTTCATAAATACGCTCGGAAGCTGGTGCGTTCAATTTTGGCACGATCATACTGGGCATACCGGCAAACGACTCCATCAGAATCGATTCGAAGCCCTTATAAACAGGCTTGTCAAAAGCAGCCTCCAGATAATCCTGCCCGGCCGACGTATATTGTTTGTCTTTCGCCAGTGTTTCGGGCAGGCCCATAAACTGATCGACCGATTTGAACGGAATAAGCATGTACACCAGTGAGTCGGCGTCGGCGGGTGTGAAGACGCCAATTTTTCCGATACCTGCTCGATGCAGCGCGGGTAGATACGCCTGCTTCAAATACGTTTCCAGCCGGTCTTTCTGGCTGTTATCTTTTAGGTGATAAATTTTGATCTGGTAAAATTCACGTTTAGGCGCGAAACCAAATCCTTGATTCAGGCTGAAGAGGAGAGCCACGAGAAGGCCAACGAACGGAGTACCTACTGCTTTACGATTACTGAACATACTTAAATAAATTGTATTTGGTACAAAAGCAGGAAACCATAAAAAACTCACAATGGTAATCTGAGATTTTCGAAATTGAGTTAAAATTCCCTATCGCGTCAGCCGATAAATGAACAGAGCCGTCCGTTGAATCAACAAGGGATATTCTTTGGTGTTCATGGTTTCTTCAATACTGTGCGCTCCTTTACCCGACGCACCCAACCCATCCAGACAGGGCATGTATTGCGCGACAAACGACACGTCGCCCGCCCCGCGCGAACCGGGATCACCCGCCTGAACGGGACCGATGCCCATATCGCGACTGAGTTTATCTAGTTGTTTTCGAAGGTCATCGTTGGCCGCCGATGGTTCCATTCCTGGAATGCCGTCTGAAAATGAGATCGTTGCTTTCGTGAGTGGCAGCGACTTATCGACAATTTCGCGCATGTGGGTTCGGGCGCTTTCCTTCTGCGCTTCGGTCAAAAACCGCAGGTCGCCTTTTACCAGCGCCGTTCCGGCTACAATGTTTGTCTTGCCGATGGTTTCCGCTTTGGCGGTTTTATCATCATAATGCACCTCCGAACCGCCTACGATCAAGCCGGGATTGAAGGTCAGGTATTGTTCCTGCCCCAACGTGCGCCGAAATTCGTTCAGAATGCGAACAGCTTCATAAATCGCGCCGTAACCCAGGTCGCTGAAAATCCGGGACGAATGCCCCGTTCGGGCTTTTACGTTGAGCGTCCAGCTGCTGGAACCCCGCCGACCAGTAGTGACACTATGCAACCCCTGCGCCGTTTCGAACGCCAGGGCGATATCACATTTCTTGGCTCGTTCCACAAAATCAATACGGCTGGCGGCCCCGCCCCCACTTTCTTCATCGCCAGTAAAATAGACCGTAATAGACGCGTCGTCGAGCAGTTTTTGGTCATTCAGAGCTTTTAAAGCGGCAATCACCAGCACGTCGCCCCCTTTGATGTCATTGACCCCCTGCCCCGAAGCCGTCGAATCATTGACACGGGTGAAAGGTTCCATCGGCAGGCTCTTCTCAAAGACGGTATCCAGATGGCCAATCAGAAACAGCTTTTTCCCTTTCTTACCCTGCCGGGTAGCCACCAGGTGTCCGGCCCGATTGAGGGAATCGGGTAAGGTAATCCACTCTGTTTTAAAGCCCAGCTTGCCGAGTTCATCCGACATTAGCTTACCGACCGTCCGGACGCCTTCTTTATTTAACGAGCCGCTATTGATATTAACGACCTTTTCGAGAAAGGCCTCGGTTTCAGGCATCTGCTTTTTGACGGTGGCCACAACGCCTGCTTCTGTTTTGGGAAGTGACTGGGCGAACGCACCCGATGTGACCATTAACAGACTAAATAAAATATGCTTCATGACTTTAATTTAATTGGGGAAATTACCTAAAAGACAAAATATTAAGTGACAAACGTACAATCTTAAGGTGATATAAATTGCTTATGCGCCTAGTCTTAAAAATAAACTCAATAAACGCACAGTAATTAATCTAAACGGATTCAACATCCCGCTGTTCATCACTTCTTCTGCTATTCTTCTTATCTTCGGTCCAAAATGGTACCTCGTCAAACCACCATTTATAACGTCAGTCACGTCACTATTCATGAAATACGTTTCCCTGATTCTGCTTCTCTGTTTCTACACCCTCACCGATACGTTTGCCCAAAAGCCTGCCAGTACAGAAAAACAAGGCCCAAAAGAAGACAAGCCCAGTGCCTCTTCCCGCACGCTGAACATGGACGCGCAGGTTGTGACCAATGGGCAGGTCACGATTAAAGGTCAACGGGTTCCTTATAAAGCGACCGCAGGCACCATTCCGGTTTGGGATGAAGAGGGGAAGCCCATTGCCGGGGTATTTTTTACTTATTTCGAACGGTCCGACGTAGCCGACCGAACGACCCGTCCGTTAGTCATCTCGTTCAATGGTGGGCCAGGTACGGCTTCCGTCTGGATGATGATTGGCTACACCGGCCCGCGCATCCTGAAGATTGATGACGAAGGCTATCCAACCCAGCCTTATGGCATTAAAGACAATCCGAACTCGATTCTGGATGTGGCCGACATTGTGTATGTCGATCCGGTCAATACGGGGTTTTCCCGCCCCGCCAATAAAGATGTACCCGCAGCCAAACTGTTCTTTGGCGTCAACGCCGACATTAAATACTTAGCCGATTGGCTCAATACCTTTGTTAGTCGCTACAACCGCTGGGCATCGCCCAAGTATTTGATTGGTGAAAGTTACGGCACTACCCGCGTATCGGGCTTGGCCCTTGAACTCCAGAACGCCCACTGGATGTACCTGAATGGCGTTATTCTGGTTTCGCCAACTGATTTGGGGATCGAACGGGATGGTCCTGCCAAAGGAGCCCTCAAGCTCCCCTACTTTGCCGCTACAGCCTGGTATCACAAAGCCTTACCCGCTGACTTGCAAAAGAAAGACCTGACCGATATTCTGCCCGAGGTGGAAGCCTTCACAATCTCGGAGTACCTGCCCGCTCTGGCCCTGGGCGGCTCCCTGAGCGATCAGAAACGGAAGGAAATCGCGGCTAAAGTGGCCCGGTATTCGGGCTTATCCGAAACGGCCGTGATGCAGCAGAACCTGGATGTACCCGCTAATTTTTTCTGGAAAGAACTGCTCCGAAGCAAAAGCCAGACGGTCGGACGGCTGGATTCCCGGTATCTGGGTATAGATAGTAAAGATGCCGGTATCAGTCCCGATTATAATGCCGAGCTGACCTCCTGGCTGCATTCCTTCACGCCCGCTATCAACATGTTTATGCGCGAAGAACTGAACTACAAAACTGATCTGAAATATTACATGTTTGGTCCCACATTTCCCTGGGACAATACCAACAACCATACGGGCGAAAACCTGCGTCAGGCGATGGCTCAGAATCCGTATCTGCATCTATTGGTGCAATCGGGCTATTATGATGGGGCCTGCGATTACTTTAATGCCAAATACAATATGTGGCAGATGGACGCCAGCGGCAAACTGAACGACCGAATGGAATGGGTTGGCTACCGGAGCGGCCACATGATGTATCTCCGCAAAGAAGATCTCGCCACCAGCAACGAACACCTGCGAAAGTTCATTCAGAAAAGCACTCCCCAAAACAGCGCACCCGCTAAGTATTCGGGAAGCCGGTAGCGCTGTTATTTTTTAATGCATTGGCACAAAGACTCACTTTTTTTCTTCGTGCCAATGCACTTACAATCACTTCAACAAGCTGTTTTTATGGCGTTAGACGAGGCAGATATCTTTGTTCAATTCAGGCGGGAACTTCATCAGTTCCCTGAAGTGTCGTGTCAGGAAGTGGACACGCAAAGACGGATAAAATCGTTTGTCAATCCGTTTGCGCCCACCCGCCTGGTTGAACTGGCCACTACTGGTTTGCTGCTCCAATATGGTGAAAGCAATGAAGGGCCCGTCACCTTAATCCGGGCAGATAGTGATGCGTTACCAATCCAGGAGATAAATACGTTTGCTCACAGGTCAAGAATTGACGGTGTCTCACACAAGTGCGGTCACGATGGTCACGTGGCTATCCTGGCTCGGCTGGCGTCTCTGTTGGGGCAAAAACCGATCGCACTGGGCCGGGTATATTTGCTATTTCAGCCCGCCGAAGAAAATGGCAAAGGGGCCGAATCGGTACTGGCTGACCCCGCCTTCGCGGCCATTCGTCCCGACCGGGTTTTCGCTCTGCACAATATACCGGGTTATGAACAAGGCGTCATTGTGTGTAAACCAGGCTCATTTACGCCATCTGTACTGAGTCTGATTGCCACGTTCGAAGGGAAGGTTTCCCATTCGGCCGAACCTGAAAAGGGCTTGAATCCAGCTTATGCTATGGCCGATTTCATGCTTAAAACCAGGCAAATACAACATACTGATCCGGGGTCGGATGCGTTTGCGCTGATAACGCCGGTTTATACGACAATGGGGGAGAAATCCTACGGCATCTCGGCGGGTTATGGAGAGGTTCATTTAACCTTACGAACCCGCAATGCCAAACGGATGGAAGCTTTGACGGCTCAGTTAGTGGCGTTGCTCGATGACCTGGCTACCGACAGTGGCCTGGCCATAAAAACAAGCTATACGGAGGCCTTCTTTGCCAATGAAAACAATACCGACGCGTATGAGCAGATCAAATCCAGCGCACTAAAACTCGGCTACACATTCGTTGAAAAACAAGAGCCCTTCAAATGGGGCGAAGATTTCGGATTATTTACCCAGCATTTTCCCGGTGCTATGTTTGGCATTGGCAATGGTGTAGACTCGCCAGCTCTGCACAATGACGATTATGATTTTAACGATAACCTGATCGAACCAGCGGCCCGGTTATTTTTTGACCTGATCGAAATCGCTCATTTTTGACTATTCCTCCACGGTCCGTGCCCTACTTCCACGGTTTGTGTCCTCACGGACCGCTTATTAAGGTTGCTGACGCGAGTACGGTCCGTGAGGACACAAACCGTGGAGAAAGTTGCCGTCTCCACATAATTAACAGCCAAGATTATCGACCAGCGGAATAAAATTCTATTTTGCGACGAAACTCATTCAGTCACATATCCTTTTGAAAACACTCATCACGTTCCTGCTGCTGATCCCCGTATTTGTTGTTGCCCAAACGACGCCATCGGCTAATCCATACCCATTTACTCCCGCCCAAGATTCCGCTTATGTGCGTGAGAACTACCAGAAATCTGAATTTCTGGTGCCCATGCGCGATGGCACCAAACTGTTTACGCAGGTCTATGCCCCAAAAGACCAGACCGTAAAACATCCGATCATTATGCAACGGACGCCCTACAGTTGCCAGCCTTACGGCGTTGAGCGCATCCGTCGGCGGGTTGGGCCCAATGCATTCATGCTTCGCGATAATTACATCGTTGTCTATCAGGACGTTCGGGGGCGGTGGGCATCTGAGGGAACATTTGTCGAAATGACTCCGCACATAGATGTCAAGAAAGGAAACGCCGACCACGACGAAGCATCTGACACCTACGATACCATCGATTGGCTGCTGAAAAACATGCCTAACAACAACGGCAATGTCGGGCAATGGGGCATTAGTTATCCCGGCTTCTTTACCTCAGCGGGGGCCGTATCGGGGCATCCTGCCCTGAAAGCATCCTCTCCACAAGCGCCTATGGCTGACCTCTGGCGCGATGATGCGTTTCACAATGGGGCGTTTATGATTGCCGCCAACTTTGGGTTCTACACGTTTTTTCAGGAACACAAACAACCGACCAAACAGAATCCTCCAGCTATCTTCGACATCAACGATCCCGACGGCTATCATTTTTACCTGAACATGGGCCCAACGGCCAATTCGGAAAGTGCTTACTACAAGGGACGCAACAAATACTATCACGAGAATTTCGAGCATCCAGATTACGACGAGCATTGGAAAAAGCGCAACATTCTGCCGCACCTCAAAGGCATTAAGCAGGCCGTTATGGTTGTCGGCGGCTGGTACGATGAGCAGGATTTATTTGGTACCTTCAATACCTACAAGGCAATTGAGAAACAGAATCCGGGTATTCAAAGCATCTTCGTGGTAGGCCCCTGGGTGCATGGCGGCTGGGCGGGTCCGTCGGGGCAAACGCTGGCTGACCTGGATTTTGGTTCGAAGGTATCGCCCTACTATCAGGAAAATATCGAAGCGAAATTCTTCAAACATTACCTCTTCAACGAGGCTACTTCCCTATCCCTTCCCGAAGCCACCCTATTTGAAACCGGGTCGAATCGCTGGCGTTCCTTCGATACGTATCCGCCGAAAGGAACGGTTCAGAAACAACTGTATCTGGCAGGAAATGGCAAACTCAGCTTTACCCCGTCAACAACCGGTGCGGCCTTCTCCGAATTCCCGTCTGACCCGGCGCATCCGGTCCCATTTTCCAGCAAAATCAACGATGGCTTTTCCGCCGATTACATGGTCGAGGATCAGCGATTTGCCTCGGCACGCCCGGATGTGCTAACGTTCCAAACCGACGCGCTTACCGAAGACTTGACGTTAGCCGGACCAATTTTAGCCCAGCTTACCGTTTCCACCACGGGTACCGATGCCGACTGGGTTGTTAAAGTCATTGATGTGTATCCGCCCGATGCGCCCCAGAATCCGAAGAAACCAGATGTTGTCTACGGCGATTATCAGCAGTTGGTGCGCAGTGATATTATTCGGGGACGTTACCGGAATAACATCAGCAAACCTGAACCATTCACCCCGAATCAGCCCACTTCCGTTGCCGTCGAGTTGCAGGATGTGCTGCATACGTTCAAAAAAGGGCATCGGCTTATGGTGCAGGTACAAAGTTCATGCTTCCCCTGGAGTGACCGGAATCCGCAAACATTTGTCCCTATTTTTAGCGCGAAAGAGTCCGACTACAAGAAAGCAACCCATCGGGTGTACCACGGCAAGCCGGGCGCCAGTTTCTTAAAAGTGGGCGTTCTGGCTCAGTAATTAGTCCACGCAAATGATTCATTCTCAGTCGCAACGTATGCGTGTGCTATTTGCCTTAGCAGGGCTTCTGTTTATTCCTTTTTTTGTTCAGGCTCAAGCCAGGCCAATGCTTGCGGTTACGCCCCTCAACGACCAGGTTTATGTCCACACAACCTACGGTATTTATGGAAAAACGCCTTTTCCGTCTAACGGACTGATTATTAAAACAACTGACGGTGTCGTTTTGGTTGATACAGGCTGGGATACGGACACCAACACCGATAATACGCGCCAGTTGCTCCAGTGGGTTAGTAATAACCTGCATCAGCCGGTTCGGCTTTGTATCGTGACGCACGCCCACGAAGATCGGGTGGGCGGTATCAGCGAACTCCGCAAAGCAGGTATCCGGGTCATCAGCACACCACTGACCGCCCGAAAATCAGTCGCACTGGGCTTTCAGGCACCCGACGGTATTTTACCAAACGATACCACGTTCTCAATCGGTCAGGAGCCCATTCGTTGTTTCTTCCCCGGCGAAGGGCACACGAATGATAACATCGTCGTCTGGCTGCCCAACCAGCAAATACTCTACGGCGGCTGTCTGATAAAAAGTGTAGCGGCCTTTGGCATGGGAAACCTCGCCGATGCGAACCTCAACCAATGGGCTGGCTCCATTCAAACGCTGATGAAGCAGTTCGGAGGAGCCCGGATTGTGGTACCCGGCCATCAGGACTGGGGTGATTCAAAGTCGATGGAGCATACGCTGCAACTGCTGGCCAAGCATGCCGCAGCCAAAAAGTAAGCCGTTAAAAATCTTAAAATCTTCCTTCTGTCATGCCCAAACTTCTCCTGATGGACCACGATGGGGCCATTGATGATCTGTTATCGCAATTACTCGTCCTGACCATGCCCGATGTTCAGCTGATCGGTGTTACGGTCACGCCCGCCGATTGCTACATTGAGCCCGCCCTTGACTCGACGTATAAGCTGCTTCAACTGATGGAGCAGGAGCATGTTCCCCTAGGGCGCGGTGACTATTACGGCATCAACGCCTTTCCGGGCGAATGGCGGGCACGGCCCGAAATCATTAATGCCCTGCCACTGCTCATCAATCTGCCCAAGTCGCCCGATCCTTACGCCTATTTGAGTGCGCCCGATTTGATCATGGAGACGTTAACGAAGGCGACCGAAAAGGTAAGCATTTTACTGACGGGCCCATGCGCCAATCTGGTCCTGGCACTGGAGAAAGCACCGGAATTAAAAGAGAAGATCCAGGAAATCGTTTGGATGGCCGGGGCGTTTCGCGTTCCAGGCAATGTGCAGACGTATCAACACGATGGTACGGCCGAATGGAATGTATTTTGGGACCCGATCAGTTCGCAAAAGCTGGTTTCCTATGAATTACCGCTGACACTCATTCCGCTGGATGTAACGAATCATGTGCCGGTTACCAAGCCGTTTCTGTCCGCGTTAGCTACCCAGATTGACTACAGGCTATCTAACCTTACGGGCCAGTTTTGGGCGCTAACGATCGACACCATTCCAAGTTATCAGTACACCTATTTTATGTGGGACATTTTGGCAACCAGCTACTTAGCAATGCCCGAACACTTCACCACCGAACGGGTGAAAGCAAACGTCAGTACACGGCCACCCAATGCGGGACAAACGTACCTGGACGAATCAGGCTACGAGCTGACCATCGCAACGGATGTGAATGTGGCCTATTTTTATGACTACCTGCTAGCGCAGTTTAAACGTTGACTGGGCTCGGTGCCTGAATCTGTCGTGCTGGTTTATGATTTATAGTTTACGGTTTGTGGTTGTGGATGGTACGAACGAAGACGTTCGTACCATCCACAACCACAAACTATTGCTTTGGCTTCATCAGTTTTCGTTTGAAGTATTCGGCAGTAGCAGCACTCATTTTCAAGGCATTGGTGTGTTTCATCCAGTGGTGTGTGTCGTCCACAATCACTAACGTTTCCATGGGAACGCCCTGTTTATCAAGACGCTGGACAAGGTCTGTGCTTTGGCTGAAGCGCACATTGCGGTCATCGTCGCCATGAATGATGAGTACGGGCGATGTCCAGCTACTAACCGATGAAACCGGCGATGATTCCCAGACAATTTTAGCTGCTTTATCGGCATCCGGGACCTTCTCAAACCGATCGGTCGCGCTAACCCCATAGCGTTGCTGGCTCCAGTCATGAACGCCGTGAATATCTACACCAGCCGCGAAAAGTTTAGAATCACGGGCGAGGGCAAGCGCCGTCAGATAACCGCCATACGAGCCGCCATAAATACCAATTTTAGTGGCATCGACCTGGGGTTGCTCCGAAAGCCATACGGCCGCAGCGCGAACATCCTGGTATTCGGATGCGCCGGTTGCGCCACCATTTGCCGGCTGATGGAAATCATAGCCATACCCGATACCCAGCCGATAATTCACGGATAACACTACAAATCCCTGACCAGCTAAATACTGGTTGAGGGCGTATGAATTGGCGTAGTAATCTGAGTAATTCCAACCCAACAGCATTTGGCGCGGAGGGCCACCATGAACATAAATCAGCGTGGGCTTTTTGGAAGGCCCACCTGTTGGCTCAAAAAGCTGGCCATGAACGGTCATTCCGTCCGGCGACTTAAATGTAACTTGCTTAGGTATTACCAACTGAGTGGTCGGGAAGTTGGCTGGCACCAGATTCTGGGCTAATACTTTAGGTGTCCCTTTGGTAAAGGCCATCACCGTTGGCAGTGGCGGGCGCTGGGCCGTGGCACTGATCATGGCAATGGTAGCGCCATCCCCCGTTACGACGGGTGTCCATTCCAGGCCCGCTCCCGGTGTCAATACTTCCATAGCCGCTTTATCGACAGGCACACGAACGGCGTGCCGGCGGTCGATGTCCAGTTTATCGGGGCCAGTATTCCCACTGAATAACAACCATTTTCGGTC
The DNA here is from genome assembly GCF_000974425.1 of Spirosoma radiotolerans. NCBI lineage: Bacteria > Pseudomonadati > Bacteroidota > Cytophagia > Cytophagales > Cytophagaceae > Spirosoma > Spirosoma radiotolerans. The sequence continues at coordinate 4,292,132 of NZ_CP010429.1, forward strand.
GTGGCTCATTGTAATATGTTCGGCCATGAACGGCGCCGGTGTCAATAACAAGGGACTTCCTCCCGACGAGGCAATGGAATACAAATGCGGCCAGCCATCCTGATACGACAGAAAAACAATGCGCTCATTGGCGGCCCAGTTCAGGTTAAAGCCTCCGTGCGTGGAAGGCACTGACCCCGCCAGCGTTTTGGGAGCCTGCCAGATTTGTGATGCATTGCCCGACGACGCAACATCGGCCGTCCAGATCGACCAGGGGCGGTGCTTACGCGTTAGCAGCGAGTCGGGAGCACCACCGGAGCCGGGTGTGCGAACAAAAACAAGTCGCTTGCTGTCGGGTGCCCAACGGGGTGACTCATCCTGCGAGAACGACGGCGCGATCCACAAAATGGGCGTGGTTTCGTTGGTAAAAACGCCCACAAAGGCGTGGTCCTTGCGGTCGCAGACAAAGGCCAGTTTCGAGCCATCGGGCGCCCATTGAATGGAGCTATTTGTACCCCTGGCGGTAAACATGGCTTTTGCCGCTGAAGACGCATCCAGGGGGGCTACCCAAACCTGACCACTTTTAATAAAGGCAACGCGGTCGCTTTTGGGCGAAATAGCAGGTGCATCGCCCTCGGCAATGGCCTTGGCTTCACCACCCGCAAAGGGAATACTCCAGATTTGAACCTTGGGCGGCACGGGCGTCGACATCGTATTGACGGGCAATTCGTCGTCCCAGTTAGAACCATGATCGCCCCCCCGCACGTAGATGACCCATTTTCCATCATCGGAAATGGACAGGCTCGTAATTTCCTGCCCATCATCGTCGGTGTAGTTAGTCAGTTTTCGGGGTGCAAAGTCAGGTCCTTCGGCAACGTATACATTCCGTTTACCCTGCTCATTGAATGCCCACGCAATACGCGACCCCTGTGCCGAACTGGTTAGCTCATTTGGGAAGGGGTAACTCTTCACCGCTTCCAGCGAGAAGGTCTGAGCCTGAACAGATTGATATAGCCAGAGCCCGAATAGCAGGCTCAGCAACGTAAACTTTTTCATGAGTTGATGGCTAAAATAAAAAGCTTATCTGAGAAGTCTGTGAAACATCCTCAAATAAGCTTTTTATTTTCTATTCTACCGAACAGAGCAAAGAAAATACTAACAGTCAGCTTTATAATACCATTATCATGGTCTTATAATCTGAAAATTTCATTACAAAATCTGAAAGCGGTTCACTCAGGAAGGCTCTTCGCTCTTTATTCTAAATAGGGCTCCCTCGACTGCCTCATCTACCCGAATCTGGCAAGCCAATCGACTATCCGAATCAGCGTCGGGCAGGGTATCGAGCATATCCAGTTCAAGATCCTGCGCCGGCGGTAAGTTATCAAATCCGTTCACGACCTGAACGTGGCAGGTCGCGCAGAGAGCCATCCCACCACAGGTTGCCAAAATGTTGTAGTCCGACGCTTTCAGCACTTCCATCAGGCTCAGGCTAATGCCTTCGGGTACCTCTACCGGCTTCTGTTCGCCATCCCGGTCTTCTACTGTGAATGTAATCATATTAAAAGGTAGGAACACCGTTGACGGTTGTGTATTTGAAACTCAGTTTCTGATTTGGGTGGACATGATGAAAGGCACTCTGACACATCAGAGCAGCCTCATGGAAACCACACAAAATCAACTTTAACTTACCCGGATAGGTATTGATGTCGCCGATGGCGTAGATCCGCTCGACGTTTGTAGAGTAGTCGGTCGTATCAACGCTAATGGCGGACTTGTCGATGCTTAATCCCCAATCAGCAATAGGGCCCAGTTTAGGCGTTAAGCCGAAAAGGGGAATCAGGTTGTCAGCCTCCAGGGTTGTGACGGACTTGTCTTTCGCCGTAATAGTAACCTCCTGCAAATGGCCGTTACCATTGATGCTGGTGATGTTCGATTGAAGAACGAGGTTAATACGCCCTTGTTTAGCTAACTCAACCACTTTCTCGGCCGAATCGGGTGCTCCTCGAAAACTGTCGCTCCGGTGAACAAGCGTTACTTCTTTCGCTATTTCGGCCAGGAAAATGGTCCAGTCAAGGGCAGAGTCGCCCCCACCGGCCAGCACGACCCGCCGGTTGCGTAACTGCTCGGGATTTTTGACCATGTAAGCAACACCCTTTCCTTCAAACTGTTCCAGGTTCAGAATTTCGGGTTTGCGTGGTTCAAAGCTGCCCAGCCCGCCCGCAATAACGACGACCTGGCAATGCACAGCTGTGCCATCGCTGGTGGTAATTTGGTAAGAGCCATCCTCCTGGCGATCAAGCGACTCAACGCGTTCGCCCAGGGTGAACCCCGGATTGAAGGGGGCAATCTGCTCCATCAGGTTATCGACCAGCGTCTGTGCGTTGATGGCCGGATAGCCGGGAATGTCATAGATTGGTTTCTGCGGATAAATTTCTGAAAGCTGCCCACCCACCTGTGGTAAGGCATCAATCAGGTGGCAGCGCATTTTCAATAAACCAGCCTCAAAAACAGCAAACAGGCCCACCGGACCAGCGCCAATTATGCAAATATCTGTTGTTATCATGTCTAGTGAACGAGCCGATTTTATCGACTCGTCAATCTTTTTCGTTACTTACTATAAGCTTAACCGTCTACTTCACAAAGGTAAGGGCGCACCTGCGGTTGAGGCTTATCATAACTTGTGATGATGTATTAACAAATGGAATACGGGATGCATTCATCGAGTCGCCCGATAAATGAGTAAGATGGCCCGTTCACATTGCCCAGCATGTCTGCTTAGATACCTTGTACCATTCTTACGTAAGCATCTATAGTGCAAAATTTTGTTCAACAGAACTACTATTCTTATTGTCAACCATTTAACAAAACACCCGATATGACTGCCCTACCGAACCATACAGCTAATCAATTACAAACGATAAATACGACTTTCAATACATTGACGGAATGGGCTGAGGCAACTGCCAGTTTGCACGAAAACTATACCAGACTGATGGCCTGTATCAGTCAGAACAAGCCGGAGAAAAAGACAAGGGCAACATCATCGGGTCGGTTATACATTGGACAATGCCCTGTTGATCAGATTATAACCCTGCTGAAGATAATGCAAGAGCAAATGGGAAGACTGGTAGCCGATATGGAGCAGATAAATTATCCTGCTCAGCCAGTACGGGCAGAAAACTATAAAAAGCTGGCTACGCATACCCGGATTATCAATAAACTAAACCAGCAGGCACAAACCAAACTTTGGTTAACTACCCTGCTGCCTGCATAGCTTGGACGCGAATCACAAAAGACAGCGTTCTTAATCTATGCATTGCCTACTCCATTAACCGCAGCTACTTTGGCGGCTAAACAGGTAGATTCTGGCACGAGGAACCTTCAAGGTCTAGCGCCTTATTGGGTTCTATTCCTCGTTTGCCATGAAACTGGTCTATAAAGCTGTTTTACTCAATTTACTGGTACTGACCAGCCTGGGCAGCAAAGTCATTGTTACCAAGTCCACCCTTCGGGCTCCTTTACCCATTAGCCTCAATCTAAAGGAGGAATTTCAAACGATTCATAGTTTTGGGGCATCGGATTGCTGGTCGGCTAAGTTTATTGGCACCTGGCAAAACGAAACAAAGAAGAATCAGATAGCCGACCTCCTCTTTAGTTTGGATACCCTGTCTGATGGCCAGCCTAAAGGCATAGGCCTGTCACTCTGGCGGATGAACATTGGCGCCGGGAGTTATGAGCAGAAAGACAGCAGCTTCATTACGGATGAATGGCGTCGGGAAGCATGCTTTCTCAGCCCCGATGGCCAGTACGACTGGAGCAAACAAGCCGGAAGCCAGTGGTTTCTGCAGGCAGCCCGCCGTCGGGGTGTCCGCTATGCGCTGGGCTTTACTAACTCGCCACCCGTGCAGATGACCCGCAATGGCAAAGCGTTTTCGGCAGGCGGAAAAAGCTTTAACCTCAAACCAACCGCCCTGGCGTCCTTCACCGATTTTTTAGTGACAGTTGCCACTCATTTCCAGCTCGATTACCTCAGCCCCATCAACGAACCGCAGTGGGACTGGACAGCCGGGAAAAATGGCAGGGCCAATCAGGAAGGTTCGCCCGCCGAAAACAAGGATATTGCCAGCGTAACAAGTGCTTTATCGACCAAGTTGCTGGCTAGTAAAGCCAAAACGACGGTTGTTACAGGCGAAGCTGGCCAATTAAATTACCTCTACGAAAAAGCCGAAAGTGGGCGGGGAAATCAACTCGATTACTTTTTTACAAACAACGGCCCTTCGCCCCTGGCCAGGCAACCCAACGTTGCGCCGATCTGGGCTTATCACAGTTATTTCACAACCTGTTCCGATTCAACATTAGTAGCAATTCGTCAGAGGGCCGCTCAGCGAGCCAAGGCTGTTGGTAACCCGATGTTGTGGCAAAGTGAATTTGGGGTATTGGGCGATATTTGCGGCAAATACAATGGCAGTCCGCGTCACACCGGAATAGATTATGGGTTATACGTGGCCAAAGTCATTCACAATGACCTGACAGTGGCCAATGTAACCTCATGGCAGTGGTGGCTGGCCATCAATCCGTACAATTATAGCGATGGGCTCGTCTACATCAACGGCCCCGATGGTACTTATCAGAAGCATGACAACGCCCGACGGGATGGCGAGGTCCTGGACTCCAAGCAGTTATGGGCGTTTGGCAACTATGCCCGTTTTGTTCGGCCTGGTATGAAACGGGTTGGTGTTCGCCTGGGTGCTGTCAGCAATCCAGTAGCCGAAGCCAGTCACTTTATGGTGTCGGCCTACAAAGACCCCATTCGCAAACAACTGGTACTCGTCTGCATCAACATGACATCAGATGCGGTGAGTCTGCCCATCAATGGTGTACATATCAGGCATAATCGTTTTGCGAGTTACACAACAACGAATACCAAATCACTGGCCAAATCGATTGTAGCGGCCAACCAAATTCAGGCCGAGCCAAAATCAGTTGTGACGCTGGTTGGCACGTATGAGTAGTTGTTGGCATAGTGGGCAACGTATTTTTGAGCGTAATGTAGTGCCCGGTACAGCCTGGAGGAACCCTAAAAAAGCAATTAACAGCAGGTTAATTATCAAACTGACCTGTAATTGTTATCATAAATAATGAATAGATTCAACTATTTTTGATCTGCTTTTGGCTTATGTATTCGGCTGTGAGTAGACTCGTTCTTTCACTCGTTTATATTTTGCCGACCAAGCTCTGTTATTGCCCTATCGAGTCGATGCGCTCTACTTGTGTGGCCCTGTAAACGCTATTGAGTACCCTTATTCCTGCTTATCATTTGTTTCTACTTAATTATGCAACGCAACGTCTGTTGTTCTCTTTTTTGCCTTTTGCTCTGCGCCCTAGGTGCATCAGCGCAACAAAACCAAATACCTTACGCAACAATTAGCCTTCAAAATCTCAACGATTTTAAGCCAACGGGTAGCAATTGGAAAATCGTCGGTGATGTTTTTTATGACCTGACCAAACCAGGTAAAGGCACGACAAAGTCGGGCACGGGCATTCTGGTCAATGATCCATCCGGAAAAAGCAAAGACCATCTTTTTACCAAGATGGAACATGGCGACCTGGACCTGGAACTCGATTTTATGATGGAGAAAGGGTCGAATTCAGGAGTTTATCTCCAAAGCCGTTATGAAGTTCAATTGTTCGACAGTTGGGGCGCCAGCGTACCGAAAGCGAGCGATTGCGGGGCAATTTATGAACGCTGGGACGACAGCCGCCCCGAAGGCCGGAAAGGATACGAAGGTCACCCACCGGCCCAGAATGTAAGTAAAGCGCCTGGTCTTTGGCAGCACCTGAGCATTATGTTCAAAGCACCCCGATTTAATGAAAAGGGCGAAAAAACAGCGAATGCCCGCTTCCTAAAGGTCATTTTGAACGGTGTAACGGTTCAGGAAAACGTCGAAGTATTAGGACCAACGCGCTCAGCCGCTTTTCAGGACGAAAAGCCCACCGGCTCACTCATGATTCAGGGCGATCATGGCCCGGTAGCCATCCGTAACATCCGATACAAGTCCTACGGAATCGAGCCCGTAACGCTCACCAACATGAAGCTGAGTGCTTACGAAGGCAAGTTCGCATCGGTAAATGACTTCGGTTCGCTCACGCCCACGCGGGAAATGGACATTACAATGCTGGCGCATTCGGCACCCGGCAGCCGGGATAAGTTCGGCGGTAAAATTACAGGCCTCCTGCACATTCCCCGTTCGGGCCAGTACTCACTAAATCTGAATCTGAACTGGATTCCGGCCGAAACCAACCCGGCAAATCCAAACGGGGCTGGCGAATTGATGATCGATAATAAGCCCGTTCTAAGCATCAGCGGCAAGAGTGGCGGCACGGCATCAGCCATGGTACAGTTGGAAGCCGGTGATCATCCGGTGGTGCTGGCTTACTACAAAAACTTCGGGCTGTGGTATGCCCGCCGAAACGATATTGTTCTGGGCGTTGAAGGCCCCGGTGTTCAGTATACAACCCTGAATCAGGTGATTCGGGTCGAAGAGCCGGTCGGTGAGATTGCGCTGCAGGCCAAAGATGAGCCGGTTATGCAGCGTGGCTTTGTCAATCACCACGGCCAGAAACATACGCATACTATATCCGTTGGCGAACCAGGCCATGTAAACTACAGCGTCGATTTGCGGAAAGGTGAATTTTTGCAAATCTGGCGGGGCAACTTTCTGGAAACCACACCGATGTGGTACGGACGGGGCGAAACCCAGTTATCGGTTCCTTTGGGCAGTGTTATTGAACTGTCGGGCAAGCCTTCGCTCACGTACCTCGCCGATCAGAACGCGGCCTGGCCAGATTCCAACGCTACCTATATGAACATGGGCTATGATGTAGATTCCAACGGTCGGCCAATTTTCAAATATACACTGGGTGCTTCGCAGGTGCGTGAATCGTTTGCGGCTGAAGAAGAGGGGCACAAGCTTTCACATTCCTTTACCGTAACACCTTCGTCAGGAGCGTCCACTCCGGGAGCATCCACTCCGGGAGCGTCCACTCCGGGAGCGTCCACTCGGGGAGAAGTCTGGTGCCGGGTTGCTGAAGGGAATGACATTACGGAGTTGCCAAACGGACTTTATGCCATAAATGACAAACAGTACTTCATTGAGCTACCGGCTAAACAGAAGCCCGTTATTCGTACGACAGCGCAAAAAACAAAAGAAATGCTGCTGCCCGTAAAGCCAGCCACTGCCGCCGGTACAATAACCTATTCTATTATCTGGTAAGCTCAACTTTCTGACCGAACTTTCTCATGAACATCAATCATCAGACCATACAACGTTTAGCCAGAACCGCCCTGCTGGCGTCTGGCCTTGCCTGTGTAAGTCACGTTTCGACCCAGGCGCAAATTCAGTCCAAGACGGGCTTACCCGTTAGTTCTAGTAGTAAGCAGCCAGCGCCTGCCCCGAAAGGCCTGGCTAAGGTGGCAGCAGATCCCGAAAAAGAAGACGATTTTTATAAACTGATTTCGCTACCTGTTCCGGAAGATATTATTCTGGAGGTCGGTGGTATGGTTACTTTACCGGATGGTAACCTGGCCGTTTGTACCCGCCGGGGCGAAGTCTGGATCGTGTCGAATCCCTATGTCAGTGGTTCGATTCGGCCAACCTACAAACGCTTTGCGTATGGACTGCACGAACCGCTGGGGCTGGCCTATAAAGACGGAGACATTTACGTTACCCAGCGCAGCGAACTTACCCGCCTGCACGATGCCGACGGCGACGGACGGGCTGACTCCTACGATAAAGTTTACTCCTGGCCGTTGTCGGGTAATTACCACGAGTATTCCTACGGCCCAACGTTTTTACCAAACGGCAATATGCTCGTCACGCTGAACGTGGGCTGGAGCAATAGCCTTGGACATGGCGTTAGCCTGGTCCCCTGGCGTGGCTGGACGCTGGAAATTACCCCCGACGGAAAAATGACTCCTTTTGCCGCGGGAATGCGCTCCCCCGCTGGTTACGGCATGAATGCAGCCGGTGATTACTTCTACACCGAAAACCAGGGCGACTGGGTTGGCTCGGGCCGGCTTTCGCAGGTCGAGAAAGGGGATTTCCTAGGCAATGCCGAAAGTCTGCGGTGGACAGATATGCCGGGCTCACCCCTAAAAATCAAGCCACAGGATGTTCCCAACACAGGCGAGCCCCTCTACGATGTATCCAAGAAGTTTACAGCCCTGAAAGCGCCTGCCGTCTGGTTGCCACACGGCATCCTGGGCATTTCAACATCCGGTTTACTGACAGATAACACGAAAGGAAAATTTGGGCCGTTCGAGAACCAGTTGTTCGTTGGCGACCAAGGGCAAAGTATTCTCTCGCGGGTCGATTTAGAAAAAGTAAAGGGAGTTTATCAGGGTGTTGTATTCCCATTTCGGGAGGGTTTCTCATCGGGCGTACTACGTCTCGTTTGGGGCCACGATGCCTCGATGTTTGTGGGGATGACCAGCCGGGGCTGGTCGTCGACAGGTAAAGAGCTTTTCAGCCTGCAGCGGGTAGTCTGGACGGGAAAAATGCCCTTTGAGATGAAGACTATACACGCCATGCCGGATGGTTTTGAGATTGAATTTACCGAGCCAGTCGATGAGGAATTAGCCGCAGATCCGGCATCGTACAAAGTAACAGGCTTCAATTACAAGTACCATGCAACCTATGGCAGCCCGGTGATCAATCGGGGTGGTTGCCCGATTCGTGGTATTGTGGTATCGAAAGATGGCCTGAAAGCCCGGTTGGTGGTCGACAGTCTGCGCTTAGGCTATATTCACGAAATCACGACGCCGGGCGTTCGCTCAAAAGAGGGTCGTGCGTTACTGCATAACGTTGGCTACTACACGCTCAATAATATTCCCGACGGCGAAAAGCTGACCGTTGCCGCTACGACGCCCGCTCATGACCACTCAGCTATGATGACGGCATCTACGTCGACGGCACCACCTGTGAGTACCAGAGGAGTTTCGAAGAAAGTAACATCGGTAAAATCAGCCACCGTGAAAGCTACGGGTAGCACAATGGCCAAACGGGTAACGGAAATGCCTGCGTCCTGGACAGAACCTGATTATACGATTAACATGGGCACAAAACCAGGCCTGAAGTTTGCGCCCGAGCAGTTTCAGGTAAAAGCAGGCAGCAAAGTACGGGTCGTATTCAACAATGAGGATGACATGCTCCACAACTTTGTGGTGGTAGCTCCTGGCTCAGCGCTTCAGGTAGGTGAACTGGCCATGAAACTTGGACTTGAGGGTCAGGAAAAGAATTACATTCCGCAGACAGACAAGGTGTTGCACCACACTAATCTGTTACAGCCCAACACCAACGAGTCCATTTATTTTATTGCCCCCGAAAAGCCCGGCGATTATATGTACGAGTGTTCGGTTCCCGGCCACTTTTACGTGATGCAGGGCACCATGAAAGTAGTGAAATAATAGTCTTTCCTAAGCCGGTAAGGCCCCCAATAGCCTTACTGGTCTTATTAAAATACATCATGAATTGTGCATTCAAGGGATTAACTGTCCTTTCATTGAGCCTGTTGTTTGCATCCGGTAAGCTATCTGCCCAGCCACTTTCCGAAGCGATACGACTGAACCAGGTTGGATTTTACCCGAACGGAGCTAAACTGGCCGTCGTCGTTGGCGAGGTACAGGGACCTTTTCAGGTGGCAACCTCAGACCTCAAAACAGTAATCTTTACCGGCACACTGGGCAGCGCCCGCATCAATGCCATCTCGGGAAAAACAACCCACTCGGCCGATTTTTCGGCGGTCACGAAACCGGGTACGTATGTGGTGATCATCCCCGGTTTGGGTCACTCCTACCCGTTCGAAATCCGGGCGAATGTCCACCAGGACGTCGCCATCGGGGCTATCAAAGGTTTTTACTACCAACGGACTGCTATTGATTTACCGGCCAAATTTGCCGGGCAATGGGCGCGTCCGGCGGGTCACCCCGATACACGGGTGCTAATTCACCCCTCGGCGGCTTCCGCGAGCCGGCCGGCAGGAACGGTCATTTCATCGCCTAAAGGCTGGTACGATGCCGGCGATTACAACAAATACATCGTCAATTCCGGCATCACGATGGGAACGCTGCTCTCGCTTTGTGAGGACTTTCCGGATTATGTAAAAACGCTAAACACGAACATTCCTGAAAGTACCAACAAAGTGCCCGATGTGCTGGACGAAGTGCTCTGGAACTTACGCTGGATGCTGACCATGCAGGATCCCGCCGATGGGGGCGTTTACCACAAACTGACCAATGCCAGCTTCGATGGAATGATTATGCCTGACAAGGCGACAAAGGAGCGTTATGTCGTAGCTAAGAGTGTTACTGCCACCCTCGATTTTGCGGCTGTACTGGCGCAGGCAAGTCGGGTTCTCAAACCATACAATAAAGAACTGCCCGGTCTGGCGGATTCTTGCTTATCGATGGCCGTAAAAGCCTGGGGCTGGGCCAAAGCGAACCCAAATGCGCTGTATAACCAGAAGGCTATTAATGACAACTATGACCCGGATATCTCGACGGGTACGTACGAAGATCGCAGCGCCGACGATGAGTGGATTTGGGCCGCTGCCGAACTCTACGCGACAACAAAAGACGACGCCTACTACACGGCCGTCAACTTCTTTCCTGACACCAAAATCCCGTTACCTTCCTGGCCGCAAGTTCGTACGCTGGCTTACTATACACTGGCCCGGACAGGAAAAGCACTGACGGCTCGCGGCAAACAGGACCTGCCAAAAGTGAAACAGCAGATAAGTACACTGGCGGATTCACTCATCAAAGGGGCAGATCAACAGGCGTTTCAGACGGTAATGGGCAAATCGGGCAAGGATTTCACCTGGGGCAGTAGTTCCGAAGCCGCGAACCAGGGCATCGCTCTTCTTCAGGCATACCGCTTTACCGACTCGCCAAACCGCGGGCAGTATCTTCACTACGCGCTTACCAACCTGGATTATTTACTGGGCCGAAATGCAGTTGGCTACTCATTTCTGACGGGTTTCGGCGACAGATCGACCATGCATCCGCATCACCGTCCGTCCGTAGCGGATGGCATCGAAGCCCCCGTGCCCGGTCTGCTTTCGGGAGGTACAAACGCCAATGCAGCCCGGCAGGATAAGTGTACGGGTTACACCACAACCGTTGCGGATGAAGTCTATCTCGATGCCGATTGCTCCTATGCTTCCAACGAAATTGCGATCAACTGGAACGCTCCATTCGTTTACCTGGCAGCCGCCCTCGAAGCCTTGCAGAGTGATCACAAAACCAATGCATATCGTAAGTAAGTAGAAACACGGACATCGTAAGCAGTACCGAAGGGCTTACACAAAGGCTTCTGCTGCCTAATCGGGCCACCTTGTACAGGTGTGGCTTGCTTAGGCGGCAGAAGCCTTTGTTTGTAAAAAACGTATTCTATCTAGTTAAAAATCAGCGTTCAACTGGCTAAAATATAAATCTATCCGATTTATTCCAGAATAAATTGGATTCTCTACTGTTTTAATATACCTACCGTTTAATAAACAAATTTTTAGACTTAACTTGCCCATGTGAATAGGGCAAGCACTGGTCTACTTCCATCTCCTAACTTCCGTATCTACCTATACTTATTGCTACATGCTTCACTTCTCTAGCTGGAAACACGGCCAGACAGGTCGACTGTTTACTGTTTGCGCCATCGCCCTGGCGTTTTTATGCACAACCTGGCAGCTTGCCAAAGCCCAAACAACCTATTACGTCGCGAATTCAGGAAACGACGCCAACAACGGCCGATCGGATGGCTCTCCGTTTCAGACCATTGCCAAAATAAACAGTTTGTCCCTTCAACCGGGCGACGCCATTCTGTTTCGGCGGGGCGATACCTTCCGCGGTACCTTACTCATCCGGCAATCCGGTACATCAGGAAGTCCTATAGTGGTTGATGCCTATGGCTCGGGCAACAAACCCATTCTTGCCGGCTCAGTGCCCGTCTCGGGCTGGAACAATATCGGGAACAACGTCTGGCAGGCCGATTGCCCTTCGTGCGGAAGCCGGGTAACAGGCGTATACCGAAACGGCTCTGCACTGCCATTAGGCCGGTATCCTAACCTCAGCGATGCCAACAAAGGTTACCTGACCATCCAGTCGCACAGCGGCAAAAACCAGTTAACCAGTCAGCAGGGGTTATCTCAGAACTGGTCAGGTGGCGAAGCGGTACTACGGCCAACCCAATGGATTCTGGACCGGGCCACTATCACCCAACAGAATGGAAACTCGCTCTCGTTAAACAATTCCAGCAGCTATGACCTTGCCGATGGCTGGGGCTTTTTCATTCAGAATCACCCGGCTACGCTGGACCAGGTTGGCGAGTGGTATTATGACCCTTCCAGCAAAAAAATTCGTTTGTTCGACAATCAGAACAACCCCAATAGTCAGCTCATTACCGTAACGGCTTTCAATGAAGGCATAAACCTAACCAATGTATCGTCCATTACCGTTCGGAATATCAAGATCACAGAAACGCTGAGTACGGGTCTGGCCGTTAACGGCGGCTCGAACTTTGTCTTTTCGGGCAACGACATTACGAACTCGGGCGAAGACGGGATAACCATTATTGGCTCCGGCAACAATGTAGTAGCCGAAAACAACCTGCTCGAAGACGCCAACAGTAGCGGAATGTATATTGGACCCTATCAAAATTTTACCTTTCGGGGCAATACACTCCGGCGCATTGGGCTGGTGCCCGGCCGGGGCAAAAGTGGCGATGGCACCTATTCGGCCCTGCAGTCACTATGCACGGGCAATACGCTGATCGAAAATAACGTAGTCGAGAGTGTGGGGTACAACGGCATTGCGGTGGTTACAAACGCGACGGTACGGTACAACCAGGTATCGAACTTCTGTTTGACTAAAAGCGATGGGGGCGGCATTTACTCCTGGAATGGTGCGCGTAGCAATGTAGGCGATCTGCATATCCTATCGAACATTGTTTACAACGGCATTGGTGCGCCGGAAGGAACACCGGGGGGCGCTTATTCGGGTGCGAACGGGATTTTCCTGGACGACTGCTCGCAGAATGTAGAAGTTGCCAGTAACACCTCATTCGGGTCGCGGGGCATGGGAATTTTCTTGCGGGGCGTATCCAGCATCACCGTGAATGGAAACACCAGTTTCAACAACACAGAAGAACAGCTCAAGCTCGCCTATAACGGTGCCTGTGCCTTGCGAAACAATGTTGTTCAGAACAATATATTGTTTAGCAAGCTACCCAACCAGGTTGTAGCCGCTTACGAATCGAATGCCAATGATCTGGCGAGTTATGGTCAGTTTGATTACAACTATTACATTCGTCCGTTTGAAGACCTATTTAAAATCCGAGCGGTTTATAATCCCGGTTCGGGACTAACGGGCGCGGACAATACCCTCACGACCTGGCAGGCCATGTATGGAAAAGATGCACACTCATCCAACAGCCCTGTAACCTACAAGAGTCAGGTTGTTAGTCAGACAGGGGCCAGCCTGCTTACCAATTCGTTTAACAGCAACACCGAAGGCTGGAGCGTATGGTCGCCCAATGGCAACGGCCGGGCCGACTGGGACAACTCGAACCGGCTCGACGGTGGGTCACTTCAATTGTTCTTTTCTAATACTCAGGCTAATTCCTACCTGCTCGCTACGGTCAATATTGGCGCCGTTTCGCGTGGCAAATCGTATCAGTTGCTGTTCGATGGGATAGCCACCGGAAACAATAAGCGGATTGAACTTTACCCCCGCCAGCTGTCTGGTAATTACAGCGATCTGGCTCCGCGTAGCGTTCAGTTGCTCGGTACGTCGAGACAGCAGTATGAAGCCGTTTTTACCGCTACAGCGGATGAATCGAACGCCATTCTGGTATTTCAGGTGACCGGTGATGGGCAAACAGCCTGGGTCGACAATATCCGGCTGAAAGAGGCTACCCTCTCAAACCTCAACCCCGACGACTACATTAAACTCGTTTATAACGCAACGGCTCAGCCCCAGACAACATCGCTCAGTGGCTCTTACCGGGATGCCAAAAACACGCAGTATACCAACCAGATCACGCTGCAACCCTATACATCGGCGGTGTTGATGAAAGAGGTCAATGCAACGCCCCCTCCGCCTGTTTCCCTGCGCGACCCTGAAAATCCAGGCAATGCCGTCACGGGTCTTGATTATCAGTATTATGAAGGTTCCTGGAACACAATACCTGATTTTAACTCCCTCAATCCCACTAAAACAGGAACCGTTTCCAGTGTCGATTTATCCGTTCGCAACCGGGATGAGCAGTTTGGCATTCGGTATAAAGGATACATCAATGTACCCACAGACGGAACCTATACGTTCTATACAAACTCCGATGACGGCAGTAAACTTCTGATCGGTACTACCGAAGTCGTTAATAATGACGGTATTCACGGAGCCATTGAAAAGTCGGGCACCATCGGATTGAAAGCAGGCAAGCATGCGCTAGCGTTGCCATTCCTTCAGGGAGGTGGCGGCCAAAGTTTTATTGTTAGTTACGAAGGCCCCGGCATCAGTAAACAGACCATTCCAAACTCCGCCTTTTATCGGGTAGCCACAACAACGACGCCGACTAACCCAACAACGCCCACCGCCGGCAATGGCACCGGCCTGCTGGGCCAGTACTACAATAATGCGAATCTCAACGCGCCCATCGTACTTACCCGCACGGACGCAACCATCAACTTCGATTGGGGAACAGGTTCACCCGCATCCGGCGTCAACAACGATAATTTTTCCGTTCGCTGGACCGGGCAAGTGCAGGCACCCATTACCGGCAATTACATATTCACCACAACATCTGACGATGGGGTTCGGCTGTGGGTAAACGGTGTGATGGTGATCAACAACTGGACAGTGCACGCGTCAACGAACAACGATGGCAATGCGGTGACCCTTACGGCAGGACAACGCTATACGATCCAGATGGAGTATTATGATGGCGGTAACGGTGCCGTTGCCAAGTTGCTGTGGGCTTACCCTGGACAGGGTCAGCAAGTAGTTCCTCAAAGCTACCTGTATCCGGCTACACCAACGACATCATCAGCGAGTACTGGGGTTTACTTATCGGATCTGAACTGGGTGAGTGCCACAAATGGTCACGGACCCGTGGAGAAAGACCGTAGCAACGGTGAATCAGCCGCGGGCGATGGCCGGACAATCACACTGAACGGGGTAACGTATCCCAAAGGACTAGGTGTACATTCTCCGTCCGAAATCGTCTATAACCTGAATGGCCAGTATACTCATTTTCTGACGGATATGGGCATAGATGACGAAATGGCCGATGCAGGTTGCGGAACAGTGAATTTTCAGGTCTACGTTGATAATGCGCTGGTTTACGACAGCGGCACTATGACACCCGCTTCGGCAACCAAGTCCGTTGACCTGAACGTAACGGGCAAACAGACCTTAAAGCTGGTGGTTACCAATGGGGGCGACAATGTAAGCTGCGACCATGCCGACTGGGCTGGAGCGCGATTGACAGGCAGCGGTAGCGGACGACTGGCCAGCCAGGAATCAACCGAGTTCTCGCCGGTACGCGTATACCCCATCCCCGCCCGCGACGAAGTCAGTATCCGTTACATTGCCGAGACCGATGGCGAAGTAAGTCTGCAATTATTATCAGTATCAGCGCTGCCGGTGATTGAAGCCAAACATCAGGTGATAGCAGGCGAAAACCTAATCAAATTACCCGTCGGGGAGCTTAGCCGTGGTTATTACATACTCACGCTCATTCAGGGTAATCAGCGAGTTAGCCGAAAAGTGATTTTATCCGAATAAGCGAAGCCAGCAGCATTCATTTGAGCGGATTATATGGACTACTATCCATGTAATCCGCTCTTTTTTGTGAGCAACGCGACTAATGGCTGTGTGGCGGTCTAAGGTTTGTAACACCTACATAAGTTACAAACATGTCGTACTAGGCCGACTTTTTAGCAGTGCAGCAAGCGCGCTTCATAATTATTTCTTATTTATATACTTAACCAATATATTTATAGCTACTTAGACTTTTTATCAAAATAAAATTTCATTTCTTCTATGAAATACCTTTCCAATACACTGCTTTTTTTGTTCATTGTTCCGTCCATTCTATTCGCGCAGGGGAATAAGTTTAAAAAGGTCGACGGTCGGACAAGTGATAAGGTAGAGAAGCTGAAACAGGAAGCGATTGCGGCAATTGATCAGCGTAAAGATCAGGCACAGCAAATTAATGACATGCTATTCAGCTTTTCTGAACTCGGCTTTCAGGAAGTAGAATCCTTCAATTACCTAACCAACCTCCTTGAGAAAGAAGGCTTTACCATTCAAAAAGGTATTGCTGGAATGCCTACTGCCTGGATTGCGACCTGGGGTTCTGGTAAACCTGTCATTGCCATCGGCTCCGATGTTGACTGCATTCCGAAAGCCAGTCAGAAACCCGGTGTAGCCTATAAAGATCCGATTGTGGAAGGGGCGCCCGGTCATGGCGAAGGGCACAACTCAGGGCAGGCCCTGAATATAGTAGCCGCTTTGAGCGTGAAGCAATTGATGGAGAAAAACAAACTGTCGGGTACGCTAATGTTATGGCCCGGCGTAGCCGAGGAGTTACTGGGTGCCAAAGCGTTCTACGTCCGCGACGGGTATTTCAAGGATGTCGATGCGTGTATTTTCACTCACGTTGCCGACAACCTCAGCGTCAATTATGGCGATGCAGGCTATAACGGCATGATTTCGGTCAAATTTTCATTCGAGGGGCAGGCGGCTCACGCAGCGGGGGCTCCCTGGCGCGGTCGAAGTGCGCTGGATGCCGTCGAATTGATGAACATCGGCTGGAACTTCCGGCGCGAACACCTGGAGTTGACTCAACGCTCGCATTATGTCGTGTCTGACGGTGGCGATCAGCCCAATGTTGTCCCTTCCAAAGCTTCGGTCTGGTATTATTTTCGGGAACGCTCTTACCCTAAAATCAAAGCCCTGTTCGAGAAAGGCATCAAAGTGGCGGAAGGCGCTGCGCTGATGACCGATACAAAATTCACCTATGAAATTCTGGGGTCGGCCTGGCCAGGGCATTTTAACAAACCGATAGCCTCGGCAATGTATGATAACATCAAACGGATTGGGCTACCAACCTGGTCATCAGATGATCAACTACTGGCAAAAGCAACCCAGAAAGAATTACAATCGCCCAAACGGGAAGGACTAGCCATTAAGCTGGATACCATAGGCACCCCGGTTCCTACAGCGCCAACGGTTATGATGGGCGGCCAGTCGATGGTTCCGCTCACGGGTGGCTCGGATGACATTTCGGATATTTCATGGGCCGTACCAACGGTGGTGCTTTTGTACCCATCGAATATTCCGGGCTTGCCGGGGCATCACTGGTCCGATGCAATCTCGATGGCGACGCCCATTGCCCACAAAGGTATTGTGGCCGGTGCTAAAGTAGAAGCCATGACGTTGCTGGATATGTTGCTGAAACCCGAGGTTCTCCAGCAGGCCAAGGCATATTATACCGACGAACAAACCAAAGATACCAAGTACACGCCCCTGATCTCGGCCAAAGAGATTCCCGCTATCTATC
Source organism: Spirosoma radiotolerans (assembly GCF_000974425.1). Classification (NCBI taxonomy): domain Bacteria; kingdom Pseudomonadati; phylum Bacteroidota; class Cytophagia; order Cytophagales; family Cytophagaceae; genus Spirosoma; species Spirosoma radiotolerans. The sequence continues at coordinate 4,309,729 of NZ_CP010429.1, forward strand.
TGAATCAGAAGATCATGACCGAGTTTAAACCGAAGCTGGAGAAGTTCTACTACGATCCAACCAAGTATAAAACTTATCTGGAGCAACTCGGTATCAAATACCCAACCCTCCGCGACGATCAGCGGGCCGACCTGGAGAAGAAACCAGAAAGCAAGGGAAAATAAAGCCCGTTTAAGCCAATCTAAAAAGCCTGTTCATGCGAAAGGCCATGCTTCTGGTGTGGCTTTTCGCATTATTCAGTATGTTAGCACACATAAATCCAATAGTTGAATCCCTCGTTCAATGAAACCAATTTTTCCAGCTCTGCTCCTTCTGGCCTCATCGGCATTGGCTCAACAACCGATTCCAGGCCGTACGGTACCTCATATAACTACCTATCAACCACCGGTCTTTGCCGACACTGACCGATTAAAAAAACTGGAAGCGGCCTTCCCGGTTGTTGAAAAATTGTACAAAGACGTCGCAGAAAAACGGCGTATGCCTGGCCTCGCCTTTGGGATTGTGGTCGATGGCAAGCTGGTTTATTCCGGCGGTTTCGGCTACACAAACCTAGCGGCTAAAACGCCAGCCACGCCCAAATCGCTGTTTCGGATCGCGTCGATGACCAAGAGCCTGACCGCAATGGCCATTCTTAAGCTCCGCGATGAAGGAAAACTCCGTCTCGACGATCCCGCAGAATTATATATTCCTGAACTAAAATCGCATAAATACCTTACGGCTGACGCGCCCCTGATTACGGTTCGAAACCTGATGACGCACTCGGCCGGTTTTCCCGAAGATAACCCCTGGGGCGACCGGCAACTCGCCGACTCTGACGCTGATTTACTCAACCTCATCAAAGGCGGCCTCTCAAATGCCAACGTGCCCAGCGTGGCCTACGAATACAGCAATCTTGGTTTTGCCATGCTTGGGCATATCATTACCGTTGTCTCGAAGAAGCCGTATCAGCAATACATCACCGATACTATTCTGAAACCACTCGGCATGAACGACACGCAGTGGGAATACAGCCGCGTTCCGGCCGACAAGCTGGCGTTGGGTTACCGCTGGCAGGATAACGGTCAGGGGGTCGGGCAATGGCTCGCAGAGCCCCTTCTGCATGATGGATCATACGGCGCAATGGGTGGACTCATCACGTCCATTGACGATTTCAGTAAGTATGTGGCCCTGCATGAAGCCGCCTGGCCGCCCAGCAATGCGATAGACAACGGATCACCCATAAAGCGGAGTTCGGTGCGCGAGATGCAGCAACCCTGGACATTCTCGGGTCTGTCGACGCAGGCCAAAAATTCAGCCGGGCAGCTCTGTCCGGTCACCAGTGGCTATGGTTACGGGCTGGGCTGGAGTAAAAACTGCACGGGCCAGGTGGGCGTTGGGCACAGTGGCGGTTTACCCGGTTTTGGAAGCCAGTGGCGCATTTTGCCTGACTATGGCATTGGTGTCATCGCTTATGGCAACCTGACTTACGCCGGCTTAGGGTCCGTTAACTCGGCGGTACTCGATACGCTGGTAGCTATTGGCAAACTTCAACCCCGCCAACTCCCCGTATCCAGCATACTGGCCCAGCGAAAAGCGGACTTACTTAAGCTGCTCCCCGATTGGACGAATGCCGAACAAAGCGGCATTTTCGCGGAGAACTTCTTTCCTGATAAGTCGGTGGCCATACGCCGGAAAACGGTGCAGGACCTATACGTTAAAGCAGGGGCCATCAAGCACGTTGGCGACCTAATTCCCGAAAATCAGCTACGAGGCCATTTCTTGCTGGAAGGAGACAAAGCCAATATCGATGTCTTTTATACCCTGACACCCGAAAACCCCGCGCTGATTCAGCAACTTGATTTCCGGGAGGTGCCCAAATAACAACTTAAAAGAAGTTAACCTCAATAAACATCAACCTAGTACAACCACGATGTTTCTTACCTCCTACTAACATTACCAACTGTGAACATAACTCACCTAAACCCAATATCGACCGCTACTGAACAGGACATACCGGCCCTGGTCAGTTTAGTAAATAGTGCCTACCGGGGCGACAGTTCGCGCAAAGGGTGGACGACCGAAGCGGATTTGCTGGGTGGTGTCCGAACCAGCGAAGAATCGCTACGGGAGATGTTTCAGAACCCCAATGCCCTGATTCTCAAATATGAAGATGCGGACCATCTGCTAGGTTGTGTTTATCTGGAGGCCAAAGGGAACGACCTTTATCTGGGCATGTTGACCGTTTCGCCTGATGCGCAAGCCAATGGCATTGGCAAACAATTACTGACAGCAGCTGAACAGCTCGCCGTTGAGAGAAAATGCCGGGCAATTACCATGACCGTCATTACGGTACGGCACGAGTTGATTGCCTGGTACGAACGACGCGGCTACCAGCCGACCGGCAACAAACAACCCTTCCCGGATGATCCGCGGTTTGGCATCAAAAAGCAGCCATTGGAGTTTATGGTCATGGAAAAAATTCTATGAATCGGGCGAAGGCCAAGCTGCTGTTTGTTACATCACTGGCAGTCAATGCACATACCGCACGTCTATTTAGCAAAAAGATGGTTTTGGCCCTTGTAGAATCCAAACCCTTTTTGCGTTTGCCAATTTAACTCTATAATTTCACCACAGTATAACGAATCACGATCTCTCAAGCCCTATGTCAGCTTCCAAACGCGTCCTGATTGCCGAAGATAGCTCTGTTATCCAGAATCTGGCCCGCAAAATTCTTGAGTTTCAGAATTACGACATCACCGCCGTAAAAAACGGAGAACAAGTGCTGCAAATTCTGGAAAAAGAAGATTTCAGTATTCTCCTCCTGGATATCAACATGCCACTTATGGATGGTATGGAATGCGTTCGGCGGGTTAGGGCGCTACCCGAAAAAGAAAAAGCCAGTGTCCCCATCGTGGCCATCACCGGCAATGCTAAAAATTACACCGAAGAAGAATTCAAAACCGCTGGATTTAACGACGTACTGGTAAAACCCCTCAACTTCGACCGCCTGGTGGAAGTCGTTAATCAACTGACGGATAAATAAATGAGCGAAAGAGCGAAGGAGTGAATGAGCGAAAGTAATGCGCCAGCCACTCTTTCGCTCATTCACTCCTTCGCTCTTTATGCTGATCACGCTGCTCGGTACGGGAACATCGTCGGGAGTACCGCTCATTGGCTGTACTTGCGAAGTATGCCGTTCGGTTGACTTTCGGGACAAACGGCTCCGGACGTCCGTTCACCTGGCGATCGACGGACGTAGTTTTGTCATCGACACCGGCCCCGATTTCCGCCAGCAAGTCCTTCGGCTCAATTTACAGCAGCTCGACGCGGTTCTGTTTACACACGAACACAAAGACCATACGGCCGGGCTGGACGAAATCAGGGCGTATAATTTTCGGTCCGGCAAAGATATTCCCGTTTATGGCCGCCCAACGGTACTGGCGCAGCTGCAACGCGAGTTTGCGTATGTATTCGCCGAAAAAAAATATCCTGGTACGCCCAGCGTTCAGCTAAACGATCTGGCCAACGAGCCTTTCGATGTCCTGGGCGTTCGGTTCACTCCCATTGAAGTGATGCACCATAAACTCCCCGTTTATGGCTTCCGTGTGGGCGATTTCACGTACCTCACCGATCTGAATTACATTTCTGACGAAGAATTAACCAAGGTTTACGGCACCAAAGTGCTGGTACTGGATGCACTGCAGCGCCTACCGCACATTTCTCATTTCACCCTGGATCAGGCCGTTGCTCTTGCCAACCGCGTTGGTGCCGACCGCACCTATTTTGTTCATATCAGCCATAAGCTGGGCCTGCATCGGGAAGTCGAGGAGGAACTGCCTCCTCATATTCGGCTGGGCTACGATGGGTTACAGATTACGCTCTAGCCTTAAACAGTCTCTTAAAACCAATTCCGTCCACGCATCGTTACCCGTTTAGTTTACCTGTTATACGATGCCGACGCTCATAAAGCCTTCCCGTTCCTTTACAGACACGTTACTGGATCAGTACCGGCAGCAGGGCGATCCTGTTGCTGACGCAGTCATTGCCGCCGTTGTTGAGGCCGATGCAGCCCCTGGCTTACGAGCACTGATGCACTGGCTGGCCGACACAAGTGATTTCTCGCTGACGACGCAGCATCCTGCCGTACAGGCTTTTTTTGCGGAGTATGCTCGTATGCCCGACTGGGCGGATACGGACCGGATGAAGCGGGGTATGTCCTTTTTCAGGAAACACGCCCAACAGATTGGGCTGACGCTGGGTTTCTTTTCCCTACCTTTTTCCTACCTCGGAGCCAACGGAGCGCAGGTTTTGTGGCTGACCGAACGAATTAAAAACGACACCACACGCCGATTGCAGGAAACCGGCGAATGGGTGTTTGCGGTCAACAATCCCAAGGAATGGGTATCTAAACAGGCCATAAGCCGGACACAGAAAATCCGACTGATTCACGCAGGAGCCCGCTGGTTTTCCCTGCACTCAAAACGCTGGGATATGGCCTGGGGCTATCCGGTCAATCAGGAAGATATGGCCGGTACCAACCTGGCGTTTTCGTATATTGTGCTGCTAGGCTTACGAAAACTGAACGTTTCCATGACCGAGCAGGAAGAAGAAGACTATCTGCATCATGTTAATGTGGTCGGCTATTTTAATGGCGTTTCTGAAGAACTCATGCCCCGGAACCTGCGCGAAGCCTATAACCTGGGCAATGCAATTGCCCGGCGGCAGTTTGCGCCCTCCGAAGCAGGTGTGGGTCTGACCCGCTCGTTATTGAACGCCGTAGCGGCTGGGATCGGAGCGGCTCAAGCGTCGCCCGCAGCAGGCCAAGCGAGCGTCGGTAAGCCAATGGCAGCAGGCTCCGAAACCATTCGGAACCTGGCAGCGGGTGAAATGCGTTTCTTCCTGGGCGACCAGTACGCCGATTGGCTTGGTATTCCCAACGCGCCAGTCGAAAAGCGGTTAGCCGGATTACTAAACCGCCTGCCCATTTTTCCGAACAGGTTTTAAATTTGTCGTACTCGGTTTACGGTATTCAGTATCCGTCGCTTCCGGTAGGCCAAACCGAAAACCGGTAAACTATAAACCGAAATACTTATAAACTTGTATCAATTAGAACCCATCGCTGCGCTCGCTACTGCGCCAGGCATCGGTGCCATTGCTGTTTTGCGCGTGTCGGGCGAAGGCGCCATCGAATTAACCAATCGCCTGTTTAAAGGAAAAGACCTCACCCAACAGGCCAGCCATACAGCTCATTTTGGAACTCTCCGTACCGAAACCGGTGGCATTATCGATGAGGTTCTGGTAACGATTTTCAGAGCCCCGAAGTCTTTCACGAAAGAAGACGTTGCTGAAATCTCCTGCCATGGGTCGGAGTTCATTATTCAGCAAATTCTGCGTCGGCTCATGCAGGAGGGTGTTCGCCTGGCACGACCGGGCGAGTTCACACAGCGGGCGTTTCTGAACGGCCAGTTCGACCTTGTACAAGCCGAAGCCGTAGCTGACCTGATTGCGTCCGACTCAGACGCCAGCCACCGAGCCGCCCTGAATCAGCTGCGCGGTGGTTTCTCCCGGCAACTGAAAGACCTTCGTCAGCAGCTCATTGATTTCGTCGCGCTGGTTGAACTGGAACTGGATTTTGGTGAGGAAGATGTTGAATTCGCTCACCGCGACAAGCTTCGCCAACTGATGCTCGACATACGCCGTGTACTCCATCCCTTGATCGACTCCTTTTCCACCGGCAACGCGATCAAAAATGGTGTTCCAACGGTCATCATCGGTAAACCCAACGCCGGGAAATCCACCTTGCTCAACGCCTTATTAAACGAGGAGAAAGCGATCGTTTCCGACATTCCCGGTACGACCCGCGATGTTATTGAAGATGAACTGTTTCTGGATGGCATTCGCTTCCGGCTGATTGATACGGCCGGATTACGTCAGGCTACCGACCAGATCGAAGCCATCGGCATTGAACGTACGCAACAGAAAATGCGCGATGCGGCTCTGGTCGTTTATTTGTTTGACGGCCCAGCCATACGTCCTGACGATCTGGACGAGGTTACTGCTGAATTACACCAGTCGGGGAAACCGTATTTGCTGGTCGGTAATAAGGCCGATTTGATGACCGAAACCAAGCATGAAGCCTTGAGTCCTATCCTGGCTAACGAACAAGTCATCTGGATTTCGGCGGCCAGACAAACGCATCTGGATGACTTAAAGGCGGCTCTCTCGGCTCGCGTGCGTACGGATGCCGCCGTACAAACGGGCAGCGCCGTCGTAACCAACGCGCGCCATTACAACCACCTCATCGGTACGGACGATGCCCTTGCCCGCGCCATTGCCGGACTGGATGCCGGCGTCACACCCGACTGGCTGGCTATGGACTTACGCGTGGCCTTACAACATTTAGGTGAGTTGACAGGAGAAATAACGACAGACGATTTACTGGACTCGATATTCAGTAAGTTTTGCATTGGCAAGTAGGCAGAAGGCTCTAGTTTTGTCAAGGTAAATGACCTGATCACTCATTTACCTGTCTGCTTGGTTAACGTGTCTTAACTTGATACTTCTTTTCAGTTGCCTATGCGCCATTTTCTACTGAATACTTGTTTCTGTTCACTTCTACTCCTGCTTGTCTTAAACGGTACGATTCAGGCTCAAGGGCAATCAACAAAGACGCAGGGACAACCAGCGTCCGATTCGACGAAGACGGCCTTTAACTTTAAACAAGCTCCCTGGTACGCCCGATCCGTGCCGTTTTCCATTTACACAGGGGCCGGAAAAACCAGTGATCGGGTAGCGCAGAATATTGAGATCGGTAAAACATTTGATGTTATTGATCTGGGAATTGCCTTCGGCCGGAATTCCCTCAGACCCGATACCACCCTGTTTCTGGAAGCCAGGGTAACCATGGATGTAGCGAACTATGGCATCTTCGCCAATGAAATGGCGATTGGTGCGGGCCGCGTTTTCGACTCAAAAGGCAGTTTGATGCTCGAATTGACCTACAATATTTTTGCTCAGATTTCACCCAAAGTCGGTTTTGGTATTACGACAGGCTACTACGATTTCAGTAATGACTCGTTCGACAGTTCCAAAACGTTCTACGGATTTATCCTGCGGTATGGGCTGCAACGCACTGACTCCGGGGGCATTGTAGGCCTTGCCCGGGGCGGACGCCGGGTACGGGCAAGGCATGTGCATCGGTAGTCATTTACACCGGCAAATATCCCTTACGTAAGTTGACCGATTGATAAGGGCACTGGCGGATCAACTTTGTGCGCCTGCAAAGCGAGTTGAAACCAGGAAACACTGTGCCAGGAACCCATTTTATAACCAATATTGCTATAGGTTCCAATATGAGTAAAAGCCATAGCGCGATGAAACGCTTCGCTCGACGGGTTCGGGCTGGTGATGCCCGCAAATGCATTGATGTATCCCTGCCGACGCAGGTACGTCAGTAAGGTCGTATAAAGTTGTCGGGCAATGCCTTGCCGATGACCGTCGGGGTGCACATACACCGACGTTTCGACCGACCATTGGTAAGCCGTACGGTCGCGGTGCTTCGACGCATACGCGTAGCCCAGCACGCGGCCATCCAGCTCGGCCACTAAGTACGGAAACTGCGTTTGAATGACCCGAACACGCTCCGAGAACTCAGCCAGCGTCGGCACCTCGTATTCGAACGAAATAACAGAGTCGGTGATGTAGGGCGCATAAATAGCCAGAATAGCGGGTACATCAGCCAGAGTAGCAAAACGAATTGTCATAGCTTTGCCAATATATCAAACTTCGGCTAGAAGCCACTGGGCAATCATGAAATAAACGCCAATGCCAATCAGGTCATTTGCGGTGGTGATAAATGGTCCTGAGGCTACAGCCGGGTTGATACCTACTTTATTGAGCAACAGTGGAGTTACAGTCCCCATGAAGGAGGCCAGCAACACAACCGCCAGTAGCGACGTGGCGACAACGAAAAACAGGCGCGGTTCGCCAATAATGAACGTATAGGTGCCCGCAATCAGGCCCACGACCAGGCCATTGATCACCGCCACCATCAGCGTTCGCAACAACCGCCGACCAAGGGTTGTACTCAATCCCGACGTATCGGCCAGACTTTGCAAGATCAATGAGGAAGTCTGAATGCCGACGTTGCCACCCGTTGACCCAATAATGGGAATGAAGGCAGCCAGAGCGGCAATCTTGCCCAGTTCGCTTTGAAAGCCATTAATAACCGTTGCCGCCATCAGGCTGCCCACCGCCCCGGCTACCAGCCAAGGCAACTGTACTTTCGAGCGTCGCCAAATGTTATCATCTTCTTCTACTTCGCCCGACAGACCGGAAATCACCTGAATATCTTCTTCTGCCTGTTCGGTAATAACGTCCACTACGTCATCAATGGTGATCCGGCCCAATAATCGTTGCTGCACATTCACGACCGGAATGGCATCCAGGTCATACTTCTGCATAACCTCGGCCACTTCATCCACGGGTCGGTAGGTCTCGACAAAAACAATGTCGTCGTCGTAGATATCCGCGATTTTGGCATTCTTTCGGGCAAGCACGATCTTCTTCAGCGAGACCAGTCCAAGCAGTTTACCTACATCATCGACTACGTAAACCGCATATACATTTTCGACGTCTTCGGCTTGCTGACGGATCTCTTCAATGCAGGCATTTACGGTCAGGTTGACATTGATCCGGATTAACTCCTTCTGCATCAGACTACCTGCTACGCCATCTTCATAATGCAGCAAATCCAGAATGAACCGCGCCTGCTCCCGGTCTTCGAGCAAGCCAATGACTTCCTCCCGCACCTGAATGGGCTGCTGGTTCAGTACGTCGACGGCATCGTCGGAGTCCATCTGGTTGATGAACGGGGCAATCTCAGCAGAGGTAAACAGCTTGAGCAATGTCGTCCGCTCACTCTGGTCGAGGTTAGCCAGAATTTCGGCGCCAACCGTTTTATCGAGCAGGCTGAGCAGATAATGCGCTGATTCGGGCGCTAACTCATCCAGAATTCCCGAAATATCGGCCGGATACAGCTCCTCCATCTCCGTCCGAAGCAAGGCATCATCCTCCGCGTCGATAGCTGCCTGGATCGTATCAAGATAATCTTTAGTAAGTTCGAACGTCACGTTTTTAAAGAGCGAAAGAGTGAATGAGCGAGAGAGTGATGGTCTGTATTTTATAGTTCTGGCGACGCGTGTTCACTCATTCATTCTGGCGTATTCTCGCCCATTAGCTTCGTTAGCGCTACAAACTCCGCCACACTTAGCTGCTCGGCCCGTTTGTCCATGAAGGGACTGGCGAGGGCAGCCTCCGACGGAGCGAGTGGTTTAAGGGCATTGCGCAGCGTTTTCCGGCGCTGGCTAAAGCCGTGTTTAACAACCTGCGTAAACTTCTTCACATCGCAGCCGAGGTCGGTCGTTTTGTTACGCCGAAGGGAAATCACGCCCGAAAAAACCTTCGGGGGCGGGTTAAATACGTCTGGATCAACGGTGAACTCATACTTGATGTCATACCAGGCCTGCAACAACACGCTCAAAATTCCGTAATCCTTGTTGCCTGGCCCCGAGGCTACCCGCTGGGCCACTTCGCGCTGAAACATGCCCACCACTTCGGGTACACGATCACGCATGTCCAGCACCTTGAAAAGAATCTGGGTCGAAATATTATAGGGGAAGTTGCCAATAACGGCAAAGGGCTCGGTGCTATTGGCTTGTTTGGTCGGCAACAGGTCGGGGCGAATGTTCAGAAAATCAGCCCCCAGAATTCGGCCTTCCAGCGCAGGAACGTGCTGCTTCAGGTAATCGACCGACTCCCGGTCAATCTCGATAACATAGGTGTCAAGTTTCGTATTTTGAAGTAAGAACTGGGTCAAGACACCCATCCCTGGCCCAATTTCGAGGACTTTTGTGTAGGGCACTCCGTCAACGCCCGCATGCATCGTCAGCAATTCAGCAATACGTTGGGCAATACTCAGGTCTTTCAGAAAATGCTGACCGAGTTCTTTTTTAGGTTTGACGTACATAATACCGGCGGATTGGGGCTGTTTTTGTTACCCAACGCAAAGGTACGGGGCAAGGTCTGAATAATTAGCGGCCACCCGGCTACCGTTTTGTTTATTATTCAGCATGTAACAGAGCTTTAGTGTGGTTTGGTGCTATCCTTTTTTGACGTGTTGCTGAATGTCACGAAGTACCTGGCTTAGATTATCCATAACGGCTGCATTCTGAAAGCGAATAACCTGAATTTCCAGCGTTTCAATGGCTTTCTGCCGCTCTTCATCATTTAATCGAACCTCGCTGGTTTGGTGTATTTCACCATCTAATTCGATAGCCAGCCGTTCTGAAGGGCAATAGAAATCTAATACGAACAAGCCGATACTGTGCTGTCTTCTAAACTTCAAGCCTGCTAACTGACTGCCTTTTAGATGTTGCCAAAGTAACTTTTCAGCATCCGTTGCGCCGTTGCATAATTCCTTTCGGATAGATTTCAGTACGGTAAGGTTATTCAGTTGTCGGTTTCTCATTGCCTTGTGATTAAAACCACCCCCAACCCCCTCCTAAAACAGGAGGGGGCTACCCAGAGGGTTACTTTTTTAGCCCCCTCCTGTTTTAGGAGGGGGTTGGGGGTGGTTCGTTTCTTTCCTCAAAAATCAAGGTCGGTCAACTCAAAATCCTGCTTGACCCGGATGGTTCCGTTCTCCTCGGTGCCGGGGTTATAAATGATCCGTTCTGGCTGAATCCCTTTTTGTACATTACCAATGTCGCGCCGTCGGTTATTATTGGCGTCGATGATCAGCCGAAGGCGGTAGAGCCCTGGCTTGAGTCGGCCGAAGCTAAAGGCGGGAGTACTGTAGGCCGTGCGTACCACCTGGTATTTATCGTCCAGTAGCTCAACAATGAAGTTGGTTCCGGCGGGCCCAACGGTAGCCGGGTTCACTTTACCGGCAATGAGCCCATAACTATCATCCTTAGCGATCAGGTACCGGGCAGAATAACGGGGCAGCGTATCACCCTGCACGCTGACAAAGGCCCCTTTTTGAAGCCGAAAGAGCAATGTATCGCGTAGATTGGTCTTTTGCCGGATGACCAGTCGGGAGTAATTATTACTCCATGTCAGGTTGGCAGGCGTCAGTTTAAGGGGCTTCGTGCTATCCGGCCCAATAATCATGAGCGCTGCACTGAAACGTAAAACGGGCTTGTTGAAAACCAGCGTAAATTCCAGGTTATTATCAATCGGCTCGCCCGACGGAGGAGTTACCTGCACGGCCAGTGGGGTCCGGTTTTTGGCCCTTGTTTTCAATGGAGAAAAATAAACCCGCTCTCTCAACTCCGTCACGTTACCCACCGAATCTTCGGCCATGATGGTTAAATGAAGCGTGTCGTCGGCAGCCCGGTTCGCCGGTCGATAGAGCCGGATCATTTTAGGGTTCTCCAGAAATGAAATTAACGTGTCGGCCGATGCATTTCGCGACGTTGTAGAAACGGGCGTTGTTGCTGTCGTAGCGCTAGTTGTGGTGGACACGGGTTTACCAAAGCGAAGTTTATAGCTCGCAATACCACTGCTAAGTTCGAGGCCCAGCGTTTCGTCGGTGCGTTCGCGTCGGCTGATGCGTGGCTTGCCGTAGCCGCGAAACGCGACCATGTTCACATCTGAATAATTGCGATTCAGGTTCAGAACGCTATCCCGGAAAGCGATGCGCTCGCCCGGTGTGTTGTTCACCAGGTTCAAATCTTTATCGTCGAAACCATACACTTTATATTGGCCAGCCTTCACGTTTTCGATGCGGTAATTGCCGCTACTATCGGTTCGGGCAAAATATTGGGGGCGTTTTCGATTGATGGGCAGCGTATCCGTCGGCGCAAACAAGCCGACAACAAACCCCAGCAGCGGCTGACGGCTCTCGTCGTCTACCACATTGCCCGTCAGGTAAAGCGAATCAATACTGGCCCCCGTACTGAACACGATTTTGGTATTCTTAGCAATGTTACGCTCGGTAATGTCTTTGATACCATCGGCGAAATCAATGGTGTAGGTTGTGTTGGGTAGGAAGGATTTGGCAAACGTAAGCCGGATGCCCAAAGGCAATGATTTCACCACAAACGTATTGCTGTCCTGGGGCGTAATCGTTATTTTTTGCTGAAGGTTTTCACTGTTCACGTATTCACTAAACTCCAGTTCAACCGTTTTGCCTTTGTAGTTAAGCTGGCGGGCGGTAGGCATACTACTCACTAGTTTCGGGGCCAGCGTGTCTTTCTTACCACCAGGCGGTTGAGCGACCTGTGCGCAGTTTTGGAGAAGAATGGGAAGAACCAGTAAAAAACTCAGTACTAGATGGCGAAGCGTCATGTTGGGTGTAATCAGAACTACAAAGGTAAACGTCCGTTCATCGTTAATCCGTACCGATTGACATAAAATGGCCCGGTGGTTCGTTACGTTCTATAGTAATTTAAGAAAATTTAAGGTCACTTGGGTTTATGACAGGTTAACGTATAGTCAGATTCCTACTTTTGCGACGTATTGGGCCGCTGGGAGCGGATCGACAGCCGGATCCCTACCCATCAAAAAATAAAAAAAACTTCATGATTCACCGCCGTTTTTGTTTGTTGCCACTTCTTGTTCTATCCATAAGCTGGCTATCGGGCTGTTCCAGTTCAGGCGACAAATTAGATGACCAGATTAGCGACGCCCTGAGTAATGACAACGCCCTGGACGTGACGGAAGCCGATGCGCTGCGTGTCTTTATTGGTCAGGAAAGCAAAGAATTGGGTGCCGACAAAAAAACAAAGGCACTCTTAACGCCCGATGGTAAAATCGACGAATCGGCCCTGGTAGCGTACATTAAGCGCAATCGCACGTACCGCAAACTGGCCAAAGAAGGCAAAGAACCGACCCTGTCTATGGCGGGTACGGCCACATCCAGCAAACCGTTGCGACTGAACGTTTACCTCGAAGCCAGCGCCAGTATGTTTCCTTACGATGCACCCACCGGAAATGGCGCGTTTAAACGAACCATCAATGATGTGCTGACAGAATTCGATGCCGTCAATCCGGGCCAGGGCAAGTTATTCGTTGTCAACACGGAGGTGAATGATCTGGGTCTGACGCTGCCGCAGTTTTTCAAACAGAAAGACATTTTTACAATCGCCAAAACGAAAGGCAAAACCACCAGCACCGACTTTGAAGGTATTTTCAGCGAAATTTTGCGAAACACTACGGGCGATGACCTGAGCGTGCTGGTGTCCGATCTGATTTATTCTGACCCAACCCTGGCCGGCATGAGCGCTCAGAAAACGCTCGATGCGGCTAGTTCACTGCTCACAACGGTCTTCAATCCATACGCCAGCACACATTCGATGCTGGTGATTAAGCTGACATCCGACTTCGACGGAACGTATTATAGCTGGAATAACGCCAAAAAAGTGTACAAGGGAGAGCGACCTTATTACCTCTGCCTCGTGGGTCGAAATGAAACCATGCAGCGGCTTTACCAGGATCAGACGTATCAAACGATTCGCCGGTTCGATCAGTTGCCCGGTTACGCCGACTCCTGGTTTTTTGGCCGGGATACCAAAGCCACAACGCCATTTTACAGCATTCTGGTAACGGACCCGGCTCGGAAAGGCCGCTTCAAACGATCAAACGAAGAAGTTCGCAGTCATGCCAAAGCCATTCACGCCCTCGATGATGTGCAACCCGATGTCGCCGACAAAAGCCTGACCATTCCGGTAGCCGTCGACTTGTCGGCCCTGCGCGTACCAGCGTCGTTGTTGACCGATGCCAGCCAGTATGTTGTTGACGGAAAAGATAACTTTAAGGTATCGGCCGTTCAACCCTATTCGGGAGCTAATGGCACGACACACAAACTACTATTGACCACCGATAAGCCCGCACGTGGCGAACGCACGGCAACAATCCGGCTTCGTCGGCAGTTTCCACCACGCTGGATTGCCAATACAAACACGACCAACGATGCCTCGCCAGATGCCAACTCGACCTTTGGTATTCAAAATCTGTTGCAAGGCGTCGAACGAGCGTACAACCCTACTAACCAAACCGAATATTTCACGCTAACAATCAATTTACGATGAGTAAAAAAGATGTAAAGAGCGAAAGAGTAAATGAGCGAAAGAGCGAAAAGCTGACGCGAGTTTTATTTCGCTCTTTCGCTCATTTACTCTTTCACCTTTCTAAACATGGAAGAATCGCTTTATAACTTTTACAATCTGTTCGTTAACGGCAGCCTGCTTGAAGATTTGTATCAGGAAGAACTCCTGTCACCGTTAACCTGGACGGCCGTTGGGCTGGCCTTCGTGGTGGCGTTTGCCTTTTATATCTGGCCCTTCAATAAAGTAAGTTTTAGTGGTTTCGGAAGCTGGCTCCTGATGACGGGCGTGAGCGCGTTGTTTCTGTTCGTTATTACGCTAGTCACCTGCTATCAGAAAGCGAATCAGGACATCCCCCGCGACGAAGCCGACCCGAATCAGGGAACGCTCTTCGATCAGGGCGTCAGCGTCTTTCTGAGTTATGCCTTCGAAATGGCACTGCTCACGGCCATTATTTTCTTTATTATATCCATGGTGCTGAAAAACTTCAGCAAAAACGCCAAACACCGGCCAATGCTCTGGCCATCAAAATAACAGAACGGTATTTGGTTTTTGGTTTACGGTTTGTGGTTGGCTCACCGCACCGGGGGACCGGCAAAATCAACTGGCGCGTCAGCCAACCACAAACCGTAAACCAAAAACCAAATACCGTAAACCAAAAACCAAAGATTCATGGCTAAATTATTTGTGTTCGCCATCGGCGGGACTGGCTCACGGGTGTTGAAAGCACTCACGTTTTTGCTGGCGTCTGGCGTCAAAATGAACAATACCGACGAGGTGATCCCGATCATCCTGGACCCCCACGCCACCAACGATGACCTCCTCCGCACCAAAGATCTGCTACGGGAATACGGTAACATTCGGGCGGGTCTGCAAACGAAACCAACGTCGGGCTTTTTCAGCACCGAAATCAAAACGCTCAACCGGGCTATTGGTGGCAATGCCACCATCGCCGATACCTATGTCTTTGAATTGCAGGGCGTTCAGCAGGAAAAATTCCGGGATTATATCAATTATGAAGGCCTGGACGCGCCCAGCAAAGCCTTCGCCAGTCTGCTGTTTTCGGAAGAAAACCTGGAAACGAAAATGGACATCGGTTTCGTAGGCAACCCAAACATTGGCAGTACGGTACTGAATCAGTTTCGCTATTCCGATGTGTTTCAGGCCTTTGCCGAGAATTTCGGAGCCAACGACCGTATCTTCATTGTCAGCTCTATTTTTGGGGGTACGGGTGCCGCTGGTTTCCCCATTTTGCTCAAGAACATCCGGGGCGCACAGGCACTTGGTCAGATTCCCAATCCGGCCTTCCTGACGAATGCTAAAATTGGTGCCGTTACGGTGATGCCATACTTTAGTCTGACCACTAACGAGAACAAACTGATTGACCCGGCTTCGTTTATCGCTAAAACCAAAGCCGCGCTGAACTATTACCAGAAAGGTGTTAATCCTTCCGTCAATGCCTTGTATTACATCGGCGACGACCAGACAAAGGCTTACACCTATGACCCCGGCGCGGGTGGCCAGAAGAACGAAGCCCATTTTGTGGAAATGGCGTCGGCGCTGGCCATTGTCGATTTTATGAACACCGACGACAGCAGCTTAGCCGTGTCCAATGGCAAGCCAGTCAGCCCGGTTTACAAAGAGTTCGGAATTGAGCAGGATGGGCTGAGTATCCAATTGGGCAACCTGGCCGGTGCAACGAAGCAGATCATCAGCTTGCCGCTGTCGAAGATGGCGTTGTTCAGCACGTATCTGAGTCAGCGACTTCGGCAGGCGGCTGGCACGGTGCAATGGTCCAAAGCTAACCCAACCATTTCAACGTCCTTCCTGAACTCAGGCTTCTTTACCAGCGTCAAAAACTTCGATGCGTCGTTCCGGCAGTGGCTTAGTGAGATGCGGGGAAACAAACGGTCATTTGAGCCTTTCCTACTCGACGCAGCCAACCTGGGCCATACCGTACGGGGCTTCGAGCCAAAAAAGAAAGGTATTTTCGGAGGTGAGTCGGATGTAAAACTTGACATCGTAGACGACCTGGACCAGACGCTCAACAAAACGGCGGAAGGCAAAGCCTACGGCAGCGAAGCCGATAAGTTCATACAATTATTTTCAGAAGGCACCGAGCAGTTCGTCCGCGACCGGTTGCCGAAAGTGATGGATTATTAAACGTTTTCGGTATTCGGTTTACTGTTTTCGGTTGCGCAAAGCGGTCTCGCGTCAGCCAACCGAAAACAGTAAACCGTAAACCTCAACAACATGCCAACAACATTCAGCTTACATAACCCTACCCCTGGTCTTCACTGGTACGTCAGTAAACCCCTTGGCACCGATCAGATTGCGGCTATTCGTGACCCGCAGGGTGGTCAGACCGTGAAGCAGCCAACGTCTATTCCGAGCCCATTTGCCCGGATGGATCTGGTGCGGTCAGCCTTCCTGAACCTGGCCATCAAACCGGACCTCAGCGGCAGCATGAACGACCAGCGCATCGTTTCGGACTGCCTGGACGTGGGCGAGTTGTTCTTCAATTACGACAAGCTCAAAACATTCGTCACCATTACGCCCTTTGATGTTCGCACCGACCTCGAACGGCTGCGCCAGTCGAGCAGCCAGGGGCACAAGCGACTCGGCGACGCCCTGAAACTGTTTCTGGATCAGGACGCGGCTGAATATAATTTCAATGCCATCAATCGCCTGTTTGTCCTCAGCTACCGGGGACGGGTGGTGGGGGGCACATCGCCCAAAACGTTGTTTTTCAGTTCGGGCAATGACCTGAGTTGGGTCGATGTATCCATGGGGAAC
The DNA here is from genome assembly GCF_000974425.1 of Spirosoma radiotolerans. Classification (NCBI taxonomy): domain Bacteria; kingdom Pseudomonadati; phylum Bacteroidota; class Cytophagia; order Cytophagales; family Cytophagaceae; genus Spirosoma; species Spirosoma radiotolerans. The sequence continues at coordinate 4,326,612 of NZ_CP010429.1, forward strand.
GACCGTCTATTCGACGCGTCGGTTTGCCCGCTGCACCAGCGCGATATTGAATACCAGAAATTCTGGTACGCCATCAAGCTGTTCATGCCCAATTTCCGGGATCGGTTCCGGGAGGTAGATGACTACTTGAACCGCAGTCGCGCGCTGCTGCAGCAGCAGAATCCGGCCATGTTCTACGAGCATATCGAATCGCAGAATGGTCAGCCCTTGTTGACCCGCGAGAAATTTGATCAGGATTTTGACGAGTTGACGACCGGTCCGGGCGATGTCGTTGAAGTGCTGGGCTTCCCGCTGCGCAAGAAGAAATCCGATGTCCGCGCCATTGATACGGTTAGCGATTTCATTATCAAATCCGACAAATACGCACGACTCAACCCTAATCAGCCACGCCCGATGGCGTTGCAGAATCGGTTTTTCCGGCAATTCACCTATGTGCCACAGGCGCAGTGGAATTCGAATACGCCAGTCCCCTACTACGCCCGCGAGTCGTGGCGCGAAAACCAGCGGCCCTTGCCGGGCCAGCCGGGCAACTACCCCTGGCTCACGGTGAGCGATTTGCTGGAACCGTACCTGATCCGGTTGCCGTTCCCCACCGACCGCGGCCGGTTCTTCGATGGTAATCTGCAAACGTCGGCCACCGACAAAGGATTTCTACTGCCACTTAAGAAGGATTTCTTCGATTTCTTCGATGTAGAGGATTTGTTGCAGGGACGCGTACGCTTGAAGATGACCCCGCAGGGTGGCGGCATCAACGTCACGCTCGACATTCCGGTTACAGCCCCGAATCAGCCGGGCAATCAGTTTGTGACCTTCGAGCGGCTATACAATCCAACCGTGGGAACGTCGAATGCACCAAACGAGACGACCAATGAAGGAATCATCGTCGAGAATTCGTTTACGGTCAATATTTATCCATTTGTGCGCTCGGGCGCAGTTTCGGTGCCCGCCGATTACCGCATTCAGTTGATCGAGTCCGGTTTTGACAGCCAGAATCAATACGAACTGACGTATTTCCGGCAACAGGCCAATGCCGAAGTCAAACCCGAGTCGAAGCACCAGCGCACCGTTCGGCAGCAGAACACCGATGGATCGAGTGTGTATTATGTGTTGCGTGAAGAGTTCGATTACCTGCAAACGCACATCCGCGCCGACGGCCGAGATATGAACGGTATTGTTCTTCCCCGCTGGCAGGAGTACAACGGTGGCAGCAAGCAGTTTGAGTTCTCGGTAGACTTCGGCACCACCAATACCCACGTCGAATATAAAGTTGATGGAGGATCACCCCGGCCCTTCGATGTGGCCGAGTTGACCCCGCAAGTAGCCACGCTGGTTGCTCCGGCGCAGTACAATCCGGCCCTGTTCGAGCTGTTCCTGCTCTATGACCTGGAGTTTGTGCCACCAACCATTGGCCCCGGTCGGCCGGATAGTTTCCCGACGCGCACGGCCATTGCCGAGCCCATGAACCTGAGCTACAACCAGCAAACGCAGGCGCTCGCCGACTTCAACATTCCGTTCTACGTGGAGCGGCAACCAGCAGGTTCTAACCGGATTACCACCAACCTGAAGTGGGCTAAAAACAACGACCAGACCGAACGGCGGGTAGAGGCTTTTCTGGAAGAATTGCTGATGCTGATTAAGAACAAAGTGCTGACTGAAGGCGGCAATCTGACCCAAACGACCGTCTACTGGTTCTTCCCGGCCAGTATGACCCCCGGCCGGGTGAGCCAGCTGCGCGCCGACTGGCAGGAGTTGTATGACCGCTACATTGGCGGAGCGCCGGGTCGCCTGCGTGAAGTGTCGGAATCCGTGGCACCGTTCTATTATTACAAACAAAACCCAACGTTGAGCGCGTCGGCCCGCCCCGTGATCAATGTCGATATTGGTGGCGGCACGTCGGACGTGGTGGTCTACGAACGGAATGAACCGAAGTTGCTGACTTCGTTCCGGTTTGCAGGAAATGCCATTTACGGCGATGCCTTCAGTGAATATGGAGCCGCCAGCCACAACGGGTTTATCCGTAAGTATGCCGATCGGATCCAAACACTTTTAGAAAGCCAAAGCCTTGGTAACCTGAGCGATAATAACCGGCGAATGCTGGACACAAATCGGTCGGAAGACATTATGGCGTTCTGGTTCTCCATCGAAAAGAGCAACGACGTGAAGGCCAAGAGTATGCTGTCGTTCAATGGAATGCTGGCCAAAGATGAGGACATGAAAATTGTCTTTGTCCTGTTCTATACGGCCTTGCTGTATCATATTGCCCGCCTGATGAAGCATCGGGGTATTAACTTGCCGGGCGCCATTACGTTCAGTGGAACAGGCTCGAAACTGCTGACGATCATCAGCACCGACGATCAGATGCTGGGGAAACTAGCGCGGGCCATTTTTGAGAAAGTATATGAGCAACAATACGATACGAGTGGACTTACGCTCTTCTACGAACGAAAAGGGCCGAAGGAAGTCACCTGCAAAGGAGCGCTGATGCAGCCTGCCAACAGCCGGCCTGTCGATACGGAAGCCATTAATTATGTGTATCCGGCCACGTTCAACGACGAATTTCCGACGCTAACTTATGCTGACCTTCGGAAGCCGGAAGTTGTGGATTCACTGCTGAAAGAGACCAACGAATTCATCGATTTCTTCTTTGCTATCAACCAGCAGTTTAGTTTCGTCAGGAACCTGAACGTGTCTTCACGGTCGTTGGTAGTGGCGCAGCAGGAATTGCGGACGCATCTGGATACTTCGTTAATGGATGGTATTCAGCGAAAAGAAAGTGAAGTAGCGGCCGAATACAGCGGTATGATCGATACGCTTAGCTCGACAATCGAAGAAACGCTGTTTTTCTATCCGCTCATTGGCGCGATCAATAAACTGGCGAATGCCCTGGCGTAGTGCATGCTTTTCCCACCACTAAACCTATTCGTATGCCAAAAGTAGCCTACCTAGGCGTTGTCTCTTTGTGCATGTCGGCGTCGCTGACGCTGGCACAAAATGCCAATCAGGCCGCCGTTGATACACTGACAAAAGATGTGGCAATTGCTGTTTTTGCAGGGATCAGCCAGCCGAAAGCGCAGGAAATCTACACGCAATTGCTGGAATGCAGCGATGGCTGCGACCCGCAACAAGTCATTCGCGGGGTAGGTAGCTGGGATCAGGTAGGCGCTAAAATGCAGGAACTGGCCATGCTGAAAAATACAGCCGCCTTCGTAGCGATGTCGCCCGCCGAGGCAAATACCGCCATCCGGAAACAACTGGCTCAGTTTTACGCGAAGTACAAGAGTGACAAAAACTACGGAAAACCCCTCAGCCCGGCCGTTCAGGCGCAGATACTCGCTAAAGTAGATGGCTTGCTTCCACCGGCCGCTGCCCCTGAGCCGTCGGCCCAAACCGCCGACAAGCCAGCCGCGTCGGACGCAGCGGCAGACGACGAAACAGGTATAACGCCGGAAGCGCTCCAGCTCAGTCAGTTGGAGCGCCAGAAAAAGGAGGCAGAAGGAAAACAGCTTTGGATGATGATACTAGGTGCACTTGCAGGACTCGTGGTTGGTGCCGGTGCTGTTTATCTACTGGCCTATCGCGCCCTGAAAAATGAGGTAGATCGACTGACCGACGAGAATGGTAAACTGAGCCGCCAAAATGACAGCTTGTTGCGCAGCAAGCCCGCCAACGAACCCAGGCCGACAAATGAACCCCGTCAGCCACAAGGTGATTTGCGGCAAAAAGCCAGCGCCTACGACGCCATTATAACGGAACTAGGTACCAACAACCCGTTAGTCGCAATTCAGCAACTCAAACAACAGGCTGCCCAGCCTACGCCCCCACCGGCACCCAGAGTCCGTTCGGGCGAACCGGTCATTGAGACGGGGTCGATTACGGACCCCATGCCTGTTCTGACGCAACCCATAGCGCCCCCGGCAGCACCCATTGCCGTGCCCCCTACGCCGGTAGAAGCCCCCGCTCCGGCCCGGTCGGAGGTAGTTTACTTTCCACCCCCCGATCCAACGGGCCAGTTCGATAGTCAGCAAAAAAGTGGTACGCTTTCCCCCGAGTCAGCGTATCGGTTCAGCATCAACGCCAGCAATCCGTCGGTAGCTTCGTTCCGGTTTGAAGCCGAACCGGGGCGGGTGGCGCGCTTTCTGACGTATCGAAACTACATGATCGAACCGGCCTGCGACAGCGAGAACAGCTATACGAGCACCCATACTCGTATTGTTATGCGCCGGGATGGGGAGGCCGTTCTTGAAAACGGTGTCTGGCGCGTGAAGACAAAAGCACTGATCCGGTATGAATAAGGTTCTTATTAGTCTGCTGCTCATTGGTCTTGTGCTTTACCTGTCGGGCTGCTCGGGCTGCTCCCGGTCGGGTAGTCATCAACCCCGGCGAAGCAAGCATAGTACCGCTGACAAAACGGAACAACCGTCATCTGAAACGCCCGCCCCGGCGTCTAAACCAACGCTAACAAAAATGGGAAGCGGCCCAACGGAAGTGGCGATGGAAAAGGCGAATGGCGTTTACAAAGTACCTGTCACGATCAATGGGACACCCATGAAGTTTATTCTGGATACGGGGGCCAGTCTAATTTCGATAACCGCTACCGAAGCTGACTTTATGGTCAAGCACGGCACCATTACGGATGCCGATATTGTCGGCCAATCGCGGTTTCAGGATGCCAGCGGAGCCGTTTCTCCCGGTGCAGTCATTCGGCTCAAATCCGTACAGATTGGCGATCGCGTCCTTGAGAACGTCAACGCCAATGTCGTTGCCAATGCCAAAGCACCCTTGTTGCTGGGTCAGTCGGCCTTATCTCAATTCGGTAAAATTTCGGTGGATTATCGGCGTAATGTTGTGACGTTCGACTGAAATTCGGTGTTTTGTACGTTGTAAAGGTAGTATGTCATAAGCTGGGGCGTGGTAAATAGCTGATACAAAGCCGAACCACGTCCCAGCTTATGACATACTACACATGACCTTTCTCCTCTTCAACCTGTCCCTATGACCGACACCGAACTGACCGACCGACTTCGTGAAGCCATCGTACTCGACGGCCCGGACGCCTGGCGTACAAACGGGTATCTGGAGGATGCCCGGCAGGCTGGTCTGTCAGAAGCCGATGCCCAGAAACGGGCAGTTGCCATTAGCCAGGAAGTGGCCAACAATAATCTGCTGTTTCAAAATATACAGGCCCGCATTGCCCGATTAGCCCAACCATCCCGGATTCATCTGTACGATCAGGATCTGAATCAGATCGTCAATGCGGCTAGTTCCTTAAAACTTTCCCCCGATTTTGTCCGGCATCAGTGGGTGCCAACGGTTCTAAAACGCTTAGGGGGCGAATCGAAAGCGCAACAGCCTCAACCGGTTGTGGAGTCGCCCGTTCCTGCTCCCCCACCGATTGCCGAACCCGTGGCAAAACCAGCCGTCGACCCGTTCGTTGAGCGGACGCCGGAACTACCGAAACCCGCTGTTACTCCTCCCGAACCAGTCCGGTCTGGTAACCCCGTCATTGAGGCCCCGGTTTATGTGTCGCCACCGCCAGTAGCACCGATTGAGCGACCTCTAAAGCCCCCCTCCCCACCAGAACCGGCGCCGGTTGTCCGGTCATTTACGGCTACCCCCGCTCGTGTCAGCAAAGGCCAGCCGGTTACTCTGGCCTGGGAAGTGGACAATTTGCTGGCCGTAACGATTGACGATTTGGGCGAGGGCTTGTCGCCAACAAATCGGGGGTGGGTAAAGCCGACGAAAACAACGGATTATACCCTATTTGACGCGAATAACAATCCCTTGAGTACCGTGCGGGTGGAAGTCATCAAACCAGATCGCAGTGGCTTGTACGGCGTTTTGTTCGCCCTGACCTTACTGGCTGTCATCTACTGGTTTATCAAAAGTACCAACAAAAACGACGACGGCTCAACCATTGACCGGAAAGCAGAGCAGACAACCAGCGCTTCGGATGAACGCCCTTCAAGCCGAAAAAAAAAAGTAAAGCGCGAGAAACGACAGCCAAAAACCGAGACAAGTGAAACGGTTGAACCAACAGCCGAGCCAACCACAAAACTACCCGAGCTCGCTAAAAAAGCCGAACCTCCTGTAAGTAAACCGACTCGGGAAGAAAAACCAGTTTCGGTTGAACCAGCGCCCAAACCAGCTACCCCGGCCGATGCGCGTCAGGGCAAATACGAAGAGGCCTTCGGGGATAAACCATACGATAAAGTTGAATTGGGTACTGATGAGCGAGGCTGGCGTCGGGCTCGAAGCAACGGCCGATGGGGCTATGTCAATGCAAATGACGAATGGGTGATTCAGCCAGAATTTGAGGCCGTCACCCCTTTCCGGGGCAATACGGCCGCCGTATTCCTGAACGGACAGCTTATGACGATTAACCGTTCAGGGGAACAGGTGAAGAAATGAACGTGAAACGACAGTATGCTTTAACCCATTGTCGCTTCACGTTCACTTTTCCTCGGTCCGTGTCCTCACGGACCGCATCAATGAATCGGCACGCGCGGTCCGTGAGGACACGGACCGTGGACATAGTGCATCTACGCCCCGATCCTCACCGATCATTAAGCCTTCTTTGCTTTCTTCTCGCGCTTTTCTTCTTTTTTCTCTTTCGGAGTTTTCGCCGGTTCTTTCTTCGTGTTTTTCTTGGCGTCCTGACTCTTTGCCATAATAATCTGTCTTTAGAAATTAGTTTTTCATTTTATCGTGCTGGCTACTAGCTTCTCTACCGTAAGTCACCCCTAGCCGAGAGCCGCCCGTACGATTCCTGGACTTGTAACGACTTACCACTTTTTTTATTTTCTTATGGGCCCAGCGTCACGGTGAGCTTCTGAAAGGATGTCCAGTAGCCTGAAGAGGTCAGCCCAATCCCATTCCCAGCCAGTAGTTTGAATGGATACGGGCTGCTGCGAATTTCCTGCGCGTTTACGTAAAAATGGAGTTCTTCTCCTTTACGTTGTATGCTAAGTCGATTGCGATTTTTTTCAACCGATACACCCGGCGAGAAGAAATCGGCCGGCATATAATCGCTGACCGTTTTCCCGTTCGATACCCGCACCACCGCCACCTCGCCTTTCTCGTTCAGGGTAAAGGCATTGTAGTTAAGCGAATCGACAACACCAAACAGCACGCCCCCCGTTGGAATACGACCTGAGTCAGCTAGCACATCCACTTTGATGGTGAAAAAATCGGCGTTATTCAGGTTAATATCCCTCGGTAGTTCAACCGCGCTGAAGGCTATCTGTTGGGTGTTTGTATTCCGTTTACGGATACTATACCGACCAAGTCCAATCTGGTAATAATAATCCCCTTTTGTACCAGCCTTCCAGCCATTTCGGTTGGTAGCAAAATCGCCCGCGAACGCTGGCCGATAATCAGCGGTGCTGTTCGCTAACGTCGATGGGCGGGCCGGTACTAGTGGTGTTGATACCGTGCCGGTTTCCGTCCGCTCGGCGGGGGCAGCCGTCGCCGGGCTTACGGGTGCGTTTACGGGCTGGTTGGTTTGCAAACGAGCTGTTGGCTTCAGGGTCACCTTTTGCCACTCGCTCGAAGCCGAATACAGAGCCGACTTTTCCCGTCGCCCGGCCGACTGAGCAAAGCTGCTCGTTAAAAAGAGAGGTATGAAGGCAATGATCAAATAAAAGCGCATCGTTAGTTTGGTAGATCTATTCAGCTTCTGGGGCTTTATAGAAGGGGTTTGGGTGCTAAAACAAGGAGTGTCAATTAAAACGAATACCGGACTAAAGCCGTCGGCTGGCCAGCCTGAAAACCAGGGCTGATCGTTACCGATTGATACCGCCTTGCTTCTTTTTGACTCTGACTATTGCGGACGCCTTTGATGAACGTCAGAATAACATCGGCCGCGGCCACGACAAGAGCGCCCCGCGTCGCCATAAAGTAGGTATGATGATGGTCGTTCGCTGTCTTATAATAGGGTTCGCCAGCTGTCATATTTTTCTGCTGTTCATAAATTGCATACGCATCGTTCGACTTCTGCCGTTCCATAAATCCATAAATCAGCAGCCCATAACAGCCTACCGTTACCAAGGGTCGCAAGCCAATTTTCGGTTTGGGTGTTTGCACGAAAATATTGCCAATCCCAGGCGCCACAACAGATACCAGCGCCCAGGCAGGTCCCGCATAGCGTCGTCTGACCGAACGGGGCTCACTGAGGGGTTCCATTATCGGGCTGGATGGCGTTGGTTGCACAGAAGGCTCGGGCCGTGGCGCCGTGGCCTGCGGAACCGGCGTTGACACAATGGCGGGGGCGGGCGCAGCAGGCGTGGGTTGGCGGGATACGGAATCCGCCAAAACAACGGTAGGCCGTCCTCGCTTTGTTTTTTTGTATTGCGGAACCGGTGCGGCTGACGTTGCCGGTGATTCTGTCACCGCTACGGGGTCACTTTTGGCGGGTTTGGGAGTAGCCGATGCGGGGGCGGGCGTTGTCACGGCTGGCTTTTGAACCACTACAGGTTCGGGTTCCGCTTGTTGGCCCGGTGGTGGCGTAATGCCGGTCTTCACAAAAACCTTTGCCTGAATCTCTTCATTCAGCGAATACCCATTCGCCAGTGCATTCCAGATGATCCGCCGATCAGAGCCGGCCGTAATGCGAAAGCCAAAATCACCCCGAACGAATTCCGGTGAAATGCGCAGGGCACCGCGAATCCGGCTACGGACTTCAAAATAAACCGAATCGCCGTAGCGGGTATTAATCAGGTCATACCGGATTTCGAGCTGCGACGAATCGGCCACCCGAATCCGGACATTCCGAACGCGCTCCTGCGCCCGACTCGACAAGGCCATTGCAAAACACAATAAAAGAGTAAAAACTAGGCGCATGGTGGGTTAGTTACTGACGGTAATTTGTTTAGTAGTCGTAAAGTTGTCATCGCACGCGTTAGCCAGTGTCAACGTTACGGTGTAGGTTCCTGCCTTAGAGTAGTTGTAGGTCACGCGCGTTCCTACGCGGCTTTTGCCACTGCCATCGCCGGGGTCCCAACCGACGGCGCCAATGTCGCCCTGCGGATTTTCGAGAAAAAATGTAACATCTAAACGACCGACGGTATACCCGATCCCGGCAGCCGGTTTAGCACAGGTTAGGAATGTTTTTTTTGTTAAATCAAACGGTTCACAGGCCATTGTAGCCAGTAATACCAACAGATAAATAGCCCGTTTATACATACGTAATTTAAAGAGTCAGGACATTGATTTATTGAGTTGTGGCAATAGCGAAACATAGTTACTTTCTACCCTAAAGAACCACAACACAACAGACGAACGTCTTAGGATTGTCAGCAAAGTAAACAATACTTGGGAAACGAGCCAACGCGTTAAAAACTAAATCCGTTTCTTGCATTCATTTCGGCGGTGGCCAACATTTTTCGTAAATTTAAAGAGTCCAACGACACATTAATTCACCGACTTACCCATGCGCTGGTCAGCTAAAACCAAAGATGAATTAGTAGCCGAGATTCAACGGCTACAACACGAACGCAGCGATGTCGCCGTAACAGATGCATTGCCCGCTTTCGATGTTCGGCATACGGTTGACCAACTGAATCTGGTTGGTCTCACCATTGAACGCGACGGCACGCTTAGTTACGCTAATCCGTATACCTATCGGGTTACGGCCTGGCAACCCGAGCACATCATCGGCAAAAACTTTTTCGACGTCTTTATTCTACCCGCCGACCGGGCCAAACTCGAACATGAGTTTGATGAGGCCTTGACAAAGGGGGGATTTCCTGAACAGAAAGAAATTACCATTCTGGCCCGGAGCGGTGCTCTGCGCAGCGTGCAGGTCAATTCGTTTATTATAAATGGTACTGATGGACACGTTTCATCGTTCACCATCATTGGCGAAGACGTAACGAACAAACGGCGGGTGGCATCGGCCCTCTCCAATACCAATGCCCAATTGCAGGACCTGGTCGATAACACCTCCGACCTGATCCAACTGCTGACACTCGACGGGAAATTCATCTTCGTCAACCGGGCCTGGCGCGAAGCTCTTGGCTACAGTTCCGAAGAAATTTCGGCCCTTAACCTGCGCGATGTCCTCCACCCCGACTATGCCGAAAGTACCCTCGGTCTGCTTAAACGCATACAGGAAGGCGACAAGCTGCCCTATGTAGAAACTGTTTTTCGGGACAAATCCGGGAAGACATTGTTTCTGTCGGGTAGCGTCAACTGCCGTTTCGATAACGGTCGCCCAACGGCGTTTCGTTGCATTCTGCACGATACAACGGGCAAAATCAGGGCCGAAAAATCGCAGAAGCTCTATTACAGCATCGCTAACTGGACCATCAATACGCCCAATCTCGGTGAACTCTATCACAAGATTCACGAAGAGTTGGGCAATATTATGGACGCCCGCAATTTCTTCATTGCCCTGTACGATGCCAGCAAAACTTATCTGTCTTTTCCGTACTACGTCGATGAATATTTTGGCGGCAATATGCGGTTTACGAAACGGAAACTGGGTAACGGATTGATCGAGTACACGATTCTGGCCAACAAGCCCTTGTTTCTGTACGAAAAAGACATTCGTAAGCTCGCCGACCGCGAACACGTTGATCTGTATGGCCAGCTTCAGCCACAGGTGATGCTGACAGCTCCGCTTCGTATTGGCGATGAGATTACGGGCATTATCGGGGTAAAATCGTACGACGACGCTCAAACCTACGGCCCCCGCGACCTCGAACTGCTGGAATTTATTTCTGGACAAGTGGCGCTGGCAATTGCCCGGAAGCAATCAGAAGCCCGGCTGGATAAACAGAATGCCCGACTGAATGCCATTTTCGATAGTAGCACCTACCTGATCTGGTCGGTCAACAAAGCGTTGAAATTGACCTCATTCAACAAAAACTACGCCCGGCTGATAGAGTACCAATTGAACGAAGTGCCGTCCATTCAGGCCAGTGCACCTGATCTGGGTTGGCGGATGATCGGGGTAGACAACCGGAAGAACCTTGAAGAACGGTATCGGCAGGCGTTTCGGGGGTTCGCCCAGAATTTTGAGCTGTTTTTCGAAACACCCAAGGGAGAAACGTATCTCGAATTTCACCTGAACCCTATTTTGCTGGCAGGGGGAGTTATCGAAGAAGTGTCGGGCATTGCGCGCGACATCACCAACCGCAAACGAGCTGAAATCGCGACTCGCCAGAGTGAAGAGAAATTCCGGGGTATTTTCGAAAACCTGCAGGATATTTATGCGCGTGTCGATCGGAAAGGGCGTATTACGATGATCAGTCCGTCGGTCTTTAAACGGATGGGGTACACACCCGACGAAGTGCTGGGACAGGATATAACCCAGTATTTCATCGACGCCAATGAAATACGGCATGCCATGTTCAAGCTGGCCCGCAACCGCAGCCTCCGGAACTTTGAAGCCAGCATGCGCCGTAAAGACGGCAGCGAACGCCAGTTTATGTTTAACATGCTGATGCTCAACGATGGGCCAGGCAGCGATTCGGTCGTGGCCGTTTTGGCCCGCGATATTACGGAGTTAAAGCGACAATCGGCTGAACTGGTTAAAGCGAAAAACGAGGCAGAGCGGTCATTGAAAGTAAAAGAGCAGTTTCTGGCCAACATGAGCCATGAAATCCGAACGCCGATGAACGGAATTATCGGCATGATCGACCTGCTGAATGACACGCAGTTGGACGAAGAACAACGCAGTTATGTCAAAACCGTCAAGCGGTCGTCGGAAACCCTGCTGAATATTCTGAACGATATTCTGGATTTGTCTAAAATCGAGGCCGGGAAAATGGTGCTCCATGAGTCGCCAGTGGCGTTTAAGGAGATTTTCGAGAAGTTGATTGCGCTATTCGGGCAACAGGCCAACTCTAAAAACAATGAACTAACCTACCATCTCGGTCCTGACTTACCCACTTTCGTTATCGCCGACCAGACCCGGCTGCTGCAGGTCCTGTCGAACCTGACCTCGAATGCCATTAAATTCACCGAGAACGGCACAATTCGAGTTGAAGCGACGCTACTCAGCAAACACGGAAAATTCAACCGAATCCGGGTGGCGGTGAAAGACTCGGGTATTGGCATCTCCCCGCAAAACATCAACCTGCTCTTTAATTCCTTTAGCCAGGTGGATACATCCTCCCGCAAATCGTTTGGAGGAACCGGCCTGGGCTTAGCTATCTCGAAAGAACTGGCGACGCTGATGAAAGGCGAAATTGGGGTCGATTCCACGGTAGGAATGGGCAGTTCGTTCTGGTTTACCATCGAACTGAAGGAAACCAGCATTAGCCCCACTCAACAAACTACGGAAGTTGCCGAAATTGCCCTTGCCAACTTCTTTAGCGCTTATCACCCCAAGGTGTTGCTGGTAGACGACAACGCGGTGAACCGCAAAGTAGCCAGCGAAATTCTACGAAAATCGGGCTGCGTTGTGATCACGGCCGATAGTGGCCCGGCCGCCATTAGTGAAGTGCAGAAAACCCACGGTGAAGGAGCCGAAGCCGGTTTCGACGTCATTTTCATGGACATTCAGATGCCCGATATGGATGGTGTAGAAACGACGAGGAATCTGCGTAAACAGTTTGGTAATCAATTGCCAACGATTGTTGCCATGACGGCCTATTCCATGCGCGAAGACCGCGAGCGGTTCATCAGCCAGGGCCTCGACGATTACATTGCCAAGCCGATTCGCGCTCAAAGCCTGATCGCTAAAGTGAAGGAGCTTACCGATACCAAGCGGGCGAAACAGAACACGACTCCGGCTAAGCCGGCTGAACCCACACAGCCTGCCGTCGATCCCAAACTACCCATTATCGATGAAGAGATTGTTGGGCAGCTTCGTGACATTGGCGGTCAGGAATTGGTTGACAGCATCATGGAAGAGTTCGTGACGGAGGCCACCGATCTGGTGAATGGTGCCCTGGCGGCCTACGATCTTGGCGATATTCCTACGGTGAAGAGCCATTTGCACACCTTAAAAGGAAGCGCAGGAACCATTGGTATAGCCCGCGTGGCCGACATTGCCCGAACGGCCGAAGGAAAGCTAAAAGTAAATGACACCAGTGGATTGCTAGACGCCCTTCATGCGCTGGAAGAATCGTTTAACGAATTCCTGACAACCTGGAAAAGCTAACGGTTCGTTTTTGTCATTCAGACGATAGCCGCCTAGCTATTATCTGAATGACAAAAACAAGGCAGGACCGCTTTACCTTAGTCAGGAATATTGAACGCCTTTTGAACCGCTTTGTAATCGCTATAATCAATAGCGCCCACACGACCGTTAACGGCTACAGCACCCGGTATAATGACGTACCTAAACTGCTGTGTAGTAAGCGCATACGAGGCTCTAAGTTCAATTCGACCTACATAAATTCGTTGGTGAACCGTAAAGGTAGTGGTGCCAAAAGTCTCTGCGTATGGCAGGCTTAATATACGACCACCTTCATTCCAGTACACCCGAACATCGGCCTTATCCAGCACCGCTTGTGTAATGGGGGTCGCAGTTATATTACCTACATACAAAGTACTACCTCCTGTGAATGTCGTACTGATCCAGGGTGAATACTGCACATCGGCAGTGCCTGTTGCCCCTTGCGGACCCGCTGGACCCGTCGGTCCGGCTGGGCCAGTTGCGCCTGTGTCTCCCTTCGGGCCAGGGTCGCCAGCTTTGGGCTGACATTGTTGAAAACAAAACGAAACGAAACAGAGGCAGGTAGCGACGAATATAAGCGGTAAGCGATTCATAAAGTTAGTGATTAGTAGTTTGACCTTGGTTTGTGAAGGGGAAGGTCGAAAGTCTCCTGTTCGTTGTCAATAAATGCACTCTGAATCAGGTATTAATACGCTTACTATCCGTAAAATTCACCTCTCTCCTAACCGTTAACTCAGTCTTGCATCTGCAACAGTGACTTGCTCAGCGAAATAGGGTCAATTAACCCAAGCCAATTCCGTTGACGTTTTGGGGTTCGTCATCGTCTATACAATCGTCTATCAGCCAGTTAAACAGGCTACAAACTAAAAGAGAGACAAGCTTGTTTCGCCCTATTTGCTGTCCACAAACGTACTTCCGTTGTCCGATTCTGGACAATCAACTGACTTTAAAAATGAGAAAATAGCAGCCAATTGGCTGAAATCAGCCTTTTTCTGCTTTGGCAGGGCATTTGTTTAGCAAATAACAAGTAAATACAATCAGAACGTAGCTGACGGATATGAACAGAGCCTATTTGGGGGAATTCGAAGAGCTGGTTTTACTGACAGTCGCGGTACTGGAAGGGCAGGCTTATGGCGTAACCGTTGCGGGTGAACTAAAGCAGCGCACCAGCCGCATCATCAGTCTGAGTGGTGTTCATATCGCGCTATATCGACTGGAAGAAAAGGGGTTCCTGCTCTCTGAACTGGGTGGCGCTACCAATGAACGGGGCGGCCGTCGGAAACGATTCTTTACCGTTACCGCTGCTGGGAAACAAACCTTGCGTGAAATGAGAGACGTACGCAATCAACTCTGGGACTCCATTCCAACGACTTCGCTGATCTGAACCATGGCCAACCACGCTCCTACTCCCCCTGCCTGGGCTGATCGGCTGCTTACCTGGGTTTGCCCGTCTGCGTTACGGGAAGAGCTATTGGGCGATCTGCACGAGCAGTTTGCCGATCAGGTAGCCCAGGTTGGCGAACGAAAGGCCCGCCAGTTCTACAGTCTGGAAGTACTCCGGTTTGTCCGCCCTTACTTTCTCAGCCGACGAGTTGCCAGTTTTACGAACTCATCAACCAGCACCAAATCAACAGGTACACCTCGCTATAGCTCCAACGAATATCCTCAACCCTCATTTCTTCACCCTGCTATGCTCAGCAATTATATCAAAATCGCTTTTCGCAACCTTTGGAAAAGCAAAGGTTATGCGGCCATCAACGTAGTTGGCCTGTCGGTCGCGTTTGTTATCAGCACCTTTCTGTTTCTAACCACCTATTTCCAGCTCAGTTTCGATTCGTTTCATACGGATGGTGACCGTGTTTATAAAGCCAATCTCTTCTTCAATGACCCCGAAAAGGCAAGTTATTCAGGAACATTACCGCTACCCTTCACCCCGGCCCTGAAAGCCGAGTACCCCGAAATAGAAGCCGCAGCACGACTGATGAACGGCAGCAACGTGGTTGAATACAAAGGGAAATTTTTCGACAAAAATGTCATGTTCACTGATCCTGACTTTTTGAAAATATTCTCATTCCCCCTACTCAAAGGAAACAGGGCAACCGCCCTCAATGACCGGAGCAATATTGTTATCAGTCAGAGTATGGCGAAGGCTATATTTGGCAAGGAAGATCCGATGGGCAAACGGGTGCTGCTGGGCCGGGATAGCAACGCAAAAGAATTCACCGTCAGTGGGGTATTAGCGGATTTTCCAACCAATTCAACCATTCAGTACGATGCCTTTATTCAGATTACCAACGCGGGTAATTACCAGTCGGATAAAGACAAATGGGATGCCATGTCGCATGCTGCTTACGTGAAGTTATCCCCCAATGTGAGCCGGGCAACGGTTGAAAACCGGTTAAAATCCTTTGCCACAAAATACTTTTCCGGCGACATCGAGAAGCTTAAAAAGAAAGGAGCCAAACCCGATGAACGGGGCGATTTGTTTGCCATACGGTTACAAAAATTGTCCGATATTCATTTTAACACAGAAACAGGTGGTAAATCGGGGGAGCCAATTACCCTAATATACGCCCTGGCCGGGATCGGCTTTTTCATTCTCCTGATCGCGTGCATCAACTTCATTAACCTGAGTATTGCCCGGTCCTTTATCCGAGCCAAAGAAGTAGGTGTTCGCAAGTCGCTTGGGGCGCTCAAAACACAATTATTTGTGCAGATATGGGGTGAAGCGGCTCTTATTTGCTTCGTTGGCTTTCTGGTTGGGATGGTCCTTACTTACCTCCTTCTACCAGCTTTCAACACGACGTTTCAGGGAAAACTCACCCTCGACTACATGCTGCAACCCGACAAACTGGTGCTCATACTGAGTTTATTTGGTCTAGTAACACTGGTGGCGGGTGGGTATCCAGCCTTGCAGATGTCGAAGTTCAACGCCGTCGATGTATTGAAAGGAAAGATAACGATGAAGCGACCGGGATTCCTGCGTAATTCGCTCATTGTAACCCAGTTCACTTTATCAACTTTGCTGATTTGCTGCACCATCATAGCTGTGCAGCAGGTACGCCACATGCGTGGGCAACCGCTCGGCTTTCAGAAGGAGGAAGTCATCAGCATTCCTGTGGGCAACCAGGAAGATGGCCAGTTGGTCCTCAAACGCATGCGCAATCGGCTGGCCAGCGACCCGACCATTATTGCCATAACCGGCAGTGGTGTTAACCTTGGTCTGGGCAAAGACAGAAGTACGTCCAGATCGGTCATGGGCTTCACCTATAAGGAAAAAGAAATTTCAACTGACTGGCTGCAAGTCGATTACGACTACCTTAAAACGCTTAATATCAAGCTCTTGTCAGGTCGAGAATTTAGCCCGGCTTATCCGTCAGATACACTCGACCGGGTGGTAATTACGGAAAGTATGGCCAAAATGATCGGCGAGAAAGATCCGGTAGGCAAATACTTCCAGACGGATACAGCGGGCGTAAAATACCAGATTATTGGCCTTGTCCCAGACTTTCATTTGTATTCGTCGAAGAGTGAGAAGAAGCCAATTACGATGTATCTGGCCCATTCGCAGCCTATCAGCTACGTTTTTGTTCGGGTAGCTCCGCAAAGTCTGGCGGGTTCGATGGACAAGCTGAAAGCGGTTTGGAAGGAAGTGGCACCGAAATCAGAGTTTATCGGGTCGTTTATGGACGAAAATACCAATGCCTGGTATAAAGGGGAAGAACAGCTCTCGAAGATTTTCAGCCTTGCGTCGAGCATAGCAATTCTGCTCTCCTGCCTAGGCCTGTTTGCTGTTGCACTGATGGTAATTGAACAGCGGACCAAAGAGATTGGCGTTCGTAAAGTACTGGGTGCCAGCATTCCGAATATTGTCTTCATTCTCTCGCAGGACTTCGTGAAGCTGGTCGTTCTGGCTATCGTTATTGCGACGCCCCTGGCCTGGTTCTTTATGCAAAAATGGCTGGATGGCTATTCCTACCGTATCGAAATAAGTGCCTGGATATTCGTTTTGGTTGGTATGGCCGCTATTTTGATTGCCCTCGCTACGGTCAGCTTTCACAGCATCAAAGCGGCCCTGATGAATCCCGTTAAGAGTTTACGAAGTGAATAATTAAATTCAATTGACGATGAAACACCTACTCATTGCCCTGCTTACCTGCATCAGTTTAGCCGCCATGCCCCAGCGTTCAGCAGCCTCCAATCTACGAACGCGGATTTCTGACGATAACAGAACCCTTTCCATTCAGCTCGATGGCAACCAGGGTGGACGCAAAATTCATCTGAGCGAAACGTTCGATGTAACAGGCATGAATCCTGTTCAGAAAGAGTTTCTCAAGTACCGTACTTTTAGATCAGTTGGTGTTTTTATGCCGATCCGTGAGATGCCGTGGCTGATTTTTGGACCGCTTTGCCTGATTATTTTCAGTGTGTCGCTATTAGTTGTGCGTTACCAGACTAAGCATCGTGGTTTGACAAGAGCCACGTTGATGTAGCTTTTGACTGAGTTCACTAAAAAAGCCGGGCCTTAGTAGGCCCGGCTCCAAGAATAAATCAAGTGATCTATTATTGTAAATTAGCGTCTTCGCGGCTATTGAAGGTATCGCCCTGGTTGATATCGCCGGTTTTGAATCCCTTCGAAAACCAGTAGACGCGCTGGGCTGATGTACCATGTGTAAACGCATCGGGGACCACCGTTCCGCGCGTTTCCTGCTGAATCCGGTCATCGCCAATGGCGTTGGCTGCCGTTAAGGCACTCTCGATATCGTTCTTATCCAGTTCAATCGTTTTGCCCTGTGCTTTATTGGCCCATACCCCGGCAAAAAAGTCGGCCTGTAATTCCAGGCGAACCGAGAGTTTGTTTTGTTCCCGTTCGCTGAGCTGGCCTCGCATCCCATCTACTTTGTCCATGATACCTAATTGCTTCTGTACGTGGTGCCCAATTTCATGAGCAATCACATAGGACATGGCAAAGTCACCGGGAACCTTAAACCGATCACGGAGTTCATCGTAAAACGAGAGATCGATGTATACTTTTTGGTCGGCGGGGCAATAGAAAGGGCCCGAAGCTTCAGAAGCTGTACCGCATCCCGACGTAGTTGCCCGATCAAACATAACCAGTGTTGGCTTGCGATATTGCGACCCCTGATCGGCAAATACTTTCGTCCAGACGTCTTCTGTGCTGGCTAATGTTTTCCGGGTAAAGCTGGCGGCTTCTCCCTCAGCCTGCTGATCGGCAGGTGATGTTGCCTGACTGGGCGCAGCCTGATTCAGCACTTCGGTCGGGTCGCCACCCAACAGCATCACGATAACCGCAATGACAACCGAGCCAATGCCGCCACCTACAAGTAAGCCGCCACCACCGCTTCCCCGGCGATCTTCGACATTATCACTTTCACGTCCTCCTAACCAACGCATGATTTTCTTTAGTTAAATGGTGATTATGCAAATTGACTTCTGCTGGCAAGATTACTGTTTCCAGCAGTAAAATGTTTAATCTACTTCACTTATTCACCGCGGTTTAGCCCGTTCGTACTGTATAGGCCACACCGTTTCATCTCCTAGATCGTGTGTGGCATGCAGTGGAAAATAGGGGTCCCGTAGAAACTCCCGTGCCAACAGAATTAAATCTGCCTGTCCGGTTGTCAGGATTTCTTCGGCCTGACTGGCCGTTGTAATCAAGCCAACAGCCGCCGTTGTTATACCGGTATCCTGCTTAATGCGCTTGGCGAAAGGCACTTGGTAACCGGGGCCAACGGGAATTTTTGCGTTCGCTACATTGCCACCTGTCGAGGCATCCAGTACATCGACACCTTTCTCTTTAAGAATTCCCGCCAGCTTTACGGAATCCTCAATTGTCCAGCCACCTTCCGTCCAATCCGTTGCCGATATGCGAACAAATAACGGCAATGTTGCTGGCCAGACCGTTTGGACGCGCTCGATGACTTCCAGTAACAAACGGATACGGTTCTCGAATGAACCGCCGTAGGCATCGGTGCGCTGATTGCTCAACGGCGACAAAAACTGGTGGAGCAGATACCCGTGGGCTGCGTGCAGTTCGATAACCTGAAAGCCGGCCTCAATTGATCGTTGTGTAGCGGCCACAAAATCAGCCCGCACTTTTTCGAGACCATCTTCCGTCAGAGCCAATGGGGCTGGTGCATCAGCTACAAACGGAATGGCACTGGGCGCAACGGTCTGCCAGCCATTTTCTTCGTTCGGGAAAATCGCTTTGCCTCCCTCCCACGGGCGTCTGGTACTGGCCTTCCGACCCGCATGTGCCAGTTGGATACCTGCAACAGCCCCGTTCTGCTGAATAAACTGGGTAATTCGTTTCAGACCGGCAATGTGTTCATCTTTCCAGATACCCAGATCATTCGGCGAAATCCGCCCTTCAGGCGATACGGCTGCAGCCTCAGTTATGATTAGCCCCGCTCCCCCAACGGCACGGCTGCCTAAATGCACCAGATGCCAGTCGGTGGAGAAGCCGTCTTCGCTGGAATATTGACACATGGGCGATACGACAAGGCGATTTTTGAGTTGAATACTACGGATAGAAAGCGGACTAAACAGAGCAGACATACAAGTTTTAAAAGACGTTACTAACTATAAACATTCATTCTTGATTATCGTTAGAAATACCACAACAAAACCTCAATAATGATGGCTACTGATTCAAAAATTGACCGGCGGGATGACGTCAATCCGAAAGAAGGCGAGCATAAATATGGCGACGTTGACTTCGCCGACCGCACAAACAAAAAGTACCCTATCGATACGCCAGAACACGTTCGGGCTGCCTGGAATTACATCAATCACAAAGACAACGCGGCTAAATATGACGCCGACGAAGTGAACGTGATTAAAGACCGCATCAGAAAAGCGGCCAAAAAGCATGACGTGACCATTGACGAAGAGTAATCTGTCCAGACTATCAGCAACAATCGTTCGTTTCTTCTTGCAACGAAAAACGCCCAACTTCGAAAAGCCGGGCGTTTTTTTTACATCAGGGAAGGCCTAATTAGATCTTCTCTTTCACGACTTTAACATCTTTTTTAGCGCGGTCTTTCATCAGTTCGCCTTCCTTTTTCACCCGGTCTTTACGGGCTGCTTTGAGGGCGTCCTTATCACCGGTCATTTTAGCGGCTTCCCGTTCGGCTTTATTTGCTTTCAAAGCGGCTTTGTCGCCAGCAACTTCTGCTTTTGCTTCAACAACATCTGCTTTCTTTTTCATTTTGCTATCCTGGGCCTGAGCAACGCTAAAGGTCAAGGCAAGTGCAGCGAATGCAATAAGTACTTTTTTCATAACAATGGTGGCTTGAAGCCTTTTAGTGAGTGATTATCGTTTTGAAGTCAGTAATTCTAACTAAGATTCTACTACTTAACCAATATTGAGTAGTCTTGTTTAAAGCAACCGGTTCTTTAATCCAACCTTAATCTACTACTTCGTTGTTTCGGTCGGCGGCCTGGTCGGTCAGAGTAGTCAATACCGATTCTGAAAGGGCCGTTTCGCTGTCTTTCCCCAAGGCGCGTTTTTCTCCGATTCCACCAGGATCGGGCAGTATCGAATTGACGATAGCCATCGTTTCGGCCACCAGATTGGGAGCCAGTCCCTGAAGAGCCACCCCTATTTTAGCGGGCAGCGAAATCACGCGCTCGGCTTCGCCATACCGACAGGCTTCTATGATTTCGCGGGCGGCCTCCCTCGATCCCATCGTTAAAAACGGAATTGAATCACTCACTTTAAAAGCCGCATATTCTTTTTCATGCTGACCTTTGAAGATAGCATTCCGTGGACTACCCGTTCGCATCAGGCCGGGCGAGACTGTTGTCACGTAAATTCCTTTTCTCTGCAACTCTGCCCGCAGCCCTGCCGAATAGCCCACCTGTGCAAACTTGCTGGTCGAGTAAGGCATCAAATGAGGCACTGAGACTTTGCCACCAATCGACGTAATATTCACAATACGGCCCGGCATGGATTTGCCCGGCATGGAGGTGCCCGGCATGGATTTGCCCTCTTGCTCAGTACGTGCTAACATGTGCGGCAATACGGCGTTGGTCATATAAAATGTCGCCCAGAAATGGGTATCCATGGCGTACCGAAAATCATCTTCCGTTGCATGTTCGTAGGGCGTCACGATGATTGTCCCTGCATTATTGATGAGCACATCAACCGGCCCTAGAGCCTGTCGGACGTTCTCTACGAAATGTTCAACCTGAATTTTGTTCGTTACGTCGCATACCTCAGTGTAAACAACCACTCCCAGTTGCGTCAGTTCCTCTTCGGCCCGGTCGAGTTCATCGGGATCACGGGAACAGATCGCCAGATTAGCCCCTTCCTTCGCCAGGAGCCTGGCCAGTTCAAGACCCAGTCCCCGCGATCCGCCGGTAATCAATACGGTCTTATCCCGAAAATCGATTTTACGTTTCTGAGCCAGTACGGCTTTAATGGCCGTCCATGTGCCTACAGCAGCAAGGCCCCAAAGCAAGGCTTTCGTTTGAATTGATGCATTCATGGTTTGTTCTTCCTATCGTTGAATTACCATAACAGCCATTTGGCAGGAAGGTTATAGCTAAATCAGCAGATCTTATTTAATATCCATTTATATAGATTTTATAACTCTCTATATTTACAAAAAATACTAATTCGTGGGCTAAACGTAACTCAAAGTATGAAACCTGTATTTCCTTCCTTTCTGATTGCCTTATTTATTTTTACTAGCCAACTAGGTGTCTTTGGTCAATGTACGATACCTTCGCTACCCAGTTGTGCAGGCTGTTCAAACCTTACCGGCAGCAATCTCAATATCAGTTCCGGTACTTACTGCGTAACTACATCCATTAGTAACCTGAACCTGAGCGGGTCGGCGGTGATTTGCGTATCGGGAGCTGGCCAAATTAATGGTGGAAATGTTAATGGTGGCACTGTTATTTACAATGGTAGCTCGGCTTCAAATCCTTTAAATTTTAATGTAGGGGGAGGCACGCTTCGAATTCGAAGTAGCCTTACATTGACAAACTTGACGTCAATAAACGCGTCATCATCTGTCATTGTTGAAAACAGCGCTACCCTGACTGTTAACAACTTAGACATAAACGGGGCACTATACGTTGACCAGGGATCGACCCTGTATTCAAATGGCAATTTTGGCATTAATGGCAATGGAAGTGTGTGCTTAAACAATGGTATCGTCAACACGAACCAGTTTACGAAAAATGATCAGGCCAACTCCACCACTACGTCCAGTAGAGGCTGTTATACTATTCGCGGCAGCGTTGGCAACTTCAATCAGGTATTAACAAATACCAGCAACATAAGCGTTTGTCTCTCAGGAGCTGTTCCTAACCCTAATAAATTCGGTAGCGCTACGGTCAATCCTAACTGCTCAAGCGCATTGGCAGGTGGGGGCTGCTTTGCGGCCTTACCCGTACGTCTGACTTCCTTTCAGGCGCAATCGTTTGGTGAAGGGGTACGCTTGAACTGGACCAGTTCACTTGAGCAAAATTTTGATTATTACCAGGTTGAGCGTAGCACCGACGCGGTTAGCTTCGAGACCGTAAGCCCCCGCATTGCCTCCCAGATAGAACAGTCTGGTGTCCGTCGGTATGAATGGACAGACGTTGATGCCCGAAGTGAAACGTTTTATTATCGCCTGAAACAGGTTGATCTAGACAACACCTATACATATTCGAAAATAGTTAGTATTGCCTTTGCCAATAATGACAATGCTGCCAGCCTAAAACCCAATCCGTTTTCCGATGAATTGACGATTACCCTTAATACACTCACAAACGGAACGTATGCCATTGAGCTGTACTCGGCCGAAGGGAAACTTTACGCATCAGTCTCGGGCGAAAAAAATGAGCCTACCCTGGTTCGTACAGTAGCGACCGCTAATTTTCCAACGGGTTTTTATTTTACAAATATTCGCATTGGCGATCAGCACTTTATGCGCAAAGTAATCAAACAATAGCAGATAGAATCAGGCTGAATTGATTCATCATGGTACAAACTGCCTGGTGCTACTGGCCAGACTGTAAGGCAGTACCAGGCAATTGCCAACCAGGCCATGACCTGGCTGGTTTTCGTAACGCCAATTCCAGAACAGCGGCCTACTGGTAGTCAATATGGTTCGAAAGGAGTATTCATTCCTAATCCTTGACTTTAACAGATTAACGTCAACCAGCCTTATGACCTTACGCATCGCCTGTTTCGTTATTCTTGTGCTGACAGCCAGATTCGGCTTTTCGCAACCCGTTGAGTCGGCTGTGTATGCATGGGCTCAGGCACCCGTAACGAATAAATCTACCTCTGAACAACGGGTTATCCTCGAAGGCTCTTCGACCGACTTCAGCCATATCAAAATTCACGCGACAACCCTTTTGCCGAAGCAGGCTCCTCATCCGGCCCACAAACACGACGATGAGGAGTTGCTCATCATAAAAGAAGGTAAGCTAACGGTAACCATGGCCGGAAAATCGAAAACGCTGGGCGCAGGAAGCATTGCGCTTTTCATGCCGGGCGATGAGCATGGGTTCGAAAACAAAGAAGATTCTCCCGCCACCTACTACGTGATGCGGTATACAGCCAAAGAACCGGTGGACAAGGCGCGTGGCCAGACGTCGGGTGGTTCATTCTGGATCGAGTGGAACGATGTGGTTTTTCAACCGCACGACAAAGGGGGTATCCGGCGGATGTTCGACCGGGCAACGGCCATGACAAAACGCTTCGAAATGCATGTGACGACGCTCAATAGGGACTTATGGAGCCATCCACCGCACACGCACCGGGCAGCCGAAATCCTGTTGATGATCGACAGTTCAGCTCAGGAGAGCATCAGTGGAAAGCTACATCCGGCCACCGTTGGCGACCTCATCTTCCTCGAATCCAATGTTCCGCACGCGATTCAGAACACAAGTCGGGGAAGCTGCACTTATTTTGCTTTTCAGTTTGAGTAACAAACCTACCTTCTCATCGGGTTAAAACCCGGCAAGAATGAAAAAAGGATTCTATTTCGACGGTTTATTAATTCAGATAAATAAGTAGATTCATTAGCAAGCGCTTACCTTTTTTTAGCATCAACAAAGTCCAGTAACTCACGGTAGATGATGTTGTGTTGCCAGAATAACTGGGTTACCATCGCTATGTGTTTTTTACCGGGCAGCACCTTGTATTCATGCTTCACCTGATGGTTTAGAAGTAACTGATGAAACCGCTGTGAACTGCTGGTGATACTTGGGTAAGTACGTTCACCCGAATACATCAACATAGGGGGCGTATGGTCATTGACGTAATACATAGGCGAAACGGCGCGCCAAACGGCTGGATCTTTCCCATACGGAATCAGGTACTGCTGGTCGTTTGGATATTCCATTTTGGTCAGGTAATCGAACATATCCAGCCCGGCAGCATCGTCCAGAATGGCTCCTTTCACTGGATTTGTGGCTAAACCAAGCCGGGCAAACAGCCGATCATCAGTAGCCAGTAAAGCGGCCAGTCCACCACCCGCTGAATGGCCCATTACGAAAATACGGCCCGGATCTCCACCGAACTCGGCAATGTGTTGGCTAACCCAATGGACGGCCTGGGCACAATCATTAGCCATGGCAGGAACCAATACAGCGGGCGAAAGCTGATAATTGATAATGACCGCCACCACGCCCTGCTTCGCCAACCGGCGCCCAACAAAAGCGTAAAGATTTTTATTGCCGCTGTTCCAGTTGCCTCCGTGAATAAATACGACCACGGGCAGTTTTGTGGAAGCAGCTACCTTTCTCGGCGTGTAAACGTCCAGCAAATGGCGTTCGGCATCGACACCAGAAGCATTCATTGTCACGTAGGCTATGTCTTTGGTACGTCGGCTGGGGCGAGCGATAGCATACTCATTAATAAGTAGCAGGACAACCACGACCAGTACTAAACCCGTTGGAATCTGCCAGAGCAGTCGAAGAAGAAGCATCTTGAAAAACCTCATCAGTGAGGCCGAAAGCTAGAGGATTTTAACTAAACAATCGTTCGAAAAAGCCAGGAAGAGCGTGTGTAAGTCCGCTAAAATTAGAAAAGCCTGCGTTTCTGCAGGCTTTTGTTAGACATAAGTAAATATTCGTTAATTCTTAACTTGTACCGGTAAGTCTTCCAACTGCGCGTAGCTCAGTTTCCAGGTGCCATCATCGCCTTTCTTCCAGAGAAGGATAAAATTACCTTCGCCAAAGCCCCGTGGCTGGTTAGGAACATCCGTCAGTACATCGACTGCAAATGTACCGGCCTCATAGGCCGTATGTGTATCGGTAGCTGAACTGATAATGTTGGTCTTCAGATTGGCTAATGTGGGCAGTGTGGCCTGTACCCATTGCTTTGCCACATCCGACTTGCCTTTGTAATGAACATTGCCCTGCAGAAAATCAACATCCTCGGCCAGAAATGCCGTTATCTTATCCGCATTTTTATTATTCCAGGCATCGATAAACTGCCGGTCAAGGTCCTGAACATTAACGGCTTCGCCAGATGGTGAGCATGCGCTAAAGAACACCGAGATGAGTGCTATTCCAATGAACGATTTCATAAATGTAGTTAATAACGTTGGTGAGAGAAAAAGGGGCTACCTGCCGGGCAGCGTATCCAGAGAAACGTTGCCCGGCAATCGGTAGAAAACAACTTATTTATTGGTGATTACCAGCTTTTACGTCTATATTCAGACGTGCCATACGGAGCAGATGGATCGCCGTAGGTTTCATTTTCCAGATAGCCCGCGCTGATCGTAGCGGCTGGCATATTTGGGTGAGCGGCCAGCATTGCTACGGGCTGTACAACACTCGGTTCGTTAACGGTTGTTGCCCCAGAGGACGATGCGGCAACAGCTGGCTTGCTGTCAGCTGCTCTTGCCTGCCCGGCTGCTCTAGCGGCAGCATTCCGTTCGGCTTCAGCTCTGTTGGCTGCGGCAATCCGAGCGGCCTCTTTATTCTTGTTGTCTTTAATCTTACCAATGGCATACCCAGCCGCGCCACCAGCCACACCGCCAATAACACCACCGACTACCCGGTTCCGTTTGTTGATGATAGCGCCTGCCGCGCCCCCAACACCCGCGCCAATGGCCGTACCCTTGGCTTGAGGACTCCAGCGTTTTTTACCCTGTTTACCAATGGCATATCCGCCCGCGCCACCGATTACGCCCCCTATTACACCGCCAACGGCCCGATTACGTTTATTAATAATAGCGCCCACGGCAGCACCGGTACCGGCCCCGATAACAGCTCCTTTCGTTTGTGGGGACCATGATTGTGCATGTACGGATTGGCCAAGTATACTCGTCACTAGTATCAGCAGGGCCATATTTCGATTCGTTTTCATAGCGTCATTTTTTTGGTGAGAAATGTACGTATATACATCTTGCAATCAACTTAGCTTGTTAGGCTATTGTTTGTTCTCAGACCAATCTGCACATATTAAGTTTAATTTATCAGGTAACTTTAGTCAGCGCCCTGCCTCAGATTTTAGTTGAAAAATCCTCCATACATACGATGTAAGCGCCTTTTCGGTTCTCTGACCAAACCACAAAAATTTATGAAATACTACTGACACAGGGCTCTCAGTGCCTGGCCTTTACTTTGTATCATCAACCAAAACCAATTGGCCATGTCACAGATTCAACTGCTGGTAAAAGAGATGCAACAGGAAGCGCAGACAACTCGGAAAATGCTCGAAAGGGTGCCAAATGATAAATATGGCTGGCAGCCACATCCGAAAAGCATGACCATTCGGCAATGATCCACGCACATTGCCGAGCTACCTTCCTGGGTCACACTGGCCTTGATAACCAGTAGGCTTGGTTTTGCCACCAACCCCTATTCACCCCGAGTTATTAACAACACTTTTCCCAAATTGTCCATCACCAGGCCCAATTAGGTGTTGACCTGCGTTTGCTGAATAGTCCAATTCCAGGCAGTTACGGCCCCAGCGCCGACGAAGCCAATTTTTAATATACATTTCTATCCAATAGAATGCGAGCTAAGGCCTTGATCCTTAACTCGCATTCTATTGGATAGAAATCCTTTGTATCAGTAAAACTTCACTTAGAAAACAGGACTTTTAATCGCTTTATTCCCATTCCATCAGGGGCGTTATTAGTTAGAAAATAGATACCCGGCGGCAAAAAAGTCTTTACCTGAATGTCTAATTTTTGACGATTCTCCGTTTCGGCTATCTGGATGGGTATTTCAGCACCGGAGGGCGCATAAAGATGGATGCCAGCCTTATCTAAATCGTTTCCAGAAACGGTAAACATACCTTGGCTTGGGTTGGGATAGATGACGATTCCTGCCTCCTGTTCATCGGCCCACGCGCGTACGCCTACTAGTTTAGACGTACTCGTCTCTCCATTTAAATCTTTTTGCTTCAACCGGTAATAGTATGTTAGGCCCGGCAACACATTTTGGTCAGTGAACTCGTAAACAGACTGTGTTTTCGAACTATTCTTTCCATCGACAAAACCAGCCCCTTCGAAGCTTTTGGCATCCATACTTTTTTGCACCTCAAACCCCTGGTTTTCTTCTTCCCAGGCGGTAACCCAAGTCAACACAACGCCGTTTTTGCTGGCTTTTCCCACAAACGAAACAAGGTTAACGGGTAAGGGCGAAGTGCCATTTAACGTCACATTATCAACGCTAAATGTTCCCGTTGTACCCGAAGCCGTACCAGCGCCCAGATCTGCACGCTGTGTACCGTACGGGTAAAAGCGAAAGGTAAGGGTTGTACCACCGGGCACCGAGAAATCAGCAAAATCCCATATTGTCGATGCACCTGTTGTCGGGGTAATTGGGGCCGCGCCCCAACTGGTCGATGTAGCAAATCCATCTGTACTATACCGGACTTCCAACTGATTGGGCGCGCTGTTACTGGCATCACGGACAAAGCTCAACGAGGTAACATTAAGTTTGGCATTCGCATTAGCGGTTACAGAAAATTCGATGTAGGAGGAGTTATTAATGCTGGCGGTATTATTGAGTGTTGCGGAATTAAACACCCCTGTAAAAGCAGTACAGGTTACTGTACTTCGGGTAAACGGTGTACCCGTTGCATTGGCTGATACGACGGGCGTATTACCTTGTGTTGGGCATGCACTGGCACCCGTAAATGTATTGCTGTAAATAACTTGACCAAAGCTTTTAACGGGCCCAACCAGAAACATACCTGATAGAAGCCAGAATCTGTAAAGTAATCTCATATCCGCACCAAATTAAGTAACATAATTTACGATTAGGTGTAATAATATGAAACTTAGCGTAGCAATCAAAAGATGAATCGCATTTCGATTGGACAATTACCCTACTTGTGCCTTTTCTTAGACCATACTAAATATATTCTACTAATACCCCATCAAATCCAGTTCTTCGGTATCGAATATCTCCACCCGTTTTCCCATTTTTTTCTGGATAATTTTAAAGTGGTGTTCATCATCCGGGCAAATTAATGAAATAGCTTCTCCCTGTGCTTCAGCCCGGCCGGTTCGGCCAATCCGGTGAATGTAATCTTTAGGGGATCGGGGCAATTCAAAATTGATTACATGCGGCAACAGTTGAATATCGATCCCTCTGGCAATCAAGTCAGTAGCAACCAGAACGGTCAGCCTTCCCGCTTTAAACTTCGTTAAGGCATCCGTTCGGGCACCCTGCGTTTTTCCGCTGTGAATGGCGGCTGCCTGGATACCGTTTTTATTCAGCTTGACGACGACATTATCGGCCGTTCGGGTAGACGATACAAACACTAACACCTGCTTCATCTGCCCCGATTTAATCAGGTAGCGAAGGAGTGGGCCTTTGCGTTCTGGGGAAACCCGGTAAGCGATCTGCCTGATCAGGTCAAGATTCTGCTCTTCTTCGACAATCTCAATTTTTACCGGATTCCGCAGCAAAGCCGCGTTAATATCCTGAATTGCATCACCTAACGTTGCGGAAAACAGAATGGTCTGCCGACGACGGGGTAAACGGTCAAAAATGCGCTCCATCTCCTCCTCAAACCCAAGGTCCAGCATTTTATCGGCTTCGTCCAGCACGAGTGTGTCGACCTCTGTCAGTTGCAGCGCGTTGGATGCCATTAGGTCCAGCAGGCGGCCGGGCGTGGCGACAACGATTTCGGCATCCCGCAAAGCGATCATCTGGGGGTTAATGGATACGCCACCATAAACGGCTACCGTTTTTACCAGTCGGGGCAATGTTTCACCAAAGACATGGAAAACCTCCGCAACCTGAACGGCTAATTCACGGGTGGGCACAAGCACCAGGGCTTTGACAAATCGGTTCCGGGCAACGCTTTTCCGCTGAAACAGTTCCAGGATCGGCAATACAAAACTCGCCGTTTTACCCGAGCCGGTCTTGGCAATGCCCAATATATCCTTACCCTCCAAAATGGGCGGTATGGCAGCCAACTGAATGGGATAAGGCTTTGTATAGCTCTGAGCGGAGATTGCTTTCAGAAGCGGTTTCGACAAACCAAGCGATGAAAATGGCATGAGTAATTGACGTAATAGACCGGCTAATGGATGTGCGGTCCGTGAGGACACGGACCGTGGGAAATAGGCATGTACCTACAACCAAAGCTATGGATTAGAAATTTGGCTTAATTTTGCCTAATCCCGTTTTTTTTTGCCGCTCCGCTTGATGGGCCGACCATATTTCAGCATTTTCTCGGCGGCAATATCGCGCCGGACGTTGACCTTTTTATTCTTGTCGATCTTCTCGTGAAAAGCCGGACCCACATCTTCGCGCCGGGGTGGTTTGACCTCGATGGTTTTCATGTGCACCTTGGGCTTTTCGTCAGCCGTCAGTTCGTCCGAGATAACCAGGTTTTCGGGCAGGGGCAGCATAGGGATCGGCCGATTCATTAGTTGCTCGATAGCCGCCTGCTGTTCTTTAGCACTCTCGGTGATGAACGAAATCGCAATGCCCGTTCGGTCAGCACGCCCCGTTCGCCCAATCCGGTGAATGTAGTTTTCGGGCACGTCGGGCAGGTCGAAGTTGATCACGTGCGAAACGTCGGCCACATCGATACCTCGGGCAATAATGTCGGTAGCAACCAGAATGCGACAGGCCCCGGCTTTAAATTTATTGACCGTCTCGAAGCGGTAATTCTGCGCTTTGTTGGAGTGAATAACGCCTACCTGATCCGGAAAGCCCGATTCCAACTGCTCATACAACTGATCGGCCAGTTGCTTGGTAGCCACAAAAACCAGCACTTTCGTCATCACCGCATTGCGGTTCAACAGATTCGTGAGCAGGTTGATCTTCGTATAGAAATTGGGAACCAGGTAAGCCGACTGGTCGATATTATCCAGCGGAGTACCCGTAGGCGCAGCTTCTACCCGAACCGGCCGGTTGAAATACTCATTCACCAATTGATCGACATCGTCCGTAAGTGTAGCCGAAAACAGCAGGTTCTGCCGCTTGGGCGGTAACAAGTCCAGAATCACTTTCAACTGCGTCCGAAAGCCCAGATTCAGCATTTCATCGAATTCATCGATGACCAGTTTCTTGATGGCTTTGGTTTTCAGTATCCCGTTCAGCATCAAATCAGCCAGTCGGCCGGGAGTTGCCACCAGGACGTCCAGTCCTTGCTGAACCTCCACTGTCTGTGCTTTCATGTTTACCCCGCCATACACACCCACAACGGTCAAGTTCATGTAGGGCGTGAGCTTTTTAATGGCGTCGACGACCTGAACGACCAGTTCCCGCGTGGGCACAATGATGAGCAGTTGGGGGAGCCGGTCTTTGGAAAACTGAAACTGCCGGAGGGCGGGCAGCAGGTAGGCAAATGTTTTACCGGTTCCCGTTTGCGCAATACCACACACATCCTGACCGGACATGACGACCGAGAATACCTTCTGCTGAATAGTCGTCGGGGTTGTATAGCCCAGATCATTCAATGCATTCAGCAGAGGTTTATTTAAATTCAGTTCGTCAAATGTCATAGCCTTTCCGGTCAAATAGACTACGAAGGTACGGCTAAGTTTAGTAGCCCCCGCATTTTGCGCTACTTTTACGGGATGATAAGCCCTCAGCAGCAAGCACAAATTCTGACAAACCTCGGCATTTCAGCACTGAACCCCATGCAGAAAGCCGCCCAAAAAGCGATCCGGCAGGACAATGATACGTTTCTAATTGCGCCTACCGGATCTGGAAAAACGGTGGGGTTCCTCCTGCCCCTCCTCGACCTGCTTAAACCCGACCAGACGAAGGTGCAATGCCTGATTCTGGCCCCTTCGCGCGAGCTGGCAATGCAGATTGAACAGGTCTGGAAAAAAATGTCGACAGGCTATAAAGTAAATGTGTGCTACGGCGGGCATCCAGTAGAAACCGAAATCAAAAATCTGAGCAATCCACCCGCCGTGCTGATTGGTACACCTGGCCGCATTGCCGATCACATTACCCGTCGTAGCTTTTCGCTGGATGGTATTCATACACTGGTGCTGGACGAGTTCGACAAATCGCTGGCGCTGGGCTTCCACGACGAGATGGATTTCATTGTCCACGGATTGCGAAACCTGCGCAAACGCGTGCTCGTCTCGGCTACCTCGGGCATCAGCATTCCTGAGTTCATCCGGCTCAACTCTCCCGCCCGGCTAACGTTTGCGGCTGAAACGGACGATCCTGCCGGATTGACAACCAAACTAGTTTATTCGGAGTCAAAGGATAAGATTGACACCCTGTTTTCGCTGCTTTGTTCGCTGAATTCGGAGTCCGCCCTGATTTTCTGCAATCACCGGGATGCATCCGAACGCACCAGCGAGCTGCTGGCCGAACGAGGTATTCACTCGCTCGTATATCATGGTGGTATGGAGCAGGCCGACCGGGAACGGGCGCTGATTCAATTTCGGAATGGGAGTACCCGGTATCTGGTCACGACGGATTTAGCCGCCCGTGGGCTGGACATTCCCGAAATGAAGCATGTCATTCACTATCACCTGCCTTTGCAGGAACACGAGTTTACGCACCGCAATGGCCGAACAGCCCGCATGCAGGCCACCGGAACAGCCTATGTCATTCTGTCCCGCGACGAAGCGCCACCGGCTTATCTGGCGGCTGACTCGCTCGACGAACTTCATCTTTCAGCCAAAACCAACCTGCCCGAGCCCCCCGATTTTGTGACCCTGTACATTAGTGGCGGTAAGAAAAACAAGCTGAATAAAGTCGATATTGTTGGCTTCTTTGCCCAGAAAGGTGGTTTGGAGAAAGGCGATCTGGGGCGTATCGACGTGCAGGATTTTATCTCCTTTGCCGCCGTAAAGCAGGAGAAAGTTCAGTCGTTACTGAGCAAAATCCGTCAGGAAAAGATGAAAGGCAAGAAGTATAAGATTGAGGTTGCCCGCTAATAGAAAACGTCATTTTACGCTTTCTTCGCGAGAAGCCCACTTTACATATGAACAAAATCCTATAAATTAGGTGGGTATTGCCCCGTTCACGATACGGCTGATCGTCTTTTTCTGTAATATTACCTTCTTGTCAATTTCTGGCCTTAGCGCACCAAGTTATGCGCCAACAACCTACATACAACCTATAATGGATTTTTCAGCTTACAAAAAAAGCACAGCCTCAGTATGGGCCGGTGAAACCGATCACTACAATGACGGTGCCGTAACAACACCTATTGTAAAGAGTGTCGCCTTCTCCTACGATGATCTGGACGAATGGCATAAGGTGGCAACCGGGAAAGCAGAAGGCTACATTTACAGTCGCAATACTAACCCCACAGTACACGTACTTGAGGAAAAAATCCGTATCCTGGAAAACGCCGAAGCCGCCACGTCTTTCGCCACCGGTATGGGGGCCATCAGCAATACCTTATTTGCCCTGCTGGGACCGGGCAAACGGGTGGTGTCGCTCAACGACACTTACGGTGGTACCAGCCGACTCTTCCTCGACTTTCTTCCCCGGTATCAGGTAAACGTTACACTCTGCAACACCACTGACTTCGATCAGCTCGAAACCGAAATTGCGAAGGGCTGCGATGTGCTCTATCTGGAAACGCCAACCAACCCTACCCTGAAAGTTGTCGACATAGCCCGATTAGCAGCCGCAGCCAAAAAAGTAGGTGCCGTGACCGTTGTCGATAACACCTTCGCCACGCCCATCAACCAGAATCCACTGGCACTGGGGGCCGATTTAGTGGTGCACAGCGCGACCAAATTTCTAGGAGGTCACTCCGACGCCATGGGCGGTGTCTTATGCGGCACTAAAGCACTGGTCGATAAAGTATTTCAGTTTCGGGAAATCAACGGAGCCAGCCTACAGGCCGATGCCGCTTACATGATTGCCCGAGGTATGAAGACTCTGGAACTACGGATCGAGCGGCAAAATGCTTCTGCCCTCACCATTGCCAGACACCTGAAAGCGCACCCAAAAGTAAGCGATGTTTTTTACCCCGGCCTGGAGACGCACCCAGGCCATGCGATTGCAAAAGCGCAGATGTCGGGGTTCGGCGGCATCATGAGCTTTTCGCTGCATGGCAGCTACGATAACGTCAAGAAATTCCTGCCCAAACTTCAGTTCGTGCATTTGGCCGCCAGTCTGGGGTCCGTCAGTACACTGGCCGGGCCACCAAGAACCACCAGCCATGTGGAGTTAACCGAAGAACAGCGCAAACAACTTGGTATACCTGAAAGCCTGATTCGGTATTCCGTCGGCATTGAGAATGTCAGCGATCTTATTACTGATCTAGATAATGCATTGGCCATTTTGTAAAACTCCCTCAGCTTTCGTGAACCAATCGATGAAATCAATTCTCTCAACTTTCTTCCTCCTCTTCATCGGGCTTTCGCTGCTCGTCAACCCGTCAGCAACTGCCCAAACCAATACAACTTCGAAACCGGACATCGCTACGCAACGACTGCAACAGGAGTTGGAGCGTATTGCCGGGCTGGCAAAAGGGAAAGTTGGTATTTGTGCGCTCCATCTCGAATCGGGTAAGCAGGTTAGTCTGAATCTACAGGAGCGCTTTCCAATGGCGAGTACCATCAAAGTAGCTATTGCAGTTCAGCTCTTTACGATGATCGAGAAGGGCCAACTCTCCCTGATGACCATGGTCGATCTGCAACCGTCGGACCTGCATCCGGGGAGCGGTACATTGGATGTTCTGTTCGCCAAACCCGGCGTTCAGTTATCCGTCCAGAATCTACTAGAATTGATGATGGTGATCAGCGACAACTCTGCGACGGACATTTTACTCCGGTTGGTGGGCGGCACTCAGGCCGTTCAGAATCGAGTGAAAGCGCTCGGCATTCAGGGCATGTCCGTCGACCGTACTATCATCCAGCTATTGGCCGACCTCGACGGGATTACCCTTCCGCCAGCCGATAAATGGACACTCGGTTTTTATGCAAAATTAGACAGCGCGACCACGCCGGAAATGAAACGAGCGGCCGCCCTCAAGCTCAAAACCGACCCGCGCGACACATCGACTCCTGAAGCCATGGTCAATTTGTTGACACAAATCTATCGGGGAACGGCGCTTAAACCCGAAAGTCGGGCTTTGCTACTGGGCGTTATGGAACGTTGCCGGGGTGGAGCCGCCCGTCTGAAAGGCTATTTGCCGCCTTCTACAGTTATTGCCCATAAAACGGGTTCGTTAGATGGCAGCGCGACAGACGATGTGGGCATTATTACTCTGCCTGATAATGCCGGTCATATTGCCATTGCTGTTTTTGTGGGTGATTCGCCCATGCCCCTTGCCGAACGCGAGCAAACGATAGCGCATGCCGCCCGAAGCATTTATGACTACTTCTTGTACCAATCACCAGCCGTCATGAGCTCAGTTCGGTAACATATGGAATGGTCTTTTGTTAAGAGAACAAAAGACCATTCCATATGAAGCAAGTACAATGGTTTATAGGCATGATGTATACCATCATGGCTATGGCAATCATGGTTCATACGGGTAAGATAACGGATGCCAGTGGATCAAGTGCTTCACTTATCCTGTTGCTCATTTGCGGCATCATGGTGCTGCCTCCCGTAACAGACCGTTTCCCCTTTCTCAAATGGTTGATCTGGTTTGCGTTCATTGGCGGTTTTTTCTTCATGCTGGGTGCTTATCCAAACGGAAAAGAGGAGCCAAATCTGAACGCAACGACACGCCATTTCTGACCTTACTTTATGCAAAACAAACGCAAGCCTTACCCACATCAGAACGCCGACGTGGGTAAGGCTTGCGTGATTACTTGAAATGGCTCATTTAAAAATAAGTAATCACCCTACTTTATTTGAGCCATTTCAAAGCCTGCCCTTCTAACTGTATTCCGGCCTTTGGCGAGATGTTTTTGGTGAAGGCATCGACCCGACTGTCGTTAAGTTGCATCCCGCTCGAATCGGCCACTACGGCCTGCAACAATTTGTATTGATCGTTTCCCAACATGGCAAAACTATTTTGAGTTACCTTCAACTTAAATTGCGCTGAAACAGCGACGTTATGCGTTCGCAAACGACTTTGAGCTAACGAGACCGTTAGCGAATCGGTTGACAAACCCGATAACGTAAGCCGTGCGTTTTCAACGGTCAATGTCTGAAAACCTGGCAATCTCAATACCAGTTGAATCCCCAATTCACGGCCTGCGTCATCCTGAGGGGAACTACGGTAGCCGCTATAATCGGGCGTAAACGACACAAATGCGGTATCGCCCTGCCGCCGGACCCGATAAAACTTGACTTCCTCCGGTGCTATCAATGCCTGGGGCTTACTGACCGTTTTCTCAACAATGACTTCACTGGTTGGCGTACCGGTAACTACCCAGTGCCGGGCGGTTGGCAAATCTTGCTTCTTAAAGTCCTGATACGTATTACGCCAGTCGATTTTATCGTATTGCTCCTTGAGCAACAGATCGGTCGCTACCATTCCGGTTAAGGTGACCATCGTAATCAGGGCGAGTAAAATATGGCTTGTTTTCATGATTTTGACTGATAGTGGTTTGCAATAAACTGGTCGTAACGCGTCGCTATTTCCGACAACTCGATGCCCAGCAGGTACAGGTTTTTGAAGAAAACAGGCAAATCGTTTTCCAGAAACTGTTCGCGTCGGTACAGCTTGATTTGGTCCGAAGCCCCGTCGGTCGGAAAATAGCCGATGCCCCGTTTGTTGCTGATGACGCCTTTCTGACTCAGGAAATCGTAGGTTCGCATGACTGTATTTGGGTTCACTTCCAGTTCAGCGGCCAGCTCCCGTACCGACGGAATCTTCTCCCCCACTGGCCAGCGCCCCAGCAGCACCTGCTCGCTGACATGCTCGGCAATTTGTAGGTATATGGCTTGTTTATCTCGAAAATCCATCGTTATACCTCCCGTTCTTTAAGCCGAAAATAGGCCATGATGTATAAAAAGACCACGACCATACTACCCACTGCGTAGCTAATTTGATTACCAATCGGCTGAGTCATTCTAATTTTTCGATAGTGGTACTGATCCGTGGGTGACTGGGCGATAGCATCCGAAAAAGGTGTATTACTCCGAATACTGCCGGAATCGGTCAATACTTGTAAAAAATAGTTGTTGGCCAAGAAGCCAAAGATTAGCAGGGCGAAGGCTATTATAACCACCAATGGCATTGTATACCGACGAATAAACAAGGCAAACGATAGTGTGAACGAATGTAACAGGGCCGTAAATACCCATAACTGAGTCGGGACGCTATCCATGTTTTTTTCACTAAAAATTGATTGTAGTGCATGAAGGCCACCCTGCATTCGAATCAGAGCGACTTGCTCTGGTGTCCAATGTCGATTATTAACAATCGATATTCCGATGGCATCTAGTACACCAAAAGCTGATAAATACACAACCACAAACCCAAGCCCTGAAATAAGCCAGATCAGCGCCATTTTTTCAACCTGTGATGCTGGTTGCATCAGATAAGTAATCGCTCGTTCTTTTTGATTCAACACCGCCGTTTGCTGTACGGTGAACACATACCAGCATGGCCAGACAACTAAAAAGAACAATAAATTACGCTGCCTGTCAACGGCAGCCGGGGAACCCTGATACGCAAATACACAGGCGACAAATAAAGCACTAACAAGCAACCCAAGGTTTGCCAGCAACTGCCCCCGATTGTCGGTAAAGTACGTTCGCAACAACCGTCCGAAACGGCTTACTGAAAAGGTCTGGTTCATGCGTTTGATAAAGCTGAGGTGGAGGAAAACAATTGACTAATGCGCGCTGGCTCGGCCTGTACGGTGTTGAATAACCGCTCCAAATCCAGCCGGCTCGACTCGCCCAGCGGGTTTTCGGCGACGATGGCATAGCCGCCCACAGCTCGTTCAGAATATAGGATTGACCTGTTTTTGTCCAGTTCGGGCACCAGGCCAAACCACAGCCGGGCCGTAATTTCTTCAACACTGGCTTTGAGCGCAACGCTCATGTGTGAACGCGAGCGCTCGGCCAGAATAACGATGGGATCGATCAGGGTTTCGAGATCACGAACCTGGTGGGTTGAAATTAGGACCGTGCGGTTCTCATCGACGGCACCGGCTACCATTCGCCGAAACTGGCTCTTTGAGGGAATGTCTAGCCCATTGGTTGGCTCATCCATCAGGAGTACGGCCGTGTTGGTGGCCAAGCCAAACCCAATCAGTATTTTCTTTTTCTGGCCATACGACAACTCGTTCAGCTTCTGATTGTCGGTCAGGCCAAACTCGTGAATATAGCCCGCCATCTGCATCCGATCAAAGCGCGGATAAAATTGCGCGTTTGATTCCACAAACTGCCGGATGCGTACCGGAGGCATATAAAACTCCTCCGGCACGAGAAATAAATCTTCCAGGAAAGCAGGCTGGCGCTTTTCCGGAACATATGGGCCAACATGAATTGATCCTGATTTGGGATACAATAAGCCGGATAGTAAGCGCAGTAAGGTTGACTTACCAGCGCCATTAGGCCCTAGCAATCCATAAATTGAACCCGGCGTTAGGGTTAACCTTAACCCTTCATACAATGGCTTACCTCGCTGGTAGCCGAACGACACATCGCGAAACTCAATCATACAGGCATGGCATTATAGTGTATTAGATAAATAGTACACTGCAATAGTAGCAAGTTTAGTAGATGTGTGTCAAGCGTTTAACCATATTTAATTTTTGGGCATAAAAAAACCTCCCACAAGGAGAGGTTTTTTACTGTACGTAGAACGAAGGTCGCAAAAACTAGCTGTCTTTCTTTTTCATCATCTTGGCATCCTTCTTCATATCTTTTGCTGCGTCGGCTTTCATGTCATCGCCTGTACTTTTGGCCTCTTTCTTCATCATTTTAGCATCATGCTTCATTTTTTTATGCTCAGCTTTTGCATCTTTCTTCATGTCATCCTGAGCAAAGGCAGCACCTGACATCAGTAGGGCAGCAACGGCGGCAATCATTAGTTTTTTCATTGGTCTATCTGGTTTATCCATGTATATACCAATGAGAACTACCCTCTTCTCCAGAAGTTATTAAACTTCCATTAAATCAACGAGTTAACTTTAATGCAGCAATCATTGATTCTCAGATTGGTTCGACGACTTGGGCGTTCTTTTCTTGGCCTTCACATTTGAGGGCCCGGTTCTAACGCTACTTTCAGCATCTACTTTGGTCGTGCCGCGATTTGACGAACTACCGTTGGCCTGGTATTGATCATTGGTGAGACCGGTTCCGGTCGAGGCTCCGTTAGTTCCGTCGTGGGTGTTGGCCGCCGATGGATTTGAACGGGCGGCATCGCTGGAAGATAGGGTACCGCTGGTCGATTTTTTCGTTGTCGAGCGGCTGGGTTGTTTCTGTTGAGCAGTTGCGGTTCCGGCGAGTGCCAGAAGTAGGCCAAAGGTTGCGAGTGAGTTAATCATTAGTTGTCTCGTTAACGTGAGTTTATACTAACCATAACTCACTCGCTGCCTATGAGTTTTCGATATATCAGCTTTTCTACATAAATAGAAAGCCGAACGGTCTAAACGGCTACCTTAAACTCTGAGGTGAGGTGGAAGGTAACGTCGGGGTTATTCTGCTCATTCATGCGCAGCATCCAGTCCGATTCGGCCAGAAACACGGGATTCTGGTCTTTATCATAGGCGATCTGGTTGCCTTTTAACCGGATAAATTCAGCCAGCTTAACCGGATTTTCAGCCGTGATCCAACAGGCTTTTGTGTAGTTAAGCGGCACCCAGCGACATTTGGCGCCATATTCATTCTCCAGTCGGTACTGAATGACTTCAAACTGAAGTTCGCCTACCGTACCGACAATTTTCCGGTTACCCAGTTCGAGTGTAAATAATTGGGCAACACCTTCATCGGTCAACTGTTGAATCCCTTTATCCAGTTGTTTCGACTTCATGGGATCAAGGTTGACGAGTTCTTTGAAAATCTCCGGCGAAAAACTCGGAATTCCCTGAAACTGCAATTCTTCTCCTTCCGTCAGCGTATCGCCGATCTTGAACGTACCCGTGTCGTAAAGACCCACAACGTCGCCGGGGAAGCCTTCTTCCACAACGCTCTTGCTATCGGCCATGAAACTGAACGGGCTGGCAAACCGCACATTTTTGTCCAGCCGCGTATGGTGATAGAATTTATTTCGCTCAAACACGCCCGAACAAATCCGCAGGAAGGCGATCCGGTCGCGGTGGCGGGGATCGAGGTTTGCGTGAATTTTAAAGACAAAGCCGCTGAAGTTTTTCTCACCGGGCTCGACTTCCCGCTTATCGGTGGGGCGGGCAATCGGCTCCGGCGATATGTCGCAGAATCCTTCGAGCAGTTCTTTTACGCCAAAGTTGTTGACGGCTGATCCAAAGAACACGGGGGCCAATTTGCCGTCAAGGTACGCCTGCCGATCAAAGCTATCATAAACTCCGTCGATCAATTCGACATCTTCCCGAAGCTGGGCCGCATCGCGTACGCCAACTTTGGTATCGAGCAAATCATCGGCCAGGTCGATAGGCAGCACGTCAGCCTCAACTTTCGTTTTGTTGGCTTTAAAGAAATATAACTTTTTCTCGATCAGGCTGTAGACGCCTTTGAAATCGGAGCCCATGTTAACGGGCCACGTCATTGGCCGAACGCGAATGCTTAGCTTTTCCTCCAGCTCGTCCAGCAGATCGAATGGGTTTTGGCCCTCGCGATCAAGTTTATTGATGAAAATAATTACCGGCGTATCGCGCATGCGGCAAACCTCCATCAATCGTTCGGTTTGTTCCTCTACGCCTTTCACGCAGTCAATCACCAGAATAACACTGTCGACAGCCGTAAGTGTCCGATAGGTATCTTCCGCAAAATCTTTGTGTCCAGGTGTATCGAGGATATTAATTTTCAGATTATTATACTCGAACGTCATCACGGAGGTAGCTACTGAGATACCCCGTTGCTTTTCAATCTCCATAAAATCGGACGTTGCCGTCTTCTTGATTTTATTGGATTTGACAGCGCCAGCCGTTTGAATAGCCCCCCCGAAGAGCAGCAGTTTTTCAGTCAACGTCGTCTTACCAGCATCGGGGTGACTGATGATGGCGAACGTCCGTCGACGGGCCGTTTCGGCCTGTATATTCGTTTGCATTATTCTCAGAATCAAAGTACAAAGATACGGATTCAATGATGAATTATAAATGATGAGTGATGAATAAGCTTATGGAAGGGCTTCGACATTCTTCATTTATAACTCATCATTCTTCATCCTATAAAAACGCCCACAGCAGCAATGCCCAGCCTGCAATCATACCCAGCCCGCCAAGTGGTGTGATGGCGCCGAGCCAAGTAATGCCCGTGAAGCACAATACATAAAGTGAGCCCGAAAAAACGAGCACACCACCCAGGAACGAGTAACCCGACCAGCTGAGCAACTTCACCAGAGTAGGATTGCTCCCAAACAGGTGCAACAGTATACCGACCAGAATGAGCGCAACGGCATGGTAAAACTGGTATTTAACGGCGGTTTCAAAGGTAGCTGCCCGCCCTGACGCGTCGAGCATAGCCCGCAAAGCATGCGCGCCAAAAGCACCAAGGGCTACGCCCAGCAGGCCAAGAACGGCCCCGGATTGAATGAAGAATTTCATCTTGTCTGAACCGACGGGCGGCCCCGCAGGATTTATTTGATTGATTTAAAAATTACTCGATACGACTTGGTTGCAGCTAGTTGACAGCCTGAAGCTGTTTAGGTTTTTTCGAGTGTTTTTGTCATCCCTCCTGCCGCACCGGCGGACTGGTCGGGATGACAAAAACACGGCTGGTTTTTACAACACATCTTGTGTAAAGTAGAAATCCTAAACTGCCATCCTGATTGACTCCGCGCAGCTTCGGGGCGACGAAACCATCTAGTTCAGACACGGCTCCCAAAAATAGCACTGCCAACCCGGACCATCGTACTACCTTCCTCCACAGCAATCCGGTAATCACCACTCATTCCCATCGATAGCTCCTGAAAGTGAATCATGGGCCGCTGAATTTTTCCCAGTTGATCGTACAGCGACTTTAACCCCCGAAACTCCCGGCGAATTTGCGACGCATCCTCTGTGTTGGTGGCCAGACCCATCAACCCCACGATACGCACATGGGGCAGGGCGTCTAACTCAGGTGCCATGAGCAACGCATCAGCTTCTTCGGGCGAGAGGCCAAATTTGGTTTCTTCGTCGGCGATGTAAATCTGAAGAAGGCAGTCAATCACCCGGTTGTATTTGGCGGCCTGCTTGTTCACTTCCTGCAAGAGCTTCAGGCTATCGACCGAATGAATCATCGTTACAAACGACGCTATATACTTCACTTTATTGCTCTGTAAATGCCCAATCAGGTGCCACTCGATATCGGGGGGTAACTGCGGGTATTTATCGGCCATTTCCTGCACTTTATTTTCGCCAAATCGCCGACAACCAGCCTCATATGCTTCGCGAAGCAAATCGACAGGCTTCGTTTTAGTCACAGCAATCAGCTTAGCTTTATTCTGTAATTCACTCTCAATCAGGCGAATTGAATCAGCAATCATACTATCTTACGGGGTTGTCTTATACCAACGGTTTGTTAATATTGTGCAAATATAGGTTTGATAACTGCGTTGGAAGACGTAGTTTTTGGCCATAAATCAGTTAATGGAGACAATAAACAACTCTTTGGCTTAGTTTTGGTAAGGATTTCACCCTTTACTCTTCAGTCTAACCTATGACCCCAATGGAACCCAGACCACAACCTCAGAATAACAGTCGTAGCTACTTATTGGCTGCCTTATTAATTCTGGCTGCTCTTAATGTACTGCTATTGTACTTCTATTACCAGGAGCGGCAGGATAACAAAACCAAAGATGCCACTATTGCTGCAAAGACCGAAGAAGTCCTTATTGCGAAAACAAAACTTGATTCAATTTCAGCACAACTTGACACGAAAATTGCCGAAATCCAACGATTAGGAGGAAGTGTCGATTCCCTCATGAAAGTAAAGGCTCAATTAGAGGTTGATAAGCGTGAATTGAAAAACGTAAGCTCCTTCGATCATAAAAAATACGACCAGAAAATAAGAAACTATCAGACTATTCTGGCTCAGAAAGACCAGGAAATTGCCCGCCTGAAGGAAGAAAACGGCGTATTATCCCAGCAAAACGAATCACTTGTCCAGGAGAACAGCGGCCTCAAAGCTGACAAACAATCGCTAAGTGACTCTGTTGTCTCCGTCACTATCAAAAACCAGGAGTTAGCAGAAAAAGTCACCATCGCTGCCGCCTTACATGCCGAGTCCGTCACCATTAATGGCGTGAATGCAAAAGGAAAAGAAACTGATGGAGGTACGTACAAAGCTAAAAAAACCGATAAAATTCACATATCGATCCAACTGTCTCCCAACGGATTAGCCAAGAAAGATGAGAAGCTGCTTTACGTCCGGGTTGTAGATCCTACGGGTGCCGTTATTTCTGATCTGGCGACGGGCTCTGGTGAGTTTCTGTACAATAACCAGGGCATGATTTACACAGCCATGCAAAAGTTTACGTTTGACAATACTCGGCAACGGCTTGATTTCTTCTACGGCCGCGGTGGTCAACCCTTTAAAGAAGGCAAACACACGGTAGAAGTGTATTGCGAAGGCTTCCGAATCGGTGATGGTGAATTCACAATCAGGTAGGTAGCAACAAGGCATCTTAAAACAAGTAATGGTGCCGATCTCCGGCGGAGATCGGCACTCTCTTTTTAGGGCTCATTAACTATTATTCAGCGATCTAGCTTTGCAACTATCGTTTTATTTCCTACCTTTGCGCCCTCATTTCAAACAAATTACAAAAAAATGTTTCCTAATAACTACGAAACGGTGTTCATTTTAACTCCCGTTTTATCTGATGCTCAGATGAAGGACGCCGTTGACAAGTTTCGCAAAGTGCTGACCGATAACGGTGCGGAACTGGTCCATGAAGACCACATGGGTCTGCGCAAGCTGGCCTATCCAATTCAGCATAAGAACACGGGTTACTACCAACTCTTCGAGTTTAAGGCCCCCGGCACGATCATCGAGAAACTCAACACTGAGTATCTCCGTGACGAGCGCATCATTCGTCACCTGACGGTTTCGCTCGACAAGCACGCTGTTGCC
This sequence comes from Spirosoma radiotolerans, assembly GCF_000974425.1. Lineage (NCBI taxonomy): Bacteria > Pseudomonadati > Bacteroidota > Cytophagia > Cytophagales > Cytophagaceae > Spirosoma > Spirosoma radiotolerans. Next base: position 4,370,281 of record NZ_CP010429.1, read on the forward strand.
TACAACGACCGTAAGCGCAATGGCTTAGTGGGTAAGAAAAAACAAACCGAAAACGCCGGAGAGGCCAAGTAATCATGAGCTTGCAAAACGAATCCGTCTCGAAAACCGAGAATCGCAAAAAATACGACCGCTTCAAGAAAGCCGGTATCAAATACATCGACTACAAGGACGGCAACTTCCTGCTGAAACTGCTGAACGAGCAAGGTAAAATCCTGCCTCGGCGGTTAACCGGAACAACCCTGAAAAACCAGCGCAAAGTGGCCCAGGCTGTCAAACGCGCTCGTCATCTGGCCATCCTGCCTTACGTGGGCGATTCACTAAAATAGTTTACGGTTTATGATTTACAGTTAGCTGACGCCAGCATACTAGTGCGCCAGCTAACCGTGAACCGAATACTGTAAACCGAAACCTTTTTCAAAAAATGGATATCATTTTAAAAACCGATATTGCCGGCCTGGGCTATAAGAACGACACCGTTGCGGTGAAGCCCGGTTACGGTCGCAATTACCTGATTCCTCAGGGATTTGCCATGATGGCAACCGATTCTAATAAGAAGATCGTTGCTGAAAATATTCGTCAGGCGGCTCACAAAGCCGAAAAAATCAAAACCGAAGCTCAAACCATTGCAGATGGTATCGGTGATATGACGTTGACCATTCCAGCGAAAGCAGGTGACAGCGGCAAGATTTTTGGCCGGGTGACCAACACCCAGGTAGCCGAAGCGCTGCGTGAGAAAGGCTTTGACATCGACCGGAAGAAAATTACGGTTGAAGATGTTAAAGTTCTTGGTACCTACGAAGCTTCGCTTGACCTGCATAAGGATGTGAAGCACAAAGTGAAATTCGAAGTAGTTTCGGCTGAATAGGCTGGGCTATTTTTTGACAAACCGACCTGTCTCGCGGCAGGTCGGTTTTTTGTTATATTTGAGTTAAATAACTGAAATATGGCTGCTCTTGATCTTGAACAACTTTTAGAAGCTCCAAATATAAAAATCCTGATGCAACAGGCTGAAATCGCTTTACGTGACGAAGCCCGGCAACGGCAAGATTTTTATGAGTGGATAAATGAAGATCACAAAGCGGAGTTTATAAACGGGGCGATCATTATGCAATCACCCGCAAAAGAACGACACTGGGTAGCCACTGGTAATTTGTATCGATTATTGAGTACCTACGTAATAAAACAAAAACTGGGCCGGGTAGCTTCTGAAAAAGCCATGATCTCACTCACACGAAATGACTATGAGCCGGATGTCTGCTTCTGGACAACAGATCGTGCGCGTGGATTTGAAGGCGAAATGATGCAATTCCCTGCCCCTGATTTCGTGATTGAAGTTCTTTCAAAAAGCACAGAAAAAATTGACAGAGGGGTCAAATTCAACGATTATGCAGCTCACAATGTCCGGGAATACTGGATTGTAGATCCCCGCAAACAACTTGTTGAGCAGTACTCCTTAGATGACGATGTACAAGCATTTGCACTGGAGCATACACTAAGAATTCAACAAGCGATTGAGTCGAAAACTGTAGCCGGATTTCGTATTCCAGTACAAGCAATATTCGATGAATCAATCAGTAACGAAACGTTGGTTTCATTGCTTATCTCCTAATAATCAGAGTATTGTACTTAGCAATATTTTTCTTCAAACGGACTTAAACGGTCCGTTTTTTTGTTGATAAAGTATGCAGTTTCATACCGAATTTTCGCCCGAATCGCTACCCCACCGCATGGGTCTTAACAGCCGGATCGTTACCATTGGATCGTGCTTTGCCGACGTTATGGGACGTCGGTTGACTGATTACAAATTGCCGGTGCTGATCAATCCATTCGGAACGATCTTCAATCCGGTCTCCATCGCCAAATTAGTAACGATGGCCCTGCGGGGTGTTTCTCCCGATGAGGACAGCTATGTTGAGCGCAATGGCGCATGGTTTCATTATGATTTCCATTCATCGCTTTGGGCCAAAAGCCAGGCTGAACTACGTGATAAGCTGACGGCCTGCCTGACGCACACCGCCGATGCTATTCGCAAGGCTGACTTTCTCTTTATTACGCTCGGCTCTGCCGTTGTCTACCGGCACATTAAAACGGGTAAAGTAGTCGCTAACTGCCATAAAATGCCCGGCTCACTGTTCGAGAAATATCTGTATCAGATCGACCATTTACGCGACGAGCTGGCGCACTTATTAAAAACAGTGCATAAAGCAAACCCGAAACTAAACGTATTGCTGACGGTTAGCCCGGTTCGCCACACCCGCGACACATTACCCCTCAATAGTGTCAGTAAGTCCACATTACGGGTACTGACGCACGAGTTGACCACCTGGAACGATTGGGTGTCTTACTTCCCGGCTTATGAGTTCATGATGGATGATCTCCGCGATTATCGGTTTTACGAAGCCGATATGATTCACCCCAATGCGCAGGCTCACGACTACCTTTTTGCCAAATTTACGGAGTGCGCGTTTGATGTCGAACTTCGTAACTTTATGGCTGAATGGTCACAAATTACGAAGTCGTTAGCGCATCGACCGCTTTATGGAACCGATAGCCCGGCGCATTTTCAGTTTCTGACTAAATTAATGGTACAACTGGAAGCTATCGCTAAACACGCAGACGTGTCAGCGGAACTGGCAGAGGTGCGAAGTCGTTTAAAACAGGGAGAATCGGTTGAACGGCAGGAGGGCGAAAAAGAGTTCGCCTAAGATTACCCTTCCTTCTTCCCTCTTCTTTTTCCCATTTATATGTCTGATTACCGATTATCTACAGAAGCTGTTCTACGGGCATTGAGCACCGTTGAAGAACCCGATTTAAAACGCGACATCGTTTCGCTGAACATGGTGAAAGACGTTGTGCTGGGCATTGGTTCCGTGCGTTTCACCGTTGTGCTGACAACACCAGCCTGTCCGCTCAAGGAAGTTATTCGCAAGCGGTGCGAAGACGCCATTTATACCCACATAGGTGCCGACATTCAGGTTACGATTGACATGACGTCGGACGTAACTTCGACACGCGTGAATGCACCTACATTACCGGGTGTCAAAAACATCATTGCCGTTTCGTCGGGGAAGGGCGGGGTTGGAAAGTCTACAGTAACGGCGAATCTGGCGATTGCGCTGCACAAATCCGGCGCGAAAGTTGGCATCATCGACGCGGACATTTATGGTCCTTCCATGCCAACGATGTTCGGCGCTGAGAACATTCAGCCGCGAATTTTCCAGGTAGATGGTCAAACACGCATGGAGCCTATTCAACAGTTCGGTATCAAAATGTTGTCGATGGGCTTATTGGTTGCGCCAGGCCAGGCTGTAATCTGGCGGGGTACTATGGCAGGCCGCGCTTTGCAACAGTTTTTTTCAGACGCAGACTGGGGCGAATTGGATTATCTGCTCATTGACCTCCCGCCAGGTACCGGTGACATTCACCTAACGCTTGTGCAGACAGTGCCGGTTACGGGCGCTATCATCGTGACAACGCCCCAGAAAGTGGCCTTGGCCGACGCAACGAAAGGGTTGTCTATGTTCCGTCAGCCTCAAATCAACGTACCCGTGCTGGGTGTGATCGAAAACATGTCGTATTTCACCCCGGCCGAATTGCCCGACCACAAGTATTATATATTTGGTAAGGGTGGCGGGCAGCTTTTGGCTGATCAGTTCGATGTACCAATGCTGGGTCAGATTCCGTTGGTGCAGAGCATCCGTGAAGCGGGCGATGAGGGCCGACCAGCAATTAGTGCCGGTGAACCCATTGCGACAGAAGCCTTTCAGGCAACCGCTGAGGCACTTGCTCAGCAAGTAGCGATCCGCAACGCCAGCCTCGACCGTACTGAGCGTGTTCAGGTTGCATAAACGACGCAGAAAGTATAAATTTACCGTAAATCAATCAATCAATGGAGACGGTAGTCAATAACGACCAGCTGATAAGTAAAATAGAACGGGCTCTTGACAGTATGCGGCCCTATCTGGCAGCCGATGGCGGCAATGTGAAAATATTGGAAGTTACAGACGACAAAACTGTTCGACTCGAACTGATGGGCTCCTGTGGTTCCTGTCCTATGTCAGCCATGACCTTCAAAGGTGGTCTGGAAGAAGCGATTCTGAAAGCTGTACCCGAAATTACAAAAGTTGAAGCCGTGAATATCACTCCTGCGTTTTAATAAAACAGGCTCTGTCGCGACGTATATACTCAATTTTAGTTAAGAAACGCATTCGCAACGCCTGTGTTTCTTGCCATCAAAACGCCGAATCAGGCGTTTTTTTGTTTCTTTGCAATTCGTATCATTCCTCAATTCAGTGAAAATAGGCATTTTCTTCGGTGGACCAGCGCGGGAGCGGGAGGTCTCGTTTGCCGGTGGGCGTACTGCCCTGGCTAATTTAGATAAAGGGTTGTTCGAGCCGGTTCTGGTGTTTGTGGATGGACGCGGACGGTTTCGGCTTGTATCTCCTGAATTTCTGCAATCACCATCGCTGCGCGATGCCTTACCACAGGATAACTCTGGCTTTTCAGTATACGATGAGTCACTGGCGCCTGATGCACTTGATGCTACATTACCCGAATTACGCCCGGAACAGTTTCGAAACCATTTCGACATGGCCTTTCTGGCTATGCACGGCCCCGACTGCGAAGACGGTGCCATTCAGGGCCTCTTAGAATGGTACAAGGTGCCTTACACAGGGCCAGGGCTGCTTGGGTCGGCAGTGGGTATTAACAAGATCCTGCAAAACGAGCTGATTGCACTGGCGAATGGCCAACAGAAAAAAACGGCTACCATTAGCCGGGATGCCTACGAACAGGCTGATAAAGCCCAGTTTTTTCAATCTCTAGTCGATCACCTGGGCCTGCCGATTGTTGTCAAAGCTCCTCATCAGGGTTCATCCATTGGTGTCGCTATCGTTCGTGAAGCGGACCTGGCTTTGTTTTGCCGTTCTGTGGAGCAATGTTTCTTCACCATGAGCGTACAACCAGATGGCTGGAGCAGGCTAAGTGAGTGGTCAGCCCTGTCAACTGATGAAAAAAAAGAACTGGCTCAGAAAATGGTCAGTTTAGACTCAGGCATTAGTTTTCCAGTTGTCATTGAGCAAACAGGCGACGTAATCAAACACCCGGCCGATTTCGTTACGAAGCTGGACGCAATTGCCCGGCAGGGCCAGCCAGTGTCGCTAGCTTCGTTGAACGCCGAAGACGAAGTGCTGTTCGAAGAATTTATTACTGGTCAGGAGTTTTCCTGTGGCGTTATTCAGGACGACGACCAGATTGCCATTGCTTTGCCTCCTACGGAGATCTATAATGTAACAAGCTTCGATTTCGAATCGAAGTATAAGCTGAATACAACCAAAAAGCGGATACCCGTAGAGACAAGTCTGGAAAACAATCGTAAGATTCAGTTGGCGGTAGCGGAGGTATTCAGCCGGTTGGGTATCAACGTCTATTCACGGATTGATGGGTTCCTGACTCCTGCTGGAGATGTGCTCCTGCATGATCCAAACACTATTCCAGGCATGTCACCCTCCTCGCTGATCTTCAAACAGATGGCTGAAATTGGGTTGAACTTATCGAATTCGCTTACGTACCTCATTCGCCAGTCGCTACGGGAACGCATTCGGACGGGGAAAGACACGTTCCATTTGAAACACCTGCTGGCATTGCTGGATGCACAACTTGCCGCCCGTAAAGCCAATCCGTTGCCCGAGCGGGTCGTTTCATTTGGCCCTACTGATGAAGAATTCATTGCCGCGAAACAGCAGTATAATGACCTGGCCGCTTCCGGTACAGTGCTGCCCTCGTTAATGTACATCAAGAGCAAACAGGAATCGCATGAGATTCCGGTCAACTTGCTTTTTAAAGATACAATTGCTGAGTTGGAGACAGCCTTAAGTCAGCCGCGTCACCCCTTATTGATTGAGACAGCCGAACGTGCCCGACATATTACCGAACGATACGTATAGTCTTTAAAAAACAGAAAGGCGTGCTAGGGTCTTAATCCCTAGCACGCCTTTCTGTTTTTAGGGTAAATTATAACATAACCGGCTGCCCCGTCCGAACGGATTCATCACAGGCAAAGGCGATTTCAAGACTGCTCACGGCATCCTGCATGTGATCCGTCAGGTCGCGATCTTCCCGAATAGACTCCAGAAAATACCGTTGTTCGCGGTTACAGAGTTCCTGATGATCCGGCTCATCCTGCATATCGATCCAGGTATCGGATTCAACAAATTGATCGTTTGCGTCGAGCGCGGCCCGGTGCACGCGTAAGGATTCAGTTTTGGTATGTGAATCGACGTTATCCGACTTGCCGGCAGCACCGGCGTTTTTAGCGACGATAGACACGCAGCCGTCTGGCCCAATTACATCTTTTACAAAGAAAGCCGTTTCGCTCATCATGGGGCCCCACCCCGCTTCGTACCAGCCCACAGAACCATCTTCAAATCGAATCTGCAACTGGCCATAGTTGTAATTACCAACGGGAATATCATTGGTCAAACGAGCGCCAATGGCATTGACCTGCACTGGTTTCGAGCGGGTCATCTGGCACATGACATCGATATAATGTACACCACAGTCGACAATAGGGCTAAGGCTTTTCATCAGATTCCGGTGAACAGTCCACATAGTGCCGTGACTCTGCTGATTGAGGTTCATACGCATCACCAGAGGTTTGCCTAATCCCTGAGCTACCTCAACGAATTTAGCCCAGGACGGATGATGCCGCAAAATATAGCCGACAACGAGTTTCTTATTTGCTTTCTGAGCCGCTGCCATTACGCGCTTTGCCCCTTCAACGGTGTCCGCAATGGGTTTTTCCATGAATACGTGACACCCCTGCTCGAAGGCCATCAAGGCAAAAGCTTCGTGAGTATCCGGATAGGTCGAGATACACACAGCGTCGGGTTTGGTCTCCGCTAAGGCCGTTGCATAGTCGCTGAATAAGGTGTACCCACCACCCAGGCGTTCATTCAGAACGACTTTACTGTTTCCGGTCGAGACAATACCACAAATTTCGAATCCGTCTGTTGCCTGATACGCTATAGCGTGCGATGCGCCCATGTTACCACAGCCAACAACAAGTACCCGTACGGGTTGAATAATGCTTGACATACTTAATTTGATACAGATATAACAGTAGCCTGAATTCGGTTGAGTACTCGATTCAGGCTACAAACTTAACACATACCTTGAGGACTATGTGCTTACATTTTCTTAGCAGGATACGGATTAATGGGCTCAATGGTTCCGTCGGCCTTGTGTACCAGCTCAGCGACCTTGATATTGCGTAAGTGCGTTTTACCCGATAATTCGGTATCGTGGTAAAAAATATACCATCGGCCCTTAAACTCCACAATTGAGTGGTGGGTTGTCCAGCCTTTCACGGGCGTCATAAAAACTCCCTGGTACGTAAATGGCCCCTCCGGCGAATTACCAATGGCATAGGCTAGATAATGCGTGTCGCCGGTTGAATAAGAGAAGTAATATTTACCATTGTATTTATGCATCCAGCCCCCTTCAAAAAACCGTCGGTCATGATCACCCGTCAGCAGTGGTTTTCCTTCCTTGTCCAGGATTTTCAGGTCTTTCGCAGGAGCGTCGAAGTGCAGCATATCTTTGCTCATTCGCGCTACTTTCGGCGATAAGGCGGGCTCTTTATCGTTGCCCGAATCTGTTTTAGAGCCATTGGCTGCGTACTTACCGGTAGCCCAACGTTGTAACTGACCACCCCAGATCCCCCCGAAATACATGTAGGACTGGCCGTCGGTATCCGTAAAAACAGCCGGATCTATACTGAAGCTACCTTCTATTGGCGTCGGTTCAGCTTTAAAGGGGCCGCTTGGCGATTTACTGGTAGCGACACCCATGCGAAACACATCCTTCTTATCCTTGACGGGAAAGTACAGGTAGTAAGTACCATTTTTATAAGCCGCATCGGGTGCCCATAATTGGCGCCCTGCCCAGGGAATGTCTTTGATATCCAGCCCTACACCATGATCCGTAACGCTCCCATTGATACTATCCATTGATAGAATGTGGTAATCGCGCATAGCAAAGTGGGCACCCTCATCGTCTTCTTTTACACCAGCGTCAATGTCGTGAGAGGGATAGATATAAATTTTGCCGTTAAAAACGTGAGCTGATGGATCGGCCGTATAGATATGGCTCACTAACGGCTTAGAGAGCGCCTGTGTACTGTCTGCTGAATCACTGGCTGAACTGGTTTTTTCGCCGTTTTCCTGTTTGGCCTTATCGCTTTGGCAAGCGCCGAGACCTACCCCCGACACGAGGCATACAAACATAAGATTCCTGAGCCTATTGACATTAATCATATTTATTGGAATGAATTTCTTTCGAATACAGAAACGAAAAGATAAGGCTGGCCTTATTTTACTGAATTGGTAAAATAAGGCCAGATATTTCATTTATCCAATCACCTTCTGATTTTGTCCGCAAGTGAACAGCATATGTCCAGTTACGGACATAAAAAGTGCACAAAATCACAGCTAATCCATTGATATTCAGTGGATAAATACAATTGGCACGTCGTTTGGCTTATTGAGTGTGAACAGTAAACAACTAATTAATACTAAACAACTACTACCATGTTTTCACTAATGAGCAATTTAGCCGTATCTCTTCTTTTGAGTGCCACGACGTTAACAAATCCAACTAATCCTAAAGCATTATCTTTCGATGCCAGCGCCTATGTCACGATTGACAAGCAAATACGGGTAGCCGTTCAAAAGGCTACTGATGTGCCTGTTCTTGTTCTGCTCCGAAGCAAAGACAATGAGATTTTATTCCGGCAAAACATCGGCAAAAAAGAATCGAAATATGCCGTAAAATTAAATGTCGATGAGTTAAGTGATGGTCAGTATACATTAGAAGTGGTCTCGAAAGAAGGCAGTATACGGAAAGAATTAAACCTATCAACCGCTCCCCAAAACGAGGCAAGCCGGGTCATTGCGATGCAGTAAGAAAGGCCTAAAAAAACAGGGGCCAGACTTTCATCTGGCCCCTGTTTTTTTAGGCTACCTGAACGTTCACTTCATAGTAATCGACGCTTGGCGGTCCATCAAAATAGCTACTCATATGCTTAAGTATATCGCTCAGAAATCCGCTGGATTCGGCGGCTTGCCGTTGCGCTTCCGACGCCCATATGGTTACCATGAGCCCTTGATTGGTCGTTGAGTTAGTCAGCATACGACTATTCTTAAATCCATCAAGTTCCTTTAGAGCTGGTCCAACCGTATCCTGAAAATAGTTTATGGCTTCAGTAATACTTTCGGCCTTTAGAGGAAATTGAATCACGCGAGCATACATAGAATAAAGTAGTAAGGTGAGGTTATACCTAATTATTTATCGTTTTATTTAACCAGGTTCTTATTGTAAGCCAGTCCATTAGGAAACGCTTTTAAATTCTTCCTGTTCCACAAATGGCTGACTCCTCAATCGTTTACCCGTTGCTTTATAAATAGCATTGGCGACGGCTCCTCCTGCTGGCGGAAGCGAGGGCTCTCCTAAACCGGTTGGATCTATTTCGTTCTGGACAAAATGGACATCAATTTCGGGAATCTCATTAAGTCGGATCAGTCGGTATTCATTAAAGTTTTTTTGCTCAGGCACGCCGTCTTTAAATGTAATATTGCCATACATGGCATGCCCAATACCATCGACGATGCAACCCCTCACTTGCTGCTGCGATCCGCTTTGGTTAATAATGACGCCACAATCGGCGGCTGAATATACTTTCTGCAGGACTGGTTTTCCCTTCACAACAGCTACTTCGCCTACCTGAGCTACGTAAGAACGGTGGGAAAAGTAAACGCTAAAGCCTTGCGCTACGGGCTTCCCGTTGGCATCTTTCTTTTTACCCCAACCTGATTTTTCAACAGCCAGATTAATAACGCCCTTCATGCGATCAATGTCGTACTTAATGGCTCCCGCCGGCTTTTGCTTTGCCTTATCCAGTAGCTCTAATCTAAACTGAACGGGATCTTTACCTGCCGCCTGAGCCACTTCGTCCATAAACGACTGTTCCGCGAAAGCCAGGAAGTTCGTGATGGGTGCCCGCCAAGGGCCGGTTGTAATCGGCGATTTATGGTCTACACTATCGATCAGCAAATTATCGACAGCCCCCGCCGGAAAGTTATCTTCTCTTGTTGAATTACCCGCGTTGATACTAGCGCCCCTAAGTTTATACCCAACCATATTGCCCTGGGCATCCAAAGCAGCTTCGAACCGGTAGCGAACAGCCGGACGATAGCTTCCGCCAGTCATGTCATCTTCACGGCTCCAGATCACTTTCACTGGCGCATTCACCAACTTAGACACTTGGACGGCTTCAACAACATAATCGGCTTTTAACCGACGGCCAAATCCGCCACCCATGCGGGTAAGCTGAACAGATACTTTATCAGGAGTAATCCCAAGTAATTTGGCCGTTTCGTTGCGAGCCAGTTCGGGAGTCTGGGTAGGTCCGACTAATTCGGCCCCATCTGGTCTGACATGGGCGAAAAAGTTCATTGGTTCCAGTGGGTTATGCGGCAGGAAAGGGCATTGGTACTCCGCCTTGACTACCTTAGCGGCATTTTTGAATGCCGCATCAACGTCACCATCTTTCCGGCGCACCGTTGCGCCTGAACCATCCAGTAATTCTTTAAATATCCGATTGTGATCGGCCGTGCTTTCTAAAGCATCTGCTTTCTCCCATTCGATTTTAAGCGCATCTTTGGCTTTTTTCACTTGCCAGGTCGACTTCCCAACTACAGCTACGCTATTTTCAAACGTTACCACATTGACAATGCCTGACATAGCTTTTGCCGCGTCAGCGTTCAGCGACTTCAACTTATAGCCAAATGCTGGACGCTGAATCATAGCGAATAACATTCCCTCGCGATAAAAATCAAGGCCAAACAACGGCTTTCCGGTGATAATCTTAGGATTATCGACGTTCTTTATTGAACTCCCAATAAGTTTGAAGTCTTTAACAGCCTTCAACTTCACGTTATTCGGGACAGACAGTTGAGACGCTTCAGTGGCTAGTTCTCCATAACTCAGTTTCCGGCCACTCGATGAATGAAGCACAAACCCAGTACTGGTTGTGCACTCCGCTGTGGGAACGTTCCACCGCTTTGCTCCTGCTTCCACTAACATTTGGCGGGCCGTAGCCCCTGCTTTGCGTAAGCGCTCCCAAGAATGGGGAATAGAGCCACTCCCACCAGCAACCTGACGTTCAAATTTTTTCGTGTCAAGTGGCGCTTGCTCAACGACAACCTTCGTCCAATCGGCATCTAGCTCTTCGGCTACAATGATTGGAAAAGCGGTTTTTATACCTTGCCCTACTTCAGGGTTTGGGGATAGTATGGTAACGACTCCCTGCGGGCTAATAGACAGATAGCTATTAAAATCAACAGCTGCAGGGGCAAAATGGGTTGCGGATGTGGCTGAAGCTTCAGAGTCGGCCCAGTTAAACCCTAGTACAAGTCCTCCACCAGCCGTTGCCACGATCTTCAGAAAGTTTCTCCGGCTCGAATTCGCTAATATTTGCATCGCTATCTCGTTTTTGAGGATTTAGTTGCTCCCGCTGGAGTAGTTGACATAGAGGCTAGTTTTACGGCTTCCCGAATGCGGTGGTACGTGCCGCAACGGCAAAGGTTACCAGTCATCGTATCATCGATTTCGGATTGTGACGGTCTAGGATTACGCTTCAGTAGCGCAGCCGCCGTCATAATCTGACCAGCCTGGCAGTAGCCACACTGGGGCACATCCATTTTATCCCATGCCTGTTGAACGGGATGGTTTCCTGTAGCCGATAAGCCTTCGATTGTCGTTACTTTGGATTTACCTACTGCCGAAACGGGTAGTACGCAGGCACGGGTTGCCTCCCCGTTCAGATGTATGGTACAAGCGCCACATTGGGCGATGCCACAACCATATTTCGTGCCAACCAGCCCGAAATTATCGCGGAGCACCCACAACAAAGGGGTATCAGGTTCAACATCGGCCTGGTAACTACGCCCATTGATTTGAAGTTTATAAATAGCCATCTATAAAGCAGGAAGAGATGAAAGATCTAATATACTAAAAGTCGATCTAACAATTAATCTACCAATCAAAACCTTATCGAACGCAAAAAGCCTGTCCTTTTGGGACAGGCTTTCGCTTGGTTTCAATAGGTGGCATCTTCCTACTCTCCCGCTTGTGACAGCAGTACCATCGGCAGTACGGGGCTTAACGACTCTGTTCGAAATGGAAGAGGTGAACACCCGCCTAAACTACACCAACCTAATTGACTCTTTCGACTGCTACCAGTCAATATCGTATGTCTTTTTTCCTACAGAGAGAGACTTGGATGCAAGGCCCAAGAGAATACCGTCCATCAACTTCCGAATACAGCCAAAACCTAAACACGCGTCCGGGGCCATTAGTACGGCTCAGCTAAAAGGCTCTCACCCCTGACACCTGCCGCCTATCCACGTCGTCGTCTCCAACACCCCTTTATACCGGAACACTCATCTTCAGGCCAGTTTCGCACTTAGATGCTTTCAGCGCTTATCTGATCCCCACGTAGCTACTCAGCCATACCACCGGCATGATAACTGATCCGCCAGCGGTGAGTCCATCCCGGTCCTCTCGTACTAAGGACAGATCCCGTCAGTATTCCCACGCCCACCACAGATAGGGACCGAACTGTCTCACGACGTTCTGAACCCAGCTCGCGTGCCACTTTAATCGGCGAACAGCCGAACCCTTGGAACCTTCTCCAGCCCCAGGATGTGACGAGCCGACATCGAGGTGCCAAACCTCCCCGTCGATGTGAGCTCTTGGGGGAGATCAGCCTGTTATCCCCGGCGTACCTTTTATCCTTTGAGCGATGGCCCTTCCATGCGGAACCACCGGATCACTATACCCGACTTTCGTCCCAGATCGGCTTGTGGGCCTCACTGTCAAGCTGGCTTCTGCTATTGCACTCCCCTACCGATTACCGTCCGGTATGAGCCAACCTTGGGAAACCTCCGTTACCCTTTCGGAGGTGACCACCCCAGTCAAACTACCCACCAAACAACGTCCCCCATCACAGGGTTAGAACGCCAGTAAGCCAAGGGCGGTATTTCAAGGTTGGATCCAGGATGCCTGGCGACACCCCTTCAACTCCTCCCGCCTATCCTACACATGACTGACCGGCATTCAATGTTAAGCTGTAGTAAAGGTGCACGGGGTCTTTCCGTCCCGTGGCGGGTAAGCGGCATCTTCACCGCTACTACAATTTCACCGAACTCATGGTTGAGACAGTGCCCAGATCGTTACACCATTCGTGCAGGTCGGAACTTACCCGACAAGGAATTTCGCTACCTTAGGACCGTTATAGTTACGGCCGCCGTTTACTGGGGCTTCAGTTCAAACCTTCGCCTTGCGACTAAGCTCCCCCCTTAACCTTCCAGCACCGGGCAGGTGTCAGACCCTATGCGTCAACTTTCATTTTGGCAGAGTCCTGTGTTTTTGGTAAACAGTCGCCTGGGCGTCTTCTCTGCAGCCTCCCATCGCTGAGTAGGCCCCCCTTATCCCGAAGTTACAGGGTAATTTTGCCGAGTTCCTTAACCATGATTCTTTCGCGCACCTTAGAATATTCTTCCCAGCTACCTGTGTCGGTTTACGGTACGGGTATCCACACGCTTAACGATCAGCCACTTTTCTTGGAAGCCCCTTCAAGTCTTCGACTCAGCCGAAGCCTCATCTCAACGCCCTATTCCGTCAGGACGTAAACTCTCCGGCACTCCGTCATGGCCTCTCCTGCGTGGATAGTGTGGGAATATTAACCCACTCCCCCTCAAAGCCCGGCCTTCGCCTGCTCCTTAGACCCCGACTAACCCTCCGATGACTGCCATCGCGGAGGAAACCTTAGCTTTTCGGTGTGAGGAGTTCTCATCCTCATTCTCGTTACTTATGCCTACATTTGCTTTTCCATGCGGTCCACCATCGCTCACGCGACAACTTCGCCCCCCATGGAATGCTCTCCTACCACAATACGCTCCTGCGTATGTCCATATCTTCGGTGATGTGCTTGATGCCCGTTTATTATCGACGCCCGCCCCGCTCGACCAGTGAGCTGTTACGCACTCTTTAAAGGAATAGCTGCTTCCAAGCTAACCTCCTGGCTGTCTCAGCAGCCGGACCGCCTTTGTTCAACTTAGCACACACTTGGGGACCTTAGATGATGGTCTGGGTTGTTCCCCTCTCGGAGCAGGACCTTAGCACCCTGCCCCTCACTGCCACGCACCTCTCTGCGCATTCGGAGTTCATCAGAAGTTGGTAGGATGTGACTCCCCCGCATCCTGTTGGTCGCTCTACCTCACAGACAGTAACACGTAACGCTGTTCCTAAAAACATTTCGGAGAGTACGAGCTATTTCTCAGTTTGATTGGCCTTTCACCCCTATCCCCAGCTCATCCGGAAGCTTTTCAACGCTTATCGGTTCGGCCCTCCACGGTGTGTTACCACCCCTTCAGCCTGGCCAGGGATAGATCACCAAGTTTCGCGTCAACCCCCACTGACTAAGCGCCCTGTTCAGACTCGCTTTCGCTTCGGATCCGTACGTCCACGTACTTAACCTCGCCAGTGACGGTTACTCGTAGGCTCATTATGCAAAAGGCACGCTGTCACTGGACACTGCCAGCTCCAACCGCTTGTAAGCGCCTGGTTTCAGGTTCTATTTCACCCGGGTACTCCCCGTA